>NZ_JBICTF010000003.1:0-491030 GCF_043197435.1 Microbispora bryophytorum | reverse complement strand
GAACACGAGAGAACCCGACGCAGTGAGCGGAGTGAGCGGTGAGGAACGAGCCGCTCGCAAAGCGAACGAGGAGCCGGTGAACGAGTCAGGGAACACGGCACCGACAACGCCACCGTGACGCCCCCGCGACGCCCGCCACGGTCCCGGCAGGACCGTCTCCGGGCCGACACGGCGCCAAATTCCGCGCCCCGGGCACTTCGCCGTTCTAATCTTTCCGCCGATCGGCACAAACACGGAACGTGATATTCGGGGGGCGGATATATGCGTGGGCCGAGCAGGCGGGAACTGCTGGCATCGGCGGTGTGGGGCGCGGCGGCGACCGCGTTCGGGGTGCGCGCGACGGCGGTGCACGCGGCCCCGGCCCGGCCGGCGGCCCGCCGGCGGGTCGGCGACATGACCAAGGAGCAGTGGGCGGCGTTCGTCCGGGCGGTACGCGTGCTGAAGGCGCGCGGGACCTACGACGCGCTGGTCAAGACCTACGCGGACGACTTCGCGGCCACCCACGCCAACGGCTTCTTCCTGCCGTGGCAGCGCAGGTATCTCCTGCAGTTCGAGCGGGAGCTCCAGCGCATCGATCCGGCCGTGTGCGTGCCGTACTGGGACTGGCCTCTCGACAGCCGGGCGCCGGAGCGCTCGGTGGCGCTGTCGAAGGCGTATTTCGGGGGAAACGGCAGCGCGAAACACGATCGGGCCGTCGTCGACGGCGCGTTCGCCGGGTGGGCCGCCAAGGTCCCGCGGATCCATCCGCTCCGGCGTTCCTACGCCGACGGCGGGAAGATCGCCCCGTGGGCCTCGCCCGATCTCATCGCCGACATGCTGAAAAATCCGGACTTCCAGGTGTTCAACATGCAGCTGGAGATCCACATGGGCGCGGTGCAGATGGGCATCGGAGGAGACCTGGCCCAGTCCGCCGCCCCGAACGACCCTCTGTACTGGGCCGTCGCCTGCTTCGGCGACCTGCTGTGGCAGATGTGGCGCTCCCGGCACCCCGAGGCTCCGATCCGGTCGGCGTACGGGGACGTCACCGAGGACAGCCGCCTGCCCCGGTACGGCGACACGGTCGCGGGCGTCCTGGACGTCGAGAAGCTGGGATACCGCTACGACGCCGTGTGGCCGCATACGCGCTGACGCAGGGCCCCCTCCGCCCGAGCGGCGGGCCGCACCGCGCGTACAACCGGCGCGGACGGGAAGGGCAGACGGAGGGGACAGTGGCGGTGAGGCCCGGCCGGCGGCGTCCGGCGAGCCCGGAGCCGATCGGGCGGAAGCGGGTCGTACCGCCGCGGCCCCACCTGCGCGGGACGCCGGCCGATAGGACGGACATCGAGCCGGCGAAGCCGCTGCGACGGGGGGACAGAACTCATGTGCCGCTGGCTGACCTACACCGGCTCGCCCATCGCCCTGGAGAAGCTGCTCTACGAGCCGGAGAACTCCCTGATCGACCAGAGTCTCCACGCCAGGTACGGCGAGGAGACGGTGAACGGCGACGGGTTCGGCATCGGCTACTACGGCGACGGCGGCGTGCCGCCCGCGGTGTTCAAGGACACCAAGCCCGCGTGGGGCGACCGCAATCTCCGTGAACTCGCCCGCCACGTCCGGTCGCCGCTGTTCATGGCGCACGTGCGCGCGTCCTCTGGAACGGCGATACAGCAGACGAACTGCCATCCGTTCAGGTACGGCTCCTGGCTGTGGATGCACAACGGCGCGATCTCCGAGTTCGGCCGTCTCAAACGGGATCTGGTCCTGGCCGTCGCCCCGGACCTGTTCCCGGTGATCGAGGGGTCCACGGACTCGGAGGTCATGTTCTTCCTGGCGCTCACGCTGGGGCTGCGCGAGGACCCGCCGGGGGCGGTGGAGCGGATGGCCGGTCTCGTGGAGCGGACGGCGCGCCGGCACGACGTGGACAACCCGCTCCAGATGTCGCTGGCCACTTCGGACGGGGAGTGCCTGTGGTCCTTCCGCTACTCCAGCGACCGTCGTTCCCGGTCGCTCTTCCACAGCGCGAACACCCAGACTCTCCGGCATCTCCATCCGGAGGTGTTCGGGTCGGTGGACGTCTCCGACGACGCGCGGCTCGTGGTGTCGGAGCCCCTGCGTGATTTGCCCGGCCTCTGGGTGGAGGTTCCGGAGTCGACGTACACGGTCGTCAGACCGAACTTTTTCGACATGCACGCATTCAGCCCAGCTACACCCTGAATGACCTGATACGGAGAGGAGCGGACGGTGACTCCACGGGAAGGCAGGCAGGTCAGGCAGCGGCCGGTATGGGTCAACCCGTTGTTCGGGGCGACCGACCCCGCCTCCGGGATCACGACGGTTCCTCCCCGGCACCGGCTGCCGGAGGGACCCATGGCGCCCGCCGGCGTGTCCCGGCTCATTCGCGACGAGCTGATGCTCGACGGAAACCCACGGCTGAACCTCGCCACGTTCGTGAGCACCTGGATGGAGCCTGAGGCGCACGCGCTCATGGGCGACATGGCCGACAGGAATCTGATCGACAGGGACGAGTATCCCGCCACCGCCGAGCTGGAGCAGCGCTGCATCCCGATGATCGGCCACTTGTGGCACGCCCCCGACCCCGACGCCTCGGTGGGGACCTCCACCGTCGGGTCCAGCGAGGCGTGCATGCTCGGCGGGATGGCGCTCAAACGCCGCTGGATGCGGCGCAACGCCGACCGCTACGCCGCCGGGACGCGGCCCAACCTGGTCATGGGCGTCAACACCCAGGTGTGCTGGCAGAAGTTCTGCAACTACTGGGAGGTGGAGCCCCGTATGGTCCCCATGGAGGGCGACCGGTTCCACCTGGGCGCCGAGGAGGCCGCCGGGCAGTGCGACGAGAACACGATCGGCGTCGTCACCGTCCTCGGCTCCACGATGGACGGAAGCTACGAGCCGATCGCCGACGTCTGCGCGGCGCTCGACGCGCTCGAGGAACGCACCGGGTGGTCCGTGCCCGTGCACGTGGACGCCGCGTCGGGCGGGATGATCGCCCCCTTCCTCGAACCGGACCTGGTGTGGGATTTCCGCCTTGCGCGGGTCGCCTCCATCAACGTCTCCGGGCACAAGTACGGGATGGTCTACCCGGGGCTCGGGTGGATCCTGTGGCGGGACCGGGACGCGCTCCCCGGCGATCTGGTGGAGCACGTCGACTACCTCGGCGGAGACGTGGCGACGTTCACGCTCAACTTCTCCCGGTCCGGATCGCAGGTCGTCGCGCAGTACTACAACTTCCTGCGGCTCGGTTACGAGGGGTTCCGCGAGGTGCAGGGCGCCCTCCGGCGGGTGGCGACCCATCTCGCCGGGCGGATCGAGGGCCTCGGCTGCTTCCGGCTGCTCACGCGTGGCGACCAACTGCCGGTGTTCGCCTTCACCACCGGCGACGACGTCACCAGGTTCAACGTCTACGACGTGTCCCGGCGGCTGCGGGAGTGGGGCTGGCTGGTGCCGGCCTACCCGTTCCCGCCCAACCGCGGCGACCTGCACGTGCTGAGGGTGGTGTGCCGCAACGGCTTCTCGCTCGATCTGGCCGACCGCCTGGCGGACGACCTCGACGGCCTGCTGCCCTGGCTGCACAAGCAGCCCGCCCCGATGTTCGGCCCGGACGCCGCGACGAGCTTCCACCACTGATTCACCGATCCCGGTGTGACTCCGCCCACACCGGCGACCGGCACGCGCCGCCGGCGTGCGTCGGCGCGTGCCGCACGGCCCAACGGGCCTTTCGCGTCAGGCCCTTGTGTCAGGCCCTCGTGGTGGCGCGGGCCCTGCCGGCCGTCTGGGCGACCGTCTCCCGCTCCTGCCTCTCCTGCTGGCGAGCGGACCTGGAGATGTCCTCCAGCTCGTGCGCGGTCTCCTCGAACTCCTGCGCGGCCTCACGGCTCATCTTGCTCACGATCCTGCGCCCGCGGAGGGCCATGTCCTCGTACACCTCGCCGGCCTTGGCGATTGCGTACGGGCCGACGCCCGCGAGGGCGCAGAACGGCTTGGACATCGTGATCCTCTTGACCGGTGTCGTCACTTGGTCACTCTCCATACATATCGGTCTAGCGGCGGCTTCCAACTGTCCAACCAGGGGAGAACGGCCCGGCGTCAGGAAGGTGGCGTGCCGAGGGCTTCCATCCCGGGCCTGATGGTGTCGGCGACCCGCGCCGGGTCGACGTCCGCGACCCTGGAGGTCTTCCGCGGATCCGTCCAGGTGCCGTGGTCGGGACTCCCGTGGTCGTCGTCAGGCTCGCCGTAGCCGCAGCTCAGGCACATTCGGATGTCTCCCCCCGCTCGGTCTTGTGCACGACGGCCCCGGCAGCGGTACGAGGGCGAGGCCGGGTGTTCCAGGTTCGTCCGAGTGCGGTCTTGCCCGGGGACGAGCGCCCGCTCCCCCGCCTGCCGGCGCTCGCCAGGACCATCCCCGCACGCGTCTCCAGGGACACCGGGCGGGAATGCAAGAGCCGATCAAGAGCAGAGACCCGCGGACAAAATCGTCGCCCGGCGAGTCACGATCAGCCGGTCGGCCTCGCCTTGCTGGGCTGGACCCGCCTCGGCTCGCCGGGCATCTTCGGGTAGTTCGGCGGATAGGGCATGTCGCCCCGCTCGTCGGCGTCGTACCACTCCAGCAGCGTGCCGATGTCGTGGGCCCGGTCGTCGATCGCCCGCTGCACGTCGCCCAGCCTGGCGAACCGCTCCGGCATCGTTGTGATGTCGAAGTCGCGCGGGTCGCAGTCGGCCAGCTCCTCCCACGTCACGGGGGCGGAGACCCGGGCGTCGGGCCGGGCGCGGACCGAGTAGGCGGCCACCACCGTCCGGTCGCGGGCGTTCTGGTTGTAGTCGATGAAGACCTTCTCCCCCCGCTCCTCCTTCCACCAGGCGCTCGTCGCGAGGTCCGAGCGCCGCTCGACCTCACGGGCCAGGGCGATCGCGGCGTATCGCACCTCGGTGAAGGTCCAGCGGGGCTCGATGCGCACGTTCACGTGGATTCCCCGGCTGCCCGAGGTCTTCGGGAAGCCCGTCATGCCCAGCTCGTCGAGGATCTCCTTGACCGTGAACGCCACCGTACGGGCCTGCTCGAACGAGGTGCCGGGCTGCGGGTCGATGTCGATGCGCAGCTCGTCGGGGTGGTCGAGGTCGGCGCGGCGGGCGTGCCACGGGTGGAAGTCGATCGTGCCGAGGTTGGCGCACCAGGCGATGGCCGCCACTTCGGTCGGGCAGAACGCGTCGGCCGTGCGACCGCTGGGGAAGCGCACGGTGACGGTCTCGATCCAGTCGGGGTGCCGGGGCATCCGCTTCTGGTAGATCGCCTCGGTGCCGACGCCGTCGGGGTGCCGCTTGAGGTAGGTCGGCCGCTCTCGCAGGGCGCGCAGCACGCCGTCCCCCACACTCACGTAGTACTCCACCAGGTCGCGCTTGGTCGCGCCGATCTCCGGGAAGTAGACCTTGTCCGGATTGGTGACCTTGACTGTGCGGCCACCCACCTCTATCTCGATGTACGGCGAAGCCATGGAGGTGACCCTACCCGGACGAGGGGGTCCGTCCCGGGCTGCCGACGGCGGCCGGACCGGGCGCTCCCACGGCCGCGCCCTCCCGGCGCAGGCTCGTGGTCGCGTACGGCGCGCTCGCGTTCGGACGGCGCCGCACGCGACGGGACGGACCACGGCGGCCGCCCGTGGGCGGCCTCCTCTCACCGTCCGGCGGCGTCCAGCACGGGTCGGGTGCTTCGCCGCCCTGACGGCGGTGTGGGTGACCGCCCCCGCGCGGGTGGCGGCGATCAACCCCCTCGTCAGTGAAGACGCCGGAAGACCCGGAAAAGGATGCCTCGACCCGCGAAGACGTGCGGGGAAGATCCCGGGCCTTCCTGGAGTTCCTTAGTTCGTAATCCCCGCGAGGGATCGCAGAAGGCAGGGTGGTGAGCATGGAGAAGATAATCAAGAGCGACGCCGAGTGGCGCGCGGAGCTTTCCCCCGAGGAGTACCGAATCCTCCGGCAGGCGGGGACCGAGCGCCCGTTCAGCGGCGAGTACGTCGACACCAAGACCGTCGGTGTCTACTCCTGCCGCGCCTGTGGGGCGGAGTTGTTCCGGTCGGAGGCCAAGTTCGAGTCGCACTGCGGCTGGCCGTCGTTCTACGAGCCGTCCGAGTCGGAGACCGTGACTCTGCGCGAGGACGACTCGCTCGGCATGCGCCGGGTGGAGGTCCGCTGCGCCCGCTGCGACTCGCACCTCGGGCACGTGTTCCACGGCGAGGGCTACCCCACGCCGACCGACGACCGGTACTGCATCAACTCCGTCTGCCTGACCCTGCAGCCGGCCGAGTGAGGCCTATTTCGGCTTGGGGTAGGTGACCCGGCAGTCGCCGTCGTCCGGGCCGAGGACGTTGGCGAGGACGGGGTTGCCGTTCTCGCCGAACCTCGACTGGACGAACACCACGGGGTTCGGCTCCCCCCGCTCGGCGAGGTACTCCAGGCCGCGTTTGCACAGGGTGATCGCGGTCTTGGAGTTGTCGGCGTTCTCCGGGAGATTCGTGTAGATGCGCAGGTAGCCGCCCTCGGTGCGGATGTCCTTGACCCGCTTGGCGGTCTTGTCCTTCCACCTGCCGCGGAAGTAGGACTCCGCCTTGGTGTCGGTGTACTTCGACGGCCCCGACGCCTTCTCCTCGGCCGCCTTCTTGTCCCGCTTGGGGGTCGCCTTCTTGCCGGTGTCGACGCTGGCGACGGTCAGCTCGCCGGCCGGTGAGGCCTGCGGCGTGGGCGCGGCGACCATGTGCCCGGGAGCCGCGTCGGAACGCGACAGCGGCCAGGCGATCGCGACGGCTCCGACGGCGAAGGCGGCCACCCCGAGGGACACCTCGACGACGTGCGAACGGGCCCGCCTCTTGCGGCGGCGCCCCCTGGAACGTGCCAGCCCGCTAGCCACTCTGCCTCACCTAGACGTCGATCCTTCGTCACAGTATGGCAAAGACGCCAAGCCGCCAAGACCGTTTCCGACTCTTCGCGCAAGATCGGCCCAAATGTCCCTTGTGCGCTCCGCCCGGCGACGGGCTTCGGCCCGGACAGGAAGGCGCTGATCATCGCGGGCGCCTGCGGACGGGCTCAAGAAGTGGCTGATGGCCCGCATAAGTGGCCGCTATGAGCGGACCGGAAGCTCTCCGCCGGTCCGGGCTTTCAACTACTCGCAGCGCCGAGCCTCCGCATCCGGCGGCCGGCGACGAACCGAACGAACCGAGGATGAACGTGATGACCGTGGAAGTGACGACCGGAGAGCTGGCCGGACAGGGCGCTCTGGTCACGGGGGCCACCAAGGGAATCGGACGGGTGACCGCGCTGATGCTGGCCCGGCTCGGCGCCGAGGTGGTGTTGTCGGGCCGCGACGAGCAGCAGGGCAAGCAGGCGGTCGAGGAGATCCTCGCGGGAGGCGGCCGGGCGCACTTCGCCGCGGCCGACCTGCGCGACGAGGCGTCCGCGCGCTCGCTCGCACGGCGCGCGACCGAGCTGCTGGGCCACGTGGATGTGCTGGTGAACAACGCCGGCGTCTACCCCTTCGCCCCCACGACGGACATGACCGAGCAGGACTTCGACGGGGTCTACGACGTCAACGTGAAGGCACCGTTCTTCCTCGTCGCCGAGCTGGCGCCGGCCATGGCCCGGCGCGGCCGGGGCGCGGTCGTCAACGTCACCACGATGGTGGCGGAGTACGGCCACTCCGGCTACAGCCTGTACGGCTCCAGCAAGGCCGCGATCGTGCTCCTCACCAAGTCGTGGGCCGCCGAGTTCGGCCCCCGGGGCGTGCGGGTCAACGCGGTGAGCCCCGGCCCGACCCGCACGGAGGGCACCGCGCCCATGGGCGAGGATCTGGAGGCCCTCGCGCGGACCCTGCCCGCCGGCCGGCCCGCCTCCCCGGAGGAGATCGCCGAGGCGATCACGTTCCTGGCCTCGCCGCGGGCGAGCTTCGTCCACGGGACGACCCTCCACGTCGACGGCGGCCGCTGGGCCGTCTGACCCCTTCCCGCCCGGCACCGCTCCGCGGCCGGCCCCGCCGCCGGCCGTGGAGCGGGGCAGGCGGCGGAGCCGCGGGGCGGGGCAGGCGGCGGGGCCGGCATGTCGGGAGGCCGGCGCCGCGGCGCCGGCCCGGCCGCGTGGGGCCGCCGATCGCTAGGGCAGCGCGGCGACGAGCTCGCTGACCGGCTTGCGGGTGCCGGTGTAGAAGGGGATCTCGATCCTGGTGTGCCGCCTCGCCTCGGCTCCGCGCAGGTGGCGCATCAGGTCGACGATGCGGTGCAGTTCGTCGGCTTCGAAGGCCAGCATCCACTCGTAGTCGTTGAGCGCGAAGCAGGCGACCGTGTTGGACCGCACGTCGGGGTACTCGCGCGCCATCTTGCCGTGCTCGGCGAGCATGCTGCGCCGCTCGGAGTCCTCCAGCAGGTACCACTCCAGGGACCGTACGAAGGGGTAGACGCAGACGAAGCCCCTGGGCTCCTCCTCGGCGAGGAAGGCCGGGATGTGGGACTTGTTGAACTCGGCGGGGCGGTGCAGGGCCATGGCCGACCAGACCGGCTCGCTCGCGCGCCCGAGGGCGGTGCGGCGGAAGCGCGTGTAGGTCTCCTGCAGGTCCTCGGCCGAGGAGGCGTGCCACCAGAACATGTAGTCGGCGTCGGCGCGGAACCCGGCCACGTCGTAGCAGCCTCGGGTCGTCACGTCCTTGCCCGCCGCCTGCGCGAGCAGTTCCTCGACCTCGCCGGCCACCCCCTCGCGGGCGGCGGGAAGCTGGTCGCGCAGCCGGAAGACCGACCACATCGTGTAGCGGATGACCAGGTTGAGATCGCGCGCCTTCGGCCGCGGGGCAGGCTCCGTCATGCCTCCATTCTGCCGGTGGGGGGTGGCGGTCCGGCCGCCGGGTGCTGTGTCTCCCGCAGGTGCTCCAAAACAAGCTTGGCGGCGGTGCGGGCGGTCGCGACGCAGGCCGGGATGCCGACACCCTCGTACGCCGCGCCGCAGACGGCGAGGCCGGGCTGCCCGGCGACCGCCGCGCGCACGCGGGCGATCCGGTCGAGGTGGCCCACGTCGTACTGCGGGAGCGCGCCGCCCCAGCGGGTCACCCGGGTGTCCAGCGGCAGGCCCCGCACCCCCATGATCTCGGCCATCTCGTTCAACGCCAGGGCGGTCAGCTCGGCGTCGTCACGCTGGAGTACGAGTTCCTCGCCCAGCCGGCCGATCGAGCACCGCACGATCATGACGTTGCGGTCGGCCTCGGCCAGATGGGGCCATTTGACGCTGCTGAACGTCGCGGCCTTGACCGGCCTGCCCTCGACCGGCGGCACCAGGTAGCCGCTGCCCTCCGGGGGCTCGGGGAAGGCCGTGCGGGGATAGGCGAGGGTGACGATGGCCATGCTGGCGTACTCGATCGCGGCCAGTTCGGCCGCCGCCTTCGGCACCTCCCGCCGCAGCAGACGGGAGGCGGGCCGCGCGGGGACCGCCAGGACGACGGCGTCGGCGTCGATCACCTCCTCGTCCCTGGTGGGACCGGTGACCAGCCGCCAGCCGTCCGGCGTCCTGATCAGGTCGCGGACGGTGACGCCGGTGCGGATCTGCGCGCACGACTCCTTGGCGACCGCGGCGGGCAGCGCGCCCAGGCCGCTTCTGAGCGTGGTGAAGACCGGCCCGGCGTCCGCGGGGGCCTCCGCGGTGATGCTCCTGGTGGCCTGCAGCAGCGACCGCTCGGTGCGGGCGACGGCGGCGATCCGCGGCATGGTCGCGTCCAGCGACAGCATGTCGGCCCGGCCCGCGTACACGCCGCCGAGCAGCGGCTCGACCAGCCGGTCGACGACCTCGCTCCCCATCCGGGCCCGGATGTAGGCCGCCACGGAGACGTCTCCGGTCACGAGCGTGGGCGGCAGGAACTGGTCGAGGGGCACCCGGGCGAGTCCGGCCGGCGACAGGACGCCCGAGCGCGCGAGGTCGACCACGTCCGAGGGGACGCCCATCACCTGCTGCCGGGGCAGCGAGCGCAGCGATCCGCGCGACAGGACCGAGGCCCGCGTGGTGCCGGGGTCCACCAGGTCGTCGCCGAGGCCGGCCAGCCGGGCCAGTTCCTTGCCCTCGGGCCGCCGCGCCAGCATCGACTCCGCGCCCGCGTCGACCTCCACCCCCGCCACCTGAGAGGCGTGCAGCTTGCCGCCGACTCTCGGCGCCGCCTCCAGCACCGTGATCCTCAGGCCGGCGTCGGCCCGGTTCAGGTGCAGCGCCGCGGCCAGACCCGCGATGCCCCCGCCGACGACGACCACATGACGACCCGCGTTCCCTTCCATGGGGCAAAGCTACCGGCCCGTACGCCCGGGTCCCGCACCGGCGCGGTGCGTGTCCAGGACGAAGCAGGACATGCCCGGCGCGACGCGGGAACCTCGCCGCCACCGAGGGGAACAGCCAGTCACAGACGTAACATCAGCCGCCTAACCGACAAGAACGCAAGATTCCTGGAAACTTTTAACATGCAGGGCAAAAAGTCTGGCTTCCTTGTAATAAAGTCGTTGCCGTCAGAGCAGAAGTAGAGTCACTTCTGGCACGCACCGATTCCCGACCGAAGAGTGGCGTGAAGCGAATGACGGCTCGCCCCGAGAACCCGCACCAGGCGCGGATCCTGCGCCTCCTGCGTCAGGACGGCGCGCGCTCACGCGCGGAACTCGGCGAGGTGACCCGTCTGTCACCGTCGAAGCTCGCACTCGAACTCGACCGGCTGACCAAGCTGAACCTCATCGAATCCGGTGGACTCGCGGCCTCGCGGGGCGGTCGGCGGTCGGGCATCGTGCGGATCGCCTCACACCTGCGTTTCGTCGGAATCGACATCGGCGCCACGTCCATCGACGTCGGGGTGACCAACGGCGAGCTGGAGGTGGTCGGCCATCTGTCGAAGCCCGCGGACGTGCGGGACGGCCCCGAGGCCGTGCTGGAGCAGGCCCTCGATCTCGTCGGCAAGCTGCGGACCGGCGAGACGACCGATATCCACGGCGTCGGGATCGGCGTCCCCGGCCCGGTGAGCTTCCTCGACAGGACCCCGGTCTCGCCCCCGATCATGCCCGGCTGGGACCGCTTCCCCGTGCGGGAGACGCTGAGCCGCGAGTTCGGCTGCCCGGTGCTCGTGGACAACGACGTGAACATCATGGCACTCGGCGAGCTGCACGCGGGCCTCGCCAGGGCCGTCGGCGACTTCCTGCTCGTGAAGATCGGCACCGGCGTCGGCTGCGGCATCGTCGTCGCCGGCGAGATCTACCGCGGGGTGACCGGCAGCGCCGGCGACATCGGCCACATCCGGATCTCCGACGACGGCCCGCTGTGCACGTGCGGCAACACGGGCTGCCTGGAGGCGTACTTCGGCGGGGCGGCACTGGCCCGCGACGCCCGCGCCGCCGCGGACAGGGGCGACTCCCCCTTTCTCGCGGAACGGCTCGCGCACGAGGGAACCGTGACGGCGCAGGACGTCGCCGCGGCGGCGGCCTCGGGCGACGCCGCCGCCGTGCGGATGATCCGCGAGGGAGGCCGGCACGTGGGCATGGTGCTGGCGTCGCTCGTGAGCTTCTTCAACCCCGGCCTGGTGATCGTCGGAGGCGGGCTGGCCGGCCTGGGCCACGCGCTGCTCGCGGAGATCCGCAGCGTCGTCTACCAGCGCTCGCTGCCGCTGGCGACCGGCAACCTGCCCATCGTCTTGTCCGAGCTCGGCGACACGGCCGGGATCATCGGCGCGACCCGGCTGATCAGCGACCACGTCTTCTCCGTCGAGTGAGCGCGCGGCCTTCGGACGCGGAACGGCCGCCATCCCCCGAGGGGACGGCGGCCGCCTTCACGATCTCAGCCCTTCAGTAGCTGCGTCAGCAGGCCCTTGACCTCGGTCGCGGCGTAGGCGTCCCGGTCGAAGGGGCCGAGCAGCACCGGCCCGTCCGCCGCCGCGTCGGGCAGGCGGCCGTGGCTGCCGCGCACCGGCTCCGGGTCGAGCGGCACCACGGACATCATGTAGCGCATGCCCATCTTCTTGCGGGCAAGCGCCGTGCCGGCCCGCAGTTTCACGAACGGATCGTTCGGGTCCATGAACAGCTCCGCCGGGTCGTAACCGGGCTTGCGGTGGATCTCCACGAGCTTCGCGAAGTCGGGCGCCCGGTCGTCGGACAGCCAGTAGTAGTAGGTGAACCACGCGTCCGGCTCCGCGACCGCGACGAGGTCACCGGCCCGCTCGTGGTCGAGGCCGTACTTCTCCTTGCCCTCCTGGCCGAGCACCTCGTCCACGCCCGGCAGCTCGGCCACGATGTCCCGTACGCGGGGCAGGACGGCCGTGTCGTTCACGTAGACGTGGGCGACCTGGTGGTCGGCGACCGCGAAGGCCCGCGAGGCCCAGGGGTCGAGATACTCCATGCCGTCCTGGGTGTAGACCTCCAGCAGCCCGGCCCGGCGCAGCGCGCGGTTGACGTCCACCGGGCGGGAGGCGTTGGTGATGCCGTACTCGGACAGCACGACCACGGTCGCGTCCTCCCGCAGCAGCGGCGCGAGCGCGGCGTCGACCTCCCGGGCCGCCGCGATGGCCTGGGGCGCGTCGGGCCCGAAGCGCTGCAGGTCGTAGTCGAGGTGCGGGATGTAGACCATGAGCAGGTCGGGCCGTTCCTTCGCGAGGATACGGCGGGCGGCCGCGATGATCCATTTGGACGAGGCGATGCTCGCGGTCGGCCCCCAGTAGGTGAACAGCGGGAACTCGCCCAGCTCGCCGACCAGGTCGTCGTGCAGCGACGGCGGCCTGGTGTAGCAGTCGGGCTCCTTGCGCCCGTCGGCGTAGTAGATCGGGCGCGGGGTGACGATGAAGTCGCTGGAGCCGCCCATCGCGTACCACCAGCAGACGTTGGCGGTGCGCATCCCGGGCACCGCGTCCCACAGCTGCTCGCCCTGGATCAGCCGGTTGTGCTGCCGCCACAGGAAGATCTCGCCCAGGTCGCGGAAGTACCAGCCGTTGCCGACGATGCCGTGGTCGCGCGGCATCGATCCGGTCAGCAGGGTGGCCTGGACGGAACAGGTCACGGCGGGCAGCACGGGCCGCAGCGACGCGGCGGCACCGACCTTGGACACGTTCGGCATGTGCGCCAGCAGGCGCGGGGTCAGGCCGACGACGTTCACGACGACGACGGGCGCCATCAGATCTCCTTAAGTCCGAGGGCGGCGAGCCGCCGCCGGGTCCAGTCGAGCTCGGCCGCGATGCCCTCGGCGATGTCCACCGGGCCGGGCAGCACGCTCCATGTGTAGGTCTCGACCTCGAGGTGCCGAGTGAGGGGGGCGGCGAGGCCCCCGTCCGGGATCATGAGCCGCCCGAGCAGCTCCTCCAGGTAGGGAGCCGTCGTGGTGAGCGGGGGCGGGGGCGCGGCGTGCAGCGGCATGTGGAAGTGCGTGCGCCAGGGCAGGTCCGCCGGGAGCCCGCCCGCCAGCGCCTCCGGCAGGTCGTCGGTGTAGCCCGCCGCGCAGCGCGTCTGGTGGAGATACCGCTCCTCCACGTACGCCGCCAGCGCCTGCTGGCCGCCCGCCGGCGCCTCCACGGCCGAGGAGACCTGGAGCTTGACGATCGGCAGCCCCAGGGCCGCCGCGTCGGCGGCCTCCTCCAGGCCGACGGCCAGATGGCAGGCGTCCAGGCAGACGCCGAGGTGCACGGGGTCGGCGCCGCCGAGCAGCGCCACCGCCTGCGGGGTGGTCTCCACGACGCAGCCCGGCTCGGGCTCGAAGCCGACCCGGATCGTCTTGCCGGTGCGCTCCGCCAGGGCCCGCAGGCCCCGGGCGAGCACGGTCAGGTTGGCGTTGACGGCCGCGGCCTTGGCCGGCGTCCAGCCGGTGCGCCAGGCGAGGGGCAGCGTCGAGATCGAGCCCTCGGTCACGTCGTCGGGCAGCAGCGCGGTGAGGATCTCGGCCAGGTCGAGGGTGTAGGCGAGCCGTTCCGGTTCCGCCCAGTCGGGCCGGTAGACCCGCAGTTTCACGACCTCGTCGTGGAAGCCGCCGTACGGGAAGCCGTTGAGGGTGACGACCTCGAGCCCCTGCTCGTCCAGCCGGGCACGCAGCCGGGCGAGCTTGGCGGGGTCGTCGCGCAGCGCCCGGGCGGCGCGGCGCGACAGCCACAACCCGAGCCCGAGCCGCCCGGCGCCGCTCAGCGCGCGGATGCGGGCGGCGACCCCGGTGAGCTGCTCGTGGATTCCCGCCAGGTCCTCGGCGGGGTGGACGTTGGTGCAGTACGCCAGGTGGACGACGGACCCGGAGGGGTGAAGCAGGCGCATGGTCAGCGCGTCCCGCGCAGGATCGTGTTGCCCTCGTAGTCGCCGCCGGACTCGACGTCGTCCAGGGCCAGGCGCCCGCTCTGGCCGTAGAAGGCGACGGGGTTGCGCCACAGCACCCGGTCCACGTCGTCGTCGGTGAACCCGGCGGCCAGCATGGCCTCGCCGACCTCTCGGGTCTTCAGCACGTCGCTGCGCCCCCAGTCGGCGGCGGAGTTCACGATCATCCGCTCGGTGCCGTACTCCTTGAGGATCGCGACCATGCGGTCCGGGTCCATCTTGGTGTCGGGGTAGATCGAGAAGCCCATCCAGCAGCCGGCCTCGTGGACCATGCCGACGGTCAGCTCGTTGAGGTGGTCGACCAGCACCGTGCCGGGGTCCATGCCCTTGACCACGTCGAGCGTGCGGCGGGTCCCCGCGGCCTTGTCGCGGTGCGGCGTGTGCACGAGCACCGGCAGGCCGTGCTCCTCGGCGAGTGCGAGCTGGGCCTCGAAGACGCGGTCCTCCTCCGGCGTCATCGAGTCGTAGCCCACCTCTCCGACCGCGACCACCGAGTCCTTCAGCAGGTAGCGGGGCAGCTCGTCCAGCACGCCCACGCAGCGCGGGTCGCCGGCCTCCTTGGGGTTGAGCGCGAGCGTGCAGTGGTGCCGGATGCCGTACTGCGCGGCGCGGTAGGGCTCCCAGCCCAGCAGCGAGTCGAAGTAGTCGAGGAAGCTCCCGACGTTCGTGCGCGGCTGCCCGAGCCAGAAGGCGGGCTCCACGACGGCCCGGACCCCCGCGGCGTACATGCGCTCGTAGTCGTCGGTCGTGCGGGATGTCATGTGGACGTGGGGATCGAAGATCCGCATCGGAATCAGAGCCTCTCGAGAACGTCGGGGGGAACGGTGCGCCCGGCAGCGCGGCGCTCGGCGGCGAAGTCGGCGAGCATGCGCCGCAGGTCCTCGTCGAACCGCCGGTCGAGGCCTTCGACCGACGCGAGCGGGACGGACATGAAGACGCATTTGAGCACGCCCTGCCGGAAGGCGTGGTCGTCCAGCCAGGCCGAGCCGTACGGGCCGAGCGCGGCGGCGACCAGCCGGGTGTCGTTGGCCCGCAGGGCGTCGTGGACGAGCGGGAGAGCGGCCGGACCGAGGTCGAGCTGCGGAAGCGACTCCAGGATCTCCAGCCGCTCCCCCGCGTCGCCCTGCCAGTAGAGCTTCATGACGGCCGCCGCGGGGTCGGGCAGGGCCTTCGCCAGCGCGCCGAGCAGCTCGGCGCGGGCGCCGGGGCCGCCCTCCCGCACGGCCCGTGGAAACAGCGCGTAGACGGTCTCCGGGTCGCGCTCAACGTCGGCTACGGCCCGCGCCAGCCAGGTCATGTGCCCTCCTCAGGAATTCGATCGACCTTCGCGCCACCTCGGGCGCCGCATGGCTGTGCCTGGCCAGCTCGACGGCGACCAGCCCGCCGAAGCCGTCGAGGGCGGCGAGCACGGGCGGGAAGTCGATCTCGCCCTCGCCGAACTCGAGATGCTCGTGGACGCCCCGCCGCATGTCCTCGATCTGCACGTGCACCAGGTGCGGCAGCGCCCGCTCGACGCACTCGGGCACGTCGTACGGCTCCAGGCAGCGGCAGTGCCCGATGTCGAGGGTGAGGCCGAACCTCGGGTGCCCGCCGAGCAGGTCGCGCAGCCGTTCGTATCCGGCGAGGTCCGCCACGAGCATGCCCGGCTCGGGCTCGAACCCGAGCGTTACGCCCACCTCGTCGGCTTCGGAGAGCAGGCGCTCGCAGTGCCGGACGAGCCGGTCCCACGCCTGGTCCTCGGACACCCCGGGCGGCCGGATACCGCTCCACAGGTGCACGACGGGGGCGCCGAGGTCGGCCGCGACCCGCATGGCCCGGCGCAGGAAGTCCACCCGCGCCTCGGCCTCGTCGTGCAGCAGGGTCGGGAAGTGCTTGCGCCGGGGGTCGAGCGTGTAACGGCCCCCCGTCTCCACGGCGAGGGCCAGGCCGAGCCGCCCCGCCAGCGCCGCGATCTGCCCGGCCTCCGCGGGGGAGGCCCCGGGCATGAGGTGCCCGTGGTCGAGGGTGACCGCCGCACCGGTGTAGCCGAGGTCGGCGAGCACCTCCAGCGTCTGGTCGAGCGGATGGTCGCGGAAACCGTTGGTGCAGTAGGCCCAGTTCAGAGGCACGCTCACGACGTGGCCGCCTTCGCCGCCGGTCGCCGACCGGCCCTCACGGCCGTCCCTCCGACAGGGCCTTCGCGAACGCCACAAGCCGGGCGTACTGGGTGGGCAGGTCGTGCCCTGCGCCGCCCAGCGGGTCCTTGAAGAAGTAGCCCAGCTCGGGGAGCACGCCGCTGTGCCCGGTCTCGTGGGCCCGCGCGACGAGCCGGACGAGATCGAGGACGAGCGGGGCGGCGAGCGCCGAGTCGCAGCCCTGCCAGGTGAACTGCATGGTCATCCGGACGCCGAGGAATCCCTCGAACGTGACGTGGTCCCAGGCGGTCTTCCACTCGCCGAGGTCGGCCACGTAGTCGATGTGCGTCAGGCCCTCGACGTCCTCGCCCACGATCGCGGGGACGGCCCGTGCCTTGCTCGCCGACTTGCTCTCCCTCGCCGCCGGGTCGGCCAGCGTGGCGCCGTCGCCGCCGCCGAGGAGGTTGAGCCCCGACCACGAGCGGACGCGCAGCGCGCGGCCGGCGAACATCGGCGCGAGCGCGCTCTTGACCAGCGTCTCCCCGGTCTTGCCGTCGCGTCCCGCGTACGGCAGGCCGCTGCGCCGGGCCAGCTCGTCCAGCGCGGGCGGCGTCGGGCCCGCGGAGGGGGTGAACGCGACGTAGCCGCATCCGGCCGTGAAGGCCGCGTAGGCGTACAGGGAGCTGGCGGGCAGCACGTCCCGGCCGGACGCGAGCGCCTCCTCCAGGTCGGCGAGCGTGGCGTACGGCACCTCGGCGGGGGGCTCGGTCGACGACACGTCCACCACGACGACGCGGGTCAGGCGGTGCCTGTCCCGGAAGTCCGCGATGTCGCCGGCCAGCCGCCGCGCGGCATCCGCCTGGCTCTCCTCGCCGGGAACGTAGCCGTGCCGGATCTCGGCCTGCGCGGCGTCGAGGTCGGCGGCGAGCAGGGTCGCCAGGACGGGAGGGAGCACGCCCGCCTGCGTGAGGAGCTCGGCCCTCTTGCGCAGCGGGGTGGTGACCACGTCGTGACCGCCGAACACCAGGTCGCGCAGGGGGGTGAAGTCTCCCGGGAAGCCCGCGGCCTCGATGACACAGCCGGTGGGCGGGGCCGCTCCCGCGCGCACCGCTGCCGCCCCGACGACCGCGGTGGTCGCGACGGACCCCCGGGCGCCGACCAGCCAGACACCGATGGGCACGGCAACTCTCCCGTCAACTCGGGGTATGCAGGGTGACATGGAACATTTGGATAGTAAGAGGCATCTTTCGTCACTGACAAGCAAAAGCTTCCCGTTGGCTACTAAAAGTTCACTCACCTGCACGGGGGCCGACCCGGGGGTACGGCGGCCACGGCCGCACCCCTCCCTCTCCACTCCTCGCACATCCTCGGACTTTGTCCTCCAAAGGAGGAAAGATCAAAAGATCATGAAGTGACTTCTTCCCTGACTGGAAAAAGTCGCGTAGCTTGCTCGACACGTGCTCCGCACAGTCACCAGGTGGCCAGAGTGAGGCGAACGGCGGAGTCACCAGCGGAGCGCGGCCGCGTCATCGGGGGATCAGGTCCTTCACGCAGATGGAGCTTGCTAGACGATGAGTGCGTACGAAGAAGAGATGGACACGGCCGGTCACCTCGGACGCAGGCTGGGGCTCAACCGGCGCCGGTTCCTCGCGGCCACGACCGGCATGGCGGCGGTCGCCGCCGTCGCCGCGGCCGGTCCGCTGAAGTCGGCCGCGCAGGCGGCGACCGCGGGCAAGGGGCCGAACGGCATCCTGGTCCCGCCGCCGCGGCGCGGCATCATCCTGTACACCGTCCGCGACGCCATCTCCCGCGACCCGCTGTCCAGCAACCTCCCGTCCGGCTTCCGCGCCGTGCTGGAGGAGCTCGGCCGGATCGGCTACGCCCAGGTGGAGTTCGCTGGCTACAGCCAGCACGGGAACGCCGAGGGCGGCGCCAACCTGGAGACCGTCGAGGGCGCCCGCCTGCTGCGCCGCTGGCTGGACGACAACGGCCTGGTCGCCCAGGGCAACCACGGCTTCATCCCCGGCTCCTGGCCGCTGAGCCAGGCCGACCTGGACCGCTTCAAGCTCCACCTGGAGATCGCCGACATCCTCGGCATGAGCCACGTGGGCACCGGCAGCGACCCGACCGGCAGCGCCTACAAGGCCGACTGGGACGTCGCCGCCGACAAGTGGAACGCGCTGGGCGAGATCGCCACCGCCGCGGGCCTCAAGCTGTACACGCACAACCACGACGTGGCCTACAGCTTCCTGCTCGACAGCGGCCCGCTCGACGCGCAGGGCCGGCCCACCCGCTCCTCCGGCATCCGCCGCCTGGAGTACTTCCTCCAGAAGACCGACCCGAAGCACGTCTGGCTGGAGATGGACATCTTCTGGGCCCACGTCGCGCAGTACAAGTACAAGACCTTCACCGCGTCCGACGGGTCCACCCAGACGCAGGTCTTCAACCCGCTCGGCGTCGTGCAGGCGCAGACCATGCGGTTCCCGCTGTTCCACGCCAAGGACGGCAAGATCAACACCGGCACGTCCAACGGCTACGACATGGTTCCGTTCGGCACCGGTGACATCGACTACGCGGCGTTCTTCCGCGGCACGGGCGCCAAGGGCTACCACAACCCGATGTACGAGCAGGACAACGCCCCCGGCGACGCGTCGCACCAGGGCCAGTCCCTGCAGTACGCGGACCTGAGCTACCGGAACATGTCCGCTCTGCGCGGCTGACGACCTCACTGAGCATGGCGGCCCCGCCACGCGTCCGACCTGTTCCACCGGCGCGCGGCGGTCCGCCTTCCCCGCCCGGGCCCACGGGCCCGCACCCCCCACCCCCCGCAGAGGCGCCGGCGATCACGGCGGCATCGTGATGCCATCGTGATCGCCGGCGCCGAACTGTGCTCATCGGTGAGCCGATGTAAAGAACATGAGGCGAATCCGGTACGGCGCGGCGGCCCTGGCGGCCGTCGCCTTTCTGTTGACGGGGTGCGGCGGCTCGGGCGAGTCCAGCAGCGACGCGGCCGGCAGCGTCGCCGCCACCATGGCTCCGGCCGGACGGGCCGACACGGCCGGGGCCGCGGATCAGAGCAGGGAACGGGCGCCCGCCACGGGCGGCGCGGGCGACGGGCAGGAGAAGACCAGGCTCGACCCGTCCGACCGGGCGATCATCTACCAGGGTGAGCTCACCGTCGAGGCCAAGGACGTCACGGCGGCGGCCGACCGCGCGAAGGCGATCGTGACGGGCGCGGGCGGGTACGTCGCCGAGGAGCGCAGCGAGTCCGTCCCCGGCGGCGTCCAGTCGATGATCGCGTTCAGGGTGCCCCCGGCACGCTACGCCGACGTCCTGGCCCAGCTCGGACGCGACCTCGGGAAACGCACGTCGGTGCGGCAGAACGCGCAGGACGTCACCGAGGAGGTCGCCGACGTCGCCAGCCGGGTGAAGTCGGCCGAGGCCACGCTCGGGCAGTTCCGCACGCTGCTGTCGAAGGCGAACAAGATCGGCGAGATCCTCGAAATCGAACGGGAGATCTCCAGCCGCGAGGCCGATCTGGAGTCGCTGCAGGCCAGGCAGAAGGCCCTGGAGGCGCAGACCGGCATGGCCACGGTCACGCTCACCCTCGTGCCCGCGCTGCAGCCCTCCGCCCGCCCCAAGGACAAGGAGGACGCGACCGGCTTCCTCGCCGGGCTGCGCGCCGGGTGGGACACCCTGACCGCGTCGACCGTGATGGCGCTGACCGTGCTGGGCGCGCTGCTGCCCTGGATCGTCGTGGCCGGTGTGCTGTGGCTGGCCGTCCGGATCGTCATGCGCCGGATGCGCGGCCGCGCCGCCCCGCCGGCCGGTCCCGTGCCCCCCGGCTCCGTCCCTCCCGGGCACGGGCCCGGTTACCCGGCGGGTCCGCCGCCCACGGGCGGCCCCGCCGGGCAGCCGCGCCTCGGCCCACCGGAGCAGGCTCCCCGCGAGGGCCGGGACGAGGACCAGGATCAGAGCCGGGAATCCGAGCGCACCCCGCGGTAGCGCTCAGCGGGCCGACGACGCGTGGACGAAGTCGGTGAGCCGGGCGAGCTGGTCGGGGTCGGTCGAGGGAAGCACGCCGTGGCCGAGGTTGAACACGTGCCCCTCGGCCACCCGGCCGCGTTCGAGCACGTCCCTGGCCCGCCTCTCGACGACCTCCCAGGGCGCGAGCAGGATCGCCGGGTCGAGGTTGCCCTGCAGCGCCTTGCCCGCGCCCACGCGCAGCGCGGCCTCGTCGAGCGGCACCCGCCAGTCCACGCCCACCACGTCGGCGCCGGCCTCGCCCATGAGGCCGAGCAGCTCGCCGGTGCCGACGCCGAAGTGGATGCGCGGCACGCCGAGGTCCGCCAGGCCGGCGAAGATCTTGCCGGTGTGCGGCAGCACGTAGGTGCGGTAGTCCTGCGGCGCGACCGCGCCCACCCACGAGTCGAACAGCTGGACGGCCGAGGCCCCCGCGGCCACCTGCACACGCAGGAAGGCGAGCGTGATCGCGCCGAGCCGCTCCATCAGCTCGTGCCACAACTCGGGCTCGCCGTACATCATGGCCTTGGTGCGGTCGTGGTTCTTGGAGGGCCCGCCCTCGATCAGGTACGACGCGAGCGTGAACGGCCCTCCGGCGAAGCCGATCAGCGGGATACCGCCCAGCTCGGCGGTCAGCGTGCCGACCGCCTCCGTCACGTAGGAGACGTCGTCCGGCTCCAGGGGGCGCAGGACCTCCATGCCCGCCTTGTCGCGGATGGGGGTCCCGACGACCGGCCCGACGCCCGGCTTGATGTCGAGGTCGACGCCGATGGCCTTGAGCGGGACCACGATGTCGCTGAAGAAGATCGCCGCGTCCGTGCCGTACCTGCGGACCGGCTGCATGGTGATCTCGACCACGAGGTCGGGTGTGGCGCAGGCGGTGAGCATCTCGACGCCCGCGCGCACCCTGCGGTACTCGGGCAGCGACCGCCCGGCCTGGCGCATGTACCAGACCGGCGTGTGCGGAACGGGCTCGCGCCGGCACGCGCGAATGAAAACGGAATCGTCGAGCTGGGGTTTCACGGCACCAGCCTGCCATGCCCCGGTGCCGCCCGGCGCCTGGACCCACGACCTGGGGCTCCCGAACGACGCGAGGATGGCCGTTGATCGCGTAAGGTGAACCCCATCCCCTCCTGTGAGTCATCTCACAGCTCGGCAATGTGTTCGCCAATCGGCCATCCGGCATCGATTCCAATACCACTTTCGAGACACGCCGAGTGCGATGCGGGGAAATGTCGCCGGGACGTGCCAACGTCGGATCAGTCCCGAGCGACCGCCACCACCGTGGATCCGACGAGAGGCCCCGGAGCGATGACTTCGATGTGGAGTTCCCCCGAACGCCGCACTGAGCACTGTGCCGGCAGCGACGCCGCGCGCACCGCCCGCACGCGCGGACGCGCCCCGGCACGGGCGGCCGACCGGGTGACGGGCCGACTGGTGGCGACGGTTTGACGACTTCCGATGCCCCCCACAGCCACCCCCCTGCTTCGTGCTCTCCCGAATCCGACCTACTCTTCCGTCATGACCCTCGGTGAACCGCCTGCGCCTCCCGCCGCCTTCCGGCGCGCGCTGGAGACGCTGCGCCCCGCCGAGGTGCGGCCGGAGATAGAGCTGGAGGACATTCCCGCCCCCCAGCGGCTCGCGCCGTACTCCGGTGCGGTCGGGGCGTCCGTGTACCGTGACGACGACGAACTCGCCGTCGGCCGCCTGATCATGCTGTTCGACCCCGAGGGCCAGCGCGGCTGGGAGGGGCCGTTCCGCCTCGTCGCCTACGTACGCGCCGACGTGGAGCCGGAGATGACCACAGACCCGCTGATGGGGCCGGTGGCCTGGAGCTGGCTGACCGAGGCGCTCGACGCCCACGGCGCGAGGTACGCCGCGGTGGGCGGCACCGTCACCCGCGCCGTCTCGGAGGGGTTCGGCGGCAAGGCTGACGACCCGGTCACCACCGAGATCGAGCTGCGGGCCTCGTGGTCGCCGCTCGACGAGGACCTGTCGTCGCACGCGGCCGCCTGGTGCGACCTCATGTGCCTGGCCGCCGGCATCCCCCCGCTGCCGCCCGATGTCGCCACACTGCATCCGCGCCCCACCCGCCGAGATGATCCGAAAGTTCCTTAGCCCGTGACAGAACCCGTAATCCAGCCCCTGTTGGAGCCGCGCGAGGGAATCCCGCCCGTCATCGAGGACTCCGCCGCGCTCGCGGCCGCCGTGGACGCCTTCGCCCGCGGGACGGGGCCGGTGGCCGTCGACGCCGAGCGTGCCTCCGGATACCGCTACAGCGGCCGCGCCTACCTGGTGCAGCTGCGCCGGGCGGGCGCGGGCAGCGCCCTGATCGACCCGATCAAGTGTCCCGACCTGTCCGCTCTGGACGAGGCCGTACGCGACGCCGAGATCGTCCTGCACGCCGCGAACCAGGACCTGCCGTGCCTGGCCGAGCTGGGCTTCCGCCCGCGGCGGCTGTTCGACACCGAGCTGGCCGGGCGGCTGCTCGGCTACGAACGGGTCGGCCTGGGGACCATGGTCGAGCTCGTCCTCGGCCTGCGGCTGGAGAAGGGGCACTCCGCGGCCGACTGGTCGGCCCGCCCGCTGCCGGAGGACTGGCTGCGCTACGCGGCGCTCGACGTGGAGGTGCTGGTCGAGCTCCGCGACATCCTGCACGACGAGCTGGCCACCACCGGCAAGCTGGAGTGGGCGCTGGAGGAGTTCACATCGATCCTGGCCGCCCCCGCCCATCCCCCGCGTACCGACCCGTGGCGGCGCACCTCAGGCATCCACCGGGTGCGCACGCTGCGCGGGCTCGCGCTGGTGCGGGAGCTGTGGACGCTGCGCGACGAGATCGCCCGGGAGGCCGACCTCGCGCCGGGCCGCGTGCTGCCCGACTCGGCGATCGTGCAGGCCGCCCTCGACCAGCCGCGCACGACCAAGGCCCTCACCGAGATCACGCCGTTCGTCGGCCGCAGCGCCCGCCGCCACCTCAACGACTGGCTGGCGGCGGTGAACCGGGCCCGGACGATGCCGGAGGCGGCGCTCCCGCAGCCCGCGGGCCCCGGGGACGGCCCTCCCCCGGCCAACCGGTGGGCCGACCGTGACCCCGCCGCCGCCAAGCGGCTCGCGGCGGCGCGGGCCGTCGTCGCCGCGCTCGCGGACGAGCACCGCATGCCGACGGAGAACCTGCTCCAGCCCGACGCCGTACGCAGGCTGACCTGGGAGCCGCCCGCGCCGATCAGCGAGGAGACCGTGGCGGAGCGGCTGCGCTCACTGGGCGTGCGGGAGTGGCAGATCGGCCTGACCGTTCACCCGCTGGCCAAGGCGCTCGAACGGCTGGAGATCAAAGGAGAGGTGTGAGATGCGGGGCGACGGCCGGGACGTGGAGTCTCCTTTCGGCTATCGCCTGCACCACGTCCAGCTCGCCATCCCGCCCGGGGCGGAGGACGACTGCCGTGCCTTCTACGTGGGCATGCTCGGGATGACCGAGATCGGCAAGCCCCCCGTGCTCGCCGCGCGCGGAGGCCTGTGGGTGCGGGCCGGCGCCCTGGAGATCCACCTCGGCGTGGAGGGGGACTTCCGCCCCGCGCGCAAGGCGCACCCGGGCATCCTGGTGACCGGCCTCGACGACCTCGCCGCGCGCCTGGCGGCCGCCGGCGTCGAGGTCTCCTGGGACCCGCACTTCCCCGGCCACCGCCGCTTCTACGCCCACGACAACGTCGGCAACCGGTTGGAGTTCCTCGAACCCCTGTGAGCACGCGAACCCCTGTGAGATACGCGGAGGCTCCCGGAGGCGCGGCCTGCGCGCCTCCGGGAGCCGTTGTGATCAGAGCGCGTCGTCGTCGGTCACGACGAGCCGGGCGAAGCCGTTCCCGATCGTCGCGTTGACCGGCACCGAGGCCACCACCTGGTAGGACTGCGGCGCGGACGCCACCGCGGTGTCGCCGTTGACGGGCACCTGGAAGGTCGCCTGCGGGGACCCGGCCGGGATGACGACCTCCTGCGCCGCCGAGCCGATCACCGGGGCGTCCCCGGTCGCCATCGTCTGGATCTGGACCGTCACCGGCGTGGGGCTCTTCTTCGACAGCCGCACCGTCATCGTGGCCGTGCCCGGGCCGTCGCCCTCGTCCACCGTGGCTCCCTCCACCGACACCTGCGGGAGCCTGTCGGTGCGGGCCTCACCCGCGGCGTCCGTGGTGAACGCGACGTCGGCGAGGTAGACCGCGCCCGTCTGAGTCGCACCCGAGATCCGGATCTCGCTGATCTGCTGCGGCTTGACGCCGGTGAGCGAGCTCAGCGGGACGCGCACCGTGCGCAGCCAGGTCTTGGGCAGCGGCGAGGCCGTGCCCGGGAACGCCGTGAGCGCGTCGCTGACCTCGGACACCTTGACCGTGCGGGACGCGCCGTGCTTGTCGACGATCTCGACCGCGAGGTCCACGTCGCCGGTCGCCGTCTCGTCCCTCGCGGTGCGGAAGGTGAGCGCGTCATAACGGGAGACGTTCTGGTCCCGCTTGTCGAGCGGCACCGTCACCGTGCCCGTGGGGTCGCTCCAGGAGAACCGCAGCACCGGTGTCGAGGCGACGTTGTTCGCGTACGTCGCGGGCGTCCAGGACGGCGCCTGCGCGGTGGTCAGCGTGGAGGCGCAGGACGGCAGGCCGCTCTGCGGCGAGCGGTCGAGCATTCCGGCGCAGACGGCCGCGGCGGCCGAGCCGGTGACCCGCGTGGACGGCGCGAGCGACGTGAAGGAGGCCACGTCGAAGCGCTTACCGGCGGGCGCCTGCGCGACGGCGTGCACAACGGCCCGTCCGGCGGAGGCGGCGGTGCCGCCACTGCCGTCGAACAGCGGCAGCAGGCCCTGCTCGCCGCCCTGGACGAGGCGGAAGAACCCCGCGATGTACGCGGTGCCGACGGCGTACTGCTCGGCGGCGGTCAGCCGCGACGACGCGGTGCCGCCGCAGACCGGGTCGTTGCGGTTGGACCAGTCGTCGGACGCGGGCGCGTGCGCGACGCCCGGGGTCCACTCGGTGTTGAAGAAGTTGTGGTCGGCGCCCATGACCATCAGCGAGGAGCGGAAGGCCGGGTCGTCGTCCTCGGCGTACCGGGAGTCGTCGTAAAAGTGCTGGCCCTGCTGGTTGGAGACGTCCCCGTCGCAGTAGGGCAGGATGACGGCCATCGGCGTGCCGGGCAGGGTCGCCCGCGCGAAGTCCGTCGGCGCGAGCGGGAGCACCGCCCTGATCCCGTACGGCTTGGCCCGGCCCGCGTTCATCAGCGCGGCCTTGACGACGCCCTCGCCTCCACGCGAGTGACCCATCAGGCCGACGTCGGCCATGTCGAGGCGGCCCTTGAACAGGCTGACGAGCTTCGCGTCGCCCACGCCCCGGTCGGCGTCGGCGAGCAGGTCGAGGTGCCGCATGACGACCTCGCCCCGGGCCAGCGCGCCCCGGTCCTCGCTGTAGGGGTTGTCGGCGGCGTTGACGCCGTTGGCGCTGACCGACACGACGACGTACCCGTTGCTCGCGAGCACGTCGGCGGGGCCGTCGTAGCCCTGGTAGCTGGCGATCGGCTGCTGCCCCGCCGGGCAGGGCCACTGCGTGTTGGACGACGTCCAGGCAGTCGGGTTGTAGCAGGCCGAGTGGCGGCCGTGCAGGAAGACGACCAGCGGGCGCTTGCCGCGGGCGCCGTCCGGCAGGTAGACCTTCGCCCGGATCTCGGCCGGGCGGCCGCCGAGCCCCTCCAGGGTGATGGCGGTGTCGCCGAGGTCGTACTCGTCGTGGGTCACGGCGTACGGACCGGGCGCGGCGGGGTCGACCGGCGCGGGATCCGGCTTGCCGGGCGGGCCCGGGGGGTTGCCGGGCGGGCCGGGCGGATTGCCGGGCTTACCGGGCTTGCCGGGCGGATCGGCGGGCGGATTGCCGGGCGGGGGCGCGGTCCTGCCGGCGGCCGCCGCGGCCGCCGCGGCGGCCTCGGGGGCCTCGCCGTTCCAGGCCACGTCGACGGACGACGCCGTGGCGACGGCGGGGTCGGGGGTGACGAGGGTCAGCGTCATGCCGTCGGGCGACTCCTCGGCCGGGCCGAGCGAGCGGCCGTCCGCCGCGAGCTCGGGGACGGCGTCGCGGACCGGCAGCGGCTTGTTCAGGTGGAGGGTGACCCGGTGGCCGCCGCCGACGGGTTCGACGGTCCAGGTGCCGTCCGCGCCGGCCGCACTGGTCGATCCGGGCGGCGCGGCGTACGCGGGTCCTGCGAGGAGGGGTGTGGACAGGGTCGCGGCCGTGACGGCCGCGGCGAGCGCCTTGGTCCAGGCGCGCACAGGAGAGCGCATTGGTTCCTTTTTCGACTGCAATGCCCCAAGAAAGCCGCCCACGAGAGTTACAGGAGGGATTCTTGAGGTTTGAGGGGTTGCACCCCGAATGAGATCGTCACTGGTGACGTGCGCTGATTCCTGCCGGTTTCCGACCAGTTAACGATCACGCACAGGCGCGGCGGGCCCGCCGATGCCGGAACCGGTTACTGACCAGTAGCATAGGAGGCCGGAAGCTACCGACAAGTAGGAGCGAACCCGTGCCTGCGTCCCGTGAAGTCGTCTTCGTCGACGGCGTTCGGACGCCTTTCGGCAGGTCGGGCCCGAAGGGCCTGTACGCCGAGACGCGTGCCGACGACCTGGTAGTCCGCGTCATCCGCGAGCTGATGCGGCGCAACCCCGGCCTCCCCCCGGAGCGGGTGGACGAGGTGGCCATCGCGGCCACCACCCAGATCGGCGACCAGGGCCTGACCATCGGCAGGTCCGCGGCGGTGCTCGCCGGCCTGCCGAAGTCGGTCCCCGGCTACGCGATCGACCGCATGTGCGCCGGCGCGATGACCGCCGTCACCACCGTGGCGGGCGGCATCTCCTTCGGCGCGTACGACGTGGCCATCGCCGGCGGCGTCGAGCACATGGGCCGCCACCCCATGGGCGAAGGGGTGGACCCCAACCCCCGGTTCCTGTCCGAGCAGCTCGTGGACGGCTCGGCACTGGTCATGGGCATGACCGCGGAGAACCTGCACGACCGCTACCCGTCCATCACCAAGGAGCGCGCCGACGCCTACGCCGTGGCCTCGCAGGAGAAGGTCGCCAAGGCGTACGCCGACGGCAGGATCCAGCGCGACCTGGTGCCGATGGCCACCCGCAAGGCCGCCGAGGGCTGGGGCCTGGCCACCGTGGACGAGGCGCCGCGCCCCGGCACGACGCTGGAGGGCATCCGCGGGTTGAAGACGCCCTTCCGCGCCCACGGACGGGTCACCGCGGCCAACTCGTCCGGCATCAACGACGGCGCGACCGGCTGCATCGTGGCCGCCGAGGACGTCGCGCGGGAGCTGGGCCTGACCCCGCGCATGCGGCTGGTGTCCTACGCCTTCGCCGGCGTGGACCCCGAGGTCATGGGCGTCGGCCCGATCCCCTCCACCGAGCGGGCGCTGCGCCTGGCCGGGCTGTCCGTCGACGACATCGGCCTGTTCGAGATCAACGAGGCGTTCGCCGTACAGGTGCTGGCCTTCCTGGAGCACTTCGGCATCGCCGACGACGACCCGCGCGTCAACCCGTACGGCGGCGCGATCGCGTTCGGCCACCCGCTCGCCTCGTCGGGCGTCCGGCTGATGATCCAGCTGTCGCGCGCGTTCGCCGAGCGGCCCGACGTCCGCTACGGGATCACCACGATGTGCGTTGGCATGGGCATGGGCGGCACGGTCATCTGGGAGAACCTGTCATGAGCACCCTCGACACCAGCAGGGCCCTCCTGGAGGGCAAGAACGCCGACGAGGTCGTCACCAAGGCGCTCGTGCGCGACGTCGAGCTGCCGTACGGCGCGGGCACGATGGCGCTGATCACGCTCGACAACGGCCTCGACCACACCAAGCCCAACACCTTCGGCCCGCACGGCCTGCTCGCGCTGAACGACGCGCTGGACGTGATCGCCGCACGCTCCGATCTCGCGGCCGTCGGCGTCGTCGGCAAGCCGTTCATCTTCGCCGTCGGGGCCGACCTCAAGGGCGCGGCGGCGGTGTCCTCCCGCGAGGAGGCGCTCGCCATCGGGCGGCTCGGCCACCACGTGTTCCGCCGCCTCGGCGAGCTGGACGTGCCGTCGTTCGCGTTCGTCAACGGCGCGGCGATGGGCGGCGGGCTGGAGATCGCCCTGCACTGCGCCTACCGCACCGTGTCGTCCGGCGTCCCGGCGATCGCGCTGCCGGAGTGCTTCCTCGGCCTGGTGCCCGGGTGGGGCGGCACCCAGCTCCTCCCCCGCCTGATCGGCCCGGAGAAGGCGCTCAAACTCGTCATCGAGAACCCGCTGTCGCAGAACCGCATGATCAAGGGTCGCGACGCGTTCGCCCTCGGGATCGCCGACGCGATGTTCGAGCCCGCCGACTTCATCGAGGAGTCGCTGCGGTGGGCGGCCCAGGTGCTGCGCGGCGAGGTGAGCGTCGAGCGCGCCGACCACACCGCCGAGGACTGGGCCCCGGTGATCGACCAGGCCAGGACCCTCGTCGACCTCAAGCTGCGCGGGGCCTCCCCCGCGCCCTACCGGGCGCTCGACCTCATGGCCCTGGCCCGTACGGCGTCGCGCGAGGAGGGCTTCGCCGCCGAAGACGAGGCGCTGGCCGACCTGCTCATGAGCGACGAGCTAAGGGCCGGGCTGTACGCCTTCGACCTGGTGCAGCGCCGGGCCAAGCGACCGGCCGGCGCGCCGGACAGGTCACTCGCCCGCCCGGTCACCAAGGTCGGCGTGGTGGGCGCCGGGCTGATGGCCTCGCAGCTCGCGCTGCTGTTCGCCCGCCGCCTGGAGGTCCCGGTCGTCATGACCGACCTCGACCAGGCCCGGCTCGACAAGGGCGTCGGCTACGTGCACGCCGAGGTCGGCAAGCTGCTGGGCAAGGGCCGGATCTCCGCCGACCAGGCCAACCGGCTGAAGGGCCTGGTGACCGGGTCGCTGACCAAGGACGCCTTCGCCGACGCCGACTTCGTGATCGAGGCGGTGTTCGAGGACCTCGGCGTGAAGCAGAAGGTCTTCGCCGAGGTCGAGGAGGTCGTCTCCGAGACCTGCGTGCTCGCCACCAACACCTCCTCACTGTCGGTCACCGACATGGCGGCGGGTCTGCGGCACCCGGAGCGGGTCGTGGGCTTCCACTTCTTCAACCCGGTCGCGGTGCTGCCGCTGCTGGAGATCGTCCGGGGCGCCGCCACCGACGACGCGACGCTGGCCACGGCCTTCGCGGTCGGCAAGACGCTGAAGAAGTCGTGCGTGCTGGTCAAGGACGCGCCCGCGTTCGTCGTCAACCGGCTGCTGACGCGGTTCATGGGCGAGGTCACGGCGGCGGCCGACGAGGGCACCCCGCTGGAGGTCGCCGACCACGCGCTCGACTCGCTCGGCCTGCCGATGACGCCGTTCGCGCTGCTCCAGCTCGTCGGCCCGGCCGTCGCGCTACACGTCGCCGAGACCATGCACGCGGCGTTCCCGGACCGTTTCGGCGTCTCGGGGAACCTCGCCGAGCTGGTCGCCGCGGGCAAGCCCGGCCTCTACGGCCCGGACTTCCAGATCGACCCGGAGGTGCGGGCGCTGTTCGAGGGCGGCTCGTCCCCCTCGACCGCCGACGAGGTGCGGCTGCGCGCGCTGCGGGCCCTCGCCCAGGAGATCAGGCTCATGCTCGACGAGGGCGTGGTCTCCGCCGCGCAGGACATCGACCTGTGCATGATCCTCGGCGCGGGCTGGCCGTTCCACACCGGCGGCATCACGCCGTACCTCGACCGGACGGGCATCTCCGAGGAGGTCACCGGCTCCCGCTTCCTGGAGCCCGGCGTCGCCTCCGTACCCGCCTGAGTTGTCCTGCCCCGAGCCGCCGCGCCCGACCCGGCGCGGCGGCTCCGCATTACCGAAGCTGCGACCTGGGTGGGCTCTGAAGCCCTGGAATGCCGAGGATGTCACCCCTCCTCTGTAGTCTCTATGAGCAGGAAGGGAGCAGGCCATGACAGCGCAGCCGCACGACTTCGTGCCTGGCGAGACGCCGTTGCCGGAGAAGAACCTGCGGGCCATACGCGCCGCGTTGACCATCCCTCAGGACCGTGAGGCGTTCGACGCGGGGCTGAAGGCAGTGCTCGACGAGGTCAGGGTCAGCCTGGACCTGGGTGCGCTGAACGCGTTCGTACACCGGTGGTGGATCTCCACCCGCGACTCGGTACGCGATCCCGAAGGCCGCCGGCAGATGCACGAGCGGGCCGCACATGTCCTCACCGGCGGACCCCGTTCCGAGGGAAAGCCGTGGCGCCAGATTCTCGCCGCTTCCAGGCTCGATGCGTGAGCGTACAGGCCCACGGTTGACCCGACAGCCGGAAAATCAAAAGCGCCACGCTGCCTGAGGAGACGCGGCGCCCGGTGCGGTCAGCATGTGGCCAGCAGACAGCGTTCGACCGGCCGGGCCTGCCAGAGGCCTTCCATGCCCCGGAAGCGGCCGATGACGGTGGGGACGTCGTCAGGGTCGTCGAGCTTCAGGTGGTAATAGGACACCCCGGCCGTGAAGTCGCTGTCGGTGCGGGCCCGCAGGTCCTTGGTGGCGTGCTCGGGATCCTCGAAGTAGAACGCCTCGACCTCCGGCGTGCCGCGGATCGCTTCGACGACCGCCTTCTGCTGTGCCGTGGTCAGGGGCTGACGGCAGCCCGCGCCCTCGATCGGCTTGAGCAGGCACAGGCGCAGCGTCACCTGTGCCTTGCCATACCAGAATCCGTCGCCCTGGGAATAGACGGCGTCCACGCCGGGCAGCGCTTCGATCACGCGGGAGATCTCATCGGACTTCGACCGGTCGAGCAGGACGCCGACGATGGAGTCGCTCATGTCTTCGCGGCCGAACTCGTGTCCGCCGTCCCTGATCCACGTGAGCTCCCCGGCCTCCTGATACTCCTTCCACTCCTGCTCGGCCGAGCGGTATCTGACCTCGCTCACATCGGAGCGGGCTTCGAGCGCGGCAAGAACGGTCTTCTTCTCGGCCTCGGTCGCCGAATCGAAGCCCACCTGGAACGTGCCGGTCGTGGGCCAGGGGCCCGGTGGCGGCGGGAGGGGCCCCTGTGTCGGCCCGGCCGAGCCGGCCATCAGATTGGGCAGCCCCCAGGCGGCGGCGATCAGCGTGGCGACGACGAGCGGACCCGCGATCCACAACAGTCGTGACCGGGAGGATCTCGACTCGGTCCCATCAGACATGTCGGCGAATATGCCGAATGAGCCACAAAGCGGTCAAGCGGCATCGTACGACGGCCTCCGACCCTCCGCGCGAGATCATGCTCAAAACAGGAGATCGGCGGAAAGGGGCTGGGACGTGCTCAGCGACATCGAGGCGCACTATGCGGACCTGATCGAGCGCTCCCCTCTCATCGGCGAAATGTGCCTGACATGGTGCCGGGCGGCCTCGGCAGACCAGGTGATTGACGCCCTCGATGTCGAGGTGGTCGATGTCACCGTGAGCGGTCTGCAAGGTTTGATCAATGAGTCTTATGAGGATCTTGAGGCGGGCAGGCTGGGGAGGTTCCTGATGTTGGCCGAGGAACCGCCCTGGTTTCTCGCACTGGAGTACACCGGCGATCGGGCTTTCGGGGCGCTTGAGCGGCTCTCCTCCGGCGGCGAAGCCATATGCCTGACAGGCAGCCGCATGCTCTATCGGGGCAGGTTGTACTACGCCCGCGAAGGCCGCAGGCTGTGCATGTTCGACTACGGCGGCGACATCTGGGGCGACGCAGCCCCCATCGAAAAACACCTCGGCGGCCTGTTCAATCTGCACGAGAGATACGCCGACATCGAAAGAGGCCTAGTGCCAGGCGAGCAGACGCTGGACGACTGGCACGTCCATGCCTTCGTCCTCATGGAGCGGATCACCGGGATCCGCCTGTCGTTCGAACTGCTACGGGAGAACGCGCTCTACCGCGTCCGGGGGGATAGGGGTGGCCCACCTCCAGAAGCTCCGAACCAGAACACCCGACCCCGGGGCTGAGCCGCCGCGCCACACCGGCGCGGCGGCTCGCCGCGCTTCCATACCCGGTCAGGCCGCGTGTCGGTAGGCGGGATAGGTGAGGTAGCCTGCGTCGCCGCCCTGATACCAGGTGGACTCGTCGTCCGGCGCGATGGGAAGCCCCTGGCGCAGCCGCTCCACCAGGTCGGGGTTGGCGATGAAGGCGCGGCCGAAGCTGATCAGGTCGGCGCCGAGGCTCAGCCAGTGATCGGCCGCGGACTTGTCCGCCTTCCGGGGACCCATCGGGAGGACCGGGTTGACGACGAGCGTGCCGGGCCAGGCCTTGCGCAGTTCGACGAGCACGTCCTCGTCGGTGGTGGCCTCTATGTGGACATACGCCAGGTCCAGGGAGGCCAGCTCCGCGAGCAGCGCGCCGTACAGCTCGGGAACGTCGGTCTCCTCCGCGCCCCAGAAGCCCGCGCCGGGCGAGAGCCGGATGCCCGTACGGTCGCCTCCCACCGCCTCCACGGTCGCCGACACCGCCTCCACCGCGAAGCGGATGCGGCCCGCGATCGACCCGCCGTACGCGTCGGTACGCAGGTTGGCGTTGCTCGACAGGAACTGGGCGATGAGGTAGCCGTTCGCGCCGTGCAGTTCCACGCCGTCGAAGCCCGCGTCGACGGCCCTGCGCGCGGCTCGCGCGTAGGACAGTGCGTGCTCGGGCACCTCGGCGGTCTCCAGCGCCCTCGGCACGGGCGCGGGCCGGGGCCCGGCCGGGGTGAAGACCTCCCCGGGGGCGGCGACGGCCGAGGGGGCCACCGGCCGCATCCCCGTGGTGTCCGGGTGGGAGACGCGGCCCCCGTGCATGATCTGGGCGAAGATGCGGCCGCCGTTGGTGTGGACCGCGTCGGTGATCGGCCGCCACGACGCGACCTGCTCGTCGGTGTGCAGCCCGGGGGTGCCCGGGTTGGACTGCCCGACGAGGCTCGGCTGCACTCCTTCGGTCACGATGAGCCCGGCGGTGGCGCGCTGGGCGTAGTAGGCCGCCATCGACGGTGTCGCCAGGCCGCCCGCGGCCGCACGGACCCGCGTCATCGGGGCCATCACCACGCGGTTGGGCAGGGTCAGCGCGCCAAGCCGGTAGCGGTCGAAAAGGGACGTCATTGCTGCACGCCTTTCTGGGGTTCCTGCGGATGGTCGTGTCCGCCGGCTGGACACGACGACTACGCTAAGACCTGACATTGACGTCAGAGGCAAGCGTTTGTGCCGAGACTTTTCCGACAGGAGGCGTGATGCGAATCGGCGAGTTGGCGACGCGGGCCGGGGTGAGCGTCCGCTCCCTGCGCTACTACGAGGAGCAGGGCCTGCTCATCAGCACGCGCAGCCCGAGCGGCCAGCGCCACTACACCGACGGCGAGGTCGAGCGCGTACAGCTCATCCAGCGCCTGTACGCCGCCGGGCTCTCCAGCCGGACGATCGCCGAAGTGCTCCCGTGTGTCGACTCGCCGAGCGAGCGGAACTCCGACGAGGCGTTCGAGCGGCTGGTTCAGGAGCGAGACCGGATCAGCCGGCACATCGACGAGCTCCTGCGGGCCCGCGACGCCCTCGACCGGGTCGTCGACGTCAACCGTGCCCACCGCGCCCAGCTGACGCCTCGCTGACCCTGGGCATGACGGCGCGCCGCCATTCGTGAACACCGCCCCGGCCGCACGCTCCCCGTTCCGGCAGGGCGTCAGGGCGCAACAGTGCGGCGCGGCCGCCCGTACGATAGGGCGACCGCGCCGTGGAGCCCCAGCGCAGCTACTGAACGCAGCGCATCGCAGCTACTGAACGCGGGTCAGCGTTTGAACAGGCGCGGCGCCAGGTCGATGAGGTTCTTCTGCCACACGTCCCAGCCGTGCGGCCCAGGGGTGACCCCGTCGAACTCGTAGCGGATGCCCAGACCGTCCAATGTGGGCAGGGACGCCAGGAACAACGGCTGCACGAAGTCGGTCTGGTCGCCGACGTACAGGCGCAACAGCTTGGTGCCGTTGTTGATCGCCGCCGCGTCGACACCGGTGCCGCTGCCGAACCAGGCCGAGAACGCCGCGACGTAGGCGAACCGGCCCGGGTATGCCTTGAGCACCCCGAGCGTCTGCACACCGCCCATCGAAAGACCCGCCAGGGCCTGCTGCGACGGGTCGCTGGAGACGTTGTAGTGAGCGCGAGCCGCCGGAACGATGTTGTCCAGCAACTCCTTGTTGAAGTCGGGCACGTTGCCGTTGCCCATCACGACCACCATCGGCACCAGGTCGCCGTCGAGGAACTGGTGGTCGAGGATCTGCTTGGCACGGCCCATCTCCACCCAGTCCGTGTAGCTCTGACCGCTACCGTGCTGGAGGTAGAAGACCGGATACGGCTCCGCGCGGTCGGGGTCGTAGCCGGGCGGGGTCCACACCAGCGCGGTCCGGTCCTGGTTGGCCACATCGCTGTGGTAGGTCAGGCTCTCGACCTTTCCACCCTTGCCCTCCGGCACGTCCGACAGCAGACGCGACCTCTCACCGGGGACGAGGAAGGTGCTCCAGGTCGGCTCGGAGGTCACCTTCGTCGGGTTCGAGGCATCCTTGACCGCGACCCGGTCCACGATCCACTGGTAGTAGTAGAACCACGGGTCCAGCGGACCCACGGTCGTCCGCCACCGGTCGCCGTCACGGGACATCGGAATACGCAGCCAGCTTCCGCCGGGAGCCACGTTGGCCCACACGGTGACGTGCTTGGCGTCCTTGTAGTCCGTCGAGGTCTCGAAGGTGACGAAGCCATCCTTCACGAACGGCGTCGGAGTCGTGCCCGCCGGCGGCGGGGTGAACTCGCCCTTCAGCGGCCCGTGACCAGCGCTCGGACCGTGCTCCGACACGTTGCGGAACAGCCGCGGCACGAAATCGATCAGGTTCTCCTGCCAGGCGCCCCAGTTCGCCCCGCCGTCGGGGTTGACCCCGTCGAACTCGTACCTGATACCGGCCTGCTTGAGCGCCTTCGTCAGGCGCACGGTCGCGTTGTACGCCGGGTCGGTCACGTTCCCGGTGTACAGACGCACCAGCTTGAGATCGCGATTGATCGCGCCGGCCTTCGCCCGGTTCACGCCGTCCGTCAGCAGGCCCGAGAACGAGCCGGCGTAGGCGAACTGCCCCGGCGTGGTCAGCGCGGCACGCAGCGCCTGCGACCCGCCCTCGGACACCCCGGCGATCGCCTGGTGCGCCGGATCGCGCAGGACGTTGTAGGCGTCCCCGACCGCCTTGCGCAGGTCCCTCAGATCCTTGTCGCCGGCCGGCCCGTCACCATCGCTGATCACGACCACCATCGGCTCCACGGCACCCTGGATCGACAGGTTGTCGAGGATCTGCTTGGCACGACCGAGGTCGAGCCAGTCACCGGCGCTCACCTCATCGCCGGACTGCAGGAACAGCACCGGATAACCCTTGGGCCCCGGACGCTCGGAACCCGGGCCCTGGGGACCCGGACCCTTGGGACCCTCGGGACCCGGACCCTTGGGGCCGGGAGACTTGGCCTGGTAGCCCGGCGGCGTCCACACCAGCGCCGACCGCTCCTGCTTCTTCACCTCATAGCTCAGGGTCTCGACCTTGCCGCCCTGTCCCTCCGGCGCGTCCGCCAGCAGACGCGCCGAATCGCCCGCGACGAGGAAGGTGCTCCACAGCGGCTTGGACGCCACACCGGCGGCGTTCGTCGGATCCTTGAGACTCTTGGAGTCGTCACCCGTGACCTGATACGAGTACAGCCCCGGCTTGAGCGGGCCGAGGGCCCCCCACCAGACGTCGCCCCGGCGGGTCAGGCCGTACTCCGCCCAGGCGAAGGAGGGGCCGAAGTTCCCCTCGACCATCACCTCCGACACGGGGCCCACCTTGGCCTCGATGGAGGCCGCCGGGATGCTGATCGCCACGTAGCCGTCATCCGAAACATCCAGCCAGGGCGTGTCCGCCGCCGCCGGACGCGGCGCGACCATAACCGCCGCGATCGCCATGACTCCGGCGGCGATCGCCGCCGAGAGCCGGCGCACGCCCTCGGGGCGCAGGCCGCCGTGATGGAATAACGTCATGCTGAAACTCCCCTGATGGCCGGCAGCGGCCGGTCTGACCGACCGGCCTGACTCGTCGGGAAAAGCGCTACGGATACCGCGCCTGAACCTCCCTCGTCAGGGGCGCATTCACGCTCTTTAAGCCATAAGCGCTATCAGTCGCGATTCCATCGAGTCAAGGTATTTGATACCGTTTGGAAACACAAGCCTCTGAAAGCACACCGCGAATCGCCCATGCCGGCCAGGACAGGGCGGATCCACCGGTGCCGGCTCCGGGATATGCCGCATCAGGGGGCAGCGGCGAATATGGCATCGGGTTCGCGGGCCGCAAGGGCGGCCTCGCGTCTGCGTGCGTCCCGTAGCGTCTGGCGCCGGGCAACGGTTTTCGGCAAGCGACGCGTCCGGCCGTGAATCATGTCCCGTCCGGAAACGTGTCGCGCAATGTTTACGGCGCAAGCGTCGCCAGCGCTTGACCGGCCCCTCTGACACCCCCGCATCGGCGGCTCATTCGAAGGATGCTGTTTTCCGGGATTCGCCACGGCCGTCAACCCGCCGTCCGGTCCGGCCGCGCCGTCCGCATGACCGCACACACCCGGCGACCCGCCCGAGCGGCGGCGATAGCCTCTCGTGCGGACGAAACGGGAGGTTGCCGGCGTGACGGAACTGCTGATGGGGCTCAGCCTCGGTCTGGGGGCGGGCGTCACGCCCGGCGCTCTGCTGACGCTCGTCATCACGGCCAGCCTGCGCGGCGGGTTCCGCTCGGGGGTGCGCCTGGCCTGCGTGCCCTTGCTGTCCGACCTGCCCGTGGTGCTGCTCGCCGTGATGGCCGTCGGGGCGCTGCCCCAGGTGCTCCTGCGCGTGCTGTCGGTCGGAGGCGGGCTCTACGTCGTGTATCTGGGCGTGGAGACGCTGCGCGAGGCCCGTACGGCGCTGCCGCCCCGGCCCGGCGAGGACGCGCCCTCGTCGGCCCGGGAGGTGCTGCGCGGTGTGGTGGTGAACCTGCTCAACCCCCACCCCTGGCTGTTCTGGATCGCGGTCGGCTCACCGATCTTCGTCTCGGCGTGGGATCACGCCCCGGCGTACGCGCTGGTCTTCGTGGGCGGGTTCTACCTCGTCCTCGTGGGTTCCAAGGTCGCGCTGGCGGGGGCCGTGGGGGCCGGCCGGCACCGGCTGACCCCGCGCGGCTACCGCCTGCTGCTGGGCGCGAGCGGCGCGCTGCTCGCCGTGGTCGGCGCCGTCCTCACCGTTCGAGGACTGCTTCCCCAGGGGTTGTAGCGGCCACCCTGCTGCGGCGGCGGCCGTACAGGAAGTAGACGACGGCGCCCACGACCATCCAGGCGAAGAACCGGATCCAGGTCTCCACGGGCAGGTTGAGCATCAGGTAGGCCGAGGCCAGCACCGACAGGATCGGCACCACCGGCACGAACGGCGTGCGGAACGAGCGGGGCAGGTCGGGGCGGGTCCTGCGGAGCACCACCACCGCCACCGCGACGATCACGAACGCGAACAGCGTGCCGATGTTCACCAGCTCCGCGATGGCGCTCAGCGGGATCAGCGCCGCGAGCAGCGCGGTGGCCGCGCCGATGACGATCGTGATCCGGTACGGCGTGCGGAACGTCGGGTGGACCTTGGCGAGGGATCGGGGCAGCAGGTTGTCGCGGCACATCGCGAACAGCACCCGGCTCTGGCCCAGCATGAGGATCATCACGACGGTGGTGAGCCCGGCGATGGCTCCGACGCTGATCAGCGTCGCCATCCAGGGCTGGCCCACCGACCGGAACGCGTCGGCGAGCGGGGCCGACGCGCTGAGCTCCGAATAGTGCTGCATGCCGACGACCACGAGCGACACCGCCACGTAGAGGATCGTGCAGACGATCAGCGAGGCGATGATCCCGATCGGCAGGTCACGCTGCGGGCGGCGGGTCTCCTCGGCGGCGGTCGCCACGACGTCGAAGCCGATGTAGGCGAAGAACACCAGGGCGGCGGCGGTGAAGACGCCGAAGACGCCGTACGCGACCGGCTGCACGCCGAACAGCACCTGGATGAGCGGGGCCTTCATGCCCTCCCCCGCGGCCATCGCGTGGGACGGCGGGACGAACGGCTGGTAGTTGGCCTCCTTGATGAAGAACAACCCGGCGATGATCACGAGCAGCACGACGGCCAGCTTGACCGCCACCATGGCGCCGTTGAACCGGGCCGACATCTTGATCCCGGCCACCAGCACCCCGGTCAGCAGGATCACGATCAGCGCCGCCGGGATGTTGAAGACGGCCTCGTCGCCGGCGATGGACGACGGCAGGTAGATCCCGAAGTTCTTCAGCAGCGAGGCGAAGTAGCCCGACCAGCCCGAGGCGACCACCGCCGCGCCCAGCGCCAGCTCCAGCATCAGGTCCCAGCCGATGATCCAGGCCGGGAACTCGCCGATCGTCGCGTACGCGTAGGTGTAGGCGGAGCCGGCGACCGGGACGGTGGCGGCGAACTCGGCGTAGCACAGGGCCGCGAGCGCGCACACGATCCCGGCGATCACAAAGGAGATCGCGACCGCCGGGCCGGCCGTGTTGCGCGCCGCCACGCCGGTCAGCACGAAGATACCGGTGCCCACGATGACGCCGATGCCGAAGACGGTGAGGTCGAGGGCGCTCAGGGTGCGCCTGAGCCGATGCTCGCCGCCCTCCGCATCCTCAATCGACTGTTCTACCGGCTTCGTCCGGAAAAGGCTCATCCGCAGGCTCCTCATCACGTCGATGACCTGCAGACTTCCCGGTCATGCCGGGATTACTCATCGTTGTCAGTCGGTGGGCTGCGCGAGCCGCGCCGGGTGGCTCTCCATCACCTGCGACCGGCGCGCCACGGCCTCGGTGATCTGCCGGGCGAGGCCCTGCCCGGTCAGGCCGATCTCGGAGAGGATCTTGGCCCGCTTGGCGTGGTCGAGGAAGCGCTGGGGGATGCCGTAGGTCCGCACCGGCACGTCCACGTCGGCGTCGCGCAGCAGGCGCGCCACGGCGTCGCCCACGCCGCCGACCCGGCCGCTGTCCTCGACCACGACGACCAGCTTGTGCGCGGCGGCGGCCAGCACCAGGGCCTCGTCCAGGGGCTTCACCCAGCGGGGGTCCACCACGGTGGCCGAGATGCCCTGCGCGTCGAGGAGGGTCGCGGCCTCCATGCAGATCTCGGCCATCGGGCCGACCGCGACCAGCAGCACGTCGGCGTCGCCGGTGCGGAGCACGTCCATCTCGCCGAGCTTGCCGACGGCCTCCACGTCCTTGGGCAGGGCTCCCTTGGGGAAGCGGACCACGGTCGGGCCGTCCTCGACGGCGACCGCCTCGGCCAGCAGCTCACGCAGCCGCGCGCCGTCGCGAGGGGCGGCGACCGACAGCCCGGGGATCACCTGGAGGATCGACAGGTCCCACATGCCGTTGTGGCTCGGCCCGTCGTCGCCGGTGACCCCGGCCCGGTCGAGCACGACGGTGACCGGCTGCCGGTGCAGCGCCACGTCCATCAGGAGCTGGTCGAAGGCCCGGTTGAGGAAGGTCGCGTATACCGCCACGACGGGGTGGGCGCCGCCCATCGCGAGCCCCGCGGCACTGGTCAGGGCGTGCTGCTCGGCGATGCCCACGTCGTAGATGCGGTCCGGGTACGCCTCGGCGAACGCCGCCAGGCCGGTGGGGTGGAGCATCGCCGCGGTGATCGCGACGACGTCCTTCCGCTCGGCGCCGATCTCGACCATCTCGCCGCTGAACACGTTGGTCCAGCTGTGGGGCCTGGGCCGCTCCTCGCCGGTCTCGATGTCGAAGGGCTGCGGCGAGTGGAAGCAGTCCTCGTCGTGGTTCTCCGCGTGCGCGTAGCCGTTGCCCTTGCGGGTGAGCACGTGGACGATGACGGGACCGCGGAAGCTCCTGGCGCGGCGCAGGGCGGCCTCCACCGCCCCCTCGTCGTGGCCGTCGATCGGGCCGACGTACTTCAGCCCGAGGTCCTCGAACATGACCTGCGGGGTCAGGATGTCCTTCAGGCCCTTCTTGATGCCGTGCAGCGTGTCGTACAGCGGCGCGCCGACCAAGGGCACCCGGCCGAGGTTGTTCTTCACCAGTTCGAGCACGTGCTCGTAACCCTGGCTCATCCGCAGCGACGACAGGTGGGAGGCGAGACCGCCGATCGTCGGCGAGTAGGAGCGGCCGTTGTCGTTGACCACGATGATCAGCGGCAGGTCCTTGCGCCCGGCGATGTTGTTCAGCGCCTCCCAGGCCATGCCGCCGGTCAGCGCGCCGTCACCGATCAGCGCCACGACCGTGCGGTCGGTCTCCCCGCGCAGCGTGATCGCCTTTGCCAGCCCGTCGGCGTACGACAGGACGGTGGAGGCGTGTGAGTTCTCGATGAAGTCGTGCTCCGACTCGGTGCGGCTCGGATACCCCGACAGGCCGCCCTCTTGGCGCAGCGTGCCGAAGTGTCCGGCCCTCCCGGTCAGCATCTTGTGCACGTACGCCTGGTGGCCGGTGTCGAACAGGATCGGGTCGCGGGGCGAGTCGAAGACCCTGTGGAGGGCGATGGTCAGCTCGACGACGCCGAGGTTGGGCCCGAGGTGGCCGCCGGCCCTCGCCACGGAGGAGACCAGCAGATCGCGGATCTCCTCCGCCAGCACGGGCAGCTCCCCGGCCTCAAGACGCTTCACATCGAGCGGGTCCTTGATCGTCTCCAGAATCCCCACCGCTCATCCTTCCCGCTCGCCGTCGAACGGATCGAGTCTAGTTCTAGGAACGTGCGGGGGTATCAGGGGTTGCACCGAACCTCTACACGACCTTCCCGAAACCGACGTCGATTCCGCTTTACCCCTCGCCGCCTTCCGCCCTACTCTCGCGCTCCATCGGAAGGAAAGTTCGCATTACCGCATCTTCGGACGATTCGCCGCATTCATGACTCTCTGTCCGTTTGGGATGCCCACTGATGATTCGCATAAGCCTCCGCATGACCGCCGTCGCGGAATACCCCTCAGGGTGCGACCCGGGACAGCGCTTCGAGGGGGTCGGCGAGCACCTGCGCGAAGGCCAGTTCGGCCGCCCCCATCAGCGTCGCGTCGTCGCCCAGGGCCGAGGTGCGCAGCCGCACCTGCTCCCGCGTCGCGCGCAGGGTGCCGGTGGCGATCCGGCTGCGCACCTGGGCGGCCGAACCCAGGTAGATCTCCCGCAGGATGCCGCCGAAGACGACCATCTCGGGATTGAAGATGTTCACCAGGCTGGCCACGCCGAGCCCGAGCCAGTTGCCCACGTGGGCGAGGGCTTCCTGGGCCATCACGTCGCCCCTGTCGGCCGCGTCGACGACGGCGCGGACCGCGTCCCTGCCGATCATCTCGCCGTACCGGCCGGCATGCTCCATCAGGGCCGGCTCCCCCACCTCGGCCTCCAGGCAGCCGCGCGAGCCGCAGGCGCACGGGCGGCCGTCGGGGTTGACCACCATGTGACCCAGCTCTCCGCCGTACCCGCCGTACCCCCCGAGGAGCTGGCCGTTCACGATGATGCCGCCGCCGATGCCCACGTCGCCGTGCAGGTAGATCATGTCGCGGCGGCCGGCGCCGATCCCGCGGGTGTGCTCGGCGAGCGCGCCGAGGTTGGCCTCGTTGCCCATCGCCACGGGCAGCCCGAGCGCGAGCCGCTTGGTCAGCTCCTCCCCCAGCGGCACCTCGAACGCGCCGATGTTCGGCCCGATCCTGACCACGCCGTCGGAGGCGCGGACGACTCCGGAGACCGCCGCCGCCGCGCCGACGCAGACCGTGTCCTCACGCGTCTTGCGCCGCATCTGCCGGGCGAAGCCCGCCAGCGTCCCCACGACCTGCGCCATGTCGAACGGCCCGCGCGGCCGCACGGCCTCACGGCGGTCGAGGATCACGCCGCCGAGGCCGATGCGCGCGGCCGCCAGCCGGTCGACCCCGACCTCGAAGGCGAGCACGTAGACGCGGGCCGTCTCCGGGCGGACGACCAGCGACGGCCGGCCCGCCCTGCCGGTGTCCTTGGGCAGCTCCTCCCTGACGAGGCCGGCCGCCGTCAGGTCCGCCGTGAGCGCCATGATGGTGCTCCGGTTCAGCCCCATCAGCGAGGTCAGCTCGGCCCGCGAGGTCGGCCCTCCGAGGTGGACGTGCCGCAGCAGCGTCCCGAGATTGTGCTTGCGGATCTCCTCCTGTGAGGGACCGGCGCGCATCATCGGGGCAGCCTCGGATTCCGTGGGGTCGGGGGGAACCTGACCAGGTCAGGGGTCGGAGATGACCTTACCGGTCACGATCACGTCAGCTTCTGCCGGTCGCCGCCGCTCGCTTCCTCGACAGCGCGTCCACGCCCGCGGCGAGCAGGAGCACCAAGCCGGTCACGACGAACTTGACGCCGGCGCTGTAGCCCATGAGGCCCATGCCGTTCTCGATGACCGCGACGACCGCGCCGCCGAGCAGCGCGTCGAGCGCCCGGCCCTTCCCGCCGAAGAGGCTGGTGCCGCCGATGACGGCCGCGCCCACCGCGAACAGCAGCACGTTGCTGCCGCCGGTGTTGGGGTCGACCGAGTTGGCCCGCGACGCCGCGATGATGCCGCCGAGCGAGGCCATGAAGGAGCAGATGACGAAGGCGGAGATGCGGATGCGGTCCACGTTGATGCCGGCCCGGCGGGCGGCCTCGGCGTTGCCGCCGACCGCGTAGATGTGCCGGCCGTACGCCGTGCGCCGCAGCACGAAGGTCCAGACGATCAGCAGGATCACGATCAGCGGGACGACGATCGGCACGCCCTTGAGCGACACGAGCGCCGCGTTGCGGCTGCGCTCCAGGTTGAGCACGTAGACCGCGATCCCGGCGACCACGGCGAGCGTCGCGACCCGGGCGGCGATGACCGCGACCGGAGTGGCGACCAGGCCGCGGCCCGCGCGGCGGCGCGCCTGCACGAGCTGGATCGCGGCGTACACGGCGACGCCCACGATCAGCGCTATCCAGCCGGCGACCGGCGGGACGTTCTTGTTCGCGATCGCGAGGATCGTCTCGTCGCGGATCGAGATGTTGGTGCCGTCCTTGACCAGCAGCAGCACGACGCCCTGGAAGGCCAGGAACGCCGCCAGCGTGACCACGAAGGACGGGATGCCGAGCTTTGCGACCAGCGACCCGAGCACCAGGCCGATGACCGCGCCGGTGACCATCGCGGCCAGGACCGCGAGATACCAGGGCCAGCCCTGCAGGGTCAGCAGCACGGCGAGCACCGCCGCGCACACGCCGCTCGCGAAACCGGCGGACAGGTCGATCTCGCCGAGGAGGAGTACGAAGATCAGGCCCATGGCGATGACGGCGACCGCCGCGCCCTGGGTGAACAGGTTGGCGAAGTTCACCGCCGACAGGAAGGCCGGGCGCAGGACGGAGAAGACCACACAGAGGATGACGAGGCCGAAGACCGCGGGAAGCGCCCCCAGCTCACCGCCCTTGACCCGCTCGAGGTAGCCCTTGACGTGCCCGCCGAGCGCGGAGTCGGCGTTCTCCTGCTTGGGGAGCGTTTCGGTTGTCATGATGCCGCTCCGTTGCCGTTCTTGAGGCCGAGCTCCCCGCTGCGCCCGGCGGTGATCAGTTCCACGATCTGCGCGTGGGTCACTTCGGACGCCTTGACCTCGGCCGCCATCCGGCCCAGGTACAGCGCCGCGATCCGGTCGGACACGGCGAAGACGTCGTTCATGTTGTGGGAGATGAGCACCACCGCGAGACCGTTGTCGGCCAGACGGCGGACCAGCTCCAGCACCTGGGCGGTCTGCGCGACGCCGAGGGCGGCGGTCGGCTCGTCGAGGATGACGACCTCGCTGTTCCACAGCACGGCCTTGGCGATCGCCACGGTCTGCCGCTGACCGCCGGACAGGCTGGAGACGTGCTGGCGCAGCGACTTGACGGTGCGGACCGACAGGCCGGCGAGCGTCTTGGCCGCCATCTCCTCCATGGAATCCTCGTCCAGGACCAGGCCGCTGCGGCGCTCGCGGCCGAGGAACATGTTCTGCACGATGTCGAGGTTGTCGCAGAGGGCGAGGTCCTGGTAAACGATCTCGACGCCCAGCGCCGCCGCGTCCCTGGGCCCGCTCACGTGGACCCGCTCGCCCTTGTAGAAGTACTCGCCCGAGTCGATCGGGTAGATGCCGCCGATGCATTTGACCAGCGTCGACTTGCCGGCGCCGTTGTCGCCGACGAGTGCTGTCACCTCGCCCGGATAGGCCGAGAAGGCGACGTCGTGGAGGACCTGCACGGGGCCGAAGCTCTTGTTGATGCCGCGCAGTTCCAGGATCGGTCCCTGGGACACGATGGGCTACTCCGTAGATCGATGGGGCCGGTACGGCGCCGTTCTCCGGGCCGCCTCTCGTCGCTCCGGGCGGTGCGGGGCGCCCTGTGCCTGGTCAGAACGGTGCCCTGACAGGACGGGGCGCCCCGCACGGTGCTCGTCGCGGCTCAGCACGTCGCCCGCTCAGGGGGGTCCGCGTCGCCGTACGCACCCGGTGGATGGATGTGCTTAGCTGATGCCGGCCTTGGTGCACTTGTCGGCGAAGTCGCCGGTGCACAGCTCGTCCTTGCTCACGAAACCGTCGGCCACGACGTCCTTGACGTTGTCGAAGAAGATGGCCTGGGGCTCCAGCAGCACGGACGGGACGTCGCGGTTGCCCTCGGTGTCCTTGACCGTGCCGCTCGCCTGCGGCTGCTCGCCCTTGGCCAGCGAGACCGCGAGCTGCGCGGCCGCGTCGGCCTCCTTCTTGATGGCCTTGTAGACCGTCATGCACTGGTCGCCGGCGAGGATGTTCTGCAGGCCCTGCACGGTGGCGTCCTGGCCGGTGACCGGGACCTTGCCGTTCAGCTTCTGCTTCTTCAGCACCGAGATCGCGGCGTTGCCGAGGCCGTCGTTGGCGGCGAGGACACCGGCGATCTTCGGCTCCTGGGTCAGCATCTGCTCGAAGATCGTGCCGGCCTGGGTGTTGTCCCAGTCGGGAACCGACTGGTCCGGGCCCTTCTTGTAGTCGCCGGAGTCGTACTTCGGCTGCAGCACGCCGTCGTAGCCCTGCTTGAACAGCGTCGCGTTGTTGTCGGTCGGCGAGCCGTTCAGCTCGGCGATGATCGGCTTGTCGGCCTTCTTGTCGGTCAGGCACTTGACCAGGCCCTCGCCCTGCAGCTTGCCGACCGCCGTGTTGTCGAACGACACGTAGTAGGAGGCGCTGCCGCCGAGCGTGAGGCGGTCGTAGTCGATCGTCGCGACGCCCTGCGACTTGGCCTTGTCGAGCACGGCCTTGCCGGTGCCGCTGTCGAGGTTGACGATCATCAGGACGGTCGCGCCGTTGGTGATCATCTGGTCCGCGATCGTCTGGAACGCGGTCTTGTCGCCCTGGGCGTTCTGGATGTCCGACTGCACGCCCGCGGCGTCGAAGGCCTCCTGGAGGTACTTGCGGTCGGCGGTCTCCCACCGGGCGGAGGACTTGCTGTCGGGCAGGATGACGCCGATCTTGCCGGGCTTGGCGTCGCCAGCGGCGGCCGAGGGGGCGCCGCTGGACTCCGCGGAGGTGTCACCGCTCTCGCCCCCGCAGGCGGTGAGACCGAGGGTGAGCGCCGCGGCGGCGGCACCGATGCTGAGGATCCCCTTGCGCATGATGCGTGGGTCCTTTCTTTGGCTGGGGGTCTATGAGGGGGTGCGGCCGAGCCGGTGCCCCGTCCCGCCGTCTGGGCAGATCTCGTGGGCTGTAGGCACCTTGGCCACCCGGTACGGCAGGGGCCGGGTCACGGCGTTCACCGCTCCAGGGAATGTTGTTTGAGACAACGTAAGCCCAAAGCCCAGGTGGTGAAAGACACAGGACGGTAACGTTTGTTGTTCGCGGTAACAATGAAGAAACGCACGACTGATATCGGACGGCGTTACATCCCACCCCGGCCCGGCGGCGGATCGTGACGCACTCGTGACCCCCGGGCGTCTCCCTCGGCGGGGGCAGCCCGCGTGCTCACCGCCGTACGGCTCGCGCTCAGTGGGCGAGGCTCTGCCCGAGCAGCGCGCAGGCGGAGACGGCGGCCACCGCCAGCACCGCCGTACGGACCCGCCCGCCGTCGAGGTAGCGGCGCAGCGGGCCCGAGACCGCGAAGCCGAGCACGACGAAGGGCACCAGCGCCGCTCCCGCGGCCAGGGCGCGCCCCGGAAGCCTGTCCAGGACGGCGAGGATGACGAGCGACTGGGCGGCGCTCACGCAGAAGAACAGCGCCAGCGTCGCCCGGATCTGCGGGCCGCGCGCGCTCTGATAGACGAGGGCGATCGGCGGGCCGCCGATCCCGGTGGCCGTGCCGGTGATTCCCGAGAGGAACCCGGCGGCCGTCAGCGTCGCGCCGTTGCGCGGCACGGACACGGCGCGGGCCGTCAGCACGACCGCGACCAGCACCATCACGCCGACCAGCACGCCGAGCGTCGCCGTGCTCACGTAGACGACCACGAGGGCGCCGATCGCGCTGCCCGGCAGCCGGCCCAGCAGGGCCCACCCCGCTCCCCGCCACTCGGCCCTGCGCCACTCCCTGGCGAGGGTGAACAGCGGCATCGCCATGTTGACGACCTGGACCGCCCCGGGCATGACCGAGGGATCGAGCAGCGTGATCAGGGGTGCGGCCACCAGGCCCAGCCCGAACCCCACCCCGCCCTGCACGACCGCCCCGGTGAAGACGGCCACGCCCGCGATGAGCAGCAACGCCACGTCGTGATCCATGCGCGGGACCCTAGCGTTGCCCCCGCGCCACCATGCCCCAGGCCGCCGGGCGAACCGGTTATCCGGACCCAGGAACTCTGACAATCACCGTCAGTAATCGAAAGTTGTTGCGAGAGTAATCAGAGCCTTCGTAGACTCCATGTGGCGACATCGCCATAGCGCTTTTTGTAGACAGGATCGTAGCCTCGCAGCATGGGGAGCGAGCAACGCCACACGACGATCCGGGTCAGCGTCGAGACCAGAGACCTGATAGCGCAGCTCTCGGAGCAGGAAGGCAAGAGCATGACCGCATTGGTCGAGGACGCCGTGAGGGAGCACAGGAAGAAGCTTCGCTGGCAGCGTGTCGCAGACCAGATGGAACGCACACGAAGGGAAGAGCCGGAGAGCTGGGCGGAGTACGTCGCGGAGCGCGACCTGTGGCTCGGCCCTCCGTCTGACCGCGTCGCCCCCGAGTGGGAAGGCCTGATCGATCCCCCCGAGGATCTCCCCGACGCAGCCAAGGAGAGGGATGAGGGTTAGGCAAGGCGACATCTGGTGGGCGAGCTTCGGCGACCCGATCGGCCGCGAGCAAGGGTACGACCGACCTGCCCTCGTGGTCAGCAACGACATCTTCAACAGGCTCGTACGGGACCCCGTGCTCGCCGTCCCGTTGACGACGCGATTGCGCGGCTGGGACACGCACATCGAGATAGCGCCCGAGGAAACAGGGCTGCCGAAGACAAGCTGGGCGATGGTCGAACAGTTGCGCGCGCTCTCACCGGAACGATTCGGCACAAGAATCGGAGTCGTTCCGTCCGACGTACTGTCGGAGATCACCGAGTGGGTCGCCGACATGCTGTAGAACAGCGGCGTCGTCCTGGACGGGACTGAGATCCCGCCCAGGACGGCGTCATATCCGATAGGGAGCCGACTCAGCTCTTGGCGAGCAGGGAGCGCAGGACGTACTGCATGATGCCGCCGTGGCGGTAGTAGTCCGCCTCGCCGGGCGTGTCGATCCGCACCACGGCCTGGAACTCGACGTCCCCGGCCCGCACGGTGACGGTGGCGGGGGTCGAGCCGGCGTTGAGCTCCTCGACACCCACGATGTCGAAGGTCTCCTCGCCGGTCAGGCCCAGCGAGCCGGCGCTCTCGCCCTCGGGGAACTGCAGCGGCAGCACGCCCATGCCGATCAGGTTCGACCGGTGGATGCGCTCGTACGACTCCGCGATGACGGCGCGCACGCCGAGCAGCGCGGTGCCCTTGGCCGCCCAGTCACGCGACGACCCCGAGCCGTACTCCTTGCCGGCCAGGACGACCAGCGGGATGCCGTCGGCCTGGTAGTTCTGCGACGCGTCGTAGATGAACGCCTGCTCCCCGCCCTTGGTGAAGTCGCGGGTGTAGCCGCCCTCGACGCCGTCCAGCAGCAGGTTGCGCAGCCGGATGTTGGCGAACGTGCCCCGGATCATCACCTCGTGGTTGCCGCGGCGGGAGCCGTAGGAGTTGAAGTCCCTGACCTCGACGCCGTGCTCGCGCAGGTACCGGCCGGCCGGGGTGTCGGCCTTGATCGAGCCCGCGGGCGAGATGTGGTCGGTGGTGACCGAGTCGCCCAGCTTGGCGAGAACCCGGGCGCCGTGGATGTCCGTGACCGGCTCGGGCTTGGCGGGCATGCCGTCGAAGTACGGCGCCTTGCGGGCGTACGTCGACTCCGGGTCCCACTCGAAGGTGTCGCCGGTCGGGATCGGCAGCGACCGCCAGTGCTCGTCACCCTTGAACACGTCCGCGTAGTCACGCTGGAACATGTCCTGGCTGATCGACCCCGACACCACCGCCGCGACCTCTTCGGGGGCGGGCCAGACGTCCTTGAGGAAGACCGGCTGCCCGTCGGAGCCGACGCCGAGCGGCTCGTTGTTCAGGTCGATGTCCATGGTCCCGGCCAGCGCGTACGCCACCACGAGGGGCGGCGAGGCCAGGTAGTTCATCTTGACGTCGGGGTTGATCCGGCCCTCGAAGTTGCGGTTGCCCGACAGCACGGCGGTGACCGCGAGGTCGTTCTCCTGGACCGCCGCGGAGATCTCCGGCTCCAGCGGGCCGGAGTTGCCGATGCAGGTGGTGCAGCCGTAGCCGACGAGGTTGAAGCCCAGCTTGTCCAGGTAGGGCTGGAGGCCGGACCGCTCGAAGTAGCCGGTGACGACCTGGCTGCCAGGGGCGAGCGACGTCTTCACCCAGGGCTTGCGCGACAGGCCCTTCTCCACCGCGTTCTTCGCCAGCAGGGCCGCGCCGAGCATGACGTACGGGTTGGAGGTGTTCGTGCAGGAGGTGATCGCGGCGATCGAGACGATACCGTGGTCGATCTCGAACGAGGTGCCGTCCGACAGCGTGACGGGGGTCGGCCGGTTCGGCCGCTCGCCGTTGCGCCGCACCGCGTGCGGCACGTCGCCCGCCCCGCTGTGGGAGATCGCCGGGGAGTCCGACGCCGGGAACGACTCGGCCGACGACTCGTCGGCGGGGCCCTCGATGCTGTCGTCGGTGACGTACGTGCGAACCGCCGCGCGCCAGGCCGACTTGGCGTCGGCCAGCGGGATGCGGTCCTGCGGGCGCTTGGGCCCGGCGATCGACGGGACGACGGTCGACAGGTCGAGCTCGATGTACTCGCTGAAAGCGGGCTCGGGCGCCGAGGAGTCGAGCCACAGGCCCTGCTCCTTGGCGTAGGCCTCGACCAGCGCGACCTGCTCCGGCGAGCGGCCGGTGAGCTTGAGGTAGTCGACGGTCTGGCCGTCGATCGGGAAGATGGCGCAGGTGGAGCCGAACTCGGGGCTCATGTTGCCGATCGTGGCGCGGTTGGCCAGCGGCACGCTGGAGACGCCCTCACCGTAGAACTCGACGAACTTGCCGACCACGCCGTGCTTGCGCAGCATTTCGGTGATCGTGAGCACGAGGTCGGTCGCGGTGGCGCCGGCCGGCAGCTTGCCGGTCAGCTTGAAGCCGACCACCCGCGGGATCAGCATCGAGATCGGCTGGCCGAGCATCGCGGCCTCGGCCTCGATGCCGCCGACGCCCCAGCCGAGCACGCCGATGCCGTTCTCCATCGTGGTGTGGGAGTCGGTGCCCACGCAGGTGTCCGGGTACGCCTTGCCGTCGCGGGTCATGACCACGCGGGCCAGGTGCTCGATGTTGACCTGGTGGACGATGCCGGTGCCGGGCGGGACGACCTTGAACTCGTCGAACGCGGTCTGGCCCCAGCGCAGGAACTGGTAGCGCTCGCGGTTGCGCTCGTACTCCCGCTCGACGTTGCGGACGAAGGAGTCGGGGTGGCCGAAGAAGTCGACGATGACCGAGTGGTCGATGACCAGCTCGGCCGGCGCGAGCGGGTTGATCTTCGCCGGGTCGCCGCCCAGGTCGCGTACGGCCTCGCGCATCGTGGCGAGGTCGACGACGCAGGGCACGCCGGTGAAGTCCTGCATGATCACGCGGGCGGGGGTGAACTGGATCTCCACGCCCGGCTGGGCGTTCGGGTCCCAGCCCGCGATGGCGCGAATGTGGTCGGCGGTGATGTTCGCGCCGTCCTCGGTGCGGAGCAGGTTCTCCAGCAGGATCTTCAGGCTGTACGGGAGGCGCGCCGACCCCTCGACGGCGTCCAGCCGGTAGATCTCGTACGACGCGTCACCGACGCGCAGCGTGTCACGGCTGCCGAAGCTGTTCGCGGACACGAAGTTCGCCTCCCCAGGGTTCCGGGCTTGTCTCAGGTTTCGTGTGCATCCTCCCGCACGCCCGGGACACTCCTGACAATCAGGTTGCCCTAACCTGTGCGGGTCGACGGATGTCTCGATGTCAAGATATCCCTCAAGATATCTCGACATCAAGTTACTAATCGGTAGGCTGTGGCTATGGCGGCAGAGAGCCGGATTTTTCGGCTTTCGAGAAACTCCCGCGGCCGCGCCGAGCGCGGAGGCGTCCCACTCAGGCGGGCATGAGCCGCAGGCAGAACAGCGCGATCACCACGATCGACAGGGCGGGGCCGAGGAACTGCTTCTCGAACGCCTTGCCGGTCTTGATGCCGATGTCCCACGGCAGGAGCCAGCGTCCCTTGATCGGCCATAAGACGGGGCAGCCGCGCTCGGTGAGGCAGTCGCCGATCACGTGCACCAGGCAGCCGAGCCCGATGGCCAGTCCCAGCCAGGAGTAGGTGACCCCGAGCGTCATGAAGGTCAGGAACAGCCCCGCGGTGAGTCCCACGTTCACGATCGCGGAGGTGAGCGTCCTGCCCGGCACGCCGATGCCCACGGCGCGGATCGCCAGACCGATCATCAGCACGACCATGATGTCGCGGCCGATGGGGTAGCGGTCACCGAGAAGGTGCGCGCCCACCCCCATCAGGACGGCGAACAGCAGCGAGTGGGTGGCGTGCCGGTGCCCGCCGCTCACGAAGTTCACACCCTTGCTGAGCAACCAGGTCACGGGTCCGAACGTCTGGGCGATCGTGGCACTGGGGTGGTCGAGATCGGGCAGCATGGCCGCGCCCGCGCACATCACGGCGCCCGCGACGAGCTCGGGCGGGGTGAGGATCGGCCCGGTCAACGTCGCCAGCTCCGGGCGTCCCAGCGCATCCGGCAGCGCCACCAGGGCCGGCGAGACCGCCAGCCACATCGCTGCCCCGCTGAGGGCATGCGAGTGCCCCATCATGACAAGATCACGCTTTGAAACTGTACGGCAAAGCACCGACAAAGTCCGCGAAGCGCCCACCCGTGGGGGCCGTGTCGCACCCCATCGGCACGGCGACGGCGGAACGTGCCGCGAGGGCGAACGGAAGACGCGGAACAGGCCGCGCGAGGGCGGCCGGAAATGACAAAGACGGGATCGTCCCGCTCCAAGAGCACCCCCCAGCCCTCTCAGAGCAGAACGATCCCGTCTTCGTGAGAGGTAACGCTCCGGTCTCGGGACGTGTTCCCCCTCCGCGAAAAACTTCCGCGTGAGCTACGTCACTTGCACTCGGGGATTGTCGTAAGAACGATCGCGATATATCGTTGAGGCATCGAGAACGGATCGTGAACCAGGCGAATCGTTGACCACAAGGGGGCACTGCGATGAGTTCGGCACACGCGGTCGGCGGGCCCTGGGCCCGCCCGGAGCACGGACACCGGTTCAGGCACGAGTTCAGACACGAGATGCGGCGCGCGCTGCGCGAGGCGCTGACGAAGGGGGCAGTCATGTGGCAGCAGGAACATCACGAGGGCGGGGGCCCTCACGAGCACCGGCACAGGGGCGGCATGCGGGGGCGCGGCCCCTGGGGCGGCTTCGGGCCCGGCGGCCCGTTCGGGCCGCCCTGGGCGGGCGGCGGCTTCCCGTTCGGCGCCCGGGGGCTCGGACGGCCGAGGAAGGCCAAGCGCGGTGACGTACGGGCGGCGATCCTCGCCCTGCTCGCCGAGGAGCCGCGCAACGGCTACCAGATCATCCAGGAGATCGCCGAGCGCAGCCAGGGCGGATGGAAGCCCAGCCCGGGCGCGGTCTACCCGGCGCTGCAGCAGCTCACCGACGAGGCCCTGGTGCGCGCGGAGGAGACCGACGGGCGCAAGACGTTCCAGCTCACCGAGGCCGGCCGCGCCTACATCGAGGAGCACGGAGACGAGGTCCGGGCGCCCTGGGAGGAGATGACGCCGGACATCGGGGACAACGTCCACGAGCTGTTCGACCTGTCCAGGCAGGCGGCGTCCGCGCTGTTCCAGATCGCCCACTCGGGCAGCGAGGGGCAGGTCAGGCAGGCGAGGCAGGTCCTGACCGAGACCAGGCGGCAGCTCTACCAGATCCTCGCCGACGGCGACCCTGTGGAGGAATGACGATGGTCTCCCCCGACGAGCCCGCCGCCGCAGGCGGCGCACACGCCCCCCGCGGCGGCGACGCGCCGGGTGCCGGGGCCACGGGCCACGCGTCGAGCGGTCCGGGCCATGCCCCGTCCGCGTACGGCGGGCTACGGATCGGCGACCGGGAGCGCGACGAGGTGACGCGGCTCCTGCACGACGCGTTCGCGCAGGGCCGCATCACCCGCGAGGAGCTCGACGAGCGTCTCGACGCGACGCTCTCGGCGCGCACGGCCGAGGACCTCCGGCGGGTGACCGCCGACCTGCCGGGCGCGTGGCAGGGTGACGCCCGGACGGGGGGCGCTCCGGGCGGCGCCTCGGGCCGCGGACACCGGGCCGGCGATCCACGGGCCGGCGATCCACGGGCGGGGAGCCCGTGGCACCCGGGCTTCCCCTCCGCCGGCCTGCCCGGTTTCCCCGGCGCTCCCGTGGGCGCGCACCCCGGGCCGTACTGGGCAGACGGCACCTCCGGACACGGCGCATGGGGACACGGCGCATGGGGACATGGCGTCTCGGGACGCGGCGCCTGGGGACACGGCATGGGCCCGCGGCGCCGCCGCCACCATCGGCATCCCGCGATGTTCCTCATCCCGGTGGCCGCGATCGTCGTCCTGATGGCCGGTCCGATGTGGCCGCCGTTCCTGGTGCTCAAACTCGTGTTCGTCGCCATGCTCGTGAAGGTGGTGCTCGGCCTGACCCAGCACCGTCGTCGCCACCGCTACCCCACCCGGCACTGACCTCCGGGTCGTGTGTGCCGAAGGTCCAGGTGATCACTCCTCGGTAGGACCGCGTCAGCCGTCCACCGAGGAGGAACCGGGACACGTGCCGTTGCCGCGGCTCAAGCGGAGGCACGCGCCGCACCGCTGTCGGGCGGCTGTCGGGCCGCCGGACCGCCGAGCGGGAGCCGTTGGTTCCGAGCGACGTGTTCGATGTTCTCAGGGCAGCCGACGACGGATTCCTGAGATTGGACGCCTGTCGGACAAGTCCGCCTGGATTGGGCCTTGACCACGGATCGGGAGCGGCCAACGATCGACGTGTCGCCCTCGGGGGAGAGTTTGCGGCCACGCCGACGAACGGAGGGTGAGATGAAGCCGGCCGAGCCAGAACCCGAGGTGGTGCAGGAGACCGAAGCGACAGCGTGGACGAGGCAGATCAGGATCAGGCTGCTGGACGCGACGGAGACGGCCGTGTGCAGCAACTCGACGGGGAACTGATTCACCCGACGTCCGCGGAAGACCCACGCGCGCCACGTCTCCAAATCCGGGCCGGAGCTGGCGCGCTCCGACCAGCGATTCGGCTTCGGCCGAAGGAGATTTCATGCCCGGAGAAGCGTTCGAGCACGTCAGAAAGACCGCGGGAGAGGTGCTTCCCGCGGCGTCGTACCGGACCGAGCTCTACGACCACCTGCGCCGGATCGAGGGCGTGGTATGGAAGCTGGAACGCGCCCAGCACTTCCACGAACCCGACACCCCGAGTTGGGTGGCCATGATGAGCGGAGACTGGGACCGGTCGCTCGCGCTGATGGACGAGATGCGCTTCGCCGACGATCTGCCGCCCCGGGCGGAGCTGCGTCGCCTGCGGATCGTCGAGATGCCGCCGACGCCGTACCTGCAGTGGGAGATCGTCCTGCTCGCGGCGCGCACGCGGGCGGGCGAGCGGGCACGCGCGCTGCACACCCGGTCCGTACGCCACCTGGAGAACCGCGCGCCGCTGCCCGAGCTGCTGATCCTCGACCGGGACCTGATGTACGAGGTCCTCTACGACGAGATCGGCGCCCATGTGGGCGGACGACGGATCACCGACACCCGGGTCGTCGAGGACTGCGTCCGAGCCGTCGCCGAGCTGTACGCCGACGCCGAGGACATGGTGGCCTTCCACGACCGTGAGGTGACGCACCTGCCGCCGCCGGTCGCCCGGGGGATCCTGTCCCGCCCCGGCCACCCCTGAGACGGGCCCCACCCCCGCCGGCGGGGCAGGGCTCAGGCCCCGTCCCGCCGGTGTTCCTCCAGCGCCGCGCGCAGGAAGGCGAGCGTCGCGGCGGTCCGGGTGAGGTCGGCGGCCGGGACGGCGGCGGTGCGGGCCGCCAGCTCGTCCTTGAAAGTCGGGCGGGCCGCGGCCAGGAGCCGGGCCCCCTCCGGCGTGAGGCTGAGGACGGAGGACCGCCGGTCCTCCGGATGCGCGGCGCGCACGCACAGGCCCGCGCTCTCGATCCGGTCGACGGCCTTGCTCACGGCTCCGACGGTGATCCCCACCTCGCGCGCGATGTCGAGCACCCGGCACCCGGGGCGGCCGTCGATGATCCCCAGGAACTCGAACTGACCCAGGCCGATGCCGTGCTCGGCACGCAATCGGTCGTCCACCGCGTTGTACAGCCGGATCTCGACCCGGACGAGATCGGTGAACAGCCGTGTGATGTCCAGGGAATCGTCTTCCGAGGAATCGGATCGAGGATCGCATGTGCATTCCACGGAATACATCCTCTCACCCTGACCACATTGCAGGTCCGCAGAGCCGCCGCCGGCGCGAGGCCGTCGACGCCCTGCACCGCGACGCCCTGTCCATCCGAACCCGACGCCGGCGGAGCAGCGCGCCGGATTCGCCGACGCCCTCTCGCGGCAGCCCGCCGAAGGGGCCGACGGTCACACCTCGTGGGCCGTGAGCGGGGACCTGTCTCCGACGAGCCACAGGTGACCGAACGGGTCGAGGAAGCCGCCCTGGCGGTGAACGCCCCATGGCATCTCGTGGTCGCGAATCCGATCGACGCTCCCGTCGGCTCCGGCGGCCACGGCTCGCGCGATGAAGGCGTCGGGATCGTCGACGAATACCTCGACTCGCACGGTCCTCGTGCCCGCCTCGGTGGGAGTGGCCCAGCCGTTCTTCTCCGGCTCGCCAAGAAAGAAGGGTGCTCCACCGACCGTCAACCCGACGACCCCGCCGAGGTCCCACAGCGTGGTGGCGCCAAGCGCCTGTGCGTACCAGCGTGCGGCTGCGCTCGCGTCGGGCACGGCGAGCATCAGTGAGAGGACGGGGCGATCCGGTGCCGCTGTCATGGACGGCCTCCTTCGGGACGATCGGCCGGCGGATCCGACGTGGCGCGCCTCAGCCGTGCGTACTCGGCAGTGAGCTTATCGAGCTCAACATGGGCGGTCAGCCCAGTGAGATGGGCGGCAATACCTTTCCACAATGCCGGACGACTCGGCTGCCGCAGCTGCCGCATCAGCTCGGCGATCCGAGGTACGGTCCACGGCGCGTTCAGCCCGCTGGGGTTGGGCAGCACCCACAGCGCCGCCCCGCCGATCGTCTCCTCCTGCGGGCCGATCTGGGCGGCGGGGCGCGCGAAGGCGACCCGATAGGCCGACACCCCCGCTACCGCCAGGACGCGGGGGCGGACCTCCGCCACCAGCCGCGCGAGCCTCTCGCCGCCCACGCGGAGCTCCTCCGGGTCCAGCTCGCCGGCCCGGGCGGTCGCCCGGGCCACGATGTTGGTGATGCCCAGCCCATACGACGGGAGCAGGTGCTGCTCGGACGGCGCGAGCCTGCGCGGCACGAGACCGGACAGGTGCAGGGCGGGCCAGAACCGGTTACCCGGCCGGGCGAAGTGATGACCGGTCGCGGCCGAGTAGAGGCCGGGGTTGATCCCGCAGAACAGCACGTCGAGCCCGGGGCCGAGCACGTCCTCGATCGTCGCGTTTCTGGCCGCCTCGATGTCGGCCTTGGTGGGGGCCATGCCGCGATGCTAGTGCCCCCTCCCGCCGGTCCTCGCCCTGGGCGAATCCTGTCCTCGCGGCACGCGACCGGCCGTCCGCTCCCGGTCGCGTTCCAGACGGCGGCGGCGCGCAGGTGGTCGCCGGAACAGCGGTCAGACGGCGAAGAGCAGGGCGGCACTGATCAGAACCACCACGGCGGTCGCGAAATGGATGCCGAACGCGACCGCCCGGGTGCCGCCGTTGCGCAGCACGATCAGGGTGTCGCCCAGGGGGAGCAGGGCGACGATCAGCATGTACCAGGCCTCGGCGCGGGCGCCGGCGAAGACCAGCAGGGCCAGGCCCAGCAGACCGTAGCCTCCGTCACGCAGGCCCTTGATCGTCAGGTAGGCGACGTCGCCGTCCTTCTTGGCCGGGACGCCGTAGCCGGCGGCCGCGGCGTGGGGCACGAGCAGGAAGCGGGCTCCGATGAACAGGACGAACAGGTTGAGGACGACGGCGAGGCCGTAAGCGATGGGGGTGAGCACGTCTCTCTCCATAATCTAGCGGTGCTAGGAACGAGAACGACGCTAGCGGAGCGCCGCAACGAACGCTAGCGCTGCTAGAATTCCAAGCATGTCGATCCAGTCGCGCAGAGAGCGCGAGCGCGCCGAGCGGGAGAAGCTGATCGTCACGGCGGCCAGGGAGCTCGCCGAGGCCGAGGGCTGGGAGGCGGTGACGACGCGGCGGCTGGCCGAGCGGGTCGAATACAGCCAGCCGGTGCTCTACAGCCATTTCAAGAACAAGGTCGCGATCATGGCGGCGGTCGCCGTGGAGGGCTGCGCCGACCTGGCCGACGAGCTGCGCGCGGCCCGGACCGCCGCGCCGGACGCCCGCCGCGCGCTCGCCGACGTCGGCGCGGCCTACGCGGCTTTCGCCGAGCGGCGCCCGGCCCTCTACGACGCGATGTTCAGCCAGTTCGTCGCGCTGCCGTTCGCGACCCCCGAGGCGCCGCCCGCCCTGCACGCGGCCTTCGGCGAGCTGGTCGAGGCCGTCCGCCCTCACGCGGGCGGCGACGACCTGCCCCTGCTCACCGAGACCTTCTGGGCCGCCCTGCACGGACTGGTCACCCTCATGCGCGACGGGCGGCTCCCGCGCGAGCACCACGACCACAGGCTCGCGCTGCTCCTGGCCCGTTTCACGGGCTGAGCCCGAAACCGGCGGCTCAGCGGAAGGGCCGCGCCATCTCGTCGAGAGCCTGCTCCATGATCCGGAAGAGCGGGCGGGCCTCCTGCTCCTCGATCCAGATGTGCGTCGCGATGCGCAACGCGGCGAGGAACGCGGCGGCCATGGTCCGGCACTTCAGGTCGGCGGCCGGCTCTCCCGCCCCGTCGCGGTCGGAGATCGCCTGGACCAGCTCCCGTTCGAGTGCGGCGTGGTTGGCGAGCTGCCGGGCGAGCAGGGACGGGTGGCGCTTGGTGAGCGTGGTGCGCACCGCCCACTCCCGGTCGGGCTCGCCCACGTCCTCCAGCTCGTCGCGCACCGCCGCGCGCAGCGCCTGCCAGCCCGACTCCCCTGCCGGCCGTTCGCGGATCGCCCGCACCAGTGACCGGACGCGCTGCTCCTCGCCGTACAGGAGGGCGTCCTCCTTGCTGCCGAAGTAGTTGGAGAAGGTCCGGCGCGAGATGTTGGCGGCCTCCACGATGTCGTCGACGGTGACGTGGTCGAGCCCTCGATCCACGGCGAGCCGCAGCGCGGCCTTGTGGATGGCCTGCCGCGTCTCGGCCTTCTTACGCTCGCGCAACCCCGCCGTCGTCTCCATGGTGGGCTTCAGCTTAGCCGCTTAAACATTGCCTATTGCGCAAACTTGCCCAGTGGGCATGTAATCTTGGATCAGTTGTCCTCACCCATCCGATTGGAGGCTGCGCGTGAGCGCACCCACGCTGCCGGAGGCCGGGCCGAAAAGCCAACGGCAGGTACTCGAAGCGCTGAGCGGGCTGCTCCTCGTCCTGTTCATCGCGATGATCAGCAGCACGATCGTGTCGGTCGCGCTCCCCCAGATCATCGGTGCGCTGAACGGCACCCAGTCGCAGTACACCTGGGTGGTCACCGCGGCGCTGCTCACCACGACCGCCTCGACCCCCATCTGGGGCAAGCTCGCCGACCTGTTCAGCAAGAAGCTGCTGATCGAGGTCGCCATCGGCATCTTCCTTATCGCCTCGTTCGCCTGCGGTTTCGCCCAGAGCACCCCGATGCTGATCGCCTTCCGCGCGGTCCAGGGCCTGGGCATGGGCGCCCTGCAGATCCTGGTCCAGGTCGTCATCGCCGCGATGATCCCGCCGAAGGAGCGCGGCAAGTACAACGGGTACCTCGGCGCGGTCATCGCCGTGGCCACGGTCGGCGGCCCGCTGCTCGGCGGTCTGATCACCGACACCTCGTGGCTCGGCTGGCGGTGGTGCTTCTTCCTGCCGATCCCGTTCGCACTCGTCGCCCTGGTCGTCCTGCACCGCACGCTCAACGTGGCGTCCATCCGCCGTCCGGAGACCTCGGTCGACTACGTGGGCGCCCTCCTGATCGCGATCGGCGTGAGCGTCCTGCTGGTCTGGGTGACGTTCGTCGGCAACTCCTTTGACTGGATCTCCTGGCAGACCCTCGCCATGGTCGGCGCCGCGATCGTGCTGCTGGTCCTGGCCGTGTGGGTCGAGACCGTGGTCCGGGAGCCCGTCGTCCCTCTGCACGTCGTGCGGCGGCGGGTGCCCGCCCTCGCGATCCTGGCCAGCCTGGCCGTGGGCATGGCGATGTTCGGCGGCGCCGTCTTCCTGGGGCAGTACTTCCAGATCGGCCGCGGCTACAGCCCCACCGAGGCGGGCCTGCTCACCATCCCGATGATGTTCGGCGTCCTCGTGTCGTCCACGATCTCGGGGCGGATGGTGTCCCGCAGCGGACGGGTCAAGCCGTACATCCTCGTCGGCTCGATCGTGCTCACGCTCGGCTTCGCGGCCCTGTCCGCAGTCGACCACGAGACCTCGCTGGTCCTCGTCGGCGCGGGGATGCTGGTGGTCGGGGTCGGCGTCGGCATGTCCATGCAGAATCTCGTCCTGGCCGTGCAGAACACCGTCCCGCTGCGTGAGCTGGGCGCGGCCAGCGGCGCCGTCACGTTCTTCCGCTCGCTGGGCGGCACGATCGGCGTCTCGATCCTCGGCGCGGTGCTGGCGAACCGGGTCACCGAGAACATCGTCGCGGGCCTCGCGAAGGCCGGCATCCAGCCGGCCGGGCTGCAGGATGGCGGCACCCTCAACATCAAGGCGATGCCCGAGCCGATCCGCAGCATCGTGCGCGCCGCCTACGGCGACGCCACCGGCCACATCTTCCTCATCTCGGCCTGCATCGCGGTCGTCGGCGTCCTCGCCGTGCTGTTCCTCCCGCAGGTGCGGCTGCGCGACAGCGTCGACCTGGCCGAGCCGGCCGCCGCCGGATCGGACGCGCCCGCCGCGGCCGAGCCCCGCTGAGCCCTGTCCGCCGAACCCTGTCCGCTGAACCCTGTCCCCTGAACCCTGCCCCCGGGTACGGCTTCCCGGATACGGCCCCTGAACCCTGCCCCCGGGTACGGCTTCCCGGATACGGCCCCTGAGCCCGGCCCCCGGGTACGGCTCCCGTCGCGTGAGCGGGAGGCCGTACCCGGGGGCCGTCCGGTGTCACAGACGGGGATCGACCGGCTCGGACTCCAGCGCGAGGACGGCGAAGACCGCCTCGTGGATCCGCCACAGCGGCTCGCCCTCGGCCAGGCGCGTCAGCGCCTCCAGGCCGAGGGCGTGCTCCCGCAGCGCCAGTGACCGCTTCCTGCCGGTGAACCTGCGCCGCAGCACGTCGAGCGACTCCGTGTAGTCGGGGCCGTAGATGATCCGCAGATACTCACGGCCCCGCACCTTCACGCCCGGCTGCACCCGTCCCTCCTGATGCGCGGCCGGTTTGACCACCATGCCCTCTCCCCCGGCCTCGGTCAGCGCCGTCCACCACGCGATGGCCGCCTCCCGCTCCTCCGGCGAGTCGAGGGAGACGAACACGTGACGGGTCGGCGTCACGAGCGGCGAGTCCATCAGGCCGAGCGTCTTCAGGTGCCACTCGTGCGGCTCCTCCACCGCCGTCGCCCTGCCCTCGCAGGCGAGGATCTGGAACGGCGCGAGCCGTACGCCGTCGAGGCCCGAGACCGGCCAGCAGTAACGGGCATAGGCGTCGCGGAACCGGGCAGCGTTGTGGGCACGGCGGCGGGTGCGGTCGAGCAGAGCGCCTACGTCCAGGCCACGTCCCGCCGCCGACTCCAGCGCCGCCACCGCCTCGGGCAGCGCCACCCGGGCGGCCGCCCCCACCGAGGCGTACTGGTCGCGGATCAGCCCCTCCGCCTTGGCCGACCACGGCAGCAGCTCGCAGTCGAGCACCACCCAGTCGGTCTCCAGCGCCTCCCACAGCGGCGCGGCCGCCTCGCGCAGCCGGTCCACCAGTTCCGGCCCGCGCTCGTCGAAGAAGGGCCGACCGGTGCGGGTGTAGACGCTGCCCGTCGTGCCGTCGGCGACACCGAAGCGGCGGGCCGCGGCCTCCGGCGTCCGCGCCAGCACGGCGATCGCCCGCGAACCCATGTGCTTCTCCTCGCACACCACCCGGGTCACCCCCGCCCGCGCGAACTCGTCGAACGCCTCGGCCGGGTGCTCCAGGAAGCCCTCCAGCGCGGAGGTCTCCGGCGGAGCCATGGTCGGCGGGAGGTAGACAAGCCAGCGGGGGTCCACGGCGAACCGGCTCATGATCTCCAGCGCGGCGCGGGAGTTCTCCTCCGCGATCCTGATCCGGCCGCCGGACCGCGTCTCCACGAAGCGGGTGCCGTCCACGTCGCCGATGTCCAGCACACCGGGGTCGCGGGCCGGGGCCGACGCCGCCAGGGGCCGCGTGGGCTCGTACCAGACCTTCTCCGCCGGGACCGAGACGAGCTCGCGCTCGGGGTAGCGCAGGGCGGTCAGCCGCCCGCCGAAGACCACGCCGGTGTCGAGGCAGATGGTGTTGTTGACCCACTCCGGCTCCGGCACCGGGGTGTGCCCGTAGACGACCATGGCGCGCCCCCGGTAGTCGTTCGCCCAGGGGTAGCGCACCGGCAGGCCGTACTCGTCGGTCTCCCCGGTCGTGTCGCCGTACAGCGCGAACGCCCGCACCCGCCCGGAGGCCCGTCCGTGATAGGCCTCCTTGAGCCCCGCGTGCGCGACCACCAGCCTGCCGCCGTCGAGGCGGTAGTGGCTGATCAGACCGTCCATGAACGTCCTGGCGGCCGCGCGGAACTCCTCCGGCTCGGCGGCGAGCTGCTCCAGCGACCGCTCAAGGCCGTGGGCGACCCGCACCTTGCGGCCGTCGAGGGCCCGCACCAGCTTCTGCTCGTGGTTGCCGGACACACACAGCGCGGTCCCCGCCTCGACCATGCTCATGACCAGCCGCAGCACGCCCGGCGTGTCCGGGCCGCGGTCGACCAGGTCGCCGACGAAGACCGCCGTACGCCCCTCGGGGTGGACGGCGCCGTCCGGCCCGACCTTCCAGCCGAGCCGCACCAGCAGGGACTCCAGCTCGGCCCGGCAGCCGTGCACGTCGCCGATGACGTCGAACGGCCCGGTGAGGTGGGTCTTGTCGGTCCACGCCTTCTCGTGCGTGATGGTCACGTCGTCGATCTCGTCGCCGTGCAGCACATGGACCCGGCGGAAGCCGTCCTTGGCGATCTTGCCGAGCGACCGGCGCAGCTCCTTGCGCTGCCGGGTGATCACGTGGGGGCCGAAGGCCCGGTCGGGGCGGGCCGCGTTGCGGGCACGCGCCACCTCCTCCGGCGCGTCGAGCACGATGGCGTCCGCGAGCACGTCGTGAGATCTGGCCAGCTCGATGAGCTTCTTGCGGGCCTCCCACTGCACGTTGGTCGCGTCCACCACCGTGAGGAGGCCCCGCCGCAGGCGGATGCCCACGATGTGGTGGAGCAGGTCGAACGCCTCGGGCGTGGCCGTCTGGTCGTTCTCGTCGTCGGCGACCAGGCCGCGGCAGAAGTCGGACGAGACGACCTGCGTGGGCGCGAAGTGCCGGGCCGCGAATGTCGACTTGCCGCTCCCGGAGATGCCGACGAGCACCACCAGCGACAGCTCCGGCACGCTGATCTCGGTCACGACCGCTCCTCCCTCCTGCTGAAGACCGCCATCTGGGTGGGCGGGCCCACCTCGGGGTCGTCCTCTCCGACCGGCCGCACATCGGCCGCGTAGCCGTACGTCTCGCACACGCCCGCCACCCATCGGGCGAACTCCGCCCGGCTCCACTCGAACCGGTGGTCGGGGTGGCGGCGCGCCCCCGCGAGCAGCTCGTACCTGACGTTGTGCTCCACGTTGGGCGTGGTGACGATCACGTGTGCGGGCCGCGCCGTGCCGAAGACCACCCGTTCGAGCGCGGGCAGGCGCGGCGGGTCCACATGCTCGACGACCTCCATCAGCACCGCGGCGTCGTACCCGGCAAGGCGCGCGTCGGTGTAGGTCAGCGAGCCCTGGAACAGCTCCAGCCTGGCCCGCTTGGCGTCCGGCATCCGGTCGGTGCGCAGGCGGCGGTCGGCCATCGCGAGCGCGCGGGCCGAGACGTCCATACCGGCCACCTTGGCGAAGGCCGGGTCGGCCAGCAGCGCCGACAGCAGCTGCCCCGAGCCGCAGCCGAGGTCGAGCACGGTGCGGGCGCCGACCTCCCGCAGCACCGCCACGACGGCCTCCCGGCGCAGCGTGTTCAGCGGCACCCGCTCCTCACCCGCCCCGTCACCGGGCTTGTCCTCGGGCTGGTCTCCGGGCTTGTCCTCAGGCTTGTCACTGAGGTTGTCACGGGGCTCGTCAGCGGGCCTGTCATCGGAGACAGCCTCGGCGCCCGGCTCCTCCTCCACCGGCGGGTCCAGGCTCTCCTCCACGTCGTCGCCCAGCTCCGCGAGACGGGCGAAGGCGGCGCGGGTGAGCGCCCACCGCCGGCCGAGATACCGACGGGTGATCAGGCCCTTGTCCGGATGGCCGGCCAGCCAGCCCTCTCCGGCGCGGACGAGCTTGTCGACCTCGTCGCCCGCCAGCCAGTAGTGCTTGGCGTCGTCCAGCACCGGCAGCAGAACGTACAGGTGGTTGAGCGCGTCGGCCAGGCGCACATCGCCGCGCAGCGCGAGCCGTACGTACCGGGACTCGCCCCACTCGGGGAAACCGGGGTCCAGCGGCACGGCCTCGGCTCCGACCTCCCAGCCCAGCGGCCCGAACAGCCGGTGCGCGAGATCGGCCCCGCCCCGGCACGGCAGGGCGGGCAGGCCGATCTCCAGGGGAATCGGCCCGTCCGCGAGGTCCTGCCGCGAGGCGCACCGGCCGGTCCGCGCCGTGCGGAACACGTCGGCGAGCGCCGACGCCAGCAGGGAGGACGCGGCGTACGGCCGGTCGTTGACGTACTGCCCCAGGGAGAAGTCGGGCGAGGACGAGCCCCTCGAACGGGCCAGCCGCACCGGGTCGATCTCCAGCAGCAGCGCCGCGGTGCACCGATCCTCGCCCGCCTGTGGGTAGAAGACCCGCGCCGTGCCGGACGACTGCTCGAACTCCTGCACCCGGTCGGGGTGCTTGTGCAGGAGGAAGCCGAGGTCCGTGGCAGGCCGCAGAGTCGTCGAGATCGTGAGGAGCACCCGACAAAGTGTGCCGGATGCCCCTTTCGACCGGCTATGGCTTTTCAAGCCTGTGGGCTCACACGTGCGGAAGCACCCTTCTTACACGTGCGGAAGCACCCTTCTTACACGTGCGGAAGCACCTCGGCCGCGATCAGCTCCAGGTGCTCCAGGTCGTGCAGGTCGAGAACCTGCAGGTAGAGACGCTCGGCGCCCATCTCGGTGAACCGGCCGATCTTGTCCACGATCTCCTGCGGCGTGCCCGCCAGCCCGTTGACACGCAGCTCGTCGACATTGCGGCCGATACTGGCGGCCCGCCGGGCGATCTCCGCCTCGTCCCGCCCGGCGCAGACGATCTGCGCCGCCGACAGCAGGACGGTCTCCCGGCCCGCGGCGTCGCACGCCTGCCTGACCCGGTCGAAGGCCGCGGCGGTGTCCTCGGGAAGGTGGAACGGCACGTTGTACTCGTCGGCGAACCGCGCGACCAGCCGCGGCGTCCGCTTGGCGCCGCCGCCGCCGATGATGACGGGCGGCCGGGGCCGCTGGGCCGGCTTGGGCAGCCCCGGGGAGTCGGCCAGCCGATAGTGCGCGCCCTCGAAGGAGAACGGCTTGTCCGCCGCCCACAACCCGGTGACGATCTCGAGCTGCTCCTCCAGGCGCTCGAACCGCTCGCCCAGGGAGGGGAAGGGGATCCCGTACGCCGTGTGCTCCTCCTCGAACCAGCCGGTGCCGAGACCCAGCTCCACGCGGCCGCCGCTCATCTGGTCGACCTGGGCCACGCTGATCGCCAGCGGACCGGGCAGCCGGAACGTCGCGGCGCTCACGAGCGTGCCCAGCCGGATGCGCGAGGTCTCCCGCGCGAGACCGGCCAGGGTGATCCACGCGTCGGTCGGGCCCGGGGCCGGGTCGCCGTCGCCCATCCGCAGGTAATGGTCGGACCGGAAGAACGCGTCGAACCCGAGCCGCTCGGCCGCCTGCGCCACCCTGAGCAGATCGTCGTAGCTCGCCCCCTGCTGGGGCTCGGTGAAGATCCTCAATTTCATCCGTCCATTATCCCCGCCCCCGCGACCGCCGCTTGCTAGAGTGCGAGCCGCCTGTGCGTAACGTAGTCGCATCACAACTCAGGGTGGTGAGCGTGGACTCCGCACGTCATTCCCGCGAAGCGGGCCGCCCCTCGCGCTCCCTCGTCTTCCTGGCCTCGGCCGCGCTCGTCGCGGGCACCGGCGCGGCGCTGTGGGCCCTGCCCGCCGCCCCGACCGGCGGCTGGGCCGCGACGCCCGGGGGCGAGCCCGGGGTCACGGCCGGCGGTGGGACGTCTCCGGCCTCGCCGGTGCCGGAGACGCTGGTCGCCGCGCGCCAGACCGTCACCTCGCCGGCCCCGCCCGCCGCCGCGCCCCCGGCCGACGAGCCCGCGGCCCGTTATCGGGGGTTCCTCGACGCCGCCGGTGCGCCGCGCCCGGAACTGCTGCGGGCGGGGGTGCGCTCGTTCGCCATCGGGCACATCGTCGCCGGCCCGGGCGGCTGTGCTCCCCACTGGGCGGGGGCGCAACCGCGGGGCGGATACTCCGTCACCGCGCGGGTCGACCGGCTGCGGGCCGACGGCCGCGAGGTGTGGGCGGCGTTCGGCGGGCCGTACGGGCAGGAGCTGGCGGTCACCTGCGAGGATCCGGCCCGGCTGCTCGCCGCCTACCGCCATGTCGTGTCGGCGCTCGACCCTCCCGGCGTCGACTTCGAGGCCGGTGGGGCGGCCGGCCCCGCCGCCGTCCGCCGCCGCGCCGCCGCCGTCTCCCGGTTGCAGCGCGACGCGCGGTCGCACGGCCGCTCCCTGCGGGTCACGTTCACCCTTCCCGCCTCCCGGCGCGGCCTGGAGCCCGCCGACCAGGAGATGCTGCGGGCGACCCGCGAGGAAGGCGTGGAGATCGAGTCCGTCGGCCTGCTCGTGCCGATCGCCTCCGGCGTCTCGAACCTCCACGACCTGGCCGTCGCCGCGCGGGCGGCGCGCCTCCAGATCGCCACGGCGCTGGACGTGCCGCCCGACCGGGCATGGCGGCGGATGGGCCTCGCGCCGGTCCTGGCCGGCGCCGGCGACCTCGGCATGGACGAGGCCGGGCGGCTGGCCGCGTTCCGGGCCCGCAACGGCCTGGGCTGGCTGTCCCTGCGGGGCGCCAGTCCGGCCGACGACGTCGTACGGATCCTGACCCGGCCGTCGCACCCCGACGCGGGCGTCGCCCGCCCCGAGGTCGCGCCCGGGGCCCCTCCCGTCCGCCCCCGGTGATCCTTCTGGGCGGCGCCGCGCTCGTCGGGCGAGCGGCGCGGGCTCAGTCCCTGACGAGCAGCGCGACGCACTCCACGTGGTGGGTCATGGGGTACTGGTCGAAGGCCCGGAGGTCCTCCAGCCGGTAGCCGTGCCCGGCGAACCAGGCGACGTCCCTGGCCAGGGTGGCCGGGTCGCACGACACGTACACCACGCGCGAGGCCTCCAGGCCGGCGACGCGCTCGACCACGGGACGGCCGAGACCCGCGCGGGGCGGGTCGGCCACCACCAGGTCGGCCCGTTCGATCCGCAGCCGGTCGAGCGCCTCCTCGACCCTGCCCCGCTCTACCTGCGCCTGCGGCAGGTCACGCAGGTTGAACCGGGCGTCCTGCGCCGCCTGCGGCTCGGACTCGATGCCGAGCACGGCGCCCTCGGGGCCGACGGCCTCGGCGAGCCCGGCGGCGAACAGACCGGCGCCGCAGTAGAGGTCGAGCGCCCACTCCCCCGGCTCGGGCCGGCCGAGGTCGAGCACCGCACCGAGCAGCGTGGCCGCCGCGCCCGGGTGGACCTGCCAGAATCCGCTCGCGGTGACCCGGAAGTCCCGCTCGCCCACCCGCTCGGTCAGCGAGGCCCGGCCACGCAACGCCCGCGTACCCCGCCTGCCCTCGTCGAGCAGGACCGAGGCGTCCACGTCCGGGATGTCCGCCCGGCGGCGCGGGACGGGTTCGACGATCACGGCGCGGTCGCCGCCGGAGGCGGCCACCACCTCGACCGCGGCGGCCCCCGGCCAGGCCAGGCGTTCCGCGCCGACCTCCTCGACGGCGGGGTGCGCGATGAGGCACTCGGTGACGTGCTCGATGTCGTGCGACCGGTGCCGCCGCAGCCCCGCCGTGCCGTCCCGCTCCACGGCGAACCGCACGCGGGTGCGCCACCCGAGGCCGTTCTCCGCCCCCGGCACCTCCTCGACCACGACCTTGAGGTCGAGGCTCGCCAGGCGCCGGAACTGCTCGGCGACCACATCGGCTTTCAACCGGCGCTGCGCCTCCAGCGACGCGTGCTGCCAGTCGCAGCCGCCGCAGCGGCCGGGGCCGGCGAACGGGCAGGGCGGCGTGACCCGGTCGGGTGAGGGCTCCAGGACCTCGACCGCGTCGGCCCGCAGGAACCTCGTGGTCTCCTCGGTGACCTCGGCGACCACCCGCTCGCCGGGCAGGGCGTGCCGGACGAAGACCACCCGGCCCTCGTGCCTGGCCACACACCAGCCGCCGTTGGCGACGGTGTCCACCGTCAGTTCGAGCCGTTCGCCGGCCATGTCGGCCTCTTTCGTATCGGTCATGCCTTGACCTGTGTGTCCTTCGGTGGGTGCTGATAGGAGCGGCGGGAGGCGCCGGGAGCGGATGGCTCCCTGCGGCCCTTGAGGCGGTCGGAGGAGGCGAGCTGGAACGGCACGCTCGTGACCATGACCCCGGGCTTGAACAGCAGTCGTCCCTTGAGCCGCAGCGCGCTCTGGTTGTGCAGCAGGTGCTCCCACCAGCGGCCGACCACGTACTCGGGGATGTAGACCGTCACGACGTCGCGCGGCGAGCGCCGCCGCAGCGATTTCACGTATTCGAGCACCGGGCCGGTGATCTCCCGGTACGGCGAGTCGAGGATCTTCAGCGGCGCCTCGATGCCGCGCCGATCCCATTCCTCTCTGAGCCTGTTCGCCTCGTCGGCGTCCACGCTGACGGACACGGCCTCCAGGGTCGACGGACGAGTCGCTCTGGCGTACGCGAGCGCGCGGAGCGTCGGCTTGTGGATCTTCGAAACGAGCACGATCGCGTGGTTGCGGGCGGGCAGCAGCGACTCCTCGCTCTCATGCCCCTCCGGCGCGGCGAGTTCCTCGGCGACCCGGTCGTAGTGGCGCCTGATGCCCTTCATCATGAGGAAGAGCACCGGCATCGCGATGCAGACGATGTACGCGCCGTGCGTGAACTTGGTGGCGAGCACGACGACCAGCACGAGCCCGGTCATGACCGCGCCGAAGCCGTTGATCACCCGTGAGCGCATCATGTGGAAGCGCGCCCTCGCGTCGGTCTCGGTCCTCAGGTGACGGGTCCAGTGCCGGACCATGCCGATCTGGCTGAGGGTGAACGAGACGAACACGCCGACGATGTAGAGGTTGAGCAGCTTGCTCACGTCCGCGTCGAACGCCCAGATCAGCAGGCAGGCTCCGGCCGCGAGGATGACGATGCCGTTGCTGAACGCGAGGCGGTCGCCCCGGGTGTGGAGCTGACGCGGCAGGTAACGGTCCTGGGCGAGGATCGAGCCGAGCACCGGGAAACCGTTGAACGCGGTGTTGGCGGCCAGGAACAGGATGAGTGCGGTCACCGCGGCGATCACGACGAACAGGAACGAGCCGTGACCGAAGACGGCGGAGGCGACCTGGGCGATGATCGGCTGCTGGTAGTAGCCGGGCCCGGCCGGGTGCCCGGCGATGATGACGTCCCTGGCCACAAACGCCGGGTCGGTCAGCTTCACGCCCGACTTGAGGCCGAGGAAGATGATCCCGCTGAACATCGTGACCGCGATGAGGCCCATCATGAGCAGCGTGGTCGCGGCGTTCTTGCTCTTGGGCTTGCGGAAGGCGGGCACGCCGTTGCTGATCGCCTCGACGCCGGTGAGCGCGGCGCATCCGGACGAGAAGGCGCGCAGCACCAGGAACGCCATCGCGAATCCGGCGAGATCGGCCTGCTGCCCGATGATCCGGTAATCGGCGGTGGGTGCGCGCAGGTCGTCGCCGAGCACGACCAGCCGGAACAGGCCCCACGCGACCATGCCGATGACCGCGATCATGAAGGCGTAGGTCGGAACGGCGAACGCGACACCCGATTCCCGGAGGCCGCGCAGGTTCATGATCGTCAAGAGTGTGACGATGGCTACCGCCACCAACGGGCGGTGTTCGGCGACGAAGGGGATCGTCGCGCCCACGTAGTCGGCGCCGTTGGCCACCGACACCGCCACGGTCAGCACGTAGTCGACGAGCAGGGCGCTCGCGACGGTCAGCCCCGCGGTCGGGCCCAGGTTCGTCGTCGCCACCTCGTAGTCGCCGCCGCCGCTGGGATAGGCGTGCACGTTCTGCCGGTAGGAGGCGACCACCGTGAGCATGACGAGGACGACGCCCGCCGCGACCCACGGGCTGACGCTGTAGAGGCCGACCCCGCCGATCGACAGGATGACCAGAATCTCCTGCGGTGCGTACGCGACCGACGACAGTGCGTCACTGGCGAACACGGGCAGTGCCACGCGCTTGGGCAGCAACTGATGGTGGAGCGCGGTGCTCCGCAGAGCTCGCCCCACGAGGAGCCGCTTGACAAGATCTGGCACCTTCGACACGTCTGTTGAGCCTAGTCCCCCGGCGCCGCGCCCGGGTCATGCGGTGGCGCGGAGTGGCGACATACTGTCTGCAAGAGGAGACCGCCACAACCCACGGCGGGGGAGCATGCATATTGTGATCATGGGATGTGGCCGGGTCGGCTCGACCCTGGCGCACATCCTTGAGGACAACGGGCACTCGGTCGCCGTGATCGACCGCGACCCGCAGGCCTTCCGGCGGCTGCGGGCCGGCTTCCGGGGCCGCAGGGTCACCGGCATCGGCTTCGACCGCGACGTGCTCGAAGAGGCCGGCATCACCTCGGCCGCCGCCTTCGTCGCCGTGAGCAGCGGGGACAACTCCAACATCATCTCCGCCCGGGTCGCCCGGGAGATGTTCGGCGTGGACACCGTGGTCGCCCGCATCTACGACCCTCGCCGCGCCGAGGTCTACCAGCGGCTCGGCATTCCCACCGTGGCGACGGTCCGCTGGACCGCCGACCAGATCCTTCGCCGGGTGCTGCCCGAGGGCGCCGAGCCCCTCTGGCGGGACCCGACCGGCACGGTCATCCTCGCCGAGGTGGCCTTCCACCAGGGCTGGATCGGCACCCGGGCCAGGGTGATCGAGGACGTCACCGGCGCGCGCGTGGCCTTCGTCAACCGCATGGGCGAGGCGCTCGTGCCGAAGGACGCCACCGTCCTCCAGGAAGGTGACCTCCTCCACCTGGTCGCCGCCGAGAACGAGATGGACCGAATCAACAAGGCGCTGTCCGCCCCGCCGTCCGACGAGGAGCACTGATGCGCGTCACCATCGCCGGCGCGGGAGCCGTCGGCCGTTCCATCGCGGCGGAGCTCCTGGAGAACGGTCACGAGGTCCTGCTCATCGATATCGACCCCCGCGCCATCAAGATCGACAGCGTGCCGCGGGCCGAGTGGCTGCTCGCCGACGCCTGCGAGATCTCCTCGCTGGACGAGGCCGGGCTGAACAGTTGCCAGGTCGTGATCGCCGCCTCGGGCGACGACAAGGTCAACCTCGTGGTCTCGCTGCTCGCCAAGACCGAGTACGGCGTGCCGCGGGTGGTCGCCCGGGTCAACCACCCCAAGAACGAGTGGCTGTTCAACGAGTCGTGGGGCGTGGACGTCGCCGTCTCCACCCCGCGCCTGCTGTCGGCCCTGGTCGAGGAGGCGGTCAGCGTCGGCGACCTGGTGCGCCTGATGACCTTCCGGCAGGGCCAGGCCAACCTGGTGGAGCTCACGCTGGCCGATGACGCCCCGGTGGTGGGTCAGCGGGCCGGCTCGGTGCCGTGGCCGGTGGACTCCGCCCTCGTGGCGATCCTGCGCGAGGGCCGGGTGCTGGTCCCCTCGGCCGACGACCCGCTGGAGGCCGGCGACGAGCTGCTGTTCGTGGCCAGCCAGGAGGTCGAGAACGAGCTCACCGAACTGCTGTCGGCCCACGGGCGTCCCTGACCCGCGTACGACTCAGGCCCCGGGTACACTGCCCGGGGCCTGGTCGTTTCCGCGTGATCGTCAGATGGACGGCTGCGCCGGCGGCTGCATCGGAGTGCGGCCCCGGGCGAGCACCCACACCATCGCGCCGAGCGCCGCGACCTGCAGCGGCCAGCCGAGAGCGATCTTGGCCACGCCGAGGGCGGTCACCTGGTCCGCCCAGTAGAGCGGCAGCTGGACCATCACCCGCAGCAGGCACGGCAGCATGAGCAGCCACGTGAGCCGCGAGCACAGCCGGACCAGCGCGGAGTCGCCGTGCCAGGCCGTCGGGTCGCCGGTCACCGAGCCGATCAGGAAGCCCACGACCGGCCAGCGGACCACGATCGACAGCAGCATGCCGGCGGCGTAGGCCCCGTTGTAGAGGATCCCGGGCAGGAACACGTCCTTGGCGTCGCCGGTGCGGGCCGCGAAGAACGCGCCGATCCCGATGCCGACGAGGCTGTTGAGCACGAACTGCGGCGTGGTGCGCTGCGCGAGCCGCACCAGCAGAAGCACCACCGCCGAGGCGATGCCGACGATCAGCGAGGGCTTCAGCTCGTTGGTGCCCATCCACGTGCCGGTGAAGGCGAGCGTGGGCACCGCCGCCTCGACGATCCCGCGCCTGCCGCCCAAGGCCTTGCTCATCTGTGCGCGAACCGCCGCCTCGACGGTGGCGTGCGCCGCGGGGGCCGTCATGTCCGCTGTGCTCATACGGTCTCCTGAGAGATCAAGGGCCACCGGCCGGGCGTAGCTCGTAGCGGGGGTTGAACATGACCTTGCGGCCGTCCTGGAGGCTGACCAGCCCTTCGGCCCGCACCACCCGGCCCGGCTCGATGCCGGCGATCTTCCGACGGCCGAGCCAGACCAGGTCGATCACGTCCGACCCGTCGTACAGCTCGGCCTCGAGGGCGGGAGCGCCGCCGCGCGGGCGGAGGGTCACGGTGCGCAGCGTGCCCGCCACACATGTCCGCTGGCGCTCACCGCACCGCGCGATGGGAGTGGCCCCCTCGTGCTCCAGGTCCTCCTGGAGCTCGGCGGCCTCCAGTTCGGCCTGGCTGGTGGTCAGCCTCTGGAAGAAGCCCCGCAGTCCGCCGCGTCTGGCAGGCTCCGGCGTGCCCATCGGTCACTCACCCAGCTTCCTCGTTGCCGATCCCCTTCGGGGGATTCGTCGTCCTGGCTCCAGCCTAGGCCCGTCGTTTCCCACCGCAGCATACGTGAGCCGGTTTCGGGCCAGAAGGACGGTCAGGGCAGGGCTTACCCCCCGATTCGGTCAACCGCCGCGTCCCGGACGGCGTCAGCGGATCTCGCTGATCTCCGGACCACGTTCGAAGGGCCGGAGCTCCTCCTGCCGGGCCCCCTGCTGCTCCTCCATGGCCTGCCTGGCCTCGGTGGGCAGCCGGAGCTGGATCGCCTCCCTGGGCGGCATCGGCTCGTCGCCGCGCACGACGACGATTCCGCGCACGACGTCCTCCAGGACCCGCGCCGCCTCCGGGTCGACCGCCGCCCTGCCGCTGATCACGGCGCGGAGGAACCAGCGGGGCCCGTCGACACCGACGTAGCGCACCGGCTGCCGTCCCTGCGCCTGACCCTGGCCCTGCGTGGGCACCTCGGCCGCGACCTCCGGGCCGAACGGGCCGTCCCGGTCCTCGGCCGAGCCGCCGGCGGCCACCACCTCACGGGCGAGTTCGGCGCGCACCTCGTCCCAGATCCCGCTGCGCTTGGGCGCGGCGAAGGCGTTCACCTGAAGGGCGCTCTCCTCGACCAGGACGATCACACCGTCGACCTGGTCGCCCGCCATGCTGAGCTGGATCTCGAATCCGGGACCGACGGGCAGGCGCAGGCCCCCCAGGTCCACACGCTCGGCCTCCGGGTAGTCGTCAGCGGCGTCCCAGGGGCCCGTCCTCCGCGCCTGGGCGGGGCTCTCCCCCCGCACGACGACTGGTGCGGTCTCCTCCTCCGCGCGTTGCCGGCGTCGCAACACTTGTCTCACTCTCCTCGCATCGTGGCCCGGTTCCCGGGTTCCGCGGTGTCAGCTACCCGTCGAGCCGAACCCGTTCGTGCCCCGTACGGAGCCGGGCAACCGGTCTACCTCGTAGAACGCCGCCCGTTCCACCCGCTGGACGACGAGCTGGGCGATGCGGTCACCGCGCCGGAACCGCACCGGGTCCTTGGCGTCGGTGTTGATCATCGTCACTTTGATCTCGCCCCGGTAGCCGGCGTCGATCGTGCCCGGCGCGTTGACCAGCGTGACCCCGTGCCGGGCCGCCAGGCCCGACCGCGGATGGACGAAGGCGGCGTACCCGTCCGGCAGCGCGATGGCGACGCCGGTCCGCACGACCGCCCGCTCGCCGGGCAGCAACTCCACGTCCTCCGCCGCGAACAGGTCGGCCCCGGCATCACCCGGATGCGCGTACGACGGGAGCGGAAGGTCCGGGTCGAGCCGGTGGATCAGGATCTCGACACTCATCGGGCGGCCTCGATCCCGCGATTCGGTACAGGGCAGCTCATGCCACACCCTCGCCTGGCGGCTCGGGGTTGCGTCGTGCCGAAGGCGCGCAGATCAGCACCTCGCGAATTGCGCTGTGTTCCTTGGTTCGCTCGCTACGCTCGCTCACGAGGCAAGACCCTACCCGTTGTGCTGGGGGGACACCGCCTCTCCCGCTCCGGAGGGCGGGCGCGCCGTCTCCGACCCCTGTCCGCCCTGTCCGCCCTGCTCGCCGCGTCCTGAGTCGGCGGGCTGGGACGGGTGAGAGGGCGCGGGCTCCGCCGCGCCGGCCTCGGGCCGCGGGGGCAGGTCCCCGGGTCCGGGCTCCGGCTGCGGGGGTACGTCCCCGGCACCGGGCTCCGCTCCGGGCTCGGCCGCGCCCGGCGGGCCGCCTTCTGAGGGCGGCTCGATGGCGGGGGGCCGACCGCGGCGCAGTTCTGGCAGCGCGCGGTAGATGACCGCCGTGAGCGGCACGGCCACCACCGCGCCCGCGATGCCGCCGAGCACGCCGCCCACCGCGAGGACGAGGATGATCGCCAGAGGGTGGAACTCCAGGGCCCGGCCCACGATGAGCGGCTGGAGCACGTGGTTCTCCAGTTGCTGCTCGACCACGAGGACGCCCACGAAGATCAGCGCCAGGAACCAGCCCCGGGAGCCGAAGGTCACCAGCGTCGCGATGGTGCCCGCGAACAGGATGCCGACGATCGGGATGAAGCTGGCGACGAAGACCAGCACCGCGAGGGGCGCCCACAGCGGCACCTGCATCCCCGCGAGCACCACTCCGATCACGAGCCCGTGGATGGCGGCGACCGCCACCGTGCCGTGCACGTAGTGGGAGATCGTCGCCCAGGCGGCGCGGCCCGCGCGGTCGACGCGCGTGGAGGCGCCGCCGAAGGCGCGCAGGAACCAGACCCAGATCCGGTCGCCGTCCTTCAGCAGGAAGAAGGTGACGAAGAGGATCAGCACGATGGAGGTGAGCACCTCGACGACCGCGGTGGCGCCGCTCAGCACCGTGCTGGTGATCTGACTGCGGTATTGGGTCACCTGGCTGCTGAGCTGGTCCACGAAGTCGGCGATCTGCGCCTCCTTCAGCTGGAGGGGGCCGTGCAGCAGCCAGTCCTGGACGTTGCGAGCGGTCACCTGGATCTGCAGGACCAGCCGGGGGAACTCCTCGTTCGCCCGCACGCCGATGAGGAACCCGATGCCGACGATCAGCGCGAGGCCGAGCAGCATCGTGATCCACGTCGCGTAGATCGGCCGGAGCCCGGCGGCACGCAGCCGGCGGGTCAATGGGTGAAGCAGGGCCGCGAGCAGCAGCGCGACCACCACCGGCATGACGACGAAGCTGATCCTTTCGATGATCAGCCAGAAAACGTAGATCATCCCACCGAGCAGCAACAGCCGCCAGCTCCACGCGGCCATCGTGGCCAGCGTCGGCGGAACCCTCTCCGAGGTACTGCGGTTAGACGGGATCACGGATCCAGCCTGGCATGTCGGCGGGCGGGATGCGCAGTCGTTTTACCCGCGTGTGGAGGTCGCCTCCGCCGCGCCCTCGCCGCAGGTCCCCGGCCGCGGGCCGTCACCCGTACCGAAACGTCCGGGAACACCGTGGAACGTCCCAAACGTCGCCGGCCACCGTCGTCACCACGAAGGCACGGCGGTGGCCGGCGGTGGCCTCACGCGGTCAGCTCGGCGACCGCGTCGAGCGGGCCGTCACCGGGGTCGAGGACGAACTCCTCGACGTTGCCGGCCGCGCACAGGTCGTCCTGGGCCATCCGGACGAGGTCCGCCTGGCCCCCCGACACGGTGAGCCGGGCGACCTCGGCCCGCATCGACAGCCGCGCCTCGGACTTGGCCCGCCGCACCCGGCGGAGCACCTCCGCCACGGCGTCCAGCACCGCGGGATCGCCGTGCCGCGCCTCGGGCAGCTCGCCGGCGGACGGCCAGGCGGCCCGGTGCACCGAGCCCTCCCGCCACCACCCCCAGACCTCCTCGGTCACGAACGGCAGGAACGGCGCGAACAGCCGCAGCAGCACGTCGAGCGCCCGCCGCAGGGCGGCGACGGCCGAGGCGTCCCCGTCGTACGCGCGGGCCTTGACCAGCTCCACGTAGTCGTCGCAGAACGACCAGAAGAAGCCTTCGGTCCGCTCCAGCGCCCTGGTGTAGTCGTAGGACTCGAACGCGTCGGTGGCCTCGGCGACGACCGCCCCCAGCGCGGCCAGCATGGACAGGTCGACCGGCTCGGTCACCTCGCCGCCGCCCTCGGACCGGAAGCCGAGCACGAACTTCGACGCGTTGAGGATCTTGATGGCCAGCCGGCGGCCGATCTTGATCTGCCCGGTGTCGAACGCCGTGTCGGTGCCGGGGCGCCCGTTCGCCGCCCAGTAGCGGACCGCGTCGGAGCCGTACTCCACCAGCAGGCCCATGGGCGTGACCACATTGCCCTTGGACTTCGACATCTTCTTGCGGTCGGGGTCGAGGATCCACCCGGAGATCCCCGCGTGCCGCCAGGGCAGCCCGCCGTGCTCCAGGTGCGACCGCACGACCGTGGAGAACAGCCAGGTACGGATGATCTCGTGGGCCTGGGGCCGCAGGTCCATCGGGAAGACGCGGCGGAACAGGTCGTCGTCGCGCTCCCACCCGGCGGCGATCTGCGGGCTCAGCGACGAGGTCGCCCATGTGTCCATGACGTCGGGATCGGCGGCGAAGCCGAGCGGCTTGCCCCGCTGGTCCTCGGTGTATCCGGGAGGCACGTCGCTGGACGGGTCGACCGGCAGCGCCGACTCGGGCGGGACGATCGGCGCCTCGTGGATCGGCTCGCCTCCGGCGTCGAGCGGGTACCAGACCGGGATCGGCACCCCGAAGAACCGCTGGCGGGAGATCAGCCAGTCGCCCGCCAGGCCCTCCACCCAGTTGTCGTATCTGACCCGCATGTGCGGCGGGTGCCACTCCAGCTCCCGGCCGCGCTCCAGGAGCTCGGCGCGCAGCTTCGCGTCCCTGCCGCCGTTGCGGATGTACCACTGCCGGGTGGTGACGATTTCGAGGGGCCGGTCGCCCTTCTCGTAGAACTTCACCGGACGCTGGATCTTGCGCGGCTCGCCGTCCAGGTGGCCGGACTCGCGCAGCATCTCCACGATGCGCTCGCGCGCGCTGTGCACGGTCTTGCCGGCCAGCTCGGCGTACGGCCCGGCCGGCACGCCCTGGGGCGGCTCGGGCAGCAGGCGGCCGTCCCAGCCGATGACCGGCCGGGTGGGCAGGTCGAGCTCGCGCCACCACGTCACGTCGGTGACGTCGCCGAACGTGCAGATCATCGCGATGCCCGAGCCCTTGTCGGGCTCGGCGAGGTGGTGGGCCACGACCGGCACCTCGACCCCGAAGACCGGGGTGCGGACGGTGGTGCCGAACAGCGGCCGGTAGCGCTCGTCGTCGGGGTGGGCGACCAGCGCCACGCAGGCCGGGATCAGCTCGGGCCGGGTCGTCTCGATCCATACCGTCGCGCCGGGGCCGTCGCCGTCCCGCCGTTCGAACCCGATGCGGTGGAAGGCGCCGGGCCACTCCCGGTCCTCCAGCTCGGCCTGGGCCACGGCCGTGCGGAACGTCACGTCCCACAGGGTCGGGGCCTCGGCGACGTACGCCTCGCCGCGGGCGAGGTTGCGCAGGAACGCGCGCTGGGATGCCGCCCGCGAGGTGGCGTCGATGGTCGCGTACGTCATCGACCAGTCCACCGACAGGCCGAGGCGGCGCCACAGCTCCTCGAACGCCTTCTCGTCCTCGGCGGTCAGCCGCTCGCACAGCTCGATGAAGTTGCGGCGCGAGATCGGCACCTGCCGCTTGGCGTCCGGCTTGCCGGGCGGCGTGAAGTCCGGGTCGTACGGCATGGAGGGGTCGCAGCGCACCCCGAAGTGGTTCTGCACGCGGCGCTCGGTGGGCAGGCCGTTATCGTCCCACCCCATCGGGTAGAAGACCTCGCGCCCCCGCATCCGCTGGTAGCGGGCGATCGTGTCCGTGTGCGTGTAGGAGAAGACGTGCCCCACGTGAAGGGACCCGGAGACGGTAGGCGGGGGGGTGTCGATGGAGTAGACCTCGTCCCTGCCCCGGGACCGGTCGAACCGGTAGGTGCCCTGCGCCTCCCAGCGCGCTACCCATACCGCTTCCAAGCCGTCGAGTGTTGGTTTCTCGGGCATGGCTGCGGGGAGTCGCTGTTCGGTCATGCCACCACATGGTATGGCGTGGACCGTCACCCCGCGGGGAGACACTAGGGTCGTTATCGAGGAGGAATCATGGCGGACATGGCTCGGGAGGCCAAGCGCGAACTCGGCGCGATGGACAAGCCCGACATGCAGTGGCGGATCGTCGGCGGCCTGCTCGGCCTGGCGGTGGGCTTCTGCTCTCGTAAGGTGCTGACGTTCGCGTGGGAGAAGGCGACCGGCAAGAAGCCACCGGCGAGCGTCGACTCCCCCGACATCGGACTCGGCGAGGCGATCGCGTACGCCGTCGTGATGGGTCTGGGCATGGAGATCACGCGGATCGTCGTCACACGGTCGGCGGCGAGGAAGTGGCGCTCCTGGAAGGACGCCGCCCGGGACCTCACTCCCTAGGAGCGGCCGGCTCCCCGGACTCCAGGGCCGCGAGGAAGTCGCTGGCCCACCTGTCCACGTCGTAGGTCGCGACCCTGCGTCTGAGCGAGCGCATCCGGCGCGCCAGCTCGTGCGGGGTCGCCCGCATCGCGGCCAGCATCACCCGCTTCATGCCGGCGATGTCGTACGGGTTGACCATGTAGGCCTGGCGCAGTTCGTCGGCCGCCCCGGCGAACTCGCTCAGCACGAGCGCCCCGCGCAGGTCGTGGCGGCAGGCGACGTACTCCTTGGCGACGAGGTTCATGCCGTCGCGCAGCGGCGTGACGACCATGACGTCGGCCGCGCAGTAGAGCGCCGCCAGCTCCTCCTTGTTGTAGGACTGGTGGAGGTAGGAGATCGGCATCCGGCCGAGCACGCCGTGCTCGCCGTTGATGCGGCCCACCCTCAGCTCGATGTCGTTGCGCAGCCGGATGTATTCGGCGACCCGCTCGCGGGTGGGCGTGGCGACCTGCACGAAGACCGCCTCGTCCGGTTTGATCGCGCCGTCGTCGAGCAGCTCGCCGAACGCCTTGAGCCGCTGGCCGATGCCCTTGGTGTAGTCGAGCCGGTCGACGCCGAGCAGCACGTGCTCGGGATCGCCCAGCTCGGCGCGAATCTCCTTGGCCCGCTGCTGGATGCGCGGCTCCCGGACGAGCTGGTCCAGCTCGCCGAAGTCGACCGAGATCGGGAACGACTCGGCACGGACCGTCCGGTCCTCGAGCTGGATCGCGTTGCGAAGGTGCTGCACGCCGAGCAGGCGGCGGCACAGGCGCAGGAAGTTGGCGGCGCCGCCCGGCCGCTGGAAGCCCACGAGATCGGCCCCGAGCAGTCCTTCGAGGATCTCGTTGCGCCAGGGCAGCTGGTAGAACAGCTCGCCCGGCGGGAACGGGATGTGCAGGAAGAAGCCGATCTTCAGGTCGGGCCGCAGCTTCCGCAGCATCGCGGGCACGAGCTGGAGCTGGTAGTCCTGCACCCACACGACCGCGCCGGGCGCGGCGGCGTCCGCGGCCGCGCGGGCGAACCGGTCGTTGACCGCCCGGTACGCGTCCCAGAGCACGCGCGAGTAGACGGGCGTGGCGACCACGTCGTGGTAGAGCGGCCACAGCGTGGCGTTGGAGAACCCTTCGTAGTACAGCTCGACCTCGAGCTGCGACAGCGGGATGGGAATCAGGTGCATCCCGTCGTGGTCGAAGGGCTTCAGCTCCTCCCCCGCCGCGCCGGTCCAGCCGAGCCAGGCTCCGTCACGGCGTTGCATGACGGGCGCGATGGCGGTCACGAGCCCTCCCGGGCTGCGCCGCCACTCGTTCTCGCCCACGCGGTCGACCGGCAGCCGGTTCGCGACGATCAGAAATGAGCTGGTGCCACGCATGAATCTCCTCCAGGTGGTCGCCTGTGACCACCATACGGAAAGTCACCAAGGACCCCCATACCCGTAAGAACGTGCACAATCCACGCTGGTCACTGTGAGAATGATCTCACGCAGCTCATATGGGGTCGGCAAGAGGTTTAGACCAATCGGTGACACTTCTCTACCCGGAAGATCAGGACGGCCGGAGATGCCGATTGGGTCGGGCACCGGGGCCACAAGCGAGATCGGGCGGCGCGAGGGGCCAAGCCGGGCGGCAGGGTGTCAGCCGGGCGGCAGGGCTTGCTGGCGGCGCAGATCCGCGCGTACGGCGACGGCGAGTTTCCTGGTGGCGGCCCGGTTCAGCGCGCCGCCGGCCACCGCGCCGGTGAGGAAGGGGCCGAGCGTGGTCAGGTGGCGGCCGAGCGTGCGCATCAGGCGGTTGCGCAGGGCGGTCTTGGCGGCGGTCCCGAGCGCGAGCGTGGCCGAGCCGGGGGCGAGGGGGGTGACGCCCCGCTGCTTGGACCAGGCGAGCGCGAACGCGGTCGCCCTCTGGCTGCCGTTGCCGGGGACCTTCACGCCGTACACCTCGTGCAGTTCGGCGAGGAGCTTCACTTCGATGGCCGCGACGACCAGCGTCTCGGCCACGATCTGGGCGGGGGCCGACAGCAGGAGCGGCGGGGCGGCGAACTCGGCCGCGGCGAGCGCCCCGCCGACCGCGCCGACCGCCGTCGTCGCCTTCGCGGCGGTGCGGACCAGATCGTCGGCGAGTTGCTCACCGGTGAGCCCGTAGTGGTGTTCCCGCAGTGTCTCGAGGTCCCTGACCGGTAACCGCGGGGCGATGTTCATGAAGACGTCGGCCAGCCATCGCCCCCGGCCGACCCCCCGTGCACGTGCCTTCCCGGCGGATCTCGCCAATGCCCCGCCGAGGCGGCCGAGCAGCCGACGCCGCTCGGCCCCGTCCGTCTCCTCAGGGGCGACGAGTTTGCCGACCAGGTCGGCCACCTCGTTGTTTGATTCATCCGCTGCTGAAGTCACGGACCCTCCCAAGGGTCTCCTAGGCGGCGCACTCGCGGCAGACCTGCTGGCCGTTCTTCTCTGAGGCCAGCTGGCTGCGGTGGTGCACCAGGAAGCACCGCGAACAGGTGAATTCGTCGGCCTGCCGAGGAATCACCCGCAGCGAGAGCTCCTCATTCGACAGATCCGCCCCCGGCAACTCCAACGACTCGGCCAGATCGGTCTCGTCGATGTCGATGCTGCCCGACGACTTGTCGCTCCTACGCGCCTGCAGTTCCTGGAGGCTGTCCTCGCTGAGATCGTCATCGGTCTTACGCGGGCTGTCGTAGTCGGTAGCCATCTGCTACTCCATCCCCCTCATCTATCTGCCTGCGCCTGTGTCGCGCGTGGATAACGCTCGGAAGGCCCGTGTTGTGCCCGCGGGGGCCGCTAAATTGTGCATTCGGTACCCGCTTGAACGAACACTGAACCTCCCGATACGCGAGGGGCCATCCCACCGGGGGCTGCGGTTAGCCAAATATGGCGAAAACCACAGTATCGGCGGTATCCCCACCGCGTTCGACGGCACATCCAACCACATGTACGGCGTGCTCGCTCCATCAGCGCGCCGACTGCGGTGTCCCCGGAGATACCCCGGCCCCGGACAGACGCACCGTCACCACGAGACCGCCCCCGTCGCGGGGGACGGCGGCGACCTTCCCGCCGTGCGCGCGAACGATCGCCCGCACGATGGACAGGCCGAGACCCGCGCCCTTGGCGGACTGGACCCGGTCGGCATTCAGACGCCGGAACGGCTCGAACAGGCCCTCCACCTCGTACGCGGGAACGTGCGGTCCCGTGTTCGCGACCTGAACAACCGCACCCCCGTCCACAATTCCCGTACGGACCCATACTTTTCCGGACTCGCCGAGATTGTGCTTGATTCCGTTCTCCACGAGGTTGGAGACACAGCGTTCTATGAGAACGGGGTCGCCCGTCGTCGCCGCCGGGTGGAGGTCGTATTCGACCGTCACGCCCTCCTCCCCGGCGAAGGGGGCCAGTTGCTCCACCGCCGTCCTGGCGACCTCCTGGACGTCCAGGGGCTTTCGCACCGACAGCTCGCGCTCGCTGCGGGCGAGCAGCAGCAGGCCCTCGATCAGCCGCTCGTTGCGTGCGGTGGTGCCGAGGAGCGTGCGCCCGAGCACCTTCAGATCGTCCGACGCCTCGGGGTCGGACAGGGCCACCTCCAGCACCGTGCGGTTGATCGCCAGCGGTGTCCGCAGCTCGTGCGAGGCGTTGTCGACGAACCTCCGCTGCACGTCGAAGGCGGTGTTGAGCCGGGTGAGCATCGCGTCGAAGGTGTCGGCCAGCTCCTTCAGCTCGTCGTCGGGGCCCTGGAGGTCGATGCGCTCGTGGGCGAGCGAGGTCTCCGACAGCTTCCGCGCGGTCGCCGTCATCTTGATGACGGGCCGCAGCGCCCGGTCCGCCACGACGTATCCCAGCATCAGCGCCAGGATCCCCACGCCCAGCAGCGCCAGCAGCGCCCGCTTCAGCAGCTCGGCCCGCGCCACCGCGGTGACCTCCGCCTGCGACTGGGCGAACTGGTGGTTGGCCTCGTCGATCCACTCCTGCGGCACGCTCCCGCGCGGGAAGATGATCTGCGGCACACTCTGCCAGCCGATGTCGATCGCCTGGCCGAGCAGCACGTACATGACCATCACCAGCAGCGCGCCGGCGACGAAGACCAGCGCGGCGTACGTGAGAGTCAGGCGCCAGCGGATGCTGATGCGGTTCTGCAGCGACTTGATCTCGCTGAGCAGGTTGCCCCGCTGCACGGGGTGGGCCACCAGGGGCGGCGGGCCGTCCCAGGCGGGCGGGCCGCTGGGCGGCGGCGGCACCTGGCTGCGGTAGGGACCGGTGCCCATCGGGGCCGACATCCGCGGGGTGCGACCCGCCGGAGCCCGGCCGCCGGCCGCGGCCGCCACGTCCGGCGAGGTCGTGGCGGCGTCGGATTCGGCGGACACCGGGAGGATTTGGGGCGCCCTCCTCTCGGAGGCGTCACGCGGTTCGCTCACAAGGGCCCCCTCCCTCGGGACGCGGCGACGGCCCGGATCGTCACAGCCGGTACCCGACACCGGGCACGGTCTCGATGACCGGCGGATCGCCCAGCTTCTTGCGCAGCGTCATCATGGTCACCCTGACCACGTTCGTGAACGGGTCGATGTTCTCGTCCCACGCCTTGTCGAGCAGGTCCTCCTGGCTGACGACGGCGCCCTCGGCCCGCATCAGCTCCTCCAGCACCGCGAACTCCTTCTTGGTGAGGTGGACCTCGACCCCGTCCCTCGACACCTGGCGTTTGCCGGGGTCGAGCCGGACGCCGGCGCGTTCGAGCACGGGCGGCAGCGGCGGCGCGGACCTGCGGCCGAGCGCGCGCACCCGCGCCACGAGCTCCATGAACACGAACGGCTTGGCCAGATAGTCGTCGGCGCCCAGCTCCAGCCCCTCGACCTTGTCGTCCACGTCGCCCGCGGCCGTCAGCATGATGATCCGCGAGGCCGACCGCTCGGCGACCAGGCGGCGGGCCACCTCGTCACCGTGCACCTTGGGCAGGTCGCGGTCGAGCACGATCACGTCGTAGTCGATGTAGCCGGTCTTCTCCAAAGCGGCGGCGCCGTCGTAGGCGACGTCCACGGCCATCGCCTCCCGGCGGAGGCCGGTGGCGATCGCGTCCGCGAGCACCCGCTCGTCCTCCACCACAAGCACGCGCATCAAGTCCTCCTAGCTGGTACGACGCCCCTCATTGTGGTCATATTCGGCGTAAGCCGCTGGTAAGCGGTTCCGGCACTCTACGTGACGTAGAGCACAGAAATTCACAGGTTTACGCTCGACCCGGACATGGGTAAGGCCCGTGACACCCTCCATTGTCGTGTGCCGGGGAATGGCGCGCCTCTCCGCAGGACCTGTGCCGTAGCCCCCCGTGACACGTTTCGCCCCCTGAGAAAGAAGGTGAGATGGGCGAGTTCACGACCACGATCGAAACCAGGCTCGACCAGGCCTACAAGGGTCTTGAAGAGGCCACCACGAGCGGGGACGACTTCCTCGCCGACACCCTCACCGCCGAGATCGAGGACCTGCACCGTCTCGCCGAGGATCACGGCATCGACATCCAGCGCTGACCGGAACCGACACTGACGAGGGGGCCCGCCGTACGGCGGGCCCCCTCGCCTGTGCGCAGGGTGAAGCCGGCGCGAACTTCACGCGAATTCACGGCTCCCGGGCGGCCCCCATGCGCGCTCGCGAACAGCCGCGCTCCGGGTGAACAGCCGCGCTCGTGTGCTCAATCGTGCTCGGGTGAACAGCCGCGCTCGTGTGCTCAATCGTGCTCGGGGTCGAGGGGGACGAGCAGGTCGTGCAGTTCCTCGAAGAGCCCCGGAGCGGCGCACAGGGCCATGTCGGGACTGACCGGCCTGCCGTTCAGGCCGCCGATGCGGGCTCCGGCCTCCACGGCGACGAGGCCGGCCGCCGCGTGGTCCCAGTAGTTGGTGCCGCGCTCGTAGTATGCGTCGACCCGGCCCGCGGCGACCGAGCAGAGATCGATCGCGCACGAGCCGCCGCGCCGGATGTCCCTGACCTGGGGCACCACCTGCGCCAGCACCTCGGCCTGCACCCGGCGCCGCCCGGCCTCGTAGCCGAACCCGGTGGCGACGAGGGCCTTGGCCAGCGGGACGCCGGTGTTGCAGCGCAGCCGCTCGCCCCTCAGCCAGGCGCCGCCGCCCTTCGACGCGGTGAACAACTCACCGCGCGGCACGTTGTGCACCACTCCGGCGACGATCTCGCCGTCCACCTCGACGCCGATGCTGACCGCCCAGTCCGGCAGGCCGTACAGGAAGTTGACCGTGCCGTCGATGGGGTCGACGACCCACCGGACGCCGCCCTCGCCGGGAGTGTCGCCGCCCTCCTCGCCGAGGACCGCGTCGCGCGGCCTGGCCTCGGCGATCCTGCCGCGGATCAGTTCCTCCGCGGCCCGGTCGAGCGCGGTGACGACGTCGGTGGGGCTCGACTTGGTGGCGAGCACCTCGGGCCGCGCGGGCCGCTTGGCGAGGAGCATCTGGCCGGCCTCCTCCGCTATGCCGGCCGCCAGCTCCAGCAGCTCCTCCGCCCGCGCGCGGTCATGCCGGTACTCCCGCTCGTCCATCCTCGCCTGCCCCCTCCTCGTACGTGCTCCACCGAAGCGGCCGGCGCCCGGCTCGGGCGTCGGCCGCATGGAAGACATCCTCCCAAACCGGGATCTACCGCCACTCAACGGTCAGCTCAGGGACGGCGGCCGGGTCCACTCCTCGTCCAGGACGTGCTGAGAAAGGAAGGCGAGAACGGTCTCGTACCAGGCGATCGCGTTGCCGGGCTTGAGCACCCAGTGGTTCTCGTCGGGGAAGTAGAGGAACTTCGACTCGACTCCCGACCGCTGGAGGTCCCACCACAGCCGCAGGCCCTCGCCGATCGGCACGCGGTAGTCCTTGTCGCCGTGGATCACCAGCATCGGCGTTCTGATCTCCCCGAGCGACCGGTGGGGCGACAGCCGGGCGTACCGGGCCGACCCGGGGACGCCGAACTCCCGCTGCCAGTAGTGCGCGCCGTCGGTGCTGCCCGCGAACTGGTCCAGGTTCCACAGCGAGGCGTGCGTCACGACGGCCCGGAACCGGTCGGTGTGCCCGGCGACCCAGTTGGCCATGTAGCCGCCGAACGAGCCGCCCATCGCCGCCGTCCGCTGCTCGTCGATCTCCGGCCGCTTGAGGCACTCGTCCGTGATCGCCATGAGGTCGGCGTGGGTCGCCGGCCCCCAGTCGCCCCAGCCCCGCTCGACCATGCCCTGGCCGTACCCGGTGGACAGACAGGGGTCGGGCAGCAGCACGGCGTAACCGTGCCGGGCCATGAGCCAGGGGTTCCACCGCCAGCTCCAGTCGTTCCAGCTCGACAGCGGACCGCCGTGGATCCACAGCAGGAAGGGCGCCGGGTCCTCGGCGGTCGCCTCCGCGGGGACGACCAGCCAGCCGCGGATCTCGGTCCCGTCCTCGGCCGTCGCGGTCACCTCGGTCAGCGTGCCGGGCAGGTCGAGCGCCGGCGTGGGCGAGGGCAGCGTGGTCACCGAGCCGTCGGCGGCGATCCGCACCGGCCGCGGCGGCGAGTCGACCGCGCCGCGCAGAGCGTAGACCGAGCCGTCCGGCGCCGGGCACAGCTCGGCGTACGCACCGTCGTCCGGGGTCACCCGGGTGACCTCGCCGTCGAGGGGGACGCCGTCGAGGGAAACGCGGAAGATCGGCCGGCGGCCCTGGTGGTCGGCGGCGAAGAAGAGCTCCCGGGAGGAGGGCGCCCACGCGACCGCCGCGGGGAAGATCTCCGCGGCGACCGCGCGTCCCTCGCCCGTGTCCAGGTCGACCACCCACAGGTCGAGCGCGACCGCCGTCTCCTCGGCGCCGTGCCGCTCCCGCACGCAGGCGACCAGGCGCCCGTCGGGCGACACCGTGACCGGACCGCCGAAGTCGTGCCCGCCGGACGTCGCGAGCGTGCGCCGGGACCCGTCCGCGACGTCGATCGCGACCAGGTCCCAGCGGACGTCGCCGTTCGGGAGCGGCGCCCGCCAGGTCGCGACCACGGTCCGCCCGTCGGGGGTGAGGTCGAACGACATGTGCTCGTCCAGCGCGCCGCCGGGTGCGGGCGTGAGATCGCGCACGTCCTCCAGGCCCTCGCGTACGGCGCGGCCGGCGAACAGCCGGGTCTGCGCCGGGCCGAGGTCGTGGTCCCAGTAGCGCACCGGGTAGCCCTCGTGCAGGATCGCGCTGACCCCGGCCTCCTCGCGGGCCTTGCGGCGCTCCTCCTCGGTGGCGGCGTCGCCGGGCAGCACCTCGGAGGAGTAGACGACCGTGCCGCCCGCCGCCCGTACGCCGCCGATCCCGCCGGGGCGGGTGGCGACGCGCACCGGCTCGCCGCGCTCGGGCAGCAGCCACAGGGCGGCGCTGTCGCCACCGGCCTCCTTGGCCGTCTCGTCGGGCCTGCGGGAGACGAACAACAGGGTCCCGTCGGGCGCGAACTCGGCCCCCGCCTCCCCCTTCGCCGACCGGGTCAGCCGGCGGGGCTCACCTCCGGGGTCCTGGGGGATCTCCCACAGCGCGGCGCCGTACGACTTGCCGTCGGCGTTGAGCGACTGGACCACGGACACGAGCCGGGTCCCGTCGGGCGACAGCCGCAAGGAGTTCACGCGTGGCAGGGACGTGTATTCGCGGATGTCCGGAAATTGGCTCACCGCTCGAACCTACTCCGTGACGCACGCACCACCCAAGCCGTCAGGCGCGGGCGGAACCGTCGTACCGCCCGCGTAAGGTGTGGCGCATGGGGAGCACCAACGGATACGACGCCCTGCTCGTCGTCTCCTTCGGCGGGCCGGAGAAGCCCGAGGACGTCATGCCGTTCCTGGAGAACGTCGTGCGCGGCCGGGGCGTGCCACGCGAGCGGCTGCTTGAGGTCGAGGCGCACTACCAGGGGTTCGGCGGGGTCAGCCCGATCAACCAGCAGTGCCGCGACCTGATCGCCGCGCTCGACGTGGACCTGCCGGTCTACTGGGGCAACCGCAACTGGCACCCGTTCCTTGAGGACACGGTCCGGCGGATGAAGGACGACGGCGTCCGCAAGGCGGCGGCCTTCGTCACCGCGGCCTACAGCTCCTACTCGTCCTGCCGGCAGTACCTCGACGACATCGCCCGTGCCCGCGCCGCCGTCCCCGGCGCCCCCGAGATCGTCAAGCTCCGCCACTACTACGACCATCCCGGATTCATCGCGGCGATGGCCGACCACACTCGCGAGGCCCTCGACCGGCTGCCCGCCGACGTCCGCGAGCAGGCTCGCCTCGTGTTCACCGCGCACAGCATCCCCGTCTCCATGAACCGCACGGCCGGGCCCGCGGGGGGCGCGTACGAGGCCCAGCTCAGGCGGGCCGCCGAACTGGTGACCACGCAGGTCGACGAGGGACGGGCCTGGGACCTGGTCTGGCAGAGCCGCAGCGGCCCGCCGCAGGTGCCCTGGCTGGAGCCCGACGTCTGCGACCACCTGGAGGCGCTGCACGCCGAGGGCGTGCGGTCGGCGGTCCTGGTGCCCATCGGGTTCGTCTCCGATCACATGGAGGTCGCCTACGACCTCGACGTGGAGGCCGCCGCCACGGCCGAGAAGCTCGGCATGGCCCTCACCAGGGCGTCGACCGCAGGCACCCACCCGCGGTTCGTGTCGATGGTGGCCGAGCTGCTCGCCGAGCCCGAGCCCGTGCCGTGCGCGGCGACCTGCTGCCCGGCGCCCGTCCGGCCCGCCCACCGGCCGGGCCGGTAGCGGCCCGCCGTCGCGGGTCCCCCGGTTCTGTCAGGAGGCGTACGTGCGGGCGTACGCCTCCGCGAGCGACAGGACCTTGTTCACGTAGTCCCAGGAGTGGTTGTAGAACCACACGGCCTTCCTGAGCTTGTCGCCGCCCGCCCCGGCCCCGTTGGCGCACAGGTATTTGGCCGCCGACGGCACCGCGTCGTAGGGGCTCCAGATGTCCGCCGCGCCGTCACCGTCGCCGTCCACGCCGTACGTCTTCCAGGTGGCGGGCATGAACTGCATCGGCCCGAGCGCCCCCGCCGACGAGGGGCCGTTGTTGCGGCCGTGGCTGCTCTCGACCTGGCCGATCGCGGCGAGGACGGTCCACGAGAGGCCGGGGCAGACGGTGGCGGACCTCTGGTAGAGGTCGAGGTAGCTCGTGGGCCGTCCCACCAGGGCCTGCCCCGGCGTGGCCGTGGGCCGCGGCCGTACGGCGGCCTCGCCGACCCTCACGACCTGCGCGCCCTTGCCGAGCAGGCGCGCGACCGACTTGTCGCTCACCTTGCCCGGGTCGCCGTGGACCAGCACCACGACGCCGCCGGGGAAGCCGAGCTTGCGGCCCAGGTCCTGGCTGACCAAGCCGTCGACGCCCGGCAGCCCGAGCGAGGCCGAGGCCGCCACGCGCAGCCGGGGGCCCCGGTCGATCTGGTACTCCGCGCCGAGCCGTATGCCGAGACGTTTGACCGTGGCCGCGTCGGCGACCATCTCGCCCCGCGCGAGCGCGCTCCACACCTCCGGGTGATCGGCCACGTTCTTCGGCGTCCACGACCGGAACGTGGCCGGGTCGACCGCGAGCAGCCGAAGGGTCGTGCCGGACACGCGCACGGCGCCGCCGTCGGCGACCGCCACCTTCTGCACGTGCCGCAGCTTGGCGATCTTCAACAGGGTGCTCTGCGGCACCCGCTTCGGGGAGATCGCCAGCAGGTGCGGCAGCGTGACCTGCACGCCGGGCCCGCCGACGACGGGCGCGCTCGACGGCAGCGTGCGATCGGGCATGAGGCTTCCCGCCGTCGCCCGCGCGGCCGGAAGGGGGTTGTCGGCCCGGGTGCGGTCCGTCTCCGCCCGGCCGCCGCCGGCCGCCAGCGCGCCGTCACCGGGCCAGGTGACCAGGAAGGCGGTGCCCGCGGTCATGACGCTCAGGATCACGACCGCGAGGCCGGACACGATCGGGCGCAGCCGCATGGAGGCGGAATGAGTGGACGACCTCACTTCAGCCCCTCCACCCCCGGCACGGAAAAATCACTTGCCTCATGATAGGCGGGTACGCGATGGTCAAACCGGAGACAAACGCCGTCCGCGTGTCCCGGGGCCGCCCGGGGCCGCCGCCGCAGTCGAACGGCCGGCCCGGACGCACACGCACTACAGTGCCGGACACCGTAGTGCCGAACACAGTGCCGAAGGGGAACACACCATGGTCGGGCCGTATCGGGGGTTGTTCGGCACGCCCGGAGTCAAGGGCTTCGTCATCACGGGATTCATCGGGCGGGCGCCCATGTCGATGCTCGGCATCGGCGTCATCCTGCTGATCACCGCCATCACCGGCTCGTACGCGAAGGCGGGCGCCGTGGCGGCGACCTTCTCGATCGCGGTCGCCGTGGCCGGGCCCCTCGCGGGGCGGCTGGTGGACCGGTTCGGCCAGGCGCGGGTTCTGCTCCCCCTGGTGCTGCTGCACGCCTGCTCGCTCACCACCCTGATGTTGTGCGCGCACGCCGGGGCTCCCGAATGGACGCTGTACGCCGCGGGCGCGGCGTCCGGGGCCACCGGGATCTCGCTCGGCTCGATGGTCCGGGCCCGCTGGACGCACGTGCTCGACGACCCCGCCAAGCTGCACACCGCGTTCTCGTTCGAGTCCGTGGCCGACGAGCTGATCTTCGTCGGCGGCCCCGCCTTCGTGACCGCCCTCACGATCGCGATCAACCCGTACGCGGGCCTGATCGCCGCGATCGTGCTGACCGTGTCGGGCACGCTGGCGTTCGCCTCCCTCCGCGGCACCGAACCGCCCGCCGTACGGCACCGGGGGGCGGCCGGGTCCCCGATCGCGATCCCGGGCGTGGCGCTGCTGTCGGCGGTGTTCCTGGCCATGGGCGCGGTGTTCGGTTCGGTCGACATCATCACCGTGGCCTTCGCGGAGGAGCACGGCAGCAAGGGCGCGGCCGGTCTGCTCCTCGCGTCGATCGCGTGCGGCAGCGCGGTCTCCGGCCTGTGGTACGGCTCGCGGCACTGGAAGATCAGCATGCGTGCCCGGTTCGTCCGCGGCCTGTCGCTGTTCGCCGCCGGTCTCACGCCGGTGCTGCTCATGCGCGACGTGCGGGTCATGGCGCTGGCGCTCTTCATCGCCGGCCTGTCCATCTCGCCCACCATCATCACCGGGTTCTCGCTGGTGGAGCGCATGGTCCCGGCGGCCCAGCTCAACGAGGGCATGGCGTGGATCACCACTTCGATCAACCTCGGCGTGGCCGTGGGCTCCTGGGCGGGCGGACGGCTGACCGACGCGTTCGGGGCGTCCAACGCGTACGGCTTCTCCTATGCCTGCGCGCTGCTCGCGGCCGTCGTGGGCCTCGGCGGTTCGGCACTGGTCCGGGTGCGTCACCAGCACACGAACTGAGACCGCCGGCCCCGTAGGCAGCGGGCCGACTCATGAGTAGTGTTCATGTCCACCCCGAGGCAGGTGCCGGGGCGAGGAGGAGCATGGACGCCTTCGTCAACTGGGCGCGCAACCAGTCGGCCACCCCCTCGGAGGTCCGCGTCCCCGCGTCGGCGTCCGAGGTCGCCGACGCCGTACGGGAGGCCGCGAAGACCGGCCGGCGGGTGCGCATGACCGGCACGGGACACTCCTTCACCGGGGTCGCGCTCACCGACGGCATCCTGCTGCGCCCCGGCGCGCTGACCGGCGTCCTCGACGCGGGCGACGGGTGGGTCAAGGTCGCCGCGGGCACCCCGCTCCACGCGCTCAACGAGGAGCTCCACCGGCGCGGCCTGGCCCTGGCGAACATGGGCGACATCACGGCCCAGACCGCCGCCGGGGCGATCCAGACCGGGACCCACGGCACCGGCAGGCACGTCGGCGGCCTCGCCGACCAGGTCGTCGAACTGGAGATGGTGCTCGCCGACGGCTCCGTGACGAGCGTGCGCGAGGGCGACCTGTTCGACGCGGCGCGGGTGGGCCTCGGCGCGCTCGGCATCCTCACCGCCGTCACGTTCCGGGTCGAACCCGCGTTCCTCCTGCGCAACCGCCGCGAGCCGATGGCGTTCAGCCGGATCCTCGACACACTGGACGACCTGACGGAGGCCGACGACCACCTCGACTTCTTCTGGCTCCCGCACACCGACACCTGCCTGGTCAAACGCAACAACCGCCACCCCGGCCCCGCCCGGCCGCCGGCCGCCTTCAAGCGCTGGCTCGACAACGTCTTCCTGGAGAACACGCTGTTCGGCGCGGCCTGCGCCCTCGGGGCCCGCCTCCCCGGCGCGGTGCCCGCGATCAACGGGATCTCCGCGCGCGTGCTCGGCTCGTCGGAGTGCGTCGACACCTCTTACAAGATCTTCACGTCCGTGCGCGAGGTCCGCTTCCTGGAGATGGAGTACGCCGTCCCGCGCCACCACCTCGCCCAGGCCCTGCGCGAGACCCGGGACCTCGTGGAGCGGTCGGGCTGGCCGATCACCTTCCCGGTCGAGGTGCGGGTCACCCCGCCCTCGGACGCCTGGCTGTCCACCGCGTACGGCAGGCCCTCGGCGTACGTCGCCTGCCACGTCTACCGCCAGGCGCCCAACCCCGCGTACTTCGAGGGAGTGGAGGAGATCATGGTCAGGCTGGGGGGCCGGCCCCACTGGGGAAAACTGCACACCCGCGACGCGGACTACCTGCGTGGCGTGTATCCGAGGTTCGGCGACTTCCTCGCGCTGCGCCGCGAGATGGACCCGGACGGGCTGTTCTCCAACGATTACCTCGACCGGGTGCTCGGCGCGTCGCGGGAAGGCTGACCCCATCGCCGCGTAAAGTCCCTCTCCACGGTCCGGCGTCTTCCGCGTGTCGCGTTGCCCGCGCCGGCCCTCGGGCAGGCACATTGCGGAGCACGGGCACACCAGAGCCCGGCGCGCCACTCGAACCCGAGGGAGCAAGCAGGAATGAGACCCTCCCGCAGGTCCGGCCGGACGGCGTACGGCACGGTCACACCGCCGTGCGCCACGCCCGTGCCGTACGGACGGGCGATGGGCGCGCACCACCTGAGGAGACACGACCCTCGCTCTCGCCTTCCGGGCCGGATCGGCGGCGCGGCCGCCGCCTGCGCACTGCCGCTTCCGGACGACCGACAGGTTGCGGAAAGGTGAACACGAAAAATGTGACCGGGGTCACAACACCTGCCTCGCCCCCTGGCGAGGCGATGTTCGGACATGCCGGGTACGGTGCTGGAAGGCAACCGGTTCACGCGAGAGACTCAAGGGTCCGGGGGAAGACAGAGCACGACGACGAAGGGACTCGCATGCAGGAGCTCCGTCTCGTCGCGGTAAGTGAAGACGGAACGTACCTCGTCCTGGCGACAGCCGGGCGGGGCACGCGCTTCACGCTGCCCGTCGACGACCGGCTCCGCGCTGCGGTTCGCGGCAACTTCTCCCGTCTCGGCCAGTACGAGATCGAAGTGGAGAGCCCGTTGCGTCCCAAGGAGATCCAGGCGCGCATCCGTGCCGGCGAGACGGCGGAGGAGATCGCGGCCACCGCCGGTATTCCGGTGGAGAGAGTCCGTTGGTTCGAGGGACCGGTTCTCCAGGAGCGCGAGTACATGGCCCAGCAGGCCCAGCGGGTCGCGGTCCGGATGCCGGGCGAGACGACCCCCGGGCCCACGCTCGGCGAGCTGGTCGCCGAGCGGTTGACCCGGCGCGGCGTGCCCGCCGACGAGATCGACTGGGACTCCGCCAAGCGCGACGACAACCTGTGGCGGGTGCGGCTCGGCTTCGTCTGGAACGGTCACACCCGCCACGCCGAGTGGCTCTTCGACCCGCGCCGCCGCCACATCACCCCGAACGACGACGAGGCCATGCGCCTGTCGGCCGCCGAGTACGTCGAGCCCGAGCGGGACAACGCCACCGTGCGTCCCTTCATGCCCCGCCTCGCGTCCAAGCTCACCCCGGTGCCGCCGCTGCCCGAGGTGACCTCTTCCCGCCGCGACGAGCCGGGTCTCGGCGTGCCTGCCATACGCTCCGAGCCCGCCGCGCTTCCCGAGCCCCTGCCGCCGCCTCGGCTGAGCCCGCCGCTGCGCGCGGAGACCGTACGGCACGAGCGGCCTGAGCCGTATGCCGACGAGCCGTCGGCGTACCGGCCCGAGCCGTACGCGGACGAGCCGGCGGCGTACCGGCCCGAACTGACCCCGGTGCCCTTCCGGCTGCCGCAGTCGCTCATCGCCGCGCACGATGCCGTGCTCCCGCCGCCCGCCGCCGAACCCAGGGTGGAGCCCACCCCGCAGGCCGGATCCACCCCGCAGGCCGGATCCACCGCGCAGGCCGCTCCTTCGCATACGCCCGCCGGCCCCGCCTCGGCCACCGACCCCGCCCCGGCCACCGGCGGCGTTCCGGACGCTCCGGGCTCGAACGCCGCCGGAGACGGCGCGGGCCGCGTGGACGGTCGAGACGCCGCGGGACCGCAGACCGCGTCCCGGCCGCCCGCGGATGCCGTCGCACCCGCGCCGGTTGCGGACACCGCCGCATCGGTCCCCGTGACCGACGGGAACAGCGCCACCTCGGTCCCCGTGACCGACGGGGACAGCGCCGTATCGGTCCCCGTGACCGACGGGGACAGCGCCGTATCGGTCCCCGTGACCGGTGGGGGCAGCGCCGCCGGTGAGACCGCGGTCGCCCAACCGGCGTCCCTTCCGCAGGAGCCCGCCGTCCCGGACGAGGCTCCCCACATCCCGACCGGCGTGACGCCGTCCAGTGGCGCGGCGGGCACCCAGGAGGCCGTGCGCCCGGCGACGCCGCCCGCAGACCACGTGGCCGCCGACGACTCGACGCCCGCCGGCACCAGCACGCCCGCGGCCACCACGGTGACCACGGCGACAGCCAGCACCACGTCGACTCCGGAATCCGCCGCGGGCTCCGGCCTGGACTCCCGTCCGGACTCCACTGAGCAATCCACTGGGCAGCCCAGTGAGCAGCCCACTGCGCACTCCACTGGGCAGTCCACTGCGCAGCCCACTCCGGACTCCGGGGCGACAGGCCCCGGGGTGACGGACGTCGTGGCCGCTGCCGCGTCCTCCCAGGACGCCGAGGGCTCCGTCCGCGAAAGCGCGGAGCCCCCCAAGCAGGCCAGCGTGCAGGCCGCCGTACAAGCTGCCGCAGCCACGGAGGCCGCGAGTCCGGCCGAGCCCTCGACCGCCGCGTCCGCGTCGCGGCCGGTTCAAAGCACGGTCACGGAAACGGCGGCGGACGCGGGCGAGGGCACAGCCACGGACACGGACGCAGCCACGGGCACAGCCGCGGATACGAGCGCAGCCACGGGCACGGACGCAGCCGCGGGGGCGACAGCCGACCCGGCCGAGGGCGGCGCGGCGCACGAAGCGTCGCCGGCGGCCGCGGTTCCGGTCTCCGTTCCCGCGCCGGCTCCGCCGGTGGAGCCCACGAAGGAGCCCGCTGCGAGCCCTGCGGCCGACGCCACGGTGGTGAGTGTGCCCGCGCAGAGCGTGCCCTCGGAGGACACTGCGACGCCCACCTCAGCACCCACGGCTCCGAAGCCCACTCCCAAGCCCGCTCCCAAGCCCGCTCCCAAGCCCGCTCCGAGGCCCGGCCCAGCGCCTGCCGCTCCTGCCGCACCGGCGACTCCTGCCGCTCCGGCGGCAGAGGCCGCACCGGCCGCGGCCCCGGCCCCGCAGGCCACGCCACAGGGCCCCGCCGCGCAGCCCGCGGCCGAGGCCGCTCCCGCACCGCAGGCACCTGCCCGGCAAGCACCCGCGGCCCAGGCTCCCGCAGCCCAGGCACCCGCGGCCGCCCCGGCGCCCCGGACGGGGGACGCCGGGAAGAACCAGCGCGCGGGCGACGGGCCCAAGGACGGGGCGAAGGAGGCGCAGAGGGAGGCTCCCAAGGACGCCAAGCCCGACACGCCCGCTCCGCCTGTGCCGAAGCCGGCTCCCCCGCGGCCCCGCAAGTCGCGCGGACGCCGGGCGTCGGTGCCGACCTGGGACGAGATCATGTTCGGCGCGCGCAAGCAGGACTGACCGCGCGGGACGCCGCGCCTTACGGCACCCGGGGCGGAGCCGCCCAGGGAGCCGGCGTCGTCACACCGGCGGGAGAGGGCCGGCCAGCGGGTTCGCGAACTCGCCGGCCGGCCCTTCGTCGTCTGCCGGGCCGTGCCCCTCGGTCCCGAACACTCCGTTGCCCCAAGGACGCGTCCGGGACGCTTGTCGATTCGCGGCGTGACCAGACGCGCTCGTCCCGGCATCCCACGCGAGCAGGGCCGTACGGGACCGTCCGGAACAGTTCCGCACGATCATGAGCCTTGTCACGCGGCCCGTCGATCGAAGATCTTCCGTGGTGCACCCCCTCTCCCGGCACCCGGCCGGAGCTCGGGGCCTTCCCCGGAGGTTCTTCTTGCATCCACGATCATGGTGGAAACGCGTTCGCGTGATCGGTGCGGCAGCTGTTGTTGCCGCCGGCACGCTGGTCGCGCTCCCCCAGGCGGCGCACGCGGCGGTCACGGGGCCACCGCCGCAGGCGTCCGCCTTCGATCACGTGCTCTACTGGAACAGCGTCTTCCTCGACACCGTCCGCACCCTTCCCCGCGACGGCGTCGACCCGCAGTACAGCCACGACGGGGACCCGACCATGCTCGCGCGGGCCGGCGCCATGCTGCACATCGCACTCCACGACGCGAACTGGCCGGCCGCGCCGGTCACGTACCTGCCGAAGATCACACAGCAGAACCCGAACGACTCGATAGAGGCGACGATGGACGCGGCGGCGCACCGCGTGCTCGAACACCTCTATCCCTACATCGACTTCGACGCGAACCTGGCCTACGCGCTCGCGCAGATCCCCTCGTCGGTGCCGTCCCGCTACGTCCAGGGCGGCCGAACCGACGGCGAGAGGATCGGCGACCTGATGATCGCCGAAAGGTCGGGGGACGGGCCGGCGTTCGACCTCTCGTACACAGAGGGGACGGTCCCCGGCGCGTGGCGGCAGACGGGCTCCGGACCGGCGGTGGCGCCGAACTGGTGGAAGCTCAAACCGTTCGCCATGACGTCCCCCACGCAGTTCCGGCCACCGCCGCCCGGCGGCTTCACCTCCTACGACCAACTCGTCCGCAGCTCCCAGTACGCCCAGCAGGTCAACGAGGTCAAGGCGTATGGCGGGGCGAAGAACCCGACCTCGCGGTCCGCCAACCAGACGCAGGCGGCGTTCTTCTGGGCCAACGACGGCAAGGGCACCTATAGGCCGGTGGGGCAGCTGTTCGCCATCACCCAGACGGTCGCCAGGCAGAGGGGGCTGAGGCAGAACGAGACGGCCGAGTTGTTCAACCTCGTGTCCATGGCGCTGGCCGACGCGTCGATCATCGCCTGGGGAGCGAAGTTCGACACGCCGATCGACCTGTGGCGGCCGGAAAGCGCCATCAAGCTGGCCGACACGAGCCTCAATCCCGCCGTCACACCCGATCCCTCCTGGGAGCCGCTGTCGGTGAACGCCGCCGGGCAGCACTTCTCGCCGCCCTTCCCCTCGTACATATCGGGGCACGCCACGTTCGCGGGCGCATGGGCGGGCGTGATGCAGAGGTGGTTCGGGCACAACCTGACCTTCACCGCGCCCACCGACGATCCGAACGCCAACCCGAAGACCAGGACCTTCACGAGTTTCGAGCAGGCCGCCGAGGAGGACGCCCTCAGCCGGCTCTGGCTCGGCGTCCACTACCGCTGGGACGCCGACCGCGGACTCGACGCGGGATTCAACCTGGGTGACTTCGTCTACGTGACCAAGCGCGACCAGGGATAGGAACCGAGCACCCGACCTCCAGGCCCTCCGAGCGGCGCGACCCGCCGACCCGGGGGGCTGCCTCGCGTCATCGATCTTTGTTAGTGTTTCGCCCGGATCGACGCCGAAGCGTGGCTTGGGAGGATCGTCGTGTCAGGGCCGTTCAGCGTGCCTCCCCAGCCCGACGGCGTGACCACCGCGGCCGAATTCGTCGCCGCTCTGGGCCGTCTCCGCCAGTGGTCCGGGCTGACTTACCGGCAGCTCACGGCCGCCGCGAAGGCGTCGGGAGACGTGCTGCCCCCCAGCACGATCGCGGGAGCACTCGGGCGTACGACCCTCCCCAGGGAGGAGTTCGTGGCGGCTTTCGTGCGAGCCTGCGGGCTCGGCGAGGCCGAGACGGCGCGCTGGGTGGCGCACAGGAAACGGCTGGCCGCCGGCATGGCGCCTGCGACCGATCCCCATGACGCGGCAGCGGGTCCGGACCGGCCCCCCGTCCCGCCGGAGCAGCCCGGCCCGGATGGCCGGCCCGATCAGGCCGATCGCGTCGAGCCCGGCCGTCTCGACGAGCGCGAACAGGCCGGTCCCCCAAACTCCGCCGGACCGCGCTACCCCGCCGTGCCACGCGACCCCACCGTGCCACGCGACCCCACCGAGCCGGCGGACCCGGCCGGACCGGGCGCGGACTCCGCACGGCCGCATACCCGGGCGCTGCGACGGTTCGTCATAGCCGGGGCCGTTGTCCTGGTCCTGCTCCTCGCCACGGGCACGGTCCTGTCGCAACTGCGTGTCTCCTGGGCCGGCGGCGGCGCGCGGCCCTCGGTCTTCCCCACCGCGACGACCGGGAGCGGCCTGACCCCGCCCTCCGCCGCACCTGTGGCCGGAAGCGGCCGCACCCCGCCCGACGGCTGGTATCACATCGTCCCGTCGCACGTCGCCGACCGCGACCTGTGCATCGGGGAGGGACGCGAGCGCAACGGGCGGACGGACCGGCCACTGGCCGTCCAGCGGAGCTGCCGGGATATCGTCCCCGACACCTACGTGCAGTCGGTCGGCGGCGGCGCCTACGAGATCCAATGGCACCATCCCAAGGAGGGCGTCGGCTGCCTCACCGTCGACGAGGGGCTGAGCGACCCGGGCGCGCTGGTCGCTCCCGAGAACTGCTCCGGGGCGGCCCATCAGCGGTTCCTGCTGGAGCCCGCGGGGGCCGGGTTCGCCCTGCGTCCCCTGCACAGCGGGCTGTGCCTGGGAGCGCTGTACGGCGAGCCCGACGTGACCCCAGGCGCCGAGCTCGCCCAGGAGTCCTGCACCGGGCGGCGTGACCAGGTGTTCCTCTTCCGCCCTGCGCCCGCCCCCACCTGGACGCCTCGCTGATCCGGACTCGCCGATCGGACTCACTGGTCGGGCTCACTGGTCGGGCTCACTGGTCGGGCTCACTGGTCGGGCTCACTGGTCGGGCTCACTGGTCGGGCTCACTGGTCGGGCTCACTGTCCGGCCGAGCTCCCCACCAGCCCGGAGAACAGCAACAGTGACCTCGCCCTGCATGCTCCTGCCCACGTATAACCCGTTGGTCCGGGTTCATCGCCGTACGGGGGGTGCGGCGCGCACATACCTCTTATGATCGTTAATGCATGGGTTCATCACTCGGAGCACCGATCGCGCGGAAGGCGACGAATGACGGAGACAGGACGCGTTCCGCAGGGTGTTGATCCGAGAGTCCCGAGCGTGGCGCGCATCTACGACTACTTCCTCGGCGGCAAGGACAACTTCGCCTCCGATCGCGAGGCCGCCGACCGGGTCATCCGGCTCGGGCGCGAGCAGGGGTACGACATCCCCGCACTGGCCCGCGCCAACCGCGCCTTCCTGGTGCGGGTGATCAGGGAACTGACCGATGCCGGCGTGCGCCAGTTCCTCGACATCGGGACCGGCCTGCCCACCCAGCAGAACGTGCACCAGGTCGCCGCGACGTTCGGTCCGCGTTCCCGCACCGTCTACGTGGACAACGATCCGACGGTTCTCGTGCACGCACGCGCCATCCTCGCCGACACGCCCGACACGGTCGTCGTGGAGGGGGATCTGCAGCGGCCCGGCGAGATCCTCGCCGACGAGCGGGTCCGCGCTCACCTGGACTTCGACCGGCCGGTGGCGATCCTCGCGCTGGCGGTCCTGCACTTCTTCACCGACGACGCGGAGGTGAGCCGGATCATCTCGAATCTGCGGGACGGGCTGCCCTCCGGCGGCTACCTCGCCATCTCCCACACCTATGTCCGCCGCTCCGACCAGAACAACGTGGAGCAGGCACAGTCGGTCTACGGCAAGACCTCCGCCGGGGGCTTCGTGCACCGTGGACCCGAGGAACTCGCCGCCATGCTGAACGGTATGGAGATTCTGGAGCCCGGCGTCGTGCCCGTCGAGCTCTGGCGTCCCCGCCACGACCAGTACCCGGGCGACCCCGGCAACAGCGGTTACATCGGAGTCCTGGCCCGCCGCCCCTGAGTCCTCGCCCAGCCCTCTCCGCCTTCTCAGCCGCACCGTCAGCGATATGTCAGCGGCTGACGGCCGCCCTCAGAGCCGTGTCAGCGTCGCCCCGCAGAGTGGAGGCGCACACGACCGGAGGAGACGACATGGGCTATGCGATCCAGGCCGATGGCCTGGCGAAACGGTACGGCGAGACGAGGGCGCTCGACGGGGTGGACCTTGAGGTGCCGCAGGGCCGCCTCCTGGGCGTCCTGGGCCCCAACGGGGCGGGGAAGACCACGGCGGTGCGAATCCTGGCGACGCTCGTGCGGCCGGACGGGGGCGGGGCGCGCGTGTCGGGGTTCGACGTGGTCCGGCAGGCGCACCAGGTGCGCTCGCTCATCGGGCTGACCGGGCAGTACGCGGCCGTCGACGACGCCCTCACCGGGGTCGAGAACCTCATGATGATCGGCCGCCTGCTGGGCCTGACGAGGGCGGACGCACGGCGCCGGGCCGACGGCCTGCTCGACCGCTTCGCGCTCACCGACGCGGGCGGGCGGGCGGCCAAGACCTATTCGGGCGGAATGCGCCGCCGGCTCGACCTCGCCGCGAGCCTCGTCGGCCGCCCCCGGGTGCTGTTCCTGGACGAGCCGACGAGCGGCCTCGACCCGCGCAGCCGCACCGAGCTGTGGGGCGTCGTCCGCGGCCTGCAGGACGAGGGCGTGACCGTCCTGCTCACCACGCAGTACCTGGAGGAGGCCGACCGGCTCGCGGACGACATCGTGGTGTTCGACCACGGAAAGGTCATCGCGAGCGGCACGCCGGACGACCTGAAGGCGGCGACCCGGGGCCAGGTCCTGGAGGTGCGGCCCATCGAGACCGCCCACCTCGATCTCGTCCGCCGCGTGGTGGCCGACGTGCTCGACGTCACGCCGGAGGTCTCCCAGGGCCAGGTCACGGCTCCGGTGCGCGACCCCGCGGCCGTCCCCGCGATCGTACGGCGCCTCGACGACCTCGACGTGGTCGCGGCGGAGCTGTCGCTGCGCCGGGCGAGCCTCAACGAGGTGTTCCTCGCACTGACCGGGCACCGCGCCGAGGACGAACAGCAGGGCGCCGAGGCCGCGGCGTGAGCCCGCGACGGGAGCCGCAGGACGCACCAAGCGACGAGGAGAGAAGATGACCACGATCACCCAGACCGCGCCCGCGGTCGCGGCGTCCTCCCGGCCGGGCGCGGGAGCGGCCCTGCGCCAGACGATGACGCTCGCCTGGCGGAGCATGGTGCAGATCAAGCACAACCCGATGGAGCTGCTCGACCTCAGCGTGCAGCCGATCATGTTCCTGCTGCTGTTCACCTACGTGTTCGGCGGCGCGATCGCGGGGTCCACGGGCGACTACCTGCAGTTCGCGCTGCCTGGCCTGGTCGCGCAGAACATGCTGTTCGCGAGCATGACCACGGCCGTCGGATTGAACGTCGACATCGCCAAAGGCGTGTTCGACCGGCTGCGCAGCCTGCCGATCTCCCGCTCCGCCCCGCTGGCCGGGCGCATCGTCGCCGACACGCTGAAGCAGGTGTGGGCGTTCGCCCTGTTCCTCGGGCTGGGCCTGGTGCTCGGGTTCCGCGTGCACACGGGGATCGCCGGGGTGCTGGGCGCACTCGCGCTGCTGCTGGCGTTCGCACTCGCGATGTCGTGGACGGCGGTGCTGGTCGGGGTCACGGCCGCGAGCATGGAGAAGGTACAGATCCTGATGTTCTCGCTGATGATGCCGATCACCTTCACCAGCAACGCCTTCGTCGCCACCGACACCATGCCGTCCTGGCTGCAGAAGTGGGTGGAGGTCAACCCGGTCAGCCACCTGGCTGACGCCGTACGCGGACTGCTCGGCGGCGGGCCGGTCGCGTCGGACGCCACGATCTCGCTGCTGTGGGCCGCGGGCATCGCCGTCGTCGTCGCCCCGCTCGCCGTCCGCGCCTTCCGCAACCGCATCTGAAAGCAGCGCTGCGGGGTGCCCGCGGTCGCGGACTCACGTCCTGCGGGACGCGAGGGCCAGCACCTCGTCGCGCCGCAGGGCGCGCCCGCGCTCACCGCACCGGGAGAACTCCACGGACCCGAGCACGGCCCGCACGGCGTCGGCCACCCTCCGGTGGTCGACGCTCGGGTCGTGGACGAACCCGCGGACGGCCTCCGCCCCGCCGAGGATGACGGCGGCCCGCGCGTGGTCGCCCTCGTGGACGGCGAGCGCCGCGTGCCCGACGAGCGCGTGCCCGACGACCGGGGCGTCGCCGGACTTCACCGCGAGGGCCAGCGCCGTGTCGTGCAGGGCGCGGGCCGCCGCCGCGTCTCCCTCCTGCCCGGCCAGCATGCCGAGCGAGGTCGTCAGCGTCGCCTCGAACTGGGGGATGGCCGGCGTGGCCCGGAGCAGCCGGACGGCCTCGTCGTAGTGACGCCGCGCCGTCTCGAGGTCGCCGTCGGCCCGGGCGAAGTCGCCCCGCACGTGCCGCACCCCGGCCAGCCCGATGGGGTCGCCGGTGGCGCCGCACAGCCGCTCGGTCTCCCGCAGAGCCGCCTCGGCGGCCTCCCGGTCGCCCGCCGCGCTCAGCGCGACCGCCAGGCGGGTGCGCAGGAACGGCGTCTCCTCGACGGCCCCGACCTCCTCCAGGAGCGCGATCGCCTCCTTCATGAGGGGCACGGCTTTCCGGAGGTCGCCGCGCATCGCGTTCGTCTCCGCGAGGACGCTCAGGCAGTTCCCCACCCCCCACCGGTCTCCGACCGTCCTGAACGTGTCGAGCGCGAGCACCAGGTCGGCCTCGCCCTCCTCGGAACGTCCCGCGTTGAAGTGCAGGTGGGCGCGGAAGATACGGGCGGAGGCGGCGACCCAGCCGTCCGGATGTCCGAGCAGCGGCTCCAGCTGAGCCTCCGCCTCCTGCCGCAGGCCGGAGAACATCGACATGATCGGCACCGCGATCGCCACGAGGGGATGCGGAGCGGCGTCCCGGATGTCGCGCGCGTGGCGGGCCGTGACCGCCAGGCTCCGCCCGGCCTGCGCCAGGTTCCCCTCCCCGCCCGCACTCGTGATGCCGTGCACCGCGTGGGCCAGCGCCAGCCGCGCGGGGTCGCCGTCGTCGCCCGCCAGGGCCAGCGCCTCCGCCGACCGCTGGGCGCCCTCCAGCCGATGGCCGGACAGCCACCAATACCACCCGAGTCCGCCGACCAGGCGCAGCGCGAGGTCCGCCTCGGCCTCCTCGCAGGCCCATCTGAGGGCCGCCGACAGGTTGTCGTGTTCCGCCGACAGCCGGGCCAGACACACGAGCTGCTCCGCACCGCGCAGGTGTGGCTCGGTGTCCGCGGCGAGGCGGGCGAAGAACTCTGCGTGGGCGAGCCGCACCTTCCGCTCCTCACCCGACTCGGCCAGGCGTTCCGCGGCGTACGCCTTGATCGTCTCCAGCATGCGGTAGCGGCCGCCGTCGAACACGACCAGCGACTTGTCCACCAGCCTGCCGAGCACGTCGATGTCGCCCCCGCAGACCTGCTCGGCGGCCTCCAGCGTGGCCCCGCCCGCGAACACCGCCAGCCGTGCGGCGAGCGCGCGCTCGCCGGCGTCGAGCAGGTCCCAGCTCCACTCCACGACGGCGCGGAGCGTCTGGTGGCGGGGCACGGCCGTACGGCTTCCGCCGGTGAACAGCCGGAACCGATCGCCGAGCCGCTCAGCGATCTGCCCGGCCGACAGCATGCGGAGCCGGGCGGCGGCCAGCTCGATGGCAAGCGGCATGCCGTCGAGCTCGCGGCAGATGCGCTCGACGGCGTCGCGCTCGCCGTCCACCAGATAGCCGGGCCGTTTGGCGGCCGCCCGCTCGGCGAACAGCCGTACGGCGTGACCGGCGCCGAGCGGCCCGACCGGCCACAGCCGCTCTCCGGTGATGCCGAGCGGCTCCCTGCTGGTGGCGAGGATGCGCAGGCCGGGGCACTCGGCGAGGAGCCGGTCGGCGAGCGCGGCGGCCGGCTCGATCACGTGCTCGCAGTTGTCCAGCACGATCAGCGTGTCGCGCGCCGCCAGAGCGGAGACGAGCCGGGACACCGGGTCGGACTCCCCACCCGGCGCGGACGGCATGGCGGGCGCCGCGCGCACGGGCACCAGGCCGGTGTCGCGCAGGCCGAGCGCGGTCAGGGCGGCCTGCGGCACCTCCGCCGCGTCCCCGACGGGTGCGAGCTCGACCAGCCAGACGCCGTCGGGCATGCGCGCGGCGATCGCCTCGGCCGACTCCACCGCGAGCCTCGTCTTGCCCGCACCGCCCGGGCCGAGCAGTGTGACCAGGCGGTCGGCGGCGAGGAGCCCGCCGATCCTGCGGACGTCGTCGTCCCGGCCGACGAAGCTGGTCAGCCGCGCACTCAGGTTGCCCCGGCGCGCAGCGCGCGGCGACGGCCCGTCCACCGGAGCGAGCCCCTGCTCCACCTGGGCGAGCCCCTGCTCCATCCGGGCGAACCTCCTGGGCGTCACCCCGGGTGACGGGCGGGTTCCCTCCTCGGGTGCCTCGCCCCTCAGCATCGCGAGGTGAAGCCCGGCCAGAGCCGGCGAGGGGTCGGCCCCGAGCAGGTCGGCGAACACGGACCGGGCCTCCTCGTAGGCGGCCAGCGCCTCGACCCGGCGGCCCGCCCCGTAGAGAGCGCGCATGAGCTGCCCGTGCGGCCGTTCCCGCAGCGGGTGGGCGACGACGAGCAGCCGCAGCTCCGAGATCAGGTCGGCGTGCCGGCCCAGGGCCAGCTCCGCCTCGATCCTGTCCTCGGCGGCCGCGATCCTGAGCCCCTCCAGCCGGGCCACCTCGACCTCGGCGTCCGGCAGGTCGGTCAGCGGAGCGCCGCGCCACAGGCCGAGCGCCTCACGCAGCAGGCCGGCGGCGCGGCCCGGATCGCCCGCGGCCAGCGCCGCGGCGCCCTCCCCCGCGAGGCGGGCGAACCTGTGGAGGTCCACCTGGTCGGGGGAGACGGCCAGGCGGTAGCCGGACGGCCCGCCGACCACCAGGCCGCGGTCGACCGTGGCCCGGAGCCGGGACACCAGCGCCTGCAGGGCGTTCCCCACGCCGCTGGGCGGGCGGTCGTCCCACACCCCCGCCACGAGCGCCTCGGTGGAGACGGTGCGCCCGGCGTCCAGCAGCAGGAGCGTCAGCAGGGCCCGCAGCCGCCGCCCGCCGACCTCGACCGGCTGCCCGTCGCGCCGTACGTCGAGAGGGCCCAGAACGGCGAAGCTCATGCCCACTCCCGGCGTGTCCCCCTGCATGCCTCGATTGTGGCGGATAAGGGCACTCGGAGCCTCACACCCCCACATACCGGTTCTCCGCACGTACCGATCGATTCGGGAGAACGCGGAGGTCAGCGCCTCGCACGGCCCCGGTCATCGGTACGGATCACCGCGATCCGGTCGGGGCACGTGTCCAATCCGCGTAGCATCATCGGGCATGGGGTCGCCGAGAAAATCAGCGGTCGCGCGGGCCGCCGTCACGGTGACGGCGCTCACGCTGGCCGCGTCGGGCTGTGGAATCCTGGGCGGGGGATCGCCGAGGAACCTCGACGTCATCAGCGTGTCGAGCCCGCAGTTCCGCGACGGCGCCCCCCTGCCGGACGACTACTCCTGTAAGGGGGGGCAGGGCAACCCGCCTCTCCGCTGGTCGGGCACGTCGGGCGCCAAGTCGGTGGCCCTCGTGGTCGACGACAACAGTCCCCGCAGCGGCCCGGAGGTGCACTGGGTGGTGTTCGACATCGACCCCGCGACGACCGAGCTGGGCATGGACGACGTCCCCCGGGGGGCCCGCCAGGGCATGACGTCGAACGGGAAGGTGGGCTATGCGCCCCCATGCCAGGCCGGCGGCAGCTACCGTTTCACTGTCTACGCGCTGAACACGAAGCTCGACCTGAAGCAGGGCGCCGACCTCGCGAAGACCCTGGAGGGCATCGCGAGTCACACCATCGCCCGTGGGCGCCTCACGGCGAACACGATCGAGTGACATGCTGGGCACCGGAGGTAGTCGTGCTACACCAATCTTCACCTAGGGTGTGACAACGGTCATTGTGGTCGAGCAGAATCGGATCCAATTGCTGAGCGCAGGTGATCAAAGGGGACAGGTCGCGTCGATGGCCGCGCGACCTCACCGGCGCCGCAGAAAGGCCATCGCCTTGAGGGTGGTGCTATGACTGCGGTCATTGTGGGTCTTGTCGCCGTCGTGCTTCTCGTGCTGCTGGTCGTGGCGCTGGGCATGCGGTCGATGAACCGCAGAGAGAGCGCTCTCTCCGCCGAGCGCCTCAAGGCGATGGCAGAGAACAAGGGACCCAAGCCCCGGCGGCCCGCCGAGGAGACGTTCTTCGAGAGCTTCCCCGCGGGGTTCGACGCCTTCGAGGAGCCGGAGAAGGAGCGTCCGGCGCCCCGCCCTGCCCCCCGCCCCGGCGGGCGGCAGGCGGCACGGCCCGCGCAGCGCGGCGGCAAACAGGCCGCCGCCGCCCGCGGCAAGCGCGGCGTGGACGAGTGGGGCGGCGCCGACGACTACGACGACGACTACTGGTCGCGCGTACGCGCCGACGACGGCGGCTTCGGGGGGACGATCGCCGCGAGGATGGCCACCCCCCGGCCGATCGACGAGACCGCGGGCGCGGCCCAGATGGCCGACCCCGACGCCGCGACCGTGCAGGCCCCCCTGCCCGCCCGCCCGAACCGCGCCCGGCGCGCCGGCGCCGGCGAGCCTGTGCTTCCCGGCGCCCCCGTCCCCGCCTCGGCCATGGCCGACCAGAAGACCGTCACCTTCTCCGCTCCGACGCCCGACCTGCTCGACGTCCCCGCCGCTCCGGCCGGCTCCTCGACCGGTCCCTTCGACGCGAGCCGCGCGACCGGCCCGTTCGACGCCCCCGCGGCGAGCGGCGCCCCCGCGTCCCCGGCCGGCGACCCCTTCGCGGCCCCCGCCGGAACCCGGTCGGGCACACCCGGCACGTCCAGCCGCAGGCCGAGCAGGTCCGGCCGCTCATCGCGCGCGGCCCGCCGCGCCACGGCCGCCGCGGGCGATGCCGGGCAGGCCGGCGGCTCCCACGACAGCCACCAGGCCACGGGCCCGTTCCCGTCGGCCCCGAGCGCCGGCGCGTACGGGACGCAGCCGAACGCCGACCCCCTGGGGATCGCGGCGAGCACCGGCCCGTTCGGGGCTCCCGCCTACGACACGCCCGCGGCCACCGGGCCGTTCGCCTCGCAGGGCGGCGCGGGCTCCCACGACGGCCGCGCGACGGGCGGCTACGCCGCGACGCCGTCCTCCCCCATCCCGGCCGCCGGGTCCGCCGCCGGCGCGTACGATCCGGCCCGCACGAGCGGCGCGTTCGAGGCCACCTCGCCCGCCACCTCGCCGGCCGACGCTCTCGCCGACCCCGCGGCCCGTTCGACCGGCGGCTCCTTCGACGCGTGGGCGGCGGGCTACGACACGCCCCGATCCGACGCCTACGACTCGTCCCACGTCGCGACGGGCCCGTTCCGCGCGGCCGGCGCCTCGCCGTCCTACCCACCCAACCCGGCGGTGACCGGCACCGACGGAGCGGGTGCCACCGACTCCGGCTGGCCGGTCACCGGCAGCTACCCGCCGGCCCCCGCCGCCTCCGGTCCCGCGACGGACTCCTCCTGGCCGGGCGTCCGCGACGTGCTCGACGACCCGGAACCGGCGCACGGCGCGTCCTCCTGGCCCAACGCGGAGACCTACCAGACCCCGGCCTACGACGGCTACGCGTCCGCCTACCCGGTGGAGGGCGGCTACCCGGCCGCCTCGGCGCCGTCGCCCGCCGCGCCCTCCACCCCGTCATACGAGGTGAGCGCGGGCTGGGCGACGATCGACGCCTCGGACACGGTGACCGGTTCGGCCCCGGGGACCGCCTCGCCGTACGAGTCGGCGGGCTACGACGCGCCGTCCGGGCAGAGCCAGTACGGCTACGACCGGCAGCAGCAGGGATACGGCGGCGTCCAGCAGCCGTCGTGGCCCGAGCAGCAGGACGCCGCCGGAAGCTGGCCCTCCTACGACGAGGCCCACGACGACGCCTCCACCTCCGCGAGCGGGCGGCGGCGGGGCAGCCACCGCAACCCCGAGAGCGACTATCCCGACTACTACCGGTGATTTTCCCGTTCCCTGCCTGGTGACGACCTCCGCGGCTGGCATATTGTCAGCCCATGACAATCAGTGACGACGGGGTCTCGCTACGTAACTGGAAGTCCGTGCTCCGGCGTGACGTACCCGCGTCGCTGGTGGTCTTCCTGGTGGCGGTGCCGCTGTCGCTCGGCATCGCCGTCGCGTCCGGCGCACCGGTGGCGGCCGGGCTCGTCGCCGCCGTGGTCGGCGGCGTGGTGGCCGGCGCCCTCGGCGGATCCGTCGTCCAGGTGAGCGGTCCGGCCGCGGGGCTGTCCCTGGTGGTCGCCGAACTCGTCCACACGTACGGCTGGCGCGCCACGTGCGCCATCACCGTCATGGCCGGCCTCCTCCAGTTGGTTCTCGGCGGGCTCAAGGTGGCGCGGGCGGCGCTCGGGGTCTCCCCCGCCGTCGTCCACGGCATGCTCGCCGGGGTCGGCGTGGTGATCGCGCTGTCCCAGTTGCACATCGTGCTCGGCGGTGCGCCACAGCGCTCCGCGCTGGAGAACGTCCTCGAACTCCCCGCCCAGATCCTCGACAACCACACGCACGCCGTCATGATCGGCGTGCTGACGATCGGGGTCCTGCTCGTGTGGGGCCGCATCCCCCGGCTGCGCACCGTGCCCGCCCCGCTCGCCGCCCTGATGATCGCCGCGCTGACGGCCGCGGTGACGGGCTGGGACCTGACGAAGGTGGACCTGAAGGGCGGGTTCTCCTCCGTCCAGGGACCTGTGATGCCACAGGGCGACTGGCACGCGATCGCCGGAGCCGTCCTGCTCGTCGCCCTCCTCGCCGGAGTGGAGTCGCTGCTGACCTGCGTCGCGTCCAACCGCCTGCACGACGGACCCCGCGCCGATCTCGACCGCGAACTCACCGCGCAGGGCGTGGCGAACACGCTGTCCGGCGCGCTCGGCGGCCTTCCTGTGGCGGGCGTGGTCGTCCGGACGACCACCAACGCGCGGGCGGGCGCCCGGAGCCGCTGGTCCGCGGTGCTCCACGGGGTGTGGGTGCTGCTGTTCACCACGGCCTTCGCCTGGATGATCACGTTGATCCCCCTGGAGGCGCTCGCGGCGCTGCTGCTGTTCATCGGCGTGCAGATGGTCAACCTCGGGCACGTACGCAACCTGCGCAGCCACCGTGAGATGCCGGTCTACTTCGTGACGATGGCCGCGGTCGTGCTGATCGGTCTGGCCGAGGGCGTGGCGATCGGCCTCGGGCTGGCCGCCCTGCTCGCCCTGCGCCGCCTGGCCTGGGTGTCGGTCGACGCACGGGAGACGGGCGAGCGGCGCTGGCGGGTGGTCGTCACCGGATCGCTGACGTTCCTCGGCGTGCCCCGGCTGACCGAGGCGCTGCGCGGCATCCCCGCGGGGGTCGTGGTCGAGCTCGACCTGCACCTCGACTTCATGGACAACGCCGCCTTCGAGGCGCTGCACGCCTGGCGGCTTGAGCACGAACGCACCGGCGGCGTCATCGACGTGGACGAGCCGCACGGCGAGTGGTACGCCGCCGCGATCAACGGCGTCCGCCTGTTCCCGGCCAGGATTCCGCCCCGGCACGACCGCTGGTGGCTGCCCTGGGCCTACCGGCGCCACTCCCGTCGCATGGACGCCGCGGCCGGGGACGCCGGGTCCTACGCCGTGCTCAGCGCGGACGGCGGAGGCCACGACGACGTCCCCGTGCTGTGCGAGCCGCAGGGCATGCCCGACCTGATGGAGGGGACGCGGGAGTTCCAGCGCAGGACCGCGCCGATGGTCCGGTCGGTGCTCCACCGCATGGCCCGCAAGCAGTCGCCGTCGCACCTGTTCATCACCTGCGCTGACTCCCGCATCGTGCCGAACATCATCACCGCGAGCGGTCCCGGCGACCTGTTCACGCTGCGCAACATCGGCAACCTCGTGCCGCGCGCCGGCGCCGTGCCCGCCGACGACTCGGTCGCGGCCACGATCGAGTACGCGGTGAAGGTGCTCGATGTGCGCATGATCACCGTCTGCGGGCATTCGGGATGCGGCGCCATGGCCGCCCTGCTGGGCGAGGTGCCCGACCTGCCCGCGCTGCGCAGCTGGCTGCGGCACGGGCGGCAGAGCCTGGCCAGGTTCGTGGCCGCCGAGTCGTGTGACGACGACGCCGGGCCGCTCGACCGGCTCTGCCGGACCAACGTGATCCAGCAGCTCGACAATCTGCGCACCCACCCGTTCGTGGACACCCTCGTACGGGCCGGGGAGCTGGAGCTCATGGGCCTGTACTTCGACATCGGCGCGGCGCGGGTGCACCTGCTGGATCGGGAACGCTTCACGCCGGTCCCCGAGCTGCGCACCGGCTGAGCGGCGCACCGGCCGGGCTGCGGTCTACTGAGCTGCGGTCCGGCCGCGCCAGAGGGAATGGCCGTGCCGGAGGGAATGGCCGTGCCGGGGAGAACGACCGTGCGGCGGCGCGCCGGGGCCGTACCGGCGCCTGCCTTCCGCTGACAGCGGACCATGTCCGCCGACCGTGAAACGGGGCAGACGTGTGGCACGGGCGGGCCAAGGATGACCGTTATGAAGATTCTTGTCATCGGCGGTTCGGTGTTTCTCGGACGCGCCATAGTGGACGAGGCGCTGCGGCGCGGACATGAGGTCACGACGTTCAACCGGGGCAGGAGCGGAGCGGACCTGCCCGGTGTGGAGGCGGTGCGCGGCGACCGCGAGAGCACCGACGACCTGCGGCGGCTTGCCGGTGGCAGGCAGTGGGACGCGGTGATCGACGTGTGCGGGTTCGTCCCCCGCGTCGTCCTGGAGTCGGTGCGCACGCTGTCCGGGCACGCTCCGCACTACACGTTCATCTCCAGCATCTCCGCCTACCCGGACTGGCCCGGCACGTCCGGCCTCGACGAGACCTCCCCCCTGCACGAGTGCCCGCCGGACGCGGACGCCGAGTTCGGCGACTACGGCGTGCTGAAGGCCGGTTGTGAGCGGGCGGTCGAGCAGCACTTCGACGGCGCCGCCCTGATCATCCAGCCCGGCCTGATCCTCGGCCCGCACGAGAACGTGGGCCGGCTGCCCTGGTGGCTCACCCGCATCTCCAAAGGTGGGCGCGTGCTCGCTCCTGGCGACCCGGCCCTGCCGATCCAGCTCATCGACGCCCGCGACATCGCCGCCTTCACCCTCGGCCAGGCGGCCAGGGGCACGACCGGCCGCTACATGACGGGCGGGGTGCAGGGCAACGCCACGTACGGCGGCTGGCTGAACGACTGCGTGGAGGTCACCGGCTCCGACGCGGAGCTGGTGTGGGCCGACGACGAGTTCCTGGTCGGCCAGGGCGTGCAGATGTGGACCGAGCTTCCGCTGTGGTATCCGGCGGCGGACCGCGAAGGCGTGTGGACGCATTCCTCGGCGAAGGCGATCGCCGCGGGTCTCACCTGCCGGCCCGTGCGGGAGACCGTCCGGGACACCTGGGAGTGGCTGAAGGACATCCCCGAGGAGCGGCGCAGCTTCGGCGGCCGGATGCACCACGGCATCGCCTCCGACAAGGAGGCGCGCATCCTCGCCGCCTGGGATGCCCGCTCCTGACCGCGACCGGCCTGCGCGCTCGCGGGGAGCCGTAGGCTGTCGGCCATGATCTGGGTGGTTGTGATCGTCGCCGTGCTGGTCGTTTTCGGAGCACTCGGGGTGACCGGGCGCCTGCCGGGGGTCTCACGCCGGCGGTCCGCGCCGCGCCCCCCGTCGGGCGGCCATCCGTCGGGCCGCGCCGGCCGGACCGCGCGGCCCGGTGGTCGTGCCCCGGCCGGGACCACGGGGCCGGGCACCAGGTCCGGTGGCGGCACCGCTCCCGGCACGAGGCGCGGCACCACCTCCGGGGCGGGGGCCCGAAGCGGAGGCCGGGCCGCGGGCCGAGCGACGGGCGGCGAAGCGGGCGCGCGCGGCGGTGCGGCCACCCAGTCCGGTCCGCAGCCCGGTGAGATCTGGTGGGCCGACGTGCCCTACGAGGACGGGCCGGGCCACAAGGTGCGCCCCTGCGTGGTGCTCAGGACACACCGGGACGGCGCCGAGGTCCTGAAGATCACAAGCCAGGACCGCAGCGACCGCTCCGATCATTTGGAGATCCCCACCCGCACCTGGGACCCGGACGCCGACCACAACAGCTTCCTCGACCTCACCGGCCCGGTCCGCGTGCCCGTCGCCGACTTCCAGGACAGGGCGGGCCAGCTCGACGCGCGCGTCTGGCGGCAGGTCTGCCGCCTCCACGAGATCACCCCGAACTGAGCCGTACCGCTCCGGGACCGGGCGCGTCGTTGGAACCGGGCCCGTCCTTGGGAACCGGCACCTCTCCGGGACTGGGCGCGTCTTGGGAACCGGCACCTCTCCGGGACTGGGCGCGTCTTTGGGACCGGCAGTCGGCGTCACCGTGACGACGCGGCCCCCTCCGAGCCGCCGTTCGGCGGCAGACCCGCGGCGATGCCGTCGAGCAGCCGGTCGAGACCGTACGCGAAGCGGTCGTCGGTGCCCATGTACTCCCGCCCGCCCTCCTTCGTCATCCGCTCCAGCATGGGATAGTTCCCCGTCGCGATGAGCGACTGGATATAGGACAGGTGCTGCGCCAGCCGTTGCGCCAGCGTGAGCCCCGACCGCCGGAGCGCCTCGCTCTCGGCCAGCTCGCTCTGGATGTAGCCGTTCACGTACGCGAAGACCGCGCCGACGAGGGTCAGCATCCTGTCGACGCTCAGGCCAAGGCCGTCGAGCATGCCGAGGGCGGTCTCCATCAGACGCGCGCTGTTCGGGCCCGCCTGCGGGCGGCCGGCCGCGAGCGGTGCGAGCCATGGGTGGCGCAGCATGGTGCGCCGGGCCTGCCAGGCGAGCAGGCGGAGCCCTTCGACCCAGTCATCCGGTGGCCGCCGGTCCTCCGGCAGATACCCGCCCACCGCGGTGTCGACCATGAGGTCGAACACCTCGTCCTTGCTCGTCACGTAGCGGTACAGAGACATCGTGCCCGCGCCGAGATCGGCGGCGAGCCGCCGCATGGAGATCGCCTCCAGCCCCTCGGCGTCGGCGATGCGGATCGCCGCCTGCGCGAGTGCGGCGCGACTGAAGCTCGGCCGCGGCCCGCGGGCAGGCCGCTCGGGTCGCATCCACAGGTTCTCGTGGCCCGTCATCGTTGATCGTCCCAGGTCGTCGCACTATTGCGTACACGGTACTCGGTATGTACGATCACATCGACAAAGTGAGTACGTCGTACTCAGTTTTTACGGCCGGACGAGGGGGTTCCCATGCCCGCCAGCCTCGCCGGGGACGAGTTCACCGTGCCCGGTCTCGAACTGTTCGACTTTCCGCCGCTGTGGCCCGGCGCGCCACACTGGCTGAACAAGCCCGTGGTGCTGGCCGTGGTCGGCGTGATCCTGCTGTGCGCGCTCGCATGGGGGGCGTTCGCACGGCCGAAGCTCGTCCCGCGCGGCCTGCAGCACCTCGGCGAATACGGCTACCTGTTCGTCCGCGACCAGGTGGCCCGGCCGTTCCTCGGCGCCGACGCCGAGAGGTGGATGCCGTTCCTGCTCAGTCTGTTCTCGGTGATCCTGCTGTGGAACCTTTTCGGGGTGATCCCGGGCGTGCAGTTCCCGGTGAACTCCCACATCGCGTTCCCGGTGGTGTTCGCCGTGGTCGTGTACGTGATCAAGCTCTATCTCGGCTTCCGGCATCACGGGGTGGGCGGATATCTCAAGAGCCTGATGTTCCCGCCCGGTCTGCCGAAGCCGCTCGCCCTCGCGTTCTACGCGCCCCTCGAACTGCTGCACACGTTCGTCTTCGCGCCGTTCACCCATGCCGTACGACTGTTCGCGAACATGTTCGCCGGGCACCTGCTGCTGGCGTTCTTCAGCGCGGTGGGATTCTGGTTCCTCGTCGAGCAGCCCACGGTGCTCGGAGCCCCGGTGGGCCTGCTCAGCGTGGCCATGGCCGTCGTGATGACCGCCCTGGAGATATTCATCCAGTTCCTCCAGGCGTTCCTGTTCACCATGCTGGCGGCCATGTACATCGGCAACGCCCTGAACCTGGAGCACTGAGCGGGTGCTCGTACTCACCGGTAACTGAGTATTGGCGCTCATGTCCGGCAGGCGGACGGCGCGGACGATGGCGTCATGGCGCAATCGGTGAAACCCCCGACAACGACGGCCTTCTATCTCCAGGCCGTCATCTCGTTCGTGATCTCCCTCGTGGGCCTGGCGGCCGGCATCCTCTACCTCCCGGTGACGACCTGGGTGCGTTCCTTCCTCGCTCTCGGGCTGATGTACGTGGTGACCTCGACGTTCACGCTGGCCAAGTGCGTGCGGGACCGGCAGGAGGAGGCGACCGTCGTCAGCCGGGTGGACCAGGCCCGGCTCGACAAGCTCCTCGCCGAGCACGACCCCTTCCGGGCCGAATGAGGGCGAGTCCCGCACGACGAGAAGAGGCGGCCTCGGGCCGTCGCCGGACCGAGGCCGCTTGCGGCCGCACGAACTCAGTCGTCCGTGCAGCCCTTGCCCTTGCCCGGCTTCGAACAGTCGGAGCCCGACGTGGCGCCGACGACGCTGAACGTCGCCGTGCCCGCGTTGGAGGTGTTGCCGGCCTTGTCGGTGGCCCGGTAGCTCACGGTGTGCGCCCCCGGCTGGCTAACCGCCACCGGCTTGGAGTACAGCGCGAACGGCTGCCCGTCGAGGGAGTACTCCACCGTGGCCACGCCCGACCCGCTGTCGGTCGCCGAGATGGTGAGCGTGGCGGAGCCGACGTAGTTCCACGCCCAGTCCATGCTGCCGCTGAGCTGCGCCGACACCTGCGGAGCCGTGGTGTCGTCCTGCTGCGGCGCGACGACCTTGAAGGTCACCGACCCCACCGGCGACGTGTTGCCGGCCTTGTCGGTCGCCCGATACTGCACCGTGTGCGACCCGGTCCTGTTCACCGAGACCGGAGCCGTGTAGGCCGCGAACGCCGCGCCGTCCAGGGCGTACTCGACCTTGTCGACGCCCGACTCGGTGTCGGTCGCCGAGACCGTCACCGTGGCCGAGCCGACGTAGTTGCCGTCGGCGTCCTTCGTGCCCGACACGTTGGCCGACACCTGCGGGGCCGTGGTGTCCTTGGCCGGCGGGACCACCACGGTGAACGTCACCGACGCCACCGCCGAGGTGTTGCCCGCCTTGTCCGTGGCCCGGTAGCTCACCCGGTGCGCCCCCGACTGGTCGACCGTCAGCGCCTTCGAGTAGACCGCGAACGGCTGCGAGTCGAGGGAGTACTCGACCGTGTCCACACCCGACTCGCTATCGCTCGCCGAGATCGTGACAGTGGCGGAGCCCACGTAGTTGCCGTCGGTCTCCTTGTCACCGGCCACCTGCGCCGACACCAGCGGCGCGGTCGTGTCCTTGGCCGGCGGAACGACCACCGTGAACGACACCGACCCGACCGGCGAGACGTTGCCCGCCATGTCCGTAGCCCGGTACTGCACCGTGTGCGACCCGGCCGTGTTCACCGACACCGGAGCCGAGTACGTCGCGAAGGCCCCGCCGTCCAGGGCGTAGTCGATCCTGTCCACGCCCGACTCGGTGTCGGTCGCCGAGACGGTCACCGTCGCAGAACCGACGTAGTTGCCGTTGGTGTCCTTGTCACCGGCCACCTGCGCCGACGCCAGCGGAGGCGTGGTGTCCTTCTGCTCCGCGGAGACGACCGTGAACGACACCGACGCGACGTCGGAGGCGTTCCCGGCCTTGTCGGTGGCCCGGTAGCTCACGGTGTGCGCGCCCGGCTGCTTGACCGCCACCGGCGCCGAGTACAGGCCGAGCGGCTGCCCGTCGAGGGAGTACTCGACCGTCGCCACGCCCGACTCGCTGTCGCTCGCCGAGATCGTGACGGTCGCCGAACCGACGTAGTTGCCGTCGGTGTCCTTGTCACCGGCCACCTGCGCCGACACCTGCGGCGCGGTCGTGTCCTTCGCCGGCGGAGCGACCACCGTGAACGACACCGACGCCACCGGCGAGGTGTTGCCCGCCTTGTCGGTCGCCCGGTACTGCACCGTGTGCGACCCGGTCTTGTTCACCGAGATCGGCGCCGAGTACGTCGTGAAGGATGCGTCGTCCAGCGCGTATTCCACCTTGTCGACGCCCGACTCGGTGTCGGTCGCCGAGACCGTCACGGTGGCCGAACCGACGTAGTCGCCGTCGGTGTCCTTGTCACCGGCCACCTGCGCCGACACCTGCGGGGCCGTGGTGTCCTTGGCCGGCGGGACCACGACCGTGAACGTCACCGACGCCACCGCCGAGACGTTGCCCGCCTTGTCGGTGGCCCGGTAGCTCACCCGGTGCGCACCCGGCTGGTCGACCGTCAGCGCCTTGGAATACAGCGCGAACGGCTGCGAGTCCAGGGAGTACTCCACCGTGTCCACACCCGACTCGCTGTCGCTCGCCGAGATCGTCACGGTGGCCGAACCGACGTAGTTGCCGTCGGTGTCCTTGTCACCGGCCACCTGCGCCGACACCTGCGGCGCGGTCGTGTCCTTCGCCGGCGGAGCGACCACCGTGAACGACACCGACGCCACCGGCGAGACGTTGCCCGCCTTGTCGGTCGCCCGATACTGCACCGTGTGCGACCCGGCGGTGTTGACCGAAACCGGAGCCGAGTAGGTGGTGAACGCCCCGTTGTCCAGCGCGTACTCCACCCGGTCCACACCCGACTCGGTGTCGCTCGCCGAGACCGTCACCGTCGCCGAACCGACGTAGTTACCGTCGGCGTCCTTCTCGCCCGACACGTTCGCGGACGCCAGTGGCGCCGTCGTGTCGGTGGGGCCGCCGGGAGTGACCACGAGTTCGCCGACCATCTGGTGGCCGGGGATCGCGCAGAAGAAGCGGTATTTGCCGGGGGTGAGGTTCACCTGGATCTCGTGCCGGCCGCCGTCCGCGTCGTACGGGCTGGCGATGATGTTGACGTTGACGTCGTGGTTGTATCCGGGCGTCGAGACGTCGAAGGTCAGCGTGTGCGTCATCCCGAACGTGCTGCCGGTCGCCATGCTGTTTTCGAAGACGATCGTCGCGGGTCCCGCGACCGCCGTGGCCGGCGCGTCCTTGTACGCGGTCATGCCGTTGTCGGCGGTCCAGGTGAGCACCTGCGCCGCCGCCTGGGCGACCTGCTGCCGCGCCTCGAACTGCGGCGCGGCGGCGGCTTCGGCCGGCGACGGCCACAGCGCCGGAAGCGCCACGCACAACAGCGCCACGGCCACGACGGCGCGTAGCGCCCTGCGTAGCCTTCCTGTCAGTAACTGCATCTGAGGTCGCACCTCACAGAACGTGCATGTGAGCGGACGAACGGCGTCCGTCCGCCTGAGGTCATGGGGTTAGGGCCGGGCGGGGGACTCCCCCCGCCCGGCTACCGGGTCAGAGCTCCCGCACGCGGACGTTGCGGAATTCCGCCAGGTCGGTGTTGCTGTGGTTCTGCAGCCCGATGAACCCGCTGACGAACTGACGCAGGTCCGTAACGGGGTCGCCGGCGCGGGACGACGACTTGCCCGGGGTGTTGTCGAACTCGTTGATCACGACGCCGTTGCGGATGATCGTGTAGTGCTGCCCGACCACCCGGACCTCGTAGTCGTTCCACTGGCCCTTCGGGGTCGCCCCCGCCTTGTCCAGCGTGTTCGGCTGGAAGTTGTAGATCGAGCCCGTCTTCTGCGGCTCGCCCGAGTCGCCGTCGTAGATCTGGATCTCGTGGCCGCAGAAGACCGCGACCCACGCCTCCGACGTACGGGCCGATCCGACCGTGCCGCAACTCCCGGCCGGACGCTGGTCTAGTGGGGTCCGTGGGTCGGGGAACCGGACGAACACGCCGGTGTTGGCCCGGGCCGTGCCGGGCGCGACGTCACGGAACTGCAGCCGCACCGAGAAGTCGGCGTACGCCTTGGCCGAGTACCACAGCATGCCCATCCCACCGGAGGTGCGGAGAGTGCCGTCCTGCTGCAGGATGAACTGGCCGGTCGGAGCCTGCGACCACCCCTGCAGGGACTGCGCGGTCCCGTCGAAGATGGTCTCGTAGCCGTTCGTCTTGCCGATCTCGGACTGCGCCCCCGCCTTGCTGAGCGTGGACGCCTCCTTGTTGTCGATGACGCCGTCCTTGCGGAACTCGTTCACCTGGTCGTTGAGGTGCTTGACGAACTCGCCGTGGTTCTGCCATATGCGCTCGTCGTCGATCAGGTCGTTGATCGTGCAGCCGCCGCCGACGACGCGGTTGGCCACGCCGGTGTCGGTGTCCAGCAGCCGGACCGTCGTCCGGGAGTCCGGCGCCGGGCAGCCGATCTCGACGGTGATCTCGCCGGTCGTCACCTCGCCGTCGGCGTAGGTGACCTTCAGCGTGGCCTTGTAGGTGCCGAAGTCCTTGTAGGTGTGCGTCGGGTCGGCCTCGGTCGACGGCTTGCTGCCGTCGCCGAAGTCCCACTCCCACTTCACGCCGCCGGCCCTGGCGTGGGAGAACACCACCGTCTTCGGCGTGCTCTGCCGCTCCGGCCGCACCGTGGCCAGGCTCGGGTTCGGCGTCGCCGGACCACCCTGGTAGGTGACGCGGATCAGCTTCTGGTTGGGGTGCAGGCTGAAGAAGCCACCGGCGTAGTCCAGCATGTAGAGGGCGCCATCCTTGCCGAACTTGGCGTCCATCCACGACTGCAGCTGGGTGGCGCCGCCGCCGGGCTGGATGATGGAGCGCAGGTCCTCGGCGAAGACGGGCGGCTTCGCGTCCTTGACGCCCTTCGGGTCGACGGTGACGGCCACCCGGTTGTTCGCGTTGGACTCGTCACCGATGAACCACTTGTCGTCCCAGTACGCGGGCCACGCGACACCGCTGTCGGTGTCGACCTCGGAGCGGTGGTAGGTCGGCCCGGACATGATCGCCTGGCCGCCGCCGGAAAGGTAGGGCTCGGTGAAGGTCTCGTCGCCCGGCTTGTAGGTCGGCAGGCCGCTGCCGTCGGTCCGCTTCGGGTAGACCGGGCCGCCGCCCTGCGGCGAGAACCAGATCATGTTGTCGCGGGCCGGCGGGATGTCGACCAGGCCGGTGTTGCGCGGCGAGGTGTTCTTCAGGTTGCCGCAGTTGTACCAGTCGGCGGGCTGGCTGGCGTCGACGTTGCTGCGGTCACGGTAGGGCTGTCTGTTGCCCATGCAGTAGGGCCAGCCCTGGTTGCCGGCGGACGTGAGGATCGTCGCGGTCTCGTACTTCGCCGGACCCCAGATCTCGCTCGGGCCGCCCGCGTCCGGACCGACCCATCCGGCGGTCAGCCAGTCGTTCACGTTGTCCCACTGGAGCCGCGCGATGTTGCGAACGCCCATCACGTAGATCTCCGGGCGGGTCTTGCCGCCGCCCTCTTCCTTACCCGTGAACAGGTTGCCCTTCGGGATCGTGTACGTCCCGTCGGCCTCCGGGTGGATACGAATGATCTTGCCGTTCAGGTCGTTGGTGTTGCCCGCGGTGCGGCGGGCGTCCTGGAACGAGGTGCCCTTGTAATCCTGGGTCCAGTTGTTCCCGGAGTAACCGCTCGAGCCGCCGGAGGAGTTGCTGTCACCGGAACCGACGTAGAGGTTCCCCTCCTTGTCGAAGGCCATGCCACCGCCCGCGTGGCAGCAGCTGTGGATCTGGGTGTCCCACTGCAGCAGGTCCTTGCGGGTCTTCTGGTCGATCGTCTGAGTGGCGGAGTCGTAGGTGAACCGGGAGATCGTCCGCTTGCCGATCCGCTTGTCCCTGTCGATCGACTCGTGCGGCATCCAGTAGACGTACAGCCAGCCGTTCTCCTGGAACTTGGGGTCGGGCACGATGCCGAGGAGACCCTCCTCGTTCTTCACCAGCTCGTCGCCGCTGCCGCGGTTGCCCATGACGGCGAGGGTGGTGAGGAGCTTGACCTGCTTGGTCTTGGGGTCCCACTGGTGGATCGTGCCGCAGCCGAGGCCGACCTTCGGGTCGTTCCAGTCGGCGATCGGGCCGGTGGGGCAGGCCGCCTTGCCGACATAGAAGACCTTGCCGTCGGGGGCGACGGTCAGGCCGTGCGGTTCGCCGATCTGGTCGAGCTGGCCCGACTGGTTCTGCGTGGTCAGTCGCTCGGTCTTGTAGTTCGACGCGATGGTCGCCTGGCAGTCGCCGCGGACCAGGCCGGCCGCCCACTTGATCGCACCGCCGAGGTGGCTCTTGAACTGCTCGTCCTTGGTGTAGCTCTCCTCGGTGCCGCCCATGCCGGTGTAGAACGACCGTCCGCCGTCGTAGTCGCGGCACCACGAGATCGGGTGGAACGCGCCGTTGCCGTTCAGGCCCGCCTTGTAGGTCCACTCCTCGACCTGCGCGACCGTCTGAACCTTGCCCAGCGGGCTCGGGCTCCAGTTCATCCACTTGTCGGACCGCGTCGCGTTGAACGGCAGGCCCTTGTTCGCCGGGTGCTGACGGTCGGTGAAGTCCACCGTGGCCTTCTGCACCTGGCTGTCCGGCGGAGGCCCGGCGTCGGGACCGAACAGCCGCACCTCGGCCAGCTGGATGAGGGGCTCACCGCTGTTCGCCGTGATGTTCAGCCGGTAGTACGCGTACGCCGTGGTGTTGGTGAACGTGTATTCCTTGGTCTGGAACCGCGAGGGGAAGGTCTCCCCCGTCCGCTTGTCCAGGTCCGTCCAGCTCTTCCCGTCCTGGGAGCCCTGCAGCGTCCAGTCCTTCGGGTCGCGGCCGGGGAAGTCGTTGGCCGAGGTCAGCGCGTAGTGGGCGATCGCCTTCGGCTGCTCCGGCTTCAGCGAGACCCAGCCGGTCGGGTTGAACGTCAGCCACTTGCTGTTGTTGTTCCCGTCGACCAGCTTCTCCTTGGTCTCGTTCGGCGGGTTGTCCCCGCTCGCCGTGACCTCCACGACCTTCTCCGCTGGGGGCAGGCTGCCGGCGGGGCGGGTGCCGACCAGTTCGGTGAACCAGGACGAGTCGGGCTGGGCGCGTACGGCGTCGTGGACGCCGACGAACCCGCCGCCGTCCCGGATGTACGCCTGGAAGGCGGCCTCCTGGGCGGCGTTCAGCGTCACGCCCTTGGCGGACAGGAACACCACCCCGCGATAGCGCGCCAGGTTGCTGGAGGTGAAGACGGCCGGGTCTTCGGACACCTCGACGGAGAAGCCGTTGTCCTTGCCCAGGTTCTTGATCGAGTCCGCGGCCTTCTCGACCGGGTCGCTCTGTTCCTTGGCGGGTCCGTGGAACACCAGCACACTGACCGACTCATCGGATTTGTCTGGCTTACCGGTATCCGGCTCGGGAGGGTTGGGCTTGGCCTGCGCCTGCAGTTGCGCGGCGGGAAGGGCCGGTGCGGCCTGCGCCTGCATGGCGGGGACGGTCGCCAGTCCCAGCGTCAGGGCGGCGCTCGACGCCGCGACAAGAGCGCGGCGCCAGGCGGGTGGCCGGGGGTGTACGAGCAGGTCTCTGCGACCCATCGTTCGCTCCTTCAGGTCGGGGGGTTGGATCAGCACCTTGCGGAGGTCGTTCGGTCAGCCGTGGCGGTGACCGGGCACGCAGATGCCGAAAGGCGCGAGGGTGCTGCCGTCTCCTCCTCTCACTTGCCGTTCTGTCCCTGACCCCGCGTCGCGGTGACGCGGTGACGCGTCGCGTCATGGCGTGGTCGGGGCGGTTGGGCCGTCGCGGACGTGCGGCATCGCCGTTCATCGCGTTGTCGGCGGGCGATCGCCACGGAGCCCGTCGTGGCGGGCGCCAGGACTGATCGCGTGCAGCGGTCGCCGGCCGTCCTGCCGGGACGGCGACCGGAATGAGGGTGTCTTGCCGGTCTCAGGCCGGGGTGCCGCGAGGCCGGCGACGCCTGGCGGCGCCGCCGGGGCGTGGTCCGGTGCGTCTGAGCCGCAGGTCCGCCGGGACGTGAGAGGGCGGACCGTGCGGGGCGGATGTCGGCTGTGGGGGGTGTCGCCGAAGCACCGCTGAGCCTTTCGGGGAGTCGCGGATGGTTGCGTGGGCGGGCGGGGGGACGAGGGCCAGTGATGCCCACGAGACCTGCATGGACTGTGGTAGTCGAGTCGCGTCAAGTGGGCGGTTTGGGCTCAACGTAGCAGCCTCACCGAACTTCATCCAGTCCCTTTACAAAGTTCTCTTCTTTACAACATGACTTCTTGACTTTTTAGCAGAAGTATCGCCTACTTCCATCGAAAGCTTTATCCACGGTGTCGAAAGGCTCGTTGACCGGTCCCCGTCCCGGCGGGAACCGGCCCCCCTGCAGGGGAGCCCCAGCGAGACGTCGCGCCGTCCAGGCCGGTCCCCCGGGCCGGCGCTACGACAGTTGCCGTTCGCCTCACGGCAGTGAGGCGTCACGACCCGAATGGGGAACCATGACCGAGGTAGGCAGGGGTACGACGCGAGGCATGTTCTCCCGGCGCGCCTTCACCACGGCCGCGACGGCCGCCGCGTTCGTGCCGCTGGTCGGGACGAGCCAGGCCGACGCGGCGCCATCCGACAAGGTCACCGGCAAGCCCGACAAAGGCGACGTCCGCCGCATCACCCTGTACGCGGAGAAGTTGCCGAACAACCTGCTGGGCTACGGTCTGGAGCCCGGCAAAGCCACGATCCCCGGCCCGCTCATCGAGATGGTCGAAGGCGAGACCCTCGAGATCGAGCTGGTGAACAACACCGATGTCACCGCCAGCCTGCACGTGCACGGGGTGGACTACGAGTTCACCAGCGACGGCACGAGAATGAGCGACAGCGTGGTGGAGCCGGGAGGCCGGCGCACCTACGTCTGGCGCACCCACGCGCCGGGCCGCCGCCCGGGCGGCACCATCGAGCCCGGCAGCGCCGGCTACTGGCACTACCACGACCACGTTGTGGGGACCGACCACGGCACCGGCGGCATCAAGAGAGGCCTATACGGCGCGCTGGTGGTGCGCCGCAAGGGCGACATCCTGCCGGACAAGCAGTTCGTCGTCTTCTTCAACGACATGACCGTCAACAACGCCAAGGCCGGCGAAGCTCCCCACTTCATGGCGAAGATCGGCGAGCGTGTGGAGTTCATCGTGGTCACCCATGGAGACTTCTTCCACACGTGGCACCTCCACGGGCACCGCTGGGCGGACAACCGCACCGGTCTGCTGGACAACCCGCAGGACCAGACCCGGATCATCGACACCAAGATCACCGGACCGGCCGAGTCGTTCGGCTTCCAGGTGATCGCCGGGGAGCGGGTCGGGCCCGGCGCCTGGATGTACCACTGCCATGTCCAAAGCCACTCGGACATGGGGATGGCGGGAGTGTTCATGGTGGCCGACGAGAACGGGAACGTTCCCGGCCACGACATGGGCGGCATGAGCTCGGGCACCGGCTCGGACATGAGCACCATGCCTCACTGAGCCCGCCCCGCTCCTCCTCGGGCGCAGTCCTGGTGAGGCACTGGGCGAGCCGCCCGCCCGGCGTGTGGACGGCCGAAGGTCAGTAGGGTGCGCCCATGACCAGCGACATACGCGGGCGCGGGCAGGCGGGCGTCACCGCCGAGTCTGGATCGCAGGCGGCTCTGGACTACTACCTGATCACGCCGGCGGCAGGCACGGACGGAGCCCCGGCCGAGGGAATCGTCGTCGAGGAGTTCACGCTCACCGAGGACTTCAGGACCGTCGGCCTGGACACCGCCGGATGGACCGCGGCCGACGGCGTCTGGTGGAGTTCGGCGGCCTTCGGACGCGCGATGCGCGAGGATCCCGGCCTGCGCACCCGGGTCCGCGCGGTGAGCCGCCCCGAGGCCGAGGCCGCGTACCACGATCTCGGCGGGGGCGAACTGCCCGGTGAGACGCGGCTGCGGGCCCTTTTCCACGACCACCAGCCGCTGCCGGACTCGCCTCCTCTGCGCCTCAGCCCGCCGCGAGTTCCCGACGGGTTCCACGACACGCGGGTCTACCGTGTCCTGTTCGCCGGTGAGCCGCACCTGTCCCGCCTCGCGGACGTGGTGACGCTCGCCGTGGAAGCCGGCGACCCGCGGACCCGGGTCGTCGCCACGGGTGAGCTGCGCACGGCTTCGGACGTCTTCACCTGGGACGTACGCCGGATCGGGCCCGGAGCCGCCTGCTCCGTCGATCTCACGGCCCATCTGGGGACCACGTCCGACGAGCCCCTCGGGCCGCTGCTGCGGCGGTTGACGACGGTCATGCGCCACGCGGGAGCGGTCCCCGTGACCGTCGAGCGTTTCTCCTGACCGGCTCCGGCTCTTCGCGAGCAGGCGGTCCGGCTCCGAGGCCCGCTGACCGGGTTCGGGCCGGGGCGGCGGGCTTCCTGGGATGAGCGGGCCGGGATCCGGGGATGTGCCGGTCGGTCTTCAGCGGCGAGCGGCCTCGGCGCCGGCATCGGCATCGGCATCGGCATCAGTCGAGAAGGCGAGGTCCCGTCGCGCCTCCAGCTCCGCGAGCCGATCGGCGAGTGCCGTGTGGATGAAGGTGTAGGAGTCGCTGCCCAGGGCGACCCGTACGGGCGCGGGGTCCAGGTCCGCACAGCCGACAATCGCCGCGGCCGTCTTCGCGAGGTCGCCGACAGACGGCAGCGCTGGATTGCGGATGCCCCGGGTCAGCGCGGCCGGGCTGGCGTCGTAGGCGCTCATCGGCGTGGCGAGCCGTGAGCTCCCATCGCGGAATCGCGTACGGACACTGCCCGGCTCGACGATGGTCACGCCGATGCCGAACGGGGCGACGTCCTTGGCCGTCGACTCCATGAACCCCTCGATGCCCCACTTGCTCGCGTGATACGCGGACGCGCCCGCGTTCGTAGCTTGACCGCCGTACGTGGAGAGCTGGATGATGCGGCCGCCGCCCTGTCGGCGCAGGTGAGGCAGCGCGGCGCGCACCAGCCGGATCGAGCCGAGCAGGTTCGTGTCGATCTGGTGGACGATCTGCTCGTCCGTGAGCTCCTCGGCCGCGCCGAACAGGCCATACCCGGCGTTGCTGACCACCCCATCGATCCTGCCCAAGTCGGCGAATGCCCGGTCCACGACCTCCCGGATCGCGGGGCCATCGGTCAGGTCGAGGCGGGCGAGCCACAGCCGGTCGCCGTACTCCGCCTTCAGGTCGCCCATCGACTCCATCCGCCGGGCCGTCCCCGCGACCCGGTCACCGCGGCGGAGGAGCTGTTCGGTCATCTCCCGGCCGAAGCCACTGCTCACTCCGGTGATCAGCCATGTACGTGCGTCCATCCTCGTTCCTTCCAGAAGCTGCCTAACTCGTTAGTTAGCATATGCCGCCATCTAACCGGTTAGTCAACGCTAGGATGGCGCCGTGGCAACAGGTAACGCCGAGGCGACGAAGGCGCGCATCCTCGAAGCGGCGCGGGATGAGTTCTCCGCTCACGGCATCGCCGGGGCGCGTGTCGACCGCATCGCCAAGGCGGCCGGCTGCAACAAGAACCTGCTCTACATCTACTTCCAGAGCAAGGAGACCCTGTTCGCCACCGTCCTGGAGCAGAACCTGCGACGGGTCTACGACGAGTTGCGGTTCACGCCCGACGACCTGCCCGGGTATGCGGCGCGGGTCTTCGACTTCTCAATGGCCGAGCCCGGCCTGATGCGGCTCATGGCGTGGGCGGGCCTGGAGCAGGAGACCGGCGCGGTCGCCCTGCGCAACGCGGCGCAGACTGCGAAAGTCTCGGCCATGGAGGCGGCGGCGCGGGAGGCGGACGGGCCGGGGGCGCGCTTCGCGCCCGAATTCCTGCTGACGGCCATCCTGGCCCTCGCCACCGCCTGGTCGGCGGCGAGCCCCTTCGGCCCGAGGCTGAGCCCGGGGCTGGCCACCGACCCCGCCACGCTGCGGATGCAGATCGCCGACGCCGTGGCATCGATCACCAGGGCCCCGCGGACCGGCCCCTGATCGCACGCGCCGACTCGGGGGGAGCATCGCCTGGGCTCGCCTCGCTCGACCTCACGGCCGAACTCGACAGGTTCAAGGCGCATCAGACCGTGACCATCCCCCATGCCTCCCGCGTCGACTACACCGTCAACGGCCGCAGGACCCCGTACGTCAGGCGACCGATTTCCCGGCGGCGGTCCAGGTGTCGCAGCGTCCGGGGGACGGCTTGGTGAACCCCCGATTCACCCAGTGCACGATCGTGGCGCCCTTCCCGTGCCAGCGGTCCTCCACACCCTGCACGTCGTCTCCGGTGCGGCGTACGAGATCGAGGAACTCCCGCCAGTCGCTGCTGGGGCGGTGGAGGGACTTCCACACGCTGCCGATGAAAGCCCCGGCGAAGCATGCAGTCTCAGAGGTGGGCCAGCAGGCCGTCCAGCGGCTGCGGCACGCGATCGAGCTCCAGTGCCGCGACGAGCGGGCCCGCGTAGCGGATCTTGCGGCCGCTGCCTGCTCCCATGAACCGGCGTAGCTGGTCGTGGGTGCTGCGTCCGCGCCATGGGGGTTGCTTCTGGAGCGTGCGGAAGGAGCCGAGCTCGCCCAGGGCATCGACGACGCGCTCGACCGTGGCGGTGCCGAGCGCGCGGATCAGCTCGTCTTCCAGATCGGCCACGCACACGAAGAATCCGAGCGCCTCCAGATCACTTCTGGCGAGATCGGATCCGAAGCCCGCGCGCTCGAGCCCCCGCAGAAAGGCGCCTTGTTCGCCGGCGTCGCACAGACCGGCCAGCCGGAGGTCGCGACCGAGAGGGCCGAACTCGCCGATGTGCGCCCCGATGTTCGTGGCACCGCCCATCGCCACAACGGAGATGCCTTCAGCCGCGAGGTTTCGGCCCCGGCGCTCGGCCAACGCCTCAATGGCCGACCTGTCGCTGATCCCCTCGACAAGGACCACCGTGTGCGGATGGTTCACGCGCCCAGCTTGCACCCAATGCGGCGACGTTTGTACCCGTTTTCCCGTGTTGACGGGACTCGCGGTCGGCGGGAGAACGGTCCGGATCCGGCTCTCGCGTTCGCGCTATCGCGGGGTCTGCACGCAGAACTCGTGGCCGTCGGGATCGGCCATGACCACCCAGCCGACCTCGCCCTGACCGATGTCGATACGCGTCGCCCCGAGGGAGATGAGACGATCGACCTCCGTTTGCTGATCGCCGTCGGCGGGTGGAGCGAGATCGAAATGCAGCCGCTCCTTGCCGGTCTTCGGCGCCAGCGGCGGACCACCCCAGGTGATCTTCGGGCCACCATGCGGCGAGCGGATTGCGGTCTCCTGGTCCTGATCCCAGACCAGCGGCCAGCCCAGAGCCTTGCTCCAGAAGTACCCGACCTCCTGCGAACCGTCGCACGCCAGCGCTCCGATGAATCCGCAGTCGGCGAGGAATTCGTTGTCCGGCCCGATCACGCAGAACTCGTTGCCCTCGGGGTCGGCGAGCACGATATGGTCCTCGTCCGGGCGCTGCCCGATGTCGATATGCCGGGCGCCGAGCCCGAGCGCCTTCGCCACCGTCTTCTGCTGGTCCTCAAGGGACGCGCTCGTCAGGTCGAAGTGCATCTGGTTCTGGCCGGTCTTCTGCTCCCGACTCGGAAGAAATCTGATCCGGAAGCCGGTGTCATCGCTCGGCAGAAGCGTGATGCCGTGCAGGGGGTCGTCGGCCATCTCCCAGCCCAGGACACCGGCCCAGAATCGCGCGAGACGGGACGGGTCGTGCGCGTCGAAGCAGAGTGCGACAAGGTGACACGTCATTCCGCTCCGCACCTCCATTCGCTGATACCGGTCGCGGACACGGCACGTCCTCCGCGGCCATAGGGGGGTTCAACGCTAGGTGCTCGGGAACCTGTCTCGCGAACCAATTTCGGCTGGGTTCGCAGGCACGAGCGGCAGGGCCGACGCCCACGGCATCGACATGACGAGCCGCTGGGTTTGAAGGACGGCCGGCATCCGAGCGGGCTCGCACGGGTGCCGGAAGCCCGAGCGAAGGCTCAGAGGGGCGGAAGGTGGACGTGCCGGCCTGTAGGCCGGGTTCTTCCGGGGCAGGTCTCCAGCCTGGCAGGACTCCCCCGGTTCGCCCCTACCAGGTCTCCTGGGTGCCGCCGGTATCGAGACCCGACTACAGAGCCAGGCGCAGAGAAGGCCGGTACTCCGTTCCGGGAGGAGTACCGGCCTTCCTAGTGCGACATCACTTGTTGGTCATGATGACTACCCAACGAGGGGGACCGGCGTAAGCCTTCCCCATCTCGTCTGAGCAACCCTGGTCACAGCCGCAGCCCGGAATCACCATTTCGCACCTTCCTAAAGGTTTCGCATCTTGTCACTCTCAGTGTGAGTCCCTCGCACTGTCGGTCAAGGGAGACTAATCTCCCTCGCATGCCAGAACTTCACATCGAGGCAAGGGGGCTTCAGATCGGGGACGACATCGAACTGTTCAAGGGCGATCCCGAATAACCTCTTATCCGGATGCCCTGGAGCCACGTCTCATGGTGGACCGTAGTCGGCCTAGAAGTCACGGGAGAAATTGTCGGAGTCGGCCAATTCACGCACATGGCAGCAACGGTCATCGCGGAATGCATCCGCGAGGTTGGGCAATAGATCTCGGCTTTGGACGAGACGCAATGGCGTGACTTCGTTCTTCGCGCCGGACTCGACGAGGACACTCCGAAGATTCGCGCCACCGAGAAGAATCGAACCATCAGGAACCACAGCATCAAGGTTCGCAGAGCGGATGAATCCGGAGACTCCAAAAGTCTCGGATGGAAGATGAAGAACGCCGGCTGACGGCCCCCAGAGGCAACTCGTAGACCTGGACGGCGCGGTATCCCCTTTAGGGCCCGTGGCCTATCTCACCGAGACCCATTTCGCGCCCTCAGCGCGGGAGCAGCTCTTCCGCGCCGGCGCCGACGGCTGCCCAGTCGGTTGCCGGTTCGCGTTGTAAGCGTTGAGCCAGCCATGTCGCTCGATTTACGTGCTCGGCGCGGAGTGCATCCAGGTCCAACCGGACACCGCTCGGTGGCCCTGTCCGCTCCAATGCTCTGATTCTCCGCTTCATGGCGGTCATGAGCTCAAGGTCGAGTTGCCGGACGGCGGCGAGGAACGATTCGGTCGGGATTTCGACCTGACCGGCCGGGTCAGCTGTGAACCGGATGTCGCCATCGTCGTCATGCCGCCAGGTCACTGTCACCATGTCGAAATCGTCGCCGACGGTACGCCAAGCCCTGACGCGGGGTGGTTGTCGGATGTAGCCGAGATCCAAGGCATGCTCGGCGTGCCACTCCGCGGCAATCATGGCTGCATCGCTGTCCATCGGCCGCCAGGAGTCGGGGTCGCTGGCCACGAAATCCAGGAGATCGGTTGGCACCGGTTGGAGGACAGTGGGTGTCATCTCGTTGATGTCTTCCCATAGCCGAGCCACGTAGTAGTCGACATATGGGCGCTGCACGGCAGGATGGTCGGTTCGATGATGCTGAAGCGTTTCCGGTGAGTAGCGCAGCAACTCGTGACCGGCCAGTTCTATCCAGTACCAGCCATCGGTTAGTCCGAACCAGTGCAGTTGACGATCCTCATGGCCCCAGGGGGAAACCTGGCCCAGTGGTGTCAACGCAGAGCGGAACTTGATCACCGAGCGCATGTTAGCTGCTCGGTGGACGTGTCTTCGATCCAGCGGTGCTCGGTATTGCTTTTTTATCAGGCAACGGAAACAGGTGTTCGAGCCAGGCCCGGTGTGGTGTCTACCTGCTCCGGAGCGTCCATCGTCGTCCGCGAGCGCCCCCGATGTGCCCCGAGCAGGAGTTGATCCGGGAGTCGGCCCAGCTCAGAGGGGCGGAAGGTGGACGAGCCGGCCTGTAGGCCGGGTTCAAATTTCGCACGCCTCCTACCTGCGGCGGACCGCTCCACGCCATAGGTGAGCTGCAAAGATATTCTGTCCGTTGTCATCGGTTGCCAGCATCTTCCGAAGCCATGCGCCCCCGAAGCGCCCTGGACAGCCAAAACCTCGGCCACCGACCTTCTCCTGACGAACGGGAGAACGGGAGCTCTTCAAGGGTAGTTTCGATGTCGCCGTCGTCTTAGAATGACGCACCCGTCTGCCACAATCCGCACACTTAGTTCGGCTACTAATTGGTCACTACATTATGAACCAATGCTGTAGATCAAGATCAGTCGACGCGAGGATACCCTCGGCCTGTCCTACCGAACGAGCCCAGCGAGCAGCAACACCCGCAACTCGTGCCCTTCGCCGGTCGACATCCTGGGTATCTCGCACGTCACCCCTCAGCGCCGGCGACGGATGAACGTCTGCCCTCCGGCAGCGCACAGCTCATAGCCAGTCCGCTGGCAATCAGACGTCCACGCAAGCGGCCGAACGTGGCCCATGGTCCCCGTCCGCCACCACGTCAGCTTCACGTGCTTCTCCTGCGCCGGCGCAGGATGCGGGCTCAGGCACGAGTTCATGCGCAAGGAAGGGGGGAACCCATCGCCACCGTCGCCCACACGGTCCGGCTCCGCTCGTCCCCGTGTACACCCCACGTCTGCGCTAGATGGTCGACGAGATCGAGCCACGCCCGCACTCCTGGCGGTCGTCAGGCTTGTGTACCTCGGTGGCGCCCCACTCCTCTTTCGTCGAGAACGCCAAGCCACACTCGCGACGTCTCCAGACGGACCGTGACCACGAACCGCCCCCCGGGTTCACCACTGCCCGTGTGCCGGAGGGCGTTCGTCGCCAACTCCGAAACGATCAGTTGGGCGGTCTCGATCTCGGCCCGTAGGGGCAGATGCTCCGCCACGAACCGGCGGGCTTCGCTGACCTGTCTGGTGATTCCGGGAAAGGTGCGGCGCCACTCAAGGGGGTGGGCGTTCATTCGGCCCCTCACGATCATGCAGGTCAGACAGGGTCAGCTCATGATCTGTACTTAAAGTACTGCTGCGGTATCAAGTACAAGCCACTTCCAGTACTTGCCACGCACATTGAGTACTGATCACATGAGAAGCGGCGACTCAACGGGCCACGAACGGCCCCACACGCGAAAGGGAGGGGTGTCATGTTCGGGCTAGTAGTTCGGTTCACCTGCAAGGACGAGGCCACCGCAGAGACGTTCGACCAGCTCATCGGCGAGACCATCGAGGGCATCAAGGCGCACGAGCCGGGCACGCTCGTCTACACCGTCCACAAGGTCGACGGTGAGCCGCTGCTGCGGATCTTCTACGAGCTCTACCGTGACCGCGCCGCGTTCGACGCCCACGAGGAGCAGGAGCACACCAAGCGATTCTTCGGCGCTCGGGACGACCTGATTTCGGGTTTCGAAATCGACTGGCTCGACCTACAGGTGGGCAAGGTCACGACCCCGTGAGCGAGGAGTACCAGCGCGCCTTGGGCCGGCGGATCGCCCAGGAGCGCAAGCGGCGTGGTCTGTCCCAAGTGGAGCTGGCCAACCTCGTCGGCCGGTCGGTCGCCTGGGTCTCCCAGGTCGAGCGCGGCGTTCGCAAGATCGACCGCATGTCGGTGCTGGAGAAGGTCGCCGAGACCCTCGAAGTGCCCTTGTCCGAATTGGCCGCCGAGGCGCCCATCGTCGCCGCCACCACTGAGGAAATCCCCGGCTCGGCGAACCTGCGCCTCGTGCTCTCCGGGGCGCACGCGTTGCAGGCGATGCTGCACGCGGCCCCCGTGCCGCCGAGTGATGAGATCCGGCCACAGGTTGAGCGGGCTTGGCACCTCACCCATGAAAGCCAGTACGTCGAGCTCGGAGACCTGCTGCGCAGCCTCATTCCGGTGCTGGAGGGGGCGGGCCGGTCGGCGCCCGAGGATCGGCGGCCGGAGCTGTTCGAGATGCTCGCCGCGCTCTATCAAGCCTGTTCGGCGGCGCTGGCCAAGCTCGGCGAACCCGAGGCCGCGTGGATCGCCGCCGACCGGGCCATGGTCGCGGCCGAACGTGGCGGTGACCCGTTGATGGTGGCCGCCGGCGCTTTCCGGCTCGGCTTCGTGTTCCTCGGTGCGCGCCTCTTCGACCAGGCGGAGGAGACCGCGCGTACCGCCGCAGAGGCGTTGTGGTTCCTGGCCGACCAGGGCAAGCCCGAGGCCATGTCTTTGTGGGGCGGGCTCACCCTGCAACGGGCGGTCGCGGCGTCGCGGCTCAACCATGCCGACGCGGCTTACGAGCATCTCGCCCGTGCCCGGGGCATCGCCGAGAAGCTCGGTGAGGGGCGCAACGACTACAACACCGAGTTTGGTCCGGCGAACGTCGCTCTCTATGAGGTCGCGGTGGCGGTCGAGCTGGGCGACGCCGGTCACGCTTTGCGGGTCGGTACGGCGGTCGACACGTCCTCGTTGTCGAGTGAACGTCGCGCCCGGCTGCACATCGACGTGGCCCGTGCGCACGCCCAGCGCCGTCAGGTCTCCGAGGCGACGAACGCGCTTCTCGAAGCGGAGAGGATCACGCCCGCGCAGCTTCGGAACCATCGCATGGCCCGGCAGCTCGTCTCCGATCTACTCACCATGCAGGACTCGCCTACCTCTGACCTGCGAGAACTTGCAGAGCGGATCGGAGCGTAGAAAAGTAACGGGATGTCTGCTCCGGAGCTCGGCGAGGAGTCATCTCACCTTGCTCCTGCAACTGCCGGCGATGGCGTGCCTGCGATGTGCCCGAATTATGCCCTCTCGGGTGCTGGATCATGCTGGGGAAGCACATCCATGCAGGTCACAGGGCTAACAGGTGGACGAGCCGGCCTGTAGGCCGGGTTCTGTGATCAGCCACAAGGACTGACCGGCGGCCATCCATCTAGGACCGCCGTTGCCGGCGGCCTCAAGCGGTCTACCCGCGCGGCTCGGGCGGGCAGCCCTCAAACGTCGCGCGCGGGACGTTCCGGAGAACGTCCCTTCTTGACCTTGCTCCGGGTGGGGTTTACCGAGCCGCCCACGTCACCGTGGGCGCTGGTGGTCTCTTACACCACCGTTTCACCCTTACCCCCCGCGAAGGGGGCGGTCTGTTTTCTGTGGCACTGTCCCGCGGGTCACCCCGGGTCGGCGTTACCGACCACCCTGCCCTGTGGAGCCCGGACCTTCCTCGGCAGGGCCGTGAGGCCCTGACGCGGCCGCCCGGCCGGCTCGTCCACCGTGAAGGTAAGCCTAGCGGCTTCCGAATCATTCCCCTGCCCGGCCGGAGGTCATGTGAAAACTCTCTGAGTTCTCCCGCCGGGCGGGAGCGTGAGACGACACCGGCGCAGGTCGGGGGCGAACCGCTCACAGGAACCGCACAGATCCTCTCAGAGGTCGCGCAGACCGGTGGGCGAGCCTGCCTCCCATGATTGAGTTACGGCAGCTCACCAAGAGGTACGGCGAGGTCGCCGTCGTGGACGGCCTCAGCTTCGACGTACGGCCGGGCGTCGTCACCGGCTTCCTCGGGCCGAACGGCGCGGGCAAGACGAGCACGATGCGGATGATCCTCGGGCTCGACAGGCCGACGAGCGGGAGCGCGACGATCGGGGGGCGGCGCTACGCCGACCTGCCCGTACCCCTGCGGGAGGTGGGGGCGCTGCTCGACGCGCACGCCGTGCACCCGCGCAGGACCGCGTTCGACCACCTGCTCTCCCTGGCGTACGGCAACGGCATCGGACGGCGGCGGGTCGAGGAGGTGCTCGGGCTCGTGGGCCTGGCCGACGTGGCGGGACGGCGTCCTGGCGGGTTCTCCCTGGGGATGAAGCAGCGGCTCGGCATCGCGGTGGCGCTGCTGGGTGATCCCCCGGTGGTCCTGCTCGACGAGCCCGTCAACGGTCTGGACCCCGAGGGCATCCGCTGGATCCGCACGCTGACGCGGAGCCTGGCCAGCGAGGGCAGAACCATCCTGCTGTCCAGCCACCTGATGAGTGAGATGGCCCTCACCGCCGACCACCTCGTCGTCATCGGCCGGGGGCGGCTGATCGCCGACACCGGGCTGGAGACGTTCGTCCAGTCGGCCGCGCGGCAGGGGGTGCTCGTCCGCACCCCCGACGCGCGGCGGCTCGCCTCGCTGCTCCGGGAGTCCGGCGCCACCGTGCGGCCGGGCGCCGACGGCGGCCTGATGGTGACCGGGATGTCCGGCGCCGAGGTCGGCGCTCTCGCCGCCGCCCATAGAATCGTCCTGCACGAGCTCACGCCTCGGCGAGCCTCTCTGGAGGAGGCCTATCTGGAGCTGACCGGCGACAGCGTCGAGTTCGCCACGAGTGCCGCCGGGGTCGTGTCATGACCGCGTACGGCGTGCTGCGCTCGGAGTGGGTGAAGTTCCGCAGCGTCCGGGCCATGCTCGGCTGCCTGGCCGGGGCTGTGGTGGCGGCGGGATCGTACGGCTATCTGTTCGGCATGGCGGCCGCACGCGAGTATCTCGGCGCGTCGGCCGCGGACCAGGCGGCCTTCGACCCCACGGAGACGGCCTTTCGCGCTCTCGTGCTGGCAGGGGTGCTCGTCAGCGCGGTCGGCGTACTGGCCGTGACCACCGAGTACGCCGCGGGCACGATGCCGGTGAGCATCACCGCCCTGCCGAGACGCGGGCTCCTCCTCCTCGGCAAGGGGGCCGTCGTCGCGCTGACCACGCTCCTCATCGGGCCGCCGCTGGCGCTCCTGTCGTTCACGCTCAGCCAGGCGGCGCTGGCCGCGCAGGGCCTGCCGAGCGCCGGACCCGGTGATCCGGGCGTGCCCGCGGCGCTGCTGGGCGCGGGCCTGTTCACCGGCCTGATCGGGCTGTACGGAATGGCGCTCGGGTTCCTGCTGCGCAGGTCGGCGGGGGCCATCTCGCTCGGGACGTTCCTTCTGATCCTGCCGGGCATGGCGAGCCTGTTCCCCAAGCCGGTGGCCAGGTGGATCGTCACCTGGTGGCCGAGCGCGGCGGGCGCACGGATCTTCGTGGTCCATCCCGGCACCGAACTGCTCGCGCCGCTCGCGGGCGCCGGTGTGCTCGCCGCCACCGTGCTCGTCCTGCTCTGCGCCGCCGTCGCCGTCTTCCAGCGGCGGGACGCGTGATGGCGGGCGCCCGGGCCCTGGCGTACCAGGCCATGTGCGGAATCGGCGCGGCCCTGCTGGGCTTCGCGGCGATGGCCGTCGTCGCGGCGCTCGGCCTCGCCGCGCTGTCTCCCGGGACGTTGGAGGCCGCCTCGCCCGCCCTGGTCGCCGCCGTCGTGACGGCGGCCGTCTCCGGCGGCCCGTTCGTCCTCGCGGCGTCGCCGGGAACAGGCGCCGAGGGGCTGCCGCTCGGCCTGCGTGCCGAGCTGACGGTGACGCCGCTCGGCGTCGCGGGCGCGGGCGCCCTCGTCCTGGTCCTCGCCCTGCTCCACGGCCGGCCACGCCCGGCGTCCGCAGCCGTGGCATCTGGGGTGGACACGGCACAGGTGGACACTGCGCAGGCGGTGGACACTGCGGACGTGGGGCGGCCTTCGCCGGCCGCGGCGCAGGCGATCCGGATCGTGTCGTCCCTAGTCGCCTGCCTCGCGCTGCTCGCGCTGACCGCGGCGGCGGCTCGGGGCACCGTCGTGCTGGGTGCGGGCGGGCTCCGGGCGGCTTTCGAGCCGCGGACGCAGAGCGTGGCGGTCGGCGGTCTCGTCCGCGTCGGCCTGGTGCTGCTGATCTGCCCGGCGCTCGCGCGCCTCACTCCGACACGGCCCGTACGGGCCGCCGTACGGGCCGTGCTGGGTGTGTGCGCGGGAGTCGCGCTGGTGGCGACGCTGCTGGGCGTCACGGCGGCGCTCCCGGCCCTGCCGGGGGCGGGCCTCGCCGTGCTGGGCGCGCCCAACGCCGCCTTCGCGGCTCTGTCGGCCACCGCCGGATCCTCCTCCGCGTCCGGGCCGGGAGAGACGATCTCGAGCCTCACGGCCCTGATGCCCGGACTCGCCCTGAGGCCCCCGGGTGCGGGCGGTCCGGCGTGGACCGGCACACACGTGCCTCAAACCGGGGGCGCATGGGTCTGGGGAGCATGGGCCGGGGGCGCCGCCCTGGCCGTGCTCGCGGGAGTGCTCGCCGCCGTGCTCACGCCCGCCTCCGCGTGCCGTACGCCGCGCACGGCGGTGTACGCGGCGATGTGGACGGGGCTGGTCGTCGCCGTCGCGGTCCCCGTCCTGGCGGCGCTCAGCGCGGTGTCCCTGGATGTGACCGCCACGCTGCAGGGGCGTGTCCTGCCCGTCGCGCGCCTCGGAAGCGACCCCTGGGAGGCGGCCTGGCGGGCGGTGCTCCTGATGGTGCCGCCCGCGGCGCTTCTCGCGTCCTCGGGGGCCGCGCTCGCCGGGCGGGTGCGGGTGCTCGCCGCGCACCGGCCTGTACGCCGGGCTTAGCACCGCGTACCTATTCTTCCGCTGATCGGCGAAGGGAGGCCGGGGTGGACGGGTGGCATCTGCTGGTGGTCGACGACGAACCCGTGGTGCGGGAACTGCTGGCGGCCACGCTGCGCTTCGCGGGATACGAGGTGACCTCGGCCGCCACCGGGTCGCAGGCCCTGGAGATCGCGCGGGACACGCCGCCCTGCCTCGTGCTCCTCGACGTCATGCTGCCCGACATGGATGGTTTCGAGGTCATGCGCCGTCTCCGGAAGCTTCCCCGCCGACTGTCCGGCGGCCGTCCCGATCAGGTGCCTGTGCTGTTCCTGACCGCGCGCGACACCACGCAGGACAAGATCAACGGGCTGCGTCTGGGCGGCGACGACTACGTGACCAAGCCGTTCGACCTGGAGGAGCTGCTCGCCCGGATCGAGGCCGTGCTCAGGCGCGCCGGGGCCGCCCCCGAGGACCGCACGCTGCGGGTGGCCGACCTCGAACTCGATCCGGACGGCCATCAGGTGCTTCGGGCGGGCACTCCCGTGCGGCTGTCGCCGACCGAGTTCCGCCTGCTCCACTACCTGGTGCTCAACGCCGGGAGGGTGGTGTCCAAGGCGCAGATCCTGGAGCACGTCTGGAGGTACGACTTCGCCGGGGACTCCAGCATCGTGGACACGTACGTGAGCTATGTGCGCCGCAAGGTCGACAAGACCGGGCCCAAGCTGATCCACACCATGCACGGGATCGGATACGTGCTGCGCGGGCCGCGCCCATGACGGCGCGCACGAGCCGTCCGGCACCGCGCCCGCGTGGCCTGTCAGCGGGCTTACGCGACCTGTCACCGCGCCCGCGCGGCCGGTGGCCGCGCGCAGGCGGCCCGTCGCCGCGCCCGCGCGGCCTGTCGCTGCGTGGGCGGCTTCTGCTCACCACCATGGCCCTGCTCACGGCCGGTCTCGCGATCAGCGGCGCGGTCGCGGTCGCCACGCTGCGGGCCCACCTCATCGAACGCGTGGACCGGCAGCTCACCCCGATGGCCACGGTCCTGGCGCGGGTCCCCGCCCTGCTGGTCGCCGTGCCGGCCGCGCCGCAGAGCCGCCAGCTGCTGGGCGCCCTGCCCGGCATGGACCTGATCGACCAGGTGTACGTCGCGTACCTGCGCGCCGACGGCACCGTCGAGCAGGAGGGCGATCCGTGGCCGCGGGACGGACAGCAGGACGGGCAACGGAGTGGGGGCCTGTCACTCCCCCGGCTCGACACCGCCGCGGTCGAGCGGCGTGCCGGGCAGCCGTTCGACGCGACCGGCCCAGGCGGCAGGTGGCGGGTCGTCGCCGTCCCGCGACCCGCCTCGGCGACGGCGCCCGCCGCCAGGTCCGGCAGCGTCGTCGTGGCGGCGTCGCTCGGCGGCGTGAGGTCCACCGTCGGCCGCCTGACGACGGTCTGCGCGGCGACCGCGGCGGCGCTCGTGACGTCGCTCGCCGTCATCGGATGGTTCGCCGTACGGCGGGGGTTGCGGCCGTTGCGGCGTATCGAGGAGACCGCCGCGGCCATCGCCGGGGGCGACCTGTCGCGGCGCGTCCCCGCGTTGGCCTCGCCCCGGACCGAGGTCGGCCGGCTGGGGGCCGCCCTGAACGTCATGCTCGGCCAACTGGAGGCGGCCTTCGCCGAGCGGGAGCGGGCGCAGGCCCGGATGCGCCGCTTCGTCGCGGACGCCAGCCACGAGTTGCGCACTCCGCTCTTCGGCATCAAGGGGTTCGCCGAACTGCACCGGATGGGCGGGCTGCCCGACGCCGATCTCACCCTCGGCCGCATCGAGAGCGAGGCGGGGCGCCTGGTCCGGCTCGTGGAGGACCTGCTCCTGCTGGCCCGCCTGGACGAGGGCGAGGACGCCCTGCCCATGGACTTCGCGCCCATGGACCTGCGGACGCTCGCCGCCGACGCCCACAACGACCTGCGCGCACTGGACCCCGGACGGGAGGTCACGCTGACCGGGCCGGACGGCGGGCCACCGGGTGCGGCGCCGGTTCACGGCGACGAGGCGCGGCTGCGCCAGATGGTCTCCAACCTGGTGGGCAACGCCGTCGCCCACACCCCGCCGGGCACGCCGGTGCGGATCGGCGTCGGCACGGCCGGCGGGGGCGGGGTCCTGGTGATCGCCGACGAGGGGCCCGGGATGCCCGCGGAGGAGGCCACCCGGGTGTTCGACCGTTTCTACCGGGTGGACGGCTCACGCAGCCGCACCGGCGCCGGAGGCGCCGGGCTGGGCCTGGCCATCGTCCGGTCGATCGTCGCCGCGCACGGGGGCACGGTGGAGCTGCGAACGCGGCCCGGCGAGGGGGCCGCCTTCCGCGTCGTCCTGCCCTGCACGCCACTGTCTCCACACGGCCAGACCGGGCCGGACACGACCTAGCTTCGCGTGACGTCCCTGACGAACACGACCCCGTCGTAGGCGGCGAGGTGGGCCGGGTCAAGCGCGGAGTAGCCGAACCAGGGAGACTCGCGGGGGGCGGGCCGCGCGTCGCCGAGGGCGGCGGCCAGGCGGCGGGCGTCGACGACGTAGCGGTCCTCGGGGATCGCGTAAAGGAGCCCTTCGAGCGTGTCCGGGGGCGGGGCGTCCACTCCCTGGTGCCGGATCGTGCCCACCGCCGTGGCCAGGAAGGCGTATCCCTCACCCAGGTGGGCGCTCGCGATCGCACCGGAGCTCCACCATTCGAACGGCGTGCCGCCCAACCGCATCGTGCTCTTGTCCCGCTGGAAATGCGCGTTGTGGGCGTGGACCAGGGCCGGGCCCCGCTCGGCGGCGGCGAGGAGGTTGGCGGCGATCATCGAACTGCGCAGGCCCAGCAGGCGCGGCATGCGGCCCGGTGACGTGTCGGCCATCCAGTGGTGGTAGCGCAGCAGTCCGGTGGCGGCACGCCCGTACAGGTGCGCCCGGTCCCAGTCGTCCCCGGAGGACACCGCGACCAGATGCGGCGTCTCCGCGTCGAGCAGCGCCACGAGATCGTCGGCGAGCAGCCGCAGCTTACCGGCCTCGGCCGACTGCCCCACGGATTGGGACGGGTCCATCATCGTGGCGGGATTGGCCCAGCGGCCGTCGGGGCCGAGCAGGCGGTCGAGTGTTTCCGCATCACAGGGGAGCAGGTCCGCGTCCACCCGGGCCGCGAGGTAGCCGTGCAGAGCGGTGAGGGCCTGCCGCGGGCTCGCGGCATGGCTCATCTCCAGCGGACCGTCGAGACCGGCGAAGCGCAGCCGCTCGGCCGCGGGCCGGCCCTCGTTGTAGGCGCGCATCCAGCGCACGAGCTCCCGGTTGGCCGCGGACGCGCCCCAGCCGTGGCTGAAGCCGCGCTCCATGACCTCGTCGAGGGAGCCCGTGCCCGAGGTGACGTAGTCGTCCACGACCAGGCCCATCAGGCAGTCGCTCTCGATCCCGATCGTCCGGTAGCCCTCCTGCTCGACGAGCTGCCGGAAGATCTCGTTGCGCACGTCGAGCAGGAGATCCTCACCGTGGGTGGGCTCGCCCAGCGCGAGCAGCCGCGGCCGGGCCGGAAGCAGCCTCATGACGGAGGCGGCCTCGACGGGATGGACGGTGTCTTTGATGCCGGTATCCATACCTTCAACGGTATCGTTGAAGTACTTCGTGGAGACTTAACCGGTAAACTGCCAGAACGATAGAGCGAAACCCTCAACTGGCGACTTCAAGCGCCCCGGCGGGCGGGTGCGGCTTGCCCGGGTGGGAAAACGCCGACGCCGCGGGGCACGGCTGAGCGTGCGGCCCCGCGGCGTGTCGCCTCGGCAGAGAGCGGGCCTCTCAGTGGAGAGCGCGGCGCCCTGTCAGAGGGCACCCTGTGAGAACAGCGCCCTAGGAGCAGCGCCCTGTAAGAGGGCCCTGTGAGAGCGGCGCCTTGTGAGCGGCGTCAGGAAAGGTGGGCGGTGTCGTTGAGCGCCCGTACGACGGCGGGCCCGTCGGCGTAGTAGTCGATCGCCGACAGACAGGCCAGGTCGAGATGCATCCGATAGAGGGCCTCCGGCGGAGCGCCCAGCGCGAGGCGGACGAGCATCTTGATCGGGGTCACATGGGAGACCACGACCACGCTGCGGCCTTCGTGGGCCTTCACGATGCGGTCCCTCGCCTGCTCGACCCTGAGAGCGGTCGACGCGAAGCTCTCCCCGCCGGGCGGCGCGACGTCGGGGTCGGCCAGCCAGGCCGCCAGTTCGCGGGGCCAGCGCTGCTGGATCTCGGCGAACGTGTGCCCCTCCCACTCGCCGAAGTCGGTCTCGCGGAGGTCGTGGTCGACCAGCACCGCCAAACCCGTCCGGGCGGCCACCGCCTCCGCCGTCTGCCGGGCGCGCGCGAGCGGGGAGGCGACGATCACCTCGACCTCGTACGGCTGCCGCGACAGGCGCAGGGCGGCGGCCTCGGCCTGCGCGAGCCCCGTCTGGGTGAGCGACGGGTCTCCCAGCCCGGAGAACCGCTTGTCCACCGACAGCGGGGTCTGCCCGTGCCTGAGCAGGAGCAGGGACGTGGCGACGCGCGTGGCCCGGGGCATCCACCCGTGCCCGCGCCTGTCGTGGGACGTGGCCGTTTCGGCCGCCGCGTCCGCGCCTCCGCCGGCGGTTGCCGCACCGGTCGCGCCGGAGGTCCCCGCGCGCCCACCGGCGGATTCCCCGACGGCGGCCGGAGCCCGGGCGGCGAGAGCAGGGGCACCGGGATCGTCATCGAACAGCGAGGGCGCGTCGATGTTGGGCGGCTCCGCGCCGGCCTCGACAACGGGGGCGGAGTCCGGCGCGGAGGTGAGCGCGCTCGCCCGCCAGGTCTCCCCCCGGGCCGCCGCGTCCATCGCCTCGTTGGCGAGCCGGTCGGCGTGGCTGTTGCGCTCGCGCGGAATCCACGTCCAGGTGACCCGGAACCGCCGGGCCAGGCCCGCCGCCTCCAGGGCGAGCGGCCGCAGGCCCTCGTGCTTGACCTTCCACCGGCCGGCCATCTGCTCGATGACCAGCTTGGAGTCCATCCGCACCTCGACCTGAGCGCCCTCCGCGCCGAGCGCGAGCAGCGCACGGAGCCCGGCGATCAGGCCGCGGTATTCGGCCACGTTGTTGGTCGCGGTGCCGATCGACTCGGCGGCCTCGGCGAGCACCCGCCCGGCCTCGTCCTTGACCACCGCGCCGTACCCGGCCGGGCCCGGATTGCCCCGCGACCCCCCGTCGGCCTCGACGGTGAACTCCACGGCGACCGTCACAGACCCGACTCGCCCGTACGGACCAGGATGCGGCGGCACTCCTCGCAGCGGACCACCTCGTCGTGGGCGGCGGCCCGGATCCGGTTGAGGTCGGCGATCGACAGGGTCGTGCGGCAGCCGAGGCACCGGCCGCCGTGCAGCATGGCGGCGCCGATGCCGCTCTGCTCGCGCATCTTCTCGTACAGCCCGAGCAGGTCGGCGGGGACGTCGGCGGTGATCACGGAACGGCCGGAGGTCAGCTCGCCGGCCTCCTTGTCGATCTCCGCGAACGCCGCATCCCTGCGGTCCTCGGCGGCGCGCAGCGTGCCGGTCACCTCTTCGCGCTCCGCCCTGAGCGCGGCGACCCGGGCGTCGGCCGCCTCCCGGCGCTCCATGATCTCCAGCACGATCTCCTCCAGGTCCGACTGCCTGCGCCGCAGCGAGACGATCTCGGACTGGAGGCTCGCCAGGTCCTTCGGCGAGGAGACCTGCCCGGAGTCGAGGCGCTTGGTGTCGCGCTCGACCCGGACGCGTACGGCGTCCACGTCCGACTCGGCCTTGGCCTGGTCGCGGGCGAGGTCGCCGGCCTCGGTCTCGGCGGCGATGATCTGCGTGGAGACCTGGGCCAGCCTCTTGGACAGCTCGTCGATCTCGGCGAGCTCCGGCAGGCTGCGGCGACGATGCCGCAACCGGTCGAGGCCGGTGTCGAGCTCAGCGAGATCGAGCAGACGCTTCTGTGCTTCCGGTGCGGCCTTCATCCCAAATCCCTCAAGATGCTCGGGGGTCCAAGTCGGTGGTCGTCGCCGTCCAGGCGTCCGTGACGGCGTCTGAGACGCGCGCCTCAACAGTAATGCCCCTGGCCGCCAATGCTGACGTCAGACGCCGGGCGGCGTCCGCGAGCCACGGCCATTCGGTGGCCCAGTGGGAGGCGTCGACCAGCGCCGGCCCGTCCGCCTCCATGTGCTCACTCGCCGGATGGTGCCGCAGATCGGCCGTGAGGAAGACGTCCACGCCCGCGGCCCTGGCCGTGCCCAGCAGGGAGTCGCCCGCACCGCCGCAGACGGCGACGGTCCTCACCGGCCGGCCGGGGTCGCCCGCGACCCGCAGCGGCCCCGCCGTGCGGGGCAGGCCCGAGGCGGCCAGCGCGGCGAACTCGCGCAGCGGCATCGGGGCGGGCAGCTCGCCGATGCGGCCGAGCCCGCGGCGCGGGTCGCCGGCGGACGGCTGGAGCGGCCGCAGGTCCCCCCGCAGGCCGACGGCCCGCGCGAGCGCGTCGGAGACCCCCGGGTCGGCGACGTCGGCGTTGGTGTGCGCGGCGTAGAGTGCGGCGCCGCCGCGGATGAGCCGGTGCACGACCCGGCCCTTGAAGGTCGTGGCGGCGACGCTCGTGGTGCCGCGCAGGTAGAGCGGGTGGTGGGTGACGACGAGGCCGGCCCCCCAGCCGAGGGCCTCGTCCACGACCACGGCGACCGGGTCGACCGCGAACAGGACCTTCCGTACGGCCTGCTCCGGGTCGCCGCAGACGAGGCCCACCGCGTCCCAGGACTCGGCCCACGAGGGGTCGTACAGCGCCTCCAGGCACTCGACCACCTCGGCGAGGGTGCAGGAGATCGATTCCACCCGCGCACACTACAGCCTGCTGGCGGAACGACCTGGGAAGAGTAACGTCCCATTTGACGCCCCACCGCCAGGAAGGATCCCCAGCGTGCCCGTTGATCAGCAGAGCCTGCACGTCAGCTCCGTGGTCGCCGACACCCACAACGACCTGCTCATGGCCGTCTCCGCCCGGCCGCCCGCGACATGGGCCTCGTTCTTCCGCGAGCGGTGGCTCCCCCAGCTCGTCGAGGGCGGGGTCGACGTGCAGGTGCTGCCCGTGTTCGTGGAGAGCCAGTTCCGCCCGGAGGGCGCGCTGCGCCAGACCCTGCGGATGATCGAGTGCGCCCACGTGCTGGCCGAGGGCAACCCCGGCACGGTGGCGCTGTGTCAGGACGGGCAGCAGATCGACGCGGCCCTCGCCGCCGGGAAGATCGCCCTGGTGCCGGCCCTGGAGAGCATGCCGGGGATCGACGAGAGCGTCGAGCTGATCCCGACCCTGCACCGCCTCGGAGTCCGCGTCGCCTCGATCGCCCACTGGGGCCGTACGGCTCTCGCCGACGGCAGCGGCCAGGACGGCACCGGCTCCAGGCTCACCAGTCACGGGGTCGAGGCGCTGGCTGAGATGGAGCGGCTCGGCATGCTCTTCGACGTCTCGCACCTGGGCGCCACGGGCGTCGGGCACGTGCTGGAGATCGCGACCCGGCCCGTCATCGCGACCCACTCCTCCGCGCGGGCCCTGCGCGACCACCACCGGAACCTCACCGACGAGCAGCTCAGGGGCGTCGCCGCGGGCGGCGGCGTCGTCTGCGTGAACTTCCTCGCCGCCTTCCTCACCGAGGACGCCCGCTCGGCCACGATCGACCACCTCGTGGACCACATCGAGCACGTCGCGGGCGTCGCCGGCATCGACCACGTCGGCCTCGGCCCCGACTTCATGCGCGAGGTGAACGAGGACCTCACCCCGCCGTGCTGCGAGGGCTTCAGCTACTCCGGGATCGACGCCGACGCCGCCATCCCGGGGCTGGAGGGCCCGCGCGGCCTGCCGCTGGTGACCGACGCGCTGGTCAAGCGGGGCTTCTCCGACGAGGAGATCCAGAAGATCCTGGGCGCCAACGTGATGCGCCTGTTCCGCGCCGAGCTGGGCCGCCCGGCTCATGACCTCGCTCACGACCCGGCCCGGGAGCGGCCCGAGCCGGAACGGCCCCGGCCGTGAATCAGGAGGCCATGCTGGCCGACCTGGAGGAGCTGGTGCTCTGCGAGTCGTATTCCGCCGACCACGAGGCCGTGGCGCGCAGCGCCCGCGTCGTGGGGGCGCTGGGCCGCAGGCTGCTGGGGGCCGAGCCGGAGACCCTGGTGATCGACGGGGTGACCCATCTGCGCTGGTCGTTCGGCCCGCCGCGGGCCTTGCTGCTGGGCCACCACGACACCGTCTGGCCGGTCGGCACGCTGCGCGAGCACCCCTGGTCGGTGCGGGACGGGGTCGCGCGGGGGCCCGGCGTGTTCGACATGAAGGCCGGTCTCGTTCAGCTCTTCCACGCGGTCGCGTCGCTGCCGTCGCCCGAGGGTCTGACCGTGCTCGTCGTCGGGGACGAGGAGCTCGGCTCACCGACCTCCCGTCCCCTGATCGAGTCGATCGCGTCGCGGTGCGCCGCCGCGTTCGTGCTGGAGGCCAGCGCGGACGGCGGCGCGCTGAAGACGGCGCGCAAGGGCATCTCGCGGTATGAGCTGACCGTGCACGGCCGGGCCGCGCACGCCGGCCTCGAACCCGAGCGGGGGGCCAACGCCGGCATCGAGCTGGCCCACCAGGTGCTGGCCATCGCGGGCATCGCGGCCCGGGTCGAGTCGTCGTCCAAGGCGGGGGCGACGTCGGTGACCCCCACCATGCTGACCGCGGGGACGAGCACCAACACGGTGCCGGCCCGGGGCCGGGTGGCGGTCGACGTCCGCGTGCCCGACCGGGCGGCGCAGCGCCGGGTGGACGAGCTGATGCGCGCGCTGGCCCCGCGCACCCCGGGCGTCCGGCTGGAGCTGCGCGGCGGGCCGAACCGCCCGCCCCTCGATGCCGCCGCCTCCGCCGGGCTCTTCGACGTCGCCGTACGGCTCGCGGCCGAGCTGGGCATGGCGCCGCTGCGCGGGGCGGCCGTCGGGGGCGGCTCCGACGGCAACTTCACCGCGGGCGTCGGCTGCCCCACGCTCGACGGCCTGGGCGCGGTGGGCGGCGGCGCGCACGCCGCCGAGGAGCACGTCCTGGTCGCCGAGATGCCGGTCCGCGCCCGTCTGGTCGCGGCCCTGGCCGCGTACGTGCTGTCGGGCGGGCCGATCGGCCTCGGCGACGACGCCGGCCCCATGGCGGGAGACACGAGGCGGACCGCCCGGGAGACCGCGTGAACCCGGAAGAGCGCGTGAACCCGGAAGGCCGCGTGGGCGCCGGGGACCCGGGGAACCACGTCGTCGCGTGGGACCAGGCGGCCGGGGCCGCCGCGCGGCGCGGCCTGCGGATCGCCGAGTTGCGCACGGTCGCCGAGTTCGAGCGGGTGGTCCGGCTGTTCGACGTCATCTGGCGCCCCGAGCCGTGGAACCCTCCGATCACGGCGGAGCTCATGCGGGCGCTGACCCACGCGGGCGGATATGTCGCCGGGGCGTTCGACGGCGCGGACCTCGTCGGGGCCGCCGTCGCCTTCCTCGCGGCGCCCGCGGGGCAGGCGCTGCACTCGCACGTGACCGGCGCCGTGCGGCCCGGCGCCGGGTTCGCGCTCAAGCTGCACCAGCGGGCCTGGGCCCTGGAGCGCGGGCTGAGCCGGATCACCTGGACCTTCGATCCCCTCGTACGGCGCAACGCCCACTTCAACCTGGCCAAACTGGCCGCCCTGCCGGAGGAGTACCTGCCCGACTTCTACGGTCCGATGGGCGACGCGGTCAACGCCGGCGACGAGTCCGACCGCGTCCTCGCGGTGTGGCGGCTGGACGACCCGCGGGTGGCGCGGGCGTGCGACGGCCTGCCGCACCGGCCCGCGGGCGCGGACGGCGCGGTGGCCGTGCTCGCCGAGCGGGACGGGTGCCCGGAGTTCCTGCCCGCGGACGGCCCGGCGGTGCTCGTCGCTGTGCCCGCGGACGTGGAGACCCTGCGCCGCGCCGCCCCGGAGAAGGCCAAGGCCTGGCGGCACGCCGTACGCGAGGTGCTGGGCGGGCTGATGGCGCAGGGCCGTCCGGTGACGGGCTTCGCCGGCGGCTGCTACGTCGTCGAACGGAGCTCCCCCTCCGCCGGATGAGACCTGCGGCGTGACCCGGGGCGCAGGGTACGGGGCCGGAATGGGTAGAGACCGGACAGCGGCGTCCCGGCCACGGCGGCGATCACCGGCAGAGGTAACGTGCCAAGTGAGCCGGGTGGGGACACGCGACGGCGGCCACGAGGCCTTATTGATCATCTGATTACCGGGGGGAATCAGGTGAGCGGGTGGCGGGGATCCTCGGTGCGGATCCGCTTGACGGTGCTGGCGAGCACAGTGATGGCGCTGCTGTGCGCCGTCTCCGTGCTGCTGGTCCTCGGCGTCCTGCACGGCACCGCCCAGCGGTACAGGACCGACGAGATCACCACCACCGCCGTACGCCTCGCCTACCAGGCCAAGCGCGACCGGCTGCCTCCGGTGCTGCTGGACCAGCGCGTGGCCGGCGTGCAGGTGATCGACCACAACGGCCGGATCGTCTCCGTCAGCGACACCCTGCTGGGCCGCCCGCGCATGGCCGCGTTCCGGCCGGAGCTGACGACTCCGGAGACGAGCAAGGTGCTGTGCACGTCCCCGGCGTTCCCGGACCGGTGCATGGTCGTCGTCGCGTTCCGCTTCCACAACACCGGCGGTCTGTGGACGATCTACGCGGCCGAGGACACCGTGCCGCCGTATGTCAACGGCCCGCTGCTGGCGGCGCTCCTCGGCGGCTCGCTCCTGCTGGTCGGGCTGACCGCGCTCGGCACCTACCAGACCGTGCGCAAGGCGCTCGGCCCGGTGGAGGCGATCACGAGCAAGCTGGCCAGGATCACCGCGACCGACCTGAGCCAGCGCGTGCCGGTGTCGAAGTATCACGACGAGATCCAGCGGCTCGCCGAGACCGCCAACCAGACCCTGGACCGGGCGGAGACGGCCGTCGAGCGGCAGCGGCGTTTCGCCTCCGACGCCTCCCACGACCTGCGCAGCCCGCTGACCGCGATGCGTACGGAGATCGAGGAGGCGTTGCTGCACAGTGAGGACGCCGACTGGCCGGCCACCGGGCGCGCCCTGCTGAGCAGTTGCGACCGCCTGCAGGCGCTGGTGACCGACCTGCTCCAGCTCGCGCGCCTCGACGCCGGCGCCTCACCCCGGCGCGAGCCCTCCGACCTCGGCGGCCTCGTCGCCCGTGAGCTCGATCGCAGGTCGCGCAAGGTGGAGGTGGTGCGGCACCTGACGCCGGGAGTGGTCGTCGTCGTCGACCGGCTGGCCCTGGCCCGCCTGCTCAACAACCTCCTCGACAACGGCGAGCGGCACGCGGTGTCCATGCTCTCGGTGACCGTGCGGCGGGAGGGCGGCAAGGGCGTGCTTGAGGTGCTCGACGACGGCGCGGGAATCCCGCCCGACAAGCGGGAGCTGGTCTTCCAGCGCTTCGCCCGGCTCGACGACGGCCGGTCGAAGGACGCCGGCGGCACCGGGCTCGGACTGTCCATCGCCCGTCAGATCGCCCAGGCGCACGGGGGGACGCTCACGATCGAGGACAGCGACAAGGGCGCCCGCTTCGTGCTGCGGCTCCCGCTCGCGCCCCCGCGCTGACCGGTCACTCCTCCTCGGGTACGACGATCACGGTGGGCACCGGGGTGCGCAGGGCCTCGGCGACCGCGTCCTCCAGCTCGCCCGGCGTCTTGACGGCACGGCCCCGCGCGCCGTACGCGACGGCGAGTGCGGGGAAGTCCGGCGCGTGCAGGTCCACGGCGACCGGCCGCATGCCCCGCTCCCGCATCTCCTCGCGGATCTCCCCGAAGCCGCCGTTCGCGAAGACGACGACCGGCAGGCTCAGCTGGAGCTCCACCGCCGTGGCCAGCTCCTGCAGGCTGAACTGGAACGCCCCGTCGCCCGCCAGCGCCACCACGGGGACGCCGGGCCGGCCGAGCTTGGCCCCGATGGCGGCCGGCAGCGCGAAGCCGAGTGTGCCGAACCCGGTCGGGAACAGGAACCGGCCGGGCGGGTCCATCGGCATGCCGACGAGCGCGCCGTGGTAGACGCACATCGAGTTGTCCCCCACCACGACGCTCTCCTTGGGCAGGGCCCGGCGCAGCGCCGCGAGCTGGCCCGACCATCTGCGGGTGAGCTCGTCGAACTCCGCTCCGTGACCGATGCCGGCATCCCGCTCCCGGCGCGGACGCGGCACGACGCCCTGCCGGTCGAGCCGTTCGGCCAGCCCGCGCACGGCGAGCTCCGCGTCCGCGACGATCGCCACGTCGGCCACGTGGTCGCCGTGCATCTGCCCCGGGTCGATGTCGATGCGCACGAGGCGGCCGGACAGGGCGAACTCGTCGTCCCACAGGTCGGCCGGGCCCAGCTCGGTGCCGACGGCCAGCACGACGTCGCACGCGGCCAGCCACCGGCGGACGGCCGCCAGGTGCAGCGTGGTGCCGAGCGCCAGCGGGTGGCTCTCCGGCACGGCGCCCTTGCCGTTGACCGTGGTCACGACCCGCGCGCCGAGCCGCTCCGCCAGGCGCATCGTCAGGCGCCCCACGGGGGGCTCGTCCTCCCCCGGGGGCCGCTCACCCGGGCATTGGGCGCCGCCGCCCAGCACGAAACCCGGGCGGCGCGCCGTGCGCAGCAGCCCGGCCGCCACGTCGAGGGCGTTCGGATCGGGCTCGCGGCGAGTGATCCGGTACGGCGGGACGATTTTGACCGGGCCCTTCAGGTCGAGCAGGTCGAAGGGGATCTCGATGTGGACCGGCCGGGGGCGTCCCTCGGCGAAGCGGCCGAAGGCCCGGGCGACGGCGGCGGGGATCTCCCGCACGGTCGTCACGCGGTGGCTCCAGGCGCACAGCGCGTCGATCGCCCGCGACTGGTCCCTGCTCTCGTGCAGGTAGCCGCGGCCGTCACGGGGATGGCCGGTGGGGACGCCCGGGGAGATGAGCAGGATCGGGGAGGAGTCGGAGTACGCCTGCCCGAGGGCCGTGGCCGCGTTGACCACGCCGGGCCCGGTGGTGGTGACGACGACGCCGGGCCTGCCGGTCACCCTGGCGTACCCGTCGGCGGCGTATCCCGCGCCCTGCTCGTGCCGGGGCGTCACGCAGTGCACGCCGGCCCGGTCGAGCTCCTCGTAGATCGCGAGGTTGTGAGTGCCCGGAATGCCGAAGATCGTGTCGACGCCGTGCAGCCTCAGTGCCTCGACCAGGGCGCGCGCCCCCGTGGGCGTCGTGATCGTCCCCGGATGGGGGATCGGGTCATGGCCGTCCACTTATCACTTCCCGGGAGAGCGGAGGGGTTTCCCTTGGGTTTCCCACAATGGTTTCCCCTTCCGGGCACCGCCCTACCGTTCCGCGTGCCGGATTTTTCAGAAACGGGGGCGGGGACGCGTTCCCACCTCGTGCTCGTCCGATCCGTACGTCAGCACATTCTCAATGGACTTCACGGCCTGGCGCACCATCCGGTGCATCGCCTCGGCGGTGTGGGAGGCGATGTGCCCGGTTACCAGAAGGCGGTCGGGGAAATCCCGTCGCAATTCGCCGGCCTCCTCGCATTCCTGACCGTAGAAGCCGTCGAAGACCGCCATGCTGACGCGGCCTTTCTCCAGGCCTGCGTAGAGGGCGCCGGGACTGACGATCGCCGGGCGGGCGGTGTTGACGAGGATGGCGCCCTCCGGCATCCGGCTGATCACCGACGAGTCGATCATCGATCTGGTCTCGCCGGTCTCCGGCACCATGACCACGAGGATGTCACTGCCCGCGGCCAGATCGAGCAGGGGCAGGTAGGAGATGCCGAGGTCCCGCTCGGCGTCCGGCCTGCGGGTGCGGCTGTAGTAGGACACGCGGACACCGAAGCCCCGGCGCAGGATCTCCGCGATCCGCCGGCCGTTCGCGCCCATGCCGATGATGCCGACGCGGCGGGCGGCGAGTTCGTGCGGCAGTTCGTCGGAGCCCTGCCAGCCGGGGACCCGCTCGCCCAGATGCCGCGGGATGCCCAGGTTGGCGTTGACGATCTGCGTGACCGTGAACGTGGCGACCGCGTCGGTGGCCGCCCCCGGCGTGTTCGTGACCGCGATGCCCAACCGGTCGGCCGCCGCCACGTCGACGAAGTTCTCGTAGCCCACGCCGAGGAAGGCGACGACCTTCAGCGTCTTGGCCTTGCGCAGCACTCGCGCGGTCGCCCGCTCCTCGCCTCCGTGCAGGTAGGCGACCGCCCCCCGCAGTTCGCGCGCCAGCAGGTCCTCCGTCAGCGGCGACGCGGGCCGGCGCACCGTGAACCCCTGGCCGGCGAGCGACTCCAGCAGCGCCGTGTCGATGCCGGCGCCGGTCACCAGGACCGTCCCATCCCTGCGCACCGCTTCGGTCGCCGGGCGCGGCTGAGCGGGACGATAGTCCGTTATATCCCTTGGAGCCGCAGTTTGGGACATTTCAAATATCTCTCAGACTTAGGACATATATGTCTGTTTTTCTCTGTGGTATCTCTCCAATCACGACAACCAAGCGGTGCATGAAATACCACTGATGGTCCAGGCGACGGAGCAGGAATCCAATGGTATAAGGGTTGTGGTGGTTCCGTCTCCACCTGAATCGGAAAAGGAAACCCCTGGGGAGGGTCTGGGGACCCCGGCCTCGGTCCCGCCCGGCCACACGAGCGCGTCTTTCTCCTTGACGGCAGCACGGAGAGAGCGCACAGGACGGCGCAGTCGCAGAGAGGGCCGCGAATGAAACTCCAGCCGCGACAGCAGCTTCTGGAGCTGTGGGAGGCAGCCGCGCGCGCCTCCTACCGCGACGGCGTCTGGACCTGGGGCGGCCGGGACGGGTCGAACTCCATCTCCGACGCGGAGCAGCTGCTGTGCTTCATGTACCCGGCCTCGGAACTGCCGGGCTTCCGCCTGGACACGCCGGACGAGACGGCCGACGACGTGCTGGCCGCGCTCACGGTCCTGGGCGACTCGGTGGAGATCCCCAAGCTGCTGCTGCGCGTGATGGGCCAGTATCTGCGCACCTACACCGCCGAGGACGGACGGCCCCTGTTCTCCGGCGGCAGCTACTTCCGGCCGCTGGACGACGAGGCGAAGGTCACCCCCGAGCAGCTCCAGCTCGACGTGGTCGACTCCTTCTCGATGTCGGTCACGCTCGCGCTCGGCACACTCGGCTTCCTGAAGGTCTTCCGCCAGAGCGTGCGGCGCGAGTCGATCCGCCGCGAGATCCGCGAGCTGGAGGACCTGGCCAGCAAACGGCTGTCGGCCGCGATGGCGGGCCTGCTGCGCAGCTTCACGGTCAACGCGTTCGACCCCGGGTCCACGGCGGGCCGCGCGCTGCTGCGCACCGTGAACCAGACCGGCGCGCCCACCCGCCGCGTGCTCGACGACCTGCGGCGCGAGCTGCGGCCCGTACGGGCCGGCCTGCGCGACCTGACCATCGGCTCGGGCAGCCAGCTGGACCTGGACAACGAGAACCTGCTGTTCGAGTGCGGCTGGACGTGGGGCATCGTGAAGGACGCCCCCGACATCGTCACGCCTCTCGACATCGGCCCCCAGCCCAAGGGCGTGGCCGCCGACACGCCGTTCCTCTACTTCACCGTCAACGCCCTGGTCGGCATCGCCGACCTGTTCTCCGCCCGCACCCGCGTCCTGAGTCTGCTCAACGACGACCAGATCACCCTCGCCCAGGCCATCCAGCGCCGCTGGGACCTCACCCAGTCCTACTGGCGCACCATCGCGACGTACGGACGGGGCACCTGGCCGCTGGAGGACATCCCCTGGCGGACGGTCGACGAGAAGGAGTCGGACTACTACAGTCTCGGCGTCACCGCCATGGTCGTGCAGAACCTGGTCAACAACCGGGCGGCCGACGTCGACCTCGGCCGGGTCGCCGCCGTGCTGGAGGAACTGGCCGTCCGCGCCAGGATCATCCGCAGGGCGGTGCCGGGCGACCCGCCCGTGCTCATGCACTCCCCCGGTGTCCCGATCAACCTGCACGGCAGCGACTCGCTCGGCCCCCACCTCGTCTGGGTCGTCTCCGACTTCGCCATCACGCTGCTGAAACGGACCATCTGGGCCGCCTCCATCGCGCAGAACACGCGGATGCGCGAGCGGCTGCTCGCACTCGCCGACCAGATCTGGCGGCACATTATGCAGCGCCGCCAGACGGACGGCCTGGCGGCCGGGCTGTGGGATCAGCCGGGCAACGTCTTCACCGACATCGAGGTGCGCGACGAGGACCCGTCCTGGTACTTCAGCGAGCGGGTCGTCGAGTTCCTCGTCTCCGCCGCGGCGTCCAGCGGGGAGCCGCCGCTGCGCAGCCCCCAGCTCGTCGAGCTCGCCCTCCAGATGCTCGGGGAGGCCGAGCACCTGCTGGACCAGGAGCTGGTCGCCCGGCCGTTGGTGGGCGGGCAGACGATCCAGCCCAAGCTGCGCTCGATCCAGGCGTCGCTGCAGCGGGCCAGGTCGATCGTCAGCGATCGGCCGGCCACCGCCCAGGCGCTGATCAACGACGCCCTGCTCGGCCTCGAACGGCTGTCCGCCGCCCGCGACAGCGCGTCGGAGGCGATCTGATGCTCATCTTCGCGATCTCCGACAAGGGCGGGACCGGGCGCTCGGTCACCGGCACCAACATCGCCTACCGCCACGCGCTGCAGGGCAACGACGTCTGCTACCTGGACTTCGACTTCGGCTCGCCGACCGCGGGGGCCATCTTCAGCGTCAGCGCGGTGGCCCGCGGCACCCGGGAGAACGGTCTGCACCACTACCTGCGGGGCGAGTGCCCGCTACCGCGGCGGGTGGACGTGTGGACCGAGTCCGACCGCGAGGGGCTGCGCGCCCGTCCACCCGGTGCGGGGCGGCTCGTGCTGCTGCCCGGCAGCGAGGGCGGCGGCGAGCTGTCGGCCCTCACCGACGAGGTCGTCGGCCGCTGCGTCCAGTTGCTCGGGCGGCTGGACGAGGAGTTCGACCTGTGCGTGGTCGACGTCAGCGCCGGCCGGTCGTTCACCGCCGAGCTGGTCCTGGCGGCGACCGTGCGGATGCCCGCGATCCCGTTCCGCTGGCTGGTCTTCCACCGCTGGACGCGTCAGCACATCATCGCCGCCGACGGGCTCGTCACCGGCGCCGACGGGCTGCTCGACGTCGGCACCAGGTTCGGCCACGACCCCGAGGACCTGCGCGACCGCATCCGCTTCGTGCGCACGGCCGTGCTCGAACCGGACGCGGCGGAGCTCGTCGGGCTGCGAGACGAGCAGCGGGCCTGGCTGAGCGCGTGCGACAGCGAGCTGCGCGAGCTGGCGGGCCGCCACGGCGTCGGCCGTACGGCCATGCTCGGCAAGATCCCGCTGGACCCGGTCCTCCAGTGGCGCGAGCAGCTCATCACCGACGAGGACGTGCTGGCCAGCAAGATCGCCAACGCGGAGACCGCCGCCGCGTTCGAGGATCTCGCCAAGAAGATCGTCGACGACAGCGCGTGGGAGGGCTTGTGACGCCGGTGCACGCGACGTTCGGCGAGGTGGCGGCCGAGCGCAGGATCGCCTCCGTTCCCCTCTCCCATGTGTCCGTCGAGCTCGGGCACCTCTACATGGAGGACTACGAGGCGGGCCCCGACCGGCTGCGCGAGCAGTTCGCCAGGGTCGCGCCGTGGCTCGCCACGGTCCGCGCCCTGTGGCGGGAGCGGGTGCCCGGGGGCCGGGCCCGGGTGAGCACCTGCTTCCTCGTGGACGACTACTTCAGCCGTTTCAGCACCCCCGCCGAGCTGCTGCCGATGGTCCTCGACGCGGCGGCCGAGCACGACCTGACCATCGACTACCTGGCCCGGGAGTCGGCCTGTGCCCACTTCGAGGACGCGCGGTCGGGCGGCGTCGAGCTCGCCCGGCTGGTGGAGGACCGGCTCGTGGACGACCCGCCGCCGGAGACCGACGGGTCCCGCCCGCCAGTGAAGGAGACGGGCTGGCTGTGCAACGGCTCCCGGTCGCCCCGCACCACGCCGATGCAGGCGATGGGCAAGGCCCGGCCGTGGGAGCCGCCCGCGCAGAACGCCAAGCGCGCCCACTCGATCTTCGTGGACGTCGAGCTGTGGGACGAGAGGGGGCCCCGGCGCACCTGGTCGTGCCCCTTCCTCGCGGCCGTCTGGCAGCTCCTGCGGCTGGGGCTGCTGCGCAGCGACGGCCACGTGCCGCTCCCGCCGGTCGCCCTCGACGGCGGCTGGCCCCGCGACTGGGACGGGCTGCCCGCGGTCGTCCGGCTCAACCCCCAGGCCGCGCCGTTCAGCGCGTACACCACGCTGTCCGTCCTGTCCCCCCGGTTCCTGCCCGTCGAGCTGGCCGTACGGACGATCCTGAGCCAGGTCGCGGTGGACGACGAGGTCCTGCGGCAGGTCGCCACCCGGAGCGAGAGCGAGGGAGTCCGGCTCGAAGAGGAGCTCGTCGACCGCATCTCCTACGTCTTCATCTGAGGGGTTTCGATTATGGGGGCGGCCCGATGCTGGTGATGGGGGAAGTCCACACCGGGCTGCTGCAGAACTCCGGGGAGATCTCCGAGTCGACGTGCCGTCAGGTGCTCGCGCTCATGGCCGGGGAGACCGTGCGCGTCTCCCGCCGTCCCATCGTCCACGCGCTGTCGCCGGAGCGACTGACCGGGGTGGACTGCGCGCTGCCCACCGCGTCCCGTTCCCGGGTCAGGGGCGTCGGCACGGTCATGTCCCGCTGCGCGGTGACCGGGGGCCGGGTGGCCCAGGGATCGTCGTACGTCCGGGTGGTGCGCTCGGAGGCCGACCGCAGGCTGCCCTGGTCGCACTACCTGGCCCGGCCGGGGGTCGTGGAGGTCCTGGGGAAGGCGAAGGCGGCCGACCTCGCCGAGGGGTTCACCGGCGACTCCGCGCCCGGTGGCACCGGCGGCGCCTGCCTCGATTTGGGGGCCGTCAGCGGGCGCTTCCTCGACCTCGTCCAGGCGTCCCCGCTGCTGGACCGGCGGGCCCCCTTCAAGATTCCGCGTACGAGCCTGCGGTGGGTGGCCGAGACCGGGGAGCCGTCGATCCGGTTCACCCTGCACGCCGAGCAGGAGCGGACGCTGCGCCTGACGCATCCCGGCCCGTTCACCCCCGCCGTGGTCGATCTGTGCGAGGACCTGGCGACACACGACTGGCTGCTCACGTCGCTGCTGGTCATCGTCGAGCGGGCGCGAATCGGCGGGACGCAGGGAGCCCAGGCCGTGGCCCGCCTGGCCCCCGCCATCGACCACCTCATGCACTTGTGGATGCCGGCAGCCCGGGTCGAGGAGTGGCTGACGCCGTTCTGGGAGAGCCTGGAGCGGCGGCCGGGGTTCTCCCGGCAGTGGCGTTCCCTGGTCGACCGGGTCCGCGACCAGGTCGCGATGAACACCCTGGCCCTGCTCAACGCGACCGCCGAAGCCGGACGGAGGTGACCGTGACCGGAGCAGCACCCGAGCCCTCCCCGTCGCTCGTCCCGAGGATCGTGCGCAAGGTCCTCGTGACGATGCTCGTGGGCGGCGTGAGCTACCTCGTGAGCAACGCGCTCATCCACGGACCGAACCAGGATCTGTGGAGCCTGCTGCTCGCGACGTTCATCAGCGGCGTCGTCTTCGTCGTGCAGTTCCTCGCGGACGTGGACGACCAGCTGGAGACCGTGCTGCAGGAGCAGCGCAGACAGCACACCAAGACCCACGATCTGGTGGCCGACAGCTTCTTCAAGATCAACGAGGCGAGCAAGCTGTTCGGCGTCGTGGAGATGTCCGCGCTGGAGACCAGGGGCGTGGCCGAGCTGGTGCAGAACGCCGCCAAGATCCGCGACGACATGCCCGGCCTCGTCAAGAGCCTGGTGCACCACGAGGTCACCCGGATGGCGAAGTTCCTCGGCGAGCTGTCCGACGGCAGGTACGCGTTGTACGAGGGCGAGGACCGCGACTGGCTGCTCGCGCTCGCGCGCAACGCCCGGGTCAGTCTCGACGCGATCAGCCTGACCAGCGTGGACGCCCGCGACACCGAGTTCGAGGGCGGCTTCTGGCACACCGACCTCGGGCAGCGCTACGTCAAGCTCCAGCGCGACCTCGTCCAGCGCGGGGCACGGGTGCGCCGGGTGTTCGTGGTGGATCGTTCCGAGCGGCTCGACTCCGAGGCGTTCCGCAGGGTGTGGAAGTGGCAGACCACGGTCGGGATCGAGGTGCGCACGCTCCTCCTCGCCGACGCGCCGCCCCTGCTGCGCGGCTCGCTGTCCGACTTCATCCTGTTCGACGGGGTCGTCTACTACGAGTCCAACCCCGCTCCGCAGGTCGGCGACGGCATCGCGCCGGTGATCCACAGCACGATCCTCGTACAGGATCAGGAGCAGGTGCGGGAGCGGACCGAACGGTTCACGGAGCTGTGGGAGGCGGCGACACCGGCGGCGTAGACGAGACCGGCGGCGCGGCCGGGGCGGACGGAGCCAGCGCGGACGGAGCCAGCGCGGACGGAGCCAGCGCGGACGGAGCCGGCGCGGGCGGGAAAGGCGCGGGCGGGAAGGGGCGGTCGGGCCGGCAGACGGCGAGCAGCTCGCGCTCCCGGGCGCCGGCGGTCCCGCCGACCAGGGCGGCCACCAGCTCCGCCGTGACGGGGGCGAGCGTGACACCGAGGCCGCTGTGTCCGGTCGCCGCCACGACCCGGCCGTGGTCGTCCACGTGGCCGAGGATGGGCATGTGGTCGGCGCTGCCCGGCCGCAGTCCGGCCCAGCGGCGGCCGATGGGCCAGGTGGCCGCCCTGGGCATGAGGGCGGCGACGCCCTGCCTGATCTCCTCGATCGCCGCGGGGGTCACCGTCACGTCCCCCACGTTCTCCTCGTAGGTGACGCCGACGGCCACCCTGCCGTCGTGCCGGGGGACGAGATAGGGGAAATACTCCCGGCCGTCCTGTTTGATCTCCGCGAAGATGTGGTGACGCAGCGGGTAGGTGGCGGCCCCGGGCGGGCGGACGTCGAAGGCCACGCCCTTGATGGGGAACAGGTGGGCGCGGTGGCGGGGCAGGAAGACCCCGCTCAGGTGTCCGGCCGCGACGACCGCCTGCTCCGCCGACACCCGGCGGCCGTCGTGGAGGTCCACCTCGACACCGCGCGGCCCGGTCCGCAGGCCGGTGGCGCGCACCGCGCCCAGCACCCGGATCGGCGTGCGCCCCGACAGCACGGCCGTCGTCAGGGCGGCCATGAGCACCCGCGGGTCGAGCGCGAGCTCCTCCGGCAGCAGGAAACCGCCGACGACGCGCTCGCTCAGCAGCGGTTCGAGGTTCCTGGCGTCGGCCGCCGTCAGCCGCTCGACGGCGAACGGCGAGTTCTTCCACTGCGGCAGCACCTTGGACTCCAGGCGCTCCATCTCGGCCTCGTCCAGCGCGACCTGGATGTCGCCGCCGTCCAGCACCGGGACCTCGACGCCGGAGGCGGCGTGGATCTCCTCCAGCCACCGCGGGTAGACGTCGCGGCTGCGCTTGATGACGCTGCTGAGCGGGCCGAGGCAGGAGGGCTCGGTCTGCGTCAGGATGCCGCCCATCGCGCCGTCGGAGGCGCCGAGCCCGAGACGCTGCCCCGCGTCCACGAGCACCACGCTCGTGCCCCGCGCGGCGAGCCTGTGCGCGATCGCGCAGCCGATCACGCCACCACCGATGATCACGACGTCGCAGGTCTCAGGCACGCGGGCTCCAATTCGCCGTCCCCTCGCTTCGACAGTAGGCGAGGGAGGGCCGTTCAAGAAGGTCACACACGGGTGACCTCGCCGAACTGTACCGCGCGGGAATCTTGCCGGCGGGGAATTCCACCGAGTCGCGCCGACGGGCGCCGCGCACGCCGCGCCGCCGCCGCTTCGTGCCGATCCCGCTCGCCCCGCTGATCATCGGCGCTGGCGTGGATCATGCCGGCCCGCCGGCTCCGTGATCAGCGCATCCCGGACGGCGTCGTCCGCGAGGCCGGCCTCGACACCGCCGAGACGGCCGCGCGGAGCCGCCGCTCGGCGGTCAGAAATGAGAGAGCTTTGCGCCGATCTGGGCATGATGAAACCGACCAGCCGCCGTTCGTGGCGGGCGATGGGCATCGGGAACGAGCCGCAGGCTCAAGCGAAGGTTCAAGCGAAGGCTCAAGCGAAGCTTCAAGCGAGGGGAAGCGCGTGAGGAAGACCGCCGTCGTCACGGGCGGGGCGTCGGGAATCGGGCGGGCCGTCGCCGCCGAGCTCGCCCGGCGCGGCGCCCACGTCACGATCGCCGACGTCCGGGGGGCCGAGGACGCCGCCAAGGATCTCGGCTGCGCGGGCGTCGCGTGCGACGTCTCCGACGCGCAGGCCGTGCGGGAGCTGATCACCGGCGTGGCGGCCGAGCACGGGCGGCTCGACTTCCTGTTCAACAACGCCGGCATCGCGGTGGGCGGCCGTGCCGAGGAGTTCACGCTCGACCACTGGAACCGGGCGATCGACGTGAACCTGCGCGGGGTGGTCCACGGTGTGCACGCGGCGTACCCGCTCATGATCGAGCAGGGCTACGGGCACATCGTCAACACCGCGTCGCTGGCCGGGCTGACCCCCGCGCCCATGATGCTGCCCTACACGGCGACCAAGCACGCCGTCGTCGGGCTGTCGCTCGCGCTGCGGGCCGAGGCGGCCGCCCACGGCGTGAGGGTCAGCGTGGTCTGCCCCGGGTTCATCGACACCCCGCTGCTGGACAACGCCAACCCCGGGCTGCCGCAGACCGAGATCGGCCTGCACGCCCGCACGACGGCCGTGCGGGCGCAGGGGCGCCTGTATCCCGTGGAGTCGCTCGCCCGCGACGTGCTGCGCGGCGTGGCCGGAAACCAGGCGCTCATCGTCGCGCCCGCGTCCGCCCGCGCCACCTGGCGGGCCGTACGGCTCTCGCCCGCCCTGGCGGTGCGGGCGGCCGGCTCCGTCCTCCGCCGCATCACGCGCTGAGCCGCCCACCGCATCAGGGGCCGAGCGGCAGGTACTCGAACCAGTCGAACGCGGCGACGTTGGAGCTCGGGCGGCCGTTGGAGCTGGCGTACATGCCGACGTAGGCGCCGGTGAAGCCGCCGGCCACGGCGCTGCTGAGGATCCTGCCGTCCACCGGGTCGCCGAGGTCGGTCCACTCCCCCGCCGCCACGGCGTACCTGGCCTGGTAGGCCTGCCCCCGCGCCTCCACGCCGAGATACAGCCGCCGCTGGCCGGGCACCCGTACGGAGGCGAGCAGGTCGTCGCCGCCCGCCTTCCTGCGGACGAGTTCGAGGCCACGCGCGGTGCGCACGAGCAGCACGTGGTGGTCGTCGTTGTGCACCAGCGCGAGACCGGCGCACTCCCCGGCCACGGGCGTGAAGTCGAGCGCGGCGTGGACGGCGAAGTCCATGTGCTGCTGCCTGCGGGCGATCAGGCTCGGGTTGACCCGCTGGGCCAGCGTCTCCGGCCGCAGCCGCAGCCGCAGGCGGCTGTCGCCCAGGCTCCAGTAGGGCGTGCGCGGGGTGCGCAGGTGGTTCCAGACGGGCGAGAGCCGGTCGGCGTCGAAGTGGTCGCAGGCGGGGACGGCGGGCCAGCGGTGCTCGGGCAGCGCCGGTCCCGCGGCCACCGGCGCGACCTGCGCGGCGACCGGCCAGCCGTCCTCCCAGGAGACCCGGGTGAGGAACGTCTCCCTGCCCAGGTTGTCGCCCCTCACGTTGCCGGCGCCCAGGTCGCCGGAGGTGCCGTACGGGCGGGTGGCCAGCAGCACCATCCACCACTCGCCGTCCCCGGTCTCCACCAGGTCGGCGTGGCCGGTGCAGGCGATGGGGTGGCCGAGGCCGAGATGCCTGTGGGTGAGGATCGGGTTGCGCGGGTTCGGCTCGTACGGCCCGGTCACGTGGTCGGCCCTGGCCACCACGACCGCGTGGTCGTAGGACGTGCCGCCCTCCGACGCCAGCAGGTAGTACCTGCCGCCGATCTTGTACAGGTGGGGGCCCTCGGCCCACACGGCGCCCCGCTGGGCGGCCTCCCAGACGACCCGCTCCTCCCCCCGCGGCTGCAGCGTGGCCGAATCGAGCTCCACGAGGTAGACCTCGGTCTCGCCGGAGTAGCGGGCCGCCTCCTTCTCCCTGGTGCCGGTGAACCAGACGCGGCCGTCGTCGAACAGCAGCGAGGGGTCCATGCCCCGGGTGCCGGGAAGCCATCGGGGCTCGCTCCAGGGGCCGGCGGGGTCGGTGGCGGTGACGATGAAGTTGCCCCGCCCGTCCACCAGGGTGGTGACGACGTAGAAGACGCCGTCGTGGTGGCGGATGGTGGCCGCGTAGACGCCGCCCGAGGGCCGCATGCCGTCCAGGTCGAGCTGGGACGGGCGGTCGAGCACGTGCCCGAGCTGCCGCCAGTTGACCAGATCGCGGCTGTGGAAGATCGGCACTCCTGGAAACCACTCGAAGCTGGAGGTCACGAGGTAGTAGTCCTCGCCCACCCGGCACACCGAGGGGTCGGGGTGGAACCCGGGGATGACGGGGTTCCGGTACTCCCACCCGTCGACTTCGTCGATCATTCGTCCCTTCCTCGAACGTGACGGGCCCGGTCCCCCGTGTGGGGAACCGGGCCGGCCGTCCGGCACCGGCACGGTGCGCCGGAGCCTTTCAGCGCGGGGCCTCCCTGCGCCAGGCCCCGTCCGGCGGGCTCCGGTGTCCGATCCGGTGCCGGAGCTCAGTGTGTCGAGCCCACTGGTGTTGGGCCCACTGTGTTGAGCCCACTGTGTTGAACTCAGTGCCGCAGTTGCAGCACCCCCCAGTGGCTGGTGTCCCGGTATCCCTGCCCTGTGGCGTCGCTCCAGGTCGCCGCGCTGGTCCTGGCGGCGCCCGTGGCGTCGTTGACCTGGACGTCGAAGCCGAGCAGCGCACCGTCCCGCAGCGTGATCGTGGGCAGCTTCACGGCGGCCTCGATCACGTAGCCGCCGGGGACGGCCTTGGCAGCGGCCGTCAGGTTGCCCGCGATGGAGGCGGGGTCGAGCGGGCCTCCGACCGACGTCTTCCCGGAGAAGCTGATCCGATACTGGCCGTCGTCGTCGCCGTAGCCCCTGGTCTTGCCGTTGCCGGGGTCCACGAAGAACTCGACGGAGTCCTGCTCCCACGGGTTGGCCGACTGCTCGCTGAGTGTGGGGTCGGCGACCTGCGCGAGCAGGTACAGCGTGTCGCCGCTCCACAGCGCCCGGGCCCGCGCGGTCGCCCCCGACGTGCCCTGGATCCAGGTGGCGGTGCGGATCTCCGGCGCCGGCGCCCAGGCCGGGTCGACGGCGCCGTCGACCACCGGCCGGCGGTTGGGGGCGGTGGTCAGCTTCACCGCGGGCGTCGACGTGACCTTCCCGGTCCAGGAGGTCCGCGTGCCGCCGGAGGCGTCCGCGACCGCCACGGCGACGTCGGTGCCGGGTACCGCGGCGGGCCCCGTCGGGAACCGCGCCTCCACCCGGTAGCCGCCGGTCGTCTTCTGCACGGCCGTGTCGGGGCCGTGCGGGTGGCCGTCCTCGCGCCGGACGGTGTACGTCTTGCCGCCCACGGTGAACGTGACCGTGTCGCTCCGGTCGTCGTCCGGGTCGCGCACCTCGGCCAGGACGTACAGCCATTTGGCGGACGAGCGGGCCTGGAGCCCGGCGGACACGTCACCCACGCGGGCGATCGGGGTGTCGGGCAGCAGGTCCCATTCGAGGTCGCGCTTACCGTCCACCTTGGGGGTCGCGGCGGGGGCCTCAAGCCTGCGCACCAGCGGCGGCAGCTTCGCCGGGTCCACGACGCCCCAGTAGGCCGGCTTGGCCTGGAGCTCGTCGTCGAAGAGCAGCGGAGCGTTCAGCCGGGTGATCGGGAAGGTCGACAGCCAGGTGGCGTCGTCGGCCAGGCCCCACACGGTGACCGAGCTGATCTGCGCCCTGTGCCTGCGGAAGACGTCGAACAGCTCCTTGTAGCGGTAGCCCTGCTCGGCGAGCACCTCGGCCGGGACCTCGTCGTAGGTGGAGACGAAGTCGGGGTAGACGCTCACGTCCAGCTCGGTGATCTGCTGGTCCACGTGGAGCGTCGCGAACTTCTCGATGGTGGCCTCGACCTCGGCGGCGGGCGGCTGCTCGATGTTGAGGTGGAGCTGGTGGCCGACGCCGTCGATCGGCACTCCCTCGGCCTTCAGCCTCTTCACCAGGGCGTACAGCGCCTCCCGCTTGCGTGGGAACTCGGTGTTGTAGTCGTTGATGAACAGCTTGGCGGCCGGGTCGGTCTCGTGCGCGACGCGGAAGGCCGTGCGGATGAAGTCGAGGCCGGTGATCTGGAACCACTTCGACCGGCGCAGGCCGTCGGGCTGGTTCTCGTCCACCACCTCGTTGACCACGTCCCAGACCGCGATCTTGCCCTTGTAGCGGCCGACCAGCGTCTTCACGTGGTTCTCCAGCCGCTTCAGCAGCAGCGCCCTGTCCTCCGGCGAGGAGGTGAGGTCGCGGTCGCCGTCCTTGAACACCCAGTCGGGCGTCTGGCTGTGCCAGGCGAGCGTGTGCCCGCGGAAGGTCAGCCCGTGCTGGACGGCGTAGTCCACCAGGTAGTCGCCCTCGGCGAAGGTGAACTCGCCCTCGCGCGGCTCGGTGGCGTCCCACTTCAGCTCGTTGCCGGGGGTGACCCCGCTGAAGTGCTTGAGCAGCAGGTCGCCGTGCTCGCCGAGCGTCTGGGCGCGGCCGATGGCCGCCCCAAGTGTGAACGGCGCCTCGTCCCTGAGCGAGGGGATGTCCGTCTGGATCGGCTTGGGCTCGACGTACGTCAGCGTGAAGTCGTCCAGGTAGAAGGGGAACGTGCCGGTGTCGGACTCCACGTAGACGCTGAGGAAGTCCACGTCGTAGGCGAGCGTGTAGGTGCCGGTGAGCTGCACCCACTGCCCCTCGGGGACGGTCTTCGGCGCGGCCACCCGCTCGTAGCTGGGGGTGTCGCCCGTCCGGCGCTCGATCGACAGGCCGAGGGCGCCCGAGGCCGTGTCCGGGCCGAGGCGCACCCAGGCCGACAGGGTGTACTTCGACCCCTTGGCCATCTTGCCGAGCACGCTGATCGCCGGGCCGTCCCAGGAGTCCGAGCGGCCGGTCACCGCGAGGCTGCGGGCGCCGCCGTGCGCGGCGTCGGTCGTGGCCGTCAGGGACGCCGAGGCGCGCGGCGACCAGCCCTGGGCGGTGCCGGTCTCGAAGTCGGTGCTCAGGCCCGAGCGCGCGGGGTCGGTGTCCGAGGTGATGACGATGTCGTCGATGTAGTACGTCGCCGTGGCCTCGGAGCTCTCGGCGTAGAGCTGCAGGCCGGTGGAGTCGGCGCCGAAGGAGTAGGTGCCCGACAGCTCGGCCCAGCCGCCGTCGGTCACGGTGGCGGCGGCCACCCGTTCGTAGGTGGTGTCGCCGCCGTCGGGCGTGCGCTGCATCGTCAGCGCGATCGTGCTCGACGGCTCCCCGCTCACCATCCGGGCGTACGCCGTGACCTGGTAGGTGACGCCCTTCTGGAAGGGCGGGCTGATGGACGCCCCGTGCCAGGTGGCGGTGCGGCCGGAGGTGAGCAGGGAGCTCGACCCCGAATGCGCGGCGTCGGAGGTCGCGCCGACCTCGACCCCGTCGCCTCTTGGCCCCCAGCCCTGGGCGGTGCCGTCCTCGAAGTCGTACGTCGCGATCCGCACGGCCGCGGCGTCGGCGGGAGTGGCACTCGCCAGGACCGCCGGCAGTCCCATGAGCACGCACAGCACGGCCGCGACGCCGGGCCGCGCGGTGAACGAACGCCGCGCCGTAGATGAACGCCGCGCGGTAAATGAACGCAGAAGGGCCGCGACAACGGGCCGTACTGCGTTCACACGCAGGGCTGCCGAGGCCGCCCGGTAAAGGAGGCTGCGCATCGGGGGGTCTCCTCGTGCCGCGCTAGCGCGCGGTCAGGTTGTCGGCGAGAAGCCGGATCAGAGGCTCGCGCCGGGTGCAGGTGGACAGGGCGAAGGAGTCGGCGAGCGCGAGCAGCTCGTCGTCGTCCAGCCCCCGGAACAGCTCGGCGTACTCCGGCAGCAGCGCCTGGGCGATCAGGATGTGCCGGATGAGGTCGTCGGTCTGGTAGCGGGCGCCCCAGGGGTACGGGTCCCAGGAGGCGAACTCCGTGTCGATCAGCCGGTGCAGCGGCGCGAGCTCACTCGCGGTCTCCTCCATCGTCGAGCCCCACCGGTCGGCGCCGAGCCGCTTCTTCTTCGCGATGAACGGCCCGAACCGCTCCATGAAGGAGCCGCCCGCGCAGACCAGGCCCTGCAGGCCGACGTCCTTGTAGGTCCAGATGGACCAGCCGGCGTCGCACCCGTCGAAGATTTCCAGTTGGTCGCGCAGGATCTGGTAGCGCTGCTCGTCCACCGAGGGGTCGCCGGTGTAGACGGGCCCGAACTCGCCGACCCAGATCGGCGTACCGGTCTCCCGCTGGAAGGCGGTGCGGCGGGCGAAGGCGCGCTCCAGCTCGTCGCGGTCGCACCACTCGCCCCTGGTGAAGCCCGGGTAGGGGCCGCCGTGGGCGAACCCGGCCAGCGCGTAGTCGTGGCAGACGAACACCGTGTTCTCGTAGACCTCGTGGAAGACCGAGAAGTCGGTGGAGTAGGTGTTGCCGTCGAGGAACAGCACGTGGGCGGGGTCCACCGCGCGCAGCGCCTTGACCAGACGGTCGTAGAAGGGCCCGACCACCCGGCCGCTGGGGTCGGCCGGCTCGTTGATGGGGTTGTAGCCCGCCACCCACGGGTTGTCCTTGTAGTGGTCGGCCAGCGCCTCCCACAGGTGAACCGCGCGGTCCTGGAAGTGCCGGTGCTCCCAGAAGGAGGCGACGTGGGTGCGATTGTCGGAGTGCCAGTGCTGGTTCTGCGCCCCCGGGAGCGCGTGCAGGTCGATGACGCTGTAGACGCCGCGCTCGCCCAGCATCCCGATCACGCGATCGAGATGGCGGAAGCCGCGTTCGCCGATCTCCATCGGCCGATCGTCCGCCTCGAAGTGGCGGTAGTTCACCGGGATCCGCACGCAGTTGACGCCGACGTCCCGCAGGAGGTCGGCGTCGGCCTCGGTAAAGAACGAGGTCAAGAAGCGGTCGAAGAACATCTCGTAGCGTTCCTCGCCCAGCACCTCCCGCACCGCGGCACGCATCGAGGACTCGTCGGCGGGGTAACCGGTGATGAAGTTCTCCATGTTGAGCCAGCCGCCCAGACCGACCCCCCGCAGCCTCACCGGCTCGCCCGCCTCGTCGACCAGCCGAGATCCTGACACGCGCAGCAGCGTCATCGATTCTCCTCACTCCTCGAAACCGGCGGCGTGACCGGAGAGCGACGACCCCGCCTTCTCCTCCGCTACCCACTGTTGACAGTCGTACTGAAAGTTTCGGCTAGCATCCGAATGTTTCGTGGTCCGGAGAATAAGTAAAGCTAAGGTTGAGCGTCAAGGGCGCTCCAGGCTTGATCACGGCGGTCACGCGTCTCATCAGGGGGAACCGGTTCGGGTCTCCCGAAAGTTTCGGCTACGATCTGCATCATGCCAGTGAAGAGGCGGGTGACCATCGCCCAGATAGCGGAGGAGGCCGGAGTCTCCGTTCCGACCGTGTCCAAGGTGATCAACGGCCGTCCCGAGGTCGCGCCGGAGACCCGTCAGCGGGTGGAGCGCCTCCTGCAGAAGCACGGATACCAGCGCAGGACGGGGCAGGGCGACGGCCCGGTCGGTTTACTGGACCTGGTGTTCGCCGAGATCGAGAGCCCGTGGGCCATGGAATTGGTGCGCGGGGCCGAGCAGGCGGCGCACGAGGCCGCCGCCAGCGTGGTGATCTCCGTACTGCACACGCACGCGGGTCCCGGCCGTGACTGGCTGGAGCGCATCGCGGCGCGGCGCACGGACGGTGTGATCATCGTCAGCTCCCGGCTCTCGGTGCGCCAGCAGGGCCAGCTCAGCGCCCGATCGATCCCGTTCGTCGTCGTCGACCCCGAGGGCGAGCCGCCGCCCGGCGTGGCGTCGGTCGGCGCGACCAACTGGCACGGCGGCCTCGCGGCCACGCGCCACCTTCTCGACCTCGGTCACTCCCGGATCGGCATGATCGGCGGTCCGCCGGACATGCTGTGCAGCCGGGCCAGGATCGACGGTTACCGCGCAGCCCTGGAGACCGCCGGGGTGTCCATCGACCCCGAGCTCATCCGCTACGGCGACTTCCTGGTCAACTCGGGCCACGACGCCGGCCACGCGCTGCTCTCGCTGGACAAGCCCCCGACCGCCATCTTCGCCGGCAGCGACATGCAGGCGTTCGGCGTGTTCGAGGCGGCCCGGCAGCGGGGCCTGCGGGTGCCCGAGGACCTCAGCGTGGTCGGCTTCGACGACCTGCCGCTGTCCAGGTCCGCGTGGCCGCCGCTGACCACCGTGCGCCAGCCCCTGGAGGAGATGGCCGCGCTGGCCGCGCGGATGGTGCTGGCCATGGGCCGGGGCGAGAACACCGAGGCGCGCCGCGTCGAGCTGTCCACCGACCTGGTGGTCCGGGAGAGCACCGCACGGCCTCGGTGAAACCGGAACCGCCTCATGATCGTCCAAAATGGGAGCGCGTGGACGAATGGGGGCGGGATGACCGACGAACACGCTAAGGTTTCTGCGGATATCGCCGGGTTCGCGGGACGGGGCTGACGGTTGCGGAGTTCGCGTGGAGCGGCCGTCACGGCATTCGCCGCGGCGCTCATGCTTCTGGGAGGTTCCGGGACGGCGGCCCTCGCGGCGCCGGCCCGCCATGGGGCCGAAACGGTGCGGGCCGAAACGGTGCGGGCCGGCTGGGCCGGCACTGTCTGGTCCGGCACCGTGCTTGGTGAGACGGCGCGGGGCGGAACGGCGCAGGCCGGGACGGCGCGGGGGGCGGAGCACGAGATGGCCGCCCCGGCGTCGGCGGTTCCCGGCAGGCGGGCGGCCGGGGTGGCGGAAGGGCCACCTGTCGAGGAGCATCCCTGCCCGGTCGCCGTGCCGTCCGGCACGACCTGTGGTTACCTCCTGGCTCCCGAGCGGCGTGACGTCCCCAACAGCAGGACCATCAAGGTCGGCTACGCCGTGCACCGGGCGCCGCAAGCCTCAGCACAGGCGGCCGACCCGGTCGTCTACATGAGCGGCGGGCCGGGGTCGGCCTCGCTCCAGCTCACCGGGTTCCTCTCCCAGATGTTCCCCGGCCGCGACGTGGTCGTCCTCGAACAGCGCGGCGGGCGCTACTCCGAGCCCAGACTGAGCTGCCCCGAGATCGTCCGGGGGGTCGTGGACACCTTGCGCACGCCCGGGCCCGCGTCGGCCGAGACCGCCCCGCTCGTCCGGCAGGCGCTGGCCTGCCAGTCGCGCCTTGAGGGCGAGCACGTCGACCTGCGCGGCTACCGGACCGCCGAGATCGCGTCCGACATCGTGGACCTGCGGGCCGCGCTCGGCTACCAGCGGTGGTATTTGTTCGGCGTCAGCTACTCCACCCGCCCGATGCTGCTGGCGGCGGCGCGCGACCCGCTGGGCACCCGCGGGGTCGTGCTCGACTCGCTGCTTCCCGCGGGCGCCCGCTGGTACGACGAGTCGTCCGCCGCGCTCACGGCGACGATGACCAAGCTGGGGATCGCCGCGCGGTTCGACGCCATGGTGAAGGCGCTCAACGCGCACCCCGCGGCGTACGAGACCAGGGACCCGCTCACCCGCCAGCGACTGACGGTGCAGCTCAACGGGGACGACGCGGCGACGATCCTCGGCGAGGCGCTGCACGAGACCGACGTGATCCCGATCGTGCCGGCCCTCGTGGACGGGCTGGCCTCCGGGCGCACCGAACTGCTGCAACCCCTGGTTGACGCCGCCGGCGACGGGCTGACCTCACACGAGTGGGGTCTGTACTACGCCGTCCAGTGCCAGGACCAGACGCCGTACAACTCCTTCCCCGACTCGCGGAGCCCCAGGCTGTTCACGGGCGTCGTCGACGCGGCGGTCTGCGACGCCTGGGATCTGCCCGCCGCGCGGCCCGAGCCCGACCTGCTGGCCCCGGGCGCGTCGGTCACCACGGCCTCGTCGGACGGCACGTCGATCGAGGGGGCGTCGTCGAAGGAGGCGACGTCCGATGGTGCGACGTCCGACGGGGCGACGTCCGACGGGGCGACGTCCGACGGGGCGACGTCGGAAGAGGAGTCGTCTGAGGGGGCGACGCCGCCGATCCTGGTCCTCGGCGGCCAGTACGACCCCACCACCCCGCCGGAGGACGCGCGGCAGGCGGTGTCGGCCGTGCCGGGCGCCAAATTCGCCGAGTTCGCCGGGGTCGGGCACGCCGTCTTCCTGTCGAGCGCCTGCAGCCGCCAGACGATCGCCGCGTTCCTCGACGACCCGGCCGCGACGGCCCGCGCGTGCGACCCCGGCGCCGCGCCGTACCCCATCGTGCGTCCGGGCGGCCTGCTGCTCACCTCGTCGGCCTACCGGCTGTCCCAGTCGCCGATCCCGCTGGCCGTCCCCGCGGCCTTCCTGCTCGTCTCGGCCGTCCAGCTCGTCGCGGGGCTGATCTCCCTGCTGCGCAGGCGCGGCGGGCTAAGCGCGATCGCGGGCCTGGCGGGCGTCGCGCTGTGCGCGCTGTCGGCCCTCAGCCTGTCGGCGATCCAGGACTGGACCACGCTCGCGATCGGGGTGCCGCACGCCCTGGCCTGGTATGGCCTGCTGGCCCTGGTCTCCACCGGGCTGTCGATCGTCGAGGCGTTCCGGCTGAACGCCGCCGCCGCCCGGATCGTCCCCGTCCTGACCGGCCTCGCGTTCCTCGCCTGGCTGTACGGCTGGCTGCTTACTTGATCAAGCCGGCCTTGACCGCCGGGTGAAAGATCGCCGCGTCGGCCGCACGACGCACCGGCGGGCTCATCCGTCCGCGCTCAGGCCCCGGGAGCGGCGGGCGACGTTCCTGCTCACCAGCAGCAGCCCGCCGACCGAGACCAGCATGCCGGCGGCGATGACCGGCACGACGGCACCGAATCCGGAGGCCCCGGCGACGAGGCCGAACAGCGGGGGGCCGAGGAGCGCGCCCACGCTGCCCATCTGGGCCACCATCCCGGTGCCCACGTCGGCGTGGTCGAGTCGCTCCAGTGCGAAGGGAAGGGTGGCGAAGGCGAAGGCGCCCAGAACCCCGTTCTCCAGGGAGACGATCCCCGCGCCGGTCACCGCGGCGGCCAGCGGACCGCCGGCGCCGTAGACGAGCCAGGCGGCCGGCACGACCACCAGCCCTGACACGGCGAGCACGGCGAGCGGCACAGCCCGCCGGAGCAGGACGCCCACCGACAACCCGCCGAGAACACCGGCGAACGAGATCACGGAGGTCAGGGCCCCCGCGGCGCCGGCGGAGCTCGCGTGCTCGTCGATCAGGAGCGTGGGCAGCAGCACGACCACCGGCATCGTCACCAGCACCATCAGGCAGAAACACACGGTGAGCAGCGCGGGCCACGCAAGCGCCCGCACACCGGGCACGGGCCCGGCGACCGCGCCGGAGGCGGACGTCCGCGGCAGCCGCACCCGGACGGCCACCGTCATCAGCAGCGTCAGCCCCGCGATCGTCAGCACCCAGCCGCGCCAGCCGAGGGCCTCGCCGGCGGCGCCGCCCACGAGGGTGCTCACGCCGATGCCCACCGGGACGAACGTCGCCCACGCCGACAGGGCGACCCCCCGATCCCGTTCCTCGGCGAGGTGGAGGATCAGCGCCGGACAGGCGATGGTGACCACGAGATAGCCGACGCCCTCGGCGACGCGGGCGGCCAGCAACCAGGCGAAGCTCCCCGCTGCCGCGCTCAGCGCGCTCGCCGCCACCAGCAGCGCCAGGCCGGCGACGAGCGACCTGCCCGCACCGGACCGGCGGACCAGATAGCCGGCGGGCAGCCCGGCGACCGCGCCCACCCCGACCACCGCCGAGATCGCCCAGCCCAGTTGCGACAGCGACAGCCCGAGCTCGTCGGCCATGGACGGCCCGACCGCGGCGAACTTGCCGTAGCTCATCGCCGCCACGACGCCGGCGAGGTAGATGACGATGATCGTCGGCCACGGCGAGCGCCGTGCGTGCGCCTCACTCCACTCGGATCCGCCTACGGTCGGCTGGGGGGTCAATGCGCCCTCCTTCGCGCGGTGGCGTCATGCCGGATTCGGCCCGCAGTCCACCCAATCAGCAGAATGCGTACGCCGCCCGGCAGATCACCGGAACCGATCACCACGGCACCGTCCGCAACCGTCGCCGGCCGGCCGCGCGGCATGCGCGGGGCGCGATCAATGGGACCATGGCTGGGTCGGCGCCGGCAAAAGGAAGGCAAGGCAGGTGGAGCAGGTCGCCCGGATGTGCAACGACGCCCCGACCACGCGGGGAGGCCGGCGAACAACCGGACGGACCGCCCCGTCCTCGGCGGCCGCGCGCACCGTCCCGCCGTATAACCGGCCACGGATGCCCGCCGTGCCACATGACCGTCAACGGATCACCGCCGTGGCACGTGACCGTTCACGGCTGCTCGCCGTGCCGCGTGGCCGTCTGCGGATGCTCGCCGTGCCGCGTGGCCGTTTACGGTTGTTTGCCGTGCCGCGTGGCCGTTTACGGTTGTTTGCCGTGCCACGTGGCCGTCTGCGGATGCTCGCCGTGCCGCTGCTGGCCCTTCTCTCGGTGATGCTGGTCGCGACGCCCGCGCGGGCCCACGACGTGCTCGTCGCCAGCGACCCCAAGGACGGCGCGGTCCTCAGCGCCATGCCCGCCTCCGTGACGCTCACCTTCGACCAGGCCGTACGCCGCGACTTCGCGCGGCTCGCCGTCACCGGGCCGGACGGCGCCCACTACGAGCAGGGCGAGATCACGGTGGACGGCGGGAAGGTCTCCATCGGCGTACGGACGGGCACCCCCGCGGGTGCGTACGCGATCGGCTACCGGATCGTGTCGAACGACGGCCACCCGGTCACCGGCGCGGTGAGATTCACCGTGACCGGCGGGGGCGCGGCGGCCGGGGCGATCGCCGCCCCGACGGCCACCCCCGCGCCCGGCGCGGCGAACCCCGGCACAGCGAACCCCGGCACAGCGAACCCCGGCACGGCGAACCCCGGCGCTTCGACGACCGGCGTGGGGACGGCCGGTCAGGGCGGCGGAAGCTGGGTCTGGGGGCTGCTGGCCATCACCGCCGCTCTGCTGGCGCTGTGCGCCCGCGTGCTCGTGCGACACGACCGGCGCCTGCGCGAGGGGCCGCCACCGGCTCCCCCGGAGGCGGACTCCCCCGCCGAAGGCACGGCGACCGAACGCTCCACCACCGCCGGGACCGGCGCAGGAACCTCCACCGCCTCGGGCGGCGCCGCGTGACCACGACCTCGGAACCACGCGTCTCGGCGGGCCGCTCCGGCTCGGGGTCCGAGCACGCCCGCGCCCGGATCCCGGTGGCGGGGCTGACCGCCGCCGCCCTGCTCGCGGTCGTGATCGCGACCTGGCTCACGCTGCCCGCGACGGTGCCCGGGCTTCCCATGCCGGGCACGATCGTGGAGTACGGACTGCCGGTCGTCCGGCTCGTGCTCGACCTGGCCGCCACCGCGACCATCGGTCTCAGCCTGCTCCCCAAGCTCCTCGGCTTCGACGACCCGGACCGGACCGAGCCGATCGCCGCCAGAGCCCGGCACTGGGCCGTGATGTTCTCACTGGTCTGGTGCGCGGCGGCGCTGGTGTCGGCCGTCCTCAGCGCCGCCGAGGTCACCCCGGGCGCGTTTCCGGACGTCGCGGCGTACGTCGACGGCATCGGCGCGGGGCAGGGCATGATCGTGAGCGCGTCGTGCGCCCTGGCCAGCGCCGCCGTGGGGATGCTGGCGGTCCGGTTCGGCGAGAAGGTGCCGGCCGAGCTGCGGGTGCTCGTCGCCGGGTTCGGACTGCTGCCGCTCCCGGTCACCGGCCACGCCTCGAACTGGTACTGGCACGACCTCAGCATGGTCTCGATGGAGCTGCACGTCATCGGGGCCTGCGCCTGGGTGGGCGGCCTGGTCGCGCTCGCCGTCCTGCTGCCGCGTCATCGCGACCTGCTCGCGCGCACGCTGCCCCGGTTCTCCCGGCTGGCGACGTACGCGCTGGTCGTCGTGGGGCTGTCCGGAATCTTCAACGGCCTGGTGGAGCTGCTGCTCGCGCCCGGCGAGAGCTTTCCCGCGTCGCTGTTCACGACCGGGTACGGCCGGCTCGTGGTCGCCAAGGCCGTGTTCACCGGAGTGATCGCGCTGCTGGGGGGCAACATCCGCTGGCGGCTGCTGCCGGCGGTCACGCGTCAGGCCCCGGCCGCGTTCGCCGCCTGGGCGGCCCTGGAACTCACCGTGATGGGCCTCGCGTACGGCGTCGCGGTCGCACTGACCAAGACCCCGGTCGCCTGACCAAGACCCCAGTCGCCTGACCCACGGCCCAGCCCGGCCCGGTCCGCCTCCGAGACGCCGAGAGCCGCCCCCGGCGGGGGGCGGCTCAGGACAGGCGTGTGCGCGCGGGTATGGGCCGTCAGGGCCTCGGCTTGGACACGGCGGCGGGCGCGGGGGTCACCTCGGACGCCGCCCCGGACCCCGTCTCGGACCCCGCCCCAGACGCCGCCTCGGACACGGCGGTGGGCGCGGACGCCGCCCCAGACGCCGCCCCAGACGCCGCCTCAGACCCAGCATCCGAGCCGGCGTCGCGCGACGTGCCGTGCTCGGCCGTGCCCTCCGTCTCCGCGGTCCGTGTCTCCATGGCGATCCTGTCCTCCGCGGCGGCGGCCGTCAGCCCCCTGCGGCCGGTGAACCACTCCACCGCGTACCACACGACGACCAGCGCGGCGAGCGCCACCGGCCAGGCCTGCGGCGCGTACGGCGGGGCTTCGAGCACCCGGTCCTGCGCCAGCAGCCCTCCGTACACCCCTGCGGTGGCGAGCACCGCGCCCATGAGCGGCCGCAGTTGCTTGATCGGCACCAGGAATGCCAGGTCGACGGCGAGTCCGGCGAGCAGGAGGAAGAACGGGACGGCCGACGGCGGGAAGCCGCCGCCGACGAGCAGCGGCCAGATCAGGCACCGGTAGGCCACATACGCCCCGGCGATCGCGGTGGCGGTGTAGCGGCGGCCGACCATGACGCGGGCGAAGATCAGGACCGCGACGCCCGCGACGCCCGCGACGCCCGCGTACAGGGCGTAGACGACGTCGGGGATCGGCAGCGAGAACTTGAGCACCATGGCGCGGTCGACGGCCTGGCCCATCTGGTTGGCCGCGAACTCGAGCAGCGTCGGCTCGGCGTACGGCTGCCCGCGATCCCAGGAGGCCAGCTCCAGCACGCCGTACTCCTGCTGCAGCTCGGGGAAGTGCACGTTCTCCAGGAGGAACGCGAACAGGCCGCCCAGCACCAGCGCGCGCCGGCCGCGGGTGATCTCGGCGTAACGGCCCGAGCCGAGGTACCAGCCGCGGGTCACGCCGACGAGCATCAGTGCGGTGCCGATGTACAGCAGCGCGTGAGAGGGGCTCCACGCGGTGATGTCGATCCCGTTGACCCGGTGGTTGATCAGGTCGAGCGGGATCGCGATGAGGAAGACCCCGGTGCCCCACACGATCAGGCGGGAGGACGTGCGGTCCACGCCGTAGCCGGTGTACCAGTGCACGATGGTCAGCGCCACGGCGATCACCGTGCCGACCGTGTTGAGCAGGTGCGGCGGGGCCAGGTCGTCGCGCAGCCACTTGAAGTGCCACGAGACGTCCCAGCTCGACCCGAGCACCTTGAGGACGAACGCCGCGAGCCAGCCCAGGTAGAGCACCCGGAAAAGGTCCTGCGGCGTCTGCCTGCCCGCCTCCCCCCGCGTCCAGTACGGAAGAGCCCACTCGATCAGGCGAGCGGGGATCTGCTTGAGCGGCGTTCCATTCACGCGCGAAATGATGCCGTTCCCTATGGTGGGGCGCAATCGGGGTTTACCCCGATGCATCATCACGATTCGTGCGTGGACCAGGTCGGCGCCCTCCGACGCGACGGTTATCCACAGGCGCGGCGGCTCCTCAGCGGTCTCTCAGCAGAGACAAGTAGCATCGCGACATGGCGTTTCCGGGTGGGCGGCGTGCCCTCGCGATCGTAGTCACGCTGGTCATCCTGATGGCCGGAGGCGTGGCGTGGGCTCTGTGGCCCTCCGGCCCCGTGGTGAAGGGACGTGACCTGGTCATCCCCGTCGTGGACGGACCGGCCGGCGACCAGCACGTCGATCTCGACGCCACCTTCTATCCCCCGGCCTCCGGCGGCCGGGCTCCGGCCGTGCTGCTCGCCCACGGATTCGGCGGCAGCAAGGAGAGCATGCGCGATCAGGCGACACGGCTCGCCGAGCAGGGCTACGCCGTGCTGACCTGGTCGGCCCGCGGGTTCGGCCGCTCGACCGGGCAGATCGCGCTCAACTCCCCCGACTACGAGGTCAAGGACGTGCGGGAGCTGATCGACTGGCTGGCCGAGCGCCCCGAAGTGCGGCTCGACGCGCCGGGCGACCCGCGCGTCGGGATCGCCGGCGGCTCGTACGGCGGGGCGATCGCGCTGATGGCCGCAGCCTACGACAGCCGGGTCGACGCGATCGTCCCCCAGATCACCTGGTACGACCTCGCCGACGCGCTCTTCCCCGACGCCTCGGGCAAGGGCCCGCTCAACGGTGTCTTCAAGAAGATGTGGGCCGGCATCTTCTTCAGCTCCGCCGCCGATCGCCTGGCCCCGGACGGCGGCCTCGGCGCGGGCGGCCTGGCCGGCCTCACCGGCGCGGCCGCGGGCTCTGGCGGCGACGCCTCCAAGGGCGGGCAGACCGGGCGGATCCCCGGAACGGAGCAGGTCCAGTGCGGACGGTTCCTGCCGCAGATCTGCGAGATGTACCAGAAGGTGGCCGAAACCGGCCGGGCCACCAAGGACGCGGTCGACCTCCTGCGGCGGTCGAGCCCGATCTCGGTGCCCGGCCGGATCAAGGTGCCCACGCTGCTGATCCAGGGCCAGCGCGACTCGCTGTTCCCGCTCTCACACGCCGACGCCAACGCCCGGGCCATCGCCGCCACCGGCGCTCCGGTCGATGTCGCCTGGTTCAACGGCGGCCACGACGGCGGCGACGGCGAGGCGGACTGGCTGTCGGACCGTACGACCGGCTGGTTCGACCGCTACCTCAAGGGGTCCTCCGCCGGCGAGGACGACCCGGCCGCGTTCACCGTGACCAGGGACGGCGGCCGGGACCCGGGCACGCGCCGGCCCGTGCTCCTGCACGCCACCGCCGACCGCTACCCCGGGCTGCCGGGCGGGGAGCGCACCACGGTCGCGCTCGACGGCCCCCAGCAGCCGATCGCCAACCCGGCGGGCGGGTCGCCGTCGTCGATCTCGGCGGTTCCCGGCCTCGGCGGACTGCTCGGCGGAAACGGCGGCGGCGCGTCGATCGCGCTGGACATGCCGGGCCAGGCGGCCGCCTTCGAGTCCGCCCCGCTGTCCAGGCCCGCGCAGGTCACCGGCAGCCCGACCGTCACGATCAGGGTGTTCGGCACGGGTGAGGCCACGCTGTTCGCCAAGCTCTACGACGTCTCCGGAGGGTCGCTTCCGGTGCTCCCGTCGAGCCTCGTCTCTCCGCTGCGGGTCACCGCGAGCGAGGCGGGCACGCCGGTCACCGTGACGCTTCCGGCCATCGACAGGCGCTTCGACGCCGGGCACAGGATGCGGCTGGTCGTGTCGACCACCGATCTCGGCTACGCGACGCCCGCGGCCCCCGCCGTCTACCGGGTCGCGCTGGAGTCCCCCACGCTGGAGCTGCCCGGGGACGCGGCGCTGCGGACGCCCGCCACCGGCCCGGCATGGTGGACGTGGGCCATGCCGCTCGCCGCGATCGTGGTCGCGATCGTGCTCCTGCTGACCGGCGGGGCCAGGCGCGGCAGGGACGCGGGCGACCCGGCGGTGGACCCCGAGTCGGCCGATGTGCCCTTGGTCATCAGCGGGCTGGGCAAGCGCTACCGCAACGGCGAGAAGGCGGTCGACGGTCTGTCGTTCCGGGTCGAGAAGGGCCAGGTGCTCGGCCTGCTCGGGCCGAACGGAGCGGGCAAGACCACCACCATGCGCATGCTGATGGGTCTCATCCACCCCGACGAGGGCGAGATCCGGATCTTCGGCAGCCGTGTGCGGCCGGGGGCTCCGGTGTTGTCGCGGCTCGGGTCCTTCGTCGAGGGGCCGGGGTTCCTGCCGCACCTGTCCGGCCGGGCCAACCTGGAGCTGTACTGGCAGGCCACGGGGCGACCGCCGCAGGACGCCCACATGGAGGAGGCGCTGGAGATCGCCGGGCTCGGCGGGGCCCTGGAGCGCGCGGTGCGCACCTACTCCCAGGGCATGCGCCAGCGCCTCGCCATCGCGCAGGCCATGCTCGGCCTTCCCGACCTGCTCGTGCTGGACGAGCCGACCAACGGCCTCGACCCGCCGCAGATCGCCGAGATGCGCCGGGTGCTCAAGGCGTACGCCGAGCGGGGGCGCACCGTCATCGTCTCCAGCCACATGCTCGCCGAGGTCGAGCAGGCCTGCACCCACGTGGTCGTCATGCACCGCGGGCGTCTGGTGTCGGCCGGGCCGGTCGGCGACCTGCTCGCCACCGCGCCGGCCGCCAACGGCGCCGGCCCCCGCCTGGAGGACGTGTTCCTCGACCTGATCGGAGACAGCCGTTGAGCCCGGCGAAGCGACCGGCCCCGGACCTGACCGGGCACATCCACGACGGCGGGCAGGCCACGCCGGTCGGCCAGGACGAGCCGGGCACGCCTGGTGACGCCGCCAGGGGCCGGGCGCCCGGTTACGCTCCGGGACGCACGCTGCCGCTGCGGGTGGAGTTCGTGCGGCAGCTGCGGCGGCGCCGGACCATGGCGATGTTCGCCGTGCTGCTCGCCCTGCCGTGGGTGCTCGTGGTGGCGTTCCAGTTCGGGCCGGCCGGGCGGGGGCAGGGCAGTCTGCGGCTGTCGGATCTGGCCACGGCGGGCGGGCTCAACTTCGCCGCGTTCGCCCTGTCGGTGTCGGCCAACTTCCTGCTGGTCGTCGCCGTGGCGCTGTTCTGCGGTGACACGGTGGCCAGCGAGGCGAGCTGGTCGTCGCTGCGCTACCTGCTCGCCGCTCCGGTTCCCCGCGACCGGCTGCTGCGCCAGAAGCTGGTGGTGGCGCTGGCCTATTCGGCCGCCGCGGTGACGGTGCTTCCGCTGATGGCCCTGCTCGCCGGCACGCTGGCCTTCGGATGGAACGACATCACCGTGCCAGGGACCGGCGAGGTGATCCCCGCCGCCGACGTACTGCCCAAATTCGCCGTCGTCATCGGCTATGCCCTCGTCAGCCAGCTCGTGGTCGCCGCGGTCGCCTTCCTGCTGTCGGTCGGCACCGACTCCCCGCTCGGCGCGGTCGGCGGCGGGGTCGGCCTGGTGATCGTCAGCAGCATCCTGCAGGCGGTCGAGGCGCTGGGCTCGCTTCGCGAGTTCCTCCCCACGTTCTGGAACTCCGCGTGGCTCGACGCGCTCGCGCCGGAGCCCGACTACAGCGGCATGGTGAAGGGCGTGGCGATCTCCGTGACCTACTCGGCGGTCCTCGTCGCCCTGGCCTTCCGCCGCTTCCGGCGCCGGGACATCGTGTCCTGATGCGCCGGTTCCCGGCAGGCGTACCGGCAGAAGATCGTGGCCGCGCCGTCAGCGGTTCCCGGCAGGCGTACCGGCAGAAGATCGTGGCCGCGCCGTCAGCGGTTCCCGACGGGGATGACCGCCGTCACGGTGGTGCCCCGGCCGGGCGGGCTGGCGACCTCGATCGTGCCGTCGAGCGCCTGGACCCGGTCGATGAGACCGATGAGACCGGACCCCTTGCCCGGATTCGCGCCTCCCACCCCGTCGTCGCGGATCGCGACTGTCGCCGCGTCGCCCGCCGCGTCGACCTTGACGCGCACCGTCGAGGCCCGCGCGTGCTTGGCCACGTTCGTCAGCGACTCGGACACGATGTAGTAGACCGCCACCTCGACCCGCTCCGGCAGGCGGCCGTCGACCCGTACGTCCAGCTCGACGGGGACGGCCGAGCGGCGCGCGAGCATCTTCAGAGCGGGCCCGAGCCCGCCCTTGGACAGGATCGCCGGGTGGATGCCGCGCGACAGCTCGCGCAGGTCCTCCAGCACCAGCATCAGGCCCTCGGCCGTGTGGGACAGCTGTTCCTTGAGCTCCGGCAGTCCGGGCGGCACGGCGGTCTCCGCCGTCCGCAGCTCCAACCCCAGGGAGACAAGGCGCTGCTGGGCCCCGTCGTGCAGGTCGCGCTCGATCCGGTGCCTGGTCTCGTCCGAGGTGGCGACCACGCGGGCGCGTGAGGCGGCGAGCTCGTCACGGGCCTGGGCGTTGGATATCGCCGTTACGACGAGTTCGGTGAAGACCCGCATGCGTTCCTCCACACCCTCCGGCTGCCGCTCCAGCCCCCTGAAGAAGGCGATCATCACGCCCCACAGGCGCCCCCCGACGGCGATAGGGCTGCCGACCGCGATGCCGTTCTCCTCATCCCTGGCCCACCTGCCCAGCTCCCCTGCCGTGCTCTCGTCCGCCGCGATCCTTCCCGGCTGTCCCGTCCGCAGGACGAGGGCGGACAGGCCTTCCTCTCTGAGGCGCCGGCGTGAGCCCACCGGCGACGGTGATCCGCCGCTCGACGCACTCCAGGAGCTCATCAGGACGACGGTCCGGTCTGGCTCGTAGCGTTCGATCGCCGTGTGGTCCGCCTTCACGATCAGACCCATCTCACGAGCGACCACGCCGAAGATCTCCGTCGGCGAGACCCCGCGAGCGACCGACGTGGCGACCCGCCGCAGGGCGGCCTGCTCATCGGCGATCCTGGCGAGCTCGTCCCTGCTCGCCGCCAGGGCGGTGCTGATGGCCTCGCGGTCGCGCGCCGCCATCAGCACCGCTTCCAGCGAGGGCACCACGCGCTCCCGCAGGCGGCGCGTCATGCCCGCCGGCAGGCCGGCGGGCATGACGAGCGTGCCGATCCGGGCGCCGTCGTCGGTCAGCGGCAGAGTGCAGTGCCGCGGGTCATCGCCGACCGGCCCGAGGGCGATATCCAAATACGGCAGGCCGAGTCCCTGCGCCAGGCGCCGGGCCACGACCGGCAGCGCCGCGCGCAGGTGTTCGGCACGCAGGAGGAGGCGGGCCGTCCTGGCGCTGAGGTCGGCCTCGCGGCGGCGTTCCTCCGCCTCGACGACCAACGTTCGCATCAGCGCGGCGGCGGCGCTGACCAGCAGCCCGACGACCAGGAAGATCACCAGCGGCACCCATGTCCACGTGCTGAAGATGCTGACCACGTGGACGGGCGGGACCTGGAAGAAGTCGTAGACCAGGGCGCTGGCCAGGGCGGTGATCACGCCGAGTCTCATGCCCCAGAGGAACGCGACCACGAGAACGCCGACCAGATAGACTGCGTGCAGGGCGTTGCGGGGCGCCACCTGCGCCAGTGCAAAGGCTATGAACGTCTCGGCTGCTACGCATGCGGCGCCCGTCAGGATGCCCCACAGGAGGGGCGGGCGGCCCGCGCGTAGCAGCAACGACAGCAACCGCGCGCGCACAAGGCCACACTACTCTCACAGGACCGGTAGAGGTACGGGGGAAAGCCCAGGTCAACGCCGTCGCCCGCCGCGCCGGACCGGCATGCTACGAAGGCGGCAAGAGCGGTGAACGAGACTCCGACCCGAGTGGTGCTGGCGGACGACGACATCCTGCTGCGTGAGGGGCTGGCCAGCCTGCTGGAGCGCTCGGGGTTCGAGGTCGCCGGCCAGGCGGGGAACGCGGCCGAACTGCTCGCCCTCGTGCGGGAACACCGTCCCGACCTGGCTGTCGTCGACATCCGGATGCCTCCCGGGCACGCGACGGAGGGCGTCGAGGCGGCCAAGGTCATCCGCACGGAGCTCCCCGAGGTGGGCATCCTGCTGCTGTCGGCGCACGTCGAGGTCGATCAGGCGATGGAGTTGCTCGCCACCGGGCACCGGGTCGGCTACCTGCTCAAGAGCCGGGTGACCGCGGTGTCCGACTTCGTGGAGACGCTCGAACGCATCGTCCACGGCGGATCGGTCGTGGACCCCAGCCTTGTGGCCGAGCTGTTCAGCACCCGCCGACGGCAGGATCCGCTGGAGCTGCTCACCCAGCGTGAGCGCGAGGTGCTCTCCCTCATGGCGGAGGGCCGCTCGAACGCCGGAATCGCGCACAAGCTCTGGATCACGGAGGGCACGGTCGAAAAGCACGTGCGCAGCATCATGTCGAGGCTGCGGCTGCCGGAGACGGAGGACGACCATCGCCGCGTGCTCGCGGTGCTCGCGTTCCTCGACGCCCGCTGAAGGACGCCCGCTGAAGGACCCGCTGAGGGACGCCCCGCGGAAGTACACCCGCTGAGGGACGCCTATGAGGGACGCCTATGAGGGACGCCTGTTGAGACCGTTCCGATGTTGCCCGCGCGACCGGTTCAGGCGTCCGCGCCCCGCAGGATCTCGTCGATGGCCTGTTTCGACAGGCGCGGTTTCGGCAGGAAGGCGACGGCCGGGCTGGTCGCGATCAGCTCGGCGAAGTCCTGCTCGTCGTGCGTCGAGATCAGGATGATCGGCGGCGGTTCCCCCCCGCCCTCGTCGTACAGTCGCCGGGCCAGGTCGAACCCGCTCTCCGCGCCCAGGTCGATGTCGACCAGCACGACGTCCGGCCGGAGCTCGCCGACCCGGCCGAGCGCTTCGGCGATCGTGGACGCGACGCCCACGACTGCGACGCCCTCCGCCTCCAGGAACAGGCGGGCGGCCTTTTTAAAGTGGTCGCTGTCGTCCGCGATCAGACACCGCAGGGGCACGTCTTCAGAGTGACATCGGAGCGCACCCGCGTCATTGCAGCTAGCTGCTACACCGAGGTGCCGCGGGCACGCCCATCGGATGGGGGCTGCCAGCGCAGACGGGGGCCTCCCGGAAGGGCCATCGTGGGAGGTGCCAGCGAACGACCGCGCGCGGGTGAGATCACCCGAGGCCGGGAAGGAGGCGGCGATGCTGACCGACCGCCACGAGCCGTGGACCGGCCAGGTGTGGACCGGCCAGGTGTGGACCGGCCAGGTGTGGACCGGCCAGGCACGGAGTGGCGAGGCAGGGACCGGCCAGGCACGCAGTGGCGAGGCAGGCACCGGCCAGGCAGGCACCGGCCAGGCAGGGACAGGCGAGGCCACCGGCCGACGCTCGGCCGCCCCAATGCGGGCCGGGCGCGCCGCGGACCCGGACCGGGCCGCCGGCTCGTCCCGGATCGTCGTGGCCGACGACGGAGTGGAGCTGTACGTCACGGTGGACGGTCCCGCCGACGCCGAGACGACCCTGGTGTTCTGCCACGGGCTGTCGTCGTGCCTGGAGTGCTGGGAGAACCAGCGGACGTTCTTCGCCGGCCGGGCCCGTGTGGTGACGTACGACCAGCGTGGTCACAACCGGTCGGGCCGGGGCTCCGCGGGATCGGCCACCGTCGCGCAGCTCGGCCGCGATCTCTGCCGGATCCTCGTCGAGGTCGTCCCGGCGGGACCGGTGATCCTGGTGGGGCATTCCATGGGCGGCATGGCGATCATGGCGTTGGCGCAGGCCCACCCTGAGCTGTTCGGCCGGCGCATCGCGGGTGTCGCGCTGCTGGCGACCTCGGCGGGCGGGCTGGGCGGCGTGACGCTGGGCCTTCCCACGTGCGGCGCGAGGCTGCTGCGGCCGCTGGTGCCCGCGCTGCTCAGGCTGCTCGGCGACGACCCGGCCCGCTCTGGGCGACCTGCCGTGGACGAGCTCGTGCAGCTGCTGGTGCGGCGCTACTCCTACGCCTCGCAGGTGCCGTCGAGCGTACGGGAGGCCGCGGTCCGGGTCATCTGCTCCGCCCCGGCGCAGGTGTTCCGGGACTACTACCCGGCCCTGATGGCGTACGACGGGTTCGCCGCGCTCGCGGCGCTGCGGGAGATCCCCATCCTGGTCATGGTCGGCCGCGACGATCTCGTCACGCCGGTCGGGCACAGCGAGGCGATCGCGGGCGCCCTGTCCTCGGCCCGCCTCGTGGTGCTGCCGAAGACCGGCCACAACCTCATGCTCGAACGGCCTCTCGTCGTCAACACCGCACTCGGCCGTCTGCTGCGCGTGGTCACCCGGCCCGAACCGGCTCTTCGTGAACTGCCCACCGCCTGTTGAAGGATCGAGGTGACACGCATGTGCCCGCACACCCCGCCCTGTCCGTCCGCGTACGCCCCCGACCACGAGGCCGCCCGTCTCGTGGCCTTCCACCCCGAGCAGGGATGGGGGCTGCTCTGCAACGGTGTCGTGGTGTTCGAGGACACCGGCGAGCTGCTTCCCGACGGCCGGAGCCTTCTCCCGCACCGGGCCTGCTGTGCGCGGGCCGCGTGACTCGACGGACATGGCCGCGCTCATCCCCCTGAGGCGGCGGCCGGACGGCGCCATGCCGGGAGAACGGCACTCGGCGTCCCCGGACGACGCCGCCGACACAGCCGACACGGCCGACACAGCCGAAGACGGTGTGCCGGACGTGCGCCGCGCCTCCTGGGTCCTCCCCATCGCCCCGTCCTCCACGAGCCGGGCGCGCCGCCTCGTCCGCGCCACCCTGCGGGACTGGGCGGGCAGTGTGGACGGCGAGACGCCCGAGGTGGCGGAACTGCTCGTCAGCGAGCTGATCGCCAACGTCCTGCGGCACGGGCGGGGGGAACCCGTCCTCACGCTCCTGCTGCAGGGCGGTGTCCTGCGGTGCGAGGTCGAGGACGAGGCCCGCGTTCCGGTGCGGATCCGCGACACGTCACCGGACGAGGAGGAGAGCGGCCGGGGGCTGCTGATCGTCGAATCCCTGTCCCGCTCCTGGGGCGTATGCGCGACGAGCAGGGGGAAGGCCGTCTGGTTCGAGCTGGCGGTGCGGTGCTAGCCCGTGCTGGTCCGGCGCCGGTTCTAGCCCCAGTGCGGCGGGCGTTCCTCCAGCAGGTGGGAGTCGTCGGAGCCGGAGCGCCACTCGCCCCATCCGAGGTCGGTGTCGTCGCTTGTCTGGTCAGGCAGCACCGGCAGCCCCTCGTCGAAGAGGTCCACCGGACGCATGTCATCCGGATGCTGCACACTCACGCGCGCAATGCTACCGGCTACGCGCCCGGAGCCGCGAACACCGGGAAGCCGCGAACACCGGGAAGCCGCGAACGCCGGGGGGCCGCGAGCACGCTGCCGGGAAGCCGCGGGAACCACGCTGCCGGGGAGCCGTGGAGTTCCGGAAAGCCGCGGAGCCGGGGAGTTCCCAGGCGGCCGGGGAACCGGGGCCACGGCCGTGCGACGGGTTGGGACTCCTTGCCCCGAGGGGAGATCACCCCGTCCCAACGCCGGGCAAACGTCACGCCCGTACCACCGGACAGCCAACCGCACGCAAAGGTACGATGCGGGAGCAGGGAGCACGCCGGACGAACCCCCCGTGAGGCGGCATGGCAACGCCAGCAGGATGGCGGCAAGAGGGCAACCTGCCCGTGGAGCTGACCAGCTTCGTCGGGCGGACGCGCCTGCTCGCGTCGCTGCGACAGAGACTGCAGGAGCACCGGCTGATCACCGTGACGGGCATCGGCGGGGTCGGCAAGTCGCGCACCGCGCTGCGTCTCGCGCACCAGGTGCGACAGCGGTACAGGCACGGCGTCTGGTACGTCGAGCTGGCCCGGCTGCAGGACCCCGGAATGCTCTATCACACGATCACGGCCGCGCTGGGCATCGCCGACCAGTCTCCGCGCGAAGGGGCGGACACCCTCGCCGAATGGCTGGCCGAACGGGAGCTCCTGCTCATCCTGGACACCTGCGAGCACCTGGTCGACGCGTGCGCCCATCTCACCCAGAAACTGCTCGACACGGCGCCGAACCTGCGCATCCTCGCGACGAGCCGGCGGTCGCTCAACGCGCCGGGCGAGTACACGGCCTCCGTGCCGCCGCTGACCGTGCCCGGCGACAACCCCTCGGACAACCCGTTCACCAACGAGGCCGTCGAGCTGTTCGGCGCTCGGGCCTCCGCCGTCGTGCCCGACTTCGCGGTGGACGAGGACAACATCACGGCCGTCACCGAGCTGTGCCGCCGCCTCGACGGGATCCCGCTGGCCATCGAACTGGCCGCCGTGCGCCTGCGCACGCTGTCGGTCGAGCAGATCCTCGCGCTGCTCGCCGACCGGTTCAGCCTGCTCGCCGGAGCCAGCCGTACGGCGCTGCCGCGCCACCAGACGCTGCGGGCGGCGATCGGCTGGAGCCACGAGCTGTGCGAACCGGCCGAGCGGCTGCTCTGGGCGCGGCTGTCGGTGTTCGCCGGCGACTTCGAGCTGGAGGCGGCCCGGCACGTCTGCGCCGGCGACGCCCTGCCCTCCGACCGGATCCTCGACGTGATCGGCGGCCTGGTCGACAAGTCGGTCCTGCTGAGCTTCCCCACGCCCGCCGGTCAGCGCTACCGGCTGATCGACACGCTGCGGCAGTACGGCGGCGAGTGGCTGGACAAGCTCGGCGAGACGCAGGACCTGCGTCGCCGCCACCGCGACTACTACCTTCAGCTCGCCGAGCGCAGCGAACACTCGTGGTCGGGACCGCGCCAGGTCCACTGGTACACGCGGATGCGCCAGGAGCACGACAACATCCGCGTCGCCCTCGACTTCTGCCTGTCCACCCCCGGCGAGGAGCAGGTCGGACTCGAGCTGCTGTCGGCGCTGTGGTTCCTGTGGGTCGCCTGCGGTTTCGCCCGTGAGGGCGTGATCTATCTGGAGCGAGCGCTCAAGGCCATCTCCGCGCCCAGCAGGGAACGCTGCAAGGCCCTGTGGGTGCTGGCCTACATCCGCAGCGCCCAGGGCGACATGGCGGGCGCGCTCGCCGCGGCCGAGCAGTGCAGCACCGACGCGGTGCGCGTGGGCGACTCGGGCGCGGTGCTGCTCTCGACCAAGATGCAGGGCACCGCGGCCATGCTGCAGGGCGACGCGAAGAAGGCGACCGCGCTGCTCGGCGTCGCGATCGAGTTCCACCGCGGCGGCCGGGAGCTGAACCCGGGCCTGCTGCCGGCGATCGTCGAGCTGTCCATGGTGCTGCTCGCGCAGGGCGAGTTCGAGGAGGCGGAGACGCTGCTGGTCGACTGCCTTCAGGTCTGCCAGGAGCGCGGCGAGCTGTGGCTGCGGTCCTACGCCTGGTACGTCTCCTCCCTCGTCCACCGGGCGACCGGCAGGCGTGACGAGGCGCTGGTGGCGTGCAAGGAGGCGCTGCGCATCAAGCAGCACTTCCACGACGTGCTCGGGATCGTCCTGTGCGTGGACAACCTCGCGACCCTGAACCTCCAGGCCGGTGAGCCGGAACGGACGGCGACCCTCCTCGGGGCCGCCCAGTCCAACTGGCGGACCTTCGGGCTGCCCCAGTTCGGGTCGCCGTTCTTCACAACCGAGCACGAGCAGTGCGTCAAGGAGTGCAAGAAGCTGATCGGCGATGCCGCCTACGACGAGGCGTACACCGCCGGGACCCGGTTCAGCCTGGGCGACCTCGTCGAGTACGCGCTGGACGACCTCGACGACTTCCACCTGGACTGACCGGGTTCACTTCTGGACCGGACCTCGGGCCGGACGGGCTCGACTGCCGGACGGGCTCGACCCGGGCCGGGCGGGCCACCGATGTCACCGGCGGTCACTGCCAGGCGCCGACATACCGGGAGCTGGTCAGCGAGTAGTCCACGCTGCCGCTGATCCAGTACTGCAGGCCGTGCACGTACGCGTCGACGGCGGGCGAGCCGAGCGCCTCCGTGGCCGGGGCGAGCGCCGCCATCGCGGCGACCGCCTCGTCACGCATCGCTCCGATCCGGTCCATCGCCTCCTGGATCGTGCAACCGGTGTGCCCGACGAGCACGCTGACGAGGTTGTTGCGGATGTTCGCCTCACCTCGCTCCTTCGCGTACGAGATGAGGTCGTTGTCCCAGACGACCACATCGTTGGCGTGCTCGGTCATCTCGTGCACCACCGGATGGCGCCACTCGTCCATCGTGAGGCAGACCTCCGCCGCCACGTCGATCAGCGCGAACACGGTGAGCATCGCGCCGGTCCTGCGGCGCATGAAGATGTAGTCGTCGATCGTGGGAACGACATCGTCCTCGCGGTTGGCGGCCTCCCAGACCTGGGCGGACAGATAGTCCTTGGTGGTCACGCGCCACCGGTCGAGCTGGTCGGCGGTGCCGTGTTTCCTGATCCGCGTCTTGACGTCGAGGAGCGCACGGGCGAAGACGTTCTCGACCGGTTCGTCTCCTTCGTTGTCCTCGACCACGCTGTAGAGCTGGGGCAGCGCGCGGGCGATCTCGGCCGCCCGCCGGTCCGACTCGCAGTAGGCGTCGTCGAACGCGAACAGCCACACGCACCAGTCCGTGACGAGCTGGCACAGCTCCCGGGAGGCGTACGGGTAGGTCCGGGCACCGAGCCATCCATAGCGGGCGAGCCGAAAACGCTCGAGCTGGTCGCCGTCGGCGATCATGCCGGAGGCGGTGAGCCAGGCCAGGGTGTCCCGGTTCACCTCGTCGACGTGCGGGTTCACCGCACTCGGGAAGGGGCAGGTGAGCGAGGGAAGGCGGAGGGGGCGCCCACTGAGGGAATCCGCTTTCGCAGTAGCCATCAGACAAGCATGGTCCTACCAGATGATTGACGCTAGCCATATCATATTTCGGCTATATCGGCCCGAAATTCGGCTCAACCGGATGGACCCTCGATGAGGGTGACGATCTCCGCGTCCCCGAACATGCGCGCGGCGTCGACCGCCGACGGTGTCCCGGCGTAGCGATCCGCTCCCAGCTCCAGCAGCGCCCGTACGACCGCGGGCTCCTTCTTGAACACCGCGCCGGCGAGCGGGGTCTGCCCGCGGTCGTTGGCGAGGTCGGGGTCCGCGCCCCGCTCGCCCAGGGCGCGCACCGTCGCGGCGTGCCCGTGGTAGGCCGCCAGCATCAGCAGGGTGTCGCCCTTCTGGTTGCGCAGGTTGACGGGCACGCCCGCGTCGACGTAGGCGCACAGCGCCTCGGTCCGCCCCGATCTCGCGAGATCGAAGAGCCTGGTGGCGAACTCCTCCAGCTCAGGGCCCGGTTCCATGTTCCCCATAGTCCAACGGTAAGGTCGCCGCTACCCCTCCGGAATCGGTCACGCAACAGGCACGGAATCGACCGGGGGTCCCGTAGGTTCAGTAGGTAAAGGCTTCGTGAGAAAGGCTGGGACACGTGTCCGACCCCACGGATCTCTATCGGCTCGACGGGGACCTTCCCGAGCTGACCGATCCGGTGCTGCTCTACCACTTCGAGGGGTTCGTCGACGCCGGTGCCGCCGGGCGGCTGGCCCTGGGGCACCTCCTCGCCGAACTGGAGCACCGGGTCATCGCGACCTTCGACGTGGACCGGCTGCTCGACTACCGGTCCCGGCGCCCGGCGATGACCTTCGACACCGATCACTGGAGTGACTACGACACTCCTGAGCTGGCCGTCTACCTGACCAAGGACGTCACGGGCACACCGTTCCTCATTCTGAACGGCCCGGAGCCGGACCGGGAGTGGGAGCTGTTCACCGAGGCCGTCGGCATGCTGGTGACCCGGCTCAACATCGGCAGGCTGGTAACCGTCCACGGCATCCCGATGGGCGTCCCGCACACCCGGCCGCTCGGACTGACGGCCCACGCCACCCGCTCCGACCTCGTCCACGGGCAGACCAGCCCCTTCGGCAAGGTCCGGGTGCCGGGCAGCCTCGCCGGGCTCATCGAGTTCCGGCTCGGGACGAAGGGTCACGACGCGCTCGGCCACGCCGTCCACGTGCCTCACTACCTCGCCCAAGCGGAGTATCCGCAGGCCGCGGTGACGGCGCTGGAGGCCGTCACGCGCGGCACCGGACTGGTCTTCCCCATGGACGCGCTCAGGGAGGCGGCCGACAAGACCAACACCGAGATCGAGGAGCAGATCGCGGCGTCCGAGGAGCTCGCCGGCGCCATCCGCGGCCTGGAGCAGCAGTACGACGCGTTCCAGTCGGGCGCCGAGCGGGAGAGCCTGCTGGCCGAGGACGCGCAGATGCCCACGGGTGAGGAGCTCGCCGCCCAGTTCGAGGCGTTTCTCGCCGAACGGGACGACCGCGACACCTGAGCCGCCGCGAAGCCGCCGCCCCCGACCCGCCCGAAGGACGCCTCGCCTGTCATGCCGCCCTCAGATCTCTCCGACATTCGCGTCGGATTGGCCGGTTTCGGTCCGGCCGGATCCTTCTTCCACGCGCCGCTGATCGCCGCCACGCCGGGACTGCGCCTCGCCGCCGTCGTCACCCGCGACCCCGCCAGGGCCGAGCGCGTCCGTGCCGAATACCCCGGCGCGGACGTCGTCCCGGCCGTGGACGACCTGTGGGACCGCTGCGATCTCGTGGTGATCGCGACACCGAACCGCACCCACGTGCCCCTGGCGACCGAGGCGCTCAAGGCCGGGCTTCCCGTGGTCGTCGACAAGCCGCTGGCCGGCGCCGCCGCGCAGGCCCGCGACCTCGCAGGGCTCGCGCGCGACCGCGGGCTGATGCTGACGGTCTTCCAGAACCGGCGCTGGGACGGCGATTTCCTGACGCTGCGCCGGCTGCTGCCCGAGCTGGGCGAGGTCCACCGGTTCGAGTCGCGGTTCGAGCGGTGGAGGCCGGTGCCCAAGGGCGGCTGGCGCGAGTCGGGCGGCCCGGAGGAGATCGGCGGCACCCTCTACGACCTCGGCAGCCACCTGGTGGACCAGGCCCTGCGGTTGTTCGGCCCGGTCTTCCAGGTCTACGCGGAGACCGATGTCAGGCGGGCCGGGGTGCGCAACGACGACGACGCGTTCGTCGCGCTGACCCACCGGAGCGGGACCCGCTCGCACCTGTGGATGAGCGCGGTGGCCGCGAACCTCGGTCCGAGGTTCCGGGTGCTCGGCTCCCGCGCGTCGTACGTCAAGTGGGGGCTGGACCCGCAGGAGGAGCGCCTGCGGGCGGGCGGGCGCCCGGACGCCGCCGACTTCAGCCTCGGCCCGAGTTCCGGCCCGAGTTCCGGCCCGAGTTCCGGCACGGGCACCGGCTGGGGCGCGGAGCCCTCCGACCGGTGGGGCACGCTCGGGGCCGAGGGCCAGGGCCGTCCGGTCCCGACGGAGCCGGGAGCGTACCAGCGGTTCTACGAGGGCGTCGTGGCCTGCCTGCGGGACGGTGCGCCGCCCCCGGTCGAGCCGGACGACGCCGCCGAAGCCATCGCCGTCCTGGAGGCCGCCGCCCTCTCGGCGGCCCGCGGCCAGGTGATCACCCTCTCCGATCTGGAGCAGTAGCGTCCGCTCACCGCGGGGCCCGCGCCTCGGCGGCGGGCGGGGCGGTGACGTCCGGAGCGGAGGCGGGCGGGGTGGTGACGTCCGGGGCGGCGGCGAGTCTGCGGGCGACTTCGACCACTGTCTCGCGGCGGCGGGCCAAGGCGGCCTGGTCGGTCTCCTCGTCCAGAACAAGGCGGCACATCCGGGGCACCGCGAAGTTCCAGGAAATCAGTCCCATGATGGTGAACAGCAGATCCTGGGTGGCGCGGATCCGCGCGTCCCCGGGGAGGTCACCGACCGCGCCCGCGTCCACGAGTTGGCCGACCTTCTCGCGGAAACCGTCACGCCACTCCCGCTCGCTGTCGCCGGATTCGTCGCTCACCTCCAGCGCCTCCCACAGCAGCAGCCTGATCAGCTCCGGGTGTTCCCGGTACCAGTCGAACATCTGCCCGACCGACTCGGCCACCGCGTCGGGATTAATGGAGACGGAGACGCGGACCTCCTCCAGCTTCGCCCGCAGGACGGCGGCGAACAGCTTCTCCTTGCTCCCGTAATACAGATAGATGGCCTGTTTGTTGGCCCTGGCGGCCGTCGCGATGCGGTCCACCCTGGCCCCGGCCAGGCCGTGCTCCGCGAACTCGGCGGCGGCGGCGTCGAAGATCCGCCGTCTGGTGTCCTCCGCGTCGTAGGGCATGGATGAATTAAACCATCCAGTTGACTCCTCCCCGCCCAGACGGCAGTATCGGATGAGCAATAAAACAACCAGATGGTTTATTGAGAGGCCCTGTCATGAGCACTGCCACACCCGTCCCCGTCCGGTCGCCGCTGCCGGGCACTCTGTCCGGCACGACCGCCCTCCTCATCGGCGGAAGCTCCGGCATCGGGCTGGCGGCGGCCGTCCTGCTGCGTTCGGTCGGCGCCCGCGTCGTGCTGGTCGGCCGCGACCCCGACCGGCTTAAGGCCGCCGTCTCCCGGGTGCGCGCCGTCTTCCCGCTGCGCGATGTCTCCGGGCTGCGCGCCGTCTCCCCGCTGCGCGATGTCTCCGGGCCGCGCGATATTTCCGAGCCGCGCGATGTCTCCGGGCTGCACGATGTCTCCGGGCTACGCGGTGCGGGCCCGGCCGAGGATCCCGACGACGCCGTGCTGGGCGTTACCGGAGACGGCGGAGACGAGCAGACCCTCGCCGAGGCCTTCGACCGGGCGGGTCACGTCGACCACGTGTACGTCACCGCCGGCGGCATCAGCGGCGCCGGCCCCCTGACCGGGCTGTCGGCCGAAGACATCCGCACGACCCTCGGCTCTGGCTCTCTCCAGACCGCCTTCACCGTCGCCCGCGCGGCGGCGGCCCGGCTTCCCGCGGGAGGCTCGCTCACGTTCAGCTCGGGGATCCTCGTGGTCCGCCCCTACCCCGGTATGACCGTCCCGCTGTCGGCCGCCGGCGCCGTGGAGACCCTCACCAAGGCCCTCGCCGTGGAACTCGCCCCCGCGCGGGTGCGGGTGAACACCGTGCGCTATGGCCGGATCGACACCCCGCTCCTGCGCTCACTGCCGGGGCTGGACTCCGACGACGCGATCGCCGCCGCCGGAACGTCCACGCCCCTCGGCCGCTTCGGCACCGCCGAGGAAGCCGCCGCCACGGCTGTCTTCCTCATGGCCAACAACTACGTCACCGGCCAGGTCATCACCGTCGACGGCGGCGAAACCCTCGCCTGACCCCGCTTCCGGCGACGGCCGGAGGTCAGTCGCGCAGCCGGCCGCGCAGCGCCTCGGTGTCGGCGTCGGTCCAGCCCTGGGTCCGCAGCCAGCCGAGGGGGCCGCCGAACCGGTCGTCCAGCGTCGTCAGGAACTTGTCCATGTACTCGGGCCGCGGCAGGTGGCTGTCGACCGGCTTCGAGTCGAGATCGTCGCGGTAGGTGCGGCTGGCGCGCAGCCGGGTGAGGATGCCCTCCAGCCGTTCGCCGGTGGCGACGTAGTCTCCGATGATCGCCTCCCGGGTGGCGCCCGCGACGGCGAGCGCCAGGGCGCTGACCACTCCGGTGCGGTCCTTGCCCGCCGCGCAGTGCACCACGGCCATCCCGTCGTCACGGGCGAGCACCCGCAGGGCGGCCACCACCGAGTCGGGCCGGTCGCGCAGATATCCGTAGTAGTAGCCGGTCACGCGGAGTTCAGCCAGGGCCTCCTCCTCCCGCTCACCCTGCCACGGCAGGGTCCGGTCGTCGATGGTGTCGGCCTCGACGTCGGTGAGGTGCCCGCCCTCCGCGAACAGGCTGTGGTGGTGGATGCCGACCTCCGGCAGGAGGATCAGCGGACCCGGCCCCTCCAGGCGTACCTCGGTCTCCGACCGCAGGTCGACCACATGCCGCAGCTTGAGGTCGCCCACGAGCAGCGCCACGTCACCCTCGGTCAGGCCCTGCAGGTTGTCGGACCGCAGGATCCGGCCGGGCACCGTGGTCCCGCCGTCCGCGGTGGGCAGGCCGCCGAGGTCCCGTACGTTCGCCGCGCCTTGCAGGACGATCCAACGCTCGTGTGCATTCATCAAGCCGAGCCTATCCGTCCCTCTATGACAGAAGAATGAGTGCAGAGTGAAGATCTGCACTCGACGTCGCATCGATCCCGCTACCTGCCGCTATATCCCTTCCTCTGCGCACGCGGGGCGCGATGGGCGGAACCCCCTCCGGCACGATCACATGCGGGCGGGCATCCGTCGGGCCCTCCAGGACGTGCGGCGACGTCGGACGGCGCGGAGGACGGCGCGGAGGACGGCGCGGAGGACGGCGCGGAGAAGGGGCCGGAGAAGGGGCCGGAACGGCAAGGAACAGTCGGCATTCCACCACAAGGGGAGCGACTGTTACGCCTGACGGTCAAGTTCTTTCCCCAGTCTCCGCCAAACAGCCGTAATGTATGGCGTCGCGGACGCTTCTCGATCAACGTTCTCGGCGGAGTGATCGGAAGCGGGGCCGCCACGGACACGCACCAGGCAGCCACACCCACATGGAGGACCCGGATGGCACGGCCGGCTCACCGGTTGACCATGGCCGCTCTCGCCGTCGCCGTCGGCGGCGCGACCGCGGCGCTTCCCACGGCACCGGTCCACGCGGAGTCTTCCGCGGCCGCGAGCGCCGCGGCCGGTCCGTCCTCCACCGCTTCGTCCTCCGCCGCCCGGGGGCGCGCGGCGGCCTCGAGCGCCCCCGGGCACCGCGCGGCCACGCCGAAGTCCGGTGGCGCCTCGCCCGTACAGCAGCACCGCCTGGTCGGCGCGTGGACCACCTCGACCGACCGGATCACGGCGGCTCTCGGCGGGCAGACCGTGCGGATGGTCGTGCGTGCCAGCGTCGGCGGCGCCGGCACGCGCCTGCGCCTGTCCAACGTCTTCGGAACGGCGCCGGTGACGTTCTCGGACGTGTACGTGGGGGTCCAGGCGTACGGCGCCGAGATCCTCGCGGGGACCAACCGGCCGGTGACCTTCCGCAAGCGCACCTCGGTGCGGGTGCCGCCGGGCCAGGCCGTCTGGAGCGACCCGATCCCGGGCCGGATCGCCGGCGGCTCCGCCCTGGTCGTCAGCCTCCACCTGCCCGGGACGGTCAGGGGCGTGACCGGACACGAACGCGCCTACAGCACCACCTACCTGTCCGACCCGGGGAACCACTCGGCGGAGGAGAGCGGCGAGGGCTTCACCTACACCAGCACGCAGTGGTACTTCCTCGACAGAATCGCGGTCGAGGCGGGCGGGGCCACGGTCGGCTCGATGGTCGCGTTCGGCGACTCGATCACCGACGGTGCGGGCCAGGCCGTCGACGCCAACCGCCGCTGGACCGACTACCTGCGGCAGCGGCTGGCCCGCCAGTCGACGTCGCGGCGGATGGGGGTGCTCAACGCCGGCATCGCCGGAAACCGGCTGCTGCACTCCAACGTCGGCCCGAGCGGTCTCAGCCGGTTCTACCGCGACGTGCTGTCCCAGCCGGGGGTGCGCACCGTAGTGGTCTACGAGGGGATCAACGACATCGCCCGGGGCGACTACACCTCGATCAAGCCGCTCGCCTACGGATACAAGAAGTTGATCCGCGAGGCGCACGCCCGCAAGATCAAGGTGCTGGGCGCCACGCTCACCCCCTTCTACGGCTGGGGCACCTGGACTCCGGAGCGCGAGGAGATCAGGCAGCGGCTGAACACGTGGATCCGCACGAGCGGGGTGTTCGACGGCGTCCTCGACTTCGACCGGGCCGTACGCGATCCCGAGTTCCCCGAGCAGCTGACCGTCTCCTACGACTCTGGCGATCACCTGCACCTGAGCGACGCCGGACGGCTCGCGATCGCCGACGCGGTGAACACCCGCATGCTCTGATCCCGGAACGGCCACCGGGTCGCTACCGTGTGACCATGGCCGCCCCCCTTGAGCCCGACGACCCGCGCACGCTCGGCGGGTTCCGTCTCGGCGGACGTCTCGGCGAGGGCGGCAGGGCGTCGTCTACCTGGGCTACACGCCCGACGGCGCTCCGGTCGCGGTGAAGGTGCTCAAGACCGGGCTCGACCCCGCCGTCCGGGCACGGCTGACGCGTGAACTCGACGTCCTGCGCGGCGTCGCCCCCTTCTGCACCGCCAGGGTGATCACGGCGATGGTGGACGGGCGCGAGCCGTACGTCGTGAGCGAGTTCGTCGACGGCCCCTCGCTCCAGCAGCGGGTGACCGCGTCGGGTCCGCTGCGCGGAGGCGAGCTGGAACGGCTGGCTCGCGGTGGGGACGGCGACCGCGCTGGCGGCGATTCACGGCGCGGGCATCGTGCACCGCGACTTCAAGCCGGGCAACGTGCTGCTGGGGCCGGACGGTCCCCGGGTGGTCGATTTCGGCATCGCCCGCCAGGACGAGAGCGAGACGATGACCACGGGACGCGGGGGACACCGGGCGGCGGACACCGTTCCCGGTGCCCGCCGGAGCGGATCGCGCGCCCGGGTCCTGGCCGGGGCCGGCGCTGCCGTGGCGGCGCTCGGGATCACCGCCGCGCTGCTGGTCCCGCGCCTGACCGCGATGTCCGGCGGCCCGTCCCCCACGCCCCTGGCGAGCGCTCCCGCCCAGAGCACGTACGCGCCTGGCCCGACGCCGACCGCCCCCGCGACCACGGGCGCCGAGCCCGGCGGCACGGGCGGGACGGATCCGGCGAGCGCCTCCGCGCCTTCGGGCATTCCGCAGGCGTTCGAGGGGAAGTGGCGGGGGCACATCGCCCCCACCGTCGGCCTTCTCACGAGTGAGTACGACATCGAGATCGAGTTGAAGAGCGGCAAGCCGTCCGGCAGGTGGAAGGAGCCCGCGAACTCCTGCGAGGGCACGCTGCGGCTGACCGCGGCGTCCGGCTCGGCGCTCAGGTTCCGGCTGGAGGACGTGCCGCAGTGCGTCCCGGGCGACGTCGTGCTCACCCGCGAGGGCGACGCCCTCGCCTACCGGCACACCGACGATCTCGGCCTGTTCTCCTACGAGGGCACCCTCACCAAGGACTCCTGATCCTCGGGCTCCGACGGGGCGGGAGATCACGGCGAGTGATCCTCGGGGGCGGGCCCGCGGACGTCACCGCGGGGCCGGAGAAAGGGGCCGGGGCCGGGACCGGTGTGAGCGCGGTTACGGCGGGTAGTGCGAGCGCGTCAACGCACAGGAGAGGAACCCATGGCTACCGACGTCATCAGCCTGATCAAGGAAGATCACCGCGACGTGGAGTCGTTGTTCGAGCGGCTCCAGAAGATGCCGGAGAACCGGCCGGCCCTGCTCGCGGAGCTGGCGGCGAAGTTCATCGCCCACAGCGAGGGCGAGGAGGACGAGGTCTACCCCGTGCTCGCCAAGCGGCGGCCCGAGGAGAAGGGGGAGGTCCACCACGGCACGGAGGAGCACCACGAGGCCGAGGAGATGATCTCCCAGCTCCTGGGGACCGACCCGGAGAGTCCCGAGTTCGACACGGTGCTGCACGAGCTGATCGATGCGGTGACGCACCACGTCGAGGAGGAGGAGACCGACATCCTCCCGGTCCTGGAGAAGGCCGTCCCCTTCGAGGAGCGGGTGCAGCTCGGCAAGGCCTTCAGCAAGCGGAAGGCCGAGGTGCTCGCCGCCCCGATCAAGCCGCGCTCGCGGACGAAGGACGAGCTGTTGCACCAGGCCAGGGAGCTGGGCGTCGAGGGCGCGTCGGGAATGAGCAAGGACGAGCTGATCTCCGCCGTCAGGCAGAAGAAGCAGGCGCAGGGCTGAGCGCACGCGCGGAGCGGCCGGCCGTGGGCCCGGTGGACCCGTCAGAGGCAGGCGTACAGCGCCGCGACCATGGGCTGCCACCTCGGGTCCGGGCCGGCCGCGCTGACGATCAGGCGGCTCGGCGTGTAGGCCAGGGCGACCCCCGCGTCCGGGTCGGCGAAGGCGAGCGCCCCACCCGAGCCGCTGTGCCCGAAGGCCCGCGGGTTCGGCGCGAACGGCCGGATCTCGCAGGGCAGCATGTAGCCGAGCGCGAACCTCGTCTGCGCCCGCAGAACCTCGTCGCGTCCCTCGCTCCGGGGCGCGACGGCCCGGCCGAGCACGTCAGGGCCGACGATCGCACCGGACACCAGCCTGCCGTACAGCGTGGCGAGGGCCCTGGCGGTGGCGTGCCCGTTGGAGGCGGGGATCTCGGCGGCCCGCCAGCGCGCGGTGTTGGGCAGACCGGGCGTGAGCTGCTCGGCCGGGTTGCAGAAGGCCATCATCGTGATCGAGCCGGGCTCGGACATGGCGTTCATCAGTGATGACGGAGGGGCGTCCGGCCCGGCCTGGGGTGCGGCGAGGTACGCGGCGCGCCTCGCCTTCCGGCGCGCTGCGCGAACTCCTCGCCCGCCGGCTGCGCCCCTGATCAGCCGAGTGCCGGAACCAGGCGGACGAGGTCGGCCAGGCCGTCGGCGACGAGGTCGGCACGTGCGGCGTCGGGGCGCTCGGCGTGCAGGTAGCCCCAGGGCCCCCGGCGCAGCAGGACCGTCCGCATCCCGGCGCGCGCGGCCGGCAGGACGTCGTTGTCGAGGCGGTCGCCGACGTAGAGGATCTCCCCCGGCTCATGGCCGCAGACCGCCGCGACCTTGGCGAAGAACGCGGGATCGGGCTTCTCCACTCCCCATCCCGCCGATGTGTGGATCCCGTCCACCGGCAGGTCCATCGCGACCAGCGCGTCGTACGCCTGGGGCGGCTGGTTACCCGCCACGACCACGTCGTAACCGGCCTCCCGCAGGGCCGCGAGACTCGGCCGCACGTCCGGGTAGAGGTCGTCGGCGTCGAAGTTCTCGCGCAGCCCGTCCGGATCCTCGCGCCGCCACGCCGCGATCTCGGCGTCGAGGTCGATCCCCGGCCTGATCAGCTCGAACGCCTCCTGATGGCTCCGGTCGAGCGCAGCCATGCCGCCGAGCACCCCCATGAATGTCAGAGGCGGCACGCCCAGCCGGCCGGCCCACCGGCACCAGATCCGGGTCTCGTCGATGAGCGTCTCCCCCACGTCGAACACGAGCGCCCGGACCATGACCGCATCTCCCTTTCATCCTGTTTACGGCAGCCACTCTATGGTGTGCCGTAACATCGCCGAACGTGAGCGAGACTCGGTATGCCCTGAACGGCATGGTATGCACGGTCGATCATCTGGCCTCGGCGGCAGGCGTCGCCCTGCTCGACAAAGGCGGCAACGCGGTGGACGCGGCCATCGCCGCGAACGCGGTGCTGGCGGTCACCGCGCCGCACATGTGCGGTCTCGGCGGCGACTTGTTCGCCCTCGTCCACGACGGAACCGTGAGCGCGCTGAACGCCTCGGGGCGGGCGGGCTCGGGCGCCGATCCCGGCCGGCTGCGGGCGGAGGGCCTCGACCGGATGCCCCACCTGTACGACATCCGCTCGGTCCCGGTGCCCGGCTGCGCCGACGGGTGGCTGGCGCTGCACGAGCGGTACGGCCGTCTGCCGCTCGCCGACCTGCTGGCCCCCGCGATCCGCCTCGCGGCGGAGGGCTTCCCCGCCTCGCCGCTGCTCGCCCCGGGCGGGGAGTTCATCGGCTCGCTGCCCGGAGCCGGGGACTTCGCGACCGTCCGCCGGGCCGGGGACGTGATCCGCAGACCCGGCGTCGCCAGGGCTCTCACCGCGCTCGGCGAGGGCGGCCGGGCGGCGTTCTACCAGGGCGAGTTCGGCAAGGGCCTGCTGGAGCTGGGCGGCGGCGAGTACACCGAGGAAGACCTGGCCCGGCCGAACGCCGACTGGGTGGAGCCGCTGAGCGCCGAGGTGTTCGGGCACCGCGTCTGGACCGTTCCCCCGAACTCCCAGGGCTACCTGCTCCTGCTGGCCCTGGAGATCCTCGCCGAGCTCGGACCGCCCGCCGACCCGGCCGACCCGCGCTGGGCCCACCTGCTGGTGGAGTCGGCCAGGGCGGCCGGGCACGACCGGCTCGACGTCCTCCACGAGGCCGCCGTCGCGCCGCTCGGCACGGCCGCCGCCCGCCGCGCGCTGATCGACCCCGAGCGGCGCTCCCCCCTGCCCGAGGCTCCCGCCGGGCCGGGCGACACGACGTACCTGTGCGTGGTCGACGGGGACGGCATGGGCGTCTCGCTCATCCAGTCGAACGCGTCGGGCTTCGGCAGCCTGCTCTTCGAACCCAGCACCGGGATCAACCTGCACAACCGCGGCATCGGCTTCTCACTCACACCCGGCCACCCCGCGGAGTACGGTCCGGGCCGCCGTCCGCCCCACACGCTGTGCCCGGCGCTGGTCACCCGTCCGGACGGGACGCTGCGCACGGTCATCGGCACGATGGGCGGCGACGCGCAGCCGCAGATCCTGCTGCAACTGGTCACCCGTCTGCTCGCGCACGGCCAGACGCCCGGCGAGACGATCGCCGCGCCGCGCTGGGTGCTCGGCAGTGGCACCGGCTTCGACACCTGGCGGTCCGCCCCGGTCGTCGAGGTCGAGGAGGGCGCGCCGTGGGCGGACGGCCTGCGCGAGCGCGGGCACGCCGCCGAGACGGTGGAGTGGGGCTCCGGCTTCGGCCACGCCCACCTGATCGATCTGCTCCCGTCGGGCGTGCTCGCCGGGGCGGCCGACCCCCGCGCGCTGATCGGCGCCGCCCTCGGCCACTAACCCCCACCCCCTCCGCGTGATCTTGGAATAGGTTGCAGACAGGTGCCGCGACCTGCGCCGATACATATCGTGATCTTGCAGGAAGAGACCGGCCGCCACACATGACCAGGCAGAATGCGAGTCGTGATCTTGCAAATGCAAGATCACGACTCGCATCCCGCCTGGGAGGCGCGGTGGGACGCGCATAGGTGCATGATCACGGAGCAATGAATAGCAGCTCAGAGGGCATGACTGCGACAAACTACAAGATCACGAGGGGTGGGGGGTGGGGAGGTTGTGGAGGGCTTTGCGGATGCGCTTTTCGGAGACCGGGGTGGGCGTGCCGAGCTGCTGGGCGAAGAAGCTCACCCGCAACTCCTCGATCATCCACCGGATGTCCCGTACGGCAGGGGCGTCCCGCTCTTCGGGCTTGAGCCGGTCGAGCAGGTCACGGTACTCGTCCTCGACGTCGTGCACACGGTGCATCCACTCGCGGTCGCGGAGGGGGTCGTCCGGGAGCTTGTCGAGCCGGCGCTCGACCGCCCGCAGGTAACGGTGCATGTCCGGCAGCCGGTCGTAGCCCGTCTCGGTCACGAACCCGTCGTGCACCAGCCCGTCGAGCTGGTCGGCGATGTCGGCCCTGAGATCGGCCACGCCGCCGCCCAGCGCGCCGAGCCGGCTCTGCGCGGCGTGCCAGGCCGCCAGGACGCGCTCCACCCGCGAGACGACCTCCTCGGTCGTCTCGAACAGCGAGGCGCGCACATGGTCGCGTAGCCGCTCGAACCCGGCCTCGTCCCAGACGGGCCCGCCCGCGGCCGCCATCAGTGTGTCGGCGGCGCACGCCGTGCAGTCGTCGAACAGGGCGGCGGCCCCGCCGTGCGGGCTGCGGCTGAGCGCTAGCTTCTGCGCGGTCGTCAGGGTCCGCAGGATGGCCTTGGCGGGGTTGACCACGTTGAGCAGCAGCAGCCTCCTGGTGCCCGCCCACATGGCCCTGTCGCGCTCGCGCTCGGTCTCGAACATCCGGACCGCGACGCTCGCGCCCTCGTCCACCAGGGCCGGGTAGGCCCGCATCCTGCCCTGCTCGAACACCTTCGGCAGCGTGCCGATCGTCCAGCTGTGCAGGTCGTCGCGTTCGAGGTCGTCGGCGGCCTTCGACAGCGTGGCGCGCAGCTTCGGCGCGAGCCGCCGCTTGAGCGCCTCCAGGTCCTTGTCCTCGTCCACCGTGCGCTTGCGGTCGTCGATCACCCGGTAGGTGATCCGCAGGTGGGCGGGGAGCTGGTCGAGGGCCCACGCGTCCCGCGGCACCTCCACCCCGGTCAGCGCCCGCAGCTCGCGCTCCAGCGCCTCCAGGATCGGCTCGCCGCCGGGCCGTACGCGTTCCAGCACGGCCTTGGCGTAGTTGGGGGCGGGCACGAAGTTGCGGCGCAGGTTCTTCGGCAGCGACCGGATGAGCGCGGTGACGAGGTCCTCGCGCAGGCCGGGGATCTGCCAGTCGAAGCCGGTCGGGTCGACCTGGTTGAGCACGCCGAGCGGGATGTGGACGGTCACGCCGTCGGCCTCGCCGGTCTCCACCGCGCCGGGCTCGAAGCGGTAGGTCAGCCGCATCCGCTGGCCGTTCTGCCGCCAGGCGTCGGGGTAGTCCCCGGCGCTGACCCCGGCGCTGTCGTTGACCAGCATCTCCGGCGAGAACGTCAGCAGGTCGGGCGTCTCCCGCGACGCCTTCTTCCACCAGCTGTCGAAGTGTCTGCCCGAGACCACGTCGGCCGGGATCCGCTGCTCGTAGAAGTCGACCAGCGTCTCGTCGTCCACGAGGATGTCACGGCGGCGGGCCTTCTCCTCCAACTGCTCGACCTCGCCGAGCAGCTTGCGGTTCTCGTGGAAGAACCTGTGGTGGGTGCGCCAGTCGCCGTCGACCAGCGCGTGCCTGATGAACAGCTCCCGGCTCAGCTCGGGGTCGATGCGGCCGTAGTTGACCTTCCGCTCGGTCACGATCGGCACGCCGTACAGCGTGACCTTCTCCAGCGCGACGACGGCGGCCTGGTCCTTCTCCCAGTGCGGCTCGCTGTAGGTGCGCTTGACCACGTGCTGCGCGAGGGGCTCGATCCAGCCGGGCTCGATCTTGGCGTTGACCCGGGCCCAGAGCCGGGAGGTCTCCACCAGCTCGGCCGACATCACCCACTGCGGCTGCGCCTTGGCCAGGGCCGAGCCGGGGAAGATCGCGAAGCGGGCGTTGCGGGCGCCGATGTACTCCGTGATCGGCCTGCGGCCGTCCTGCCTGCGCTTCTCGACGACGTCCTTGACCCCGATGTGCGACAGCAGTCCGGCCAGCAGCGACTGGTGGATCCGCTGGGGGTCGGCGGGCACGCTGTTGGGCACGATGCCCAGCGTCTTGGCCACCTGGCGGAGCTGGCTGTCGATGTCCTGCCACTCGCGCACCCGCAGGTAGTTGAGGTGTTCGGCCTTGCACAGCCGCCGGAACGCGCTCGACGACAGCTCCTTCTGCCTGTCGCGGAGGTGGTTCCAGAGGTTGAGGTAGGTCAGGAAGTCCGATTCCTTGTCGGCGAAGCGGCGGTGCTTCTCGTCGGCCGCCTGCTGCTTGTCGGCCGGCCGCTCGCGCGGGTCCTGGATCGACAGCGCGGCCGCGATGATCATCACCTCGCGGGCGCAGCCGTTCTTGTCCGCCTCCAGCACCATCCGGGCCAGGCGGGGGTCGACCGGAAGCTGGGCCAGCTTGCGCCCGAACGGCGTGAGCTGCGTTCCCTTCCCCGCCTCCCGGCCCGCGGCCTTGTCCGCGAGGGCGCCGAGCTCAAGCAGCAGGTTGACCCCGTCCCTGACCTGACGGCTGTCCGGCGGCTCCACGAACGGGAACGCCGCGATGTCCCCCAGGCCCAGCGAGGTCATCTGCAGGATGACGCTCGCCAGGTTCGTACGGAGGATCTCGGGGTCGGTGAACTCCGGCCGGGAGAGGAAGTCCTCCTCGGAGTAGAGCCGGATGCACACGCCGTCCGACGTACGGCCGCAGCGGCCCTTGCGCTGGTTGGCCGACGCCTGGGAGATCGGCTCGATCGGCAGCCGCTGGACCTTCAGCCGGTGGCTGTAGCGGGAGATCCGCGCCGTGCCCGGATCGACCACGTACTTGATGCCGGGAACGGTCAGCGAGGTCTCGGCGACGTTGGTGGCCAGCACGATCCGCCGGCCCCGGTGGGACTGGAAGACCCGGTGCTGCTCGGCGGCGGACAGCCGCGCGTACAGCGGGAGGACCTCCTCGGGGCGGCCCTTGAGCGCGTCGGCGGTGTCGCGGATCTCCCGCTCGCCGCTGAGGAAGACCAGGATGTCGCCCGGCCCCTGCGCGCACAGCTCGTCCACGGCGTCGACGATGGCCTGGGTCTGGTCGTCGTCCTCGTCGACCGGGCGGTAGCGCACCTCCACGGGATAGGTGCGTCCGGACACCTCGACCACGGGCGCCGGCTCTCCGCCCGGTCGGGCGAAGTGCCGGGCGAACCGCTCGGGGTCGATGGTCGCGGAGGTGATGACCACCTTGAGATCGGGCCGTTTGGGGAGGAGCTGCTTGAGATAGCCGAGGATGAAGTCGATGTTGAGGCTGCGCTCGTGCGCCTCGTCGATGATCAGCGTGTCGTACTGCAGCAGCAGCGGGTCGGTCTGCATCTCGGCGAGCAGGATGCCGTCGGTCATCAGTTTGACCAGCGTCCCGTCGCTGGAGTGGTCGGTGAAGCGGACCTTGTAGCCGACCGCCTCCCCCAGCTCGATCGACAGCTCCTCGGCGATGCGCTCGGCGACCGTGCGGGCGGCGATGCGGCGCGGCTGGGTGTGGCCGACGAGCCCGTGGACCCCCCGGCCGAGCTCCAGGCAGATCTTGGGGATCTGGGTGGTCTTCCCCGAGCCGGTCTCACCGGCCACGATCACGACCTGATGGTCCCTGATCGCTGTGAGCAGGTCGTCCTTGTGCCGGCTGACCGGCAGCTCGGGAGGGTAGCTGAGGACGGGGAGGGCCGCGCGGCGCGCGGCCACGCGGCGTTCCGCGGCCTCCACGTCCCCCGCGATCTCCTGGACGACGGACTGGCGGGCGGCGCGGTCGCGGACCCGGCGCATGCCGTCGAGACGGCGGCGCAGCCTGCGCTGGTCGCGCAGCATCAGGTCGGGGAGGCGGGCCTGGAGATCGGCGAGCGTGTTCATTCCATGCTCAAGGATAGGCAACACCCCCCACCGATCTGCCAGCCGTTTTCCGGCGGCCCTTTCCGGGCGGTGTCAGCGGCGTCGCGACGGCTGATACTTGTACCCCACGTTGCGCACGGTCACGATCCGGCCCGCGTGCCGGCCCAGCTTGCGGCGCAGCCGCAGGACGTGCACGTCGACCGTGCGGCCGCCCTCGTCGTCGTACCGGTCCCAGACGGCGGCCATGAGCTGGCGGCGGTTGTAGACCCGGCCGGGGGCCGAGCTGAGGTAGTCGAGCAGCTCGAACTCGCGGAAGGTCAGCTCGATCTCCTCGCCGTCGGCCCGGGCCACCCGCGCGGCCCGGTCCAAAACCAGCTCGTCCTCGCCGGGGGCCGCCCGCCTCTGCACCGCGGCGGGCGGCGGCTCCGGCGCGTCCGCCGCGACCCCGGCGGGCACCAGATAGCCCACGATCATCAGCACGGCGCCGGTCTCCGGCACCGGCATCACGCCGAGCACGGACCCCTGCCCGAGGTCGGGGGGCTCATGGCCCTGCTCGCGCCTGCGCTCCACAAAGTCGATCACGTTCTGACGGGACATGCCCTCTCCTTGCCTCGTGGCGTACCGGACGGCGGTGACCGCGGTCGTCAACAGGCGGCGGCACAGACGCGCAGCAGGTCGATGTGCCGGCGCTGGGTCAACCTCCCCGAGGAACTCATGAGGTCATCATGGCAGCGCAATTCCCCGCTGTCCAGGTAGGAATAAGGGACTTCTATCGCTCAGGAGACGTGCGCGGCCCCCGCGGCCGCCATCGCCGCGCCGATGATCCCGGCCTCGTTCCTGAGCACCGCAGGCACCACCGGTGTGTCCCGGAGGTCGACGTACGGCAGGAACCTGTCGGCCTTCTTGCTCACGCCACCGCCGACGACGATCAGGGTGGGCGACAGCAGGTCGCGCATGTGCCCGAGATACTCCTCGACGCGCCGGGCCCACTTGTCCCAGCTCAGGTCCTCCACCTCGCGCACCCGGTCGGAGGCGCGGTGCTCGGCCTCCTTGCCGCGGATCTCGATGTGGCCGAACTCGGTGTTGGGCACCAGCCTGCCGTCCACGAAGAGCGCACTGCCGATGCCGGTGCCGAAGGTCAGCATGAGCACGACCCCGCGCCGGCCCCGGCCCGCGCCGAACGTCATCTCGGCGACGCCGGCCGCGTCCGCGTCGTTGAGCACGACCGCCTGCTCGCCGAACAGGTCGGCGCCCTTCACCCCGATCCACGACTTGTCCACGTTGGCCGCCGTCCTGATGACCCCGTCGAGAACCACTCCGGGGAAGGTGACGCCCATCGGACCGGTCCAGGAGAAGTGCTCCGCGATCTCGCGTACGGCCTGGGCGACGGCCCCCGGCACGGCGGGCCGGGGCGTCGGGATGCGCAGGCGTTCCCGGGTGAGCACGCCGGAGGCCGTGTCCACCGTGGCGCCCTTGATCCCGGAACCGCCGATGTCGATGCCCAGAACTTCCATGCTTTCCTCCTGGTCCGACTGGACGGCTACCCCACCGCCCCCGCCGCATGCGCGGTCGCGAGTATCGCACGGTGTCGAGGCACGGCCGGGTTACAGAAGGACAGGCCGGGTACGCCCGAAATCGGGGCAAATCACCACAAGGGGGACACGTATGATCAGCACACTCCACAAGATGGGACTGCGCTCCAACGTGATGTACAGCGCCGCAGTGGCGTCGATCGGCATGTCGATCGTCTCGTGGATCATCTCGAACAAGTACGAGGCGGCCGGCATCGAACGCGCCGACCGCTGGGCGCTGTTCGTCGGCGAGTGGGCGCCGACGTTCTTCGCGACGGGGATCGCCCTGCGCATGGAGGAGATGGCCGAGGAGAAGGGGCGAGAGACCCCCGAGTGGCAGGAGCAGAGCAGCGACATCCGCCGCCCCACCCGTGCCGGCGTGTAGCGGGCCGGGCAGGGGCTGCAACGATCGGCCCGGGGAACCGCCGGTTCCCCGGGCCGCTCCGTGACCTCCTGGCCCGCCGCTCGGTCAGACCCGACCGCCGCTCCGTCAGACCCGGCCACCGCTCCGTCAGGCCCGGCCACCGCTCGGTCAGACCCGGCCACCGCTCCGTTAGGCTCGGCGGGCGTGACCCCGGATCCCGCCGCCGTCGCGCGCTGGCTGCGCACCCGGCCCGCCCGTGCGGCCGGCATCCGCGTCCTGGCCGTCGAGGGACGCTCGGGTGCGGGCAAGTCGACGCTGGCCGCCGCCGTGGCCGCGGAGATCGCCGCGCCGGTCGTCCGCATGGACGACCTGTACGACGGCTGGGACGGCCTGCAGGCCGGGGTGGACGCCCTGCTGGCGTGGGTGCTGCGTCCCCTGGGCCGCGGGGACCGGGCACGCTGGCGGCGCTACGACTGGACGCGTGGCCGGTACGCCGAATGGCACGAGATCGCCGGGGCGGACGCCGTCGTGGTCGAGGGCGTGGGCTGTGGCGCCCGCGAGGCGGAGCCGTACCTCAGCGGGCTGGTGTGGCTGGAGGCCGGCGAGGAGGTCCGCCGTGCGCGGGCGCTCGCGCGCGACGGCGAGCTGTACGCGCCTCACTGGCGGCGCTGGGCCGAGCAGGAGGAGCGGTACTACGCCCGCCATGACGTGCGCTCCCGGGCCGGCCTCGTCATCGTCACCGGCTGACCTCGCCGGGACATGTCGGTCGGAACGCGTCAGTCGATACGGGTCAGGCGGGACGCGTCAGCAGGTCGGCGGGCCGGCGGACCGGCGTACGCGCGGCGGGACGGAGCGCTCCGAGCCGCCGCTCAGCCCAGGCCGGCGCGGTATTCCTCGTCGGTCACCGGCGCGTGCCAGTGCGTCTTGCCGCTCGCCGTGACGGCGATGTGCACCAGCGTGTCGTCGGCGACGGCGCCGTGCCAGTGCTTCTCGCCGGGCTGCACGTGGACCCAGTCGCCCGGCCCGATCAGCGTGCCCCGGGTCTCGCCCCAGCGGGTCACCACCCCGCGCCCCGACAGCACGTGCAGCGCCTGCTCCCCGTCGTGGGTGTGCCAGCCCGAGCGGGCCTGCGGGTCGTAGGAGAAACGGTGGGCGCGCAGGCCGTCCGGCTCCACCTCCGCCAGTGCCTCCGCCTCCCACACGCCGTCGCTGAACCTGTCCGGTCCCGGCTTGGTGGCCTTGATCTCGCCTTCGCGTACGAACCTCATCACGCGCTCCTTTCACCGCGGGCCGGTCGCGTCATGCCGCACCGCCCGCACCCGTCCACGTTCCCCGCCGGGGAAGCACGCCATCGCACGCCCGGCCTCGCCTGGCCACTCCTCGAACCCGTCGCCCGCGCCGCGCCGCTGACGAACGCGTGCGCCGATCGCCGGTCCCTCCATCGTCGCGGTGAGCAGACATGATCACCATTCTGCATCACAGGCCGGACAACAGCCCAATCGTGGCGATTTGTCCGATTCCTGTCGGGTATTTCTTCCCTGATAAGTCTTGCTGGACGGAGGTGACAGGCATGAGCCTTCCGATGCGACGGGAGTCCAGAGGCCTCGTTCCCGACCTTTTCGACCTGCTGGAGGCGCCGATGGCCGCGCTCCGGCCGATGGCCGGGCAGCAGATGCGGCTTGAGGACTACGTGAAGGACGGCCGGTACGTGCTGCGCGCCGAACTGCCCGGAATCGACCCGGACAAGGACGTGGACATCAGCGTGTCGAACGGCGTGCTGACCATCCACGCCGAGCGGCGCCACGAGGAGCGGCAGGCGCACCGCACCGAGTTCCGGTACGGAGCATTCACCCGGTCGGTCGTACTGCCGCCGAACGCGGACGAGAACGACGTGAAGGCGACCTATGCCAAGGGACTCCTCGAAGTGAGCGTGCGCCTCGCCGAGGAGCAGGAGGAGCGCAGGCGAATCCCGATCGAGAAGACGGAAGGCGGGCAGCAGCAGAGCTGAAGCACGCCTGCGCCGGGCCCGTCCACGCCGCGCGGACGGGCCCGAGCTCGTTGGCACAGAGCTGCCGGCCGCACAGCAACAGGCCCGCCCGCACAGGACAGGGGCAGGCCGCACAAGGCAGGCCGCACAGGGCAGGCCGCACAAGGCAGGCCGCTCAGCGGAATAGGACCGCACAGAACCGGCCGCACAGCAACAGGGCCGCTTCAGGGCGCCGACGGGGACCGCACGACGGCGACCGGGCATTCGGCGTGGTGCAGCACTCCCCGGCTGACCGAACCGAGCATCGCCGAGCCCACCGCGCCCCTGCCGTGGGAGCCGACCACGAGCAGGCCGGACGCGCGTGACGCCTGGACGAGCGCGTCGACCGGATGCCCGTAGGCGATCTCCGAACGCACCGGCACCTCGGGATACCGCCGCCACGGGTCCGACAGCTTCTCCCGCGTCACACGCTGACGCGCCTCGCGCACCTCCTCCACGTCGTAGGTGATCTCGGGCGCGAGCGGATAGGCGGGCAGGTGCCAGGCGTGCACGGCTCGCAGCGGGTCGCCGTGCGCCCTGGCCTGCTCGAATGCGTACGCCAGGGCGGGCTCGCATTCGGACGAGTCGTCCACGCCCACGACGATCTCCCCCCTCTCGCCCGTCCAGCCGGGCCGTACGACGACGACCGGGCAGCGGGCCTGCCCCGCGACGTGGGTGCTGACCGATCCGATGACGAGGCCGGCGAAACCGCCGAATCCCCTGCTGCCGAGCACGATCTCGACGGCCTCCTTGGCCTTGTCACGCAGGACGCGGGAGGGAATGCCCTCGATGATCTCCGTACTGATCTCCACGTCCGGCTGCCGCTCGCGGGCCACCGCCTCCGCGGCGGACAGCGCCCGCTCGGCGTGCGCGGTGAGCGGGTCGCCACCCGAGACGGGAAACTTCGGGATGCCGTACGCCCAGTGGTCCACGACGGAGACGAAGCGCAGCGGGCAGCCGCGGCGGGCGGCGTCGTCCGCGGCCCACCGCACGGCGGCCGTGGCGGCGGGCGAGCCGTCGGTCCCGACGACGATGGGGCCGGTAACGACGGGGCCGGCGACGATGGGGCCGGGCATGGGCGCTCCTTCCTCCTCACTCGCCTTTCCGATCTGGACCCTCCATCTCCATGTCATCACCGGCGGCCGCGGCCCTCCAGAGTCGTAGGTCCTCGCCCGGGGCCGGAGTCGGAGTCGGAGTCAGAGCGGGAGCCGGGGCCGGTGCCGGGCCCGCGCGGTCGAGAGGGATGCTGGAGTCCTGGAGGTGGTCCGACATGGAATCGAAGCGCTGGACCGTCGAGATCTTCGTGAACGAGGACGACAACGACGACGTCACCACCGCGACCGCCGTGCTCTATACGCCCGGGGGACAACGCCACGAGAGCGTCGGCCGAGCCCGCCGCAACCCGTCCGACCGGCCCGTGCCCGAGATCGGCGACGAACTGGCGGCCGGACGGGCCCTCGCCGACCTGGGGGCCAAACTCATCGGGGACGGCGCGGAGGACGTGGCCCAGTTCGCGGGTCCGACCTACGAGTCGTACTGAGACCCCGGCCCGTTCAATGGCCGCGATGGCCGCGATGCCGGCGGCAGCGTGGGCGCGCCGAAGGCCGGAGCGCCGGAGCCGGGCCCGGCCGCGCAGCCGGGCCCGACAACCGAGCCGGGCCTGACGACCAAGCCGGGCCTGACAACCAAGCCGGGCCGGCGGCGCCGCATCGGTGCAGCCCTCGCCTGCGAGGACCTCGGCGACCGCCTGCGACACGGCGAACGTGCCTGGCAACTGGACCGGCACCCCGGGGGCTCGCCCGAGCCCCCGGGGATCCGCGCATCACAGCCTCGGCTCACCGGCGTACTCGTCCCACCGGTGTCGTCATTCCGTAGGCGCGCTCATCCCACGGAGCGCGCTCATTCCACCGGTGTCCTCATTCCATGGGGTCGGCCGGGTCATCGCCGAGGAGCCCCGCGGCCCGCATCTCCTCCGCCAGCCAGGCCATGGCGGCCTGCTCCACTCCGCCCGGGCCGGTCGCGGCCATCGGCGTGCCGTTCGCCGCCCGGGGACCCGCCGGGACGTCACCCGCCGCGCCGCCGGGCGTCCGGCCCCCGGCGGCGGGTGTCCGGCCCCTGCCGGGCCCGTTGGCGTACGGCTGGGCCGCGGCCGTTCCGCCTCGCTTGCCCCGTGTCCCCGCGCCGCCGGGCGCTGCGCGCTGGTCGGCCGGCGGGACGCCGCCCCCGGTCGCCGTGGCGCGCCCGCGCGGGCCGCCGGTGACAAGACCGCCGGGCACCGGCCCGTTGGCCGTCGCGCCCGCGCTGCAGGCCGCCTGCGTGGCCATGCCGGGGTGCGGCGGCATTCCGGACTGCGCCCCGGGGTCCGCCTGGCCGCCCTGGCCCATGTGCCCGGAGTCGCCGCCCTGCCCCCAGTCCGCGCACGCGAGCAGTCCCGCGCCGGTCATCTCGGCGGTGAGCTGCCCGAGCAGCGTGTCGGCCTCGACCGGCTCGGGCGTGATCTGCGCGAGGGCGGGCGCGAGAGCGCGCAGCGCGTTCGGCATCCCCGCGCCGGTGCGGTGGAGGTCGCCGAGGTTCAGCGGGACGCAACTCGATCTGATGATGTGGAAGAGGTGATCGACCCGCCGCGAGTCCCGTCCGCTGAAGGGGCCCTGGAAGTCGCCGTGGTGGGCGAGCACCAGGGCCGCGAGGCCGGCGACGTGCGGCGCGGCCATGGATGTGCCGTCCAGAACGGCGTACCCGTCCGAAGGGACGGCCGACAGGACGGCCACGCCCGGGGCGCACACGTCGATCTCGGGGCCGTGGCAGGTGAAGCGCGGCGAGAAGTAGCCGTCGCCGGTCATCGGCCCGCGGATCTCGGTCTCGTGGGTGGTGCCGGGCGGGAACGCGTCGGCCTTGCCGACGGCCGCGACGGTCAGCACGCCGGGCAGGATTCCGGGGAAGCCGACCGGCCCCCCGTCGTTGCCGGCGGCCACCACGCACGCCACCCCCGCCTCGCGCGCCTGCTCGATCTTCGCGGCGACGAGCGAAGATTGGTGCCTGCTCGCCAGGCTCAGATTGACGACGTCGATCTGCTGCTCGATGCAGTAATCGAGCGCCTGGATGAGGTCGCTGAACCGCCCGTCCGGGAAGATCTTGCAGGCGTGCACCTCGGCCTCGACCGCGAAGCCGACGACGCCGCGGCCGTCGTCGGCGCCCGAGACGACGGCCGCGCAGTGGGAGCCGTGGTAGGCGGCGTCGATCGACCAGCCGTCCGGCGCGCCGTCGACGAGGTCGACGCCGGCGCGGACGCGGTCACGCAGGTCGGGGTGCCGCACGTCGGCCCCGGAGTCGATGATGGCGATCTTGACCCCCGCGCCGCGCAGCGTGGGCGGCAGGCGGTCGAGGTTCATCGCCTGCTGGCCCCACCCGAAGACCTGCTTGCCGGGGAAACCGGCGAAGGTCTCCGACAGGCGCATCGGCTCAAGCAGGTTGTCCCGGGTCGTGGACAGGGCGGGACGGTCGACGTGCACGCTCCAGTAGCCGGAGCGCGGCCGGACCGTCACCCCGGTGATCGACTCCGGGGTCTCCCCCACCATCGTGACCACTGCGCGGCCGTCGGTCCCGGTGGACGCCTGGGCGGGCCAGCCGTGCCCGGTCACCAGGACGCTCGCGCCGGGCAGCGGCGTGCCGTCCGCGTCCCTGATCAGGAAGGCGAACGTGCTCTCCACGCCCGGCGGCACCACCGCCAGTGCCGGCCGCCGCCTGCGTGGCGGCTGCGGCACGTCGCTGTAGGTGAGCAGCCGATCGCGCTCGAAGTAGAGCTGCGGATACTGCCGCCGCAGTGCCTCGACGTGCTCGACGGTCATCTCCGCCACGACCACAGCGGGAAACCCGGGTGCCTGAGCCCCCGGGTTCCCCGCCGCATCCCGCAGGCGGCGCAGCACGCGCACCTCGGGGTCGTCCTCCAGCAGCCTGCGCACCGTGTCGCCGTCGAGAGCCGGCACGGCCGCTCCCGGCGTCGCCGGATGCGGCTGGGGCAGTGCGGCCACCATGTAGCGCCGCGGCCGGGACTCCACCGGCTGCGGCGCCTGGCGGGACGCCTGCCGCCCCCGCGGGGACGCCGGGCGCGGCTCCTCGCTTCCGTCCTTGGGCTTGTCGTTATTGGTCACAACGTCTCCGACTCTCCCCAACTCAGGCTGGTGTGGCCCGCCGCGCCGCGTACGGCGCGGCGGGCAGTTCAGGCTCTGTCATCACATTTCGCCGGTCTCGGGACGGCGGGGGCCCGGACCGGCCGCCGACAGGTCCGGGCCCCCGAGGTGATCACGTCACAGCAGTGGAACCGTGGGCCGTCCGGGGGCGACGGCGCCGAGCGCGAACTGGATCTGCGCCAGGCACGTGTCGTACCGCCCGGCCCGGTACAGCTGTACCGCCTGCACCAGCAGCGGGATGATGCCCGCGACCTGGGGCGCCTGCGGGAGTGACGCCTGCAGCCAGCCGTACAGCCGCTGGAGCGTCACGGCGCAGTGCGCCTGCAGCGGCGCGACCGGCGACGGATGCCCCGTCACGACTCCCACGGCCGGGGGCGTCACCGGACTCATCCCCGGACCCATCGACTCCACGGTGTTCCTCCGATCAGAACGCGGCACCGGCCGGCACCGGGACCTGCTGAGCGGCCTGCTGGTGCAGCTGGCCGTACGGCTGGCCGTAACCCTGGCCGTAGCCCTGGCCGTAGCCCTGGCCGCCGTAGACCTGCGACAGCGGCTGCATGGTCATCGGGACCTGCTGCCCGTACGCCCCCTGGGCGGACAGGGCGCCGAGCTGAAGGGCCTGCTGGCCGGGGTGCTGCGCGTACGCCTGGGCGGCGTACGGCTGGCCGTAAACCTGCGGGATCTGCTGGGCCTGGGCCTGGATGGCCTGCAGGGCCTGCAGAATCTGGGGCGGAAGCACCTGCTGCTGAACCTGCTGCTGGATCTGCTCGCGGACCTGGTGCTGGTAGAGCACACCCTCCAGCATCTGGCGGGCCGCGGGAGCGCCGTAACGCACGCTGTACCGCGCGACCTTGGTCCAGAAGGTCACCGGGCTCACCAGGTGCTCCTGCGGGAGGACCTGCTCCTCCTGCTGGAGCATCGCCAGCGGCGACAGCTGCTGCTGCATCCCGGGAATCTGCTGATGGAGCTGGTGCATCGCCGGGATCTGCTGGCCGAGCTGCTGCATCGCCGGGATCTGCTGACCGAGCTGCTGCAGGGGCGAGATCTGGTGCTGAGCGCCGTACCCCAGCGTGGTCGCCATCGACGTGGGGTTCATAGCCGTGAACGTCATATTCACTCCTTCGGAGCCAGTAGGTCCGGCCCATCGCCGATGTGATTACATCGCGTTACAGATCCGTCGCACAACGTTATAGGCGTAATGAGTAGATAAGGGCGACTTGGCACTCCGGCGCCGACGTCCACCGACATCTCTCTTTGCCTTGACAAAATTGTTTGTCGGGGGCCATCCTTGAGGCATGAAGGACGTGGCGGTGATCGAGGACCCGGCGGCGGCGGAGGCCTCCCTGGATCCCATGCGGGCGCGGTTGCTCGCCGAGCTGACGGAGCCCAACTCGGCGACCATGCTGGCGGCCAAGGTGGGGCTGCCGAGGCAGAAGGTCAACTACCATCTCAAGACCCTGGAGCGGCACGGCCTCGTGGAGCTGGTCGAGGAGCGCCGCAAGGGCAACGTCAACGAGCGGGTCATGCGGGCGACGGCGGCGTCGTTCGTGATCTCCCCTGCCGCGCTGGCGTCGGTCGCACCCGATCCGTCACGCGCACCCGACCGGCTGTCGGCGCGGTGGCTGCTGGCGCTCGCCGCCCAGCTCGTACGCGACGTGGGCACGCTGATCGTCGGAGCGTCCCAGGCACGCAGGAAGCTCGCGACGTTCGCCATCGACGGCCGGGTGCGCTTCGCCACGGCCGCCGACCGGGCCGCGTTCGCCGAGGAGTTGTCGGCCGCCGTGGCCGCGCTCGTGAGTAAATACCACGACGATTCGGCCGAAGGCGGGCGCGATCACCGCCTGGTCGTCGCCGTCCATCCCGCCGTCCCCCGGACGGCCGACACCGAGGAGCGCTGAGGCGTGCCCCACGAGTTCGAACTGCGCAAGGAAGTCGAGCTGGACGCGACCCCCGAGCAGGTATGGGAGGCGATCGCCACCGGCCCGGGGGTGGACTCCTGGTTCATGGGACGCACCGAGATCGAGCCCGCCGAGGGCGGCCGCGGCCGGTTCACCATGTTCGGCAACAGCGAGGGCACCACCGTGACCGGGTACGAGCCCGGCAAGCGGTTCGCGTTCCGCGGCGACGGCAACCCCGACGGCACGTTCATGGCGATGGAGTACCTCATCGAGGGACGCGACCACGGCAGCACCGTCCTGCGCCTGGTCCAGCACGGCTTCCTCGGCGACGGCTGGGAGACCGAGTTCGAGGCGATGGGCGTCGGCTGGGACATGTACCTGCACAAGCTCGTGCAGTACCTCACGTACTTCCGCGGGCGCCCGGCCACGGTCGTGTCCGCCGTACGCCCCCAGGCGGCCGAGAGCGCGCCGGCCTGGGCGGCGATCAAGGACGCGCTGGGCCTGCCGGACACGGTCCGGCTGGGCGACCCCGTACGGCTCGCCGTGGACGGGCTGCCGCCTGAGGAAGGGGTGGTCGACTACACCGGATTCCCGGCCTTCCTCGGCCTGCGGACCGCCGACGGGCTCTACCGGTTCATCCACTCCGGTCCGAAGCGGGGGAACGTGGTGGTCCTCGGGCACCACGTCTTCGCCGAGGACGCCGACCAGGAGCACGTCGAGGCCGCCTGGCGGTCCTGGCTCTCCCGGCTGTTCCCCTGACCCTCCAGAACGCACCTCCGGACTCCTGACCACGAAGGACACGACGATGACGAACACCCCTGACCTCGAATACACGATCACCCGCGTCCTGGACGCCTCCCGCGAGGCCGTCTTCGCGGCGTGGACCGAGCCGGAGCGCTTCAGTGAGTGGTTCGGCCCGCACGGCTTCACCACCCCGGTCTCGCTGATCACCATGGACCTGCGGCCCGGCGGCGCGTGGAGCGCGTGCCTCGTGTCGCCGGAGGGCGCCAAGGCCCCCCTCGGGGGCGTCTACCGGGAGATCTCGGCGCCCGAGCGCCTGGTGTTCACCACCGGCGACCCGGACAACCAGGAGGGCGCCGTGGCCTCGGTCGCGACCGTCACGCTCACCGACCCCGGGGACCGTACGGAGATGAGCTTCACGCAGGAGGGCTACAACACCGACCCGGCGCACGCCGAGGCCGCGAAGGCGGGCTGGCTCCAGTTCTTCGACCGGCTCGCCGAGCATCTCGCCTGAAATCACTCCCGGCCGTACGCCACCCCCGGGGACGTGGCGTACGGCCCATGGCCGCAGCGGCGGCCGCGCCGAGAAGACCGCCGTGCTCAGCCCTGGCGGGGAACCACGTGGCCGAAGCGGAACAGGTTCGCCGGGTCGTAGACCTCGCGCAGCTTCGCCAGCCGCCGCAGTGTCTCCTCCGGCCAGGCCCGGGAGATCTGCTCGGGGGCCAGAGCGCCGCCCTGGAAGTTGATCAGCGCGCCGCCGGTCGACCAGGGCGCGAGGGCCTCGATCACGGCCCGCACGGCCGCGGGGACGGCCGTGTCCATCAGCTCGGGCACCGGCGCGCCGATGGCGAGCAGCGTGAAGGCGGCCTCGCGCCCGCCCACGGCGTTGGGCTCCCGGGGCTGACGGGCGAGCGCGCCGCCGAGCTGACGGAGCTCGACCACGGCCAGCGGAATCTGCGCGGCCGGGCCGGCGACCGCGAGCAGCGCCTCCACGGTCTCCGCCGTCAGCTCGCGCAGCAGCGCGCCCCGCTCCGCGACCGGCATGGGCTGGGTCGGGTCCTGGTGGATGGAGTCGATCGCCGCGTACGGCAGGGGCTCGACGGCGTCGAGCACCGGCTCGGCCACGGCCCGTATAGGGGCCAGCAGCGCCTCGGCCTCCTGCCCGTCCCCCACGTGGGCGACCCGCAGGTGGACGACGAACCTGCCGCTGAGCTGCGGCGGCAGCTCGGGCAGCGGGGGCAGGCGCAGCAGCGCGATCGAGGTGGTGGTGGTCTCCGGCAGCGTGCCGGCCCAGTCGCGGTAGGCGTGCAGGACCCGCCCGGCGTCCTCGGCCGCGTAGAACAGGCCGCCGCCGTACAGGCCGGTGAGCGGCAGCAGGTCCAGGGTGATCGAGGTGACGACGCCGAACCCGGCCTTGCCGCCGCGCAGCGCCCAGAACAGGTCGGGCTCGCGGACCGCGTCGGCGGTGCGCACCACGCCGTCGCCGGTGACGACGGTGAGCTCCCGCACGTGGTCGGCCGCGAACCCGAAGGTCCGGGCGATCGGCCCGATGCCGCCGCCGAGCGTGAAGCCGGCCACGCCCACGCCGGTCGCCGAGCCGCACAGCGGGGCCAGGCCGTACGGCACCGCGGCGGCGATGACCTCGCCCCACGTGCAGCCGGCCGCGATCGTGGCGGTGCGGGCGGAGAGGTCCACCACGACCTCCCGCATCGCGCGGGTGCTGATCAGGACCGCGCCGTCGGCCGCCTGCACGGCGCCGTGGCCGGTCGACTGTACGGCCACGGGCAGCCCGTGCGCGGCGGCGAGCCGTACGGCCGCGGCGACGTCGCCGGCGTCCCGCGCCGCGACGATCACGGCTGGCCGGTGGCGCACGGCGAGGTTGAACCCGGCGGCCTCCTCCTCGAACCCGTCCTGTCCCGGAACCAGGACCCGGCCGGTGACCTGTCCCCGCAGCGCGTCTTGGATGGTGCTGTGCATGTCCGTCCTTCGGATGTCGTTTGCTGTGACGGTGACAGTTGTCGCAGCCGGGGCTTGGTGTTCTCTTGCGCCTGCCGGGCCGGGGTGCGGCGGGACGTTCCCAAGGGATCCTAGAGACGCGCTAGGAATGTCCAAGACGGCCCCCGCACGCTGGGGTGATGTCGTCGCCGTCGAACAAGCGCCGGACGCGGTACGCCGCGTCGCCGGGAACGTCGCCCGGAACGTCACCGGGTACGTCGCCCGGAACTTCACCGGGTACGTCACCGGGAACACTGCTGCTGCGCGAGGTGCCGGCCCACACGGGCGCGCCGGGAGCCGGCATCATCGGCCCGGCGCTGGAACGCGTCCTGCGCAAGGCGCCGGCCGCGCGGTGCCGCCTCTACGTGCTGACCGACCTCGGCCGGCCGGCCGCCGCCGCTCCGCTCGCCGCCGCGCTGCTGGAGACCGGGATGCCCCGGCACATCCCGGAGTGGGCGCTGCTGCACGCGCTCGCCGTGGCCGCACCGCACCGCGGCGGGCTGGACTGTGGCGGCGGGCTGGACCGCCGCCTGCTCGACGACCTGCTGATGGAGTTGCGCGCGGACGGCGTCCGGGCCGTGTGGTTCCTCCCCGGCCCGGGCGACGACGACCTGCGCGCCCTACTGGAGAGCGCCGGTTTCAGGTCCGCGACGAACCACGATCTCTCTCGCGAGAACGAGCGGACAGATGGGTATGATGAGCCCGAAATCTGGCGTTGGGGCCCCTGGCTCTTTCGGGAGTTGTGATGCGCACGAGCATCGACGGAGCGCGATCACCGGCGCCGCGCCCGGGTCTGGACGGCCACCAGGGCCCCGCTCTGGACTTCCGCCTCCTCGGCACGCTGGAGGTCGCCGACGGCACGGGGACGATCCTCGATCTCGGGCCCCGCAAGCAGCGGGCCGTGCTCGCGCTGCTGTTGCTGAACGCGCCCCATGTCGTGCCCCTCGACCAGCTCATCGACCGGCTGTGGCGGGACGAGCCGCCCTCCAGCGCCACGGGAACGCTCCAGGCGTACATCTCCCATCTGCGCAGGACGCTCGAACCCCGGCGCAGCCCGCGCTCCCCCGCCCGGGTCCTGCGTACGCGCGAGCCCGGCTACCTGCTGGACATCAAGCCTGAACAGGTCGACGCCGAGCGGTTCGGCCGGGCGGCCGAGGCCGGGCACGCCGCGCTGGCCGCGGGCCGGGCCGAAGAGGCCGAGCGGATCCTCGGCCCGGCGCTGGCGCTGTGGCGGGGCGAGCCGCTGGCCGACCTGGCCGACGAGCCGTTCGCCCGGTCCACCGTCGCCCGCCTGGGCGAGACCCGCCTGCACGCGCTGACCGTACGCGCCGAGGCGTGGCTCGCGCTCGGACGGGCGGCCGAGGTGGCGGTCGAGGTCGAGCGGCTGCTCGAACAGGATCCCTACCGCGAGGGTCTGTGGGCGCTGCTCATGCGGGCCCTCTACCGGGAGCGCAGGCAGGCCGAGGCGCTGGCCGCCTACCAGCGTTGCCGCGCGCTGCTCGGCGACGAACTGGGCCTCGACCCGAGTCCCGAACTGCGGCGGCTGGAGCAGGCCATCCTCGTCCAGGACGAGTCCCTGGCGGGGGTGTGGGCCCCCGCGGTCGCCGTGCCGCCGGAGCCCGCCCGATACGCGCGGGCTGGCACGGGCGCGGGCGTGCGGGGCGCCGCAGCGGGCGACCATACCGGGGACGGGAACGCCGGAGGCGAGAACACCGGGCACAAGAACACCGGGCACGAGAACACCCGGCACGAGAACACCCGGCACGAGAACACCCGGCACGCCGCCGTGCCGGGACTGGTGGGGCGGGAGCCGCATCTGCGCCGGATCGCCGAGCGGCTCGACGACCTGCGCCGGGGCGCGGGTGGCGTGTTCCTGGTGAGCGGGGAGTCCGGCATCGGCAAGACCCGCCTGGCGGAGGCCGCCGCGAGCATGGCGGCCGAGCGCGGGGCCGCGGTCGCCTGGAGCAGGTGCGTCGAGGGCAGCGGAGCCCCAGCGTTCTGGCCCTGGATCCAGGCGCTCAACGCCCTCGGCGCGGCCCACCCCCCGGGAGCGCAGACTCTGGGAACACCGGCTCCGGAAACACAGACTCCGGAAACACAGACTCCGGGAACGGCCCGGACTTCCGCGACGGACAGGGCTCCGGCGACCGGCCGGGTTGCGGGAACCGGCGAGGCCCACAAGACCGGGAAGGCCGGGCAGACGGCGGAGTCCGGGGAGACGGGCGGCGACCTCGCCAGGCTCGCCCACCGTCTCTCGGACGGCGACCGAGACGGCGACCGAGATGGCGACCGAGATGGCGACCGAGATGGCGACCGAGATGGCGACCGAACGGACACGGCCGACCCCGACACCGCCCGATTCCTGCTGCACGACGGCGTGGCCCGGGCGCTCACGCGGCGGGCCTCCGCCGCCCCGGTGCTGGTCGTGGTGGAGGACCTCCACTGGGCCGACGCCGCCTCGCTGAAGTTGCTCACCTTCCTCGGCGCCGATTTGCACCGCGTCCCGCTCCTGGTCCTGGTCACCGTACGGCCCGAACCGGCGGTGGACCGGCAGGCGCTGACCGAGGCGCTCGGCGAGCTGACGCGCCAGCGCGGCACCGAACGGATGACCGTCGCCCCGCTCACCCACGAGCAGATCGCCGACTACCTGCGCGAGGCCGGATGGGCCGGCCCCGGGCCGGCGCTCGCCTCCGCGCTGCACGACAGGACCGGCGGCAACCCGTTCTTCCTGGGTGAACTGCTGCGCCTGCTGACCAGCACCCATCCCGACGGCCGGGTGGGCGCGGCGGACGTGCTCGCCCTGACGGTGCCCGACGGCGTGCGCGACGTGATCAACCAGCGGGTGTCGCGGCTGCCGGAGGACTCCCAGACCCTGCTGCGGGCGGCCGCCGTGATCGGCAGGGACGTGGACGCCGACGTGCTGGAGACCGCGACCGGGGTCGGCGGCGCCCGGGTGATGATGCTGCTCGAACCGGCCGTCGCGACCGGGCTGCTGGTCGAGGTGGACGGCGGCTGGGACTACCGCTTCTCCCACGCGCTGGTGCAGGAGGCGCTGTACTCCGGGCTCAGCCGCCGGCAGCGGGCCCAGCTCCACGGCCGGGTGGGCGAGGCCATCGAGACCCTACGGTGGGGTGAGGCCGCGTCGCGGCTGCCCGCGCTGGCCCACCACTTCGGGCTGGCCGCCCGGGTCGGCCACGCGGACAAGGCCGTCTCGTACGCCGTGGAGGCGGCCGGGCAGGCGACGGCCCGGCTCGCCTACGACGAGGCCGTCCTCTACTGGGAGCAGGCCCTCGACGCCTGCGCCGCCGGGCCCGGGGCCACCCGCTGCGCCCTGCTGATCGGCCTGGGCAAGGCCCGGCGGGTGACCGGCGACGTGGAGGGGGCGCGCGGCGCGCTGGACGAGGCCGTGACGCTCGCGACCGGCATCGGCGACGACGCCGCCGTCATCGAGGCGGCCACCGTCTTCGGCGGCGTCACCCTGTGGAACTGGCGCTCGTACGGCGTGGTCGACCAGCGCATGGTGACCGTGCTGGAGGACCAGCTCTCCCGGCTTGGCCCGGACGCCGTGCGCACCCGCGCGGAGCTGCTCGGCACGCTCGGCGTCGAGCTGTACTACGGCGACCGGCGCGAGGAGGGCCGCCGCCACGCGCTGGAGGCCGTGGAACTGGCCCGCCGCACCGGCGACCCCCCACTGCTGGCCCGCACGCTGAACAACTTCGTCATCGCGGCCTGGACACCCGAGCACGAGGAGGAGCGTTACCGCGCGGCCGAGGAGATGCTGGGCCTGCCCGGTCTGCCCAGGGCCACCGAGATCGTCGCCCGCCTGCACCGCATGCCCAAGTTCCTGAAGGCGGGCATGCTCGCCGACTACGACGCGGAGCTGGCCCGCTGCCTGCGGCTCACCGCGGAGGTGCGGATGCCGGAGATCGAGACGCAGGTCGCGTACGCCGCGGCCGGTCGGGCGATGCTGGCCGGCGACTGGGAGGAGATGGACCGGCAGGCGGTCATCGGCACCGGCAGCTACCGCCGCACCAGTCTGTGGGGGACGGACATCCTCAAGCTGATCTATGCGTTCTTCGCCGACTGGTGCCGGGGACGGCCCAGCCCACTGCTGACGGAGCTGGTCGAGGCCGCTGCCGACGATTCCAACATGATCGCGCGGCCCACGGCCGTCCTCGCCGCGCTGGGGACGGGCGACCACGAGCTGGCCCATCGCCTGATCGACCGCTGGGGCGCGGCGCGGCCACGCGACTGGACGTGGCAGTTCGTCGCCTGGCAGTGGGCCCTGGTCGCCGCGGAGCTCGGCCGGCCCGACCCGCACGACCTGCTCGGCGAGCTGCGGCCGATCGCCGGCGAGCTCATGACCATGGGCACGGGCTGCCTGTCGTGGGGAACGCTTCACGACGTGGTCGCCCGGCTCCTGCGCCGGGCCGGCGACGTCCAGGCCGCCCTGGCGCACGCGGAGGCCGGGCGCGATGCCCACCGGCGGCTCGGCCTGCCTCATCTCGTGAGCGGCAGCGAGGCGCTCCTGCGCGAGATCCGTGCCGCCGCGAGGGACGCCGGCCGCATCGGCGACGCGCCGGCCTGATGCCGGGGCGCGTTCCGCTCTGACGCGGAACAGTGCGGGGCGTTCGCAACTGCGCCGGTCCTGCTCTTGTCGAGATGCTGCGACGGATTTTCCGCGGCATCGTGGGTGCCATGAGCCAGCGACAGGCCGCCCCCGGACACGAGCACGGCCACGGGCACGGACGCGGGCATGGGCACGAGCATGGCCACGAGCATGGCCACGGGCATGGCCACGGGCACGGGCGCGGCGTGACGACCCTCCGCGCACGGGTGGCGCATCTGCTGCGCCCGCATTCGCACGAACCCGCCGACAAGGTCGACCCGGCGATGGAGTCGTCCGCACGGGGGATGCGCGCGATGTGGGTGTCGCTGGCCGGTCTCGGCGCGACCACGCTGGTCCAGGCGGCGGTGGTGGCCCTGTCGGGATCGGTGGCGCTGTTGGGCGACACCCTGCACAACGCGGCCGACGCGCTGACCGCCGTGCCGCTCGGGATCGCGTTCCTGCTGGGCCGCCGCCCGCCCACCCGTCGCTACACCTACGGCTACGGACGGGCCGAGGACCTGGCGGGCGTGGTCATCGTCGCGGCGATCGCCGCCTCCTCGATCGCCGCGGCGTACGCGGCGATCGGGCGGCTCCTGGAGCCCCGGGAGGTCTCCCACCTGGGGGCAGTCGCGGCGGCGGCCCTCGTGGGCTTCGCCGGGAACGAGCTGGTCGCCCGCCACCGCATCCGCGTCGGGCGCGAGATCGGCTCGGCGGCCCTCGTCGCCGACGGGCTGCACGCCCGCACCGACGGCTTCACCTCACTGGCCGTGCTGGCCGGAGCCGGAGGGTCGGCCCTGGGCTGGACCTGGGCCGATCCCGCCGTCGGCCTGCTCATCACGGTCGCGATCCTGATGGTGCTGCGGCAGGCGGCGCGGGAGGTGTACCGGCGGCTGATGGACGCCGTCGACCCCGCTCTCGTGGACCGCGCCGAGGCGACCCTGCGGGGCACCCCCGGCGTGCTCGGCCTGGGTCAGGTGCGGCTGCGCTGGATCGGCCACCGGCTCAGGGCCGAGTGCGAGGTCGTCGTCGACCCGGCCGCCACGGTGGTGGAGGCCCATCGCGTCGCGGCCGAGGCCGAGCACAACCTGATCCACGCCGTCCCCCGGCTGACGGCCGCCATCGTGCACGCCGATCCGCTTTCCCACGACGGCGTGGACCACCACGCCGTCCTCGACGGCCACCGGCACACCCACCCTCCGGCCGACATCGTCCGGCATCGCGCCGGCTGACCGGAGCACGAGACGCCCGGCGTCCGGGGGCCCTTCTCCTGACCGGGGTCAGAACCAGCCGCGGTGCCGGGCCATCGCGGCGAGGCCGTCGCGCAGTGCCTGCTCCACCCGGCCGGGGTGATCGCCGTACCCGACGCGGAAGCGGTTGTAGACGTCGTGGCTGGAGGTGAGGAAGCCACCCCTCTTGTCGGCCTCTAGGATCACGTCCATCGAGTGCGGTCCGGCGATGAAGGTCAGCTCCAGCTCGCTGAAGTGGCGGCGCCATTCCGGTCGGGCGTGATACTCGATCTCCTGGTAGAACGGCATGGTCGAGCCCCGGAGGGTGCCGCGCTCCAGGTCGGCCCGCTTGAAGTGGAAGCCCATGTGGACGAGCGCTCCGAGCAGGTGGTCCTGCGCGGGCAGCGGGTTGACGTGCAGCGGGTCGAGGTCGCCCTTGTCGAGCGCGCCCGCGAGCGCCAGCTCGGTGGCCACGCCGAGCCGCATGCCGGGCAGCGGGCGCCCGCCGACCGCGCTGACTGGCGTCTCCCACGGCACCGGGATCGCGAACGGCAGCGCGCGGGCCTCCCCCGCCCGCAGGTCGAACGGCCCGGACACCGGCGCCCGCAGGAAGCTGTAGGTCGCGTGGTGTTCCTGGTCGCCGTGCTCGACCTCCACGACGGCGGTGAAGTCGACGGTGATCCCGTCCACCTTGTGGTCGGACGACCCGCTCCTGAAGCGGACCTCGCCGTGCAGGGTCTCCCCCGGGCACACGTGCGGGTCGCGCAGCACCGTGTCGACCTCGACGCCGGCCCCGAGCGCGGCCATCAGCTTGCGGAACACCGGTCACTCCCTCGGTCGCGGATCGTTCACCGCTGCCAACGAGCCGTCCCCGCCGCCCGGTTCCCCGTACGCCGTCACGAGGCGAGCAGGTCGAGGAGGAAGCCGACGACGAACAGGACGAAGGCGAGCCGGCGCAGGAGGTGGAAGGGCCGGGTCCGGTCGACGCCGAAGGCGAGGAGCCGCAGCACGCCCCGATGCGTCCGCCACTTCGCCGCCAACAGCAAAGGGACCGGACGAGCGACCGCGAATGGAGAACGCCCACACGCGCGAAATCCTTGGGAGCGTCCATCATGGCCGTCCCCGTTCGTCGTAGGGACATGATGGGATTCCGGTGCGAGGAGGACGCATGAAGTACGTGCTGCTGATCTGCGGCGACGAGTCGGCGGCGGAGCACGCCGACGACGGGTGCGGCGGGTGGTCGGAGAAGATGGCGGAGCGCGGCGTGCTCCGGGGAGGCGCCGGGCTGCGCCCGCCGGACGACGCCACGACGCTGCGGGTGCGCGAGGGCGAGGTGCTGCTGTCGGACGGGCCGTTCGCCGAGACCAAGGAGCAACTCGGCGGGTTCTGCCTGATCGAGTGCGCCGACCTGGACGAGGCCATCGAGATCGCCGCCGCCCATCCCGCCGCGGCGTACGGCACGATCGAGATCCGGCCGCTCCTCGACCTGTGACGCCGCCGGTCGAGGCCGCCGTCGACCGGGCCTTCCGGGAGGAGTGGGGGCAGGTCGTGGCCACCCTCATCCGCTGGACCGGCGACTGGGACCTGGCCGAGGAGTGCGCACAGGACGCCTTCGCCCAGGCCCTGCGGACCTGGCGGCGCGACGGCGTGCCGCGCCGGCCCGGCGCGTGGCTGACCACCGCCGCGCGCAACCGGGCCGTGGACCTGCTGCGCCGCGAGGCGACCGGCGCCGCCAAGCTCCGGGAGGTGGCGGGCGTGCTCAGGACGGATGACGACGCCGGCGACGAGCCGGACGTGACGGACGACCGGTTGCGGCTGATCTTCACCTGTTGCCATCCGGCGCTCGCGCTGGAGGCCAGGGTGGCGCTGACCCTGCGCACCCTCGCCGGGCTCGGCACGACCGAGATCGCGCGGGCGTTCCTGGTCGGCGAGCAGGCGATGGCCAAGCGGCTGGCCCGGGCCAAGCAGAAGATCAGGCACGCGGGCATCCCCTATCGGGTGCCGCCCGCCCACCTGCTGCCCGAGCGCCTTCCGGCGGTGCTCGCCGTGCTGTATCTGCTGTTCAACGAGGGCTACTCGGCGACGGCCGGCGCCGACCTCGTACGGCACGACCTCGCGGCCGAAGCGATCCGCCTGGCCCGGGTGCTGGTGCGGCTGATGCCGGACGAGCCCGAGGCGGCGGGCCTGCTCGCGCTGATGCTGCTGCACCACGCACGCCGCGCCGCCCGCCTCGACGAGGCCGGCGACCTGGTGGTGCTGGAGGACCAGGACCGCGGCCGGTGGGACGCCGGCCTGATCGCCGACGGCGTGGCCCTGCTGGACGGCACGCTGCGGCGGGGGCGGCCCGGCCCCTACCAGGTGCAGGCCGCCATCGCCGCCTGCCACGCCACCGCGGCCCGCCCGGAGGACACCGACTGGGCGCAGATCGCCGTGCTGTACGCGCGGCTCGCGCGGCTGGTCCCCTCGCCGGTCGTGGAGCTGAACCGCGCGGTGGCGGTCGGCATGGCACACGGCCCCGCCGCGGGCCTGGCGCTGGTCGACGCCCTGCGGGAGACGGGCGCCCTGGCCGGCTATCACCTGCTGCCCGCCGCCCGCGCCGACCTGCTGCGCCGCCTGGGCCGTACGGCCGAGGCCGCCGGCGCCTACCGGGAGGCGGCCGGGCTGGCCGCCACCGACGCCGAGCGCCGCTACCTCGCCCGCCGCCTCGCCGCCCTCGGCTGACACTTCGCCGCCCTCGCCCGCCGCTTCGCCGTCATCTCGGCTGACACGGTCCATCCGGGCCGCGCCCGTTCGTCGGGTGGGCGTACGGACGGACACGACCGGAAGGGCGACGAACGAATGGACACCGATATCCGGCAGCAGATCGCGGCGGAACGCCGCGATCTGGCGGACCTGCTGAGCGAGCTGCCGCCACACGCGTGGGACGCGCCCTCGCTGTGCGCGGGGTGGCGGGTGCGGGAGGTGGTGGCCCACATGACGATGCCCTACCGGCACTCCGGGCCGAGCGTGCTGGCCGGTCTCGTCAGGGCCCGGGGCAACTTCGACCGGCTGGCCGACCGGCTCGCCCGCCGGGACGCGGCGGCGCTCGGCCCGCGAGAGCTGACCGCGTGCCTGCGGGACAACGCCGAGCACCCCTGGCGCCCTCCGGGCGGCGGCTACGCGGGGGCGCTGTCGCACGACGTGATCCACGGCATGGACATCACCGTGGCGCTCGGGATCGACCGGAGGGTTCCCGGCGACCGGATGCGCGTCCTGCTCGGCAACGCGCTGTCCCCACGCAGCCGCAGGTATTTCGGCGTCGACCTGGACGGTGTCGAACTGCGCGCCGACGACGTCGACTGGTCGCTCGGCACGGGCACCCCGTTGTCCGGCGCCGCGCAGGATTTGGTGCTGGTCCTGTGCGGCCGCCGGCTGCCGGAGGGACGGCTGCGCGGTGAGCCCGCCGCCCGCTTCACCCATTTCATCCACTGAACGCGCTACTTCGGCCGTTGATCGCGCCGATGGAGAGGTCTGTGTGCTTTCGAGCATCAAGAGCGTTAACGTGCTCGGGATCACAGACCTCTCCGGCGGGGGCGAGGAGGCTCCCGGAGGGGACTTGTCCGCTTTGAGCATCCCTGGAGGCCGCTCGATGTCGTCCCACCCTGCTTCCAGCTCCGCGGTCGTCGACCCCGACCCGCTGATCAGGAAGCACCGCACCGCCGGCGCCACGCTCACCGTCACCGCGAACGGCACGCCCCTCGCCGACCGGGAGGTGGTCGTCGCGCAGCGCCGGCACAAGTTCCTGTTCGGCTGCATCGGGTTCGACTTCATCCCGCTGGCCAACGGCGAGACCGCGACGGACGACGGCGAGCGGCGGTCGCTCGGCGAGTCCCCGGCGTCCGGGTCCCAGCAGGTCGCCGACCTGTGGTTCGACCTGTTCAACTTCGCCACGCTGCCCTTCTACTGGGGGCATTTCGAGCCGGTCCGGGGCCGCCCGGACACCGAGCGGCTGCTCACGACGGCGCGATGGTTCGCCGACCAGGGCATCCCGGTCAAGGGGCACCCGCTCACCTGGCACACCGAGACCGCCGGCTGGCTGATGGACCTGTCGAACGCCGAGATCGCCAAGGCCCAGGTGGACCGCATCCGGCGCGACATGACCGACTTCGCCGGCGTGATCGACATGTGGGACGTCATCAACGAGGCCGTGATCATGCCGATCTTCGACAAGTACGACAACGGCATCACCCGGATCTGCCGCGAGATCGGCCGGATCCCGATGGTCCGGATGGTCTTCGACGCGGCCCGCGAGGCCAATCCCCACGCCACGCTGCTGCTCAACGACTTCGACATGTCCGCGGCGTACGAGTGCCTGATCGAGGGTGTGCTGGAGGCGGGCATAAAGATCGACGTGCTCGGCCTGCAGAGCCACATGCACCAGGGTTACTGGGGCGAGGAGAAGACGCTCGCCACGATCGACCGCTTCGCGCGCTACGGCCTGCCCATCCACTTCACCGAGACGACGATCGTCTCCGGCCACATCATGCCGGAGGAGATCGTCGACCTGAACGACTACCAGATCCCCGAGTGGCCGACCACTCCCGAGGGTGAGGCCCGCCAGGCCGACGAGATCGTGCGCCACTACAAGACCCTGCTGTCCCACCCCGCCGTCGAGGCCATGACGTACTGGGGTCTGTCGGACGGCGGCTGGCTCGGCGCGCCGGGCGGCTTCGTGCGTGCCGACGGCACCCCCAAGCCGTCGTACGACGCGCTGCGCTCGCTGGTCAAGGGCGAGTGGTGGCTGCCTCCGACGACGATGGTCACCGACGCGGACGGCCGCGTCCGGTTCGACGGCTTCCTCGGCGAGTACGAGATCACGGCCGGCGGCCGGTCCGTCACGTTCACTCTGGACGAGCCCGGAGACGCCGAGGTGGCCGTGTCCCTCTGAGCCGCCTCCCCCGGTGAGCCGTCTGCCCCCGAAAACGGCCTGTCCCTGAGAGCCGGCTCCCCCTGGAAAACCGGCTCTCCTGAAGCGGCCGGAAGAAATTTCCGCGATATCTCCGGCAGGATGTCGAGAATCGGGGAGCCGGCTTCTACCCAGGGGTGAGCGCGCCCACGAGGGGCGGGCGGCAGGAGGAGCGAGACATGAAGTACATGCTGCTGATGCAGTTCGGCTCGGAGAGCGGCATCGCCCCCATGGACACCTGGTCGCCGGAGGACGTCAAGGCACACATCGAGTTCATGCACGACGTGAACCGCGGGCTCGTCGAGGCCGGCGAGCTCGTGGACGCCCAGGGGCTGGCGATGCCCGGCCAGGCGCGGATCGTGCGGGCCGGTGAGGGCGGCGTCCCCGTCGTCACCGACGGCCCGTTCCCCGAGACGAAGGAGTTCCTGATCGGTTACTGGATCATCGACTGCGAGGGTCCCGAGCGCGCGTACGAGCTGGCGGCCCACATCTCGGCGGCGCCCGGACTGAACGGCGAGCCGCTCAACATGCCCATCGAGGTGCGTCAGGTGATGGCGGCTCCGTCCCAGGAACTGTGACCGCGGCCCACCCGCACGTCGACGACCTGCTGCGCCCGCTGGCGCCGCAGGTCGTCGGCGTGCTCACCCGCAGGTTCGGCGACTTCGACGCCGCCGAGGACGCGGTCCAGGAGGCGCTGCTCGACGCCCTCGCCCAGTGGCCCGCCGAGGGTGTGCCGGACAACCCCAAGGGCTGGCTGGTCCAGGTCGCGTACCGGCGGATGATCGAGCAGGTGCGGAGCGAGCAGGCGCGCCGCCGCCGCGAGGAGCTGGTCGCCGCGAGGGATCCCGCGGGCCACCGGACCTCCCCGGCTGCCGACCTGGCGTACGAGGCGGACGGGGACGACACGCTCGTCATGCTGTTCCTGAGCTGTCACCCCGCGCTGACGCCGGCGTCCGCCATCGCCCTGACCCTGCGGGCCGTCGGCGGGCTGACCACGGCCGAGATCGGCAGGGCCTTCATGGTGCCGGAGGCGACGATGGCGCAGCGCATCAGCCGGGCGAAGCAGCGCATCAGGGCGTCGGGGGTGCCGTTCGACATGCCGGAGCCGGAGGAGCGCTCCGCGCGGCTCGCCTCCGTGCTGCACGTGCTCTACCTCATCTTCAACGAGGGGTACACGGCCGGCGGCGGCCCCGGCCTGCACCGCGTCGAGCTGTCCCGCGAGGCGATCCGGCTGGCCAGGACGCTGCACGGCCTGCTGCGAGGTTCCCCGCACGGCGACTGCGAGGCCGCCGGACTGCTCGCGCTGATGCTGCTGACCGACGCCCGGCGGCCCGCCAGGACGGGTCCGGGCGGCGTCCCCGTCCCGCTGGCGGAGCAGGACCGCCGCCTGTGGGACCGCGAGGCGATCGCCGAGGGCGGCGCGCTGCTCACGGCCGCCCTGCTCCGGGGCACCGCCGGGCCGTACCAGATCCAGGCGGCGATCGCCGCGGTGCACGACGAGGCGGCGACCGCCGAGGAGACCGACTGGCCGCAAATCCTCGCGTTGTACGGCCTGCTGGAGCGCATGTCACCCAACCCGATGGTCTCCCTCAACCGCGCCGTCGCCGCCGCGATGGTGCACGGTCCCGCCACCGGGCTGGCCCTGCTCGAACCGCTGGCCGCCGGCCCGCTGGCGGGCCACCACCGCCTGCACACGACGCGCGCGCACCTGCTGGAGATGGCCGGCGACCTCTCGGCGGCGGTCGAGGACTACCGCGCGGCGGCGAGCCTCACGGCCAGCCTGCCCGAGCGCGGCTACCTGACCGCCCGCGCCGCCCGTCTCGGCGCCTCGGTGACGACGCTCTTGACGTCGGATGACGCCCCGCTCTAAGTTGCTGCCGAAACCGACAATTTTCACAATTTTCCCGAAAACAATCGGTCGGCCGACTGCCCCAGACCGGGCGCGGCACGGCCCGTCGCCGCCACATGATTCGGAGTCCACGTGAAGGTCCTCTACATCGGCGGCACCGGAACGATCAGCTCGGCCTGCGTGGCCGAGTCGGTGCGCCGGGGCCTTGACGTCCACGTGCTCAACCGGGGCCACACCGCCCGGCGCCGTCCCCTGCCCGAGGGGGTCACGACGCTCACCGCGGATGTGCGGGACCGCGACGCGCTCCGCCGGGCCCTGGCCGGGAGGGCGTACGACTGCGTCGTCGACTTCCTCGGCTACACGGCCGAGGACGCGGCGGCGGCGGTGGACCTGCTGGACGGCCACACCGCCCAGTACGTCTACATCAGCAGCGCCTCCATCTACCACAAGCCGGTGCGGCGGGCGCCCTTCACGGAGTCGACCGCCCGGCGCAACCCCTACCTCGCGTACGCACGAGACAAGATCGCGGCCGAGGACGTCCTGCGCCGCGCCTACGAGGAGCGCGACTTCCCCGTCACGATCGTGCGCCCCTCGCACACCTACGACGACGCGCACCCGCCGCTGCCCGGCGACTGGACGATGTGGGACCGGGTCGTACGCGGCGACGAGATCGTGGTGCCCGGCGACGGCACCAGCCTGTGGACCCTGACGCACGCGGACGACTTCGCCGTCGGCCTCGTCGGCCTGCTAGGCGCCTGGCAGGCGCTCGGCGAGGACTTCCACATCACCTCCGACGAGGCGCTGAGCTGGAACGAGATCTACGAGGTCATCGGGCGGACGGCCGCGACACCGGCCCGGCTCCTCCACCTTCCCGCCGAGTTCCTGCCGCTCGTCGCGCCGGACTGGTTCTGGTCCGACCTGATCGTCGGCGACCTCCAGCACACAGCGTTGTTCGACACCACGAAAATCAGGCGCTTCGTCCCGTCGTTCCGGCCGGTCGTCACCTGGCCGGAAGGGGCCAGGCGGCTGCACGCCTGGCGGTCCGCCCACAAGGAGGAGACCCGGCCCGACGCCGCGACCGACGCGGTGCTGGCCCGGCTCGCCGAAGGGCACCGGGCCGCCTCGGCGGCCGTGGCGCGCCTGGCACCGGACAAAGGTGACGGGCAAGGGTGACGGGTCCAGGTGACCGGCAGGGATGACCCGTGCAGGTGACCAGTGCAGGTGACTCGTGCAGGTGACCGGCGAAAGTGACGGTGCAGGTGATCGGCGAAGGTGACGGTTCGTGACGGTTCGTGACGGAAGGACACCCCCGATGCCCCTCGATTCGCGCGACGACCTGACGGTCCCGGACCCGGCGCTGCGCCGGCCGTTCGGGCGCACCGGCCTGGCGGTGACGCCGATCTGCGTCGGCACCAGTCCCCTGGCGAGCATGCCGGGCCTGTACGGGTACGAGGTCGGCGAGCAGCGAGCGCGGGCCACGGTGGAGGCCGTGTTCGACGGGCCGTTCAACTTCCTGGACACGTCGAACAACTACGGCGGCGGCAGCGCCGAACGACGCATCGGCGCCGTGGTCCGCGACCGCGGCGGCGTGCCCGCCGGGTTCGTCCTGGCCACCAAGGTCGACGCGGACCCCGACACCGGCGACTTCTCCGGCGAACGCGTGCGCCGTTCGGCCGAGGAGAGCCTGGAACGGCTCGGCGTCGGCAACGTGCCGCTGCTGTATCTGCACGACCCCGAGTTCCATATCACGTTCGAGGAGGCCATGGGCCCCGGCGGGGCGGTGGAGGCGCTGGTCGCGCTGCGGGAGGCCGGCGTCGCCGACCATATCGGCATCGCGGGCGGCCCGGTCGGCCTGTTGCGCAGGTATGTCACCACCGGCGTCTTCGACGCCGTGATCAGCCACAACCGCTGGACGCTGGTGAACCGCGAGGCCGACCCGCTGCTCGACGAGGCCCGCGAGCGCGGCGTCGCCTTCGTCAACGGCGCGCCGTACGGTGGCGGGATGCTGGTCAAGGGGCCCGACGCCCAGCCCCGCTACGCCTATCGGGACACCGGCGAGTCCGTCCGGAACGCGGTCCGCGCCATGCGACGGGTCTGCGACGCGCACGGCGTGCCCCTCGCCGCCGCCGCGCTGCAGTTCTCGCTGCGCGATCCCCGGGTGACGTCCACCATCGTCGGCGTCTCGGAACCCGAACGACTCGAGGAGACGTTGAGCCTCGCCGCCACCCCGATCCCGCCGGCTCTGTGGGACGAGCTCGACCGGCACCTGCCCTCTCCCGCCGCCTGGCTGGACTGATCGCCGGCCCGGCCTCCCGGTCGCCGTCCCCGTGACGGGCCGCGCACCCGGCCCCGCCCCCGCCCCGACGCCGATGCCGACGCCGACGCGAGCCGTCACAGCCGGACGGGCGGGCGCGGGCGGCGAGCACGGGCGCGGTCGAGGGGTGCGCTCAGAGGAGACCGGCGTCGCGCACCTTCATCGCCACCTGGACGCGGTTGTCGGTGCCGAGCTTGGCGAAGATCCTGGTGACGTTCGCCTTCACGGTGGCGACGCTCATGTAGAGACGCTCGGCGATCTCGGCGTTCGATTTGCCCTGCGCCACCTCGACCGCGACCTCGAGCTCGCGCTCGGTGAGCCTGTCCAGCTCCTCCCGCACCCGCGGGAGGGCCGGTCCGGACCCGCCGGTCGCCGCGGCGATCACCTGCCGGGCGACGCTCGGCGACAGCACGGGCTCGCCCTTCGCCACGGCACGGACCGCCTCGATCATCCGCGGCGGCGGGGTGTCCTTCAGCAGGAAACCGTCGGCGCCGAGTCGCAGGGCCCGCAGCACCATGTCGTCGGCGTCGAACGTGGTGAGCACGAGGATCCGCGGCGGGCCGGGCCGCTCCCGCAACAGCTCGGTGGTGGTCAGCCCGTCCTGGCCGGGCATCCGAATGTCCAGCAGCACCACATCGGGACACAGGTCGCGGATCACCTCCATGGCGCGCAGCCCGTCCTCGGCCTCGCCGACGATGTCGAAGTCGGGTTCGCCGCCGAGGATGAGACGCAGCCCGGTCCGCACCATGGCGTCGTCATCCACTATCACCAGCCGGGTCACGATCCGCAGCCTCCCATGGCAATCGGACATCAAGGATGAATCGCCCGTCCTGGATCGTATGACTCAGGGTGCCGCCGGCCATCCTCGTTCGCTCCGCCAGACCCACCAGGCCCAGCCTGCCGCCCGGACCGGGGGCCGAGCCGGAGCGCGTGGCGTTCGTCACCCGGATCCGCAGGTCCTCCCCCGGTCGTCCGCCGAGTTCGGCGGTGACGCTGGCGCCCGGCGCGTGCTTGCGCGCGTTGGTCAGTGCCTCCTGCACGATCCGGTAGGCGTGCCGGCCCGTCTGCGCGGGCAGCGACTCCCGGCCGTCGATGCTGTCGTCCACCTCGACCCGCTGGCCGGCGGCGCGGACCTCGCCGAACAACGCGTCCAGATGGGCCAGGTCGGGCTGCGGCGCCTCCACGGCGCCGTCGTCGCGGAGCGTGCGCAGCACCGTGCGCAACTCGTTGAGCGATTGGTGCGCGTTCTCCTGGATGGCGAGCGCGGCCTCACGCGTCTGCTCCGGGCCGAGGTCGGTCCGGTAGGCCAGGCCGCCGGCCAGCATCGCCAGCAGGGAGATCCGGTGTGCGAGCACGTCGTGCATCTCCTGAGCGATCTTGACGCGCTCCGCCAGCCGCGCCTGGTCGATCCGCTGACGCTGCTCACGCTCGGCGGCCCGCGCCCGCTCGCGCAGGGACAGCTCCAGGTCGCGGCGCCCGCGCAGGTAGAGGCCGAACACGGTCAGGCCGCCGAGAATCGTCAGCCCCGACACCGAGGAGACGAACGTGGCCTGGTCTACGCCGCCCAAAGACCCGCCGACCAGCAGGAACACCACGGACGCGACCGCGACCGGGACCGTCCGGCTCCATCGGCGATGGGTCACCAGGGACACGTACGCGACCTGCGCGGGGCCGGTCGCCGTGGCCGAGAACGTGGTCAGCAGGGCGGTCGCCAGGGCGATCTGCCACGGCCACCGGCGCCGCCACCGCATCAGGACCAGCCCGATCAGACCGAGCGCCGAGTCGATCAGCGCCTGCGGGAGGCGGTCGCCGTCGTGCACGACGAGCCAGGCCAGCACCATGCCGTGGAAGAGCATCGGCACCACGGCGCACAGGTAACGCAGCGCGACCCCCTGCCTGTCCAGGGGTGGCTGGTAGTCCGGTCGGCCGTGCACAGCCCCACAGCTTAAGGACCTCACCGAACTGGTCGTAGCGACCTGGGTCGACCTGTGGACAACCGTGGGTATCGCCCGCGGGCGAAAGGCCGGGCCCGGCGTCGAGACGCGCCGGACCTCGGTCCGATGCGGCGGCGTCCGCATTCGCGGTGGACTGGGCGGCGTGATCGAGTTCAACCATGTCAGCAAGATCTATGGAAAGGCGAAGGCGCTCGACGACGTGACCTTCACCGTCGCGGCCGGGAGCGTCACCGGCTTCCTCGGGCCCAACGGCGCCGGAAAGTCGACGGCTCTGCGCATCCTGGTGGGGCTGTCCCGCCCCTCCTCCGGTTCGGCGACCGTCCTCGGCCTGCCGTACGCCGGGATGGCCTGCCCCGGCCTGCGGGTCGGCACCCTGCTCGACGCCGGGGCCCGGCATCCGGGCCGCACCGGCAGAGAGGTCCTCACGCTCGGCGCGATGACGCTCGGACTGCCGCGGACCCGGGTCGGCGAGGTGCTCGACCTGGTCGGGCTGACCGAGCGGGAGAGCCGGCAAACGGTCGGCGGCTACTCCCTCGGGATGCGCCAGCGGCTCGGCATCGCACACGCCCTGCTCGGCACTCCCGAGGTTCTCGTCCTGGACGAGCCCGCGAACGGTCTCGATCCCCAGGGCATCCACTGGATGCGCCGCCTGCTGCGCGACCTCGCCGACTCCGGATGCGCCGTGCTGCTCAGCTCGCACCTGCTGCACGAGGTGGAACAGGTGGCGGACCACATCGTGATGATCGGCAGGGGACGCGTGCTCGCCCAGGGCACGACCGGCGAGCTCGGCCGGGGCCGCGGCCTCGAAGAGACCTTCCTCGAACTCACCGCGCACGCGGACCGGAGCCCGGACTCCACCGCGTCCCCGGGCTCCACCGCGTCCCAGGAAATCGGCGCGTCCCCGGAAACCGGCGCCGGCCGGGGCGGCGCATGACCCGCGCCGGCGGCCGCCCGACCGACATCACGGCACCGAGCCCCGTCACGAAGGACGACAAGATGAACGCCGACCGGCCGATCCCGTTCCGCAGGCTGCTTGCGGTCGAATCCCGCAAGCTCGTCGACACCCGCAGCGGCATGATCATCGCCTTGGTCATGGTCGGGCTGGTGGCCGCGTCCGTCATCGCGCGCGGCGCCGTCGCCGGGCCGAAGCTGCAAACCCTGGTGGGCACGGCGGGGATCGCCCTCGGCACCCTGCTCCCGGTGCTCGGCATCCTCACCGTAACCGGTGAGTGGGCGCATCGCACGGCGCTGACCACCTTCGTGCTCGAACCGCGCCGCCATCGCGTCGTCGCCGCCAAATGCCTGCCGCCCCTGCTGGCGGCGGTGGCGCTCTCCCTGTTCGCCATGCTGGTCGCGGTGCCGGCCACGGCCGTCGTGTCCGGAGTGCAGCACGTGCCCGCCGTCTGGGAGGTCCAGCCTCTCGCGCTGCTCGGCTGGACCGGGGGGAACGTCCTCGTGGCCGCGGCGGGCCTCGCCCTCGGCGCGCTGCTTCTCAACGCGCCCGCGGCGATCGTGATCAACTTCTCGACTCCGGTCCTGTGGGCCGTCGTCGGCAGACTCGACTCCGCCGGCGCGACCCTCGCCGAGTGGCTCGACCTCGGCACCACCGCCGCTCCGCTGACAAGCGGCGACATGACCTGGAGCGAGGGAGCCAGGCTGGCCACGTCGGTCGCCTTCTGGATCGCCATCCCCATGGCCGCCGGCCTGGTCCGCGTGCTCCGCAAGGAGGTGACCTGACCGGCCGCAGCCCCGGCCGCGGGCCACAGCCCGTCGAGGAACATGGCGACGCGGTAGGACTCCGCGGCCAGGAGGTGCTCGGTTCGGCGTGACGCCGCGCAACAACCGGGCGTCGAACGTCCGGGGTGGCGGGGCCGTGGGCGCCGAGGAACGCGCGGAGCACACGCACTCCCCTCCCTCCGGCGAGCACCTGCGCCCGGGTCGTGTCATCTACGCCTCGGGATCGAGGTGTACGCCTTCCGAGCAGGCGACCGCTCAGCGCTTGAGGATTCGGTGCCGTCTGAGTAGAGCGGCGATCCTCTCGTGGTTCGCGCCGCCGTTCAGCTCCTCCAGCAGATCGTCGGGGCACAGCTCATAGAGATCTCCCCACCATCGGCGGGCTCTGTTGTCCCAGATCCGGTAGCCGCCCGGCACCCCTCTCGCCACATACCGTCTCCTACTCACTGCGCGACTCCGAGCTGTCGGAGTCCGGCGTGTAGCCGCAGCTTTCTGGGCGGCATGCGGTCTTGTAGTCACGCTCCCGATCCTCGGCCTCAGCGGCGTCCCGGCTCCCGCGGCGGCCTCTCATTCTCGCGCCGTCCGGAGGGCGAGTTCGATTCGTCGGCGGGTGACATCGACTCGGACAATCTCCACCGTCAGGACGTCACCGGGCTTCACGTCCCTGTCGGCCAGTTCGGAGCCGGGCACGAAGCCCTCGGCCCCCTTCGTCCCGTCTTCGACGCGGACGAACGCGCCGATGGGAGCGACCTTGGTGACCGGGCCGGTGACCATGCGGCCGATCTGCTGCTGGAGGTCGATCAGCGGGTCAGCGTGGAGCGCCTTGAGAGACAGCGGCACGCGCCCGCGTTCGACATCGACGTCGAGAACCTCGGCCGTGACCTCTTGGCCGACCGCGACGACATCCGCAGGGTGATCTATGCGCCGCCACGACAGCTCAGGGACATTGATCACGGCGGCGAATCCGCCGATGTCCACGAAGGTCACGCCGAAGTCGGCGATCTCGATGACACTTCCCGTGATGACCTGACCCCGGCGAAGTGTTCGCAGAAAGGCCAGTTCCCGCTCGTTGAGGGCTGGGTTTGGCATGTCATCGCTCCTTGGCCGCCGCGCAAGTAGCTCCTGCGGGTGTCAGCCGAGCCGGCGCAGGATGTGCTCCCGGGCGGCGGCGTCGCCGGGGCCGCCCCGCTCCGCGAGGCGTTCCGCGACATACCGTCGGTGGGCCTCGTCCACGTTCCCGCCGTACTTGAACTTGCCGGCGACCTTCTGCACGGCCAACCGGAGGCCGCGGATGCCCGGCAGGCGCCGGTGATGCTCGGCGGGGTCGGCGAGACCGTGGTCCAGGCGGGCGAGCTGCGCACGCAGGATGCCGAGCTTCCCGTCGGGGTCGTCGACGATCTCCGCGCGGCAGACCAGCTGGACGGCCGCGTAGTAGGTCGTGGGGACGCCGAGCCGGGGATCCTCGCCGGCGCCGGGCAGCGCCTTCCACGCCCCCTCGACGTACGCCCAGTCACCGGCCACGGCCATGACCACGGCGGGGTTCTCCTCGATCGCCGACCAGACGGGGTTCGGCCGGGCGAGGTGCAGCAGGATCGTGGACGCGTCGGCGAGGAGGAACTGCGTCGGCACGACCACCGGCACGTCGCGGTCGCGTCCGGACGCGATGAGGTGACCGAACTCGTTCGCGCGGACGAAGGCCAGCGCCTCCTCGTCCGGGGATGCGTCCCAGGGATGGATCAGCACCTCTTCACTCTACGCACCCGCCCCGGTGATCCACCGCGCCCGAGCGGCCGCCCGGCCCCGCCGCCGAAGGTCACATGCGGCGGAGGAGCAGGGTGACGAAACCGAGGGCACCCCGATAGCCGTCGAGCCACATGTCGCGATGCTCCCTCATCACGGCGAGGGCCTGCTCGCCGTCGGGGCCGGGGTTGTCCGCGGCCCAGCGCGCCAGCGTGCCGGTCCACGACCACTCGTACTCGTCCCATTCCGCCAGGTCGCTCACGTGGGCGTAGACGGTCAGCCAGCCCTTGGACTCGGCGGCCTCCACCGTGCCCGCCAGGTCCGGATATTCGCCGATCGCTTCGGCGACCTCGGGAGTGGGAGGGCGTTCCCAGTACGCCTCCCCCAGGAGTGCGAGGCCGCCGGGCCGTACGAACCGGGTGAGCGCCTCCATCGTCTCCGTCAGCCCGCCGAAGGCGTGCGTAGCGCCCACGCACAACCCCAGGTCGTACGGCTGGGGGGCCGTGAAGGCGTCGGCCGCCGACGTGTGCAGCGTCAGCCGGTCGGCCACTCCCCGCCTCGTGGCCGCCTCGTTCGCGGACGCCACCGCGTGCGGCGAGATGTCGACGCCGTCGGCGCGGGCGGACGGGACGAGTTCGAGCGCCCGGAGTGACCACTCGCCCTCGCCGCATCCCAGGTCGAGGATGCGCGCTCCCTCCGGCAGCGCGGCGCGGCGCAGCAGCCGGTCGAGGTTGGCGTCCGAGATCGGCGCGGCGATCGGGTGATCACGATGGGCGATGGCACTGAGCAGTTGTCGATCCACCGCGCCATCCTGCCCGCATGAGCGGAGCGACCGCATCCGCTTATCGCGGGTGCCGGTCCCGCCGAAGTGACCGGCCGGAGGCGGATCGGCCGCGGCGGGCGGCGGTTCAGCCGGTCCAGGAGCTGTTGAGGAAGGACATCACCATCGGCACCATGAGCGGCCCGATCACCGCGGCATAGAGGATGATCACCGACCGGTGGCGGGCGCCCGCCCGGCCGACGAGCACGAACAGCGGCCACCACAGCAACGCCGACCTGGGGATCGACATGTAGAACGTGGAGGTCACCAGCGCGCCCAGTTGCAACCCGACGTAGACGAACTCCGCCCAGCGGCGGGTGACGAGCAGCCAGACGAGCAGGAGCACCCCGACGATCGCCGCCGCTATCTCGAGCCGGAACATCGGCCCGAACCCTTCGTCACCGCCGGTCGAGTCCCACGTCGCGCGGAACGCCTCCCAGGGCCAGACCGGTTTCCGTCCCCAACCGGTCTGCTGCGCGCTGTTCCAGGCCAGCCAGTCACCCGTACGGGAGTACTGATAGGCGGCGTACGCGAAGAGCGGCGCGAACGGCAGCACCAGCCAGGCTCCCCGCCGCCAGCCCGCCCAGCCGTCCCTCCGGATGCGGCTCACCACGAACTCGACGATCAGCGCGACGGCCAGGAACAGGCCAGTGATCCGTACGCAGGACGCCCCGGCGGCCAGGGCACAGGCCAGCGGCCAGGCACGGCGGCGGGCCGCCAGCCAGGCGGGCAGCGCGAAGGCGAGGAACAGCGCCTCGGAGTAGCCGGCGAACAGGAAGACGGCGGGCGGGCACAGCAGCAGCGCCACGACGGCCCAGCGGCCCGCACCGACGGGCCCTTCGAGGTCGGCGAGCCGGGCCAGCGCCACCACGGCCACCGCGCCGGCCACGAACGAGATGATCAGGCCGGCCAGGATCCAGTCGCCGACCACCAGATGCACCAGGCGCATCGCCAGCGGCATGCCGGGGAAGATGGCCGGCAGCCCGGGGTCGGGCTCCAGCTTCGGATCGCCGTCGTATCCGAACTCCGCGATCTTCCGGAACAGGCCGACGTCCCAGTGTTTCCACCGCTCCAGCAGCGGGGCGTGGCTCTGACCGGAGACGATCAGGACTCCGTAGAGCGCCGCGAGGAGTATGCCCGCCCTGGTGCCCACCCATATCAGTAGCGCGTCCCGGACGGTGGCGCTGCGCCGCAGCGGTTCGGCGGCGGTCTCCCCGGCGGGGAGACCCGAGTGCCCGGCGGCCTCCGCGTCCGGCCCGGTTCGCTCCCCGCGCTCGGGGTCGTGCTCAGCTTCCTCGACGAAAGCCGTCACGTGCCGTCTCCTCTCGCGCCTGCCGGCCCTCGCCGCGCGCGGCGTCCTACCGCTTCAGAGCACGACGTCTTTCCGCCTCGAAGCGAGAGCCCGTCCCCCGGACCGCTGCTGCTCCCCTGGGCCGTACGCGGCGAGCGGCGGCCGCGCCCGTGATCGCCAATGGTGTCAATCGCCCGGAGTGTGCGCCAGAGGGACTCCGGCGTCGCCTGCGCGGGCCACCGATGACCTCGGGTTTCCTCCGTGACGGGCCGGGACGGCCGGCGCCTCGGCTGAAAGTTGCAGCGGCCGGAGGGCCGGGCGCCCGGTGAACTGGGAGATCCGGGGACTCATGCCGTGTGGACAACCACCGGCAGGAACACCTTGATCCGTACGCAGAGAAGTCGGGACAATCTCCCCGGTATTCACATCGAATCGCATTCATCCCTTTCACCGCCGCCCGTACGGCGACGCGTGGCATGCCGGCGTTCCCTACCACCGCGACCCACAAGGCAGCGGAGGACGGCGGCGACCGCAGGGTCGGCCAACCCGACGACCCGCCGACAGAAAGGATCGTGATGAGTCATTCACCGCAACGCCTGGGCGTGGTCGCCGAATCGGCGCCGGGCGAGACACGCGTGGCGGCCACCCCGGCCACCGTCCCGCAGTTGGTCTCGCTCGGCTACGAGGTCATCGTCGAATCGGGCGCCGGCAGCCGGTCGGGCTTCACCGACGACGCGTACGCCAGGACCGGGGCGCGGATCGCCGGCCGTGAGGAGACGTGGGACACCGACGTCGTACTCAAGGTGAACGCGCCGTCGGCGGACGAGATCGCGGCGCTGCGCGAGGGAGCCACGCTCGTCGCCCTGATCGGCCCGGCGGCCAATGCCGACCTGGTGGACGCGCTCGCGCGACGGCCGATCACCGCGCTCGCGATGGACGCCGTGCCGCGCGTGTCCCGTGCGCAGTCGCTCGACGTGCTGAGCTCGATGGCGAACATCGCCGGTTATCGCGCCGTCATCGAGGCGGCGCACGCGTTCGGGCGGCTGTTCACCGGTCAGGTGACCGCGGCGGGGAAGGTCCCCCCGGCCAAGGTCCTGGTGGCGGGCGCGGGCGTGGCGGGGCTGGCGGCCATCGCCACGGCGAGCAGCCTGGGCGCGGTCGTACGGGCGACCGACCCCCGTCCCGAGGTCGCCGAGCAGGTGCGCTCGCTGGGCGCGGAGTTCCTCGACGTCGGGGTCGCCCAGGTGGCGAGCACGGACGGGTACGCCCGGGAGACCTCGCGGGACTACGACCGCCGCGCCGCCGAGATGTACGCCGAGCAGGCCGCCGACGTGGACATCGTCATCACCACCGCCCTGATCCCCGGACGTCCCGCCCCCCGGCTGCTCACGGCCGGGCACGTGGCGCGCATGCGCCCAGGCAGCGTCGTCGTCGACATGGCCGCCGCGCAGGGCGGGAACGTCGAGGGCACCCGTCCCGGGGAGGCGGTCGTGACCGGGAACGGCGTGACCATCATCGGCTACACCGACCTCGCGGGGCGGCTGCCGGCGCAGGCCTCGCAGCTCTACGGCACCAACGTCGTCAACCTGATGAAGCTGCTCACCCCCGGCGAGGACGGCCGGCTCGTGCTGGACTTCGACGACATCGTGCAGCGCGCGATGACCGTCGTCCGCGACGGCGAGAAGACCTGGCCGCCGCCGCCCGTGCCGGTGAGCGCGGCCCCCGCCCCCGCCCCCTCCGCTTCGGTGCGGGGAACGGCGGCGGCGCCCGCCGCGAGCCCGCCAACCCCGTCGCCGGGACGGCGACGCCATCTGGTCACCGCCGCCGTCGCCGCCGCGCTGTTCCTCCTGACCGCCTTCTCGCCGAACGCGCTGATCGAGCATGTCACCGTCTTCGTCCTGTCGATCGTCATCGGCTACTACGTCATCGGCAACGTCCACCACGCGCTGCACACGCCGCTGATGTCGATCACCAACGCCATCTCCGGGATCATCGTGGTCGGCGCGCTGCTCCAGATCGGCCAGGGCGGCACGGTCGTCGCCGTCCTGTCGTTCGTCGCCATCCTGCTGGCGAGCATCAACATCGTCGGCGGCTTCGCCGTGACCCGGCGCATGCTCGGCATGTTCACGAGGAGCTGACCGTGACCCTCGCCACGGCCGCACAGGCCGCCTACATCGTCGCCGCCCTGCTGTTCATCCTCAGCCTCGCCGGCCTGTCCAAGCACGAGACCGCCCGCTCCGGCGTCACGCTGGGCATCTCCGGCATGGTCATCGCGCTCGCCGCGACGGTCGTCCTCGCCGCCGACGGCGGCGAGACCCTCGCGGTGGTCCTGCTCCTGGCCGCGATGGTGATCGGCTCCGCCGTCGGGCTCTGGCGGGCCCGGATCGTCGAGATGACCGCCATGCCGGAGCTCATCGCCATCCTGCACAGCTTCGTCGGCCTCGCCGCCGTCATGGTCGGCTGGAACGGCTTCCTGGAGGTCGAGAACGGCGGCGGGGCGCAGGAGGCCGTTTCCGGCTCGCTGCTGGGCGTCCACCACGCCGAGGTGTCCATCGGCGTGTTCATCGGGGCGCTCACGTTCACCGGGTCGGTCGTCGCGTTCCTCAAGCTGTCGGCCCGGATCGACTCCCGCCCGATGATGCTGCCGGGCAAGAATCACCTGAATCTGGGCGCGCTCGCGGCGTTCGCGGTGCTGACCGTGCTCTTCGTGATCTCCCCGAACCTCGGGCTGCTCATCGCGCTGACCGCCGTGGCGCTGCTGCTCGGCTGGCACCTGGTCGCCTCCATCGGCGGCGGGGACATGCCCGTCGTCGTCTCGATGCTGAACAGCTACTCGGGGTGGGCCGCCGCGGCGTCCGGGTTCCTGCTCGACAACAACCTGCTGATCGTCACCGGCGCCCTCGTGGGCTCGTCCGGCGCCTACCTGTCGTATGTGATGTGCCAGGCGATGAACCGGTCGTTCGTCTCCGTGATCGCCGGGGGTTTCGGCATCGAGGCAGGCCCCGCCGGCGACCACGACTACGGCGAGCACAGGGAGATCACCGCCGCCGAGACCGCCGGCCTGCTCAAGGAGGCCAAGGCCGTCGTCATCACCCCCGGGTACGGCATGGCGGTCGCGCAGGCGCAGTATCCGGTCGCCGAACTCACCCGCAAACTGCGGGAACGCGGCGTCGAAGTGCGCTTCGGCATCCATCCGGTCGCCGGCCGCCTGCCCGGCCACATGAACGTCCTGCTCGCCGAGGCCAAGGTGCCGTACGACATCGTCCTCGAAATGGACGAGATCAACGACGATTTCGCCACCACGTCGGTCGTCCTCGTCATCGGCGCCAACGACACCGTCAATCCCGGGGCCGTCGAGGACCCGGACAGCCCCATCGCCGGGATGCCCGTCCTGCGCGTGTGGGAGGCCGAGAACGTGGTCGTCTTCAAGCGGTCGATGGCCACGGGGTACGCCGGGGTGCAGAATCCCCTGTTCTTCCGGCACAACAGCGCGATGCTCTTCGGCGACGCCAGGCAACGCGTCGAGGAGATCGTCTCCGCGCTCTGACCGTGTAACCGACGCCTCCCGGCCGCGGTCACCCCTGCTCGATCTTCGTCAGTCCGAAACCGAGCTGACTGTATAGCTCCAACTGGTCGAAGTATTCGCGGTGTGTGACGATCCTGCCGTTCGTCACGAAGGTCGAGCAGGTGGCGCGCAGAGTGATGTGCCGTCCCGTTCCCTCTATCTCGCGCCCGTCCGGCAACAGGAAAGGACCTTTATGGGTGCCGGTATAGGTCCATTCCGTGACGGCGGGGTTCTCACAGTCGCCGAGCTCGAACCAGGCCGTCGCGCGGAAGTGACATACACGGCTCCCGCGCCTGCGGGCCACGACCCGAGGCACAAGAGCTGTTGCACAATGACTCTTGTCTAATAGGGTGGGCGGGTGACTGATCGTCCGACGCGTGACGTACGCGACTCGAAGGTGCTCGCCGCGATGTCCCACCCGCTGCGCCGGCGGCTGCTCGACATCCTGCGGGTGGACGGGCCCTCGACGGCGTCGGTGCTCGCCGGCAGGACCGGGCAGGCCGTCGGCAACATCAGCCATCACCTCAAGGTCCTCGCCGCGAGCGAACTCGTCGAGGAGGTGCCGGAGCTCGCGCGTGACCGCCGGGAGCGCTGGTGGCGCAGGTCGCCGGACGTCCTCAGCTGGTCGGCGTCGGACTTCCCCGACGATCCCGTTGCCGCGGCGGCGGAATCGCTCGTCCTCGACCGGCAGACCGCGCTCGTACGGCAGTGGTTCGCCGAGCGGGACGGCTACCCGGAGCCGTGGCGGCGAGCGGCGTTCACCACCGACCACTGGGCGAGGCTGTCGGTCGCCGAGCTCGCCGAGCTGGAAGAGAAGATCTTCGCCCTGTTCGCCTCGCTGGCCGACCGGGAGGTTCCCGACGACGGAGAGCAGCGCGAGCTCGTCTTCCTCACCGTCCGCGCCGTACCGGGCCGACCGTGACCATGACGCCGGTCGTACGCGGCGGACTGCTGGGGACTCGCGACTTCCGGTTGCTGTGGATCGGCGAGACGACGAGCACGCTCGGCAGCTCCGTCGGCGGCGTGGCGCTTCCGCTGGTCGCCGTGATGACCCTGCACGCGAGCCCGCTCACCGTCGGACTGCTGACCGCGGCCGCCTGGCTGCCGTGGCTTCTGGTCGGACTGCCCGCAGGCGCGTGGGTGGACCGGCTGCCGAAACGGCCGGTGATGCTGGTGTGCAACACCGTTTCCATGGCGATGTTCGCGAGCGTGCCGATCGCGACATGGCTCGGCGCGCTGACGACGACGCACCTGCTCGTGGTGGCCACGACGGGCGGCGCGGCGAGGGTGTTCTTCACCCTCGCCTACCGGGCCTACCTGCCCGTGCTGGTCGACAGTGAGCGGCTGCTGGAAGCCAACGCCAAGCTCCAGGGCAGCGAATCGGCCGCGCAGATCGCCGGTCCCGGGCTGGCGGGGCTGCTCGCGCAATGGTTCGGCGCGGTCAGCGGCGTACTGGCCGATGCGGTCAGCTTCGCGATCGCCGTGCTGTGCCTGCGTTCTGTGGGCACGCGCGAGACGCGCCGGGAGGGTGCCGCGAAGCGGCGGCTGCGCGCGGAGATCCACGACGGGCTGCGGTTCGTCGTCCGCGACCCCTACCTGCGCACGCTCACCGCCTTCGGCGCGATGTCCAACATCGCGCTGGTGGGCTACTCGTCGATCCAGGTCGTGTTCCTCACCCGGGATCTCGGCGCCGGAGCGGGACAGGTGGGTGTCGTGCTGGCGGCGGCGAGCTCGGGCGGCCTGTTCGGCGCCGCGCTGTCCGGCCGGATGGCCACACGATTCGGAGCGGCACGGGGATTCCTTCTGTGCGAGGCGCTCGCCGCACCGATGGCTCTGCTCGGGCCGATCGGCAGCGGCGGCACGGGACTGGTGCTCTTCACCGCCGCCGGCCTCGGCACCGGCCTGGGCGTCGTGGCCTCGAACATCCTGACCAGCACCTTCCGCCAGCACTACTGCCCGGCCGAACTGTTCGGACGGATCACCGCGAGCGCCTCGGCCCTGAACTACGGCGCGATCCCCCTCGGCGGGCTGCTCGGCGGCCTGCTGGGCGAGTCGATCGGCGTACGCGAGACCCTGATGCTGATGGCCGTCGTCCAGCTCCTCTCGGTCGCCGTCCTGCTGCTCGGCCCGTTCCGCTCCCTGCGCGACTTCCCCACCCCTCGCCGTCCTGTCGACCGCGCTGAACCGGTCCTTCATCGCAACACCGGCAGGACATGACCAGAAGGGGAACGGCACCGGACGCCCTGGGCGCGTTGCTGGACAGGTCGCTCGCACAGATCGCGGAGGCGTCCGCAGACGCACGGACGTACGACCGGCAAACGATCAACGAGGTCGCGGACGTGTGGGACAACAACACCGTCCCTCTGTTCCATGCTGCGACCGCCCGCACCTCCGTTGGGCGGGAACGACGTGCCCGCGCAGCCCTTGCATTAATGGCCGAGCTCGGACCGGAGCGGCGGCGCTGGATGGTCGAGCAGGCCGCGGCAGCGGGGCACTCCCTGGAGCTACTGCTGCCGCCACCGATGGCGAAGCCCCGGCGCAGCAGGGACTACCGGGGGCACGTGACTCCCCCGTTCATGCCACTGACGGCCGGTGCCGCGCTCGAACTCGCAACCGACTACGACCTCGCCGCCGCCGAGGTCCGCACCCTGCTGATCGAACGTGTCGACGGACGACTGACCGGGTCACTCGTCCTGGTCGCCCCGCGCCGCTACGACGGTGGCCCACAGGCGGGAGATCCGCCCGAGCTGCACCTGCGGCTGGAGAACATCATCGACGTACGATTCGACTCCGACGACCGGCGGGGAGCATCCCTGCGCTGCCGGGCAGAGGAGACAGTCATCGGTGTCGGCGCGGTCGGAAGGCTGCTCGTCACCAGCGGCACCGTGGATATCGATGACCCGGCCTGGCATCTTTCCACCGCCGGCCGTGCCGCCGACCAGCGGACCCCACCTCGTGAGGAACAACCCCGCCGCACACCTGAGCGACAGCGGCCACGACCGGAGGGCGCGGTCCTGGTCGCCGCCAGGATCATGCACATCGCGATGCTCGAGATCCGCACGGTCGGCTACGCCCACTTCGCTGATCGAGTCCCCGTCCGGCTGCTTGCCGGCGCGCTCGCCGGCGCGGGGACGGACATCCTGGCCGCAGGCGCCCTCCGAGGCGGCCGCCGCGAAAGAGCCTTCCACAACCTGGTCGAGACGTGGATCAAGAACGGCGGCCCCGCTCTGGCACCCTGGTTCACCGATGAGCTACGTCAGATCGCCGACTCGGAACCGCTCCCGGACGCCACCAGAGGATGGATCGGAGGAATCACCGCGCAGGGGGCGGCGCTCCCGCACCTCGGGACAGGACAGGATCTCGGCCCACCGCTGGAGGCTGAGCTCCGGCTCGCCGAGTACACAGCCGCACACACCCGTTACACGACGCCGAGGGGCTCCTCCGCCGTCGTGCTTCTCGCCCACCCACCCACTGGACAGGACTCCCTGAGCCGGTGTTGGCGGCTGCGCGTTTTCGACGTGGACGATGTGAGCCGGTTCCGGCTCCGATCCGATGCCTTCCATGGTTCACACGAACTACGGACAGACAGGGAGTCGGTCGGACAGGAATCCTTGATCCTCGGCCGCGACTCCCTTGGTGTGCGCGGGAGCAGATCCCGGCGTTGACGCAGGGTGCCGAGAGAGGGAGCACCCGGTCCCCAGACGAGATCCGTCATTGCGCGCCACGCAGCGTGAGTAGGTATGTCGCGGTGAGCGCGACGGCACGGTCGTCGTCGTTCGACAGATCGGCGAGGGCACGCGACGTCGTGGTCCCTGGGATGTCCGCGAGCGCCTGTGTCAGCCGCCGGCGTGCGGACGCTTCAACGTCGCCCTGGGCGAGGCGACCCACGAGCCCGGTGGCGATCTGATCCGTCGACGCGGGATCACTCGCCAGCGCACTCAGCGCGTCGGCCGCATCGACGTCGTTCACCCCCTCGACGATCATGTCGATGAGCGTCGGGACCGCGTCGGCCACTCCACGGGTCCCGAGCGCCAGAGCCGCGCTCCTGCGCACCACGACGTCGGAGTTCGTGAGAGCCTGCCGCAGCAGCGCGGTGGCCGCGCCGCCCGGGATCTCGGCGATGGACTGGACGGCGCGTCTGCGCACCTCGGCCACCGGCGAGCCGAGGCCCTCCGCCAGCAGCGGCAGTCCGGTGTCGCCTGATCGCGCCAGAGCCCAGCGAAGGGCTCCGGCGACGTTCGGGTCCGTCTCGCTCAGCGCCGCCTCGGCCAGGGCTTCCACCGGCACCGGACCCTCTTCGGCCGAGGACAGGGCCGCGCGCTGGCGCTTCCCGGCGCTCTCCGACCCCAAGGCCTGAAGGAGTGCCACGGTCCGGAGGACGTCCTCCCAGCCGGCGGGTTCCGCGGCATTGATCCGGCGCAGTCGCGTGAGCAGTTCCGTCTCGGCCGCGATGCGTTCTCGCGTCTGGCGGATGAGGTCGTCGACGAGTCCCGAGGGCGTGAAGCCGGGATCATCCAGCGCAAGCCCGACTTCACGCAGCGACAGCCCCAATGACCGCAGGCTCTCGATATGGAAGATCCGCCGGATGTCCTCGCTGGAGTACTCCCGATAGCCGGCCTCGCTACGACCCGTCGGCCGCACCAGGCCGAGCGACTCGTAATGCCTGAGCATGCGGGCGCTGACCCCGGACCGTCGTGCCACATCACCGATCAGCACCGCCTGTCACCCCTCCTGGCCGTCCGTGCCGAGGACCGCGACGCGCTTCGCCTCCTCGATCGCGAACTCGAACCCGGCGTCCGGGTCGCGCAGCAGCCGTTCCGTGGCGGTCGCGTGCTGACGCACGCGAGGGTCGCGATCCGTCATCGCGGCGCCCAAGGGCCCCATGATCACCTTACCGAGCGCGATCAGCGCCCGGCTGAGGCTCAGCTGCGTCTCACGCTCACCGCGTCCGAGCTGCGTCGCCAACACCCCGGCCAGCTCCGATTCTTCACCTTCCGGCGCGAGTACGACCGCCGCTCGCCAGGCGCTACGCGCCACCTCGTCGTCGGCGTCGGTCAGCAGCTCCCGGGTGATCGCCGGCCACGCCTGCCTGTCTCCGATCTTGGACAGCGTGTGCAACGCCTGGCTCCGCGCCTGTGCGCGCTCCGAGCCAAGTTCGCCGATCAGCTTCGGAACCGTCGCCGATGGCGAGTGGCGGGTGAGCGCCCACGTGAGCATGTCGCGCACGTAGAAATCGGGCTCGACCGCGCATCGTTCGATGAGCGTGTCGACGAACCGCGGGTCCGGGGTCGTGCCGGCCGCCAGCACCGCCTGCAGTCGCACCGACGAGCTGCTGCTCTCCAGCGCCTGAAGAGCGCGCAACGTGTTCGTGTCGTCCCCCGGCATCGTCACTTCCCGCATCATTTCCGGCGTGGCCACCGTCGGCGTAGTCACTTCCGGCATGGACACTTCCGGCATGGACACTTCCGGCGTGGTCACTTCGGGCGTGGTCATCGGAACCATCACCTCCTCGGCCCACAGTCAAGCCCTTGTCACTGTGTCAAGGTCAAGCGGAGCCGCGGCCCCCTTAGCTTGAGACAGCGGTGTGAGACAGCGGCTTCGTACAGTGGCTTCAGACGGGCGGGAGGGGCTCATCCCCGGCTCGGCATGCCGGTCCGGCCGACGTCCCGAGGAGTCGCGTCGAGGTCATCCGGTCAACCGGCGCAGTGGTTGTCGGCGAGGGATCGGTTCGCGTCGGGGTTGCCGAGGGACACCGCCGCCTTCCAGTCGGCGCAGGCGGCGCCGGTGTCGCCCAGGCGGGATTCGGCCACTCCACGTTGGTAATAGGCGTCGGCGTACTGCGGGATCAGTCCGATCGCCGCGTTCAGATCGGATATCGCCCCGCGCGGGTTGCCCAGCCCGATTCCAGCCGCTCCCCGGGAGTAGTAGGCCTCCGCCAGCTGCGGGTCATAGGAGATGGCCGTGGAAAGGTCCGAGTACGCACCGGAGTAATCGCGCAGGGCGACTTTGACCTTGCCCCGCTCGCTGTAGGCGGCCGCGAAGGTGGGAAGCCGCGACACCTCGTAGTCGAGCTCGCTGAGTGCGCCGGTGTAGTCGCGGTCGTGATATTTGATCAGGCCGAGATAGTGGTGCGCCAGGACGAAGTCCGGGTCGAGTGCGGCGGTGCGCTCGAAATCCGCCGTGGCGTCCGAGTAGTTTCCGTCGCGGAATCTGGCGATGCCCCGGCTGTTGTACGTGAACGCGACGCCGGGTTCTTTGGCGATGGCGTCGCTCATGATGGTTTCCGTGTTTTGCCAGGCCGTGTTCCGGATGACGGTCAGCGTGGCGAAGACGATCGCGAACACCGCCGTCACCCCGATCGCGCCGACACGCAGCCGGCGACCACGGTGCCGGAGCGCGGTGTCCGTGAAATATCCGGCGATGAGGAACAGGCCGAGATACGGCAGGTACGCATATCTGTTCGCGTGGTAGCCGTCGATGAGAAGCACGGCCTGGGTCGGCGCGATGGTGACCGCGAAGAACCCGAGCCCGAAGACGATGATTCTGCGCGCCGGCCGCACCAGCCACAAAGCGGCGGTTCCGGCCGCGAGCACGAACGGGAAAAGGTAGAGGTACCAGGGGAACGGCGTGTGGGGGTACTCGTAGGCGAGGGACAGGTGAAACGGATAGACCGACTGCACCAGATGGTTCACCAACGCCGAGCAGGCCAGAAGAATCCGGTCGACAACGGAGTACCCGTGCTGCGGGACCACATCCTGCCGCACGTTCAGCGCGACGAGAATGGTGATCGCCGCGATGACGAGAAACGGGATCTTCTCCAGGAAGAGGCGCCGGCTCGGCCTGCGGCCCTGCATGTGGTCCACGAGGAACAACACCAGAGGAAGCGCGACGGCGGTCGACTTGGACAGCGCCGCCAGCCCGAACAGGACCACGGACCAGGCCAACGACCGCCGGCGCTGTGACGTGATGTACCGCAGGTAGACCAGGAGCGCGGCCAGTGAGAAGAGCGTGGCCAGCAGGTTGCTGCGGGCGGAGATCCAGGCGACCGTGTCGACGTTCACGGGATGGATCGCGAACGCCACCGCGACGAAGCAGGCCAGGAACCCGCGCTCGGTGAGCCGGCGGACCAGCAGGAACACCAGCGCCACATTGGCCAGGTGCAGGATCAGGTTCGTGAAGTGATACATGCCGATCGCGCCGTGGCCGAACAGATAATCGATCGCGTACGACACGTACACCAGCGGCGTATACATGAACTGCAGCGGCGTGGTGAACCAGTGGGCGATGTTGGTCCCGCTGAACTCCCGGATGGAGACGTTGTCGACCACGCCCTCGGGGTCGTCGAAATAGATGAAGCCGTTGCCGAGGCCGTTGGCATGCACGGCGAATGCTCCCGCGACGATCAGGAACAGAATCTGCCATCGCAGGGAAGAGTCCTGCGTGCTGGTCGTAGGTCTGTGCGCGGCGGCATAGCGAGCACCGCGGCGAACGGCCGGGCGAGCGGGCGTCATCACACGCCTCCAGTGAGCGTCGTCGCTGTCGGGCGTCCCAGTCCGCCGGCATTCTTTCGCCGGCTTTCCGGTTGTCCGCGCCAAGGCCGAGGGGCGGGCCTTCCCGGAAACCGTGGACCGCCTCGGACTGTACGCCGCACTGATCCAACCCGGTATCTGCTGCGGCCCGTTTCGTCCGGCAGAGCGGCCTGATCAGGCGAGCTCGTCCACGGCGGCGATGCGGTCTCTGAAAGGATCAGATCGGCGGCCGCACATTCAGCGATGTCCTGCAAACGGCCGGACGGCGGCCTGGTCACCTCGGCGGGATTCGCGAGCCCAATCCTCAGGCCCAGCGGACACCCGGACGTACCGATGCCACAGCAGGTGTCCGGGACCTTCCGCATCACTGCCCCTGTCCGCACCGGTCTTAATCGCCGGTGTATACAAGGCGAACATGACAGCGGACACCTTCACGGATTCGACAGCATTCCTCGCCTCCAAGGGCGCCGCCGAGATCCCTCACCCCGGCGGCACGCTTTTGGAGCACCTGCACCGCGTCGCCGCCCAGCTCAAGGACTGGGGCGCGTCCGAAGAAGTGCGGCTCGCCGGTCTGTGTCACGCGGCCTACGGCACGGACGGCTTCGACCACCGACTCCTCGACCTCGCCGATCGCGCCGCGCTGGTCAAGGTGATCGGGGCTCCGGCCGAGGCGCTGGTGTATCTCTACGCCTCCTGCGACCGCACCGCCACCTATCCCGCCCTGCGCTTCGCGGACCGCTTCACGAGCCGACCGGTCAACCCCTCCGACGCCGAACTCCGGGCGTTCATCCTGATCACGGCCGCGAACGAGATCGACGTGGCCAGGCACAACGCGGACATCCGCGCCGAACACGGGGCCGCGCTCCACGCGTTCTTCGCCCGGAACCGGGACCTGCTGCCACCGGTCGTCTGGGAGGCCGTCAAGGAGACCTTCGCCGTCCGCATCGCGGGCCTCGATCACCTGGTCCTGACCGTGGCCGACATCCCTCGGACGATCGCCTTCTATCGGGACGCCCTCGGAATGGAGCCGGTGACCTTCGGCGGTGGCCGCCACGCGCTCGTCTTCGGTACCAGCAAGATCAACCTGCACCAGGCCGGGCACGAGATCCGGCCACACGCCCTCCGCCCCGTGCCGGGCAGCGCCGACCTCTGCCTGATCACCCACTCGCCGCTGGATCAGGTGGCCGCTCATCTGAGCGCCGCGGGCGTACCCATCGAAGAGGGTCCGGTGCCCAGGACCGGCGCGCTCGGCCCGATCACCAGCCTGTACATCCGCGACCCGGACCACAACCTCATCGAGATCTCCACGTACGGCTGAGGAAGCATCCCGAGTTCAAGCCCGGACAGCCGTACGCGAAGCGCCGGCTCAGCCAGGGCGACGTCAGGGCCAGCGTCGAACCCATCTCGGTCCTGACGGCACGACCAACGCGCTACAGATTCCACACGAACGGTGCTCACGCTCCCCTTCTGCCCCTGCCAAAGAACGCCGGCCGTGGTCACGACGTCGACGATGAAACCGATGGTCGGCGGGAGTGAACGAGTGGCGCGATCGACCCAGATACTCACTCAGTAAGCGTCGTGGGACGAAGGGGCCTGCCCGGCTCTATGCCGTCCGCCACGCATCCCCGACGCATGCCTCCTGATAATCCCACCATCCCGCCTCCACGCCTCGGTTCAACAGTGCTTTAGCAGCGCGGACGTCGGCATCAGGAGGCACGCTGAGAGCAACGAGTGGGAAGTCCACGCTGTGCGCCTCCGCTCCGATACCCAACGGGGCGAATACCTCGTGCACCGCCTTGGCGGTCGCCTTCGGCCCTCCGCGGAGCGGCAAGACAAGGATGGTGCACCTACCGGACCATTCGACGCGCTCCTCAACCCATCGGACGCCCTCGGCGTCCATGGTGAACCGCACGATGTCGCCCTCGGCAGCGCCATCGACGAAGAACGGAACGTTGTCCACCCGCGCGAGATCCCCGCCGAGCGGGGTCGCCCACACACCTTCCTTGTCGAACTGCAGCCATCCCTCACGCGGTACGAAGCGGTACCAAATCTTCACTCTGCTATCAGCAACCATCGCCGTGCTCTCGACAAGGAGGAGACCATGCTGACGATCCTGTCGGAGACGCTCCTGCCGGTACAGATCCAGCCTGAGGCAGCCTGGAGCCTGTAGCCCTAAGCTCGGCGTCCGCAGGCTCCACTTCCACGATCTCCGCCACACCGGGAACACGATCGCGGCCAGTCCCGGCACTTCCCTCCGCTCCCCGTGGCATGCATGAGCGGCGCTGGGTTCGAACCAGCGACCCCGGTCGCTTGTACAGATCACGCAGGCATCAGCGGACGAACCGCCCTCAGCGCCATTGGCCGGATCGACGTGCCCGCGCTGCCCTTGCGCTGGATGGCCGGTCTGGGACCGGAGCGGCGAAGCCGGCTGTAGACCCTGATCGGACGACGATCCACCAGAACCCAGAGAGAGTGGACTAACCTCGTGTCCATGAGGCCCGTGCAGCAGTACCAAGCCGCCTCCATCGCCGTACTCGCAGGTTGGCTGGGCCGCCATCCCGACGAGGAGACGCGTTGGCGCTTGATTGCGGAGTTTCTAGAGGAATACCGACATGAGCCGCGAGAGACTCGGCTCCGCCTCCTGTCCCCCGAGCCTCCCAACGTGGGGGATTCTCGCTGGGACGTCTTCCTGGCGGCCCTCGCCGAGCACCTTGCCGCCAAGGACGGACATGCCGGCCCATCCTGGACCGATAGACGACGACTCCGGCAGTTCTGGTTCCCGTTCAACACCCCCGCAGCTCGCGTGGACGCCTTCGTCCACTCCCCCGCCTCCTTTCGTCGCCGTGGAGTCTTCATCCACCCGCAGGAACTAGAAGTCGCGTGAACGACGACACACCTCTTCTTGACAGAGCAGCCATCGAGGGCGCATTTCAGCGCCTCGGTGATCGTCTTGTTCGCCGTGGAGTCATCGCCGACTTGTATGTTTTCGGGGGCGCCGCCATGGCATTGGCCTACGACGCTCGCCGCTCCACTCGCGATATCGATGCCGTCTTCGAACCGCATGGGATCGTCCTTGATGAGGCACACGCGGTCGCCTCCGAACTGGGCCTGCCATCGTGGTGGCTCAACGAGCAGGCCAGTGCCTACGTCGCTCCCGGTCAGGACAGTTCTGCTCGACGGGTCTTCGATCATCCGGGGCTGCGCGTGTCCGCTGCGTCCCCCGATCATCTCCTCGCGATGAAAGTTCTCGCCTCCCGCCGACGGGACACCGGCGACATTAGTGCCCTCGTCAAGCGCTTGGGGCTCAGCTCACCCGATGAAGTCCTCCGCGTATGTACGGAAATCTTTCCCGACGAACCGGTTCCCGATCGAGCTCGCCTGATACTGGAAGACATATTCAACGAGGGTTGATGGCTTCCGAACGGCTCTTCGTGCACGCCGCGGACAGAGCCAGCGTTCAAAGCCACACGTTCACAGCGTTCTCGCTGGGCAACAGTAAGGTTATTGCGTTCCTGCGGCACGAGCGCCCCACCGCCTGGCGAAGGAAGCCGTGGCGGCGAGATCAGCCGGGTCAGAACCCAAAGCTGATGGCACGTCGATGGCACGAAGCCCCGTGGCGTGATCGCTACGGGGCTTGTTTTGGCTGGTGGGCGGTACTGGGTTCGAACCAGTGACCCCTCGCTTGTAAGTCACCCAGGAAGGGGCGGGACCAGCACCGGCGCCCGCCCTGACCTGGGCGTACGGTCCACCGTTGTCCACCGCCGTCCGGGCACGTCCATCGCGATGGTCACCCAAGTCGCCCAGTGCTGCCATGCCTGAAAGCAGCCGGACGATCAGATCCACTGCACGCGAACGATGTACACCTCGCGCTGGGGCTCCAATACGAGATAGGTCACCAGCTCGCGCTCCCAAACGGCATGACCCTCATATTGCCGTCGGGCTTGCTTGGCGACTGCGGTCCACCGGCCCAGGGCTCAAGCTCGATCAGGTCCAGTACCCCGGCCAGATACCGCAAGGCATCGTCCGGCAGGGCCGCGATCTGTTCTTGAGCGACAGGATCGGGTTCGAAAATCGAGTACACCTACCGCTCGACCCCGCGCTCCGCCAGCAGCTGGCGCCACGTCTTGTCGCCCCGGGGAATCGGTTGGCCGGCGTCGGCCAGTTCCTGGACATGGGCAGCTCGCTCGTAGAGGTCTCTGCGGCCCTGCGGATCTTTGACGGAGTCGCACGCGATCAGCCACCAGGTGTGGATGAACTCGCTCAACCGAGCGAGGTCCAAACTGGCGCGGACCTCAGCCAGGACGACATCTAGACCTGCGTCGAACCCCTCTCGGTCCTGGGGCACGCCAACGCTCTACGGATGGCACGCAGATTCTTCTTCGGAAGAGGACCCGTCCCCGGCACCCGCCCCCCACGGCCGTTCAGCCGCCTGGGACCTCCCAGCCGTGCGTGCCCGCCACCTCGTCGTCGCAGCGGTCGGCGCCGTACGCCTTTCCGTTATCCGATTTTGGTCGGGCCGAAACATCATTTGTCTCATACGACAGTAAGGTCCACATACTTCACCTCATAACACGACAGATGGCCTCTTCATAGCGAAAAGCCCAGAAGTGCTCCTCTGTGTGCAGACCCCCCAGACGGGCGGAGCTGTCGCCCGGGCATCCGGGGCGGCGTGCCGCCCGTCCCGTTCCCTCCACGGAGTTTCCATGCGACAACGCCGTACTGTTCACGGCGCGCTCGTCCTCATGTTCATGGCCGCGCTCGTCGGCGTGAGCCCGGGTATCGCCGCCGCCGACCCCGCACCGCCTTCAGCATCCGACCCGGCCCTGAGCCCGGCGGACCCGGCGGCACCCGACACGGGCGACGCGCAGGCCAGGACGCTGACCCTCATCACCGGAGACAGGGTCACCTCGTTCAACGGCCGGATCACGGTCCAGCCCCGCGAAGGCGTGCAGTTCGTCCGCTACGGCGACGGCAAGCATCAGTACGTCATCCCGACCGACGCGGTCCCGCTGCTGAGCGCCGACCGGCTCGACCGCCGGCTGTTCGACGTGGCGGAGCTCTTCGCCGACGACTTCGACCGGATGCCCGAACTGCCGCTGATCGTGTCGGACTCTTCCAGCACGCGCGGCCTGACGGCCACCAGCAAGCTCCCCGCCATCGACGGCTTCTCCGCCAAGGTGAAGACCGGTGACCTCGCCGAGCGCTGGGCGACCCTGAAGAAGTCCCTCACCAGCGGAAAGATCTGGCTGGACGGGCAGCGCGACCTGTCACTCGACGTCAGCGTGCCCCGCACTGGCGCTCCCGTCGCCTGGGCCCAGGGCCTCGACGGCAAGGGCGTGAAGGTCGCGGTGCTGGACAGCGGCATCGACGACACCCACCCCGACCTCGCCGGCAAGGTCGTCGCCCGCAAGAACTTCGTCCAGGCCGAAGAGACGCCCGAAGAAGGCGACCACGACGTCATCGGCCACGGCACCCACGTCGCCTCGACGGTCGCCGGCACGGGCGCGGCCTCCGGCGGCAAGTACAAGGGCGTCGCGCCGGGTGCGACGCTGCTCGACGGCAAGGTCTGCTACAGCTACTTCGGGAACGGCGTCTGCTCCGACTCGGCGATCCTCGCCGGCATGCAGTGGGCGGTCCAGTCCGGCGCGCAGGTGGTCAACATGAGCCTCGGCGCGAAGGACACCCCCGGCATGGACCCGCTGGAGCAGGCGGTCAACGACCTCAGCGCCCAGTACGGCACGCTGTTCGTGGTCGCCGCCGGCAACGTGGGCGCCGAGCAGTCGGTCGACTCCCCGGCCTCCGCCGACGAAGCCCTCGCGGTCGGCGCCGTCACCAAGACCGGCGTGGTGGACAGCTACTCCAGCCGCGGCCCGCGCCTTGACGACTACGGCGTCAAGCCGGAGATCACCGCTCCGGGCACCGCCATCACCGCCGCCCGCAGCTCCTTCGCCGACGTCGGCAACCCCGGCGACCTGTACGTCACCTTCGACGGCACGTCGATGGCCACACCGCACGTCTCTGGCGCCGCGGCCATCCTCACCCAGGCGCACCCCGACTGGGCGGCCCAGCAGCGCAAGTCGGCGCTCATGGGCGGCGCCCGGCCGAACCCCGACTTCGGCGTGTTCGACCAGGGCGCCGGTGAGCTCGACATCGCCCAGGCGCTGAAGCAGCCCATCAGCGCCACGCCGTCCGCGGTCAACGTCGGCTTCCAGAAGTACCCGCAGAGCGACGACGTCCTCGTCCGCACGGTGACGTACCGCAACGCCTCCGACGCCCCGGTCACCCTGAAGCTGGCCATGGACGGCAGCGCGCCGGCCGGGCTGTTCGCGATCAGTGCCGACTCCGTGACCGTGCCGGCGGGCGGCAGCGCCTCCGTCGACCTGCGCACCACGCTCGGCGCCGCCGGCAGCACGTACGGCGTCTTCTCCGGCCGGATCGTGGCCACCGCCGACGGGATCAAGGTGCAGACGCCGTACAGCGTCTTCCGTGAGCAGCCGAGCGCGGACCTCACCGTGACCACGCTCGACCGCAGCGGCGCCAAGGCCGCACAGTCGATCACCATGGTCGCCGACTACGCCAGCTACCAGGCGTTCTACATGACCGAGCCGGAGTCGACCTTCCGCCTGCCGATGGGCAAGTACTTCGTCACCACATTGATCATTGGCGACGACGGCACGTCAACGGCGGTCACCGACGCCGCTCTGACCGTCGACAAGGACGAGAACGTCGTCCTGGACGGCCGCAAGGCGCGCCCACTCGACATCACCGTGCCGGATGAGAGCGCGGCCCCCGTATCGGTCTCGGTGGAGGCCGAGCAGCCCGGGACCTTCCGCAGCATGCTGGCCAGCATCTCGGGCGCGCCCGAGTCGATATACACCTCCGACCAGGCGTCGGGTCCGGCACCCGAGCTGTCCACCGTGGTGAGCGCCCTGTTCGCCAAGCCGGACGGCAAGGGCGGCTTCACCGACAGCCCGTACATCTACCAGGCCGGCTGGCACCTCACCGGGACGGCCACCACCGGCTTCACCCGCCACATCACCAAGACGGACCTCGCGAAGGTGACGACGGAGTACGCGGCCAACGCGCCCGGCGCCAAGGGATGGCGGAACAACACCCCGGTCGTCCCTGGTGTGTCGTACCCGACCGGGTACGACCTGCCGCCGGTCTCCCCGCCCACAACGCGGACGGAGTATTTCGCGGGTGACGTCTCCTGGCAGTCGACCTTCACCGAGGGCTTCGAAACGGGTAACCCCTGGCCCCAGACGCTGACCCAGGTCACCAAGCAGGCGACCGCCTACAAGCCCGGCTCGTCCACCGAGCGCTGGAACGGCGCCGTGCTCAGCCAGCCGATGACGCCGGCGCTCGCCCCGTACCCGACCGTGGAACGGCGAAGCGACGAGCTGGTGCTCCGGCTCGGCGGCTACGCGGACGCCGCGGGTCACGTCGGCTCCGCGGAGGCGGACTACGGCGGCCAGCACCTGACCGTCCACCGGGACGGCAAGCTGGTCGACGAGCGTGACGACGCGCTGGTCGGCATCGACGTCGACCCCTCGCCCGGCCGGTACCGTGTCGACTACACCGTGTCGGCCCCGTCGCTGCGGCTGTCCACGCGGCGCGAGACCGTGCTGGAGTTCACCTCCGAGCACAACGACTCGAGCGTGACCCCGCCGCTCACCGCGATCGGCTTCGCCCCGAGCCTGGACCTCGGCAACACCGCCAAGGCCCATAGGGCCATGCAGATCCCGATCACGTTCACCCAGCAGGGCGACGCCGGCCCGGTGCGCACCGTCGCGGTCGAGGTGTCGTACGACGACGGAGCCACCTGGCGTGAGGCTTCTGTTTCCCAACACCACGGCGCGTGGCGCACCAAGGTGAAGAACCCGCCCGGGCCCGGTTACGTGTCCCTGCGCGGGCACGCGGTCGACTCGTCCGGCAACACGGTCAGCATGACCGTGATCAGGGCGTACGAGGTCAAGTAGTCAGACGGAAGGCCGTGTCCGACACCCCGGACACGGCCTTTCCGTGTCTCCATCTCCTTCCGCCCGGGCACGGGGGAGCTAAGGCTCATCTGAAGCAAACCGTGGCGCGCATCAGCAGGGTTCAGCGGACCCGAGCGGCCGGTCACCAGGCGACGACGCCCTGATTGCTCGGCTGGATTGTGCCAACCTGGAGCGACTTGAGGGTGATGGCGGACTGCTCCGGGTTCGGGAAGCCCTCCAGGGTCGCCACCACGAGCGGACCGCCCTTCCCGAGTCCGACCTTGATGGTGTTGCCGGTCGGGCAGTCAGCATCCGCCTTGTCGCAGATCGTCCACTTGATACCGGCGAACGCGCCCGTCCCCGGGGCCAGGTCGGCCGGCACCGACTCGCCCGGCTCGGCGACGTCCTTCGTCGGCACGGTCACCGCCTCGTCGGCCGCGTTCACCAGCGTGATCACCGGCCAGCCGCCCACATTGCAGGTACGGCTGGACGCGTTCGTCAGTTGGACGAGCGCCATCCGGCTGTCGCCCTCGCGTCGTTGCGGCTGTTCGGTGAGAGTCGCCTTGACGTCGGCGGCCGTACAGGCCGGTACGGCCGCCGATGCGCCGCCGCCAGCCGGGGCCGGCGAAGCGGCAGCCGGGGCGGATGATGCGGCAGCCGGGGCGTCGCTCACGCTCGGCGCGACGTCGGTCGGGGCCGACGTGACCGGCGGCGTGTCCGATGTGGAGCTTGCCGTCGTGGGGGTAGCCGGTGATGAGGGCCCGCAGGCCGAGACACCGGCCAGGGTCATCACCCCCGGTACGGCGAGCAGCAGAACCGCCCTGGCAGGGTTGACGGTCCAGCGGTTCGTACGACGTCGCGACACGATTTTCTTCCCCGACTCTGATTGATGACAACGGATGCCGCGCGCCCGGTCTCCATCGGACACGCTTCGGCGAACATTCCGGACAAAGCATGACTCTGGCACCGAAATGGTGCACTACGATCAGGGCGAGAATTTAGCGCACCAGTTCGGCGAGGGCCGCACCGGAGCCGCCGATACCGACAGCAGGCTGGACCTGGCGCTAGGCACAGCTTCGTCTCGCTGCTGTCGGACTCCGGCGTTCCGATCGAAGACATTTTTCGCCTTGTCGGCCACCGAAACACCGTGGTCACCGAGACCGTCTACCGCAAGCAGATCCGCCCGGTGCTCATGCAGGGCGCGGAGAAGATGGACAGCCTCTTCGAGGCTTAGTCACTCAGATAGTCACTCAGAACGGTAGCGTCCGTGATCAGTCGGGCAGCAGCGTGAAGGCCTCGACGTGGCGTGGGCGCACGATTCGGAAGTGCCGCTGGTCGACTGTTGCGACCTCCCTCAGCCTCAGGCGCTCGGCAATCGCGATGACGGCGGCGTCCACCAGCCCCAGAGGAAGATCGACGTACCTCTCGACGAGTTCCGCCATGCGAGGAAGGTCCTCGTCCTCCAACTCGGCCACGTGGAACCCGTTGCCGCCGAAAGACTTCAGGAACGTGACCTCAGCCTGCGGGCCGACACGCGATTCCAGGAGATAGCCGACCTCTCCCATCACCGGCGACGGCACGAGCAACGGCCCCTCCGCCTGGCGCAGCAGCTTGAGACATGCCTGGTGGTGCTCATCCTTGGCGTTGCCGACAGCGAGAAGAACGCCGGTGTCACAGAGGAGCACGTCAGCGGCCCATCTCGGAGCGCAGGATCTCCTCATGCCGTTCCGCGAGATCCGGTTCAGCCTCGAACGACGCGAAGAACGGAAGGTCACGCTCCGCCGGGGCAGGCTCGTCCAGACGGCCACGGATCAACTCCAGAGCCGGGCGTAGCTCCGACTCCGGCAACTGGTCCACGAGATAGTGCAGTTCCTCGCGCATGGCGCTCATGGCCCCAGTCTAGGTTGGGGGGCTGACGAGGACACGAGCATCGGCGATAACCGGCCTCGCTCCTCAGAGATCGGCGATGGCACCGCGGCGGAGGCCAACACGAGGGGGAGGAGAGCGGCGTATCGTCAGGTCCCGCTGGATGATGGGCCGCCAGGGAAATCAGATGGCTCAATTGCCGGTGTCGAGAGATGCTGTGCCGGTGTCGTCGTTGCTGACTGCGGTGGGATATGAGCGGACGACTGCCCTGTTGCGAGGCAGACGCATCCGGAGAGTCGTCTATTACCCACTGTCAGGCGGGGAGGACCGCCGCGATGTCGAGGACTGGGACTTCGGGCCCTGGCACCAGCCGACGATGGGTGTGGAGCTGTTCGCCGACGATGGCGCTTGCTTCTCGGCTGTATGGGGAAGCAGCTTCGACCACTATGGGCTTGAGCTCTTCCCTGGGCCGATGGCCGATCACCTGCGGCGAGTCGGAGAGCCATGCGGGCCGGTCCCCGTGGAAGTGACTGGCCATCCGCGCTGGTCGAGCCTGGTCGGCAGGGAACTGACTTGCGTTGACATTATCTGGTCCGAAGATCGTGAGCGCGGCATCCGGGTGCCGGACGCGATCCGGTTGTGCTCACGAGAGAGGGCAGTGTGGATCGCCGCGGGCCGACCGGCGGAATGGCCGCCAGAAGAGGCCTACTACCTCGGTACCGACGACGTAATGGTCATCTTCACCGCCCAGTTCGCGGCCAAGGTGGGCATTCCTCCCATCCGCTAACCCCTTCGGCCCAGCGCAACCACACCGCGATCAAGCGACCCCGCTTCAGCGTAAACGCGGCCACGACAAGCGAACGCATCCGCAGTGTCCAGAAGCGCCGAGGCCGACCCACCTTCTTGCTTATAAGGAGCCGAGATCGCTCCCGGCGGTATGTCGACCTGGACACTGCTCCCCGCTGACCGTCTCCGAGCTACGCATGATGGCACGGCATCATGCATGATCTCATAGTGAACACCAGCCGATCGAGCACGGACATTGTGGAAGCCGCTTGGCAGAAAGTTCGGGCTGACGGACGTGTACGCCCCGAGCTGTTGAACGCAGCATACGCCGAGCCGCGTCTACGGCAGTTGTTCCCCTGGACGGGCATGGGAGAACTCCACTTCAGCCGCTGCACAAGTCCTCGATGGACATGGGATATCCCCTATATCGCCTCGATTGCGAACGGCGGCTACATGGTGGAAGGCCTAGCCGTGACGAGAAGGTGCGGCCTGCCACAACGCCACCCCAGGCCATTGCGATGGTGGTGGAACGTCTTCCGTACGGTTGTGGCCCTGCTTTCGTCGGCACTCCCGAAGAGCTTGCTACTCAAGAGCGAGTCGCCGTGAACGGTCTTTCTGCCGAAGAAGCCCCGGTTGACAGGCCGCATCAGCAATCGAAATATCCCTAGACAGAAACGTCAGGCAACTCATTTGACTATACAAAGCCGGACGCTCAGATCGCAATACATACCGCTCTGCATGCGATTCCTGGACCCTGACAACGTATCCGACACCACAAGATGATCTACATATGTTGTCGCGCGCAGGCGTCACCACGGCAGGTTTACTCGTGCTGGCGCTGGTGGGCGCCTGCGGCGACGACGGCGGGGATCACGCCTACAAGCGGGTCTCGCTCAAGGACTGGGCGTCCTCTACGGCTGCCGCGACGTCCCCACCGTCAGCGTTGCCCTCTCTGCCCGCCACAGTCGCGCGATCGTCAGACCTCGCAGCCGTCCCCACGCCGCCGCCCATGGCGACCTCCTTGGTATCGCCGATGGCGACCTCTTCTCCCCTGCCGATCGCCGGCCCACCGCGATTCTTTGTCACCGCGAGGGCTCCACTTGCACGCTTTCCGAATAAGTCCAAGACGGCAATCTTTACTCCGGTACGGCCCGCCGTGCACGACGCCATAAACGGAGAATTCCTGGCCGCAATCCCGCTGCCGCCAGGAGTGCGCTCCTCCTGGCAAGTGCTAGCCGCAGCACCCGACAATCGCACCTTTGTACTGTCCGGATGGACCGGGCCGGACTCTCCCCTCCGGTTCTTCCGCGTCCACCTCGCCGAGGACGGGTCGCCGAGCGATCCGATACCCGTTCCCGGACTCGAGAGCGACGCACTGGGCGCCGGACACATCATCGCCCTGAGCCCGGACGCCACCAGGCTGGCCTACGCCGCCTCCATCCCGGGTGGAGTGAAGATCTCTGTTGTCGATCTCTCCACCGGGCAGCGCCGCGACTGGAGCACGCGAGCGTCCGTGGTGACCGGCCTGGCCTGGGCCCCGGATGGTCAGCGGATCGCACTGGTAGTCGGTGGTTGGGGCATCGGCGTCCTCGACCTCGGCTTACAGGGATCCGACCTGCTGGCCGCCACCCGCCTCGTCAAACCGAGCAGCGACCTGCCATTCCTGGAATCTGTGGCCTACGCCCCCGACGGCAGTGCCCTGATCTACTCGGCCGGTCATGCCGTAATGCGCATCCCGGTCGACGGTAGAGAGGAACCGCGGGTTCTCACACGGGTGTCGTTGCCGGCCGACGCGTCACTGACCCTCCGTTTCAGCCTTGATGGAACGGGCCGATACCTGCTCTACGTGCACCGATGGCGGGGCTTTCGAGTCGATCTCGCCGATGGTTCGACCACGTCGATGCCGCTCAAGACCGATGAGCACTCCGGCGAGGGCGACTCCCCGAACGCGGCCTGGTGATGACCCCTTCGAGAGTTATCGAGCGGGCGGTCGACTCGGTCGCCAAGGGGCCCTTCGCGACCTGGGCCATTACAGCGTGCGCGCCGCGATGATCTACCAGCACCGCACGGCGGAAGCAGACCACAAGATCGCCGACGTCATGAACGGCAAGATCACACAGGTCCTACCGACCGAGGCGAGTGGTCGCTGAACAAGATCGATTACGTTCGCTAATGGCACGAGCCCCGTTTTCCCTGATGGGAGACGGGGCTCTTTTCGCTGGTGGGCGGTACTGGGTTCGAACCAGTGACCCCTCGCTTGTAAGGCGAGTGCTCTACCGCTGAGCTAACCGCCCGGACCGGACTACACCTTACGACACCGACCCGCCTCTCAGCACATCGAGTGACCAGTCGGCGCCCGCGTCGTCGTCTCCCGCCGCCTGCCAGCCGAGGAGGGCCGCACCCAGCATGCCCGCCCGGGGGCCCAGGGCGGCCGGGCGTACCGGCGGGGGCTCCCGGAAGGCCAACCGGCCGGCCAGCCGTTCCCGCAGCGGCTCGAACAGGGCCGCGCCGGCCTCCGCCAGGCCGCCGCCGATGACGATCAGGGCCGGGTCGAGCACGAGCACGTACGACGCGAGGGCGATGGCCAGGGCCTCGATCGCCTCGCCGAACACCTCGGCGGCCACCGGGTCTCCCGCGACCGCGCGCTCGACGACCTCTTTCGCGGTCACCGTAGCGCCGGAGCGCTCCGTGAAGCGGCGGGCCACGGCCGAGGCGGAGGCGTAGGTCTCCAGGCAGCCGATCTGCCCGCAGGCGCACTTCTCTCCGGCCGGCCAGACGGACGCGTGCCCGATCTCGCCGCCCCAGCCGCGCGCGCCGCCGTACGGCTCGCCGCGGAGCACCACCGCTCCCGCGATGCCGGTGCCGATGGGCAGGAAGAGGAAGTCGGCGACGTCGCGGCCCGCGCCGAAGACACTCTCGGCGAGGCCGCCCGTGCGGACGTCGTGGCCGAGCCGCGCAGGGACGCCCGGAGGCGTGAACGCCTCGGCGGGCACGTCACGCCAGCCGATGTTGGCCGAGTAGACGGCGGTGGACGCGGTGACGATGCCCGGGACGGCCAGGCCCACCCCGGCGGGCTCGACGCCATACCGGCAGCGACCGAGGTCGGCGATCTCGCCGACGTAGGCGCGCACGGCCTGCACCACCACGTCCGGACCGTGTTCGCGGCCCGTGGGGCGCCCGGCGAGGACGGTGACTTCGCCGCCGCGGGTGACGAGGCCGCCCTTCATGGATGTGCCCCCCACATCGAGCGCGACGACGTATGTCACGAGCGGCCGAGGACGCGGTCGAGGGCCGCCTCCACCTCCGCGGCGAGGCCGGGCATGCGGGCGGGACCCGGCGAGCAGGCCGTGACGAGCGGCTCGTCGGCGCGGGCGAGCCGCACCTCACCGCAGGAGCGGCACTCGATCTCGCCCAGGCGGCAGATCAGCGCGATCGAGCCGCACGAGGCGCACGTGTCGAGATCGAGGTCGTGCACACGCTGGCAGTCCGGGCAGACGAGGACCTGAGCCTCCCGGCGCACCGCGCGCTTCCATGGACTGGCGCCGCGGACGGGGTCGGTCTGCCGGGCCCCGCACCTGTAGCAGGGCATGGTGGCCTCCAATGGGGCGAGTCGGAGTCGGAGTCGAATATGTCAGTGCCCGCGGGCGGGCAGTGAAACGATCAGATGTCCGCGAGCGCCTTCCGGTACTCGTCGAGATCGCGTGCGGAACCGATCGGGTTGACGACCTTCCAGCGCACGACGCCTTCGCCGTCGATGATGAACGTGCCCCGGAGCGCGAGTCCCCTGTCCTCGTCGAGGACACCGTACGCCCGAGCGACCTCACCGTGGGGCCAGAAATCCGACAACAGGGGAAAAGAGAAGCCCTCTTGGTCGGCCCAGGCGCGCTGGCTGAACATCGAGTCGACCGACACCGCCAGCACCTGGACATGCGGAGGCAGGGAGCCGGCGAGCTCGTCGCGGATGGCCGTGAGCTCGCCGTGACAGACGGGGCTGAAGGACAGGGGATAGAAGACGAGCATGACCGTTTTGCCACGCAGGTCGGAGAGGCGCACGGGAACGCCGTGCTGGTCCTTGAGTGCGAAATCCGGAGCCTGCTGCCCGACCTCTATCGCCATGAGCAGTCCCTCCACAGGTGTCCGCCCATCATCCTGCCGTACGGCATCCCCGGGCCGTACGGCAGGGCAATACTCAGCGGCGGGCCTTCGGGGCGACGAGCCTCGTGCCCGACCAGTCCCTGGCGGCGCTCACGCTGCTTGTCTGCGACAGCCCGGCGGTCGCCGCGTCCTCACCGATGTCGCTGGGCTCCACGTGGCCGTCGCGCCCCGCCTTGGGGGTCAGCAGCCAGATCTGGCCTCCGTCGGCGAGCGCCGTCATCGCGTCGCTCAGCGCGTCGAAGAGGTCGCCGTCGCCGTCACGCCACCAGAGCAGCACCACGTCGACGACGTCGTCGTAGTCCTCGTCCACCAGCTCGTTGCCGGTCAGCTCCTCGATGGACTGGCGCAGCGCCTCGTCGCAGTCCTCGTCCCAGCCGACCTCCTGCACCACCTGACCGGCTTTGAGGCCGAGTCGTTCAGCCAGGCCGCGCTCGTCCTGCGCCTGACCCGCGGTCGCGCTCACGTTTATCCCTCCTGCTTGGGTGACCCCGCCCCATGTCTGCGGTTGTCCCGGCTCGTTGAGAGCCATGCTTCGGCACAGTCCACACGCTGTGACCCGTCGTCGTCAACGGTCGCCACGGGGGGTGACCCGCACCGTTATCTCTTAATCGGTCAAAAACGACAAACGAACACGCCTGTCGGGGTTGTCGACGTTGAGGTCGATCAGGGCGACCGACTGCCAGGTCCCCAGCGCCAGCCTGCCCCCGAGAACGGGAACGGTCGCGTACGGCGGGATGAAGGCGGGCATGACATGCGACCTTCCATGCCCCCGGGATCCATGCGCATGCCGCCACCGGTCGTCCGCCGGCAGCAGGTCCCCCAGGGCGGCCAGCAGGTCCTCGTCGCTGCCGGAGCCGAGCTCCAGCAGCGCCACTCCCGCCGTCGCGTGCGGGATGAAGACGTGCAGCAGCCCGTCTCCCCCACACTCACGCACGAAATCGGCGCACTCCTTCGTCATGTCGTGCACGCGCTCGCGCGCGCCGGTCCGCACCTCGATCACCGTCGATTTCACATCCGCGATATTACGATCCGCGTTGAGCTGGAACGACGACAGCGTCCGGACCGGGGAAGACGAGCGCTTCGTGCCCGTCCTCGTACCTCACCAGGAACGGCGGGCCTCCCTCTGGACCGCGGACCTCGACGATCACCCCGTGCTTTTCGTGGTCGCCCACGACGGCACCGTGCACCACCAGCCGGTCCCCTACCGTTGCGTGCATCTCGATCCCCCTCTCTCCAGAGCCTGGTACGGCTATCGCCACCTGGAAAGAGGAGAAACCCTCCTCTGCTCAGAGGAAGGGACAACTCATACCAAAACGTTACACGGCTGGCACGCCGCCCCGGCCCGCCCGCGCGGCGCCGTGAACGGCGCCGAAGACGTGAAGACGCGCGCGGCTGCGGGTTTCTCCGAAATGGCGGGACGGTTACGACCGCGACTTCCCGGCGATTCGCCGGGCGTTCCGGGTAGGGCGAGGTCAGGCCGGGTACTGAGGGTTCTGACCAGGCCGGATGCGACGCCGGCGATCTTGCGGCCGCCCCGGCGGAAGATCAAGGATGGATGGTAGGCAAAAATCGTCCTACCATCGGTGGTCTAGGCCAAAGCCTGCCTCGCGGCCAGCGCGGACGGTTCGGTTACCGGGAAGTAGAGATGCACTTTCCGGTGGGACGAGACAGGATGGAAGAAGACCGCAACGCCGCGATGAAGCGCTGACCGCATCGCAACAGGCAACACACACGTGACAGATCCGACGAGACAAAGTCCATCTCGGAAGGCGAGACCCAGTGGCTTCCGGACGCCAGCGTTTTTCGATCATCAGTGACGGCCTACCCAGCCAGTTGCCTGATGTCGATCCGAGCGAGACCAACGAATGGCTCGAATCGCTCGACAACGTCATCAAGACCGAGGGCCGCGCCCGGGCCCGCTACCTGATGCTCCGACTGCTTGAGCGCGCCCGCGAACACCAGGTCGGCGTGCCCGGCCTGCGCAGCACGGACTACATCAACACCATCCCCCCGGAGCGCGAGCCCTGGTTCCCGGGGGACGAGTACGTCGAGCGCCGCATCCGGGCCTACATCCGCTGGAACGCGGCGGTGATGGTGACCCGTGCCAACGCGCGGACCAACGTCGGCGGCCACATCGCCACGTACGCGTCCGCGGCCTCGCTCTACGAGGTGGGCTTCAACCACTTCTTCCGCGGCAAGGACCACGGGGAGTCGGGCGACCAGATCTTCATCCAGGGCCACGCGGCCCCGGGCATCTACGCCCGTTCCTTCCTTGAGGGCCGTCTGGACGCGACCCAGCTCGACGCGTTCCGGCAGGAGCTGTCCCACGGGATCAAGGGCCTGCCCTCCTACCCGCACCCCCGGCTGATGCCGGACTTCTGGGAGTTCCCCACGGTCTCCATGGGCCTCGGCCCGATCGGTGCGATCTACCAGGCGCGGTTCAACCGCTACCTGCTCAGTCGCAAGATGAAGGACACCAGCCGCAGCCACGTCTGGTGCTTCCTCGGCGACGGTGAGATGGACGAGCCCGAGTCGCTCGGCGCGATCGGCGTCGCCGCCCGCGAGGAGCTCGACAACCTCACCTTCGTCATCAACTGCAACCTGCAGCGGCTCGACGGCCCGGTACGCGGCAACGGCAAGATCATCCAGGAGCTGGAGTCCTACTTCCGCGGCGCCGGCTGGAACGTGATCAAGGTCGTCTGGGGCCGCGACTGGGACCCGCTGCTCGCGGCCGACGTCGACGGCGTGCTGGTCAACCAGATGAACACGACGCCCGACGGTCAGTTCCAGACCTACTCGGTCGAGTCGGGCGCCTACATCCGGGAGAACTTCTTCGGCGGCGACCCGCGCCTGCGCAAGATGGTCGAGCACATGTCGGACGACGACATCCGGAAGCTGTCGCGCGGCGGCCACGACTACCGCAAGGTGTACGCCGCGTTCAAGGCGGCCCGCGAGCACGTCGGCCAGCCGACCGTCATCCTGGCCCAGACGATCAAGGGCTGGACGCTCGGCAAGGACTTCGAGGCGCGCAACGCCACGCACCAGATGAAGAAGATGAGCAAGGCCGAGCTCAAGGAGTTCCGCGACCGGCTCTACCTGCCCATCCCGGACAAGGACCTCGAGGCCGACCTCCCGCCGTACTACCACCCCGGCGAGGACAACGACGAGATCGCCTACATGAAGGAGCGCCGGGCGGCGCTCGGCGGCTACCTGCCCAAGCGGGTCATCCGCGCCAAGCCGCTCAAGCTCCCCGGCGACCCCGTCTACTCCGGCCTGCGCAAGGGCTCGGGCAAGCAGAACGTCGCCACCACCATGGCGTTCGTCCGCCTGCTCAAGGACCTCATGCGGGACAAGGAGATCGGCGCCAGGTTCGTGCCGATCATCCCGGACGAGGCCCGCACGTTCGGCGTGGACGCGATGTTCCCGACCGCGAAGATCTATTCGCCCCACGGGCAGACGTACGAGGCGGTCGACCGCGAGCTGCTGCTGTCGTACAAGGAGTCGACCGAGGGTCAGATCCTGCACGAGGGCATCAGCGAGGCCGGCTCGATGGGCTCGGTGCTCGCGGCCGGCACCTCGTACGCCACCCACGGCGAGCACATGATCCCGGTCTACATCTTCTACTCGATGTTCGGGTTCCAGCGGACCGCCGACCAGATGTGGCAGCTCGGCGACCAGATGGGCCGGGGCTTCCTGCTCGGCGCGACGGCCGGCCGCACCACGCTGAACGGCGAGGGCCTGCAGCACGAGGACGGCCACACCCCGCTGATCGCCTCGACCAACCCCGCCGCCGTCGCGTACGACCCGGCGTGGGCGTTCGAGATCGCGCACATCGTCAAGGACGGTCTGCGGAGGATGTACGGGGAGCACCCCGAGGACGTCTTCTACTACCTGACCGTCTACAACGAGCCCTACCCGCAGCCGGCCGAGCCGGAGAACGTGGACGTGGCGGGCATCCTCAAGGGCCTCTACCTCTACGCCCCGGCGGCGGGCGACGGGCTCAAGGCCAACATCCTGGTGTCCGGCGTCGCCGGCCCGTGGGCGCTGGAGGCGCAGCGGATGCTGGCGGAGGACTGGGGCGTGTCGGCCTCGGTCTGGTCGGCGACCTCCTGGAGCGAGCTGCGCAGGGACGCCCTGGCCGTGGAGGAGCACAACCTGCTCAATCCCGACGCCGAGCAGCGCGTGCCGTACGTGACGACCAAGCTGTCGGGTGTGCCGGGGCCGTTCGTGGGCGTCAGCGACTACATGCGCGCCGTCCCGGACCAGATCGCCCAGTGGGTGCCTGGCGACTGGACCTCCCTCGGCACCGACGGCTTCGGTCTGTCCGACACGCGTTCGGCGCTGCGCCGCCACTTCCACGTGGACGCGGCCTCGATCACGCTGGCGGTGCTGACCCAGCTCGTGCGGCGCGGCGAGGTCAAGGCCGAGACGCTGCAGGAGGCCGTCGCCCGCTACCACCTCAAGAACGGGGTGACCGAGGTGTCGGCTCAGCAGACCCCGGAGACCAACGACACCCAGTCGATGGGCGTCTGATCCGCGGATCGTCCGGCGGCCCCCGTCTCGGCGGGGGCCGCCGTCGTCTCCGGCGTCCGCACCGCCCCTGAGCGGCGCGGAAGCGGCCTTGCGGTGCACTACCGGCCGGTCCCAAGCCACCTCCAAGCAAGAGACAAGACCGTTCCATCACTCTTGCGGCCGTGGATGGAAATCTCAGGAAATACTTCGGCAGACTGACCGGGGGGATGGCCGCGATGGCGGCGTTCTCCCTGCTCGTCGTGGCCGCTCCCGCTTCGGCGGACGCCGGGGACGAGGTCCCCGTCGGCACCCGGCTGGCCGCTCGCACCCACCCGGCCGTGCAGCTCACCAGCATCACCTACTCCGGCGAGGTCGTCGTCCCGAGCAGCCGGGCCAAGGAGGCCGCGTGGGACCAGCTGACCAACGACGCCACCCGGGCCGTGCTCGCCGGCAAGATCCCCTCTGACGAGCGGAGCATCGCCAAGTTCCTCTTCCAGCGCGTGGCGGCCGACGTCGACCGGTATCTCCAGCCCGTCGGCCCGGAGCGCACGGTCAAGGCGCAGGTCGGCGGCATGTGCACGGGCTGGTGGGTGACCCCCGACGGCTACATGGTCACCGGCGCGCACTGCGTCGAGATGAGCAACGAGGAGCTGTCGCAGACCTTCGCGCAGCAGGCGCTGGAGAAGTTCAACAAGCAGGACGCGAAGGACATGATCAACGCCCTGCGGAACTTCGAGGCCGACAAGGAGATGATCGAGCTCGTCCAGCAGATCTACGTCACCTTCAACAGCACCCACCTGGAGATCCGCGGCCTGCGCAAGAGCCTGTCGGTCCTGCAGAGCCTGCCCGGCGGCGGCGTCGACAAGACGGCCAAGGAGGTCCCGGCCGAGCTGGTGTCGGTCGGCGAGAGCTACCCGGGCAAGGACTTCGCGCTGCTCAAGGTCAACGGCCGGGAGAACCTGCCGACCGTGCCGCTCGGCGACGACGCCGACGTGCAGACCGGCGACACGCTCTACATCAGCGGATTCCCCGGCCTGGTGACCAACACACCGTGGTTCAGCCTCGAGTCGAAGCTCGACCCCGCGCTGACCGAGGGTCCGTACAACGCCAAGCGCACCACGCAGGAAGGCGTGCCGTACATCCAGACGCAGGCGCCCTCCTACCATGGCAACTCCGGGGGTCCCGTCTTCAGCCGTGCGGGCAAGGTCGTCGGCATGCTGATCGCCGGCACCGTGAGCGAGAACGGCGAGGCGTCGGAGAACGAGAGCTTCGTGCTCCCGGTCTCGATCATCAAGGAGAAGCTCAACGAGAAGAACGTCAAGCCCGCCGCGTCGCTGACGACGACGAAGTACAACGAGGCGCTCGACGACTTCTTCCAGCGACACTACAAGGACGCGCTGCCGAAGTTCCGCGAGGTGCAGGCGCTGTTCCCGAGCCACCCGTACGTCGCGAAGTACATCACCGACTCGCAGCAGGCGATCTCGTCCGGCAAGGACGAGACCCCGCAGCCGGTGTGGCTGTGGGTCGCCATCGGCGCCGGTGGCCTGATCGTGGTCGGCGGCGGCGTCCTGCTGCTGCTCCTCATGCGCAGGCGCAGGAAGACCTCCTCCTCTCCGCAGGGCCAGTCGCCCTCGCCCGCGTACGGCGGGCCGTATCCCGGCGTGAACGGCGGCGGCTACCCGGCGCAGATGGGCGGCGGCTACGACCGGCAGCCGGTGAACGGCCAGGTGCTCCACGAGCTGCGCGGGCTGCCGCAGGGCTGGCGGCCGCAGAGCCTGCCAACGGCCAATGGCAACCAGCCCGGGCGGGCGGGCGGAGGCTACGAGGCTGCGCGCTCGCACGACCACGATCCCCAGCGGCCGGGCGGGGGCTACGACCCCCGGCGGCCCGACGGCGCGACGCAGTACGTGCGACCCGCTCCCTCGCCCTACGGGCAGCAGCGGTCGCAGGCGACCGCGGGCCAGGGCCCGGCCGACTCCGGGGCGCCGGACGTCGCCGACCTGGAGCGGGAGATCGCCGAGCTGCGCCGCCAGTTGCAGCACCGGCAGCCGGAGGCGTGACGAGGCCCCGCCACGACGCCCGTGGTATCGGTCCGCGTGTCTCCACCAGACAGACGAAGCAACCGCGCACGAAACACCGCCACCGGCCTTCCTCGCAGGCACCGCCTCCGCAGGCGTGGCGAAGAGCCGCCGCCGGCCGCCCGTGTCGGCACCTCGAACGGGCGGCCGGCGGACCCCACCCGACCGGCGGGGGCGGGGAACGGCCGTCCGAACGCCCTGACGGCCCGGAGGGGAAGGGACCGGAGGAAAGGCGCCGCAGGGGAAGCACGGGAGATCCCGGCGGGCGTCCGGACGGCCTGGGTACGCTCCGTCCGGTCAGGCGCCGGCCGGAGCGAAGATGCCGAAGAGGTTGCCGGACGGGTCGTGGAGGTAGGCGAAGTCGGGGCCGCCCGCGTTGCCCACCACCTGGCTCAGCACCTTGCCGCCCAGGGCCTCCACCTGTCGGCAGGTCTCGGCCACATCCCGCACCAGCACAGTGAAGACGGCGTGGCCGGGCATGTCGCCACGGGTGCCGAACACTCCGCCGCGCGGCCCCTCGTCACCGTCGTAGCTGATGAGCCGGTAGTCCATGCCCACGGCGGCCGAGCCCGCGTCGGTCCGGAACCGCCAGCCGAACAGGTCGCCGTAGAAGCGCTGGACCCCCTCGGGATCGTCGCTCGCGATCTCGAACCAGGCGACCGTGTTGACGGCGCGAGCAGCGGGAGCAGCCGGGGCTTCCGGGGTGGCCGGGGTGGCGGGAGTGGTCATCGTCGGTCTCTTTCTCTCTTGCCTTCTGTGTCGGTGCTCGCCCTTCTGGGCGACGGCACCGGCTCCTGGGTGACGGCGCTGGTTCCTGGGCGACAGCACGGGCAGACGGCGTGACGAGCGGGGAAGGCGCTCGGCGGACCATGGCCGGTCCGTCCTGTGAGTAGAGCCTCCCGCCCCTAGGCGACACCCTCCTGTCGGCGTTTCCAGAAATTCGCGAACATCTTTTCGAATCGACGATCAGTCGAGCACCGGCGTCCGCGCGATCATGTCCGGCACTCCGGCGTCGAACGCCTCAAGGGGCCGGCCGGGCACCGGATCCTCGGTGAGGACGGCCTCGGCGATCCGGTCGAGCCGGAAGACGCGGACGGCGTCGCGCATCCGGCACCAGGCCACCAGATACCACCACCCGCTCCGCCCGCCGACGAACGCCCCGGGCTCCACCTCCCTTGTCGTCAGCACACCCTGGGCGTCGCTGTAGTGGATGCGCAGGACGACCCCCTTGAGCAGTGACTCCTCGATGACCCGGCCGATCGAGCCGGTGTATCGGGACTCCGGCTTGTCGTCGGTGAGGATCTGCACGCGGGCGGCCAGTTGCCGGGCCCGCTCCCCCTCCGGGCCGGGCATGGCGGCGACGAGCTTGCGCAGCGCGCTGCGCGCCTCGTCGGCGAAGGGCTGCTGTTCTGTGCGGCTGAGGGCGATCGCCACCGCCACGGCCTCGGCGGGGGTGAAGTTGAGCGGGGGCAGGGACATGCTCTTGTCCAGCGCGTACCCTCCCCTGCGCCCGACCTCCGCGTAGATCGGCACGCCGGCCTGCTGCAGCGCGGAGATGTCCCGCTCGATGGTCCGCGAGCTCACTTCGAAGCGGAGGGCGAGCTGACGCGCGGACCGGCAACGCGGGGAGATCGCCCGCAGGTCCTCGACGATCGCATAGAGCCGGTCGGTACGGTTCACGCCGCAGAGGGTAGGCCACCCCACCGACATTTCTCGCTGACGCGTTCGACTCCTACGCATCGAAGCACGTCAGAGCACGCCGGAACACGCTGGAGCGCGTCGAAGCACGCCGGAGCACACCGGAACGGGAAAGCGACGCCCGGCCACCCGGCTCGCGGGTGCGCGGGTGCCACGACTACGACTACGACTTCGACTGCGCCGCGCCGGCTCACGCCGCCCACAGCTCTGCGGGGCGGCGGCTCAGCCGCCGACGGCCTCGGCGAGCTCGGCCAGGCGGTCACGCCCCGGCTCGGGGAAACGCTCGTCCAGGACCTCGGCCCAGGAGATCCGGTCGAGCCGGAAGACGCGCACGTCGTCGCGTAACCGGCACCAGGCCACCAGGTACCAGTGCCCGCCCCGGCCACCCAGGCAGACGCTGGGCTCGACGTCCCTGACGGTGGGCACGCCCTTGCTGTTCACGTATTCCAGGCGCAGCACGTGCCGCCCGCGCAGCGCCGTGTCGATGGCGCGCTTCACGGACTCGGGGCCCGCGAGCGCGTACCCGCCCTGGTCGAGCCGGATCGGGACACCGGCCTCCCGGAGCCGCGCGACGTCGCGCACGACGGTGCTCCTGCTGACCCCGAGGCGCGAGGCGAGCTCGCGGGCCGGCAGGCATCCGGCGGACTGCAGCTCCCTCACCAGCGCGTCGCGGCGTTTCATGATTCGACGCTACGTCGATCAGTCCGGCGAAACCCGCCTAACACACCTCACTCGGACGCCACAGCACTATCACCCCAAGTCCGCGCCAGTCCCCCAGGGACGGGTGTTGCGGATGCGCTTGGGCGGTATCCCGCACAGGGCCGCGCGTTCGCACCCGAACCGCTGCCAGTCGAGCTGGCCGGGCGCGTGCGCGTCGGAGTCGATGGCGAAATCGCAGCCCATCTCGTACGCCAGCCGCATCAGGCGCTTGGGCGGGTCGAGCCGGTCGGGCCTTGAGTTGATCTCCACCGCGACCCCGAACCTCCGGCACGCCTCGAAGACGATCTCGGCGTCGAACCGGGACTCCGGCCGCCCTCGTCCGCGCACGACCCGGCCGGTGCAGTGCCCGAGGACGTCCACGTGCGGGTCGGCCACCGCCGCGACCATCCGCCGGGTCATGTCGGCGGCCTCCATCCGCAGCTGCGAGTGGACGCTCGCCACCACGACGTCGAGCCGTTCGAGCAGCTCCGGCTCCTGGTCGAGCGAGCCGTCGGCGGTGATGTCCACTTCGATGCCGGTCAGGATCCGGAACGGCGGGCCGCCGTCCCCCGCGTACCGCTCATTGAGCTCGGCGACCACGTCGAGCTGGCGCCGCAGCCGGTCGGCGGACAGCCCGTGTGCGACGGTCAGCCGGGGCGAGTGGTCGGTCAGCGCCAGGTACTCGTGACCGAGCGCGCGGGCGGCCTCGGCCATCTCCTCGATGGACGACCCGCCGTCCGACCAGTCGGAGTGGCTGTGGAGGTCGCCGCGCAGCGCCGACCGCAGCGCCTGGGCGGCCTCGTCGAGGTCGACGTCCTTGGTGTCCTCAAGCCGCCGCAGGTAGGTCGGCACCGCGCCGTCCAGCGCCTCGGTGACGGCCAGGGCCGTGACCTTGCCGATGCCCCGCATGTCGGTCAGGCCACCGGTGCGCGCGAGCCGTACGAGCTCCTCCCGGGGCAGGTCCTCGATCGCGGCGGCGGCGCCGCGGAACGCACGGACGCGGTAGGTCGGCTCGCCGGCCCGCTCCAGCAGGAAGGCGATGCGCTTCAGCGCCTCGACGGGATCCACGTCCCGGACGCTACCCGGCGCACGGCATCTCAGCCGGGCACCGCATAACAGACCGATCAGGAACCCCGTGCGTGCCTGTCCCGTTCGTTCAGCGAGACGATAATGTGTGCCGATCTCTACAGCAGGAGCTCGATTGGCAGAGCCCGGGGAGAGCCCCCCACCGAAGACGACGCCCCCGGACGGCTCCTCCATGCCCACCGGGCCCACCCGGCCCACCCGTCCCATGGCCATGGGCACGCCGCGACCGGAGACGCCGCCGCCGTCGAGCGGCGTCAAGTCCTCCACGGTGATCAAACTCGGCACCCTGGGCGTGCTGTCCGTCCTCGTCGTCGGCTTCTGCGCGGCGCAGGACGACTACGAGGAGATCGGCGCCGACTGCGTGGACACCTCGACGCTCAACCCGGACGGGTCGTACGTGGTCGTCGACGACGACCACTGCGACGACGACGGCGGCAGCAGCCACTACTACGGCTCGCACGGCGCCTACCGCTGGTACTACGGCGGCACCCGCAACGGCGGCCGGGTCTACCGCGGGACGACGGTCCGGCCGGCCGACACCCAGATCACGACCCGGTCGGGGCGGGTCGTGCAGCGGGGTGGCTTCGGCTTCCACTCCGGCGGCGGCGGCTGAGCGGGACCGGCACGTGCGCAGGCTGACTTCGGCGCCCAGGGAGGACTGGGCCGCCCTCATCGAGTCGCAGGGGCTCGCGTTCCACCGCTCCGCACACCCCGAGGGCCTCACCCGGCCCTACTGGGACGAGAGCGTCCACTACGTCTTCACCATGGACGAGATCCTCGCCCTGGAGGAGCAGGTCGAGGAGTTGCACGGGATGTGCCTGGCCGCGGCCGACCACATCGTGGCCTCCGGCCGGTTCGCCGACCTCGGCATCCCGCCGCACTGCCGTGCGGCCGTCGCGGAGTCGTGGCGGCGGCGCGACCCGCACGTCTTCGGCCGGTTCGACCTGCGTTACGACGGCACGGGACCGGCCAAGCTGCTGGAGTACAACGCCGACACGCCGACCAGCCTGGTCGAGAGCTCCGTCGTGCAGTGGTTCTGGCTGAAGGACGTGTATCCCGGAGACGACCAGTGGAACTCGATCCACGAGCGCCTCGTCGGCCGCTGGAAGTCCCTGCCGCTCCAGACGGGCCCGGCCCACTTCGCGTGGACCAGCGCCGACGAGACCGGCGAGGAGGCGATGACCATCGGCTACCTCCAGGAGACCGCGGAGCAGGCCGGGCTGGTCACGGCGGCGATCGCCATGGAGGACATCGGCTGGGACGCGCTGAACCGCCGGTTCGTCGACATGGAGCACCGGGTCGTCCGCACGTTGTGCAAGCTGTATCCCTGGGAGTGGATCGTCGCGGAGCCGTTCGCGCCGCACGCGCTCGCGCAGCAGATCTCGATGACGTGGATCGAGCCGCTGTGGAAGATGCTGCTGTCCAACAAGGCTCTGCTGGCGATCCTGTGGGAGCTGTTCCCGGGCCACCCGAACCTGCTGCCCGCCTACCTCGACGGTCCCCGTGAGCTGGCCGGCGGCCCCGGCTACGTACGCAAGCCGCTACTCGGCCGCGAGGGCGCCTCGATGCGGATCGCCGCGCCGGGCGTCGAGGTGGAGACCGAGGGCGACTACGGCAGGGAGGGCTTCGTCTACCAGGAGTTTCTGCCCTTACCGGACTTCGACGGCTGGCGTCCGGTGCTCGGGGCGTGGGTGGTCGACGAGGAGCCGGCCGGGCTCGGCATCCGGGAGACCTCCGGCCTCGTCACCGACGACACGTCCAGTTTCGTCCCCCACCGCATCCACGGCTGAAAGCGAAGGCCCCCCGTGAACACCACAACTTCCATCGCCGACGTGCTCGCGCACGGCGCCCTGGCGATCCTCGCGTACGCCATCCTGGGCGTGCTGCTGCTCGTCGCCGGGTTCTACGTCATCGACCTGGCGACGCCCGGGCGGCTCAGCAAGGTCATCCGTACCGACCGCAATCCCAACGCCACGGTGCTGGCCGCCTCCAGCGTCGCGGGCGTCGGGCTCGTCGTGGCGGCCTCCATCTGGTCGTCCGGCGGCGCGCTGCGCGAGGGACTGCTCGCGACGCTCGTGTTCGGCCTGGTGGGCATCGCCGTGCAGACGCTCGGCATGGTGGCCTTCGACAAGGTCGCCGGCATCTCGGTGCGCGAGCTGGTCCGGGAGACCACGCTGCAGCCCGCCGCCGTCCTCCTCGGCGTGACGCACTTCTTCATCGGCCTCATCACGGCCGTCGCCGTCATCTGACCCGTACGGACGCCGTCCCGCCCGTATGGACGCCGTCCCTCGCCGGTCGAAGACGTGCCGGTGAAAGATTCATCGGCACCCGGGAGGAGGCCCAGGTGGGAGCGTCACATGTCCCATCGAGGCATTTCCGGAGATACGCCTGTATAGACCGTTCCCGCCCAAAGGGCCTACTCTCCTCCTCGTGATCACGGGGACCGCGACGTCCGGGCGACCGGCGGAGGAGCCACCCCGGGAAGGCAGCGACCCCGACGACACCCTGGAGGCAGCCGCCGTGGACGGAACGGCCGTCGCCGAGCCCGGAGACACCGCAGACGCCCAGGCAGGCGCCCAGGCAGCCGGCGAGGCGGAGTCCGGAGCCCCAGGCGGTGCCACGGCCGCCGTCGAACCGGAGGAACGGCCGGGCGGCGAGGCGGCCCCGCGCCCCGCCGCACGGTTCCTCAGGTCCCACCGGCACCTGATCGCGGTGTCCGTACTCTGCGCGTTGTCGTCGGCCCTGAACTGCAGCCTCTCGCTGCTCAGGTTCGCCCACTTCCAGGTGGCCACCTACGACCTGGTCATCTTCGACCAGGCGGTGCGCGGATACTCACACTTCTCGGCGCCCACCGTGCCGCTGCGCGGGGTCACGGGCGGCCTCGGCATGGACTACATCCAGCTCGCCGACCACTTCTCGCCGATCCTGGCCGTGCTGGCGCCCCTCTACTGGCTGCACGACGGGCCCGTGACGCTGCTCGTGGCGCAGGCCGTGCTGTTCGCCCTGGCCATCCCGTTCGTGTGGATGTTCACCCGGCGCGTGCTGGGCACCCCGCACGCCTACCTCGTCTCCATGGCGTACGCCATCTCCTGGCCGATCGCGCAGGCGACGGCGGTGGAGTTCCATGAGGTGGCCTTCGTGCCGCTGCTGAGCGCGATCGCCGTCGAACGGCTGCACGCCGGAAGGCGGCTGCCCGGCCTGCTCGCGGTGCTCGGCCTGCTGCTCACCAAGGAGGACCTGGGCCTCATGGTGGCCGGCATCGGGATCTGGCTGTTCTTCACGGGGCAGCGCAGACTCGGCGCCGGGCTGGCGTTCACCGGGGTGGCCGTGTTCGAGGTGGTGCGCAAGTTCCTGATCCCCCTGGCGGGCGGCAACCCGGCGTACTACACGCGCTACTCCAAGCTCGGCGAGGATCTGCCGCAGATGCTGTGGAGCGCCGTCACGCGGCCGCACGAGTTCGTGGGCATGCTCTTCGACGACCACTCGAAGTGGGACACCTGGGGTCTGCTGCTGTGGCCTGCGCTGTTCGTGTGCCTGCTGTCCCCGCTGGTCCTGGCGGCGCTGCCGCTGATCCTGGAGCGGCTGCTGGCCGACTCGGACAACTGGTGGTCGACCGGCTGGCACTACGACGCGTTCGTGGTGTTGATCCTGCTGATGGCCGGGGTCGACGGCGCGGCCCGGCTCATCCGGTGGCTGGAGCGGCGCGGGGTGCCGCGCCCCGGGCACGGCCTGCGGCTGGCCTACGCCGCCGCGGTCTTCGCGGTCGCGGTCACCACGGTGCCCTACCGGCCGTTCGACAACCTGATGAGCCCGGACTTCTACCACTCCGACCCGCGTACGGAGGCCAGGGAGCAGGCCATGAGCCTGGTCCCCGACGGCGTGGTGGTGGAGGCGAGCGACGACTTCGGCGCGCGGCTTTCCGGCCGGACGACCGTGCTGTGGTGGGACTACCAGAAGCGCGGCACTCCCTGGATCGTGGCCTCGGTCAACAACGATCTGCGCGGCGTGGTGGACAGCTACCTGACCGAGGGCTACGAGCTGCGCCTCGACCGGGACGACATCGTCGTCCTTCACCGCATCGGCGCCTGAGGCCGCGGGCCGCCCTTCCGACCTGCGGTGACGGCGTCCACACCCCCGTACGGCACGATCACCGCGATGACCTGGCACGCTAGAGGGCGTGAGCGATCGGGGCGGGTGGAACGGCGGACAGGTGCGTACGGACGAGCACAGGGACGACTTCGTCCGGATGGCCGGAGACGATATGCCGATGAGCAACAAGATCAGGGAGGACACGGCCCGGCGGCTCGACCGCGCCATGGGCAGCCTCGGGACGGCCGCGATGGCCCGGATGGAGGAGCGGCTGGCCTGGTATCGCGCGCTGTCGGCGGAGGACAGGTCGTGGGTCGGCCTGGTCGCGCAGGCCGGCATCGCGGCGTTCGTCGAGTGGTTCGGCCACGCGGGCGAGGGGCGGCCGACGCCGAGCATCGAGTTCTTCGGCACCGCGCCGCGCGAGCTCAAGCGCAGTGTGTCGCTCCAGCAGACGGTCGACCTCGTCCGCATCGTCGTCGAGGTCGTCGAGGCCCAGGTCGAGGAGCTGGCCGCGCCCGGCGGCGCGGAGCCGCTGCGGCACGCGATGCTGCGCTACACGCGCGACGTCGCCTTCGCCGCCGCCCAGGTGTACGCCAGGGAGGCCGAGGCGCGCGGCTCGTGGGACGCGCGGCTTGAGGCGCTGATCGTGGACGCGCTGGTGCGCGGCCAGGTGGACGACGGGCTGCACTCGTGGGCCGCCGCGCTCGGCTGGACCTCCACGCCCGTCGTCGTCTTCGCCGGGTACGCCCCGGGCGAGGAGCCGCAGAGCGTCATCGACGGGCTGCGCGACAAGGGGCGGCGCCTCGGCCACGAGCTGCTCGCCGGGGTGCAGGGCGACCGGCTCATCGTCATCGTGGGCGGCGCGGACGGCGTCAAGGACGCGGCGCGCGGCGTGGTGGCGCGCTTCGGCGCGGGGCCCGTCGTGATCGGGCCGGAGGTGCCCGACCTGCACGCGGCGGCCAGGTCGGCCCGCGCCGCCATCGCCGGCCTGCGCGCCGCCGCCGGCTGGCCCGACGCCCCGCGCCCGGTCCTCGCCGAGGACCTGCTCGCCGAACGCGCGCTGGACGGCGACGAGGACGCCAGGGCCCAGCTGGTGGAGAACGTCTACAAGCCGCTCGCGGGGACCCCGCTGCTCGACACGCTCGCGACGTACCTGGAGCAGGGGACCTCCCTTGAGGCGACGGCCCGGCTGCTGTTCGTCCATCCCAACACCGTGCGATACCGTCTACGTAAGATCACGGAACTGACCGGGTACCAGCCCACGGAGGGGCGGTCCGCATTCACCCTCCAAGTGGGTCTCATACTCGGGCGCCTGTCCGTAACCTGAGCCGGGTGCCTTAATCGGTTCGACACCGAAACTGTAGGGACCCCACAACGCGGCGGCCACAAAGTTCGTTCGGATCTCCATCGGTGTGGTGAACCTCTACAGGGCAGGGTTAAGTACGTGCTCGTCATCGTCGCTCCGGGCCAAGGCGCCCAAACCCCAGGATTTTTCAGTCCGTGGCTCGAGATACCCGAGTTCCGCGAGCGGATCTCCGCATGGTCGGAGATCGTGGAGCTCGATCTCGTGGCATACGGGACGACCGTCGGCGCCGACGAGATCCGCGACACCGCCGTGGCCCAGCCCCTGCTTGTGGCGGCCGCCCTGGCGTCGTTCGAGACGCTCGGTGTCCGGCCCGACATGGTGGCGGGGCACAGCGTGGGCGAGTTCGCCGCCGCCGCGATGGCCGGGGTGCTGACCCCCGAGCAGGCCCTCGCCCTGGTGCGCGAGCGCGGCCGGGCGATGGCCAAGGCCGCCGCCGTCACCGAGACCGGCATGAGCGCGGTGCTCGGCGGCGCGGAGGAGGACGTCCTCGCCGCGATCTCCAAGCACGGGCTGACCCCCGCCAACATGAACGGCGCGGGCCAGATCGTCGCGGGCGGCACGCGGGCGCAACTGGAGGCCTTCGCGGCCGAGCCGCCGGACAAGGCGCGGGTGCGCCCCCTGGCGGTCGCCGGAGCCTTCCACACCGTCCACATGGCCCCCGCCGTCGACCATCTGCGCGCCGAGGCCTCGGCCCTCAGCCCCGCGGACCCGTCGGTCACGCTGCTGTCCAACTCCGACGGCGCGGCCGTCGACGCCGGAGGCGAGTTCCTCGACCGCCTGGTCGATCAGGTCGCCAACCCGGTCCGGTGGGACGCCTGCATGGCGACGATGGCCGATCACGGCGTCACCGTCATGATCGAGCTGCTGCCCGGCGGCACGCTGACGGGCCTGGCCCGCCGGGCCCTGCCCGGAGTGAAGACCGTGGCGCTCAAGACCCCTGCCGACCTCGACACCGCCCGGGAGGTGCTGAAGTGAGGCTCGGCCAAGGCGCCCCCGCGGCGAGGATTCTCGCGTTCGGCGGCTACCAGCCCGCCCAGGTCGTGACCAACCACGACCTGGCCGCCCGGCTCGACACCAACGACGAGTGGATCCAGAGCCGCGTCGGCATCAAGGAACGCCGCGTGGCGGGCCCGCAGGAGTCGGAGATCGACCTCGCGGTGCAGGCGGGCGGCAAGGCCCTGGCGGCCAGCGGCCTGTCCAGCGACGACATCGACCTGGTGATCGTGGCGACCTGCACGATCGAGACCCCGATTCCCAACGCCGCCGGCCGCGTCGCCCACCGGCTCGGCATCACCGCCCCCGGCGCCTTCGACCTCAACGCCGCGTGCGCCGGATTCTGCTACGCGCTGGCCGCCGCCTCCGACGCGGTGCGGTCGGGCTCGGCGACCAACGTGCTGGTCGTCGGCACCGAGAAGCTCAGCCAGTGGGTCGACAGCGAAGACCGGTCGACGGTGGTGATCTTCGCCGACGGCGCGGGCGCCGCGGTCGTGGGCCCCTCCGACCGGCCGGGCATCGGCCCGGTGGCCTGGGGCAGCGCCGGCGACAAGGCCGAGGCGATCATGGTCAAGGACCGCCGGTCCTTCCTCCACCAGGAAGGCCAGACGGTGTTCCGCTGGGCCACCACCGCGCTTCACCCGGTGGCCAAGCTCGCCTGCGAGCGTGCGGGCGTGGACCCCGCCGACCTGGCCGCCTTCGTCCCCCACCAGGCGAACCTGCGCATCGTCGAGGCCATCGCGCGCAAGCTGGGCGCCGACAACGCCGTCGTCGCCAGGGATATCGTGCTCGCCGGCAACACCTCCGCCGCGTCGATCCCGCTCGCGCTCTCGCGCATGATCGAGCGCGGCGAGGTCCAGTCGGGCGGCCTGGCCCTGCTGCTGGGCTTCGGCGCCGGGCTCACCTACGCCTCCCAGGTGATCGAGATCCCCTGAGGAACTTGTACGGCCTGCCGTACAGAGCTGGGGCAACCCAGGAAACCGGAAGACAGTAAATCCAAGGAGTAGTCGCGACATGGCACTGACCGAGCAGGAGATCCTCGCGGGCCTCGGCAAGATCATCAACGAGATCACCGGCATTTCGGCCGACGAGGTCACCCCGGAGAAGAGCTTCGTGGACGACCTGGACATCGACTCGCTCTCCATGGTCGAGATCGCCGTCGCGGCCCAGGACGAGTTCGGCGTCGAGATCCCCGACGACCAGCTCAAGCACCTGAAGACCGTCAAGGACGTCGTCACCTTCATCCAGGCCTGACCTGCCGTACGACGGTCGCGCGGACGTGCCCGCCTCGCTCCGGCGAGGCGACAGGGCGCGTCCGGCCCCCTTTCACGCCCTGATAGCAAGAGGAGTGCAGACAAGTGAGTAAGGACCGGGTACGTGTCGTAGTCACCGGGCTCGGCGCGACGACGCCCCTCGGTGGAGACGTCGCATCGACCTGGTCGGCGCTCCTCGAGGGGCGGTCGGGCATCCGCCCGCTCACCGAGGACTGGGTCGACTCCGTGCCGGTGAAGTTCGCCGGCTTGGCGGCCGTCGATCCGGCCGAGGTCCTGCCGCGGCCCGAGGCCCGCAGGCTCGACCGCAGTGAGCAGTTCGCGCTGATCGCCGCTCGCCAGGCATGGCAGGACGCGGGCGCCCCCGAGGTTCCCGCCGAGCGGCTCGGCGTCTGCGTGTCCAGCGGCATCGGCGGAATCGGCACCACGCTGTCGGCCTACGACACCTTCAAGGAGAAGGGCTGGCAGCGGCTGTCGCCGTTCACCGTCCCGATGCTCATGCCGAACGGCCCGGCGGCATGGGTGGGCCTGGAGCTCGGCGCGATGGCCGGGGTCCACGCCACCGTCTCCGCCTGCGCGTCCGGCGCCGAAGCCATCGGCTACGCCATGGAGATGATCCGCAGCGGCCGGGCCGACGTCGTGGTCGCCGGTGGCACCGAGGCGGCGATCCACCCGCTGAACATCGCGGCCTTCGCCGCGGCGCGGGCCATGTCCACGAGGAACGACGAGCCCGAGCGGGCCTCCCGCCCCTGGGACCGGGGCCGTGACGGCTTCGTCCTCGGCGAGGGCGCCGGCCTGCTCGTGCTGGAGTCGTACGAGCACGCGGTGGCCCGCGGCGCCCGGATCTACGCCCAGGTGGCGGGCCTGGGCATGTCCGCGGACTCCCACCACATCACCCAGCCGGAGCCCGAGGGCCGCGGCGTCATGATGGCGATGACCCAGGCCATGACCGACGCGGACCTGACCGGCCGGGACATCCTCCATGTCAACGCGCACGCGACCTCCACGCCCGCGGGCGACGTCATCGAGGCCCGGGCCATCCAGAAGTCGATCGGATCGCACCCCCTCGTCACGTCGACCAAGTCGATGACCGGGCACCTGCTCGGCGGCGCCGGCGGCATCGAGTCGGTGTTCACGATCAAGGCGCTGGCCGAGCGCGTCGTTCCGCCCACCATCAACCTGGACGACCTCGACGAGGGCGTCGAGCTGGACATCGTGCGTGCCAAGCCGCGCGACCTCCCCGGGGGGCAGATCGCGGCGGTGAACAACTCCTTCGGGTTCGGCGGACACAACGTCGCCGTGGCCTTCACGACGGTCTGACTAGGGAGTCTCGAATGACAGTGCTGGACAGCAGGACGGTGGCCGACGCCGCCGGAGCAGCCGCCGTCGACCATCGTGACCCCCTGGTGCGCCTCGGCCACCTGCTGGACGAGGGCTCGATCCGGCCGATCACCCCCGAGGACAAGAGCGGCGTGCGTGCGGTGGCCGGGCGCGTCGAAGGTGTGCCGGTCGTGGCGTTCTGCAGCGATGCCCGGGTCCAGGGCGGCGCGATGGGCGCGGAGGGCTGTGAGCACATCGTCCACGCCTACGACGTGGCCGTGCGCGAGCGGGTGCCGATCATCGGCCTCTGGCACTCCGGCGGCGCCCGGCTCGCCGAGGGCGCGGAGTCCCTGCACGCGGTCGGCCGGGTGTTCGCCGCCATGACCAAGGCGTCGGGCGTGGTCCCCCAGATCTCCGTCGTGGTCGGCCCGGTGGCCGGTGGCGGCGCCTACGGCCCCGCCCTGACCGACATCGTGATCCTCGCCGACAACGGCCGCATCTTCGTCACCGGACCGGACGTCGTGCGCAGCGTGACCGGCGAGGAGACCGACATGGCCTCGCTCGGCGGGCCGGAGCCGCACAGCAAGCGCAGCGGCGTCGTCCACGTCGTCACCAAGGACGAGCCCGAGGCGATGCTGCGGGCCCGTCAGCTCGCCTGCCTGCTCGGCCACCAGGGCCGCGTGCGCGGCGATGTCGACGAGGTCGACTTCGGCACCCTGCTCCCCGACAACCCCCGCCGCGCCTACGACGTGCACCCGCTGGTCAAGGGGCTGCTCGACGAGCCCGGCGTGGAGCTGCACCCCAAGTGGGCGCCGAACATCGTCACCACCCTGGGCCGGCTCGGCGGCCGCACGGTCGGCGTCATCGCCAACAACCCCATGCGGCTCGGCGGCTGCCTCGACTCCACCTCCGCGGAGAAGGCCGCCCGGTTCGTCCGGATGTGTGATGCCTTCGGGGTGCCGCTGGTGGTGCTCGTGGACGTGCCGGGCTACCTCCCCGGAGTCGGCCAGGAGCACGACGGGATCGTACGGCGCGGCGCGAAGCTGCTGCACGCGTTCGCCGAGGCGTCCGTGCCCCGCATCACACTGATCACCCGCAAGGCGTACGGCGGCGCCTACATCGCGATGAACTCCCGCTCGCTCGGCGCGACCCGCGTGTTCGCCTGGCCTGGGATCCAGGTGGCGGTCATGGGCGCGGTCGCCGCGGTGCGCATCCTCAAGCGGCGTGAGCTCGCCGCCGCCCCGGAGGAGGAGCGCTCCGCGCTCGAGGCCCGACTGGCCGAGGAGCACGAGAAGACGGCGGGCGGCCTGCAGCGCGCCCTCGACCTCGGCGTGATCGACGAGGTGATCGAGCCGGCCAAGACGCGTGGCGCGATCGCCCGGGTGCTCTCCCAGGCCACCCCGGCCCGGGGCGCCCACGGCAACATCCCGCTCTGACGACGCGTGAAAGGCGCCGGTCCCCACTCAGGGGACCGGCGCCTTCGCGTATAGAGGCGGGCGTCAGACGGCCGCGTGCAGCCAGCGGACAGGCGCGCCCTCGCCCGCGTACCGGAACGACTCCAGCTCCTCGTCCCACTGCTTGCCGAGCAGCCGGTCGAGCTCGTCCTCAAGGACGACCCGGCCCTGGGCGGCCATCAGCATCACGTTGCGTAGCCGGTCCTCGGGGATCAGGATGTCCCCGTTCGCGCCGACGACCGCCGTGAAGGCGCCCAGCGTCGGCGTGTAGGCGTGCCGGGAGCCGTCCACACCCGGCGAGGCGTCTTCGGTTATCTCGAACCGGATGCGCTGCCAGCCCATGAGTGAGGACGTGATCGCCGCGGCCGTGCCGGGACGCCCCTCCCACTCCGCCTGGGCCCGCAAGGTCCCGGGCGCGGCGGGCTGGGCGGTCCACGTCAAGTCGACGGGAACGCCAATAACGCCTGCGACGGCCCACTCGATGTGCGGGCACAGCGCAGGCTGAGCCGAGTGGACGTACAGGACGCCACGAGCAGCAGCCACCGGACCTCCCAATTCGCATGAGGTGCGCCTTCCCCAACGGCCTCATACTTGGAATGATCACGGTTAGATGACTGTAGGAGAGACTACCGTCCGTCGCAGCCTGGCACCAGAGGGGGGTCATACCGATTGCGCTTGGCGACCAACTGAATCGGGAAGGACGCGTTCCGTAACCATCACGGAAAGGCCCCCCGATGCACAGCCGGCTCGTCGAACCCCTTCCGGGACGGCCCGTTCTCATCCGGCCGGACGAACTCCTGACCTCCTCCCCCGCCGCCGTCGCCCGGTGGACCCTGGCCTCCGAGCCCCTTACGGGCGCCGGCCGCGTCCATCGCGTACGGCTGCCGCCGGGCACCGACGTGATCGACCTGACGGCCACGCTCCGCGACCGGGGGCACGCCGCCTCCCCCAACCACGTCCTTTCCGGCCAGCCGCTGTTCTTCGGCGGGCCCGGCGGGCCGCCCCTGCCCGCGGCGCCGCCGCCGTACGAGCCGGGTGAGCCGGGCGAGGTCACCGTGGCGGTCCTCGACACCGGCCTGGCGCCGCACCCCTGGCTGGCGCGGTGGTACAGCGACGACATCGCCGAGACGCCCGACGCGGACGGCGACGGCGCGCGCGACCCGCAGGCGGGGCACGGCACGTTCGTGGCCGGGCTGATCCTGCGGCACGCCCCCGGCGTACGGCTGCGCGCCCTCCGCCTTCTCGACAGCGACGGCGTCAGCGACGAGGCGGCGCTGCTGCGCGCGCTCCCCGCGCTGCGCGGCGGCCGGGCCGACGTGCTGAACCTCTCCTTCGGCGGGCACACCTTCGACGACGCGCCGCCCCTCGGGCTGACCGAGGCGCTCGCGGGCTTCCCCGCCGTCGTCGCGTGCGCGGGCAACACCGCGTCGTCGCGTCCCTTCTGGCCCGCGGCCCTGCCCGGCGTGGTCGCGGTCGGCGCGCTCGACGGCGACGCCAGGGCCGGCTTCTCCGCGTACGGGCCCTGGGTGGACGTCTGGGCCCCGGGCGTCGGCCTGGTCAGCAGCTTCCTCGATTACGGCGACTTCCACGGCTACGCCACCTGGAGCGGCACCTCGTTCGCCGCCGCCGTCGTCACCGGCGCGCTCGCCCGCCTGTGCCGGGAGGCTTCGCCGGGCCGGGCCGTACGGCGCCTGCTCGACGGCGGCCGGCAGGTGGCGGATATCGGGGTGGTCGTGACGAGCGGAGATCGATAGGGTTCCAGTCACCAAAGGCTTCCCTCCGATCGCGCAGAGTGACATATGCCGACAGACAACTCCCTCGCCATCATCGACCAGGCCGCCTGGGAGGACCTGGTCGCCCGATTCGACGGCAGGATGTGGGCGGTCGCCCGCGCGTTCGGGCTGAGCGCCGCCGACGCGGCCGACGCCGTGCAGGGCGCATGGCTCCGGCTCGTGGAGAACGCGGGCGCGATCCGCGACCCCGAACGGATCGGCGCGTGGCTCGTCACCACGACCCGCCACGAGGCGGCCCGGCTCAGCCGCAGGGCACGCGGTGAGGTGGTCTCCGACCTGGACGTGCCGGACACGGCGCTGCCCGACCCCACGGCCGCGGTTGTGGACGCCGAATTCGGCAGGCAGGTGTGGCGCAGGCTCGACCTGCTCGGTGAGCCGTGCCGGTCGCTCATCCGCCTCTACGTGCTCCACCCCGAGGCGCGGTACGCCCAGATAGCCGTCCGTCTCAATCTGCCGGTGGGCAGCATCGGTCCCACCCGGGCCCGCTGCATGGCCCGCCTGCGCACCCTGGTGGAGGAGGAGACCTCGTGAGGGAGGAATACCTGCTGGCGGCCCTGCGGATGGGAGCGGGCGCCGATCCGGTGCCGGAAGGCGTGTCGGCCTCCGCCCGGGCGGTCTTCGGCCTGCGGGTGCCCGGAGGAGTGCCCGCCGGGCCGGTCGACGTCTCCGTGCCGCCGGGAGCCCGCTCCTCCTCCGAGGCCGGGGCGGCGCCGGCCGGCCTCCGGCGCTTCAGCGCGGACGGCCTGGTCATCGATGTCGAGACGACCGTCGCCGACGGGCACCTGGAGGTGGCCGGTCAGGTGTCCCCCGCCCCCGGGCAGGACGCCAGGATCGAGGTGCGGACCCCGCACATCGCCAAGGTCCGCGTGCCCTCCGGCAGCGGCCACTTCGCGGTGGCCGGTCTGCCGCCCGGATGGGTCAGCGTCGTCTGCCACCGGCCCGGCCACCCTCCCGTCTTCACCCGCTGGATCCACGCGCATCCATGACTTCTTCCGAGGACCCGCTGGACGTGGACCTGCTCGACAGGGCCGAGGCCGCCGTGCGGCTGTCCGCGACCGACCCTCGGCTGGCCCTCGCGGAGGCGAGAGCCGTACTGGACCTGGCCGCGGGCGCGTATGGCGAGGCGGCGTCGGTGGCGCTGCGCGCGACGGCGCTGGCGGCTCGCGAACTGGGCGACCTCGAACTGGCCGGAGAGCGGCTCGAGGAGGCGATAGCGGCGGCGGGCCATGGGCTCCCGCGCCGGGTGGCGCAGGCCAGGATGTCGCTCGTCACGGTCAGGGCCCAACTCGGCGACCCCGAGGGCGGGCTGCTCCTCGCCGACCTCGCCGAGCGGGATCTCACGGGAGCGGACCTCGCGAGGCTCGGCGTGCAACGGTCGGTCGCCCTGATCCTGCTGGGGCGGCACGAGGAGGCCGTTCGGCACTGCGACCGGGCGATCGGCCTGCTGGACAACGATCCCCTCTTCCGGGCGGGCGGGCTGCTGAACCGCGGCCTTGCCCACACCTACCTTGAGCAGTACGGCGAGGGCGAGGCCGACCTGGCCGAGTGCGCCCGGGTCGCGAGGGCGACTGGCCTGGACCACATCGCGATGCTGGCGGAGGGCAACCTGCCGTTCGTGGCCGCCCGGCGCGGCGACATCGCCGCCGCCTTCGCGCGATACCGCGCGGCCGAGGCCGCGCTGTTCGGCTACCCCGAACGGCTCGCCGTGATGCGTACGGACTTCGCCGAGGTGCTGGTGGCCGCGCGGCTGCCCGGTGAGGCGCGCACGCTGCTCGAACAGGCCGTGCCCGAATTGGTCGCGGCCGGGGCGCAGGCGGCGCTCCCCGGCGCGCGGCTGCTGCTGGCCCAGGCCGCGCTCCTCGCCGGGGACGCCCCGCTGGCCGAGACGACGGCGCGCACGGCGCTCGCGGAGCTGGACGCGCAGGGCAGGGCGGCCTGGCTGCCGCTGGCCAGGGAGGTCGTCCTACGCGCCCGGCTCGCGGAGACCCCCACCCCGCCGGCCGCGCACGCACGGGACGCGACGGCGCAGACCCAGGCCGGCGGCACACGAGACGGGATGGCGCAGACCCAGGCCGACGGCACACGGGATGCGACGCCGCAGGCCCAAGGCGGCGACAGGCCGAGCGCGGCGGGGGCCGAGCGCCTGGTCACCGACCTGGTCGCCTGCGCCGACGACCTCGCGGCGTGCGGCTGGCCCGGGGCCTCGGCGGCGCTGCGGCTCACCGCCGCGGCGGCGGCCGTGCGGCTGGGCGCGATCACGCCCGCCCTCCCGCAACTCGATCGCGTCGCCGCCACCGCCACCCGCCCGCTCGTGCGGTGGCACGCGGTGGCGATGCGGCACCGGTTGGACGGGGACCTCGATCGGGCCCTGGCAGCCGCGGCACGGGGCATCGACGCCGTGCACGCGCCGGGCGGCGGCACCCAGAGTGACGGCGCCCAGAGTGACGACGCCCACGGTGACGACGCCCAGAGTGACGGCGCCGGTCCGCGCGACCAGGACCCGGCTCGGAACGCGGCTCGGGACCCGGCTCGGGACCCGGCTCGGGACCCGGCTCGGGACCCGGCTCGGGACCCGGCTCGGGACGCGGAACTGCGGGTGCACGCGGCGCGGCCCGCCGAGGATCTCGCCGCGTTCGGCCTGGAGATCGCCCTCGACCGGGCCCGGCGGACGGGCGACGCGCGGACGGTGCTCGTGTGGGCCGAGCGATGGCGGGCGGTCGTGCGCGGCGCCGCGGCTCCCACGTCAGCGCTTCACGGTGTGCCGCCCGCCGGATCCGGGCTCCTCGTGGAGCTCGTACGGCGCGGCGACGACCTGTTCGCCGTCACCGCCGGTTCGAAGGGATGCGCGCTGCGGGCCCTCGGCTCCTACCAGGCGGCGGTGGAGGCGACCGTGCGGATCCGGTACGGCCTGCGCCGCCGCGCTCTGCAAGACGCCCTGCGCGATGCCCCGCGCGGCGCCCGGCACGACGCCCTGCGCGACGCCCGGCACGACGCGGGCGATCTTCCCGGGGCGGCGGACGAGGGGATCGCCCGTGAGATGTCCGCGCTCGACCATGCCCTCCTGTCCGGTCCCGGCACCCTCACGTCCGCGGGGGGCCGGCCCGGCGGGCCGGTGACGATCGTGCCCACCGGAGCGTTGTGCACGCTGCCCTGGCCGCTGCTTCCCTCGCTGCGCGGCCGGCCCGTGTCGGTGGCGGCCGACGCCACCGTGTGGCTCGCCCCGCGCCCGCGCCCGGCCGGCGTCCCTCTGGTGCTGTCACTCGCGGGGCCGGGGCTGGACCACGCCGCGGCCGAGGCCGACATGGTGGCCGCCGCGCACGCGCGGTCGCAGCGCGTCGCGGCCACCAGGGCGGAGGCTCTCGCCGCGCTGGAGCGGGCCGACGTGCTCCACATCGCGGCCCACGGGATGTTCAGCCCGCGCGGGCCCATGCTGTCGCAGATCACGCTCGACGACGGGCCGCTCATGGCCTACGACCTGCTGGCCGCGCGGCGGATCCCCCGTCTCGTGGTGCTGTCGGCCTGCGACGCCGGGATGGCCCACGCCCCGGTGGACGGCGCGGCGCTGGGCCTCGCCGGGGCCTTCCTCGACGACGCCGCCCGCAACGGGGACGCCGCGTGCGTGGTGGCCGGCGTGGTGCCGGTGCGCGACGACGAGGCGCTGACGCTCATGACGGTTTTCCATACGCTGCTCGCCGAGGGGCGCTCCCCCGCCGAGGCGCTGGCCCACGCGTCGGAGAAGACGGCCGTGCCGGGCTTCGTCTGCTTCGGCGCCGGCGACGAGCCCCTCGTCGCCGTTTGACGCGCCGCGCCCTCACCGACGACGCTGCCTGCCGCGCTCCGCATCCCGCTGCCGCGCTCCCCAGCCCGCTGCCGCCCTCCGCATCCCGCTGCCGCGCTCCCCAGCCCGCTGCCGCCTTCCGCATCCCGGTCGGGGGGCGCCCACGGTCGCGCCACTCACTATCCCGTCAGCCGGTCGCGACCGGCCTTCCGGGATCGGCGACCCAGTTGGACCACGAGCCGGCGTACAGGGCGGCCGGCAGCCCGGCGATCTCCAGCGCGAGCACCTCGTGGGCCGCCGTGACCCCCGATCCGCAGTACGCGCCGACGGGCAGGCCCTCGACCGCCCCGAGGCTGTTGAAGCGCTCGCGGAGGAACTCCCTGTTGTGGAACCGCCCGCCGGGCTCGACGTTTCCGGTGGTGGGGGCGCTGACCGCGCCCGGGATGTGCCCGGCGACCGGGTCGATGGGCTCCACCTCACCCCGGTAGCGCTCGGCCGCCCTGGCGTCGAGCAGCACGCCGTCGGACGCCAGCGCGGCGGCCTGATCGGCGTCGAGCACCGGCATCCCGCCCGGCCGCGCGGTGAAGTCACCCGGCGGGACGGGGCTCTCGTCCTTGGCCAGCGGCAACCCCGCCCGGGTCCAGGCCCGCAGCCCGCCGTCGAGCACACGCACGTCGCCGTGGCCGAAGTAACGCAGCGTCCACCAGGCCCTGGCCGCCGCCGTCGAGTCGGCCTCGTCGTAGACGACCACCGGCCGGTCGTCGGACACCCCGAGGCGGCGCATCGCCTCCTGGAACGCCTCCGGCGCGGGCAGCGGGTGCCGTCCGGCGGGCCCGGCCGGGGCGGCGAGATCGGCGTTCAGGTCGCAGAAGACCGCGCCGGGGATGTGGCCCTCGCGGTACGCCTCGACGCCGGGCGGCCCGCCCAGTCGCCAGCGGACGTCGAGGATCGCGGCGTCGCCGATCGCGGCGAGCTCCTCAGAAGTGATCAGCGGGCTCATGCCATCCCCTCGCCTCGGACCCCTGTCGGACGGTGCCCAGCCATTGTGTCAAGCCGGCGGGGCTCCCCGCGCCTCAGGACCCGGCGGGGCTCCCCGCGCCTCAGGACGCGGTCGCGGCGAGCAGGTCGAGGATCTCGGCGGTGGCGCCGGTTTCGCCGAGGCGCGGGAAGATCTTCTCGACGCTGTGGCGGTGAGCCTCGGGATCGAAGTCGGTCATGGCGTCGGTCGCCAGCGTGACGTGGTAGCCGTGCTCGTGGGCGGCGCGGGCGGTGGACTCGACCCCGATGCTCGTGGCCACCCCGGTCACCACGATCTGGGTGACGCCGCGGCGACGCAGGTGCAGGTCGAGGTCGGTGCCGTAGAAGGCCGACCAGTTGCGCTTGGTGACGACGATGTCCCCGGGACGTCCGGCCAGCTCGTCGGCGATCTCGTCCCAGCCGTCGGGCCAGGCGTGCCCGGCACGCGACAGCTCGGTCCGCCCGGGGACGGCGTCGGAGCCGTCGGCCGCTGCGGTGACGCGGACGAGGACGACCGGCAGGTCGCGCGCGCGGAAGGCCTCGGCCAGCCGCACCGTCCGGGCGAGCACGTCCCCGGTGGAGTAGGGGCTGCCGGGGGCAGCGAGCACGCCCTTCTGCAGGTCGACGACCACGAGTGCGGTCCTGGGGTCGAGCGTGGTCACGGGCATGGAGATCTCCCTTTCTGATGTGCGGACAGGGGGTGGTCAGGTGGTGGGGACCCGGCCGACGCGGCGAAGCGACCGGTCGATGAGGACGCCGGCCAGGAGCAGCACCGAGACGCCCAGCAGGAGCAGGCTCAGGTGGTGCAGCCCGAGCGTGGTGGCGCCGTGCCGGTAGAACGCCGCGTCGGCGGCCGAGGCGCCCAGCGCGCCGAGATAGCCGAAGGTGCGCAGGAGCCCGGCGGAGGAACCCATGCGGGCCGGGTCGGCCTGCGCGTACAGCGCGTTCTGGTTGGCCAGCCCGTTGAGGCCCTGCGCGACGCCGACGAACGCGCCGATCAGCGCCAGCAGCCACATCGGGCTGCCGGAGCCGGCCGCCGACAGCACGGCGCAGCCGGCGATCTGCGCCGCGGCGCCGACGACGAGCTTGCCGCGCACCTCGGCGCGGCGGCCGGTGAGGGCGGTCACGGCGATGGCCATCGCCGACATGGGCAGGAGCAGCAGCCCGGCGGCCGAGGGGGTGAGCGACCGGCTGTCCTGCAGCCACTGCGGGAACCCGTACATGAAGGCGTAGGAGGTCGTGTAGGCCAGCCACTGCCTGCCGTACGTGGCGAGCAACGGCAGATTGCCGCCCAGCACCCGCAGGTCGAGGAACGGCTGCGCCACCCGCAGTTCCCGTACGGCGAAGCAGGTTCCGGCGACGGCGGTGATCACCAGCAGCCACCAGAGCCCCCAGGCCGGGTTCATCAGGAACGTCATGAACGCCGTGAGCGTGCCGGCGAACAACGCCATGCCGATCACGTCCAGCCCCCCGCCGGGCCGGACGGCCGCAGTGGAGGTCGCGGCGCGGCGGGGCAGTCGCCGCGCACCGAGGACGAGGCAGGCGGCCGAGAGCGGCACGTTGACGGCGAAGATGAGATGCCAGCCGCCCACTCCGATGAGCAGGCCGCCCAGGGTCGGCCCGATGACCGCGATGACCTGGTTGGAGATCGACAGCGCCGCCAGGATGCCGCTGGGACTTCGCATGCCGGTGCGGTCGGCCTCGGCCCGCAGCAGGAACATCGAGGCGGGGTAGGCGGCGGAGGTGCCGATCCCGAGCAGGACCCGGGACACGATCAGGACGCCCAGGCTGGGCGCCAGCACGCCCAGCAGCCCGGCGACGCCGACCAGCGTCGTGCCGGTCAGGTACAGCGGCCGCGGGCCGAAGGTGTCGACCAGCCGCCCGATGACCGGCTGCCCGACCGCGGTGGCCAGGTACAGCCCCGTCACCAGCCACGCGGTGTGCGCGGGCGAGGCGTGGAACCAGCGGCCGATCGGCACGAGTGCCACCGCCAGCATCGAGGAGTTGATCGGGTTGAGGATCGAGCCCAGGATCATCGGGGCGATCAGCCGGCGGTCGAAGCCGCCGGCCTCCGATCGGCGCCCGGCCCGGGAGGCGGCCGGAACCCGCGTCACGCCCGGACCCTGATCACGACTGGGCCACGGCGTCCAGCAGCGCCATCGCCTCGGTGATCGTGCGCAGCTGCGCTTCGGTGCAGTGTTCCTGCAGCGCCCGTGCCAGCCATGCCTCGCGCGCCCTCCGGTCGTCGAGGCGGCGCTCGCGCCCCGGCTCGGTCAGCGTGACGAGCTGACGCCGGCCGTCCTCGGGATCGCGGTGGCGTTCCACCAGCCCGGCTCGTTCCAGTGCCTGGACGATCGCCGCCATGGACTGCGGCCTGACCCGCTCGGCCGCGGCCAGCTCACTGGCCGACGCCGGGCCGTGCTTGGCCAGCCGCACCAGCACGGAGGCCTGGCCGGAGCTGAGGTCTCCCTCCGCGTCCAGCTCTCTCAGCCTGCGGACGAGCCTGCTGACCGCCACCCAGGTGTCGCCGGCCGCCTGCGCCGCCGCCTCCGAGACGGCATCGCTCATGGCACACCTCCCCAAAAAAGACAGCTCAGACTGTACACCTGGAACTGAGCAGTTCGAGCTGCCGGTCGGCGGGCATGCCTGTCGGCGACGCGATCTCAGGAAAGTGCCGGCGACGGACCCAAGCGGTGCCGGCGACGCATCCGAGCGAGCGTCAGCGGCGGATCTCCACCAGCGGGACGTTCTGCTCGGCGGGGGTCAGCGAGCCGTGGTAGCCGATCATTGAGGACTCCACCGGCTCCCCGGCCGAGGCCACGATCACGCACTCGCCGTACGGCACGGCCACCACGTCGCCGACGCGGCCGAGCCACTCGCGGCGGACGCTACGGCCGAACCAGCCCGCGGAGACGGCCTCCTCGCGCGTGACCACCCAGGCCCGCCCGCGCAGGGCCTCCCGCCAGGTCTCCAGCACCGCGGAAGCCGCGCCGGGAGAGGTGTAGACGTGGCGGGCGCGGGGCTCGCCGCCCAGCATGAGCACGCCCTCCCGCAGGTCGGGACGGCGGTCCACGTCCACCTTGTCGACGGCGTTGATCATGCCGTGGTCGGCCGTGACGTACAGGACCGCACCCGGCGGCAGCGCCCCGGCGATGCGCTCGGCCATGCGGTCCACCACGGCGAGCTGTTCGAGCCACTCGCCGCTGCCCCACCCGCTGAAGTGCCCCACGCGGTCGACGTCGCCGTAGTAGACGGTGACGAACGTGGCCTCGCGCAGCGCCTGCCGCACGGCCTCGACCCGCTCGCCGGGGCTCTCCGCCGCCCGATAGCGCATGCCCCGGTAGACGGCGCGGGTCAGTCCTGTGCCGTCGAACGCGGCGGGCGCCACGTAGACCGGCTCGACCCCCGCCGCCGTCATGCGTTCGTAGACGGTCGGCGCGGGCTGCCACACGTCCGGGTCGATCGACAGGCCGGGGGCGGTCCAGCGCAGGCAGTTGAACAGCCGCCCCTCCCCCGGGACGGCCATCTGGATGCCGACCATGCCGTGCTCCCCGGGAGGGGCGCCGGTGCCCAGGGTGGCCAGGCTGGTGGGGGTCGAGGAGGGGAAGCCGGCCGTGAGCGTCCCCCGGACGTGGGCCGACAGGAACGGCGCGGCGCCGGGGTGCGCGGCCAGGAGCTCGGCCCCGAGGCCGTCCACGAGGAACAGGCACACCCGCGGGGCCGGTTCCAGCGCCAGCGTGTTGTCGCCCGGCAACCCAAGAGAGGCGAGCATCGAGCCCGGCAGCTCGGCCAGCGAGGCCGTGCCGTACGCGGGCACGTACGGCACGGGCACGGCGGCCGTCGACGCCCCGGGCGGCTCCCCGGGCAGAGCCTCCGAGGGCTGGGGATCGATCACGTCACCTCCCGGCGGCTCGATGGGGACGGTCAGGCCGTCGCCGCCTTGGCGGTGGCCTCCGACAGCGCCTTCGCGAACGCCAGCACGTGGGTGACGGCCTCGGGACCGTCGGCCGCCTCGCTGACCCGCAGGGACAGGTCGTCGGCCGTGATCGCGCCGGTGTAGCCGTGATCGGCCTCGCAGTTCTCGTCGCCGCAGGTCGCCGGTTCGAGATCGACATGGGAGATCGCGCCCCACCCGATCGTCAGTGTGACCTCCGTCGGGGGGACGCCCGGCGCGTACGCCGCGGGGTCGGGCACGACCCTGGTCACGGCGACCGACTGGATGCGGCTGAGTCTCACCGCCTCGGTGGTCGTGGAGGCGTGGGAGGCGGGCATGCCCTCGGCGGGCGGGTGCTCGTCGGTGTGGCAGACCAGCAGCCGGGTTGGCGAAAGAACCAGGACCGTGACGTGCCTGCGCACCTCCATCGCCGGGTCGAACGTGGCCTCGTGATGCACGACGTACGCAGTGACCGGCTCGTTGCCGAGCGCGGAGTCGACGGCGTCGGCCACAAGATCCGGGTAGTAGCCGCTGCGATCTATGGCCTCGCGCAAGCCCGCGGCGGAGACTCGGGTTTCCCTCATGGGTCCATCCTGCCCTGTAAGGGACACCTGTTTCACACCCCGACGGGACGGGTTTTCCGCCCACGGCGTGATGCCGGGCCGATCAGCTCCGGTGGCGCCCATCAGCTCAAGCGGCCCGGTCAGCTCAGGCGGCGGGGCCCGACGTCGGGACGCAGCGCGGTGACGGGCCGCAGGACGGCCCGCGCGCCCAGCACGGCCACTCCCGACGCGCTCACCAGGACCTGGTCGAGTTCCATCCTGGCGACCTCGGGCAGGGCGTCTGCCAGCAGCCCCACCCGCACCAGCAGTTTCTCCAGCGCCTCCACTGCCACCGCCTGGTAGCCGTACTCGCCGAAAAGCAGCGGCGCGGCGCGGACCGACCGCACCAACTCCGCCGCGTCCTCGGCGGTGAGCGGTGCGAGGCGGTAGGCCTGGTCGCCGAGCAGCCGGGCGGTCACCTCGCCGAGGCCGAACGTGACGACCCCGCCGAAGTAGCGGTCCTGGGTCACGCCGACGACGGTGGGCACCGAGGGTTGCGGCGCCATGCGCTGCACCGCGAGCGGCGTGGCGGGCCCGTGAAGCGCGGCGAGGTCGGCGTACGCCTGCCGGACCCCGGCGGGCTCGGTGAGGCCGACGCGGACGGTGCCGGCGCGGCGGGCGTCCTCCGGGTCGGCCGACTTGACCACCACGGGCCAGCCGATCCGCTCGGCCGCGGCGACGGCCTCCTCGGCGCCGGCGGCGAGGTTCGCCGGCCACACCTCGATGCCGTAGCAGGCCAGCAGCGCGGTCGCGTCGATCTCCCGCTCCTCGCCGACTGCCCCCTCGCCTGCCACCGCACTGGCCGCCGTCCCCTCACCACGCAGGGCGGCGGCGACGATCTCCCGCGCCGCGGCGGTGTCGATCCCCTCGACGGACGGGACCGTGCCCGGCGGCTGCCTGCGCCAGTGGGCGTACCGCACGACGTGGGCCAGTGCGCGGACCGCCTCCTCGGGTGCGGGGTACGACGGGATCGACCCACGCTGGGGGGAGTCGTCGCCGGGGCCTCCCCCCACGCGCAGGTCGGCCGGCATGCCCAGCGCGCCCTGGAAGGTGGCCAGCACCGGCTTGCCCGACTCCCTGGCGACCTCCAGCAACGCCTCGGCCACCTCACGGCAGTCGCCGGGGATCGGCGGCATGTAGATCGCGACGACGGCGTCCACCTCGGGCAGAACGCTCCGCAGGGCCTCGGCGAACTCGGCCGCGCCGGCGGGGGCGCCGAGGTTCACCGGGGGGCTCGGCTGCAGGCCGGCGCCGGCGCACGCCTCCTCCGCGAGCAGCGTGAGCGCGTCGGAGTTGCCGACCACGCCCACCCGCGGCCCGGCCGGCAGCGGCTGGTGCGCCAGGAGCTGGGCGACGTCGAAAAGCTGGACCAGGTCGTCCACCCGGATGACCCCGGCCTGGGCGAACAGCGAGCTCAGCGCGGTGTCGGGCAGCGCGAGCACGGGCGCGCGGTGCCCGCCCGGGACGCCCCGCGACTTGACCACCACGATCGGCTTGGACCGCGAGATCCGCCGGGCCAGCCGGGTGAACTTGCGCGGGTTCCCGATGGACTCCAGGTAGAGCAGGATCACGTCGGTCGCCGGGTCCTCCTCCCAGTATTGGAGGAGATCGTTGCCGGACACGTCGGCCCGGTTGCCGGCCGAGACGAACGTCGAGATGCCCATGCCGCGCTGCGCCACCCGCTGCAGCAGCGCCGTGCCGAGCGCGCCCGACTGGCTGAAGAAGCCGACCCTCCCCCGCCCCGGCAGGGTCGCCGCGAGCGTCGCGTTGAGCCGTGCGGCGGGATCGGTGTTGGCGATGCCCAGGCAGTTGGGCCCCACCACCCGCATGCCGTACGCCCGGGCGATGCGGACCAGCTCCTCCTGGCGGGCCCGGCCCTCCTGCCCGGTCTCGCCGAACCCGGAGGAGACCACGACCAGGCCCTTCACCCCCTTCTCCGCGCACTCCACGACCAGATCGAGCACGCCCTCGGCGGGGACCGCCAGCACGGCGAGGTCCACCTCGCCGTCGATGGCCGACACGCTGCGGTAGGCCCGCACGCCGGCCACGGCCCGTACGTGCCGGTGGACGGGGTAGACGGGGCCGGTGAAGTCGGCGGCGAGCAGGTTGCGCAGGACCGTCTGGCCGATGCCGCCCGGCTCGCGGCTCGCGCCGATGACCGCGACCGACTCCGGCGTCAGCAGGCGGGCGATCGAGCGCGCCTCGGCGCGGTGCTCGCGGGCGAGCCGGACCTCCAGCGCGGTCTCGGTGCTGGACAGGTCGAGCGTCATGCGTACGACGCCGTCCTCGAACTGGCTCTGCGCCGTGTATCCGGCCTGGCGGAACAGGCCCGTCATCCGGTGGTTGCCCGGCAGCACGTCGGCGATGAAGGTCTTGATCCCGCGCTCGCGCGCGGCGGCCCGCAGGTGCTCCATCAGCACCGCGGCCAGACCCCTGCCCTGGTGGGCGTCCTCGACCAGGAAGGCCACCTCGGCGTGGTCGCGCGGCTGCACCCGGTCGTACCGTACGACCGCGACCATCTCGGTGCCGATCGTGGCGATGAGAGCGACCCGGTTGTCGTAGTCGACGTTGGTGAACCAGACCACGTCCTTGTCGGTCAGGCGCGGCCGTGGCCCGAAGTACCGGAAGTAGATGGACTCCGCGGACAGGCGCGAGTAGAACGAGCGCAGCATGCCGGCGTCGTCCGGCCTGATCGGGCGGACGTGCGCCGTGCCGCCGTCGGACAGCACGACGTCCGCCTCCCAGTGGGCGGGGTACTGAGGGTGCACACAATCGAGGCTAGCGGTGTCCGGCTTGGCCCGTATTGAGAGATTTCTTATAACTGGAGGACCCGCGTCCCAGATCCGCTTATAGGGGATCTACCAGCCCTGACGTGGCAAGTTGGGCAACGCTTGTGCATCGACTGTGCCCGTCTGTCCGCTCTCCACCCCACGACGCCCCTGGAAACTGTTAGGTTTCTGGACGTCAGCCTCACAGCACGGAGAGGACGCCGCCCCTCCTTGGGATTGGCTCACCTCCACAAGCAGTTGGCAAGGTGGTGACAGCATGACGCGGGTCGTCGTGGTGGGCGATCTCATGACGGACGCGGTCGCCCGCGCTAGGTTCCCTCTTGCCAGAGCGAGCGACACCCCGGCCATCGTGACCATGCACGGTGGCGGCTCCGGCGCCAACATCGCCTCCTGGCTCGCCGTGGAGGGCTCGGAGGTCGCCTTCATCGGCCGCCGAGGCGCCGACATCACGGGCCGCAACCGCGACATGGAGCTCATGGGATACGGCGTGGACGCCCGGCTCGTCATGGACCCCGAGCGGCCGACCGGCACGTGCGTCGTGCTCGTCACCCACAAGGGCGAGCGGACCATGCTGTCCGACCCCGGCGCCAACGCCGCGCTGTCGCCCGAGGACCTGCCGCGCGACCTGTTCAGCTCCGGCGGCCACGTGCACATGTCGGGCTACACGCTGATCAACGATGGATCGCGCGACGCCGGCCTCGCCGCGCTCGACATGGCCAGGCGCGCCGGCATGTCGATCTCCGTGGACTGCGCCTCCTCCGCCCCGCTGGAGCGGACCGGCGCCGAGCCGTTCCTCGAATGGACCGACGGCGCGAAGCTGCTGTTCGCCAACGCCGACCAGGCCAAGGTGCTGACCGGCAGGGACGACGCCGCGGCGGCGGCCAAGGTGCTGACCGCCTGGTTCCCGCAGGTCGTGATCAAGCTCAACGCCGAGGGCTCGCTCTGGTACTCCAACAACCGTCCCGACCCGGTCCGGTCGCCCGGCGAGGTCGTCGACCGGGTGGTGGACGGCACCGGCGCCGGTGACGCCTTCACCGCCGGTTTCCTGCCCGTGTGGCTGGACGGCAAGCCGGCCGCCGAGGCGCTGGCGGCGGGTAACGCCCTCGCCGCCAAGTGCATCTCCAACCTCGGCGCCCGCCCGCGTCTCTGAGCCGGGCATTCTGAACGACCCGCTCAGAACAACCCGGCTCAGAACGACCCGGCTCAGCGGACACGGCTCACGACAACCCTGTTCAGCGCGACCGGGCTCAGCGGGCACGGTTCCCTTGGGCACTGTTCAGTTGAGCACTGTTCAGTTGAGCACGGCGCAAGTGGGCGCTGTTCAGCCCGAGACCGGCGCGTGCGCGACCGACTGCGCGGGCCGCAGGCGCAGCAGCGGCACGAAGGCCAGCAGGAGCAGCGCGGCTCCCAGCGGAATCAGGTCCTTGCTCACGAGCGGAAGCACGGCCTGCACAAGCACCAGCGCCGCGCTCCACCACGGCACCCGCCGCCCCACGGCGAGCCGGGCCACCAGCGCGACCATGCCGACATAGAACAGCAACGGCACGACGGTGTACACGACCGGCTCGACCCACGGGATCGCCTTGACGGCCTCGAAGCGCGGCCCCATCGCGCCATGGTCGGCGGACAGGAAGCCGACCACGATGTCGATCGTGAACTGCGCGGCCAGCGCCAGCGCCCCGGCAAGGCCGGCGGCGTACCCCGCCGTGGCCGTCACGCCGCCGCCGGCCATCGTCCGGAGCCGCCCGAAGATCCGCACGAAGAGGACCAACGCGGCCAGAAAAAACAGGTGTCCCACAGTCCAGGCCAGACCGGGCCCCCGGCTGCCGTCGAATCCGTCCATGATCCGGGCGACGCCGTACGCGCCGACCAGGACCGGAGCCGCAACAAGTGATCTCATGGCGACGAGTCTGCCGATCACGCGCGGTCCCGGGATGGGGTGATTACCCTGGCCTCACCCTGACCCGTCCCCGAGCCGGGCCTCAGCTCGCCGCCCCCATGTGTCAGGGGCGCCATATCAGAGGCCCGCGTGTCAGGGGCGCCGCATGTCAGAAGCGCGCGTGCCAGAAGCGCGCATTTCGGAGGCGCCGTGTGCCGGGGGCGCCGGTCCGCCGCGGGGCCGGGCGGGGGAGGCGATCAGCTGGTGACGGCCAGGGCCAGGGGCAGCACGGCGGGCGCCCCGGCGTGCCGGACCTGGGCGGCGGCCAGCGCCATCGTCCACCCGCTGTCCACCCGGTCGTCCACCAGCAGCACCGGCCCGCCCGCCGCCGCGATCCTCTCGGCGACGTCGCGCGGCGTCGCGAGCGTCCCCCGGATGGCCGTCACCCGCTGGGCGCTGTTGTGCCTGGCGGCGGGCGATCCTTCGCGGTAACCGAGCGACCCGAGATACTCCAGCCGGCCGACCTGGGCGAGCCGTTCGGCGAGCGAGCCGACCAGCGCCGGCCGCGTGCCCGACGGCACCGCGACCACGGCGACCGGCCGCCGCTCCCACCCCCAGGTCTTCAGCACCTCGACCACGGCCGCGAACACGTCGTCGGGGACCGGCCCGTCGCCCGCCGCGAACAGGTCGCGCAGCCGGGTGCCCCAGCCGATGTCGGTCAGGCGGCCGAGCGCGCGGCCCGGCTCGGCGGACAGCTCCGCCCTGATCCGCCCCTTCAGGTCCGGCAGGCCGGTGGGCCACTGGCGGCGCGGCTCGATCTCGACGCCGGGACGCGCGAGCCGCTGCCGCGCGGCCTGGACGGCCTCGTCCGGCACCTCGGCGGAACGGTGGGCGCCGGTGCAGTTGTCACACCGGCCACACGGCGTCGCCGAATCGTCGTCGAGGTGGCGGCGCAGGTACTGCTCCCGGCACTCGGTGGTCGTGATGTAGCCGAGCATCGCCTCCTGCTCCGCCCGGCGCTCCGCGGCCACCCGGGCGTAACGCTCGGTGTCGTAGCTCCACGGCTCGCCGGTGGCCTCCCAGCCGCCCTTGACCCGGCGTACGGCGCCGTCCACGTCGAGCACCTTGAGCATCATCTCCAGCCGGCTCCGGCTGAGGTCGACTCTCGTCTCCAGTGCGGCGGTGGACAGCACTCCCCCCTCGGACAGCGCCTCCAGCGTCGTCCTGACCACGCCCTCCGGCGGGAAGGCGAGCGAGGCGAAGTAGGCCCAGATCTCCCGGTCCTCGGAGCCGGGCAGCAGAATGACCTCGGCCCGCTCCACGCCACGTCCGGCGCGGCCCACCTGCTGGTAGTACGCCACGGGCGAGGCGGGCGCGCCCACGTGGACGACGAAGCCCAGGTCGGGCTTGTCGAAGCCCATCCCCAGCGCGGAGGTCGCCACCAGGGCCTTGACCCGGTTGCCCAGCAGGTCCTCCTCGGCCGCCAGCCGGTCGGCCGGCTCGGTCTGCCCGGTGTACGCGACGACGGTGTGGCCCTGCTCGCGCAGGTAAGCGGCGATCTCCTGCGCCGCCGCGACGGTCAGCGTGTAGACGATGCCGGAGCCCGGCAGCTCGTGCAGCGTCCTGGCCAGCCAGGCGAGCCGCTGGTCCGCGCCGCCCAGCCGTGCGACGCTCAGATGAAGGCTGTCGCGCTCCAGCGGTCCTCGCAGGACGAACACCTCCCCGCCGGGCAGCTCGTCCCACTCCTGCGTGACGGCGAGCTGCTCGGCGACGTCGCGGGTGACCCGGGCGTTCGCCGTAGCGGTCGTGGCCAGCACGGGGATGCCCGGCGGCAGCTCGGCCAGCAAGGTGCGGAGCCGGCGGTAGTCGGGCCGGAAGTCATGACCCCAGTCGGAGATGCAGTGGGCCTCGTCGATCACGAGAAGACCCGCGCTGCCGGCCAGCTCGGGCAGCACGTTGTCGCGGAAGTCGGGATTGTTCAGCCGCTCGGGACTGACCAGCAGCACGTCGACCGCGCCCTCGGCGACCTGGCCGTAGACCTTCTCCCACACCTCGGGGTTGGCCGAGTTGATCGTCTCGGCGTGGATGCCGGCCCGCTCGGCCGCGGCGATCTGGTTGCGCATCAGCGCCAGGAGCGGGGAGACGATGACCGTGGGCCCCTCACCGAGCTCGCGCAGCAGCGCGGTCGCGATGAAGTAGACGGCCGACTTCCCCCAGCCGGTGCGCTGCACCACCAGCGCCCGCCTGCGGTCCATGACCAGGGCTTTGATGGCGGCCCACTGGTCGTCGCGCAGCCGGGCGTGATCGCCGGCGAGCGCCCTCAGCCGGGCCTCGGCCTCTTCCCGCAGCGTCACCTCTTCTTCACTCACCCGCCCATTGCTACCAGGTCCGGCCGACCGTTTCCGCCGCGACCGGGAGAGGCGGGCGGGAAACTAGCCGCGGTCCACGGGCGCGCCGCTTCCGGCGCCCTCGTCCCCGAAGCACAGGGGCAACCGCAGGCCGAGCTGCGCGTAGATCTCGAGCTGGTCGTAGTAGAAGCGCTGACTCTGGATGAGGCCGTCCTCCAGATGCCAGAACCAGGAGACGCGCACGTTGATGCCCCGGCCGGTCGGGGCGAGGATGTCGCCCCCGGCGACCAGGTAGGGCCCGGTGTGCGTGCCCGCCGCCGTCATCTCCGTCGCGACCGCGTCCGCGAGGGTGACCGTCTCCCAGAGGGTGAAGCGCAGATCGGGAAAGCCGTCCCACATCTGCAGCATGTAGGAAGCGATCTCCCCGGGCTCCCCCGCCTCCATCTCCGGTCCGATCACCACCGCGCCCGGCGCGTAGCACCGCAACACCGCGTCCAGATCGTGCGCGTTCATCGCAATGAGCATCCGGTTCACGATGTCGTACACCTCGGAAGCACCTCCCTTTCCCGGGAGGAGAGTACCGAAGAGCGACTTTGATCGGACAAATAGGTCATACATACCGATTCACCTCACCGGTGGCGCCGATGGAAGCGCGCGCGTGGTGAGGCGCCGGCGGCCACGGCCGGACCGACCCAGACGGGCGTCGTGGTTGGATGAGTCCCGCTATGAACGTGACCACCTGGTATCTCGAACAGACCAGCCCCGCCGACCTGCGTCCGGGACGGCCGCCCGCGCTCTCCGCGCAGGTCGTCCGCGCCGAGGTTCCCACCCCGGAGTTCAGCCGTTTCCTCTACACCGCGGTGGGCGGCGACTGGCAGTGGACCAACCGGCTGCCGTGGACCTGGAAGCAGTGGAGGGACTGGCTCGACCGGCCGGGCGTCGAGACCTGGGTGGCCTGGGTGCGCGGCACCCCGGCCGGATATGCCGAACTGGTGGCCCAGGACGGCGGCACGGTCGAGATCGTCAACTTCGGCCTGCTGCCGTACGCGATCGGGCAGGGCCTCGGCGGGTGGCTGCTGGGCGAGGCCGCGGCCCGCGCCTGGGACCTCGCCGAGCGCTGGCCCGGGCGGGAGGCCACCCGGCGGGTCTGGGTGCACACCTGCTCCCTCGACGGGCCGGCCGCGCTCGCCAACTACAAGGCCCGGGGCTTCCGGCTCTACGACGAGAAGCTGAACGCGCCCGGTGACGAGGACGAGGGCGAGACGCCCGGCCCCTGGCCCGGCGCCGGCCCCCGCGACTGACCGTCCGGGCACCGCAGGGGCTGTCCCGGCGCCGCAGGGGCTGTCCCGCCGGGGAAGCCGGAACCGCGGGCGCGGGCCCGGCAGTATGGTAGTGAGTCGCGAACGGGGTGAACTCTCGGCAGAATGTTCGATGTCCACCACCGATGTCCACCACCGATGTCCACCACTGATGCCCACCGGCTGACGTTCACCACCGACGTTCACCACCACGTTCGCCCTCCCCGGTCCCGACGGCCGGGGTCCGGCTCCTCGACACGCAGGAAACCACGACATGGCCCGACGCACGACGACACCCCCGCCGGACGAGGACTTCGAGGAGCGGATCGTCGACATCGACGTGTCCGCGGAGATGCGGACGAGCTTCCTTGAGTACGCCTACTCGGTGATCTACCAGCGCGCGCTGCCCGACGCGCGCGACGGACTCAAGCCCGTCCAGCGCCGCATCCTCTACTCCATGAGCGAGATGGGCCTGCGGCCCGACCGCGGGCACGTCAAGTCCTCCCGCGTCGTCGGCGAGGTGATGGGCAAGCTCCACCCGCACGGCGACTCCGCCATCTATGACGCGCTCGTGCGGCTCGCGCAGCCGTTCTCGATGCGCCTCCCGCTGGTGGACGGGCACGGCAACTTCGGCTCTCCCGACGACCTGCCCGCCGCGATGCGGTACACCGAGGCCCGCCTCGCCCCCGCCGCCATGCTCATGGTGCAGTCGATCGACGAGGACACCGTCGACTTCAAGCCCAACTACGACGGCCAGGAGACCGAGCCGTCGGTCGTACCGTCGGCGTTCCCCAACCTGCTGGTCAACGGCGCCTCCGGCATCGCGGTCGGCATGGCCACCAACATGGCCCCCCACAACCTCGGCGAGGTCATCGCGGCGGCCCGCTACCTGATCAGGAAGCCGGACGCGACGCTCGACGAGCTCATGCGCTTCGTCCCGGGCCCCGACCTGCCGACGGGCGGCACGATCATCGGCCTGAGCGGCGTCAGGGACGCGTACGAGACCGGCCGCGGCACCTTCAAGATGCGGGCCAAGGTGACGATCGACCAGGTCACACCGCGCCGCAAGGGCATCGTCGTCACCGAGCTGCCGTTCAACGTGGGCCCCGAGCGGGTGATCACCAAGATAAAAGAGCTGGTGAACGCGAAGAGGCTCACCGGCATCGCCGATCTCAAGGACCTGACCGACCGGCACAAGGGCCTGCGTCTGGTCATCGAGGTCAAGAACGGCTTCAACCCGGAGGCCGTGCTGGAGGAGCTCTACCGGCTGACGCCGATGGAGGAGACCTTCGGCATCAACAACGTCGCACTCGTCGACGGCCAGCCGCGCACGCTCGGCCTGCGCGAGCTGCTGTCGGTCTACGTGAACCACCGGCTCGACGTCGTGCGCAGGCGGTCGCGCTTCCGGCTGCGCAAGCGCGAGGAACGGCTCCATCTCGTCGACGGCCTCATCATCGCGCTGCTCAACATCGACCAGGTCATCCAGGTGATCCGCGGCTCCGACGACTCGGCGCAGGCCCGCGCGCGGCTCAGGGAGACCTTCGAGCTGAGCGAGACCCAGGCGAACTACATCCTCGACACCCCGCTGCGCCGCCTCACCCGCTACGACAAGCTGGAGCTCGACCGGGAGAAGGAGCAGCTCCAGGCCGACATCGCCGAGCTGAACGAGATCCTCGGCTCGGAGGACCGGCTGCGCAAGGTCGTGTCGTCCGAGCTTGCCGAGGTGGCCAAGACGTACGGCACGCCGCGCCGCACGGTCCTGCTGGAATCGTCGGAGGCGGCCAGGGCCGCCGTCGTGCCGCTGGAGGTGCCCGACGACCCCTGCCTGGTGCTGATGTCGTCCACCGGCCTGCTCGCCCGTACGACCGACGCCTCGCCGATCTCCGGCGAGGGCGATCGCGCGGCGCACGACGTGCTGGTCTCGGTGGTCCGCTCGACCGTGCGCGGCGAGGTGGGCGTGGTGACGTCGATGGGCCGGATGATCCGGGTCTCGGTGATCGACCTGCCCGCCCTGCCGCCCTCGGCCAACCCGCCCTCGCTCGCGGGCGGGCATCCGGTGTCGGAGTACGTCGCCCTCGAACCGGACGAGAGGGTCGCCGGGCTGGGCTCGCTCGACCCGGACGGGCCGGGGCTCGCGATCGGCACCAGCCAGGGCGTGGTCAAGCGGGTCGTGCCCGAATATCCCGTCAACCGCGACGAGTTCGAGGTGATCGGACTGCGGGACGGGGACGTGGTGGTCGGCGCCGTCGAGCTGACCTCCGTCGACCACGACCTCGTCTTCATCACCAGCGACGCGCAGCTCCTGCGTTTCCCCGCCTCCGTCGTACGGCCGCAGGGACGTCCGGCGGGCGGCATGGCCGGCGTGCGCCTCGACGGCGACGCGAAGGTGGTCTTCTTCGGTGTGGTCGATCCCACGCGGGAGGCGCGTGTGGTGACGATCGCCGGCTCCTCCACCGCCCTGCCCGGCACCCAGATGGGCGCGGGCAAGGTCTCCGACTACGCCGACTTCCCGCCGAAGGGGCGGGCGACCGGCGGCGTGCGTGCCCAGCGCTTCCTGAAGGGCGAGGACGTCCTGCTGCACGCCTACGCCGGCCCCGCGCCGGTCAAGGCGATCTCCTCGACCGGCAAGCCGGTGCCGCTGCCCGAGGAGCTCGGCCGCCGCGACGGCTCGGGGGTGCGCCTCGTTCACGCCCTCGCCGCGATCGGCGGCGCGCTCGGCGCGGACGGCGACGAGGAGGCAGCCGCGACGGAGGGCGGCATGGCCACCACGGGTGACACCGGAGGCGAAGAGCCACCCATGTGACACCCGGCGGCGAGAGCCGCCCAAGCCACGCGGGCGTCGAAGAGTCACCTCCTTCGAAACAGGCGGCGCGGAGCCGGACTCACAGCTCCGCGCCGCCGCCCCTGCCCGTGGCGTTCAGATGGCGGCGGGGCCCTCGTGGGATGAGGAATGGAACGAGGAGCGGTACGCCTGAGGCGTGGTCCCCACGACCCGCTTGAACCGCTCCCTGAACGCGGTCGGCGACCCGAAACCGGCCTGTACGGCGATGCGCTCGATGCCGTGGCCGGTGTTCTCCAGCAGATACTGCGCCCGCCGGACCCGGGCCCGCAGCAGCCACTGCAGCGGCGTGGTGCCGGTCTGCTGACGGAAGCGCCTGCTGAACGTCCGCTCGCCCATCCCGCCGCGGGCCGCCATCTCCCGCAGGGTGAGGTCACGGCCGAGGTTGTCCTCGATCCACGCCAGCACCGGCTCCAGCAGCGAGCCGCTGGGCACCGGCGGGTGCTCGTGGACGATGAACTGGGCCTGACCGCCCTCCCGCTCCAGCGGCATCACCGACAGGCGGGCGGCGTCGGCCGCGACGGCCGAGCCGTGGTCGCGCCGGATCATGTGCAGGCACAGGTCGAGCCCGGCGGCCGCGCCCGCCGAGGTGAGCACCTGCCCGTTATCGACGTAGAGCACGTCCGGCCGCACGTCCACCAGCGGGAACCGCCGGGCCAGCGCGGGTGCCGCCGCCCAGTGTGTGGTCGCCCGCAGGCCGTCCAGCAGCCCGGCCGCCGCGAGCGTGAACGCGCCCACGCAGATCGAGGCGAGGCGGGTGCCCCGCGAGGCCGCGTCGCGCAGCGCCTCCAGCGCCTCGGCCGGGGGCGGCCCCGCTCGCTCCGAGCAGCCGGGCACGACGACCGTGTCGGCCTCGGCCAGCGCGTCCACGCCGTACGGCACGCGCAGGGCGAATGCCTCGGTCTCCACTTCTGGGGCGGGCCCGCACACCCGCACCCGGTAGGGGCGCCGGCCGTCCGGCAGGCGGGTGCGCCCGAACACCTCGATGGGGGTCGCCAGGTCGAACGGCACGACATGGTCCAGCGCCAGGATCGCCACGGTGTGCACGGTCGCCACGATAGACGGGATCCCGCCAGCGGCGTATCCAGGGCTGATCTACGAAGTCTCAGGTGACGAGGTTGGCGAAAATCCGTTGGTCTTTGTCGTTCTCGCCACTGGGCTCGGCCCGGGCCGCACTCCTACGGTTGGTGACCGCACCGCCGACGACAAGGAGAGATGCGATGCCGGCCCAGTTCGTGCCGTTCGACGGGTTCGATCCCTTGGGCGTTTTCACGCCGTACGAGGCCCTGGCGGCGGCCGCGATGTTCGCGCGGGCCCCCGGCCACACTCTCGCGACCGGCCTCCCCGGACTCTTGGGACGCGTCCGGCGCCCAGTGATCGGGGATCGGGCCCTATGACGAGATTCCTCCTGGCCGTTCACGTCCTCGCCGCGATCCTCGCGGTCGGCCCGGTCGCCGTGGCGGCGAGCATGTTTCCCGCCGCCGCACGTCGTTTGCCGGATCGAAGCTTGCCGGAGCAGGTCACGCCGGAGCAGGTCACGCCGGAGCAGGGCACGCAAATCGGCGGCGTGGCCGCGCTCCGCGTCCTGCATCGCATCTGCCGCGTCTACGCCGTCGCGGGCCTGGCCGTACCGGTTTTCGGGTTCGCCACGGCGAGCAGCCTCGGCGTGCTGCGCGACGCGTGGGTGATCGTGTCCGTCCTGCTCACCGGCGCGGCGGCCGGGATCCTCTCCCTGGCGGTCCTGCCGCGCCAGGACGCCGTCCTCGCGCGGCTCACCGCCGGGGACTCCACGCCCGCCGACGCCGGCGGCGGGGTGGCGAGGCTCGCCATGCTGACCGGCGTCTTCAACCTGCTGTGGGCGGCCGTCACGGTGCTGATGATCGTCCGCCCCGGCTCGACCACGGGAGTCTGACCATGTCACGCCCTCATTCCGCCCTGCGCGCCGCCGCCGCCGTCGAACTGGGGTCCCTGGCGGTCCTCCTGGCCAATCTGGCCACCGTGCACCTGCCGCCCGTCTCCTCGCTCGTCGGCCCCCTGCACGGCTGCGCGTACCTGGTCGTCGTCGTGGCCGCCGCCCGCGACGCCGGGTGCGACCTGACCGGCAAGGCGCTGGCCTGGCTACCGGGAATCGGCGGCCCTCTCGTCCTGCGACGCCTCGCGCGCACGCCGCGGGCGAAGGCCGCCGCCGGCTCCGTGAGCTGAGGCGTCAGCTCACTCGGTGACCAGGCAGAACGGGTGCCCGGCCGGGTCGAGGAAGACCGTCCAGTCGCGTCCCTCGTCGGGCTGGTGCTCGTGCCTGACGGCTCCCAGGGCGAGCACCTGGTTCTCCGCCTCGGCCATGTCGTCCACAGTCAGGTCGAGGTGGAACTGCTGCGGGTGTTCGGCGGACGGCCAGACCGGGGGCACGTATTCGGCGACCCGCTGGAAGGCGAGGCGGATCCGGTCGCCGCCGGCGAGCGTGACCCAGTCCTCCTCCTCATCGGCGACCTTCCAGCCGAGCAGCCCGGCGTAGAAGTCCGCCAGAGCCTTCGGCTCCGGACAGTCGAGCACGACCGAATGCAGGCGCGCGACACCGCTCATGGTGACCTCTCTCCGTTCAGGTTCAACACCAGTGAAGACCCTATACCGGTGTTTCATGTGATGCCACCCGCCGGGAGTGCACAAAAGCCAGCCCCCCGCGATGACCTCCCGGAGGGCATCGGGCAACATCTGTGACATGACCGGAGCTTTCGACGATCTGCTGGACGCCAACGAGAAGTACGCGAGCACGTTCACCCACTCCGGCCTCAGTGGCCGGGCGGCGCGTGGGCTCGCGGTGGTGACGTGCATGGACTCCCGCATCGACCCGCTCGGGCTGCTCGGCCTGACGGCGGGCGACGCGAAGATCCTGCGCAACGCGGGGGCGCGGGTGACGGACGACGTCCTGCGGACCCTCGTCCTCGCCGTCTACCTGCTCGGCGTCGACCGCGTGCTGGTGATGCCGCACACCGACTGCCGGATGTCCAAGTCGACCGACGAGGACGTGCACAACCTCATCGCCGCCGATTACGGCGTCGACACCCGCAGCCTCGAGTTCCAGACCGTGCCCGACCAACGCGCCGCACTGCGGCACGACATCACCCGCATCACCTCCAGCCCCTACCTGCCCGACGACCTCGTCGTGGGCGGCGCGCTGTACGACGTGCACACGGGACGGCTCCAGCCCGTCGAGCTGTGACCCCACCCCCGTACGGCAGGCCGCCCGGTCTGCCGTACGGGGCCGGGCGGGGCGCCTTCTCCGGCCGCCGGACATCCCGGAACCGGGACACCCGGCTGCTACGTTGTCGTGCCGAGGACAACGCGATCTTTTCCCCGGCACCACAACCGGTCCCGAGGCGCCCCCCAAGGAGCCCGCATGCCCAGCCGCACCCCCTCCGCCTCCGGCGGCACCTCACGCCGCTCCTTCCGCGGCATCGCCATCCTGGTGATCCTGGCGCTCATCGTCGCCGGGGCGCCCACCCTGCTAGGCGCGTTCAGCGGGTTCGAACGCACCAGCGGCGGCGAGGTGGCGGTCGTCCGCGACGGCGGCCCGCTCGACGACAACAAGGTCCGGCAGGTGATCGACTCCGGTTCCGGCGTGACCTGGATCGGCTGGTGGTCCCAGATACACCGCTACCCTGCCCAGCAGCGGTTCTACACGATCACCTCCGACGCCGGACACGGCGAGAGGTCCGGTGTCGACGTGGTCAACGTGCCGAGCGGCGACGGCGTCAACATGGGCATCGAGGGCACGCTCTACTTCGGCCTCAACCTCGACCACCAGACGCTGGAGTCGTTCGACGACAAGTTCGGCACGCGCAAGTTCCGCAGCACCAACGGCGGGACCTATTACCCCTGGGAGGGCGACGAGGGCTGGTCCGCCTTCCTCGACCAGATCGTCCGGCCGGTGATCGACAACGACCTGCGCACCCAGATCAACAACTTCCGGTGCGCGCAACTGGTCTCCTCCTGCGCGCTCGTGCAGAACAACAGCGGCGGCCAGCAGACCGGGGGCGTGCCGCAGCAGGGCAACAACGCCAACATCGCCAAGATCCAGGGAGCGGTGAACACGAGCCTGGCCGAGGACCTCAAGTCGACCCTCGGCGCCGACTATCTCACCGGCATCCACTTCAACCTTTCGCGGGTCACCCTGCCCAGCGAGGTCCAGGAGGCGGTCAACCAGGCGCAGGCCGCGTTCGCGAAGGTCACAGAGGCGCAGGCGAAGGTCGCCCAGGCGCGCGCGGAGGCGGACGCCAACAAGGCCCGGCAGGACGGCTACACCAAGTGCCCCACGTGCGCGGAGATCGAGAAGCTCAAGGCACTGCCCCAGGGCATCACGGTGTACGCGCCGGGCAATACTGGAGGCGTCGCTCTGCCCACCAAGTAGGGAGCCGGGACCCCCGATGCGCCTGCTCGCCCTTCCGGTGACGCTCATCGTCATCGTTGTGCTCGTGTATCTGCTCGTGACGCTCACTCGCGCCGGGAAGCCGGCGGCCCGGCGCGAGGCGGCCGGCTCGCCCCGCTGGGAGGCCGGCACGGTCATGGAGAACGGGTGGACCATGATCGTCGTACGCAAGGTCGCGCCCGGCCCCAACGGGCCGTTGGAGCTGACCAGGCAGACGGTCAGGTCCATCCGCGACGACGACCCGGACTGGGACGAACGCTACCGGGAGGGCATGCTTGAGGCCCGCAACCGGGTCAGCACCCTGGAGATCGAGTCCGGCTGACCGAGACGACTCCTCCCCACCGCTCGGTGAACAGCTCCCGCATCCGGGCGACGTCCTCAGCGGTGAGCGGCCGCACGGTCGCATGGCTCTTCCGGTCGTTGTCGAGAGATGTCATGCGATCCCTGGTCACAGATGACCGTCCGGCACCTCCAAATCACAGGTAGTCATTATCCCTATTGACTTGGTAGGGATAAGCGGCAAGGGTGGGACCAGCGACTCACGCGACCAGAAGGGACACCTCATGAGCGTCACCGACGAACTGCTCACCAATGCCGAGCGGTACGCCGCGGGCTTCGACAAGGGACACCTGCCACTGCCCCCGGCGCGCGGGGTGGCCGTCCTCGCCTGCATGGACGCCCGGCTGAACGTGTACGGCCTGCTCGGGCTGACCGAGGGCGACGCTCACGTCATCCGCAACGCCGGCGGCGTGGTGACCGCGGACGAGCGGCGCAGCCTCGCCATCAGCCAGCGCCTGCTCGGCACGCGGGAGATCATCCTCATCCACCACACGGACTGCGGCATGCTGACCTTCACCGACGACGACTTCCGCCGGGGCATCGAGACCGAGGTCGGGATCAAGCCCGACTGGGCCGCCGAGGCGTTCTCCGACCTCGACGCGGACGTCATCCAGTCGATCAACAGGATCACGGCCGACCCGTTCATCCCCCACAAGGACTCGGTGCGGGGGTTCGTCTACGAGGTCGAGACCGGGCGGCTGCGCGAGGTCAAGCCCTGACGCGGCCTGCGCCCGTCACACGCCACGTAGCCCGGAAAAGTCGGAAAACCACCGCCCGATCGGGGCGAGGACCAACGGCCCGCGACGCTGAGCTCAAGACGCCGAACTCGCGACGCCGAGCTCAAAACCGCTGAGCTCAAGACCGCCGAGCCGGTGCACGGCGGGCATCGGTCAGGCGTCGATGTGGTCGCGGTCCACCTCGGCGGCGCTGCCGATGATGAACTCGCGGCGCGGGCCCACGTCGCTGCCCATGAGGAGGTTGAAGATGTGCTCGGCATCCTCCACGTCCTCGATCCGCACGCGGCGCAGGACGCGGTGGCGGGGGTCCATGGTCGTCTCGGCGAGCTGGTCGGCGTCCATCTCACCGAGGCCCTTGTAACGCTGCACGGGGTCCTTCCAGCGCTTGCCGCGCCGCTCCAGGTCACGCATGACCTTGTGCAGCTCGGCGTCGCTGTAGGTGTAGATGTACTTGTCCTGGCCACGCCCGGGATTGGTGACCTCGATGCGGTGCAGCGGCGGCACCGCGGCGAACACCCGCCCGGCCTCGACCATCGGCTTCATGTAGCGGTGGAAGAGCGTGAGCAGCAGGCAGCGGATGTGCGCGCCGTCCACATCCGCGTCGGCCATCAGGATGATCTTGCCGTAGCGGGCCGACTCGATGTCGAACGAGCGGCCGGACCCGGCGCCGACCACCTGGATGATCGCCGCGCACTCGGCGTTCTTGAGCATGTCGGCGACCGACGCCTTCTGCACGTTCAGGATCTTGCCCCGGATCGGCAGCAGAGCCTGGAACTCCGAGTCGCGGGCGAGCTTGGCCGTGCCCAGGGCGGAGTCGCCCTCGACGATGAACAGCTCGCTGCGGTCGACGTCGTCGCTGCGGCAGTCGACCAGCTTGGCGGGCAGCGCCGAGTTCTCCAGGGCGGACTTGCGCCGCTGGTTGTCACGGTGCTCCCGGGCGGCGATGCGGGCCTTGGCCGCGGCGACGACCTTCTCCAGCACCGCGCGCAGCTGCTGCTTCTGCCCCCGCTTGGGGGTGGCGAACAGCGCCTTGAGCTCACGGGCGACCACGTGGGCGACGATGCGGCTGGCCGCGGAGGTGCCGAGCACCTCCTTGGTCTGTCCCTCGAACTGCGGCTCGGGCACCCGCACGGTGACGACCGCGGTCAGCCCTTCGAGGATGTCCTCCTTGGTCACCGGCTCGTCGCCGTTCTTCAGCAGCCGGGTCTCCCTGAGCTGCTCGTTGACCGTGCGGACCACCGCCCGCTCGAAGCCCGCGACGTGGGTGCCGCCCTTCGGCGTGGCGATCACGTTCACGAACGAGCGTACGGTCGTCTCGTAGCCCTTCCCCCAGCGGATCGCGACGTCGACGGTGAGCTCCCGCTCGACTTCGGTCGGCGTCATGTGCCCCTGCTCGTCGAGCACGGGGACCGTCTCGTGGAAGTGGCCCTCGCCCTGCAGCCGCAGCACGTCGCACACGGCCTCGTCCCGGGAGAGGAACTCGGTGAACTCGCTGATGCCGCCGTCGAAGCGGAACGTCTCCTCGACCGGCTCCTCGCCGCGGACGTCGCGCACCACGAGCGTGAGCCCCGGCACCAGGAAGGCCGTCTGGCGCAGCCGCACGTGGATCTCGTCGAGCGAGACCTCCGCCTCGGGCAGGAAGATCTGCCGGTCGGCCCAGAAGCGCACGCGGGTGCCGGTGGTGTTGCGCGGGGCCGGGCCGCCGTCGCGCAGGCCGGACTTCTTGCGGAACTTGGCGGTCGGGCCGTCGCCGTCGAACACGCCGGGCACGCCCCGGCGGAAGCTGATCTGGTGGACCTTGCCGTCGCGGTCGACCTCAACGTCGACGCGGGAGGACAGCGCGTTGACCACCGAGGCGCCGACACCGTGCAGACCGCCGGAGGCGCCGTAGGAGCCACCGCCGAACTTGCCGCCCGCGTGGAGCTTCGTGTAGACGAGCTCGATGCCGGCCAGGCCGCTCTTGGGCTCGATGTCGACGGGAATGCCGCGCCCGTTGTCACGCACCTCGATCGAGCCGTCCGCGTGCAGCTCGACCTCGATCCGTGTGCAGTAGCCTCCGAGCGCCTCGTCGACCGCGTTGTCCACGATCTCCCACAGGCAGTGCATGAGCCCGCGCGTGTCCGTGGAGCCGATGTACATCCCCGGGCGCTTGCGGACGGCCTCCAGGCCTTCCAGCACAGAGAGATGACGGGCGGTGTATCCCGTCTCCGCGCGAACCGCAGTCACACCCAACTCCTACTTATCAATCGAACACGCGTACGCAGCTTAACGCCACCTAATGTTTGTACGCGCACCAGCTTGCCAGGCGCAGCACAATGACCGGCACTTTCAATGTGATCCCCGTCACTTTCCCGATCATTCTGCTCTCGGCGTAGTCGGAGCATGATTGGGAAGGCCCGTATCCGGTTAGATGTTGTGCCAAGTGACTGACGCCAACGTCCCCACAGCGTGGGGCGACCCGAAAGGCGATACGTGACTGGAGCTCTCGCCCCCATCAAGCCGCTGACGGCCCTGGACCGGTGCGACCGGTGCGGTGCTCAGGCCTACATCCGCGCGACCCTGCCCGTGGGTGGGGAGTTGCTGTTCTGCGCCCACCATGGGCGTCAGCACGTGACTGTGCTGCGCGACAAAGGTGCTGAGATCCAGGACGAGTCGGCCCGACTCAGTGAATCCCCCGCGTCCGCCCCTGAAGGCGAGCGCTGACCCTATAGACGGCGTGCCGGAGCGTCAGACGATGATGTCGGCTCCGGGCGCCGTCGCCATATAAGCCGCCGGCACAAGCCGTCGACCCGGGTGTCGGCCCGGGCCGCCCGCTCGGCGCGACCGCCGTTCCCCGTTTCCCCCGGGGTACGCGGCGGGCAGCGCCGGCGGGTCAGGACCGCACCCGGTAGTGGTAGCGGCCGGCGACGGTGAACCCCTCGCGCTCGTAGAGCGCGAGGGCACCGGTGTTGGCCTGCGTCACCACCAGATACGCATCGTCGGCGCCGCACCGCCGCCCCCAGGCGAGCAGGGTGCGCAGAACGCCCGTGCCCAGCCCGAGCCGCCTGGCGTGCGGCTCGACCGCCATGCAGTAGACCCCGAGCCATCGCCCCTGCGGCACGCCCCTTCCGACCGCGCCCTCGTCGAGGAGGACGTATCCGGCGGGCACCCCGCCGAGGATGCGCTCACCCCACGTCCGCGCCGGAACCTCCCCGGTCTCGCGGTGGCGCCCGCCGTCCACGCCCCACCAGGTGCGCAGCCACCGTTCTGACGGCCTGTCCTCCACCGCCGCACCGGCGGCGGGCTCAACGCCGGTGAGCGGCCTGGTCATCACCAGAGTGGGATCCACGAGCTCGTAGCCGCGACGGCCGAGTTCGTCGTCGAGCCCCGGCGAGGCGCCCATGCCGACCGAGAACACGCAGGGCTGTCCGATGCCCGCGTAGAAGCGCTCGGCCCGGTCCACCGCCTCCGGCAGGTCCGCCCGCTCTCCCAGCGGCAGCACCGAGTTGGCCCGCTTCGTCACGCCGCCCGCGTGCCGGTAGGTCCATCCGCCGTCCTCGGCCCGTCCAGGCGCCGGCCATGCCGCATCCACAAGCAGGTCGAACTGCGCGATTTCCTCGTTCACCGGTTCCTCGTACCCCTCGCCACGATCGCCAGAAGGGCTAGATCCTTCCCTCGGGTTCGCCCGGAGCGTAGCCGAGCAGGTGCTCGCGGAGCAGGACGCCCACCCCCGGATCGTCCCGCTCGAACGCCTCCACAAGAGGTTCGTGCCCGGCGGCGCTCTCGTGCGGCATCCGGAACAGGCGGATCGACAGGTGCGTCCACACCTCGATGCCGAGCGACTCCCACACCGACAGCAGCACGTCGTTGCCCGAGGCTTTGACGATCTCCCGGTGGAAGGCGACGCCGTGCCGCACCTGATCGTGCAGGGCACCGGCCGCCGCCGCCTCGTGCAGACGGCCGAGGTGCGTACGCAACGCCTCCACGCGGGGCCTGCCCAGCCGGACGGCCGTCTCCTCCAGGCCCGCCCGCACCTGGTACACCTCGCGGAGATCGCTCCGGGTGAGCCTGCGGACCCGCGCGCCCTTGTTGGGCGCGGATTCGATGAGCCTGAGCGCCTCCAGCTCGCGCAGCGCCTCGCGCACCGGGGCCTGGCTGACACCCAGCTCGGCCGCCATCCGCCGCTCGACGATACGATCGCCAGGCTTCCATCGGCCGTTGCTCAGGTCGTCGAGCACGGTTTGCCGGATCTGGTCGCGAAGCGGTGATCGCACGACGGGTTCCACGGGACCGATGATAGGGCGGACCAGACATCCTATGATCGATCATTAGGGTGTTTAATGGATTCATGGAAGAAGACCTCGACCCGCAGGAGACCGCCGAATGGCTCGAATCCCTCGAGGCGGTCCGCCGTGCAGCCGGCCCCGAACGGGCCGACTACCTGCTGAAGCGGCTGGCGACGACCACCCGCTACATCAACACCGTCCCGACCTCCGAGGAGCCCGGATACCCCGGTGACCTGGAGCTGGAGGAACGCATCGCGGCGTACGACCGGTGGAACGCCGCAGCGATGATAACCCGGGGCAGCCGGCTGGGGCTCGGCGGCCACCTGGCGACCTACGCCTCGGCCGCCTGGCTGTATGAGGTGGGCTTCAACCACTTCTTCCACGCCGGTCGCGACCAGGTCTACTTCCAGGGCCACGCCTCCCCCGGCATCTACGCCCGAGCCTTTCTTGAGGGCAGGCTGAGCGAACCCCAGCTCGACCTGTTCAGGCGCGAGCCCGAGGGCGGGCTGCCGTCGTACCCCCATCCGCGGTCCATGCCGGACTTCTGGCAGTTCCCCACCGTCTCCATGGGCATCGGCCCGCTCAACGCGGTCTACCAGGCCAGGTTCAACCGCTACCTGCACAACCGCGGCATCAAGGACACCTCGCAGAGCCACGTATGGGCTTTCCTCGGCGACGGCGAGATGGACGAGCCGGAGTCCACGGCCGCCCTCACCCTGGCCGCCCGCGAGGGGCTCGACAACCTCACGTTCGTGATCAACTGCAATCTGCAGCGGCTCGACGGGCCGGTGCGCGGCAACACCCGCATCGTGCAGGAGCTTGAGAGCGTCTTCAGGGGCTCGGGCTGGCACGTGGTCAAGGCGCTGTGGGGCCGGGAGTGGGACGAGCTGCTCGGCTCGGACGAACTGGTGGCCCGGCTGGGCGAGGTGCCGGACGGGCAGTTCCAGACGTTCGCCGCCTCGACGGGCTCCTACATCAGGGAGCGGTTGTTCCAGGGCCTGGACGTGCCCTACTCCGACGAGCACCTGCGGCGCGTCGTCGGCGGGTCCCGGGCGGGCCACGAACCGCGGAAGGTGTACGCGGCCTACCGCAAGGCCATGGACAACCGCGGCGCGCCCACGGTGATCCTCGTGCAGACCGTGAAGGGCTGGACCCTCGGTGCGGGGATCGAGGCGCGCAACGCCAACCACCAGATGAAGAAGCTCACCAAGGACGAGTTCCGCGCGCTGCGCGACCGGCTCGGCCTGCCGGTGCCGGACAAGGCGCTCGACGGCGACCTGCCGCCCTACGTGCATCCCGGCCCGGACTCGCCCGAGGCGCGGTACGCCGCCGAGCGTCGCCGCGAACTGGGCGGGCCCCTCCCCCGCCGCTCGGTCTCCCCCCGCCCCCTGCCCACCCCGGACGAGGCGCCGTTCCGGGCCCTGGAGAAGGGCTCGAAGCAGCCGGTGGCCACGACCATGGCCTTCGTCCGTCTGGCCAAGGACCTGATGAAGGAGCCGGAGACGGGACGCCGCTGGGTGCCGATCGTGCCCGACGAGGCCAGGACGTTCGGCATGGAGTCGCTTTTCCCCACCGCCAAGATCTACTCGCCGCTGGGCCAGCGCTACGAGTCCGTCGACAGGGACCTGCTGTTGGCGTACAAGGAGGCGACCGACGGGCAGATCCTGCTGGAAGGGATCACCGAGGCCGGGTCGATGGCGTCGTTCACGGCCGCGGCCTCCAGCTACGCCACCCACGGCGAACCCATGATCCCCTTCTACATCTTCTACTCGATGTTCGGCTGGCAGCGCACCGGCGACCAGATGTGGGCGCTGGCCGACCAGCTCGGCCGCGGGTTCCTCATCGGCGCCACCGCCGGCCGGACCACGATGACCGGGGAGGGCCTGCAGCACGCTGACGGCCACTCTCAGCTCCTCGCCTCGGCCAATCCCGCGTGCCTGGCCTACGACCCCGCCTTCGCCTACGAGGTGGGGACGATCGTGCGCGAGGGACTGCGGCGCATGTACGGCCCGGCCGCCGAGAACGTGTTCTACTACCTGACCGTCTACAACGAGCCGATGCCCCAGCCGGCGATGCCGGAGGGGGTCGAGGAGGGCATCCTCCGGGGGATCTACCGGTTCTCCGACGGAGGCGGCCAGGCCCATCTGCTGGCCAGCGGCACCGCGATCCACTGGGCGCTGGAGGCGCAGCGGCTGCTCCGGGAGGAGTACGGCCTGGGCGTGGACGTGTGGTCGGTCACCTCGTGGAGCGAGCTGCGCCGCGACGCCATGACCGCGACGGGCGTGCCGTACATCCGGCAGGCCCTGGCCGGGACCTCGGGGCCGGTGATCGCGGTCAGCGACTGGATGCGCGCGGTGCCGGACCAGATCAGCCCGTGGATCGACCGGCCGTGGACCTCGCTCGGCACCGACGGATTCGGGCTGTCGGGCACCCGCGAGGCGGTCCGCAGGCACTTCGGCGTGGATCCGCGCTCGATCACGGAGGCCGTGCTCAAGGCGGTGGAGACCGGCCGGGACTGAGCCCGGCCATCGCCTTCGGGCTGCGCCCCGATCGGGGGAAACTCTCCGGTCGGGGCGCAGTAGGCTGCGGAACCGTGCTCATCCTGCTTCCGCCCTCGGAGGGGAAGGCTGAGCGGGGCACCTCTGCCGTCCGCCGACTCAGCTTCCCCGAACTCGCCTCCCCGCGCGAGAAGGTCCTCGACGCCCTCGTCTCGCTCTGCCGCACGCCCGAGGCGCGCGACGTGCTCGGCCTGTCGGAGGGGCAGACCGGCGAGATCGAGCGCAACCTGGCGCTCCCCACGGCGCGCACACTGCCCGTCGCCGCCCTCTACACCGGCGTGCTGTACGACAATCTGGGCCTCGCCGCCCTTGCCCCCGAGGCCCGGCGGCGGGCCGACCGGAGGATCGTCGTGTTCTCGGCGCTGTGGGGCCTGCTGCGCCCGTCCGACCGGGTGCCGCCCTACCGGCTGTCCATGGGCGTACGGCTGCCGCCGATGGGCGGCCTGGCCGCGTTCTGGCGGCCGTCGATCGGCGCGGTGCTCGACGCGACGAAGGGGCTCGTGGTGGACATGCGGTCCGCGACGTACGCCGCCGCCTGGCAGCCCGGCGAACGCGGCGTGGCCGTGCGGGTGCTGCGGGAGGCCGCCGGGAAGCGGACCGTCGTCAGCCACATGGCGAAGGCCACCCGGGGCGTGGTGGCCCGCACGCTCGTCGAGACCTCCGACCGGCCCCGCACGGCCGGTGACCTGGCCGACCTGCTGACCGGCCGGGGACATCGGGTGGAACTGGCGGCGCCGACCGGCCGCGGAAAGCCGCGGACCCTCGACGTGATCGTGGACGAGTGAGTCAGAGATTCAGCCGGGCGCAGGCCCGGCGATACTGCTGCGCCGGATCGCCGAGATGCGACCAGGGCAGCCTGCTGAAGCGGCCGCCCGTCCTGGCGAGATGCCCGCGCGCCGGACGCCGGAGGTCGGACAGGTAGAAGGCGGCGCCGAAGACGTTGTGCGCCTCGACCGAGCGCGGGTGCGCCCCGCCGATGCGCCGCTCGGCCCAGTGGCCGGCGGCCGAGACGATGTCGCGCTGCGCCTCGAAGGAGAACCAGCCGCCCCGGGACATGGGGGTGCGCCCGGCGGCGACGATCTCGAAGTGGGCCATCGGCACGAGTGCCGGGAGCGGGCTGCCCTCCGGGGCGTGCGCGGCGGCGGAACGGGCGAAGCCCAGCATCTCCTGGGCGGAGCCGCCCCAGCCGGGCGACAGGGTGATCAGGCGGGCCAGCGCCCCCGAGTACAGCGCCGGCCACCGGCGGGAGCATTCGTACCAGACCGCGTCCTTGTCGGGGCGCGGCCGGTCCAGCCCGATGGCCAGCCACATCAGGCACTCCCACGGCACCGGGTCGCCCGGCGCGAGCCCCGCCGCCGCCAGCAGCGGCTGCCTGGCCTGGTCCATCGCCGACCGGTAGGCGTGCAGCCGGTCCGCCTGCACCGCCCTGGCCCGCACGTCGGGCCTCAGCTCCCAGGCCTCCTCCAGCCGCGTACGGCCGAGCCACAGCCAGAGGTCGGGATTGCCCTGGTCGTGGGCGAGCAGCGCCTCGATCGACCGGCTCGCCCCGACAGCGGTCCGCGACAGCGCCTCCACCCGCAGCGACCGCGTCTCCGGGTCGCCCCTGCTGTCCGCGAGGACGGCCGACGCCGGTCTGAGGTCACCTCGGGAAGCGGCCTCGACCGCCTCGTCAAGCATGGTGTCCGCCCACGGGCGGTCCGGGATCACGCGTGGCCCCCGAGCACGCGCCCGATCCACTTCGATCACTCCCATGAGGCGCGAGCCTAGGAGCGTCAGCGTGCCCGTGGCGCTTCCACGAGGTTACGAGGGCGTTAAGTCGTTTCCCTCAGATCTTTCGCCTGCTGCGGGGCGCTCCTACGTCAACGTCCCCCGGCCGTGGTGCGTGGCCGGGGGACGATCGACTCGTGCGTCAGTCCAGGTAGTCGCGCAGCACCTGCGAACGGGAGGGGTGGCGCAGCTTCGACATGGTCTTGGACTCGATCTGGCGGATCCGCTCGCGGGTCACGCCGTAGACCTTCCCGATCTCGTCGAGGGTCTTCGGCTGACCGTCGGTGAGGCCGAACCGCATCGACACCACGCCCGCCTCCCGCTCCGACAGCGTGTCGAGAACGGAGTGCAACTGCTCCTGCAGCAACGTGAAGCTGACGGCGTCGGCCGGGACGATGGCCTCGGAGTCCTCGATGAGGTCGCCGAACTCGCTGTCGCCCTCCTCGCCCAGCGGGGTGTGCAGAGAGATCGGCTCGCGGCCGTACTTCTGCACCTCGATGACCTTCTCAGGGGTCATGTCGAGTTCGCGGGCCAGCTCTTCCGGCGTGGGCTCGCGGCCGAGGTCCTGCAGCATCTGCCGCTGGACGCGGGCCAGCTTGTTGATCACCTCGACCATGTGGACCGGGATGCGGATGGTCCGCGCCTGGTCGGCCATGGCCCGGGTGATCGCCTGCCGGATCCACCAGGTGGCGTACGTGGAGAACTTGTAGCCCTTGGTGTAGTCGAACTTCTCGACCGCACGGATCAGGCCCAGGTTTCCCTCCTGGATCAGGTCCAGGAACAGCATGCCGCGGCCGGTGTACCGCTTGGCCAGCGAGACCACGAGACGGAGGTTGGCCTCCAGCAGGTGGTTCTTGGCGCGGTGGCCGTCCTCGGCGATCCACTCCAGCTCGGCGCGGACGTCGACGGGCAGGCCGTCGGCCTCCTGGGCGAGCTGCTCCTCGGCGAACAGGCCGGCCTCGATCCGCTTGGCGAGCTCGACCTCCTGCTCGGCGTTGAGCAGCGGAACCTTGCCGATCTGCTTGAGGTAGTCCTTCACCGGGTCGGCGGTGGCGCCGGCCGCCGCGACCTGGGCGACGGGCGCGTCGTCATCGTCGTCGGTGAGGATCAGCACCTCGTCCTCGGACTGGGCGAGCGCCTCGGCCTTGGGCTCTTCGCCTTCGGCCTCTCCCTCGGTCTCGGTCTCTTCGGTCTCCGCCTCGGCCTCGATCTCGACGTCCTCGACCTCGATGTCGAAGTCCTCGATCTCGACGTCACCTTCGAGCTCGATGTCCTCGTCGTCCTCGGCGAGGTCGGCGGACTTCGGCTTGGTGTCGGCCTTGGCCGCCTTGGCCTCGGGACCCGTGGTGGGGGCCTCCGGCTTGGCGGGTGCGGCCTTCTTCGGCGGAGCGGGCTTGGCCGGAGCCTTGGCGGCGGCCGGCTTGCCGGCAGGCGCCGCGGGCTTGGCCGGGGCGGGCTTCTTCGGCGCCGGTTTGGCGACCGGCGCGGAGTCGGTCACCACGGCGGTTACGGTTTCCGGCTGCGACTCCTTGGCCGCTGCGGATTTGGTGGTCTTCTTGACGGGCGCGGTGGTGCGGCGCTTGGCTTGACCTCGAGAACGCTTGGGAGCCGCGGAGTCGGCGGCCGTCACCACAACGGTCACACCCTCCTTGCTGAGGCTGCGCAGGAATCCAGCGGCTTGCGACATCGGGATGTCCGCTTCCTCGAAGGCCTTGCGGACATCCTCGGACTCGAGGAAACCCTGCGAGCGCCCACGCTCGAGGAGCTGCTGAATCACTGGCTCGTTCAGCTCCGACGGCTTCGAGCGAGTCGAACTTGCAGGCGACACGAACACCTCTCGAACGAACGCATGGCGAGAATGGACCCAGGTGCTTCTTCTTTTCCGGTGGTGAGGTCGCACAGACCGCGACATGCCATTGTGGCACGCCGCGGTACGTGATACGGCCGCGTCCCGCCGGTTGCTCCTCCACCCTAGGCCGACCGAGACACTAGTGCGTACGGAAGGAGGTCACCGATACCCGAAAGCAACCGTTATGACTGTTTCATTCAGTCACTCTTCGTGGCCGGTGGGACGTGGATCGCGAGTACCGTCACATCATCATCCTGTTCATACCCGGACAGCATGTGGTCCACCAGGAAATCAAGCAGCATATTCGGGCTGCTCAGGACCTCCGGGGGCGCTTCGGCCACGACGGACGAAAGCTCCCTGAGTCCGGCGTCCAGCCCGCGCTTGCGGTTCTCCACCAGACCGTCCGAGTACAGAACGGCGGTGTGACCCGGCGGCACGCAGAACCGGAACTGCTTGCGGCTCGTGGCCCAGCCGAGCGGAGTGCCCGGCTCGGTCTCGTGCAGCAGACCGACGCCCTGCGGCGAGACCAGCAGCGGCGGCGGGTGACCGGCCAGGGCCAGCGTGCCCTCCCCGGTCCCGGGCTCGACGACCATGTACGCCAGGGTGGTGACCTGCTCCTCCTCCTCGGTCGCCTCGAAGACGCGATCGAGCCCCGTCAGCACCGCGGCCGGGGGCGGGTTGGTCAGCGCGAGCGCGCGCATGGCGTTGCGGATCCGGCCCATGCCGGCGGCCGCCTTGACGCCCTTGCCCATGACGTCGCCCACCACGGCCGCCACCCGGCCGTCCTGAAGGACGAACGCGTCGTACCAGTCGCCGCCCACCTGCACGTGACGCGAGCCGGAGCGGAAGCGGTAGGCCAGCATGAGGCCCCGCACCACCGGCAGGCGCTCGGGCAGCAGGCTGCGCTGCAGCGTCTCGGCCGTCTTGTGCTCGCGCTCGAACAGCGTGGCCCGCTCGACCGCGAGGGCGCACTGCCCGGCCAGCGCCTCCAGGAAGACCCCGTCCTCCTGTGAGATCTTCTGGGTCCGCGTGAACGAGAACCGCAGCGCGCCGAGCGCCCGCCCGGCCGCCAGCAGCGGCAGGCCCACCCAGGCCCGCTCGTCCGTCTGCGTGAGAAAGCCGGAGATCTGCGCCTCCTCGGCGCCGGCGTCCTCGAGCTGGACCCGCAGACTGTCGGGCGACTCGGCGAAGAGCGGGCGGCGGCTGTTGACCGCCATCGTCATCACGTTGGGCTGCGAGAGATCGATCTCCTCGCCCCGGGTGTCCGGGGTGCCGCCGCTGCTGATCAGCTTCAGCGTCGCCCGGTCGAGGTCGAGCAGGGCCACGGACGAGTGGTCGGCGGCGAGGGCCGTACGGCCGACGTCGATGATGACCTGCACCACCTGCTCGACGGTGAGCGCCTCGGCGAGCTGGGCGGTCGCGCCCTGGAGGCGGGCGGTGCGCAGCGCGGCGGCGCCGAGCTGGTCGGTGAGGCGGCCGCGCATCTCCTCGGCCTCACGCTGCGGCGTGACGTCGGTGTTCGCCCCGACCCACTCCACCACGCGGCCGTGCCTGATGATGGGCACGGCCCGGACCTCGAAGTGCCGATAGCCGCTGGCCCGGGTGCGCACCCGGTAGCTCCACTCGAACATCGTCCGGCCGCGCAGCGCCTCACGCCACGCCTCCTCGGTGCCGGGACGGTCGTCGGGGTGCACGGCGTCCAGCCAGCCGTGCGCGAGGTACTCCTCCAGGCCCTGGCCGGTGATGGCCCGCCACTGGGGCGCGTCCTCGGCCACCGAGCCGCTGGGCGAGCTGATCCACACGAGCTGCTGCTGCGATTCCACCAGCGAGCGGTAGCGCTCCTCGCTGCGCTCCAGCACTTCCTCGTTCAGCTGCCGTTCGGTCACGTCCACCCCGAACAGCGCGGTTCCGACGACGCCGTCGTCGTCGCGCATCGGGAAGAACGACACCGTCCAGTGGCGGCTGTCGCCGTTGTCCGCGCGGGTCCTGATCCGCTGGTCGGTGACCGGCAGTGCCTCGCCGGCGATACGGCGCAGCGCCGCCTCGATCAGGGTGGTCAGGTCGGCCGGCAGCAGCTCGGCCGGTCGGCGGTCAAGATGCAGCTCGACAGGATGGCCGGTCAGCTCGGTAAAGGTGGAGTTGACCCGGACGAAACGCCCATCCGGGTTAAAAAACGCGAAGGCAAACGGCGCCTCCGACATCAGGCCTCTGAAGAGGTCGGAGTCTGATATGTCCAAACCGGGCTCCCGGGGCCGGGGCACGGAGGTTTCGGCGCTCATGGTCGGCACCTCCGTCGCGTGCCAGCGTCTCCCACGAGGCACATCTCCATAACTGTGATTGGTAGCGCAGATCTGCCCTACATCATGGGCGATCGGCATACACGGACGGAAGCCCCGCCCGCCATGCGGTCAACGCATCCTGTCAAAAGACCGGCGTCTCGCGCAGGAGGATCCGGCCTACTTTTTGGCCGCCCGCTTCGCCTCCTGCTTGGTCGCGCGAACCAGTTGCAGGCTCTCGCCGTCCACGACGTCGGCCACCGACCGGTGCACCCCCTCCTCGCCGTACGGCCCGGCTGCCTCACGCCAGCCATCCGGGCGCACGCCACACTGCTTGCCCAGCAGGGCCAGGAAGATCTGGGCCTTCTGCCGGCCGAATCCGGGGAGGGCCAGCAACCGGCGCAGCAGCTCGGCACCGTCGCGGACATCCTTCCATACCTTCTCGGCCGAGCCATCGTAATGATCGATGAGATAGGTCGCGAGCGCCTGGACGCGGGCCGCCATCGCCTTCGGATAGCGGTGGACGGCGGGCGCCGCCGCGAGCAGGGCCGCGAACTGGTCAGGATCATAGGTGGCGATCTCACGCGCGTCCAGGTCGCGGCCGAGCCGGTCGGCGATCGCACGAGGCCCCGCGAATGCCCGCTCGAGCGGCACCTGCTGGTCGAGCAGCATGCCGATGAGCAGTGCGAGGGGGCTGCGGCCGAGCAGCTCGTCGGCCTCGGAATCCTGGGCGAGCCGGATGCGCATGAATTCAGCTTCCCACGCGGCGGCCCGCGAAGGGTTGACACCGCCGAGGAAAGAGGTGAAATAAGGGGCGGCAGGTCCCCATTCAGCGAGGAATGCAGTCCATGCCCGTACTCGCAGCACGAATCAGTGGCGGCCCATCATCGGAGCCGGGTCTTCGTGAACCGGTGGAACTCGTGACCCACCGATTGGCCGCGGAATTCCTGACCGTCCCCCCGTCCACAGTCGCCCGCTGCGTCGCCGACGCCTGGGCCTGCGGTCAGCACCTGGGGCTCGACGTCACTGCGGAGATCGTCGAGCGGGTCGCCCGGGAGCGCCTCCTGGGTATGGTGAACTCGGCGCCGCCTTCCCGGAGGTGAGGCGCCGTCCGGCGGCCGCTCCGGCCCGCACCCGTACGGCGGGAAGGCTGGAGCGGCAGATAACGGGGAAGTCACCGGGCCGTGTTCCTGATGCCCTTGGCGGCGGGAATGCGAGAAGGTGTTCACCGTGAGCGAGCGGAGCGAGATCTCGTGAGTCGCCGGCGCCGACGTGACCCCCGGGAGACCCGGCCACCGGACGACGTGTTCGCGGAGATGCTGCTGGCGGCCAGGGAGCTGCTCGCCGTGCGCAGCCCGCTCGACGCCGAGCTCATGGTCTCCGACATGCTCGGCGCGTGGTGGGGCAGGCGGCTGCGCGGCGGCGACGTCGAGCAGATCCTCGGCGAGGGCCTGGTGGACTACGCAGCCAAGGCCGGCACGCCGGCCGCGCTCACCCTGCTCATCTCCGTCGCCTACCTCGGCACCGCCCGCCAGGCGGCCAAGGCGGAGGGCGCGGCGCTCGCGCTGATGGAGTCGGACGTCGCCCGGCCCCGCTGGGCCGACCGCGTCGGCGCCGTCAAGCCCACCGGCTGCTACGTCTCCAGGGACGTGTACGGCGACCAGGACACCGTGGTGTGCACGTTCGCCTACAACGGCGAGGACAGGCACGCGCTGGTCGTGGTCGTCGACTACAACATGGGCGGCATGGCCCGTGACGCCTGGGTGTCGTCACATGTCGACAAGCTGCTGGAGCAGGCCAGACTGGAGGCCGCGGGCAACGCGCTCCTGCGGTTCGAGGAGCTGGAGCCGCAGCAGGCGCGGGCGCTGCTCGAATTCGCGATGAAGGCGGCCCGGGCCGCCGCGCACGGCCGCACCGGCCCGAAGCTCGTGAGCGACAGCTACAGCGCCTATCACGCGTTCGCGCGGGCACGCGTCAAGGCGCTGCCGCCCGGGCGGATGCGGCCCGCGCCCGCGCACGCCGAGGCCCCCTACAGCCGCGACCGCCGGGCGATGCTGGCCGCCGAGTTCCTCGCCTCGGACGCGGCGGAGAACCTGTCGGACCCCTCGGCCGCGTCCCGGTGCGCCGACCACATCATCGACTACGGCTGCGACCAGGACTTCGGCCGGCCGATGCGGGTGAGCCCGACCAAGTGCGAGACGCTCCTGCTCGACTGGCTGCCGCGCAAGGTCCTGCTCACCCCGGCCGAGCAGGACGCGATGCCGCACGTGCTGTCGGCGTGGGTGCGTTTCGCCGGCCCCCGGATCGGGCTGCCCGAGGAGGCCGTGCGGGCGACGCTCGACGCGGTCTGGGAGGCGACGGCCCGCTTCACCGAGGCCTACCGGGACCCGACCGCCTTCGGGCTGGACCGCTCTCTAGTGGAACGGCTGCTGCCCGACGGCGACCTGTCGGCGCTGGCCCGGCGCGCGTTCGCGTTCCCCCTGCTGCAGGGCATGCGCGGCTCGACCAGCCTCGACCTGCTGAACCCGGCGGACGAGGCCGACCGGCGCATCCTGCTGGAGATCGACCACGCCGACGAGATCGGCCGTACGGACCTGGAGGAGCACCTCGCCTGGCACGAGGAGATCGCGAGCCGGCTCTGGGTGGGCGACCCGCCGCAGCTGTGGGAGGCCGCCCAGCGCCTGATCGACCTGGGGCACGACCGGCACGACGTGCTCCACGTCCTCATCGAGATCGCCGAGCGGATCGGCGACCATCCGGACGAGTTAGCCGCCGCGCTGGACGACATCGCCGACATCCCGGACGAACCTCCCGCCTGACGCCCGGAACTCCTCCCCCTGCGGCAGGATGGACACCGCGCAGAGCTGGGAGACACGGCAGATGAACAACGTGATGGACCTGAACGCCGATCTCGGAGAGGGATACGGGATCTGGCGGCTGGGCGACGACGTGGCCCTGCTCGACCTGGTCACGAGCGCCAACGTGGCCTGCGGCTTCCACGCGGGCGACCCGCTGATCATCCGCCGCACCTGCGCGGCGGCGGCGGACCGCGGCGTGGCGATCGGCGCGCAGGTCTCCTACCGCGACCTGGCCGGCTTCGGCCGCCGGGAGATGGAGGTGGACCCGGAGGAGCTGTGCTCCGACGTCCTCTACCAGCTCGCCGCCCTGGACGGCATGGCCAGATCGATGGGCGGGCGGGTGGCGTACGTGAAGCCGCACGGCGCCCTCTACAACCGCGCCTGCCGGGACGAGGAGCAGGCCGGGGCCGTGGTGGCGGCCGTCACGGCCTTCGCCCCCGCCGCCGCGCTGCCGATCCTCACGCTGCCCGGGTCGGCCCTCTCGCGGGTGGCCGCCCGGCACGGCGTTCCGACGGTGGCCGAGTGCTTCGCCGACCGCGCGTACACGCCGGAGGGGACGCTTGTCCCCCGGCGGCGGCCGGGGGCGGTGCTGCACGACCCGGACGAGGTCGCGGCCCGCGCCGTGCGCATGGCCACGGAGGGCGTGGTGACGACGATCGAGGGCGGCGAGGTGCGCGTCGGCGCCCGGTCCGTCTGCGTGCACGGGGACACGCCCGACGCCGTACGGATCGCCGCCGCGGTCCGCAAGGCGCTCGTGGAGGCGGGTGTGACGGTGCAGCCGTTCACATGACCGGTCAGGACCACGGGCAGGACGGGCAGGACCACGGGCGAGCGCGCGGCCCCGGTCCCGGACGGGCGCGCCGGCGGCGGCCCGCCGGCCGCCGTTCAGGAGGCGTAGCCGATGTCCTCGTACCTGAGGTCGAAGAAGCCGTTGGCCCCGATGTTGGTCAGCGCGGACCGCACGGCCACGCCCTGCGGGCACTGGTAGAGCGGCAGCACGTTGACCTTCTTCCACACCAGCCGGTCGGCGTCGTTCAGCAGGCCGGGCACCTTGTCGGGATCGAGCGTGCTGCCGGCGCGGTACATGGCGTCGTCGATCTGCTTGCTTCCGCTGCGCCCGATGTTGGAGTACCACTCGATGTCGTCGCCCCGGCCGCCGTTCTCGCCGTCCGCGTAGATGTCGAAGGCGCTCGACACCGGGAACGGCGTGCTCGGATAGGCGAAGGCGGTGATGTCGAAGTCACCGGGGATGAGGTGCTTGCCGAAGAAGTCGTCGAAGGACACCTTGCGCACGTCGACCCGGACGCCCACCCGGTCGAGCATCTGCCGCGCGACGTCGGCCTCGACGCCGCTCATGACGATGCCGTCGGGGACGACGAAGCGCAGCGTGAGCGGTTTGCCGTTCTTCACGCGGGTCTTGCCCGACAGCTTCCAGCCCGCCTGGTCGAGCAGCCGCCCGGCCAGCTTCGGGTCGTACCTGCCGATCTCCCCGGCGTTGGCGTGGTAGCCGTACTGGCTGTTCATGAGGAAGTGGTTGTCCAGCGTCACGGTCGGCCAGCCGAGACCCTTGAGGTCCACCTGCATGAGACCCCGGCGGTCGAGCGCCGCCGCGACGGCCTCGCGCACGCGCGCGTCGGCCAGGACAGGGCTCTCCCCGTTGAGCGTGAGCTGCCGATACTGGGTGCCGGCCGCCTGCCGGATCACGGCGTCCCAGGCCTCCCTGACCCTCGCGTAGTCGTCGGGGGACGGGCCCACCTCGAAGACGTCCACATCTCCCTTGGTGAACGCGTGGACCATCTGGTCGGGACGCACGGTCCGGAACACGATGGTGTCCAGCTTGGCCCGGTTGCCCCACCAGGCGGGGTTGCGCGTGAGCGTGACCGTCCTGCCCTTGACGTCGAGGTTCTCCACGCGGAACGGCCCCGCGGTCACCGGGATGCGGTTGATCCAGTCGGCGTTGAACGCCGCCGCGGTCGCGTCGGTGGTGCTGGGATACAGCGGCGTGAACAGGGACTGCCACTCGTTGAACGGCTGGGCGAAGGTGACCACCACCTCGCGGTCGCTCGCCCCCCTGGCCACGCTCTGGATGTTCTCGTACGCGATGGTCGAGTCGACCCGGTAGTCCCGGTCGCGGCCGCTCATGGCCTTCCACTGCGCCGCGAAGTCCGTCCAGGTGATCGGCCTGCCGTCCGACCACTTCGCCTTGGGGTTGATGGAGTAGGTGATGACCTGCCGGGGGGAGGTCGCGGTGATCCTGGCGTTGGTCACGTAGTCGGTGTCGAGGGTCAGCCGCCCCCGCTCGTCGGATCGGAACGTGCGGGGCATCAGCGCGTCCGTCACCACCTTGACGGCGGTGCTGTCGCCGTCGACGTGGTTGCGGTTCCACTGCGCCGGGAAGTCGGTGAGCCCCCACCGGAGCGTGCCGCCGTCCTTGACCTTGTCGCGGGCCAGCGGGTTGACGTCGTACGCCTTGACCGGGGAGGGGGCGAGCCCGCTGTCCGGTTCACCGGGCCCCCGCTGCACGCCGCAGGCACCGGCGGCCCACAGAGCGGCCAGTGTGGCCAGGGCAACCGGCCATCGTGCTCTCACGCGCTTCTCCGATCCTCCGGCTACCATACGCAGTCGATTAGTAGCAGGAAGTGACGGCCTGCGGCCATCGGGACACGCGTCCGGGGTTTCCTACGACATCAGGACAACTCGTCTACCGCGCTGCGGACGTCCTCGCTCATGATCGTCGTCAGCTCGGCGGCGTTCGCCGACCCCTGCTCGGCGATCCGGACGTCGCGCCGCAGCGCGGCCCGCTCGTACAGCGACCGCGCGAAACGGCCGTTGCCCAGCCCGTCGATGAGCCTCTCGCGGCAGACCCAGTCGAAGACGTCGGCGAGGTCGCGGGCGGCGGAGGCGTCGAACCTGTCGCCGCTCCTCGCGGCCAGCAACTGCGCGATCTCGGTCAGCTCCGACGGCCGGTAGGAGGGGAACGACACGCGCTGGTTGAACCGGGAGGCCAGGCCCGGGTTGGTCGACAGGAAGGCGTCCATCTCGCGCTCGTAACCGGCCAGGATGACGACCACGCGGTCGCGGTCGTCCTCGGCGCGCTTCAGCAAGGTCTGCACCGCCTCGGCCCCGAAGGCGTCGCCCCCCGAGTAGCCGGTGTTGACCAGGCTGTAGGCCTCGTCGATGAACAGCACTCCGCCGAGCGCCCGGTCGACCAGCTCGTTCGTCTTGATCGCGGTGGCGCCGAGATGCTGGCCGACCAGGTCGGCCCGCGACGCCTCGACCACGTCGGGCCGGGCCAGCAGGCCCAGCGCGGAGAAGATCCGGCCGAGGATGCGCGCGACGGTCGTCTTGCCGGTGCCCGGAGGGCCGACGAACACGAAGTGCCGCATCTGCGACTGGACCGGCAGGCCCTGCTCCTGGCGCATCCTGGCCACCTTGAGCTGGGCGGTGATCGCGTGGACCTGCCGCTTGACCGGTTCGAGGCCGGCCATCCTGTCAAGGTCGGCGAGCGCCTCGTCCAGGGTCGGGGTGACCTGGTAGCCGCGGTATCGCGCGGTGATCTCGTTGAACGCCTTGGTCACGTCGTCGGCGGCGACGGTGACCAGATCCTCGCCGCGCGGCGACCCGCCCGCGCTCACCACGCGGACGTCACGGGCCTGCGCCGCGGCCTCGGCGAGGCTGCGGGCGAAGCGGGCGTTGCCGAGGTCGTCGACGAGCCCGCGGCGCTCCACGTCCTCGAACAGCCGGCGCAGCACGGGACGGGCCTCGGCGGCGAGCCGGTCTCCCCGGCGCTGCTGCAGCGCCTCGGTGATCTCCAGCAGTTCCGGAGGGCTGTAGCTGGGGAAACGCACCCGGGTGGCGAATCGGCTCGACAGCCCCGGGTTGGACGCGAGGAAGTCGTTCGTCTCCCGCTCGTATCCGGCCAGGATGACGATAAGCCGGTCACGGTCGTCTTCGGCCCGCTTGAGCAGCGTCTGCACGGCCTCCGCGCCGAACCGGTCGGGCTGTCCGTCGCCCGAGTTGATGAGGCTGTACGCCTCGTCCACGAACAGGACGCCGCCGAGCGCGCGGTCGATCAGTTCGTTGGTCTTGATCGCCGTGGCCCCCAGGTACTCCCCCACGAGGTCGGCCCGCTGCGCCTCGACCACGAACGGCGTCTCCAGCAGCCCGAACGCGTAGAAGATCTTGGCGAGCGACCGGGCGACGCTGGTCTTGCCGGTGCCCGGAGGGCCGACGAACACGAAGTGGCGCATCGGCCGCTCGTTGGCGTAACCCGCCTCCCTGCGCAGCCGGGCCGCCTCGATCGACGCGGCGATGGCGCGCACCTGTTCCTTGACCGGTTCCAGGCCGATCATGGACTCCAGCTCCGCGAGCGCCTGCTCGACCGTGATGGGCGGCGGAGCGGCGGTCTCGGCCGCGGCGGGCTGGTGGCCGCCCGCCCTCCCGCGCACCTGCACCTGGGTCTGCGCGCCCGCCGCCTCCCGCTCCGCCTCCGCGCGCACCTTGCGGGCCAGCACCAGGCGGTAGAGGAGCACGGCGGCGGCGACGCCGTACGCGCTCCAGGGGGCGGCGGACGGCGACAGCGGCGACAGCGACAGCGCGACGACCCCGGCGGGCGCGAGGGACATCAGCGTCGTCAGCCATGGCGGGACCCACCGGATCAGGTGGGCCGCGCCGCCGGTCAGCGCGCCCAGCAGCATCAGCAGGCCGGGCATGATCGACTGCCCGCCGAACGCCCCCATGAACAACGGGAGCAGCAGACCCCATCCGGCGAGCACGAGCACGGTCGCGGCGGCGCGCGGGTAGCTGAGCGCCAGCGCGAGGAAGCACAGCGCCAGGAACGTGTAGATGAACGTGGGCGCCAGCGACCAGTTGAGCGCGGCCGCCACTCCCATGGTGGCGACGAGCAGCACCACGAACAGCGCGCGCCGCGCGAATGGCGGAAGATGGAAATAACGGAAACGCACCTGTTCGAACAGATCACGGGCCGCAGTCCGGCTTAAGAGGCTCGCCGCCCGTGCCCTGTCGGAGTCCCGCATCGACGCCTCCCCGCTTCGACCCCGGTTATACCGCACGTGCGAACGGAATGGGTGGACCCATGCGGCGCGGTGACGACGCACGTCGCCGGAACGGACCGCCCGCCCGAGGTACGCGGTACGCGGCTACCGGGTGCGGGCCTGGTGGCGTCCGGGGTATTCGCGCATCAGAACCTGCCGCGGCGTGACCCGCAGCACGTCGTCGTCCGGCACGGCGACGCCCCGTACCTCTGCCCAGAATCGCGGATCCCCCACGAAGAGGACCACGCGCGGATCGCGCCGCACCGCCTCCCACGCCTCATCGCCCGCGATGAGGCGGAAGTCGCCCGCCGGGGTCACCGAGGTCACGGCGCTCACCGCGAGCGCGCGGGGGCCGTCCGCCCCGGTGCAGGCGAGGACCACGTTCCTGGAGTAGGCCGCGGCGTGCCGCACCTCCTCGCTGAGACCCGCCGAGGGGGTCAGGTCACCGGGGATCCACCTGCCGCGCGACTCCGACGGCACGAGCGAGGCGCGCCACGGGCCCGGCCCGCCGCGCCACCAGGCCCGGGTGGCGCGCACCGCGAAGGCGGCCGCCCCAAGCGCCAGCGCGCCCCAGGCACAGCGCCACAGGGCCACGACGGCGGGGTCCGGTCCCGCGAGGGCCGTCGCCACACCCGCGCCCGCGGCGCAGAGGGCGGCGACGGCCGGAGCGGTGAGCGCCGCGGCCAGCCACCGGTCGCGCGGCCGCGGCGCGCCCGTCGCCCGCGCCCGCAGCAGCACCGCCGGGACGGCCAGGCACGCGACGGCGGCGAGGGGCACGCCGGCCGCGTTGGGCACCAGCATGAGCGCCGCGGTCGCCTGCCACGCTCGGGCCGCGACGATCCAGAACGCGACGGCGATGTCGCGCGTCGCCGCCCGGTCGGCGGCGCCCGGGCCGAGCGGCGGGGGCGGCGCGGGTGGCACAGATGGTGCGGGTGGCACGGGCAGCGCGGCGGCGAACCGCCGAAGAGCGGCGAGCGGCCGTCCCCGCCACGTCTCGGCCAGGAGCCTGACGGCGAGCGCCGCGGCGGGGTTCAGGAGCACCAACCCGATCGCCCCCGCCCAGACCTCGCCCACCTCCTGCAGCGCCCCCGGCCTCGGCTCCGGCAGCGTGGCCAGTCCCGCCACGTACGCCGCCGGGGCGAGCAGCCCGAGCGCGACCGACATGGCGAGCCGCAGGTCGCGCCGGAGCATGCCGGGAACGTAGGCCCAGGCGCCCACGCGCGCGGCCTGCCGGACGCAGACCACGAGGACGGCCGCGAGCGCCAGCGCGCCGCCGATCCGCACCTCCCCGTGCATGCCGGGGACAAGGCCCAGGCCGGCCAGCACGACGGCCGCGCAGACCGCGGCCGCCGCGACCGCGAGGATCACGCGCACCTGTCGCGACCAGGTCTCCAGGGCGCGCCGCGCCCGGCCGGTCTCGCGCGGGTCGGCCTCCCAGGCGGGGTCGTGGTGGTCGCGCGGCCGCCGCCAGCGCAGCAGCGTGAGGCCGAGGTTCACCCACGCCGCCGGGTGGTCCCGGCGCCTGCGCAGCGCCGCGCCGTATGCCCGGGCCGCCCCGTCGTGGTCGCCGCGCAGCAGCGCGAGGTCACCGCACAGCACGTGCGGGTCGGGCTCGTCGGGAGCGAACCGGACGGCGCGCCGGGCCTCCGCCCACGCCTCCCGCCACCGTCCGGGGATCCGTCGCAGCGCGCTCGCGAGCCGCAGCCGCGCCGCCCAGGAGCCGGGCGCGAGCCGCACGGCCTCCCGCGCCGCCGCGACCGCCTCGGTGTCGCGGCCGAGACGCTCCAGGGCCGCGCCGGCCAGGCGATGCCCCCATTCGTCCTGCGGATCGCGGCCGATCGCCTGGCGCGCCGCCTCCAGCGCCGCCTCCGGCTGGTCGTGCGACAGCCGGGCCACCGCGACGGCGCACCAGGCGCGAGGGTCGAAGCGGTCGAGCGGGGGCGGCACCGGGGACATATGACTTCCGTCGATATCGCTCCCCACGACCGCATGATCCGTTGCGTTCGGCCGCTTGCCTAGACGCGGGACATATACCTATGGCTCTCTAGAGAGGCGGATCGCCCCACTTGATCACCTGCGGAGATAGGGATCTGGCGATTTGTTCCCGACATCGCCCGAAGGGCTGAGAGATCCGCTTCGCATGGCCTAAGCTGCCACGCATGTTCCAGCGGGCCGGGATCTTGGGGCAGGAGCACTGAACGGACTATGATCATGGTTTCGGTCGAGTCCGCCGCCGTCCGCACCGCAGACGCCCAGCGGGATCACCGCGCGAGCCGGTGGTCGGTGCTCGTGCTCCTGTGTTTCAGCCTGCTTCTGATCGCGGTCGACGCGACCGTGCTGCACATCGCCGTCCCGGCGCTCACCGCGGCCCTGGAGCCGTCGTCCGTGCAGCTCCTGTGGATCATCGACAGCTACTCGCTGGTCGTCGCGCCGCTGCTGGTGACGTTCGGCACGCTGGGCGACAGGTACGGCAGGCGGCCCTTCGTGCTGGGCGGCTACGTGGTGTTCGGCCTGGCCTCGCTGTCGGCCGCGTTCGCCGCGACCCCGCTCGCGCTCATCGTCTCGCGGGCCTTCCTGGGCGTCGGCGGCGCGATGATCATGCCGGCGACGCTCTCGATCATCCGGCAGGTGTTCACCGACCGGCGGGAGCGGGCGATCGCGCTCGGCGTGTGGAGCGCCGTCGCCGCCGCGGGAGCGGCCGTCGGACCGCTGATCGGCGGAGTCCTCGTCGAGCACCTGTGGTGGGGCGCGGTCTTCCTCATCAACGTGCCGCTGCTGCTGGTCGCGCTGCCGCTCGCCGTACGGATCCTGCCGGCGTCGCGGCGTGCCGACCATCCGTGGGACGCGCTGAGCGCGGTGCTGTCCACCCTGGGCATCCTGGCCGTCGCGTTCGGGCTGAAGGAGGCGGGGTCGGGGCACAGCCTGAGCCGCGGGCTCTCGCTGGCCGTGCTCCTGGGCGGCGTCGCGCTGCTCGTCTGGTTCGTGCGGCGGCAGCGGCGGCTGCCGTTCCCCCTGCTCGACGTCGGGCTGTTCGCCCAGCGCGGCTTCGCGACCGGCGTCGGCTGCGTGTTGCTGGCCATCTTCGCGCTGGTCGGGCTGGAGCTGATGCTCGCGCAGTATCTCCAGCTCGTGCTGGGGCTGTCTCCTCTGGAGGCCGCCGTGCGGATGCTGCCGCTCATGGTCGCGGCCATCGCGGGCGGCCTGGCCGCCGCCCACGTGCTGGGGCACGTCGGGCTGCGCGCGACGGTCGGCGGCGGTCTCGCCCTGACCGCGCTGTCCCTCACCCCGGTGCTGGCCTGGGGCACCGAGCCGCATCCGGTGATGCTGGCAGTCTGCTTCGTGGGGATCGGCTTCGGGGTCGAGGTCGCCCTGCTGGCGGCGTCGGACACGATCATGGCCACCGTGCCGGAGTCGCGGGCCGGCGGCGCCGCCGCGATCGAGGAGACGGCCTACGAGCTGGGGGCGGGTCTCGGCATCGCCGTCCTCGGGACGATCACCACGATCGTCTACGCCCCCTCTCTCACGACCGTCCCGGGGGTCCCGGCCGGGCTCATGGCACAGGCGCGTGAGTCGCTGGCCGCGGCCGCGCACGTGGCCGGCGAGACCGGCGCGTCCGGAGCCGAGCTGCTGGACGCCGCCCGCATGGCATTCGTCACGGCCCTGCACTCCACGATCGTCGTCAGCGTGGCCCTGCTCGCACTCACCGCGCTGGCCGTGGCCCTGCTGCTTCCCCGTCACGGTTCCACCCCCGCGAGCGCCGACGCCGAAGAGCCCGGCGGCGTACGGACCTGAGCCGGCCGGCGCATGAGGGCGGCGCAGGCGGGGAAGTGTCCGGGCAAGTCACCCCCCACCCAGAGTGAGAAGCCGTGAAGAGAACCCTGCACGACTTAGCCTCGCTGGCCGCCCGCATGGGCGTCGGCGGGATCTTCTTCGCCAACGGCTGGCAGAAGCTCGAAGCCGGCCTCAACGCCACCGCCGACCAGTTCACCGCGCTCCAGGCCCCGCTGCCCCACGTATGGGCACCGGTGACCATGCTGACCGAGCTGGTGGGCGGCGCGCTGCTGATCGCGGGCCTCGCCGTGCCGGTCATCGGGCTGCTGCTGTTCGCCGAGGCCCTCGCGGTGTTCGTGGTCACGGCCGGGGACAGCGGCCTGCCGCTGACCGGAGGCGACATCGAACTGATCGTGGCCCTCGGGGCCGCCTCCGTGCTGCTGGCCGTCACCGGCGCGGGCCGGATCTCGGTCGACCACATGGTGGTCATAAAACGGCGCGAGGCCGAGGCGGCCGGGGAGTTCGCCGCCGAGGCGGAGGCCGACGCGGTCATCGCGGCGCTGCGCCCCCCACGGCCCGGCGAACCGGGCGCGGGCGAATCCCCGGCCCGGCCCGCCCCGCCCGGGCCCGCTTCGGGCGAGCGGCAGTCGAGGCCCACCCCCTCCACCGGCTCGCCTGGCGCACCCGGAACACCCCGAGCGCCCGGCTCACCCGGCTCACCGGGAGCGCCCCGAGCGCCCGAATCGCCCGGAGCGCCGGAGCCGCGCCCGGCAGGCGGCGGAAATGCGGGCCCCACCGCCACCGGGACGGCCGCGGACCGGCCCGGTGAGGAGGCTCCGGCCACGACGGCGGTGCGCAAGGCCACACCCCGGCAGCGGCGTACGCGGCGGGAGGACGACACGACCACGGAGAGCCGGGCCGAGGCGCCCCCCGCCCGCTGAGCGGAGACCATGCCGTGCGGACCAAGCCGACCCGGACCGGGCCGACCCAGACCGGAACCGGGCCGGGCCAGACCGAGTCGGACCGGACCGTCGGGCCGGACCGGGCCAGACCGGATCGGGCCAGGCCAGGCCGGGCCGCGCCGGGTCGGGTCTTGTGGCGGAGGAGGGGTCAGGGCTCCCGGGAGAGCGGCAGGCACACGAGGAAGCGCGCGCCGCGCGAGCTGTCGATGATCGTCAGGCTGCCGCCGTGGCTTTCGGCGATCTGCCGGGCGATGGGCAGGCCCAGGCCCGCGCCCCCGATGTTCCTGCTGCGGGCCGCATCGAGCCGGGTGAACCTCTGGAAGACGAACTCCCGCTGGTCATGCGCGATCCCCGCGCCGTCGTCGAGCACTTCGAGCACGGCCAGGCCGAAACGGAACCGGGGGTCGCCGTCGGGCGGGTCCTCGCGCCGCACCTCCAGATGCACGGTGGTGACGGCGTGCCTCTCGGCGTTGTCGAGCAGGTTGGCGATCAGGCGGCCCAGCCGGATGCGGTCCCCCCGGACGATCACACCGGGATACAGCCGCGAGACGACCCTCCTGACCGGGCGGCGGACGTCCAGCTCCGCCGCCACGAGCCGGCCGAGGTCCAGCGATTCGCGCTCGCAGGGCGCGCCCGCGTCGAGACGGGCCAGCGTCAGCAGGTCGGAGGCGATCGCCTGGAGCCGTTCGAGGCTCTTCAGCACGGCCGGCCCGATCTCCCGCAGGTCGGACTCCTGCGGGGCGAGCAGCGCGTCCTCCACCTGCGCGCGGATCGCGGTGATCGGGCTGCGCAGCTCGTGGGACGCGTCGGAGGTGAAGCGCCGCTGTTGTTCGAGCGTCTCCTCCAGCCGGTCCAGCGTGTAGTTGACGCTCTGCGCGAGGTCGTGGATCTCCCCCTTGGCCTGGGGGACCGGCACCCGTCGCCCGAGGTCCGAGGCGTTGATCTCGTCGAGCTCGGCCCTGATGGCCCGCACCGGCACGAGCGCCCGGTTCACACTGCGCCGCGTGCCGTACGCGATGGCGCCCGTGACGAGCGCCGATCCCACGACCAGACCGGCCAGCAGGGCCGGCGGCGCGTCGAATCCCTGAACCGGCGCGGCGCTGTAGACGGTCCAGTCTCCGCCGTCGTCGTAGACCTGCTGCGCGACCACGATGTGGCACCGGCCGGCGCCGAAGACACCGCCGCAGACCTCCCGCGCGGCCTTGCGGAGCGGCGCCGGGGGACGGAAGGTCGCCATGGCCGGCTTTCCGGCGATCGCCGGTGTCGCCGCGCGCACCCTGCCCTGCGGGTCCACGACCTGGATGAGCCGGTTCCGTCCTTCGGGGGGCAGCACGCTCCGCACCTGGTCGTGGTCCACGAGGTAGGCGACCCGGCCGCCGGCGGCCGTCACCTCCTGCAGCAGGGTCTCCCGGGCCGCCACGTGCAGGGACCACAGCAGAACGACCGAGAACGCGATGCACAGCAGGGCGACCACCGTGCCGGTGAACAGCGCGATGCGACTCCTGACCGACCAACGATCCCCGAAACCCACGTGATCGCCCACTTACGATGCGCCCCTACTGACCGTGCGTAAGAAATCTACTCTTCAGGGCGTTATTAACCGGTAACGAGACAAACTGGACGAGATGGTACTGACGGACAGAAATGCCGACCCGCGCAAGACGACCGGCAAGCAGGTAAAGGAGCCTTCCCGACCGGCCTCCCGGATGGTGGGATGTGGGTATGAACGCCGCCGGACCACTGCCGGTGATCGACGTGGCCGCCCTCACCGGCTCCGGGACCGGCCCCGGGGCGGGCCGGGAGCGCGCCGAGGTCGCGCGCCGGATCGAGGCCGCCTGCCTGGACAGCGGTTTCTTCTACATCAGCGGCCACGGGGTGCCCGAGGCGTTGATCGCGGAGCTGAGGGACGCCGCGGCGCGCTTCTTCCGGTTGCCCGAGGAGCACAGGTCGCGCATCTCCATGGAGCGGGGCGGGCGCGCCTGGCGCGGATATTTCCCCGTGGGCGGCGAGCTCACCTCCGGCCGGCCCGACCTCAAGGAGGGCCTCTATTTCGGCGCCGAGCTCGACGCCGACGATCCCCGGCCGCTGCACGGACGCAACCTCTTCCCCGAGGAGGTGCCCGAACTGCGCCCGGCCGTGCTGACGTACATGGACGCCCTCACCCACGTGGGGCAGGCGGTCATGCGGGGCGTGGCGCTGAGCCTGGGACTCGACGAGGACTACTTCGCCGCCGGCTACACGGCCACGCCCACAACCCTGTTCCGGATCTTCCACTATCCGCCCCCGCCGTACGCCGAGCCGGACGAGTGGGGGGTCGGCGAGCACACCGACTACGGCCTGCTGACGCTGCTGCTGCAGGACGACAATCCCGGCCTCCAGGTGCACACCGCCCGCGGCTGGATCGAGGCGCCGCCCATACCGGGCACGCTGGTCTGCAACATCGGCGACATGCTCGACAAGCTGACCGGCGGCCTGTATCGGTCGACGCCGCACCGCGTGCGCAACTGCACGGGCCGCGGCAGGCTGTCCTTCCCCTTCTTCTTCGACCCGGGCTGGGACTGCGAGGTGCCGCCGCTGCCCTCTCTGCCCGCCCGCGAGGGGGGCCGCGCCCGCTGGGACGGCCTCGACCTGCGGGCCTTCTCCGGCACGTACGGCGACTATCTGACCGCGAAGGTCGCCAAGGTGTTCCCGGGGCTCGGCGGCCAGGTGCTGCCGCCGGCCCGCGGAGCGCGTGAAAACGTGTAATCAAGAAAGCAGCCGGACCGGCACAATATTCGCCATGCATCTCCCCCGCTGGTTCGCCGAGCGTGTCGAACCGACCGCTCCGGACGCCGAACTGCGCGTCTCCACGATCGAGCTCTTCTTCGACCTCGTCTTCGTCTTCACGATCACCCAGCTCACGTCGTTGCTGGTGGGCGATTTCACCCGGCAGGACGGGGAGGGGTTCGCCGGCCAGGGCACCGTGCAGGCCGTCCTGATCTTCGGTCTGCTCTGGTGGATGTACTCCGGCTACGCCTGGCTCACCAACACCGTGCCGCCGGAGCGCGCGGCCCGGCGGGTGCTCATCCTGTGCGGCATGGCCGGATTCCTGATCATGGCTCTGGCCGTCCCGCGCACCTTTTCGGGCAGCGGCGTGACGTTCGCCGTCGGCTACCTCGTCATCGTGCTCGTCCACGGCGGGCTCTACCTGCAGGCGACGGCCGCGATCGCGCGGGTCGTGCCGTTCAACCTGGCCGCGACCGCGCTCGTCTTCGCCGCGGCCTTCGCCGACGCGCCGTGGAACTACGCGCTGTGGACTGCGGCCCTCGTGCTGATCTGGATGAGCCCGATCTTCATCGGGCAGAAGGGCTTTCCCCTGCACGCCGCGCACATCGTCGAGCGGCACGGCCTGCTGGTGATCATCGTGCTGGGCGAGTCGATCGTGGCGATCGGCATCGGGGCGACCGACGGCCACCCCGGCGCGGCGCTGATCGTGGCGGCCCTGCTGGGCCTCGCCCTCACGGCGTCGCTGTGGTGGGTGTACTTCGGACGCGGCGAGAGCGGGCCCGAGCACGCGCTGATGCGGGCCGAGGTCGTCCAGCGGACGCGGCTCATCCTGGGCGCGTACTTCTATGCCCACATCCCGATCCTGCTGGGGGTCGTCGCGACGGCGGCCGGGATCAAGAAGGCCGTCGGCCACGACCATCTCGGCCTCGGCCCCGCCGTCGCGCTGGCCGGGGGCACCGCGATGTTCCTGCTCGGTGACCTGTGGTTCCGCCGGGTGCTCGGGGTGGGACGGACCGCCGTACGGGTCGCCGCGGCGCTGCTGGCCGCGGCGACCGTCCCGATCGGCCTGTGGTCGTCGGCCGCCCACCTCGGCGCGCTGGTCGTCCTGCTGGTCGTGATGATCTGCGTGGAGACCGCCCTGTAGGGGCGGGCCGCCTCAGTCCGCCAGGCCGTTCCGGGCGATCACGTCGCGATACCAGCGGGCGCTGTCGCGCGGCGTGCGTTCCAGCGTGTCGTAGTCGACCCGGACGAGCCCGAACCGCTTGTTGTAGCCCCGGGCCCACTCGAAGTTGTCCATCAGCGACCACACGAAGTAGCCGCGCAGGTCGGCGCCCCGGTCCATGGCCGACCGGGCGGCGCGGAAGTGGGCGTCGAGATAGGAGATCCGGCCGGGGTCGGACACCCCGTCGGGAACGGCCGCCCCGTTCTCCGTGATCATCAAAGGGGTGCCGGGGTAGTCGCGCGTCAGCCGTAGGAGCAGGTCCTCCAGCCCGGCCGGGTTGATCTCCCAGTCCATCTCGGTGACCTCGCCGTGCGGGTCCTCCCAGGCGATGCCCGCGCTGCCGGGATACTCCAGATGCCCCTCCGACGAGGGGTCGGCGACGACCCGGTTGACCGTGTAGTAGTTGACGCCGAGCACGTCGATCGGCTGCGCGATCGTCGGCAGGTCGTCCAGGTTGACCTTGGTGAAACGTTCCAGGTGGGCGAGGACGTCCGCGGGATACTCGCCGCGCAGCACGGGATCGAGGAAGAGCCGGTTCGCCAGCCCGTCGATCAGGCGGGCCGGCTCGGGGTCGCCGAGGACCGGCGTCAGGTTCAGTGTCAGCGAGACCGACTCCGCGCCCCCTGCCCGCAGCGCCTGCACGGCCAGGCCGTGCCCGAGCATCAGGTGGTGGGCGGCGGTGAACGCGGCGGCCGGGTCGGTCACCCCGGGCGCGTGGCGGCCGGATCCGTGCCCGACGAACGCCGACACCCAGGGCTCGTTGAGCGTCGTCCAGACCTTGACGCGGTCACCCAGGCGCCGGTGCACGGCGGCGGCGTAGTCGGCGAACCGGAAGGCCGTCTCACGGTTGGTCCAGCCGCCCGTGTCCTGCAGCGTCTGCGGGAGGTCCCAGTGGTAGAGCGTCGCGACGGGCGTGATGCCCTTGGCGAGCAGGGCGTCGACGAGCCGGTCGTAGAAGCTCAGGTCGGCGAGGCGCGGCCAGGCCACCGAGAACCGGTAGGCCTTCAGCCCCAGCCACGCCATGATCTCGACGTCCTCGAGATAGCGGTTGTAGTGGTCGCAGGCCACGTCGCCGGTGTGGCCGTCGGCGATCATGCCGGGTGTGTGGGAGAAGGTGTCCCAGATCGAGGGGACGCGGCCGTCGGCGTGGACCGCTCCCTCGATCTGGTACGACGCGGTCGCGGCCCCCCACAGGAAGCCGTCAGGAAATGATGTCTCGGGAAATGAGGTCATCGTGAACTTTCGCGAATCGTCAATCGAGGTTCGAGGAGCGTCGACTCGGGGACGGCCTGGCCCTCCAGCTTGGCCATGAGCAGCCGGACCGCCTGCCTGCCGACGTCCTCGGCGGGAATGAGTACGGAGGTCAGCGCGGGGCTGGCCCGCTCGGCGATGTCGTCCGGGCAGATCGCCACCACCGAGACGTCCTCGGGCACCCGCCTGCCGAGAATCCGCAACGCCCCCAGCACGTGGCCGGTGGCCGCTTCATTGTGCACGACGAGCCCGGACAGCCCCGGCCGCTCGTCGAGCAGCAGCTTCACGGCGGCGTGGATCTCGTCGAAGGACTCCTCGCAGGGCCGCGCGTCGGCCTCGATCCCGTGCCGTCTGGCCGCTTCGACGTAACCCGCCATCGTCCGCTCGGCGAACCCGGTGCCGCGCTCGTAGACCACGCGCGGCGCGCCCAGCAGCGCGATCTCGCGATGCCCGAGATCGGCCAGGTGGTCGGCGCACAGCGCCCCGGCGCGGGCGAAGTCGAGGTCGACGCAGGTCAGCCCTTCGGGGTCGGCGGGGAAACCGATCAGCACGCTCGGCTCGGCGAGCTTGCGCAGCAGCGGCACCCGGGGGTCGTGGATCTCCACGTCCATCAGCAACAACCCGTCGACCAGCGCGCTGGCCGCCACCCGGTGCAGCCCGTCCGGCCCCTCGTCGGCCGTCATGAGGAGCACGTCGTGGTCGTACTTGCGGGCCGTGGTGACGACCGAGGTCGCGAACTGCATGAGGACCGGCAGGTTCATGCCGGCCCGCAGCGGCAGCACCAGCGCGATGACCTTCGCGCGCTTGCTCGCCAGAGCGCGGGCGCCGGCGTTGGGGTGATAACCGAGGACCCGCACGCTGTCCAGGACCCGCTGCCGGGTGGTCGCCGATATCGCCCGCTTGCCGCTCAGCACGTACGAGACCGTGGACACGGCGACCCCCGCGTGCTTGGCGACGTCGGCGATCGTCACGGTCCTCACCGGGAGAACCCCGGGACGAAGCCCAGCGCGCCCACCGTGACCCCCTCGCTCTCGTACACCACATAAAGATCGCGCACTCCGGCGGCTCCCGCCAGCGGAGTGCTCACCTCGACGAAATCGTGCCTGGTCGCCGTGGGCGGGACGCTGACCGCGCCCGCGACCTCGCCGGTCAGGGGGTCGTCGAGCCGCAGCGTGACCACCCCGCCCTCCTCGCTCGACACCGCGAGCACGCACGCGGGCGGGCCCCCGTCGGCGAGATCCCCGCCGAAGTCCCCTCCCCCGAAGTTTCCTCCGCCGAAATCACAGTCGCCGAAGTCACAGTCGCGGAAGGCGATCCACGATCCGGGCGACGTGGAGCGGACCGCGTCGCCGGAGTCGAGAGCGGCGTCGCACAGCACCACACCGTCGTACTCGTCGTGATCGGCCACGTCCAGTGGCCCCGAGGTCAGATCGCGCGGCGGGATGCGCTCACCCCGCACCCGGAACGGCGCGCACAGCCGGATGTCCCCCGCCGAGGCGCCCACCTGCGCCTTGTGCGCGGCCTCCTCGACCACGAACCTGCCGCGCGTCACGTCCCAGAAGGCCAGGTCGGCGACCGGCACGTCCACCGACACCGTACGGCTCTCGCCCGGCGCGAGCCGCACCTTCACGAAACCGCGCAGCTGGCGAAGCGGCTGCTTCACCCGGGAGCGCCGCTGGCGGGTGTAGAACTGCACGACCTCCTCCCCCTCGCGCTCGCCCGCGTTCGTCACGGTCACCCGGAGGGTCAGCGTGTCGTCCTCGGCGAGGTCGGCCGACGACAGCTCCAGATCGGAGTAGGCGAAGCGGGTGTAGCTCAGGCCGTGCCCGAACGGATAGAGCGGCCGGCCGCGGTAGTAGAGGTAGGTGGCGTCGGAGGCGATGATGTCGTAGTCGAGCAGGTCGGGCAGCTCCGCGGCCGAGCGGTACCACGTCTGGGTGAGGCGGCCGCCCGGGTCGTCGTCGCCGAGCAGCACGCCGGCGAGCGCGTGGCCGTACTCCTGGCCGCCGTGGGCCGACCAGACGACGGCGGGCAGGTGCTCCTGCGCCCAGGTCACCGCGAACGGGTAGCCGCTGGAGACCACGAGCACGGTGGCCGGGTTGGCCGCGTGAACGGCCTTCAGCAGGGCCTCCTGCCGCTCGGGCAGCGCCAGCGTCGCGCGGTCCTCGGTCTCGCGGCCGTTCACCAGCGGGTGGTCGCCCAGCACGACGACCGCGACGTCCGCGCGCGCCGCGACCTGCGCGGCGCGGGCCGCGCCGCTCTCGACAGGTTCCACCGACAGCACGGACGCGGCGTCGGGGTCGTCGGTCGTGCGGACGACGCCGTCGGCCACGGTGACGTAGCGGCCGGAGGAGATGTTGCGGAGCACCACGCCCCTCAGCCGTTCCTCGATCCGGAAGGTCTGGCGCACCTCCCAGCCGTTCGGTCCCGGCTGGTCGTTGGCCAGCACGCCGTCCTCGCCCGCCGACACGTGCCGCCCGTTCGCGCAGGACCGGAACGCGAACGCCCCGCCGCCCCAGTCGAACACGTCGAAGCAGGAGCGTTCGCCCCCCACGTACAGCGGACCGCCGGCGGGGTCGGCGGACGCGCCGACGTACCCGCCCTCGGTGCGCAGCGCCACCCGGTCGGCGCCCTCGCAGAAGACGGTCTCGCACCGCTCGGCGAGCCCCGCCAGGGCCGTGACCTGATAGGGCAGCGTGCCGCTGTACCAGTCCTCGAACAACGCGTCGGCCAGCGGGCCGATCACCGCGACCGTACGCGGGGCGGCCAGCGGAAGCAGGCCGTCGTTCTTCAGCAGGGTGATCGATTGACGGGCCGCCTCCCGCGCGAGCCGCCGGTGCTCGGGGCTGTTGACGACGTCGTGGGTGATGTCGTCGTACGGTGTGGCGGGGTCGAACTCGCCGAGCCGCACCCGGATCGACAGCGCGTGCCGGGCGGCGGCGTCGATGTCGGCCTCGGTCAGCAGGCCGCGGCCCAGCGCGGTCCTGACGTGGCCCAGGGTGGCGGCGGTGTCCGCGTCGTCCTGGGTGAAGCTGTCGAGCCCGGCCTTGATCGCGTGCGCGTACGCCTCGGGGAGGTCCTTGTGGTAGCCCTGCGGCCCGGCGAGGTTGCCCGGCGCGTACGCGTCGCTGACCACAAGGATGTCGTCGGGCGCCCACGTGCGCAGGTGGCTGCCGATCAGCGGTGACAGGTGGGCAGGCCGGCCGTTGACGAGGTTGTACGACGGCATGACGGCGACCGCGGCCCCCGACTCGACGGCCGGCCGGAACGCCTTCAGCTCGTACTCGTGCAGCGCCCGCGGCGGCAGGACGCTGGAGGTCACGCACCGGTCGGTCTCGTTGTTGTAGCCGAGGAAGTGCTTCAGCGTGGGCGCCGTCTTCAGCACGGCGTGGCCGCCGCGCAGGCCGCGGGCGTAGGCCGTGCCCATCACCCCCGTCAGCCAGGGGTCCTCGGAGTAGCCCTCCTCGTTGCGGCCCCAGCGCGGGTCGCGCAGCGGGTTGACCACCGGCGCCCAGACGTTGCGGCCCACGCTCTGCGGATCCTTGTGGTGGAAGGCCATGACCTCGTCGCCGGTCGCCTCCCCCACCTGACGCACCAGGTCCGGGTTCCAGGTGCTCGCCAGCCCGATGGCCTGGGGGAACACGGTGGCCGGGCCGTGCCAGGCCAGGCCGTGCAGGGCCTCGGTGCCGGTGCGGAAGACCCGCAGGCCGAGTCGTTCCACCGGCGCCTGGTACTGGTGCAGCAGGCCGATCTTCTCGTCGAGCGTGAGCCTGCCGAGCAGGTCGTCCACCCGTTCGGCGGGAGACAGCGCGGGATTCCGGAATGCCGGGTCCTGGTCGTGTCTCGCCGGTTCGTTCATCTGGAGACTCACCCTTCGCGTCGAAGCGCTTCGATGACCTGCCGAAAAGACGCCCCATGAGGGCGTCGCGAGGATCCGCGTGTTCGGTTGGAGAAGCGCCACATCGAAGCGCTTCGAAAGGGTTGCCGCGAGTTTCTGGCGTGTAAATCCGGGCTTATCCGGAAGAGTGCCCTCATCCTCGGCTCAGGTCAAGACCCTCGCCGGTATCACCTCGTTGTCACGTGAAGGCCCACTCCGGCCGACCACGAAAGCGGGCGCGAAGGCCTGCGGAGGGCGGGCGTGAAGGCCCGCGAAAGCCCGCGAGGGATGGCGAAAGCGGACGCGAAGGACGGCGCGGAAGCGGGCGCGAGAGGTCGGCGCGAGGGCGGGCGCGGGCCGGGAGTTCCGGCCGGTCCGCGCCCGCCCTCGGATGCCTCGGGAGTCCCCCGTCAGCGGACGATCTGCAGCAGCGCCTGCCGCCTGGCCGCGGCGGGCTCGGTCAGGCGCTGCACCTGCCTGCCCTTCTTGTCGAGCACGACCAGGGTGTTGGCGGCGCGCCCGGCGACCCGGACGACCAGGCGGCCGTCGCGCAGGTAGAAGGCGCCGATGAGCGAGCCCTTCACCGGGATGGCGGCCTTCTTTCCTGTGGCCACGTCGACCACGGCCGGGCGGAAGCCCCCCGGCCAGGAGCCGTCGCCGCCCGGCGCGTTCCTCGACAGCGGCGCCACGACGACCTTCGTGCCGTCGGGCGACAGGCTCTGCACGTGGTTGGCGAGGCCGACGCCCTTCACCTTGACCGCCTTGCCGGTCCTCACATCGAGGCGGTACACACCCTCGGTCGTCCCCGCGTACCCGGCGAGGTAGCGGCCGTCGGCCGACCATGCCAGGTGGCAGACCCCGAGAGTGGTGCCCGCCTTCCTGCCGCCCCGGCCGTCCGTGCCGACGACCGAGACCGACCCGGCGTCCGAGTTGCCCTTCTTCACGTATGCCACCCGGCGGGAGTCGGGCGACCAGACCGGGGTGGCGCACGGGAACCCGGCCGCGGCGCCCCTGGCCACAGTGGCGGCGGTGCTGCCGCTCCCGACCCGGACGTAGCCGCGGTCGGTGATCCAGGCGAGTTTCCTGCCGTCCGGGGACGCGGAGAACTGGCCCGTCATCGGCATCGCGCCGAGCTTCGTGAAGCCCTTGCCGGGCTCGTACCGGCTGATCGGGAAGCCCTTGCCGTAGGAGAGGTAGACGGCGACCCCGATGAGAGGCTTCGGCCGGGCGGAGGTCCCGGCCGGAGCGGCGGCGGCCGCGGGGGCGGCCAGTGCGGCAGTAAGCGCGGCAGTAAGCGCGGTGGAGAGCACAGCGGCGGACAGCGGGCGAGTGTTCATCGTGTTCCAATTCGTCGACAGTCAGTTGTTCGACGCCTCGCGCCCCGGCCGGGTTCGCGGCCCCTCGATATCGGTACGCCTGCCGCCGGCCCGAGGCTGGCTGCTTCCGGTGCCGGTGCGCCCAAGCCAGGCCCCAGGCGCTCGGACGGCGGGATGGGACGGTCAGCGCTGTGGGGGCAGGCGGCCCGAGTCGACGGAGTCGAGCACCCGCGCGGCGGCCCCGAGCGCGGCCGCGCCGTACCCGAGCGTGGACACCTCCAGCCGGCAGCCTCCCCCTCCGGGGGCGAGCACCCTGCCGTACATCTCCTCCTCCGCGCACGCGACGAGCCAGGGCGCGAGCGGCACGTAGTAGCCCCCGAGGATCACGACCTCCGGGTTGAGCAGGTTGGCCACGGCGGCCATCCCCCTGCCCAGGTGGCGTCCCACATCCTCCAGGAGCGTGAGAATGTCCCGCTCGCCGTTGCGGGCGCGCCGTACGACCTCGTCGATCTCGAGTTCGAGCTCGGACGGCGAGGCGTCGGGCGCCGTGTGAGTGAGGATCGCACCCACCCCGGCGACGGCCTCCAGGCAGCCGCGCCGACCGCACCGGCAGGTGGGCCCGGCGGGATCGAGCTCGATGTGGCCGATCTCACCGCTGTAGCCCTGCCCGCCCCGCCTGAGCCGGCCGTCCATGACGATGCCGGCGCCCACGCCGACCTCACCGGTCACGTAGACGAGGTTGGCGGCGTTGCGATGGGGCCCGAACCGGTGCTCCGCCAGGGCGGCGAGATTGGCGTCGTTGTCCACCAGCACGGGGAAGCCGGGGTCGCGCAGCGCCTTGGCGAGGTCACCCGCCAGGTCCGCGTCGCGCCAGCCCAGGTTGGGGGCGACCCGCACGATCCCGTGGACGTCGACCAGACCGGGCACGGCCACGGTCAGGCCGAGCACCTGCCTGGCCTCCTTGCCCATACGGCTGACGACCCGCCGGGCGAGGGCCGCCATGGCCACGACCGCCTGGCCCGCGCTCGAGGTCCCGCCGGGGAAGGACCGCCGCCAGTTCAGGAGCTCCTCGCCCTTGAGGTCCACCGCGACCGCCGTGATGTAGTCGACGTTGACCTCGATGCCGATCGCGGCGTACGGCGAGCCGTCCAGGACGAGCATGGTGGCGGGCCGGCCGACGCGGTGCTCGGTCAGGCCGGTCTCACGCAGCAGGCGCCGGTCGATGAGGTCGGCGACCAGGCTGGACACGGTGGCCTTGTTGAGGCCGGTCGAGGCGGCGATGTCGGCACGTGAGCAGGGCGCGTTCTCCCGGACGAAGCGCAGCACGACGGCGAGATTGGTCGCCCGTACGTCGGTGAAGTCGGCCGGCTGTGGCCCGTTGTGCGATGTGATCAATGTCCGCCCCGTTCCCCACTCGGGCTCATCATGCCGCAACTGCAGCAATTCGACATGACAACGGCGGCCGGGATCGTAGCACGCACGGACCCTCGGGCAGCGCCGTGCCCGGCTTGGCGACGACCACCGGTCCCGGCGCCTCCCGGCTGACCTGGTGGCACTCGCCCCTCCGACATTTGTTTGGCTACATAACTAACTAAAACACTACCGTGCAGCGCCATGCGAATCCAGTGCGGCAAGCACCCGGCGAGATGGGCGTGCACCGGCGGATTCTCAGTCGGCGAGGGGAAGGCCAGGCGCCGCGGCCGCACGGGTCGCACGCCGCGCGGCGGAAGGGCCACACGGCGCAGACCCGAACGCCGCGAACACAGCCCCGGAGCAACCGGAGTGCAAACAGGAATCAACCGCCACAGGTGATTCTGAGCACCGTGAAGAGGGACATGTCGCACTACCTCGGCGAGTTGCTCGTGTGGGAGATCGAGGACTATCTCCGCGCCCGCTCGGCCCGGCCGCAGCGAGCCCGAGTGGCCCGCATTCGGGTGCCCGACCGGCCGGCGGCCGAGATGATCGCCGCCGATCTGGAGGCGGGCGGCAGTTTCCACGCCGCCACGAGGCGTGCCACGGCGCTGGGCATGACCCTGCCGGACGACCTGTTCGGCGTGGTGACCAGGGACGAGCACCCCGAGGTGTTCGATGCCGTGCCGGGCACCACGCTGCCGCCGAAGCGCGAGGGCGATGGATTCCTCGTCATCCGGCTGGTCGCGTTCGAGTCCTGACGGGCAGCATGAGGGCCTCCCGGGGATGTGGATCCCGCTCGGAGGCCCTCACAACCGTCAAGATGGCCCGCGCTAGCGGGCAGCGGCGCCCGTGACCTCCCTGTCGACAATCCTGGTGGCACCGGATTCCCGGGCGCAGTGCGCGCAGCAGAACCAGCGGCCGTTGAGCTCGGAGCCGTGGCCCACGATGCGGCACCCACAGTGCTCGCACACGGGCGCCATCCTGCTGATAGCGCACTCGAAGCTGTCGAAGACGTGCACTACCCCCTGGGTGTGCACCTCGAAGGCCATGTCGTAATCGTTGCCGCAGACCTCACAGGTAGCCATGGTTTCCCCCCGTCGACTCGACGTCGAGGGGGGAAATACCCGCGCAAACCTGCACGAACACCGGCTCACAGAGCGTCGAGCAGGGCCTTGGCGACGGACTTGGCCCCGGTGACCGCCTCCTTCGGGTCCATGAGCACGGAGTCGGGCGCGTTGATCGGGGTGTTCTCCGGGCGGTCGCTGCCGGACAGCAGCACCCATATGACGTTCTTGCCGTCCAGCGCGTAGATCTCGTACCGGTTGCCCTGGGCCGTGTCGGTGCGCTGCCGGATCGCCTGGCCGAACGCGTCCTGGCCGAAGCCGGTCAGCTTCTCGACCTTGCCCCACCGGATGCCGCCGATCTCGCTACTCGCCGTGAACTTGGTCTTCGAGCGCTGGTCGATGAGGTAGTAACGGGCGGATTCCGCGTCCCAGAAGGTGTGGACGGCGATGCGCAGGTTGCGCCAGCGGACCTTGCCTCCGCCGAGCGGCAGTTTCTCGTTCCACCACTGGCACTGGGTGACGTTCGACTGGCCTTCCTTGCTCCGCACCGCCGCGCCCTCGGTGTCCGGCACCAGGGTGGCGGCCAGCGTCTTGAGACTCACGCAGGCCCGGGGCAGGGGGATCCGGGTAGGCGAGGGCGACGGCGACGGGCTCGGCTTGGGACGCGCGTGGTAGGGCAGCGGCTGTCCGGCACGCCAGGCGGTCACGGACTTCGCGAGCTGCCCGAGCAGGCCCTTCACCTCCCGCAGGGCGTTCTCCTCGGTGATCGACTGCGTGCTCTCCGTCGACAGGAGGTCGGCCTCCTTCTTCTTCTGGCTCGCCTCGTACTTCACCTGGAAGACCACGTCGCCCACCCGGCCGACTCCCTGGCCGAAGGAGTACCAGTACTGCTTTCCCTCCCGCGTCCATTGGTACTGCGCGGCCGCCGTGTCTCCGATGCCCTGGTACTCCTGCACCGCCGAGTAGTAGTGCTCGGTGTCCGAGTGGCCCGCGCCGTACTTGTACTGGCTGAGCTCACCCTTGTACTGAATCTTCGCCGCCTCCACGGCCGTGGTCGTCCCGAGCGCCTCGTACTTGGACACGTTGACCGTGATCTCGCGGCTGCGGGTGACGTCCTTGTACGAGATGTTCCGGTTGGCCCAGCGGCACTGCCACCGGACGTAGCTCACGAGGGTGTCGCTGCGGTTGTCGTTGGTCGAGGAGTCGATCTCGGCCCGCGGTACGAGACGCTCGGCCTCGTCCGGGTCGAGCATCGAGCACACGTCGGCGGTGGCCGCCACCGGCGCGGCCGACGCCGACTTCTCGGCCGCCGTCGCCGCCGTCGCCGTCGGGCTCGCTTTACTGGGCGCTCCCGTCTGGCGCACCGTCATGAACGCGAACGTTCCCCCGGCCACCACCAGCACGGCGACCACCGCCACCACCGGAAGCACCCAGCCCCGCCGCGCCGGGACGGAGGGCTGGGTCGGCATCTGCCACAGTTCGGGCGGAGGCGGCGTCGCCGCCTGCCAGCCCTGCCCCTGCTGCCCGGACGGCGGGCCGCCCTGTCCTCCCTGTGACGGATAGGGATAGGGATTCGACTGAGGCGACTGCGGCGGCTGCCCGGCTGGAGGCCCCGGCGGCCCCGGCTGCGGCCGACCCTGGCCGGCCGGCGCGCCGGGGTATCCCCCGGGCTGCGGAACGCCACCGGGCGCGGCACCCGGATACGCGCCCGGCTGCGGGCCGGGCTGAGGACCGGAGTACGAACCGGGCTGCGAACCGGGATACGGACCCGGCTGGCCACCGGGGTACGCACCCGGCTGCGACTGCGGCTGCGACTGCGAACCAGCGGAATACCCGCCCGGCGGCTGAGACCCGGCGGGATACCCGCCCGGCGGCGGCTGCGGGCCGGGCTGAGAACCGGCGGGATACGCGCCCGGCTGCGGCTGCGAGCCGGGATACGAACCGGGCTGGGAACCGGCGGGGTACCCGCCCGGCTGCGGCTGGGAACCGGGCGGCTGGCCATACGCGGGCGGCTGGGAACCGGCGGGGTACCCGCCGGGCGGCGGCTGCGGGCCGGGATACGGACCAGGCTGTGGCTGGGAACCAGCGGGATACGCGCCGGGCGACTGGGAACCGGGCGGGGAGTCGGCGGGATACGCGCCCGGCTGCGGCGGACCTGGCTGAGGACCGGGGTACGCACCCGGCTGCGCACCGGCGGGGTACCCGCCCGGCGGGGAACCGGGCGGCGGGGAACCGGGCGGCTGGCCGTACGCGGGCGGGTAGGGCGAAACTCCCGGGCCGGGATGGCCCTGCGGCGGGTACGGCGGCATGCCCTGCGGGGGGCCGTCGTCCGGGGGAGGCGTCTGTCCGGGCTCGACGGAGGCGTCGTCACCGCTGGTCATGGGGGTCTCCTACAGATGCAGAGCGGGAGGTCACCCGAGCCCGATGCCGACGAGTTCGGCGGCGCGCTCGGCCGTGCGCCGGTCGGCCGGGGTGACCGAGGGGTCACCGGCGCGCCGGTAGGCGACCTCGACGATGAGATTGCTGAGGCGGAACCAGACCGTGGCCCCGGTGGTTCCGGCGGTGGAGTCGGCGGAGTCGGCGGAGTCGGTGGAGTCACAGGTGAAGGCCTCGTCGGCGATCCCGGCCCGGTCGCGCGCGGCGGCGCCCCGCGCGGCACGCTCCCCCGCGAGGTCGCGGGAGGCCGCCGCCTCCCCCTCCCCTTCGGACGGCAACCGGTAGGCGACCGTGATCGCCCCGTCGTGGCCGGTAGTGTGCTCCTTCCACTCGCATCGCCCCTCGGCTGCGGGCTCCCCACGCGGTGTGGCCCCGAGGAGGTCATGGATCTGCGCCTTGGTCAGGCTGCGGCAGGCGTCGGGGACGGCGGCGAACCGCCCCGAGCCGCCCTGTTTCCCGGACACGAGCAGCCAGGCGCCCAGTCCCGCCGCGAGGCCGACGACGACCACCAGGGCCGCCACGGCGACGAAGCGCCACATTCCGGCGGACCGGTCCGCGGGGGCGGGAGCGGGCGGCGCGGCAGCGGCCTGCAGTGCCTGCCGTACGACGTCGGGGGGCGGACGCCGCGCCGGTTCCTTGTCGAGCAGGGCGAGCACGATCCATGCGAGCACCCGCGAGGCCCGGGTCATCGGCCGGGGCTCGTGGAGCAGGACGGCGGCGACGAGCGCGGCGGCCATGTTCCGGTGGAAGGGCGGCTCCCCCTCGACGGCGGTGTAGAGCGTGGCCCCGAGGGACCACAGGTCGGAGGGCGGGCCGTCCGGCTCGTCGCGAAACCGTTCGGGGGCCATGTAGTTGGGCGAGCCCGCCGAGCTCTGCCAGTAGTGCCCGGCGCCGCCCAGCGGCGCGGCGATCCCGAAGTCGGTGAGCAGGGCGCGGCCGTCCGGCCCGATGAGGACGTTGGCCGGTTTGACGTCGCGGTGCACGATGCCCCGGGCGTGGGCCGCCTCCAACGCGTCGAGCACGGCCAGCCCGATCTCGGCCACGCGCTCGGAGGCGAGCGGTCCGTCCTCCCTGATGATCTTGTCGAGGGAGCGGCCCGGCACCAGGTCCATGACGATCCACGGCTGCCCGGCGTGCCCGACGACGTCGTGGACCGTCACGATGGACGGGTGGGTGAGCCGTCCGGCGGCCCGGGCCTCGTCGACGGCTCTGCCGAGGAAGTCGGCGCGCTGCCGGTCGTCCAGGTCCGGCGGGACGTGCAGCTGCTTGATCGCCACCTCCCGGTGCAGCAGCTCGTCGCGGGCGCGCCAGACCGTGCCGCCGCCGCCCTCTCCGAGCGGCTCGGCGAGGCGGTACCGCCCGGCGAGCAGGTCCACGGCTAGGCCAGCCCCCTCAGGCCCTCGGCCGCCGACGCCGCCGCCGCGATCGCCCCTTCCCGCAGGGCGGCCGGTGAGCTCACGTCGAGGTCGGCGTACCGGAGCCGTACGACGAGATCGCCGAGCCTGAAGTACACGTCGGTGGCCTGTGCCCTGCCCTCCGGCGTGGCGAGGTCGACGGCGAACGCCTCGTCGGCCACGTCCGGCGTGTCCCGTCCGGCCGTCTCGATGACCTGGGTCCTCTGGTCGAGGCCGATCTCGTACCAGAGCCAGCTCACGTCGTTCGGCCCCGACGCGTACTGCCTGCGCAGCCCTTCCATGAGCGTGGTCGCCGAGGCCGTGTCGAGCCCCCACGGCGCGGGGGTGTCGGAGTCGGTCTCGGCGCTCAGCTCGACGCCGCCGCCCTTCACGGTCCACTGGCAGCTCGTCTTCCCCGGCCCCGGCCGGGTCTGCGCCGAAGCGCCCACGATCCGCCGCACCTCGCCGGCCGGGAGCGCCCGGCACAGGTCCACGGCGCCGTCGAAGGTGGGCGAGACCCGGCGTACGGGATCGTGCGGCGGCTCGCCCGCCCTGACGGAGAGCACGACGGCGGCCACGGCGACCGCGACGCCTGCCACGGCGGCGGCCCCCGCCGCGTACCACCACCGGTGGCGCCGCTTCGGCGACTCGATGCGCAGGCCATGCCGGGGATCGAGGTCCGGAGTGCCGCCGTCGGCCACCTGCCGCAGCAGCGTGAGCGTGGTCGGCGCGTCGGGGCGGGCGGCCGGATCGCGCGCCGTCATCCACGTCAGCACCGGGCCGAGCGGTCCCGCGAGCACCGGCGGACGGGGAGCCCTGGTGAGGGTCGCCCGGATCACCTCCGAATGCGAGCCCTGATAGGGGGCGACGCCCTCGACGGCCGTGTAGAGGGTGGCGCCGAGCGACCACAGGTCGGCGGCCGGGCCGCCGGGATCGCCCGCGAGCCGTTCCGGCGCGATGAAGCCCGGTGAGCCGACCATCAGGCCCGCCTCGGTGATCGACGCCTGGTCGGCGGGGCGGGCGATGCCGAAGTCGGTGAGGAGCACCCGGCCGTCCGAGGAGAGGAAGACGTTGCCCGGCTTCACGTCCCGGTGCTGCACGCCCCCGGCATGCGTGGCCGACAGCGCGTCGAGCAGGCGGGCGCCGAGGTCCGCCACCTGCCGGTACGGCAGCGGCCCGTACGCGGAGATCTGCCGGGCGAGATCGTGGCCGTGCAGCAGTTCCATGACGATCCACGGCCTGCCGTCCTGGAGGAGCACGTCGTGGAGGGCGACGATCCCGGGATGCCGGACGCGCGCCGTGACCTCTGCCTCGCGCATGACCCTGGCGATCAGTTCGGCCCGCTCGCGCTCGCCGAGGCCGTCCGGGAGGCGGAGTTCCTTGATCGCCACCTCGCGGTCGAGCACGGAGTCTCTGGCCAGCCACACCGTGCCCATGCCGCCGGAGCCCAGCGGGCGCAGCAGGTGGTATCGCGAGGCCAGCGTCCCCCTGAGCGATTCGGCCATATCGGGGAGAATAGCGAAAGCGTGATCGATACGCCCGCCGGGTGCGGAACCCGCCTCACCGCCCGGCAAAGAACCGGTTACCGGTACGGCGCGGATCGCCGTGAGCCGGGAGAGACACGGCACATCGGGGTATCCAGCTCGTCGGGCCACGTCGTCAGAGGGAGCGGAGCCGGCGGAGATGGTGTGTCATGCAGCGCGCGACGCGCTCCCCCGGGTGGCCGGGCTCACCGCCGCGGCCGTGTTCGCGATCGCGGCCTCGGTGCTCCCCTGGTCCGCGGCATCCGCGATCGCGGCGCCGATCCCCCACGGCTGGGGATCGGGCGGCGGGCAGGGCGGCGACATCAACGCCAACCGGTCCAGCATCAACGTGGGCAACGGCAGGAACGTCAGGAACTACCTGGCGTTCGGCAGTCTGAAGAACGCAGCCGGCCTGCAGCAGGCCACCATCAGCGTGAGCGGCGCCAGCAACTCCCAGGGCAGTTTCTGCAGGCGGCGGCCCCGCGCCTGCAACGTCCGCCAGAACACGTGGACTCCCCACGGCACGAACACGGAGTGATGAACGCGCCACCGGCCGCTCCCGGCCGCCCCCGGCGCATGACGCCCGACGCGTCCCGCCCGATCGGAGCCGATCAGTCCGCCCGCCCCACGCGTCGCCCGCGCAGGCGGAACGCCCCGCACACGTACGCGCGCGGGGCGTCCGTCGTTCTCGGCGGGGAGCCTCAGCTCAGGGCGAAGTCCTTGATCCGGACGTCGCCGGTGAAGACCAGGTACACGTCCTTCACGCCGTTCGCGCCGGCCACGGGAGCGGTCGCGGCGGCCCAGTTGTAGATCCCGCCGGTCGCGGCGACCGGGATCGCGGCCACCTTCGCGCCGGTCGGCGAGCCGAGGCGCACCTCGATGGTCCCGCCGCCCGTGGCGGCCACCCCGGCCGTCACCGTGCGGGGCTTGCGGAGCTGGACGTCCTTGAACGCGATCCAGCCGCCGTTCGCGCCCGCCACCGCGTCGCCGCGCACCTTGGTCTCGTCGACCAGGTGGATGCCCGAGTAGTCGTCGAAGTCGACCGCCCGGGTGGTCTTCGACAGGTCGCGGTGCGGGATGTTCTCGCCCTTGACGTTGATCGTCGCCCGCTGGCGGATGTTCGCCGAGGACGACCCGACGAGCACGTCGTGGGTCGCGTTCTCGACGGTCCACTTGTTCCGCGTGACGTCCCAGAGCGCCAGGTCGCTCTTCTTGACGGTGAAGGCGATCGTCCTCGTCTGACCCGGCGCCAGCGTCACCCGCTGGAAGGCCCGTAGCTGCTTGACCGGCTGCTTCACCCGCGACTTGTGCTGATGCGTGTAGAGCTGCACGACCTCGTCGCCGGCCCGGGAGCCGGTGTTGGTCACCTTGACCGAGACCTCGTACGCGTCGCCCTTCGGCACCGCCTTGAGGCCCTGGTAGGAGAACGACGTGTACGACAGGCCGTACCCGAACGGGTAGAGCGGCCTGCCCTGGTAGTACAGGTACGTCCGGTCCTTCTTGACGATGTCGTAGTCGAGGATGCCCGGCAGCTCGGCGGCCGACCGGTACCACGTCTGGGTGAGCCGCCCGGCCGGGTTGACGTCGCCGTACAGCACGTCGGCGAGGGCGTGCCCGGTCTCGGCGCCCGCGTGGGTGGTCCACAGGATGGCGGGGACGTTGTCCTGCTCCCAGTTGATCGTGGTCGGGTAGCTGTTCTCCAGCACCACCACCGTGTTCGGGTTGGCCGCCTTCACGGCCTTGACCAGCGCCTCCTGGCCCTCGGCGAGGTTCATGTCGGTGCGGTCGTGGTCCTCGCGGCCGTTGATGAACGGCATGCTGCCGACCACGACGACCGCCACGTCGGCGGCCTTGGCCGTGGCGACGGCGTCGTCCACGCCGCGGGAGACGACCTCCTTGGCGTAGTGCGTGGCCTGGTCGGCCGTGGTCAGGCTGAGCGTGCCGTCGGCCGCCGTCTTGATGTACGTGTCCGGCCCGAACCAGTCGAAGGCCGTCTCGTAACCGGCGTACCGCAGCAGGGAGGTGCCGTCGGACTGCGGCTCCAGCGTGAACTGCTCCTGCACGAACCAGCCGGACGGCTGGTCGGCCGTGTTGGCAAGGGTGGACCAGTTGGCCCGGCTGACGTATTTGCCGTTGGCCACGCTGCGCAGCGTCAGCACGCCCTGACCCCAGTCGAACGCGTCGAACTGCTCGGTGTCGCCGGGGGCCGTCGCGCTCTCCTTGAGGTCGCCGCCGGACGCGGGGGCGCTGATGTACCTCCCGGTGGCGACGTCCTTCAGCGCGATGCGGTCGACGCCCTCGGAGGAGGCCACCGACGCGGCCCGCTCCTTGATCCCGTCAAGCGGGGTCACCTTGTACGGCAGGCTGCCCGAATACCAGTCGGTGTAGAGCACATCGGCCAGCGGGCCGACCACGGCGACCTTCTTGCCGGGCTTCAGCGGCAGCGCACCGCCGGAGTTCTTGAGCAGCACCATCGCCTTGGCCGCGGTCTCGCGGGCCAGCTTCTGGTTCGCCGGGCTGTTGACCGCATCCTTTGTGATCTTCGCGTACGGCCCGCCGTCGGGGTCGAACTCGCCGAGCCGGAAGCGGATGCCGAGCTGGTGCCGGACCGCGTCGTCCACGTCCGCCTGCGTGAGCAGCCCCTTCGACAGCGCCTCCTTGACGGCCGCGGCCGTCGGAGCGCCGTTGGCGTCGTCCACCGTGAAGCTGTCGAGCCCCGCCTTGATCAGCGCGGCGTCGGCCTCGGCCTGGGTGGCGTAGTACTTCTCGGAGTTGACCAGGTTGTTCGGGGCGCCGGCGTCGGTGACGTTGAACAGCGCCCGGCCGGTCCACGAGCGGACCACGTCGTCCAGGTCGGGGTTGACCGTGTTCGGCCGGCCGTTGACGAGGTTGTACGACGCCATCACACCGGTCGCCGCGTCGGCCGCGATGGCCGGTTTGAAGGCCGCCTCGTCGTACTCGTGCTTCACCCGCGGCGGCAGCTCCGACGACGAGGTGTCGCGGGTGATCTCGTTGTTGTTGGCCAGGTAGTGCTTCAGCGTGGGCGCCGTCTTCAGGTGGTCGGGATCGTCGCCCTCCAGGCCCGAGCCGTACGCCGTGGAGATGGCGCCGGTCAGCGTCGGGTCCTCCGAGTAGCCCTCCTCGTTGCGCCCCCAGCGGGGGTCGCGCAGCAGGTTGACCACGGGCGCCCAGAGGTTGAGCCCCCACACGGTGGGGTTCTCGGCGTGGTAGCCGCGGGCCTCGTCGCCGACGGCGGAGCCGACCCGCTTGATCAGCGCCGTGTCCCAGGTGCTGGCCAGGCCGACCGCCTGGGGGAAGACGGTGCCCTTGGCGGTGACCACGGCGCCGTTGTTGGTGTAGTCGGTCGACCAGGCGACGCCGTGCAGCGCCTCGGTGCCCGTCTTGAACAGCTTGATGCCGAGGCGGTCGATCGCGGGGGCGTACTGGTGCAGCATCGCGACCTTCTCGTCCGGCGTGAGCCGGTTGAGCAGGTCGTCGACGCGCTGGGCGAGCGGCAGCGACGGATCGCGGAACGGATAGTCGTCGGCCGCCCTCGCGGGGCCGGCGCCCAGGCTCAGTGCCAGAGCCAGGGCCGCCGACGCGGACAGCATCGCCGAACGGCGATGGGACATTGCGCCTCCAGGTCAGGTAGTGACGCGTTATTCGGGGGGTGTTACTCGTTCGGGGGTGTTACTTGATCGCGCCGACCGTGACGCCACGGGTCAGCGTGCGCTGGAAGATCAGGAAGAAGGCCACGGCGGGGATGATGCCGAGCAGCGCGGACGCGCTGGACATGGTGGCGTCCATCATCTTCTCGCCCTGCAGGACGCCCAGGGCGACCGGCACGGTCTGGTTGTCGTTGGAGATGAGGAAGACCATCGGCAGGAAGAACTCGTTCCACGTCCAGATGAAGAAGAAGATGAGCAGCACCGAGAGGGTCGGGCGGCTGATGGGCACGACGATGCCCCACAGCATCCGCCGCCTGCTCGCGCCGTCGATCTCGGCCGCCTCCAGGATTCCCCGGGGGAACTGCCCGAGCACCGACGAGAGCAGGTAGGTCCCGAAGGCCGCCTGGATCACCGTGAAGATCAGGATGACGGCGAGCTTCGAGTCGTACAGCCCCACCTCCTTCGACAGGTAGTAGAGCGGGTAGACCAGCGCCTCCTGCGGCAGCGTGTTGGCGACCAGGAACAGCACGAGGATCCACAGCCGGCCGCGGACCCTGCCGATGCCCAGCGCGTACGCGTTGAGCATCGACAGCACCACCGCGGCGACCGCGACGACGCCGCTGATCAGGAGGCTGTTCCAGAGCTTCAGGCCGAAGTCGACGCGATCCCAGAAGGCGACGATCCCGTCGAGGTAGAACCCGTGGGGCAGGCTCAGCGGGCCGCCCGCGGAGTATTCGGCCGGGGACTTGAACGCGTTGAGCGTGACGATGACGAAGGGGAAGAGCATCACGACCGCGAGCACGGCCAGTGCCGCGAGCACAGCCCATCGTCCCGGCTGGCGGAAGGTGCGATCGGCGTTCACGAGTCACTCTCCTGGTCACGCTCCTGGCCGCCCTCCTGGACTCGCAGGAAGAGGAAGGTCACCACGACGATGATCAGGGCGAGCACGGTCGCGATCGCCGAGCCGTACCCGACGTTGGCCTTCTGGAAGAAGTTCAAGTAGGAGAAGTACGACGGCACCATCGTCGCGGAGCCGGGTCCTCCCCTGGTGAGCACGAAGATCGGCCCGAACACCTTGAGCGCCGCGATCGTGCAGGTCAGCAGCACCACGAAGATCTCCGGCCGGATCTGCGGAATCGTGATGTGCCAGAACCTGCGCCACCACGAGGCGCCGTCGATCTCGGCCGCCTCGTACAGCGACGGGTCGACCCGCTGGAGCCCGGCCATGAAGATGACGACCGGGTAGCCGAGCTGGAACCACACCATGATCGCCATGACCGTCGCCAGCGCGATGTCGGGGTCGCCGAGCCAGTTGACCTCGATACCGAAGATCTGGTTCACCGCGCCGTACGACGGGTGGAGCATCCAGCCCCACACCACGCCGGCCACCGCGACGGGCAGCACCTGCGGCAGGTAGAACGCCGCGCGCAGCGCCGAGGCCGTACGCCCGCCGAACCGCTTGGCGATGTAGTCGAACAGCGCGGCGGCGAGGACCAGGCCGATGATCGTGGGCACCACGGCCATCGCGATGATCAGTGCGACGTTGTGCTCGAAGGACGCCCAGAAGCGCTCGTCCTTGAACAGCTTGGTGTAGTTGTCGAGCCCGATCCAGGTGGGGGTGCCGACGCCGGACCAGCGGGTGAAGCTCGTCGCCACGTTCATCAGGAACGGGACGACGATGATCGCGAGGAACAGCACCAGGCTCGGAACCAGGTAGAGCCAGTAGCCACCCCTCCCGCGCGGGCGGGCCGGGCCGGCGCCGGGCGCGGGATCCACCCGGCGCAAGGATCGCTTCCCCGGCACCGTCTCCGCATGCCCGTAGGGCGAATCGGCCGGGGCGTGCCCGTCGCCTGCTCCGGTTGCCGCAGTCGGGGCCGGTGAGAAGCCGTCCTCTTCAGGGGACGGAGGAGTCACGTGCAGACCTTTCCAGAAGGAAGGGGTCCGGCGGCGAAGACCGGTCAGGTAGCCCCGCCGCCGGGGTCGGAGGGAAAGGCGGTCCCGCGCCGGGACTAGCCGCCGATGTCGGCCAGGTTGTCGTCGTACGGCTGGGCGATCTCGTCCAGGACCTCTTCGGGCTTCTTGTTGCCGTTGATCAGCTCCTGGACGCCGGCGACGAGCACGTCGTAGTAGCCGGGAGCCGGCCAGTCAGGGTAGAAGGCCAGCCCGTCCTGCGTCGAGAGCTTGTTGAAGTTCTCGATGAGCTCCTTGTTCTGCTCGTCGGTGATCGCGGCGGGGTCGGCCGCGACGGGGATGCCGCCGGAGTTGCCGAGCAGGTTCTGGGTCTCCTTCTTCATCGTGATGTCGATGAAGTCGTAGGCGAGGTCCTTGTTCTCGGACTTCTCCGGCACGACCCAGATGTTGCCGCTGGAGCCCGGGGCGAACTGGCCCGGCCACAGGAAGGAGCCCCATTTGAAGTCCTTGATCTCCTCCTGCATGCGGCCGAACCACCAGCTTCCCGACACCATGATCGGGAACTTGCCGCCGATGAACGCCACGCCCATGTCCTCGGCCTTCATCCCGGCCGAGTTCTTGGCGATGTAGCCCTTCTTCACCCAGTCGGAGAAGGTCTGGGCGGCGTAGGTGAACTGGGGGCCGTGGAAGTCGACCTTGCCCTTGTAGAGCTCGAAGGAGTCGATCCAGGCGCGGTCGGCCTTGTTCAGGGCGAGCAGGTAGAACAGCTGCTGGGCGGGATACTCGGCGCCCGCCATCGCGATCGGGGTGGTGCCCTTCTTCGCGAACGTGTCGAGCGCGGCGGTGAACTCGTCGAACGTGGTGGGCACCTCGACGCCCGCCTTATCGAACATGTCCTTGTTGTAGTAGACCATCACGTACTCGCCGTAGTTCGGCACGCCGAACCACTTGCCCGAGCCCATGATGCCCCGCTCGTCATACTTCGCGGTGGTCTGCAGCGACGGGCTGAGCAGCTTGTCCCAGCCGCGCTTGGTCGCCTGCTCGGTCAGGTCGGTGAGCAGGCCCTGCTTGGACAGCTGACCGGCCGTCGCGTTGCCCTTGTTGTACTCCATGATGTCGGGCGCCTCGTCGGAGTTGAGGACCATCGACGCCGTCTTCTGGATCTGCTCGAAGCCCTTCTCCTCGAACTTCACCTTGACGCCGGGGTGGCTCGCCTCGAACTCCTTCATCGCCTGGGCCCAGGCGGTGCCCATGGCGCTGTTGCCGGTCTCGTAGTGCCAGAGGGTGAGGGTCTTGCCCTCGGCGGAGCCACCGCTGCCGCTATCGGATTCGTCAGAGGATCCACCGCACGCGCTGAGCGCCAGCGCGGCCGCGGCCAGTGCCGCCACCGCCGCGCTCCTGCCTACTGCGAACATGGTCTTTCTCCAGGGGGGTGTGTCTAGTTGATGACGACCGGGACGCCGGGGCCCACGAACTCGACGCCGTCGATCTGCTTGGGGCCCTCGGCGGTGACGACCAGCCTGTCGCCGTCCCGCACCGCCGTGACCGTCGTGTCCCCGTCCAGGTCCCTGATCGTCGTACGGCTCTCGCCCTCCGGCGGGCCGAAGGCGAGCAGCGAGACCCGGGGGTCGTCGGCCACCGTGACGCCCGGCTCGGCGACCGGGATCAGCGAGCCGTGCCGTACGAACAGCGGGATCTGGTCGAGCGGCGGCGACACCGTGACGTAACGCCCGCCGTCGACGGCCTCCCCCGTCCAGTAGTCCACCCACACCCCCGAGGGCAGGTAGACCTTCCGGGTGCCGTCGGCGGAGGTCATCGGGGCGACGAGCAGGTCGGTGCCGAGAAGATACTCCAGGTCCGCCTGCCAGGCCACCGGGTCGTCCGGGTGGTCGACGCACAGGGCGCGCAGCATCGGCGCACCCGTCTCGGCTGCAGTGACGGCCGCCGAATAGATGTACGGCATGAGCCGGTAGCGCAACCGCAGGGCCTCGACGGCGGCCTGCTCGGCGTGCGGCGGGAACTCCCAGGGCTCCCGGGTGGTCGTGCCGTGGAACCGTACGAGCGGGGACAGCGCGGCGAACTGCGACCAGCGGATGTAGAGGTCCGGGCTGGGCGTCCCGCTGAAGCCGCCCGCGTCGTGGCTCCAGAACGGGATGCCGGACAGGCCGTGCGAGAGGCCGCCCCTGATCGTGCTGCCCATCGCGGGGTAGGTCGTGTCGGAGTCTCCGCTCCACTGGGCCGAGTGGCGCTGACCGCCGAGGTAGGACGAGCGGGCCCAGACCAGGCCGTGCCCGTTCACCTCGCGGGTCACGTCCGCGACGATGTCGTTGAACAGCAGCGCGTAGACGTTGTGCAGCTCTGTGCCGGTCATGCCGTTGAATGCCACGGCGTCGGCGGGGACGCCCTCGGCGAAGTCGGTCTTGAACGCCGCCACGCCCTCGCGCAGGCGGTCGCGCAGCAGGCCCTTGAACCACTTCACCGCCTCCGGATTGGTGAAGTCCACGATGCCGCAGGCGGGGTAGGAGCCGTGCCAGGTGTCGGCGACGTACGTCTCGCCGTCGGGCCGCCTGAGGAAGTAGCCCTTCCGCGCCGCCTCGGCGAAGGCCGGGCTGAGGTGCGAGATGTAGGAGTTCATCCAAAGGCAGACCTTGAAGCCCTGGTCCTTGAGCGTGGCGAGCATGCCCGCCGGGTCGGGGAACGTCTCGGGGTCCCACTGGAGGTCCGACCAGTGCCCGTCCGCCTGCCAGTAGCAGTCGAGGTGGAGCACGTCGCAGGGGATGCCCCGCTCCCTGATCTTCGTGGCGCGCTGCAGCACGCGCTCCTGGCTGTCGCGGAAGAAGCCCGAGGAGATCCAGGTGCCGAACGCCCACTTCGGCGGCAGCTCCGGCCGGGAGGTCAGCCCGTCGAACCGGTCGAGGATCTCGGCGGGGGTCGGTCCCGCGATCACGTAGTAGTCGACGAGGTCGTCGGGCACGATGATCTGCACGGCGCTGTGCGTGGACTGGCACATGTCGAATTCGACGGGCGTGCCGCTGTCGACGCAGATGCCGTATCCCCTGCTGGACAGGTAGAAGGGCACGTTCTTGTACGCGCGCTGCGACTCGGCCCCGAAGGCGTCGAAGTTCCACATGAGCGGGCGCTGGCCGCGTTTGTCGAGCGGAGTGAACGACTCGCCGAAGCCGCCGAACGCCTCGTCCGCCGGGGCCACGAACGTGTCGTGGTAGGCGACGGGGGCGCCGTCCACCGTGGAGCGGCCGAACGGCAGCGTGCGCAGCCGGCCGCTGATGTCGGGGTGGCCGGGGTCCTGCTCCACCAGCGTGCGGCCGGCCCGGTCGGTGAAGCGCAGGTTCCACGGGTTCAGCCGCACCTCGGCCCGCAGCGACCCGGCGTCGACGATCACGCGGCTGTGGCTCGCCTCCACGACGGCCTCGCCGTACTCGCCGGGGGTGACCATCGAGATCGCGCGGGCGGATCGGGTGCGCGCGTCGGGGTCCTCCGACAGACGCACCCGGATCACCCCCTCACCAGCGACCGTGATCTGCACGACGAGCGTCTCCTCCGCCGAGGTGGAGCCCTTGAGCGTCACGCCCTTCCCGTCGGAGGCCACCACCTCGGCGCTGGTCAGCGCGGACAGGCCCTCCTCCCCCGGCTCGCGCACCGGAAGCTCGGGAGGATCCGCCACGAAGAACTCGCGCGCGATCAATGGGGGACGATACGGCATTGCGGCACTCCATCGGCTCATCCGGCGATTTGGAGTTAGTTTGCCGTCCATCCCAACAAAGGTCAATGGCTCGGAGTCGCTTCGGACTGTCCGAGTTGTTCCGATTTGTGTCTGTCTGGGGTAACGTGACGGCAATCCCCGGCTTGGTAGGTGACATGGACAGGTTCGTACACGTGATGCCGCTCGACGACGTGATCGGCCACGAGGGCAGCCCGGAGTGTGTCTGCGGCCCCGGCGGCCAGCCCGTCACCGCCGCCGACCTCGGCGAGCCGGTCCCGCACACGGAGAGCGCGACCGTAGCGCTCGGCTGGTCCCACCCCGCCGTCGGCGTGATCTACCAGCACCACGCGCTCAGCCCCTGCCACGAATGGGAAGCCATTCCCGAACCCTGAGGGCTTTTTACCGCGGTGATGGCCGTGATCGTGGAGGTCCAGCAGGGCCGGGACGCCGGCAAGCGGTTCAGCTGGCCGGTCTATGTCACGACGTTGCGGTCACAGCACAAGTGCGACACCGCACTGCTGGTCATCTGCCCGGATCGATCGACGGCCCGATGGTGCGAGAGGACGATCCACCTGGGCCCGGGCGGCGCCATCACCCCGCTGGCGATCGACCCCGGCCGCATACCGCTGATCACCGACCCCGACCAGGCCCGCGCCAGCCCGGAGCTCGCGGTGCTCTCGGCCGTGGCGCATCCGGCGCGATGATGACCACCATTCAGGACTTCGACTACCTCGGCGAGAAGTACTTCTCCCACTGCTGGCCAAAGGCGAGGTGAGAGGTGAGGCGAAAGGCGAGATCAAGTCGATCTTCTCCGTGCTGGACGCCCGGGGCCTGGAGATCTCCGACGACGCCCGCGAGCGCATCCGCCGGTGCGAGGACCCGGACCAGCTGGACGCCTGGGTCCGCAGGGCCGCCGTCATCACCTCGGTCGACGAGCTGTTCGCCGAATAGTGCGCTGCCGGTGAGCGCACGACAACGCGGCCCGGCCGGTGTGCCGGGGCGGGCCGCCCGGGGGATGCATCCCCCGGGCGGCCCGCTCGATGGTCAGTCCGTCACGGGGTCCACCGGACGTTCGGGTTGATGTGGCCGGTCCAGTTGAAGACGGCCATGTTGTCCCAGCCGTCGCCGGTGCCGTTGATGTTCGCCGGGTCCCAGCCGTTGCCGGGCACCGCGTACCAGGTCGGCTCCCAGTAGAAGACGCCGATGGCGCCCGCGTTGCGGGCGGTGTTCTGCACCGCCGTGAACTCCGCCCCCTGCCCCTGCCAGGTGAGGCCGTACCCCGAGCATCCCGACGTCACCGAGTTGCCCTCCCAGTCCGCGTTGTCGGAGGTGAACGGGTAGGCCGTCTCGGCGATGACGACCGGCTTGCCGTAGCGGGACCGCACGTCCGAGATCACGTTGTACAGGTTGGACAGCGTGCCGTGCCACATGCAGTAGTACGACAGGCCGGTGATGTCCCACGGCACGCCCTTGGCCCTGATGCCGTCGTAGAACCAGCGGGCGTGGGCGTCACTGTCCGCGTCCGCGGTGTGGATGATCACCTGCGTGCCGTAGTTGCACGCCTTGGTCGCGTTGTAGCCGGCCTTGAGCAGCAGGCTCAGGTTCGTGAAGTCGTTGTTGACGACCTTGCCGTCGTTCCACAGCATGCCGACGTTGATCTCGTTGCCGATCTGCACGCTGTCCGGTGTCGTGCCCTGCGCCTTGAGGCTGGAGCACACGTCGTAGGTGTAGTCGTAGACGTCGGTCTGCAACTGGCCGATCCCGTGGCTCGCCCAGGCGGCGGGCTTGTACTGCTTGCCGGGGTCCGCCCAGGTGTCCGAGTAGTGGAAGTCGACGAGCAACTTCAGCCCCTTGGCCTTGACCGTCCTGGCGTACTGCAGGACCTTGGCCTTGTTGTTGTAGCCGCTGACGGGGTTGTTCCAGATCCGCAGCCGGACGTAGTTGACGCCGACGCCCTTGAGGATGTCCAGCGGGTCCCTCTGGGCGCCGCTCGCGTCGTAGTACTTCGCGCCCAGGTCGAGGGAGCGCTGCACGGAGGAGACGTCGGCTCCGAGCATGGTCAGTGGGGTGGCGGCATGCGCCGGTTGCGCGGCGGGGAGCACCGCGGCGGCGCACAGGACGAGTGCCGCCAGGACTCTGTTCATGGGTCCTCCGGTTGAGGAGAGGATGGGTGGACGCCCCCGATACCCCCGCCGTGACAAGGTCAGGTCGTCACGACGAGGGAGCCTTGACTCAGCGGCGGGCGAACTCCCGCAGCGCGGGCAGTGCCCGGTCGTCGAAGCCGAACAGAGCCTGGTTCTCCCAGGCGTTGCCCGACGCCGGGTCGGCGGGATCCCAGCCGTTGCCCTTCACCCCGGTCCAGGTGGCCTCCCACCAGAAGGCCCCCAGCCCGCGCCCGCCGGGCACCGCCCGGACGATGTTCATCAGGTCCCGGGCGAACGCCGCCTGGCCCGCGGGAGTCGCCGGATATCCGGGGTAAGGCTCGGCGGATGCGACGGTGTTCGCCCAGCCGTCGTCGTCGCCCGTGGTGAACGGGTAGGCCGTCTCGGCCACCACGACCGGCTTGCCGTACCGGGCGGCGACGTCGTTCAGGTTGGCCTGGAAGGCGGCCATCGTGCCGTGCCAGTACGGGTAGTACGACAGCCCGATCACGTCGTAGCGGATGCCGTTGGCCGCGGCGTTGTCGAACCACCACCGGTAGAGGCCGTTGTCGCCGCCGTCCGCGAGGTGCAGCACGACCTTGGTGCGGCCGGAGACCGCCTTGACCGCGTCGTATCCCGCGTTGAGCAGGGCGGCGAGTTGCGGCCAGTTGTCCCAGCGGCCGTCGGGCCACAGCAGGCCGCCGTTGAGCTCGTTGCCCACCTGCACCATGTCGGCGGTCGTGCCCTGCGCCTTCAGCGCACTCAGCACGTCGTAGGTGTGGTCGTAGAGCGCCTGCTTCAGCTCGTCGAACGACAGCGACTCCCATGCGGCGGGCTTGTTCTGCTTGCCGGGGTCGGCCCAGGAGTCGGAGTAGTGGAAGTCCACGAGCAGGCCCATGCCGAGCGCCTTGGCCCGCTTCGCGACCGCCAGCACCCGGCTCCTGTCGTTGTAGCCGTCGGCGGGGTTCACCCACACCTTGAGCCGGATGTAGTTCAGCCCGTCGTGCCGCAGGATCGCCAGCGCGTCGCCCCGCCGCCCGTTCGCGTAACGGTACGCCCCGCCGAGCGCCTCGGACTTGGCGAGGCTCGACACGTCGGCGCCCCGGATCGGGAGCGGAGGCCCGCCGCCCGGCCTCGGGCCGCCGGTGTCTGGAACCGCGGCGTCCGGAACCGCGGTGTCTGGAACCGCGGCGTCTGGAACCGCGGCGTCTGGAACCGCAGTGTCCGGAACCGCGGCGTGCGCGGGCGCGGCGGCGGCGATGGGTGGGGTGAGTGGAGCGAGGAGTGCGGCGGCCGCGCACAGCAGGGCCGCCAGGTGTCTAACCATCGGATCCTCCGGTCAGGAGAGGACGTCAGCGGAAATCCCCCGGGTCCCCGGCATCACGCCGCCGCGTCAGGTGCGGCACGACGCCGGGCGCTCATGTGCGGACGACCACGACGCCCCCGGCGGGCACCGTCGCCGAACCGTCGTACGCGGCGCCGTCGAGCACGCCGGCGCCCCTCACCCCGTCCACCGTCACCGGCGCGTCCGCGTGGTTGATGAGGAACAGATGGTCGCCCCTCCGTACGAGTTCCAGCGTGTCGGGCAGGCCGCGCGGCCGGGACACGCCCGCGTGGTCGAGCACCTCCGCGACGAGATCGCGCAGGCCGGACTCGGCGTCCATCGCGGTGGACACATACCATCCGCTGCCCGCACCCAGGTCGTGCCGGGTGACGGCGGGATGCCCGGCGTCGGGCCCGTCGGCGAACTCCCGCACGGTCCGCGCCCCCGCCGGCCGCACCCGCTCGGACCATATCCGGCCGGTCGCACTGGGCTTGAATGGCTCCGGCTTGAACGACTCGCGCCCAGGCGATTCGGGCCCAGGCGACCCGGGCCAGGATGACTCGGGCCCGGGTGACTCGGGCCCGGGTGACTTCGGCGGCCGCAGCGCGACCGTCTCGTGCTCGCGAAGCGGATGGAACTCCTCGACGGCCACGCCAAGCACCTCTCGCAGCGCCCCGGGGTACGGCCCCGGGTGGATGGTGTCGTTCTCGTCCACAATGCCGGAGAAATATGACACAAGCAGGTGCCCGCCCGCCTCCACGTAGCGGTGCAGGTTCTTCGCCGGCGCCTCGCCGAGCAGGTAGGAGCTGGGCGCGACGACCAGCCGGTACGGCGACAGGTCGGCCGATGGGTGCACGAAGTCGACGGTGACGTGCTCGCGCCACAGCGCCTCGTAGTAGGCCTCGATCCGTTCCCGGAAGCGCAGGTCGGCCGAGGGCCGCCACTCGAATTCGAGCGCCCAGTAGGACTCCCAGTCCCACACGACGGCGACTTCGGCCGCCACCCGCGCGCCCCTGACTCCGGCGAGCCTGCCGAGGTCAGCGCCGAGCGCCACCACGTCGCGCCAGATCCGGGAGTCGGAACCGGCGTGCGGCACCATCGCCGAGTGGAACTTCTCCGCGCCGTATCGGGAGGCCCGCCACTGGAAGAACATCGCCGAGTCCGAACCGCGCGCCACGTGGGCGAGGGTGTTGCGGCGCATCTCCCCCGGCCGCTTGGCGAGGTTGCGCGGCTGCCAGTTGACCGCGCCCGTCGAGTGTTCCATCAGCATCCAGGGGCGGCCCCCGGCGACCGACCGGGTCAGGTCGGCGGCCATGGCGAGCTCGATGTGCGGATCGGCCCTGGCCGAGTCGAGGTAGTGGTCGTTGGCCACCACGTCGACCTCGGCCGCCCAGCGCCAGTAGTCCATGGGCTTGCAGTTGGGGATCATGAAGTTGGTCGTCACGGGCAGGTCGCTGAACCGCCGGATCGTCTCGCGCTCCCTGCGGAAGCAGGCGATGTGCGCGTCGACCGAGAACCGCATGAAGTCGAGCTGGAGCCCGGTGAGCAGGCCCACCGGCGCGGCGGCGGGCGGATCGACCTCCTCGAACGCGCCGTAGGTCAGCCCCCAGAAGGTGGTGCCCCAGGCGGCGTTGAGCGCGCCCACGTCCCCGTACCTGTCCTGCAGCCACGCCCGGAACGCCTCGGCCGACGCCGGGCAGTAGCAGTGGGCGTTGGCCCAGCCGTACTCGTTGTGCACGTGCCACATCGCCAGGGCGGGGTGGCCGGCGTACCGCGCGGCGAGGGCGGCGACGACCCGCTCGGACGCCGCGGCGTAGTCGGGGGAGCTCGGGCAGAAGCTGTGCCGGGAGCCGCCGCCGAGCACGTGGCCCTCCCTGTCCACCAGGCGGCTGCCGGGATAGCGGCGGCGGAACCACGTGGGCGGCGAGGAGGTGGGGGTGGCGAGGTCGGCGTACACCCCGGCCGAGTGGAGCAGGTCGAGGATCCGGTCGAGCCGGGAGAAGTCGTACTCGCCCTCCTGTGGCTCGATCAGTCCCCAGTTGAAGACGCCGACGGTGACCAGGTTCACCCCGGCCTCGCGCATCAGGCGGACGTCCTCCCGCCACACCTTCTCCGGCCACTGCTCGGGGTTGTAGTCCCCGCCATAGGCGAGACCCTCGGGCAGGACGGGATATCCGGGCACGTCTCCCCCCTCGATTCTCCTTCTGTGAACGTGCACAGTAGCGCACAACCGTTCCACCGAGAAGGTTCGATCGATTAGCGCTGATCAGCGAGGGTCGCTAACAACCGCGTAACGACCATTGACAGCATGGAAGGGACCTTTCAGTCTGTGAACGCTCCCAGACAGATCCGCCTCTTGCCCCCCTCCCCCACCTGCCTGGAGGAACATATGCGCGTGAACCGGTTAGCACTGGCGGCGGTCGCGATCCTCACCGCCGCGCTCTCGACGGCCTGCTCGGGCGGCTCCGACGAGCCGTCCGCCGAGGCAGCGAGCCAGAGCGCGGCGCCGGCCGGACCGGTGAAGCTGACCTACTGGACCTGGGTTCCGAACATGGACACGATCGTCGCGGTGTGGAACCAGGCCCACCCCGACATCCAGGTCACGGTCAGCAAGCAGGCGGGGGGCGATGACGCGGCGGCCAAGTTCCTCACCGCCGCCAAGGCGGGCAACCCGCCCGACCTGGTCCAGGCCGAGTATCAGATGCTCCCCTCCTTCGTCGCCGCCGACGCGGTCGCCGATCTGAAGGCGGAGACCGCGCAGGCGAAGGCCGAGTTCGGCGAGGGCGTCTGGGGGCTGGTGACCCTCGGCACCGACGCCGTCTACGCGGTCCCCCAGGACAGCGGGCCGATGATGCTCTACTACCGCAAGGACCTGTTCGAGAAGTACGGCATCGAGGTGCCGAAGACCTGGGACGAGTACGCCGAGGCCGCCCGCACCGTGCACAAGAAGGACCCCAAGGTCTTCCTCGGCACGTTCTCCAGCAAGGACCCAGGCTGGTTCGCCGGGCTTTCCCAGCAGGCGGGCGCGCAGTGGTGGTCGATCAGCGGCGACGCGTGGAAGGTCGCGGTGAACGACGAGGCCACCACGAAGGTCGCCTCCTACTGGGGCGGCCTGGTGAAGGAGGGCGTCATCGACGGCATGCCCTACTTCACCCCCGAGTGGAACAAGGCGCTCAACGACGGCAGGCTGCTCACCTGGCCGTCGGCGGTGTGGGGCCCCGGCGTGCTGTCGAGCAACGCGCCGAAGGCCGCGGGCAAGTGGGCCGTCGCCCCGCTGCCGCAGTGGAACGCGGGTGAGAACCACAGCGGCTTCTGGGGCGGCTCCTCCACCGCCGTCGCCGCCAAGTCGCCCAACAAGGCGGCCGCCGCGACGTTCGCCACCTGGCTGAACACCGATCCGCAGGCGCTCGGACTGCTGATCAAGGAGGGCGCGGTCTACCCGGCCTCCGCCAAGGGCGCCGCGCTGATGACCGAGGCTCCCGACTACTTCTCCAACCAGCCCGACTTCTGGAAGCAGGCGGCCGACATCGGCGCCACCGCCCGCGGCTTCACCTTCGGCCCGAACGTCAACGTGACGTACAACGCCTACAGAGACGCCTTCGACAAGGCCGTCGCCGACAAGTCCGACTTCGCCGCCGCCGTTCAGGGCATGCAGGACGCCACCGTCGCCGACATGCGCAAGTCCGGCTTCACCCTCGCCCAGTGACGATGCGATCCACGAAGACAGGCGCCCGCGCCGGCCGTGCGGGCCGTGCGGGCGCCGTGCCCTACCTGTTCCTCGCCCCGGCGATGGCGCTGTTCACGCTTTTCATGGCCCTGCCCATCGGCTACACGATCTATCTGAGCCTGCGGCGCACCAAGGTCTCCGGCCTGGGCCTCGGCAAGGGGGCCCGCACGGAGGTCTTCGCCGGGCTCGCCAACTACGCCGCCGCCGTCGGCGACGGCGAGCTGTGGGCCGGCTGGCTGCGCGTCCTCGGATACGGCGCGCTCGTGCTGGCGCTGATGCTGGGGCTCGCCCTCGTGTTCGCGCTCATGCTCGACACGGCGCACGTGCGGCTCGCCCGCCTTACCCGGATCTCGATCTTCCTGCCGTACGCCGTGCCGGGGGTGGCGGCGACGCTGATGTGGGGCTTCCTCTACCTGCCCAGCCTCAGCCCGCTCGGCGAGCACTCGTTCCTGAGCGCCGGCCTGGTGACGTTCTCGATGGCGAACGTGGCGGTCTGGGGCGGCACCGGCTTCAACATGCTGGTGCTCTACACGAACCTGCGGGCCGTGCCGCGGGAGTACTACGAGGCGGCCAGGATCGACGGCGCGAGCGAGCTGGGCATCGCGCTGCGCATCAAGATCCCGATCCTGGTGCCGTCGATCACCCTGACCACGGTGTTCTCCGTCATCGCGACCGTCCAGGTGTTCACGGAACCGACCACCCTGCGTCCGCTGACGAACACGATCAGCTCGACCTGGAGCCCCTTGATGAAGGTGTACCGCGACGCGTTCGTCACCGGCGACCTGTACTCCGCCGCCGCGACGTCCATGGTGATCGCCGGGATCTCCCTCGTGCTGTCGTTCGGCTTCCTGCGGGTCGTGAAGAACCACGCGTTCGGGGAGAGCTGATGGCCGCCGCGCTGCCGGGGTCCCGCGGACCCGCCCGCCCGTCGCCGCGCCGACCGCTGGGGCTCGCGCCGACCGGGGTGCTCGTGCTCGGCGCGATCTACACCCTGTTTCCGGTGAGCTGGGTCGTGGTCGCGTCCACCAAGTCCGAGGGCGAGCTGTTCTCCACCTCGACCTTCGCGCCCGGCACCGGGCTGCTGTCCAACCTGGCCGACCTGTTCGCCTACCGCGACGGCGTCTTCTGGCTCTGGCTGCTCAACACCCTCCTGTACGCCGGGGGCGGCGCGGTGCTGTCGACCGCGGTGTCCACGATCTCGGGGTACACGCTCGCGAAGTACTCCTTCCCCGGCCGCGGCCTGATCTTCAACCTGCTCATCGGCGGCATCCTGGTGCCGTCGGTCGTGCTGGCGATCCCGCAGTATCTGCTGTTCTCCAAGGCGGGCCTGGCCGGCACCTACTGGTCGGTGCTGCTGCCGCAGATCCTCCACCCGTACAGCATCTATCTGGCCAGGATCTACTCGCAGGCGGCGGTCCCCGGCTCGCTGCTGGAGGCGGGCCGCCTGGACGGCGCGGGCGAGTGGCGGCTGTTCCAGCGGGTGGCGCTGCCGCTGCTGACGCCGGGCATGGTGACGATCTTCCTGTTCCAGTTCGTCGCGATCTGGAACAACTTCCTGCTGCCGTTCATCATGCTGGGCGACGACCAGAGGTTCCCGCTGACGGTCGGCCTCTACACGCTGCTCGCCGCGGGCGCCGGCCAGCCGTCGCTGTACAACCTGATCATCACGGGGACCATGCTGTCGCTCATCCCGCTGATCGCGCTGTTCCTCACGATGCAGCGCTATTGGCGTACGGACCTGTCCGGCGGGGCCGTGAAAAGCTGATGGGCGCGGGGAAACACGCTGATCCGCGGGGGGAAAATACGACCATGGCGAAACGTCCGACCATTCATGACGTGGCCGCGGCGGCGGGCGTCTCCCGGGGCACCGTCTCCCGGGTGCTCAACGACGACCGGTACGTGAGCCCCGCCGCCCACGCCGCCGTGCGCCGTGCCATCGCCGAGACCGGCTACATCGTCAACCGCAACGCGCGCAGCCTGGTCACCCAGCGGACCGGGTCGGTGGTGATGGTGCTGTCGGAGCCGCACGAAAAGGTCTTCGAGGACCCCAACTACAGCACCACGATCCGTACGGCGATCCGGCGGCTCGGCGAGCGGGACGTCTCCCTCGTCATCATGCTGGCCGGGGACGACGGCGACCGCGAGCGGGTGGTGCGCTACGTGCGCGGCGGCCACGCCGACGGGGTGCTGCTGATGTCCACGCACGCGGGCGACCCGCTCGTGGACGAGCTGGAGTCGCTGCGCATCCCGGCCGTCGCCTGCGGCGCGGTGATCGGCAAGGAGAACGTGATCCCCTACGCCGCGGCCGACGACCGCGAGGGCGCCCGGCAGATGACCCGCTACCTGGTCGAGCAGGGCCGCAGGAAGATCGCCACGATCACCGGTCCGATGGACACGCCGGGCGGCATCCAGCGTCTGGAGGGCTTCGCCGACGTGCTCGGCAGGAAGGCCTCCAGAAAACTGATCGAGCACGGCGACTGGACCCAGCTCAGCGGCGAGAGCGCGATGGCCCGGCTGATCGAGCGCACGCCCGACCTCGACGCGGTCTTCGTGGCCTCCGACCTCATGGCGGCCGGCGCGCTGTCCACGCTGCGCGCGGCCGGACGGCAGGTGCCCGGCGACGTGGCCGTGGGCGGCTTCGACGACTCGTCGGTCGCCGCCACCACACACCCGCCGCTCACCACGATCCGCCAGCCGCTCGCCGAGGTCGCGGAGGAGACCGTACGGCTGCTGCTCACGCTCGTCGACGGAGGCGGCCCGGTGGACCCGGTGATCCTGCCCACCCGCCTCATCGTGAGGGAGTCGGCCTGACTCCTCCGTCAGGGGATGTCACACCCTGAGGAGGTGTCGCGTACGGGCTGCTCGGCAGCCTCGACGAGGCCACGGACGTTGTGCAGGACGCCTGGCTGCGGCTGCGCTCCGCCACGGCCGCCGACGGCGGTGAAGAGATCAGGGACGTGACCGGCTGGCTGGTGGTCGCGGTGCCATCATCACCGGGCCCGTCCTCGCCTCCCCCATTCTGACCGGGCCCGTTCTGTCCGGGCCCGGACAGAACGGGCCCTCCTCACCGAGGTGGCGCCGGACCCCGCCGAGCCGGCTGAGTGAAAACGGGAGGACGGCGGCACGCGGGGCGAATAGTCTGCCTAACATCATGGAAGGAGGAACGCCATGAGACGTCGCACGATCCGCACGCCCCGCCGCGTCCGTCGTCCCGTCGCCGATCTCGACCTGCGCACCCCCTCCGGACGGCCGCTTCCGTACTGAACCGTGCCTATGCGACCGGCTGGCCGAACAGGGCCGGAGGCGTGTGACGCCGGAGGCTTTACGCCCGTTTTACCGGTTCTGCGATATCTATACCGGAAAGATCACGGAACCATCACGGTCGGGGGGAAACGAACATGGTCACGGTGGTGCCGTCGCTCGCCAAGGTCAGGGACATCACAACCGCACTGCGCCGCAGGCCCAAGCGGGACAGGACGGACCGGAAGATCGTCGATCTCAAGGCCTACACGGGCGGGAACGTCATCCGGTTCCCGAGGACGTCCGGGCCGACGTCCGCCGCCTGAGCCGGTTGTCCGCAGCTGTCTACGAGACGGCCCGTCCGGCGTTCCGCCGGACGGGCCGCAGGCTTTTACTGGTTGAATTCCCCTCATGGGTGATCTGTCGGCAACCGAGCGGACCCGGCACCGCCGGCTGCGGGAGCAGGGCCGCACCGACCGGGAGGTGTTGCTCTCGGTGCTCCGCGCCGGGTTCGTCTGTCACCTCGGCGTCGTCGTGGACGGCGATCCCATGGTGGTGCCGACGGTGTACGGCTACGACGACGACCATCTGTACGTGCACGGCTCGGTGGCCAGCCGCAGCCTCACCCGCGGCACGACGGTCTGCGTGACGATCACCCACGTCGACGGCCTCGTGCTGGCCCGGTCGGTCTTCGAGCACGGCGTGAACTACCGCAGTGCGATGATCTACGGCGTCCCGCGCGTGCTGGAGGGCGACGAGAAGCTCGCCGCCCTGCGGCTCCTGACCGAGCATGCCACCCCCGGCCAGTGGGACTACGCCCGGCAGCCGAACCGCAAGGAACTGGCCGCCACGACGATCCTCGCGGTCCCGCTCGCCGAGGCGTCGGTCAAGGTGCGCGAGGGCCACCCAGACGACGCCGACGACCCGCACGACGTGTGGGCCGGGATCCTGCCGCTCACCCGGTCGTGGCAGGCTCCCCTGACCGACCCGCAGGCCGCCGCCCATCCCGTCCCGCCGCACATCCTCGCCCGCACCACACCCCACTGACCCCGGCGCCGTACGGCCTGTCGCGGCGGGCCGCCGTCACGACTGGACGCTCGGCTTGAGGCGGACGCCGCCGTCGACGGTCAGCACCGTGCCCGTCGCGTAACCCGTCTCGATCAGGTACGCGATCGCGTTCGCCACGTCGGCGGGCGTGCCGATCCGGCCGACCGTGGTGGCGGCGGCGAACCCGTCGAGCACGCCCTGCCGGTCGTCCCCCAGCCAGTCCCACCATTCGGTGTCGACCACACCGGGCGACACCGCGTTGACCCTGACCGGGGCGAGCTCCACCGCGAGTCCCGGGACCATCGACTCGATGGCGCCGTTCACCGCCGCGAGCCCGGCCACTCCGGCCAGCGCGTTGTTCGCGCTGGCCGCCGCCACGAACGTCAGCGACCCGTCCCGCCGCAGCGCCGCAAGCGCCGCCTGGGCGGCGACCACCTGCGCGATCAGCTTGCCCTCCAGGGCCCCGCGCAGGTCGTCGGGCGAAAGCGACCGGAACGGACCGGCCCCCTTCCGGCCGGACACGTTGAGCACCACATGGTCCACCGGGCCAACCTCGGCGAACAGGTCCCGCATCGCCTCCGGGTCGCGGGCGTCGGCCACCACACCGGAGCCCCGCTCCCCGATCTCCTTGACCGCCCGCTCCAGCCGTTCCGGCGTACGGCCGGTGACGACGACCTCGCGGCCCGACGCTGCCAGCCGTACGGCGGTGGCCAGGCCGATGCCGCTCGTGCCCCCGACGATCACCACACGTTCACTCATCGAACTCTCCTTGATACGAGACATCATGCCTCGAAACCCTAAATCGAGACACGGTGTCCTGTAAAGTGGCGGCATGGTGGGGAGGCCACGCAGCGAGCAGGCACGCCGGGCGATACTCGAGGCCGCGCTGCGGCTGTGCGAGCGCGACGGATATCCGAACGTGACGCTGAAGGGCATCGCCGAGGAGGCGGGAACCGGCAGGCAGACGCTCTACCGTTGGTGGGACACCAAGGCCGACGTGCTGCTGGAGGCGATGACCGACCTCGTCACAAGCGCCCGGGCTCCCTCGGAGACCGACCTGGAGACGTTCCTGCGCGAGACCTTCGCGCTGGCGGACGGCGTGGTCGGCAGAGTCGTGGCCGGCCTCATGGCGGAGGCCCAGAGCGATCCGGCCCTGGGCGAGCGGCTGCGGGAGCGGCTGATCGGCCCGCGGCGCGGCGCCCTGCGTGCGGTGCTGGAGCGGATGCCGCCACCCCCCGGCGCCGACCTTGACCTGTTGATCGACATGATCTTCGGGGTCATGTGGTATCGGCTGCTCAACCGGCACGCCCCGCTCGACGCCGCCCTGGCGGGGGACATCACGGCGCTCGTGGCCGGGATCGCCGCACGCCCGGGGCCCCCCGGAGACTTCCCGGGCTGACGCGTCTCCACGAGACGGCGACTCCGACGACCGCCCACCACGCACGCCCACACCCACGGTCAGGGGGGCCTGGCCTGCCCCGTTCAGGGCGGTGAAGCCGTGGACAGGCGGAGATGTGGAGATGTGGCCACTGGACTCCTCCGCCGGATCGTCTGTCACATCCGCCTCATTGCCGACCGCCCGATGCGGCAGGATGGAGCGGTGACGCCTTCCCCAGCGGTCGTCCAGCCGGACCGGGACCTCCTTGAGGAGATCCTCGACGAGCTGGACATCGAGCACACGATAGATACAGAGGGCGACCTGGCGATCTCCACCGCCTACCTCACGATCTTCTTCCTGTTCGGCAAGGAAGGAGACCTGTTCACCGTGCGGACCTTCTACGAAAGGAACTACTCGGTGGACGACAAGCCGATGCTGCTCACGGCGCTCAACGAGTGGAACGCGGACACGATGTGGCCGAAGGTGTACGCGTTCACCCAGGACAACGGCACGATCCGGCTCGTCGGCGACTCGCAGGTCTACATCGGGGCCGGCGTGACCAGGGAGCACCTGACCACGATGGTGGCCCACTGGGTGAGGTTCTCGATCAAGTTCCATCGCTGGCTGACCGACCGGCTCGCCTTTGAAGCCGACTGACCAGGACCGGCTGACCAGGACCGGCTGAGCAGGTCCTGCTGACCAGGACCTGCTGACCAGGACCTGCTGACCAGGACCGGCCGACCAGCACCGCCTGACCAGCAACTCCGATCTCGGCCACCGCCGCCCGCGCGGACGGGACGTCGGGCGGCGCGTGGAAAGAGCTGCCGATTCCCGGGGAGTACGTCCAGGTGCCCGGCGCGGTGGGCGACGGGCGCAACGTCGCCGGGCTCTACGGCGCGGTCGCCGCCGACCTGCGGACGGGCGAGGGGCGGGTGCCGGACTTCGCCCGCGGCCTGCGTCTGCACGGCCTGCTCGACGCGATCCGCCGCTCCGCGGAGACCGGCACCCGCCAGACGTTCGCCCCGGCCTGATCCGTCAGCCTCGCGCGAGGGCGTCGCGCAGCTCGGCGGCGGTGAGCCGGGGGCCGTAGGCGGGCTTGTCCCGCTGGAACCGCCGTCCCTCCGCGAGCGGGCCCGCGTCCACCACGTCGAAGCCGAACGAGTCGGTCAGCTCGGTGACCACCTTCTTGGCCTCGGCGTCGTCGCCCGAGATCGGCAGCGCCCGCCGGTTCTCCGCGCCCGCGGGCAGACCCTGCTCGGCGAGGTGAGCGAAGTTGATGGAGTTGAACGCCTTCACGACCCGCGACCCCGGCAGATGCGCGGCGAGCACCTCGCTGTCCGTGGTCTCCCCCGCGTCGATCTCGGGGAAGTGACCGTCCCGCTCGAAGTAGTAGTTGTTCGTGTCAATGACGATCTTGCCGTCCAGCGGCTCTACCGGCACCTCCCGGTATCTGCCGAAGGGAATCGTCACGACCACGATGTCCCCCGCCGCCGCGGCCTCGGCCGCGGTGGCCGCGCGTGCGTTCGGGCCCAACTCGGCGACGAGTTCGGAAAGCGTGTGCGGCCCGCGGGAGTTGCTCAGCACCACCGAGTGCCCGGCGTCGACCGCCAGCTTCGCGAGGGTGCCGCCGATCTTCCCACTGCCGATGAGTCCAATAACCATGGCTGGGGCAACACGGCCGCCGCCGGTGTCATTCCCCCGGCCGGCGTGTCGTGAAGGACGACGACGGCCCGTTCGAGAAGGTCCCGTCGCTGGTCAGGCCGGTCCGGGGTGAACTCCCCCACCGGCCCGCGCTCGCATCACCGGCCACCCGGACCGCGTGACCGCCACGGTCCATGACGGATGCCTCCCACCCGCACCCGGGTGGGAGGCATCCGTCATGGGCAGATCACTGGAGCCCTGCCCGGTCTTTCCGGGCTCAGCTGCAGCCGCTGGTGCTGCCGCAGCCCTCGCAGACGTAGCAGCTGCCGGCCGGTCGCATCTTCGTGCCGCAGGTCATGCACAGCGGCGCGTCCGCCGTACGGCCCTGGTGGCTCTCCAGCGAGGCGCCGACCCGGCGCGGCTCAGGCACCGCCACCGGCACGACCTGCCCGGCGGACGGCCCCTCGGCGGGCTTGGCCTCGACCGGCGCCGGCTGCGCCTTCTCGACGGGCACGGCCTTCCCGTTCTCGATTGGCGCCGACTGCGCCAGGGCGGCGGTGTCCAGATCCTGGAGCGCGGCCGGGTCCTCGCCGCGCTGCTGCGCGGCCCGCTCGGAGGCGGAGAAGATGCCCAGGGCCGCCCGGTCCTCGTACGGCAGGTGGTCGAGCGCGAGCCGCCGGAAGATGTAGTCCATCACCGACTGCGCCATCCGGACGTCGGGGTCGTCGGTCATGCCCGCCGGCTCGAAGCGCATGTTGACGAACTTCTGCACGTACGTGTCCAGCGGCACGCCGTACTGGAGACCGATCGAGATCGCCACGGAGAAGGCGTCCATCACGCCCGCGAGCGTGCTGCCCTGCTTGGACATCTTGAGGAAGACCTCGCCCAGGCCGTCGTCAGGATAGGACGAGGCGGTCATGTAGCCCTTCGCGCCGCCCACGGTGAAGCGGGTGGTGGTGCTCGGCCGCTGGTTCGGCATCCGCCGCCTGGTCGGCCGCGCGACCTCCACGACCTGGACGATCGGCTCCTTCTCGGCGGACGCCTCGGCAGGGGCCTCCCCGGAGGCCTTCTTCGCGATCGACAGCGGCTGACCGACCTTGCAGTTGTCGCGGTAGACGGCCAGGGCCTTGAGGCCGAGCTTCCAGCCCTCCAGGTAGACCTGCTCGATGTCGTCCACCGTGGCCGACTCCGGCAGGTTCACGGTCTTGGAGATGGCGCCGGACAGGAACGGCTGGACGGCCGCCATCATCCGGACGTGGCCCATCGAGGCGATGGCCCGCTCGCCCATCGCGCAGTCGAACACCTCGTAGTGCTCCGGCCGCAGGCCGGGGGCGTCCACGACGTGACCGTGCTCGGCGATGTACTCGACGATGGCCTCGACCTGCTCCTCAAGGTAGCCGAGCCGGCGCAGCGCCCGCGGGATCGTCTGGTTGACGATCTGCATCGAGCCGCCGCCGACGAGCTTCTTGAACTTCACCAGCGCCAGGTCGGGCTCGATGCCGGTGGTGTCGCAGTCCATCATCAGGCCGATGGTGCCGGTCGGGGCCAGCAGCGACGCCTGGGCGTTGCGGTAGCCGTTCCGCTCGCCGAGCTTGAGGCACTCCTGCCACTGCCGGGTGGCCTCGGCGTGCAGGTCCTTGTCCATGGCGTCGAGCGTGCGCAGGTCGTCGTTGGCCGCGGCGTGCTTGCGCATGACCCGCTTGTGCGGCTCGGCGTTGCGCTGGTAGCCGTCGTACGGGCCGACGATCCCGGCGATCTCGGCCGAGCGGCGGTAGGACACGGCGGTCATCAGCGAGGTGATCCCGGCCGCGATGGCCCGGCCGCCGTCGGAGTCGTACGCGTGGCCGGTCGCCATCAGCAGCGCGCCCAGGTTCGCGTAGCCGATGCCGAGCTGGCGGTACGCCCGGGTGGTCTCGGCGATCTTCTCCGTCGGGAAGTCGGCGAAGGTGATCGAGATGTCCATCGCGGTGATGATCAGCTCGGTGATCTTCACGAAGGCGCCGACGTCGAAGGAGTCGTCGTCACGCAGGAACTTCAGCAGGTTGATCGACGCGAGGTTGCACGAGGAGTTGTCCAGGTGGACGTACTCCGAGCAGGGGTTGCTGGCCGTGATGCGCCCGGTCTCCGGGCAGGTGTGCCAGTCGTTGATCGTGTCGTCGTACTGCAGGCCGGGGTCGGCGCACTCCCAGGCGGCCTGGGCCATCTTGCGGAACAGCGACCGCGCCTCGACCTCTTCGATGACCTCTCCGGTGAGCCGGGCCCGCAGGCCGAAGCTCCCGCCGGCCTCGACGGCGCGCATGAACTCGTCGGAGACCCGCACCGAGTTGTTGGCGTTCTGGTACTGGACGGACACGATGTCCTTGCCGCCGAGGTCCATGTCGAACCCGGCGTCGCGCAGCGCGCGGACCTTGTCCTCCTCGCGCGCCTTGGTCTCGATGAACTCCTCGATGTCGGGGTGGTCCACGTCGAGCACGACCATCTTGGCCGCCCTGCGGGTGGCGCCGCCCGACTTGATGGTGCCGGCGGAGGCGTCGGCGCCGCGCATGAAGGAGACCGGGCCGCTGGCCGTGCCCCCACTGGACAGCAGCTCCTTGGACGATCGGATGCGGGAGAGGTTGACCCCCGAGCCCGAACCGCCCTTGAAGATCACGCCCTCTTCCTTGTACCAGTCGAGGATCGACTCCATCGTGTCGTCCACGGCCAGGATGAAGCACGCGCTCACCTGCTGGGGGGAGAGGGTGCCGACGTTGAACCACACCGGGGAGTTGAAGCTGAAGATCTGGTGGATCAGCGCGTGCTTGAGCTCGTGGTCGAAGATCTCCGCGTCCTCGTCGGAGGCGAAGTAGCCGTTCTCGACGCCGGTCCTGGTGTAGACGCCCACGACCCGGTCGACGAGCTGCTTGAGGCTCGACTCGCGCTGGGGGGTGCCCACCGCCCCGCGGAAGTACTTGGTGGTGACGATGTTGGCCGCGTTGACCGACCAGGAGTCCGGGAACTCCACGCCGTGCTGCTCGAAGTTGACCGAGCCGTCCCGCCAGTTCGTCATCACGACGTCGCGCCGCTCCCAGCGGACCTCGTCGTACGGGTGAACACCCGGGGTGGTGAAGATGCGCTTCATCTTCAGGCCCTTGCGCGGGCGCTTGCCCGGCCGACCCCCCGCACCCGATACGGTGCCGCTCACGGTCTCCGTCATGACTTCCCCCTCCCAGGGCCCGATGGAGCCCCTTCTCCGGACCACGCTCGTTATAACCACATCGTCGCGCCGCGCCGTCGCGCGCCGCCGCCCGCCTCGTCCCGGTCCCCCGGAAGGCGCCTACTCCTCGCCCGCCGTGCCGTGGGCCACGCGGAGCCGCTCGATCTCCGCCTCGAAGTCCGCAAGCGTCTCGAAGCTGCGGTAGACCGACGCGAAGCGCAGGTAGGCCACCTCGTCGAGGTCACGGAGCGGGCCCAGGATGGCCAGGCCCACCTCGTGGGAGGCGATCTCGGCCGCGCCGGTGCCCCGGATGCTCTCCTCGACGCGCTGCCCGAGCTGGGCGAGGGAGTCCTCGCCGACCGGGCGTCCCTGGCAGGCCCGCCGCACGCCGGCGATGACCTTCTCCCGGGAGAACGGCTCGGTGACCCCGCTGCGCTTGCTCACCATCAGCAGTACGGTCTCCTGCGTGGTGAACCTGCGCCCGCACTCGGGACAGGTGCGCCGGCGACGGATCGCCGCCCCGTCCTCGGCCGCGCGGCTGTCCACGACCCGGGTGTCCGGGTGGCGACAGAACGGACAGTGCACGTCATCGCCTCCCTGAACGCCCATCCTGAACACAAGGTGTGGTGAACTTACACCGGTGTGACTACTAGATGTTGTGGTCCAACCGTAGGAGCGCCCGACCTTGAACGCAAGTCGAACCGGCGTTGGCCATGGAAGTTCCTGTTCGGCGCGCGTGTCGCGCCTCCAGTCACGGCCGCACCACCTGCCCCACCGGCGCGGAATACGCCCTTTACCCGCCTTTCCCCAGCCCATTTCCGCACGGCCCCTGACCTGGGCGTACTGCGGCCAGAGAAGATCGGGTAAATCGAACACGGGATCGATCGAACTCCCGTACGATGAGGTGGACGGCGAGATCGGTGATTTCGCTGGATATCGAACAATTGTTTGACGGCGATCTTGAATCGCGGTACGGTCGCTCTGTGCGACATGAGGAACACGGATCGAGAGGTGGCATCGTGAGTGACCGAAGTGAGCAAGCGGATGGCGTCAGCGACCTCGCGGTTCGCAGGCGCGACTCGCTTGGCCTCACCCCCAGGCAGCGGAAGATCCTTGAGGTGATCCGCGACTCGGTCCAGCAGCGCGGCTATCCGCCGTCCATGCGGGAGATCGGGGAAGCGGTCCAGCTGACCAGCACCTCCAGCGTGTCGCACCAGCTCACGGCGCTCCAGCGTAAGGGCTACCTCCGGCGTGATCCCCATCGGCCCCGGGCCCTGGAGGTCCGGCTGCCGGGCGAGCCGGTGCTGTGGGTGGACCCGGACGCCACCTCCGAGGAGGAGGCCGGGTTCAACCGGCCCACCGCGGCCTACGTGCCGCTGGTCGGCCGCATCGCGGCCGGTGGGCCCATCCTCGCCGAGCAGAGCATCGAGGACGTGTTCGCGCTGCCCAAGCAGCTCGTGGGCGAGGGCACGCTGTTCCTGCTCCAGGTCTCCGGCGACTCGATGATCGAGGCCGCCATCGCCGACGGCGACTGGGTCGTGGTGCGGCAGCAGCCGGTCGCCGACAACGGCGACATCGTGGCCGCGATGATCGACGGCGAGGCCACCGTGAAGACGTTCAAGCGCAAGGACGGGCACGTGTGGCTGGTGCCGCACAACCCCAACTACGAGCCGATCCCGGGCGACGAGGCCACCGTGCTCGGCAAGGTCACGGCCGTCCTGCGCAAGCTGTAGCCGCGCCGGCGCCCCGCGGTACAACGCACCGCGGGGCGCGGCGGCCGCCTTTCAGGCGGTCAATTATCGGCAATTAGGGTGAGTCGGGTGAAACTTGACTCACTGTCCCTGGACGCGGCCCGCCGGCGTGACGGAATCAAATGGGCCCACGCCGCATCCGGCGTCATCCCCGCCTGGGTCGCCGACATGGACTTCCCCGTGCCCGAGGCGGTCACGGAAGCGATCGCGAGACGTGCCGCCACGGACCTCGGCTATCCCGCCTGGCTGGAGGAGCCCACCGCCGGGCCCCTGGCGGAGGCGTTCGCCGAGCGCATGGAGGCGCGGTACGGCTGGCGAGCCGATCCGGCGCACGTGCGGTCCTACACCGACCTCAACCAGGCCCTCCAGGTGCTGCTGCACGTCATGACCGACCCCGGCGACGCGGTGGCGCTGCACGTTCCGGCCTACGACCCCTTCCTCACCACGATCACCGCGATGAACCGCCGCCTGGTGCCCATGCCGCTGACGGCCGACGGCAGGTTCGAGGTGCCCGGTGCGCCCGTCCGGGTGCTCCTGCTGGTCAACCCGCAGAACCCGTCGGGCCGCTCGTTCACCCGTGAGGAGCTCGATGCGGTCGCGGCGTACGCCGACCGGCACGGCACGCTGGTGATCTCCGACGAGATCCACGCCGACCTGACGTACGCCCCTGCCCGGCACATCCCGTTCGCCACGATCCTGCCCGAGCGCACGGTCACGCTGACCTCCGCCAGCAAGGCCTTCAACATGGGCGGACTGCACTGCTCGGTCGCCCACATCGGCGCGAAGGACGCCAGGGACGCGCTCGGCCGCCAGCCCGCCCACATCTACGGGGCGCCCAGCGTTCTCGGCGTGGAGGCCACAGTCGCGGCGTGGCGGCACGGCGACGCGTGGCTGGAGGAGGTGCTGGCGATCCTGGACCGCAACCGCAGGCGCATCGCCGAGCGGCTCCCGTCGGTGGGGTACCGCATGCCCGAGGCCACCTATCTCGCGTGGCTCGACTTCGGCGTGCCCGGCGCGGCGCACTTCCTCGAACGGGAGGCCCGGGTCAAGCTCAACCCGGGCCCGAACTACGGAGGCGGCGACACCTTCGCCCGCCTCAACTTCGCGACCTCGGCGGCGATCCTGGAGGAGATCCTGTCCAGGATCGCCGCCGCACTGACGTGACGCGCCCGCTCAGCTCGCCGTGCAGGTCACCGTGGACGGAACGCCGTTGCTGCCGGACCAGCTGCCGTTGAAGCCGAACATGGTCGAGGCCCCGGCGGCCAGCGTGCCGTTGTAGGACATGTTCGTCACCGTGACGTTCGACCCGCTCGCGCTGAGCGTGCCGTTCCAGAGCTGGCTGATGCTCTGGCCGTTCGGGAAGGCCCACTTCACGGTCCAGCCCGAGATGGCCGAGGAACCCGCGTTGACCGTGACCTCACCCTGGAAGCCGCCGGGGTACTGGTTGGCGACCTTGTAGGTGGCGGTGCAGGTCTTCCCGCCCGGCGACGAAGGAGACGCCGACGGCGACGCGGAGGGAGAGGGCGACGGCGACACCCTCGGCGAGGGCGAGGCCGACGGAGAGGGAGACGGTGAAACCGACGGGGAGACCCTCGGCGAGGGCGAGGCCGACGGCGACACCGGCGGCGACGGGTTGACGCCACCGGTCGGCGGGATCAGGTAGGGCGAGATGATGCTCTGCTTGGCCTGGTCGACCGTCGCCCAGTCGTCCTTCAGGATGCCGCCCGTGTCCCCCGAGTTGGGGTTCCACGACCAGTAGGTGAACGACATGCCGTTCACCCCGCTGCCCATGTACTTCATGAGCTCCTGAAGCCAGACCTTGTCGATGTTGCTGGCGAGCGTGGTGCCGAACTCGCCCACCATGATCGGCGCGATGTTCTGCTTGTACAGGTAGCCCCAGTACTTGTCCCAGATGGCCGGCATGTTGGCCGGGTACGACGGGTCGTCGAACCAGGTCTGGTGGAAGACCGAGGTGGCGTACTCGTGGGGCGAGTAGACGAGCCGGTTGGCCACGTTCAGCCGGACCGGGTACTGCCCGGCCTTGGTGAGGTTGCCGCCCCACCAGCCGCAGTCCTCGTCGTTGCTGGTGTCGTTGTCCCAGACGTTGGACAGGCCGCCGCTGGGGCAGCTCACGCCCTCCACGAAGATCAGCCAGTTGGACTGCACGGACAGGATGGCGTTGCCCGCGCGCTCGGCCGCCAGGCGCCAGTCGCGCGACTCGTCGCCACAGCCCCAGCAGGAGCCGGTCGCGTTCGGGTTGGTGCCGTCCGCGTGCGGCTCGTTGTGCAGGTCGGCCCCGATGACGGTGGTGTTGCCGGCGTAGTGCTGGGCCAGCGACTTCCAGTCGTTGATCCAGGTGGACTCGGGGACGCCCGAGGTGTACCACAGCGCCGTCTGGCCCGCGCTGGTCGGCCGGTGCCGGTCGAGGATGATCCGCATGCCCTTCTGGCCCGCGTAGTCCACGACCTTGTCGAGGATCTGCAGCGGGGACAGGCCGATCAGGTCGGGGTTGGAGTAGGTGTTGACGCTCGTCGCCTGCGCGCCCGGCTTCAGCGCGTCGTCGGAGAACGGCACCCGGATGGTGTTGTAGCCCAGGTTCGCCATGAGGTCGAGCTGGCTCTTCCACGGGTTGTTCGCCCACAGCCCGTGGAAGGTCTTGTTGTCGGTCTCCATGCCGAACCAGTTGATGCCGGTCAGCCGGACCGTGGCGCCGGTGCTGTCGACGATCTTGTTGCCGCTGGTGTGCAGGTAGCCGGTGCCCGTGCCGGCGGCGTTCGCCGGCGACCCCGTGACGACGAGAACCGTCGCCGCCATCGCGGCGGCCGTTGCCAGCCCGCCGAGAATTCGTCTGTACAAGACGTGCCTCCCACGTGGGGCACGCACGCCGACGGCGAGCCATGCGGTCAGGCGCGCACCCCAGACCACCGCCGGAGCGGTGGTGGTCGCGGCATGCCCTGACCGCACGCCTGCATCGATATGACTAGTTTGTGGCTCGCGCGTAATTTTGTCCGGAAGGCCAGCCGATCGTCAACGTCCCGTCACGGCACGATGCCGACGAGTTTCGACGCCGGGATCACTCCAGCGGCGGCAACTCCGGCGGGGTGGCCGGATGCCTGTCCCGCAGCGCCGCCAGTGCCAGCTCCACCGCCCGGGCCAACTGCGGATCCCGCCCGGCGACCAGGTCCTGCGGCGTCACGACGACCTCGACGTCCGGGTCGACGCCGTGGTTCTCGACGCCCCACCCCTCGCCTTCGAGCCAGAACGAGTACCGCGGCTGCGTGACGACGGTCCCGTCCGCGAGCGAGTAACGGGAGTCGATGCCGATCACGCCGCCCCAGGTCCGCGTGCCCACGAGCGGTCCGATGCCGCGGTTCTTGATTCCGGCACTGACGATGTCCCCGTCCGATCCGGCGAACTCGTCGGTGACCGCCACGATCGGCCCGCGAGGCGCGTCGTCCGGGTATCGCGCCGGCTCGTACCCCCGGGCCAGCGACCACCCGGTCACCCGCCGCTGGAGCTTCTCCAGCACCAGCTCGGAGACATGCCCGCCGCCGTTGTCGCGGATGTCCACGACGAGCCCGTCGAAGCCCATCTCGGCACGCAGGTCCCGGTGGAACTGCGCCCACCCGGTGGACATCATGTCCGGCACGTGCAGGTAGCCGAGCCGCCCGCCCGACGCCTCCCGCACGAACTCCCGCCGTCCCACCACCCAGTCGTGGTACCGCAGCCGCGTCTCGTCCGCGACGGGCGTGACGACGACCCGGCGGGTCTCGCCGCCCGAACCGGGCTGGACGGTCAGCTCCACGGGCCGCCCCGCCGTGCCGGACAGCAGTGCCAGCGGCCCACGGACCGGATCGACCGGGCGCCCGCTCACGGCGACGATCGCATCGCCCTCCCGGACGGCGACGCCGGGCGCGAGCAGCGGCGAGCGGGCCTCATGGTCGGAGGACTCCCCCGGCAGGATGCGGCCGATCCGCCACACCCCGTTCCCGTCCCGGGCGAGGTCGGCGCCGAGCAGGCCCTGACGGCGCCGGGGATCGTGGCCGCCTCCGCTCGGCCGCGCGTACGCGTGGGAGGTGGCCAGCTCGCCCTGGACCTCCCAGAGCAGGTCGATCAGCTCGGAGTAGGCGCCGATCCGCTCCACGAGGAGGGCGTAGCGGTCGAGCGTGGCCGGCCAGTCCACGCCGTTCATGTCCGCCCGCCAGAAGTGGTCGCGCATGAGCCGCCCGGCCTCGTTGTAGGCCTGCCGCCACTCGGCGACCGGGTCGACGGTCACGGCCACGCGGTCCAGGTCGATGGTGACGACCTCGTCGTCGTCTCCGGTGGCGCGGGTCTGCAGGCCGTTGCCACCTGTGGCCACCAGGCGCGTGCCGTCGCCGCTGACCTCGAAGGCCCCGAAGTCCCTGCCCAGCTCGCCGGCCTTGCGCTTGACCAGGTCGTAGCGTTCGAGGATCGGCTCGCCGGGCTCGGTGCCGTCGCCGAGCTCGCCGGTGAGCGGATGGCGCAGCCACAACAGGCCGCCCTTGGCGGCACGCAGGTTGGAGTAGATGCCGGCCGGCACCGGCACGGGCACGATCCGCGCCGCCAGCCCGTCGGCGTCCACCTCGGTCGGACGCGGCGGGCCGGTCCTGCCGTCGCTCTTTCCGTCGCTCTTGGCGTCGTTCTTGGCGTCGTTCTTGGCGTCGGGGCCGGTGTCGTCCTCCCCGCCGAAGCCGCGGCCCGCCAGTGAGGGATCGAACGGCGAGGGTGTCGTGGCCTTGAGCGGCACCAGGTACGGCCGGCAACTGGCGGGAAACGACAGGTCGAAGACGTGACTGTCGTAGACCGGGTTGAACGTGCGATCGGACAGGAAGGCCAGGTACTTGCCGTCCGTCGTGAAGGACGGGCTGTAGTCGTTGAAGCGCGGCGGGGTGACCTCGATCGCGGTGCTGCCGTCCACCCGGGCGAGCTTCAGATGGCAGCGCCAGGGCTGGTAGGCGTGCGCCCACGCGAGCCAGGCCGAGTCCGGCGAGAACGTGAGGTGCCGCACGTCGCCGTGGGTGGTGCGGTCCACCTCGCGGACGTTCCCGGAGTCGAGGTCCACCACCAGCAGCCGCCCGTCGTGGGTGGCGACCGCGGCGTGTCCGCCGTCCGGCGCGGCGGCCAGGTCGAGCACCCGGCCGAGCTGCCCGGCGGCCAGCGTGCGGATCTCACCGCCGGGCGTGCCGATCTCCAGCGCGTCCTCGCCGGAGGCGTCCGACACCCAGACGGCCCGGCCGGCCTCGGGATGCGAGGAGGAGTCGAGGGGCCGCGGCAGCCGTACCCGGACGCCGGGCTCGGCGCGCAGCACGCCGGCGGGGCCGTCGCGGTGGGTCAGCCAGTGGGCGGTGCCGCGGATCTCGACCACGCTGGCCCGCCCGACGCGGTCCGGCGCGAAGCCGCCGACGTCGTTCGGCGCCGGGTACGTGGCCCTGGCCGGGCGCGGTCCGCTCAGGGTGACGTCCAGCTTGTACGGCTCGGCGTCCAGGCTCTCCAGCAGCCACAGGTCGCCGCCGAGGCTGTAGACGACGCGGGAGCCGTCCGAGGCGGCATGCCGCGCGTAGAAGCCGCGGTGCGCGGTGTGCTGCCGCAGGTCGGAGCCGTCGGGCAGGCAGGAGTAGAGGTTGCCGTCGCCGTCGGTGTCGGCGAGGAAGGCCAGGCGCTCCCCCACCCACATGACCGACCAGTGCTGCGCGGGGTTGCCGGGGAACAGGCGGGTGAACTCGCCGTCCCCCGTGGCGTCCACCCAGATCTTGGCCGCGGTGCCGCCCCGGTATCGCTTCCACTGCGACGGCTCGCGCCATACCGCCGAGACGCCGGCCACCTTGGCGCCGCTGACCGCGACCTCGCTGACCCTGCCGTACGGCAGGGCCGTCGCCGGGCCGCCGTCCAGCGGCACCGCGTGGGCCCACTGCCGGGACCGTGAGCCGTGACCCGCGGCGGTGACGGCCAGCACGTTCCCGTCCTCGGTCCAGCCGCGCACGCCCGTCATGCCGTTGCCCCAGTGCGTGAGCCGCTCGCCCTCGGCGCCGTCCAGACCGGCGGCGAACACCTCGGGATCACCCTCGCGGGTGCTCGTCCACGCGATGCGCGCGCCGTCGGAGGAGAACCGGGGGTGGGAGACCGGCACCCGGTCGGCCGTGAAGCGCCACGCCCTGCCGCCGCTCGTGGGCGCCAGCCAGACGTCGTCATCCGCCACGAAGGCCAGAAGGTCACCGTTCAGGTGGGGGTATCTCAGGTACGCGCCGTTCGCCACACGTGCACCCTATGCCGGGTGGCGGCGGCTCCGCCGTACCGGACAGGTTCGTTCACGGTAGGCGGAGCCGGAGTAGCCGGCTACGGAACGATGTTGACGAGCTTCGGCACCCGCACGATCACCTTGCGCGGCTCGCCGTCCAGGTAGGGCCGGACCTTGTCCGACGCCAGGGCCAGGGCCTGCAGGTCGGTCTCGGAGATGTCCGGGGAGACCTCCAGCCGGTCGCGGACCTTGCCCGCCACCTGGACCACGGCCGTGACAGACTCCCGGACCAGCAGCGCCGGATCCGCCTCGGGCCAGCCGGCCGTGGCGACCGACGGCGCGTGCCCAAGCCGCTCCCAGCCCTCCTCCGCGACGTACGGCGCGACCAGCGACAGCATGACCGCCAGGGTCTGCGCGGCCTCGCGGACGGCGGGGTCGGCCGCGCCCGGCCCGGTGTCGATCGCCCGGCGGGTGGCTGTGGTCAGCTCCATCATGCGGGCCACCGCGACGTTGAACCGGTGGCTCTCGACGAGCTTGGTCACCTCGTCGATGGCCCGGTGGGTGACCTTGCGCAGTTCGACGTCGCCACCGGAGAGGTCGGCGCCCGGAGCGGAGGCCGCACCGGCCTCGGCCATCACGCGGAACGCGCGGGCGAGGAACTTCTGCGACGCGGCCGGTGAGACGTCGGCCCAGTCGATGTCGTCCTCCGGCGGCCCGGCGAAGACCATGGTCAGCCGCACGGCGTCCACGCCGTACGCGTCGATCTGCTGGCCGAGGTCCACGCCGTTGCCCAGCGTCTTGGACATCGCTTTGCCCTGGTTGATCACCTGGCCCTGGTTGAGCAGGCGCAGGAACGGCTCGGTGAAGCCGACCATGCCCATGTCGTAAAGGACCTTGGTGAAGAACCGCGAGTACAGCAGGTGGAGCACCGCGTGCTCCACGCCGCCCACGTACTGGTCGATCGGCCCCCACTTGCGGACCTTCTCGACGTCGAACGGCCCACCGTCGAAGTGCGGGTCGCAGTAACGCAGGTAGTACCACGAGGAGTCGACGAAGGTGTCCATCGTGTCGGTGTCCCGTTGCGCGGGGCCGCCGCACTTCGGACATTCGACGTTGACCCAGTCGGCGGCGCTCGCCAGCGGCGAGACGCCCTTGGGCTGGAGGTCGGCGCCGCGCAGGTCGGGCAGCGTGACCGGGAGCTGGTCGTCGGGGACCGGGACCTCGCCGCAGTCCAGGCAGTGGATGATCGGGATCGGCGTGCCCCAGAACCGCTGCCGCGACAGCAGCCAGTCCCGCAGCCGGTAGTTCACCGCGGCCCTGCCGGTGCCGCGCTCCTCCAGGACCTCGATGATCTTCTGGATCGCCTCGGCCTTCGTCAGGCCGTCCAGCGGGCCGGAGTTCACCAGGGCGCCCTCGCCCGGGGTGGCGACGCCGGTCTCGCCGGGGTCGGCCAGGCCGGTGTGCACGACGACCTTGACCGGCAGGCCGAACTTCCGCGCGAAGTCGAGGTCGCGCTGGTCGTGCGCGGGCACCGCCATGATCGCGCCGTGGCCGTAGTCGGACAGCACGTAGTCGGCCGCCCAGACCGGGACGCGCTCCCCGTTGACCGGGTTGATCGCGTACACGCCGAGGAAGACGCCGGTCTTCTCCTTCTCCGTGGACAGCCGCTCGATGTCGGAGAGCTTGGCGACCTCGGCGCGGTAGGCGGCCAGCGCCTCACGCCGGTCGGGGGCGACGATCTCCTCGGCCAGCGGGGCGTCGGCGGCCACCACGAAGAACGTCGCGCCGTACAGGGTGTCGGGACGCGTGGTGTAGACGGTGACGGGCTCGTCCCGGCCCTCGATGCGGAACTGGACGTCGGCTCCGGTGGAGCGGCCGATCCAGTTGCGCTGCATGGTCAGCACGCGATCCGGCCAGCCGCCCTCCAGCTGCGCCATGTCGTCGAGCAGCCGGTCGGCGTAGTCAGTGATCTTGAAGTACCACTGGGTCAGCTCGCGGCGGACGACGTCGGCGCCACAGCGCTCGCACTTGCCGCCCACCACCTGCTCGTTGGCGAGCACGGTCTGGTCCTGCGGGCACCAGTTGACCAGGCCGCCCTTGCGGTAGGCCAGACCCCGCTCGTAGAAGCGGGTGAACAGCCACTGGTTCCAGTGGAAGTACTCCGCGTCGCTGGTGTGCAGGCGCCGCGACCAGTCGAAGGAGATGGCGTACCGCTTGAACGAGTTCGCCTGGGTCTCGATGTTCTTGTACGTCCACTCGGCGGGGTGGGCGTTGCGCTTGATCGCGGCGTTCTCGGCGGGCAGGCCGAAGGAGTCCCACCCGATGGGGTGCAGGACGTTGTAGCCCTTCTGGAACCAGTAGCGCGCGACGACGTCGCCGATCGCGAAGACCTCGCCGTGCCCCATGTGGAGGTCGCCGGAGGGGTAGGGGAACATGTCGAGCATGTACTTGCGCGGCCTGGTGTCCGCGAGGTCCTCGACCGCCTCGAAGGGGTTCAGTTCCTCCCACCGCGGCAGCCACTTGGCCTGCAGCGCCTGCGGGTCGTACACCGGCTCGTCCACTTCCACTCCTCGCCAGGCGGCTGGAATCACACAGATGAAGGCGTCCGCCGGGGGCAGGGTCCCTGCTTCGCGGTCCGAGGCACACGGTCTCCGCGCTCTCACGCTCCGAGACGGCTGCCCGCTCAGCAGGGTGGCGGCACGCGTGTCAAGCGTAGCGCAGACCGCAACGGGGACGCGGATTGATCTTGTGGGCTGACCCCGCCTGTCAAAGCGTGATACCCGATGGTGATAGATCCGTTGTGGGGTCTTATGTCCCTTCCAATACTGTGCTGCCGTGGCCAACTCATTCCCGCCCGAGGATTTGCCGATGCAGGACCCGCCCACCGACCCCACGGGTGAGCAGTTCCGCGAGGCATTCCGCGGTTTCGCTGCGGCAGCCCCCGGCGCGCATGAGATCATGCCAGGCACCCCCAATTCGGGCATGATCTCGGGAGGTACCGTGCCCACGGACCGCAGTGAACACCAGCGGGAGCCGGCGTGGCCGGAGATCCCGCCGGCCTGGCCCGAGGTGCCTCCGCCCTCGTCCTTCACCCCGACCGTCCGGTCCTTCGTCGAGGGGGCGCCGCAGCAGCCCGCGGACGCGACCGCGACCATGGCGGGCCCGGTTCCCGGCACCGCTCCGCAGCAGCCCTTCACCGCCTTCGGCGCGCCCGACCGGTCCCGGACCACTCCTCACTTCGGCCCGCCGCCGGACGGCTTCAGGAACGCGGACGGCTTCAATGGCGCAGGCGGCGTCGGCGGTGCGGAGAACTTCAATGGTGCGGACGGCTTCGGCGGCCCCGCGCCGACGTACGGCATGCCGGGCCCCGCACACCCTGGTCAGGACCAAGGCCACCAGGACCAGAGCCGGCACCAAGGGCAGGGACCGGGTCAGGGCCAGGGCCAGGGCCAAGCGCAGGGCCTGAGCCAGGGACAGGGCCTGGGCCAAGCGCAGGGTCAGGGGCAGGCCGGCCCGCACGCGGGCCCGTTCCCGGGCGGCCCGGACCGCCCCAGGCCCGCCGCGCCGTTCACCCCTTCGGTCCGCTCGTTCGCCGAGTCCGCCCCGCCCGCCTCCGCCACACCGCCCCAGCCCCAGCCCCAGCCCCAGCCCCAGCCGGAGGATCCGTACCGGCCGTTCGTGACGGCGGGACAGATCAGCGGGCCGAAGACGCCCCCCGCCCACCGGCAGCAGGAGCTGTGGAACACGGTGTTCGGGGAGAACTACCAGGCCATCGACGAGTACGAGGACGACGAGTCCGGCCGTCCGGTCTGGCTGTACGCGCTGGTGGCCTCGGTCGTCGCGGCGCTCGTCGGGGTGCTCGTGTGGGCGTTCGCCGCCGGGCCGCTCAGCTCCGGCGACGCGGCCGAGGCGGCGACGTCCGCGAAGCCGTCCCCCGCCAATTCCCACGCCACGACCAAGCCGCAGACCCAGACGTCGTCACGGCTGCCCGTCTACAGGGGCACGGCCTCCCCCGTGAACGGCGTGCTCACCGACACCGCCGGCCGCATCACGCTGCCCAAGCTCGGCGGCCCCTGGCAGGCGGACGCCGACCCGGCTCAGACCAAGGCGACGTACGGCTTCACCAGCAGGCAGTACGTGCCGGCCGGCATGACGACCAAGGGCAAGCGCGAGTTCGCCGTGGTGATGTCGGGCCCCCTGTCGCAGTCGCTGGCCGCGAAGTACACCACACCCGGCAACCTGGGACCGGTGGTGAACGCGGTGATGTACCGGGCGCGGCAGACGCAGTTCCCCAAGGACAACAAGATCGCCAAGGTCGCCCAGCAGCGCCTGACGCGCAACAACCTCACCGGGCTGGCGGCGGCCTACAAGGTGACCGCCGACGGCGCGGCCACCACGGTCGTGATCGCGGCCGTGAACACCGGCGCCGACCTTCCCACGATCGTCTACATGGCCGTGCCCGAGCTCAAGAACGACCTGCTCCCCGACGTCAACACGGTCTTCCGGTCGATCAAGCCCCTCGGCTGACCACCGGCCGGCCGGTGGTCAGCTGATCAGAACTCGCAGGTCATGTGCTTGATGCCGTTGATGAAGCTGGACAGCAGGCGCTCCGGCTCGCCCGCCTCGATCTGCGGGACCCGCCGCAGCAGCTCGCGGAACATCGCGGTGATCTCGCGGCGGGCCAGGTGGGCGCCGAGGCAGAAGTGGGGACCCGGGCCGCCGAAGCCGACGTGCGGGTTGGGGTCGCGCCGGATGTCGAAGCGCAGCGGGTCGTCGAACACCCGCTCGTCGCGGTTGGCCGCCCAGTAGTACAGCAGGACCTTCTCGCCCTTGCGGTAGAGGTTGCCGTTCATCTCGTGGTCCCGGGTGACCTTGCGGCGCATGTAGTTGACCGGCGCGGCCAGCCGGACGATCTCCTCGATCGCGCGCGGCGCCCGGCCCTCGAAGTCCTCCAGCCACAGCCGCCGCTGCTCCGGGTTGACCGTGAGCAGCCGCATACCGTGCGAGATGGCGTTGCGGGTGGTCTCGTTGCCGGCCACGACGAGCAGGATGAAGAACGAGCCGAGCTCCTGGGCCGTCAGCCGCTCCCCGTCGATGTTGGCGTTGACGAGGGACGAGGTGAGGTCGTCGGTGGGCGTCTCCATCCGCAGCGCGGCCAGGTCCTGGACGAGCTGCTGCAGCTCCATCCCCGCGGTGAGCAGCGCGTGGGCGATGTCCGCACGCTCGCTCACGTATTCGGGGTCGGTGGCCCCGAGGACGATGTTCGAGCGGTCGAAGACGAACCGGTAGTCCTTCTCCGGGATGCCCATCATGTCGCAGATGATCTTCAAGGGCAGCCTGGCGGCCACCTCGGTGACGAAGTCGCAGCCGGGGCCGGTCTCCAGCAGCTCGTCCACGATGCGCGAGGCCGCGGCGTCCACGTCGGACTCGAACTGCTTGATCATCTTCGGGGTGAAGGCGCGCGAGACGATCCGCCGCAGGCGCGCGTGCCGCGGGTCGTCCATGTTGATCATCGAGCCGAAGTATTCGGCGAACTCCGCCGGCAGGTCCGGGATGTTGGTCGCCCCGCCGTCGCCCGAGCAGAAGACCTCGGGATTGCGGCTGGCCTCCAGGATGTCGGCGTGCCGGACCAGCGCGTGGTAGCCCGGCCCCGTGATGCCGCCCAGACTGAACTCGGGCTCCGGGAAGAAGGCCGGCTTGTCCAGGTCGCGCAGCAGCCGGAAGGCGTGCTCCCGCTCCTCGTCCGGGCGGCCCCAGAAGTCCCAGTCGTTCAGGTCGATGTCCGCCGCCGAGGTGATGGCCGTGCGCTTCCCGGGGTCCGTCGGCTGTGTCGTCATGGTGGGGGCCGGCCCTTCCGAGTGACTAGAACCACATTCGGTTGCCAGTCTGCCACACCCGCCGGTTCAGCCGCAGTGGGTCAGGCGGGCATGCCTGCGCCGGCCGGGCCGCCCCTGGTGGACGCCGCGGTAGACGAGGTGGACCACACCGCCACTGTCGCGGGCGGCACCCGCGGATTCGTCACGTATCGGTGCCGAAGGAGGACGGCAACGCCGTCGCCTGCGTCGAGCGGTAGCGCGAGGGCGGGATGCCGTACAGGTCTACGAACGCCTGACGGAGGGCCTCGGCCGTCCCGAAGCCGCAGCGGGCCGCGATCGCGGCCATCGGCAGCGACGTGGAGACGAGCAGGTGGGCGGCGGCCTCGGCGCATACACGGGCCAGACGATGTTCGCGGGGATGTTCGCACTCGGCCTGCTGTGGTTTGCGGCAGGGGTGGCGCCCTCGTACGCCCACGATCCCGAACTCGCCTACCTGCTGATGGCGTTCGACATGTCGGCCGGCATGGCCGTCTGGATGCGCGTGCGCGGACACGCCTGGGCTCCGATCCTGGAGATGTGCGGGGCGATGTTCGTCCCGGTCGTGCCGTTGTTCCCGCTCCTGTGGCTGGGCCTGATCGACGGCATGGCCCTGATGGTCGCGGCCAACGTCGCGATGTTCCCGCTGATGCTGGCGGCCATGCTGCGGCGCCGCGACGAGTACGCCCACTAGAGCTCTCGTTTCACTCCGCCGGCGCCGCCCGGCCGTCGACGCGTTCGTCCGACAAATCACTACCCGGCGGCCGGAACGCCGTGATACACAACCGCCGTGCAAAACATCTTGGAGTTCCCCGAGGTCCTGCGGCTGATCGAAGACCGCTCGGCCGCGTTCCGCGCTGCGATCGCATCCGCCCCCGACCTTGACGTCCAGGTCCCGACCTGCCCGGACTGGACGCTGCGCGAACTGGCGCAGCACCTCGGTGACGGCCGCCGCCGCCAGGCCGCCATCGTCGCGGCGGGCCCGGGCGCTGAGCCCCCGGCGAGGACGGACCCGAAGGGCGCCCCGACCGCGCCCCGCGACCGCGAAGCCCTGGACGCCTGGCTCGCCGAGTCGACCGAGCTCATGCTCGACGCGATGCGCGAGGCCGGCCCGGACCGCGGCTGCTGGACCTGGTGGGGCCGCTCGCAGGCCCCGCAGACCAGCGGAGCCGTGGCCCGGCACCAGATCCAGGAGATCGCCGTCCACACCTACGACGCCCAGCTCACCCAGGGGGCCGCACGGCCGCTGCCGACGGACGTCGCGGTCGAGGGCGTCGACGAGTTCCTGACGACCGTCTCGGCGACGACCGTCCCCTGGCCGTTCAAGCCGGCGACCATCGACCTGCACACGACCGAGGGCCGCTCCTGGCGCCTGACCCTCAACGCCGACGGCGTCCGCTGCGACGACCTCGCCGCCGACGCGGAGCCGGGCGACATGGCGATGCGAGGCGCAGCGAGTGAACTGGTCCTCTACTTCTACGAGCGCGTCCCGCTCGACAGCCTGGGGACCACCGGCGACACCGAGCCGATGGAGCGGCTCGCAGACTGGGACCCGAACGCGTGAAACGCGCACTTGGCACTCGTCATCTGGCTCCGCTCATGATCGCCAGGACAGCCCCCAAAGGCCGGCGCTCAGAAGCGGTAGCTCATGTGCTTGACGCCGTTGATGAAGTTGGACAGCAGGTAGGACGGCTCGCCCACGGAGCGGATGGCGGGCATCCGGTCGAACAGCTCCCGGAACATCACGGTGATCTCCCGGCGGGCGAGGTGGGCGCCCAGGCAGTAGTGCGGGCCGTGGCCGCCGAAGCCGACATGGGGGTTGGGACTGCGGGTGATGTCGAAGACGTCGGGATCACGGAAGACCGCCTCGTCCCGATTCGCCGAGTTGTAGAACAGCAGGACCTTGTCGCCCGCGCGGTAGTCGTGGCCGTTCATCGTGTGGGCCCGTGTCACGGTGCGCCGGAACTGGATGACCGGGCTGGAGCAGCGGACGATCTCCTCCACGGCGCCCGCGATGCGCCCGTCGAAGTCCTCCAGCAGCAGCGCGCGCTGGCCGGGGTGATCGGTGAGCAGTTTGAGCCCGTGGGCGATGGCGTTGCGGGTCGTCTCGCTGCCCGCGACGACCAGCAGGATGAAGAACGAGCCGAGCTCCTGGGCGGTCAGGCGTTCCTCGCCGTGCACGAGCATGCTGGTCAGGTCGCCGGTGGGCCGCCGGCGGCGCTCCGCGGCCAGGCGACGGGCCAGCCCGTTCAGGTCGTGCCCGGCCCGCAGCAGCGCGACCAGGCCGCGGGCCGTCGTCCAGCGGCCGAATGAGGCGTCCGGCCGGGACGGGTCGACGACGACGCCCGAATATTCGGAGTCGGCGTTGGCCAGGATCGTGTTCGTACGGCGGAGCACCCGGTCGTGATGTTCGGCCGGGATGCCCATCATGTCGCAGATCACCCGTACGGGTAATCGGGCGGCGATCTGGGGCACGAAGTCGCCGGGCCCCTCCCGCACGGCCCCGTCGACGATCTCCCGGGCGGCCCGGCCCAGGTCCTCCTCCATCTTGGCCAGGATGCGCGGGGTGAACGCCCGCGAGACGATCCGCCGCAGCCGGGCGTGCCGGGGATCGTCCATGTTGATCATGGAACCGAAGTAGACGGCCAGCCAGCGCGGCATGTCGGGGATGCTGTTTGCCGTCGGCTCGCTGCTGAAGACGGCGGGGTCGCGGCTCGCCTCGGTCACGTCGGCGTGCCGTACGAGCGCGTAGTAGCCGGGGCCGTGGCCGATGAAGGGGATCTTGTTCTCGCGGAAGAAGACGGGCTGGTCGAGCGCACGCAGGCGCCGGAACGCCTCGTGCCGCTCGGCCCGGGGCAGCCCCCAGAACGGGATGTGGGACAGGTCGGCAGCCGTGTCCATGCCGACCACTCTCGTGCGTGGGCACGGCATCGTCAAGGGCCGGGAACGCCCGTGCAAACGGACCCTCTAAATCCGCTCCCAGAGCCGTTACGCTGAGGTACCTACCGGTTGGTATGGACCACGGAGTCCAACAGAAAAGGGAGCGGCAGATGCTCAACCTGGCCGTCGTGCTGGAAGACAGCGCACGGGAGAAGCCCGACGCCACCGCGGTCGTCTTCGGCGACATGCGCCTGCCGTACTCACTCGTGGACACCATCGCCGGCCAGGTCGCCAACCTGCTGGTCTCGCGCGGCATCGGCAGGGGCGACAAGGTGGCGCTGGCCTGCCCCAACCTGCCGTACTTCCCGTTCGTCTACTACGGCATCCTCAAGACGGGCGCGACCGTCGTCCCGCTGAACGTGCTGCTGCAGGCCAGGGAGATCGCCTATCACCTGGACGACTCCGACGCCAAGGCATTCTTCTGCTTCGAGGGCTCACCGGAGCTGCCGCTGGGCGAGCGGGGCCGGGCCGGCTTCGCCGACGCCGGGGGCGTCGAGCACTTCTTCGTGCTGCCGGCCACGCCGTTCGCCACCGAGTCCGAGCTCGGCGAGACGCTGTGGGCGGCCCTCGACGGGATGTCCGGCGAGTTCGAGACCGTGCAGACCTCCGCCGACGACACGGCGGTGATCCTTTACACCAGCGGCACCACCGGCCAGCCGAAGGGCGCCGAGCTCACCCACCAGAACATGGTCATGAACGCCGTCGTCAGCGACGAGATGTTCCCCCGGCAGCCGGAGGACATCTACCTCGTCGCGCTGCCGCTGTTCCACTCCTTCGGCCAGACGGTGCTGATGAACGCCGGGTTCCGGCGCGGCGGCACGCTCGTGCTGCTGCCCCGCTTCGAGCCGGCCGAGGCCCTCACGCTGATGAAGCGCGAGAAGGTCACGCTGTTCGCGGGAGTGCCGACGATGTACTGGGCCATGCTCGCCGCCGTGCACGCCGGCGCGGCCGAGGTGCCGCCCTCGCTGATCACCGCGGCCTCCGGCGGATCGGCACTGCCGGTCGAGGTCCTGAAGGACTTCAGCGCGACGTTCGGCGTGGCCGTCCTGGAGGGATACGGCCTGTCGGAGACGTCGCCGGTGGCCTCGTTCAACCAGCCGGGCAGGCCCGCGAAGGCCGGCTCGATCGGCACGCCGATCTGGGGCGTGGAGATGAAGCTGGTCGACGCCGACTGGAACACGCCCGACGACATCGGCGAGATCGCCGTCCGCGGCCACAACATCATGAAGGGCTACTACAACAGGCCCGAGGCGACGGCGCAGGTCATGAAGGACGGCTGGTTCCGCACCGGTGACGTGGCCCGGCGCGACGAGGACGGCTACTACTTCATCGTCGACCGGGCCAAGGACATGATCATCCGGGGCGGCTTCAACGTGTACCCACGGGAGATCGAGGAGGTCCTCATGACCCACCCCGCGGTCTCGCTCGCCGCGGTCGTCGGGGTGCCCCACGACTCCCACGGCGAGGAGGTCAAGGCGTACGTCATCCGCAAGCCCGGCGCCACGACCACCGAGGAGGAGCTGGTGGCGTGGTGCCGGGAGACGATGGCGGCCTACAAGTACCCGCGGATCGTGGAGTTCCGCGAGTCCCTGCCGATGACCGCCACCGGGAAGATCCTCAAGCGCGAGCTGCGGTAGGGAACCGCGGACCCTTACGGCCAGTCGAGGGACGGGCGCAGCGCGACGTGCGACTGTCCCTCGTCGAGCCGGACGCCGAGCACCTGGTGCAGCTGCACCTTGTTGCGCTCGAACCCGACGACGCAGCCGGCCATGTAGAGCCGCCAGACCCGGGCGGTGCCCTGGCCGACCTCCTCGACCGCCTCCTCCCAGTGGGCGTCGAGGTTCTTGCACCACTCGCGCAGCGTCAGCGCGTAGTGCTCACGCAGGTTCTCCTCGTGGCGGACCTCGAAACCGGTGTCCTCCATCTGGCGGATCAGGTGGCCCACCGACTCCAGCTCGCCGTCCGGGAAGACGTAGCGGTTGATGAAGCCGCCCTTGTTGATGGTCTTCTCGGTGCTGGTCGGGCGCGTGATGCAGTGGTTGAGCAGGCGCCCGCCCGGCTTGAGCTTGCCGTACAGGAAGGAGAAGTACGACGGCAGGTTGTCCTTGCCGATGTGCTCGGTCAGGCCGATCGAGCTGACCCGGTCGAAACCGGTTTCGGGGACGTCACGGTAATCCATGTAACGGACCTCGGCGAGCTCCGACAGCCCGGCCTCCGCGATGGCCTTCTGCGCCCATTCGGCCTGCTGGCGCGACAGCGTGACGCCGAGGCCCTTCACGCCGTATTCCCTGGCCGCGTGCATGACCATGCCGCCCCAGCCGCAGCCGACGTCGAGCAGCCGCATCCCGGGCTTGAGGTCGAGCTTCTTGGCGACCAGGTCGAACTTCGCGTACTGCGCCTCCTCCAGTGTCGCGTCCGGCGCGGGGAACACCGCGCAGGTGTACGCCATGGAGGGACCGAGCACCCACTCGTAGAAGCGGTTGGACACGTCGTAGTGATGGTGGATCACTTCGGCGTCACGCTGCTTGGCATGCCGGCTGCCCAGCTTCGCCAGCGTGCTCTGCCGCGCCTCCTGCGGCGGCGGCTGGACGCGCATCAGCAGCGGCTTGATTCCGAGCGCGCGGATCGCCGCGACCTTCTCACCGAGCGCCAGGTCGTTGATCGTCAACGACCACATCCGGTCCAGCAGGCTGTACATGTCCCCGTGCACATCGAGGTGCCCGGAAATGTACGCGCGGGCGAGGCCGAGCTCTCCCGGCGCCTGCGCGAGATAGGCCACCGCGGCCGGCGACTTCACCTCAATGCGGAGGTCCGCCCCCGAGGACCCGGCCTTGCTGCCGTCGTAGGCGACGAACTCGACGCCCGCGTCAGGGCCGACGATCTTCTCGAAGATCTTCGCAAGAGTCATTGCACCTCTCCCGACGTAACGACGCCTACCGGCCTCTGACGCACTTGTCATAGAGGTCCAGCAGCCGGCCGCCCGGGTCGTAGGCGCTTTTGACCGGCCAGTAGGCGTCTCCGTTGTAGAGCCGCCAGAACTCCTCCCGCTCATAGAAAGAGGTGGAGTACAGCGACTTGTGGCCGTCGAGCGAATGCACTGCCCGCTCGATCAACCGGTTGTAGTAACCGTCGTACTGGCCGCGCGGCAGCGGAACCATGCCCCAGAAACCGAAGTTCACGTACAGGCGGCCGGGCTCCAGCGGGTAGAGCGCCCACTGACCGGTCGCCTTGAGCGGGCACATCCACACCGGGGCCATTCCGACCTTGTCGTGGAAGACCTCCAGGAACTCGGCGCCGCGTTCGATCGGCACCTCGACATCCTGGATGACCGACTCGTGCACGGGGTTGTTCCGCCAGCGGTCGATCCGGGCGGTCACGCCGTACCTCTGATCGAGGCCGACGAGCTTGCGATAAACGTCCGACCGCAGATAGCGCCGCGGGAGGAGCGAACGGACCAGCGGCTGCTGCACGCCGAAGGCGCGCGAACACCAGAACCAGTCGGTGTCCCAGCGCCACAGGTAGTCGCGCACGGTCAGCCAGTCGCGGACGCGGCTGCGGATCGACTGGTAGTAGATCCGCATGCCGGTGTAGTCGGACGTGTAGGGCGCCCGGTCGGAGAACGAGCCGACCGTGACGTACAGCTCTCCGGGACCGAAGAACGTGCCGTCGACGAAGTCCACCTTCTCGCCGTCGTGCTCGCGGCTCTCGCAGATCTCCTGCATGGCGAGCATGCACTTGTCGGCGTCGCTGAAGCGGATGTGCGTCAGCTTGACGTACGGCTTCACCCGGGCCAGCTTGATGCGGATCCGCAGGGCGTAGCCGAGCGTGCCGTAGGAGTTGGGGAACGCGTGGAACAGCTCCGCGTGCTCGTTGTCGGGCCGGGCCACCACGATCCGCCCGTCGCCGGTGAGGATCTCCAGTTCCTCGACCGACTCGTGCGGCAGCCCGTCCTTGAAGCTCGTCGACTCGATGCCGAGGCCCGTGACCGCTCCGCCCAGGGTGATCGTCTTGAGCTGCGGCACGACATACGGCATGAGCCCGTACGGCAACGTGGCGTCCACCAGGTTCTCGTACGTCGTCATGCCCTGGACCTCGGCCGTCATGGTCACCGGGTCCACGTGGATGACCTGGTCCAGATCGCGGGCGGACAGCGCCGCCGTCTTGACCGGCGCGCGGAAGCGGAACAGGTTCGTCGTCGCCTTGGCCAGCCGGGGAGCGGAGTCCTCGGGAATGGCCGCGTAGGAGTCCCTGATCTGCTCGACGGCCTTGCTATGGGCGGTCATACTGGCCGTGCGCTCTGGCATGACACCACCCCCATGGATCGTAGAGATCGCTTTCTTGGCACGCTATCCCCGGAGGGGAGCGCAGACCAGAGTAGACACGTTACGCCCGCGAAAACTATCCGGTGTTCTCACGGCGGCCCACCGGCGTAGATCGTACCCTGCGAGTTTTCATCGCCTCCGCCGCCCCTGGTGTAACTGTGGAAACCGTCAGGACCTGGGCGGACGCCGGCGGACGAGCGGGTCGGCGCCGTTGACCACGTTGACCACGGGGCGGCCCTCCATCGCCGCGGCGAGGTTGTCCAGCACGCACCGGATCAGCCGGGCCGTCGCCTCGGGCGTGACCCCGGCCGCGTGCGGCGACAGCAGGACCCCCGGGCAGGAGCGCAGCGGGTCGTCCGGCGCCGGGGGCTCGCTGTCGTACACGTCCAGCGCCGCGCCGGCGAGACGGCCGGACTCCAGCGCGGCCAGCAGCGCCGCCTGGTCGACCACCCCGCCCCGGGCCGCGTTGACCAGCACCGACCCCGTGGGCATGCGGGCGAACCTCTCCGCGCCGATCAGCCCGCGGGTCTCCGGCGCGAGCGGCACGGCCAGGACGAGCACGTCACTTCCCGTCACCAGTGTGTCGATGTCCTGGTAGGCCGCGCCGTACGACTCGAGCCTGGGCGTGCGCGACCAGTAGGAGACCCGGCAGCCGAGCGCGCCGAACAGGCGGGCGCAGGCCGCACCGATCGGCCCGAAGCCGATCACTCCCACACGGCATCCGGCGAGCTCGCGGCGCTGGTAGGCGAACTGCGGCCACTCCCCCGCCCGCATGTCCCTGTCGCCGTCCGCGAGGTGACGCAGCAGCGCCAGCGCGGCGGCCAGGCACCATTCGGCCACCGCGGCGGCGTTCACCCCCGCGGTGTTGGCGAGGGGCACCCCGGCGCGGGCCAGCGCCTCCGCGTCGTGCCCGTCCACGCCGACCGCCGGCTGCTGCACGAACGCCAGGCGCGGCGCCAGCCGTACGGCCTCCGCGTCGAGGGCCAGGGCCCCGCTCCAGTCGCCGACGACGATCTCGGCCTCGGGCAGCGCGTCCAGCAGCCCCGCGCGGTCGCGCCGGGCGGGGACGCGCACCTCGGCGCGTCCGTCGAGGTCGGCGAACAGGCCGCGCACCGCGTCCTCCGGGAGCGGTGGCAGCGCGAGAACATTCCACGTCACGGGCGCAGTCTCGCACGCCTACAGAAACATGTTCTACTAGTCGCGTGAGATGACGCCCCTGCGAGGAGGGTTCGGTGGAGGAGTCGCGAGGACCGCTGGCGGGGATCCGGGTGCTGGAGCTGGCCGGACTCGCGCCCGGGCCGTTCGCCGGGATGATGCTCGCCGATCACGGTGCCGAGGTGCTGCGGATCGACCGGGTGAAGGCCGTGAGCGACACCCCGCGCCGCGACGTGATGGACCGCGGCAAGCGCACCATCGGCCTCGACCTGAAGTCGCCCGAGGGCGTCGCCGCCTTCAAGCTGCTCGCCGGGCGGGCCGACGTGGTGATCGAGGTGTTCCGGCCCGGGGTCGCGGAACGGCTGGGCATCGGGCCCGCCGACCTCCACGCGGTGAACGAACGGCTGGTCTACGGCCGCATGACCGGCTGGGGCCAGGACGGCCCGCTCGCCTCCACCGCCGGGCACGACATCGACTACATCGCGATCGCGGGGGTGCTGTCGATGCTGGGCCGCGAGGGCGGTAAGCCCACCCCGCCGATCAACATCCTCGGCGACTTCGCCGGCGGCGGGCTCATGCTGGCGTACGGCGTGCTGCTGGCCCTGCTGGAGCGCGAGCGCACCGGACGCGGCCGGGTGGTGGACGCCGCGATGGTGGACGGCGCGGCGCTGCTGCTGTCGATGTTCTACGGCGCGGTGCACGGCGGCCACTGGGGCCCGCGCGGCACCAACCTCCTCGACACGGGCGCCCCCATGTACGACACGTATGAGACGGCCGACGGCGGGTTCCTGGCCGTGGGCGCGCTGGAGCCGCAGTTCTGGGCGGAGATGCTCGCCCGGATGGGCATCGACGACATGCCCGGCCGCGACGACCGGGCGAACTGGCCGGCCATCAGGGAGCGGCTGACCGAGGCGTTCCGGTCGCGCACGCGGGCCGAGTGGGAGGCGGTCTTCGAGGGCTCCGACGCCTGCGTCTCCCCCGTGCTCGACCCGCGCGAAGCCGTCCGGCATCCGCACAACCAGGCCCGTGGCACCTTCGTGGAGGTCGGCGGGCTGCCGCAGGTCGCGCCCGCGCCCCGGCTGGCCGGCGTGCCGCGCGGCGACCTGTCCCCCGCCACCCGGCTGCACGACCTGAGCTCCTGGGGCCTGCCCGGCGGCGAGGCGAAGGCCCTGCGCGCCGCCGGCGTCCTGGCCTGACCCTCCTGGCCTGACCGTCCTGGTTTGACCGTCCTGGTTTGACCGTCCTGGTTTGACCGTCCTGGCCTGACGGTTCCGGCCGAGCGGGCCGTTTGATCGTGCCGGGCTGATCGTGCCGGTTTGCTCGCGGGGCCGATCGTGCCGGGCTGATCGTGCCTGTCCGATCGCGCTGCCCCGACCCCGCTCCCCCGACCCCGCTCCCCCTTTCCCCGACAATCGAGGAGTCCCCCGCTCATGGACCTTTTCGAGGCCCTCTACACGACCCGCGCCATGCGGCGGGTCAAGCCCGACCCGATCCCGATGGAGGTCCAGGAACGCATCCTGGACGCCGCCGTCCGCGCCCCCAGCGCCGGCAACACCCAGGGCTGGCGGTTCCTGCTGGTGGACGACCCCGAGGTGAAGTCCCAGCTGGGGCCGCTGTACCGGGAGGCGCTCGGCAGGCTTTTCGAGGGGCACTACAAGCCCATGCGCGAGCGGGCCGAGGCGACCGGGGACACCCGCACGCTCAGCGTGCTGCGGTCGGCCCAGCACCTCGCCGACCACTTCGAGGCCTACCCCCTGCTGATGTTCGCGTTCACCCGCAACGACGCGAGCGGCGGTTCCATCTACCCCTCGGTGTGGAGCGCCCAGCTGGCCGCCCGCGCCTTCGGCGTGGGCAGCGCGCTGACGTCCGTGCTGGGGCTGTTCCACGGCGCGGAGACGATGCGGATCCTCGGCGTGCCCGAGGACAAGGGCTGGCAGGTGGCGTGCATGGTCACCTTCGGCTACCCGACCGGCCGCTGGGGGGTGGCCCCGCGCCGGCCCGCCCATGAGGTCGCCTACCGCAACCAGTGGGGGGAACCGGTCGGTTTCGAGATCCCCGACCCCCTCTGGACGCCCTGAGTCGATCATGCTGACCGCCCTTCGATGAAGCAGGTCTTGAACCAAATGTAGTACACCTACTATATTCGAGAGCACGGCTACTTCATTGGAGGGCGCATGCATGACGCCGCCGTCCGCGTACGCGGACTCCGCATGGCGTATGGGCCCGTTCAGGTTCTGAACGGCGTCGACCTCGACCTGCGCAGAGGCGAGGTGTTCACACTGCTGGGGCCCAACGGCGCCGGCAAGACCACGCTGGTGGAGATCCTCGAAGGGTTCCGCACCGGCTGGTCCGGCGAGGTCGAGGTGCTCGGCGAGAACCCGGCACGCGCCGGGGACGCCTGGCGGGCACGACTCGGCGTGGTCATGCAGTCGTGGCGCGACCACCCCCGGTGGCGGGTGCGCGACCTGGTGGCGCACGTCGCGGCGCACTACGACGATCCCCACGACGTGGACGAACTGCTCGCCGCGCTCGGCCTGACCGAGGCGGCGCGCAACCGGGCGGGGGTGCTGTCCGGGGGCCAGCGCCGCCGGCTGGACGTCGCGCTCGGCATCGTCGGCCGCCCCGAAGTGCTCTTCCTCGACGAGCCCACGACCGGATTCGACCCCGAGGCCCGGCGCGAGTTCCACCTGCTGATCGAGCGGCTGGCCGGCGAGGAGGGCCTGACCGTGCTGCTCACCACGCACGACCTGGCCGAGGCGGAGCGGCTGTCCGAGCGGATCGCCGTGCTCGTGGCCGGGCGGATGGTCACCTGCGGCAGCCCGGCCGAGCTGGCGCGGGCCGTGCAGGTCCCGTCGCTGGTGCGCTGGGAGGACGGCGAAGTGGAGACCGCCGACCCCTCCGGCGTGGCCTGGGACCTGCACCAGCGGTACGGCGGCCCGGTCCCCGGGCTGGAGATCAGGCGGCCGACTCTGGAGGAGAGCTACCTGGATCTGATCGAGGAGACGCGTGCGGCGCGCGAGACGGCGACCGTGGGAGGGACCCGATGAACACGACGACCCTGGGACTGCGGCGGGGCTGGACCGAGCAGCTCAACCTCTGGAGCGACCGCAAGGAGCTGCTGAACGCCCTCGCCGGGACCGTCGGCACCTACGTGATACTCGTCCTGTTCATCGGGAGCGCCAACGTGCCCGGCACGTCCGTGTCCATGGCGGCGTTCATGACGCCGGGGTTCCTGGCGTTCGCGGTGTTCGCGACCGGGCTCACGGCGCTGCCCATGTTGATCGCCGCGGACCGCGAGGAGGGCACGCTCATGCGAGCCCGCACGCTGCCCGGGGGCATCCGCGTCTACCTGACCGGGCGGGCCGTCACGACGCTGCTGACGATCGTGCTCAACGCCGCGCTCGTCCTGCTGGTCGCCGTACCGCTCGCCGGAGTGGGCGCGCCGGCGACGCCCGCGCGGTGGTTCACGCTCGTCTGGGTCCTGGTGCTGGGCGCGCTGGCCGTCGTGCCCATCGGCGCGATGATCGGCAGCCTGGTGTCCGGCCCCAAGGCGGCCGCGGCGATGCTGGCCCTGCCGGCGATGCTCCTGATGCTCATCTCCGGGGTGATGTTCCCGCTGGAGTCGATGCCCGGGGTGGTGCGCGGCATCGCCCAGGTCTTCCCGCTCTACTGGCAGGGCCTCGGGCTGCGCGCGGTCTTCCTGCCCGACTCCGTCCTCGCCGCCGAGCTCGGGCACAGCTGGCCGCTCGGCCGGGCGGCGGCCGTTCTGGGCGCGTGGGCGGTCGGCGGTATGGTGCTAGCCCCCTGGTTGCTGCGCCGGGTCCGCGGAAGGTGAGCGGACCCGCGGGGCTGGTGACGGCCGGCGAAGAGCCGACGGAGGTGAGACGTGGCCGAGGAGCCGGTGTTCAACCGCATCGCGGTGCTGAGGGCCGACCGCGGCGTCTCGCGCCGGGATCTGGCCGCCGCGCTCGGGGTGCACTACCAGACGGTGGGCTACCTGGAGCGCGGCGAGTACAGCCCCAGCCTCCACCTGGCCCTGCGGATCGCCGAGTTCTTCGAGGTGCCGGTGGAGGTCGTCTTCTCCCTCAAGCCTTTCCCCAAGCTGGGGAGCACACTGTGAGCTGGCGCGAAAGATGGCACGCGCACACCGCCCGCAGCATGGAGCACGCGATGTTCGTGCCGCTGTACCGCACCCGCGCCCGGCGCCGCCTGCTGGTCGCCACGGGCGCGACCGGCCTGCTGGTGATGTGGGCCGACGCGGTCGTGTCCTGGTACATCGCGCCGAGCGACACGGCTGTGACGGTCAACTTCGTGCTGCTGGCCGTCGCGCTCGTGTGCTATCTGCCCTCCGTGACGACGCTGAACGCCGCCACGCGCGGACTGGCGTCGCTGCCGGAACGCCGCCTGGACGAGCGGCAGGTCGCGGAACGGCTGCGCGCCTACACGGTGGCCAACACGCTGATGCGGCTGATCCTCACGCTCGTCGTGGCCTTGGTCCTCGCCTCGATGTGGGGAGACGGCCCCGCGGCCCGGGTGCCGGGTGCCGCCATCGCCCTCGGCCTCATCGCGGTGTGGCTGACGCATCTCGTGCTGCCGTTGCTGGTCGCCGGGTGGCGGCTGCCCGACCCGCCGCCGGACGACGACGACGACCACCAGGCCGGCGATCAGGCCGGCGTCGCCTGAACCTGCGCCGGAGGTCCGGAGGGCTCGCCGAACGACGGCAGCGTGGCGACGAAGAGGTCGACGCCTCCGGGGTGGTGGACCTCCATGTCGGTGGTGAAGGCACGGGCCGGGGCGGCGCCCGACTCGGTGTGCTTCCACACCTGCTGCCAGGTGTCGGCAAGCACCCCGGGCATCGGCCCCCGCGCCTCGAACAGCAGCGCCGGCACGCCGGGCACCCGTACGGCGACCATGCCCTCGGGCAGTCGCGCCGCCGTGCGGACGGCCACGCCGACGATCTGCGTGTAGGCGCCGTTGTGGTCGCTCTCGTAGTCGGTCAGCACGGCGTACAGGTTCTCGTCGACCCGGCCGGGCACGTGCGCGAAGGCCCCGGGCGCTCCGGCGCGGCCCCACAGGACCGGCAACCGGGCGCGGGCCGGATCCGCCTCCGCCGCGTTGGTCGTCCGCACGGCATAGCCGACGACGAGCGTCTCCGGACGGTCAACGATGATCACATGCTCTCCTTTCAGGCGAGGTCAATGTATCCCGTGTCCGGGTCTGCTCCGGCGTCGGCCGGGAATGCCGGATATGACCCGCTCACAACGTAGGCTGGACCAACGTGCGATTCCTCAATGATGTGACGCCGCCCTACGATCTCACGTACAGCGATGTCTTCATGGTGCCGTCTCGTTCCTCGGTCGGGTCGCGCCTCGCCGTGGACCTGTCCGCCGGCGACGGAACCGGCACCACGATCCCCCTCGTCGTCGCCAACATGACGGCCGTCGCGGGCCGCCGCATGGCCGAGACCGTCGCCCGGCGCGGCGGCATCACCGTCATCCCCCAGGACATCCCGATCGACGTGGTGGCCGACGTCATCGAATGGGTGAAGAGCCGTGACCTCGTCCACGACACGGCCATCACACTCACCTCCCACGACACCGTGGGCGAGGCGCTCACCCTGCTGCCGAAGCGGGCGCACGGCGCGGTCATCGTCGTCGACTGGGACAACCGCCCGGTCGGCGTGGTGACCGAGGCCGACTGCCACGGCGTCGACATGTTCACCCAGCTCTCCCAGATCATGACCGAGTCGCCGCAGACGCTGCCGCGCGGTGTCGATCCGCAGACCGCGTTCGAGGCGCTGTACGAGGGCCGGCACCGGCTGGCTCCCGTGGTGGACGAGGACGGCCGCCTGGTCGGCGTCCTCACCCGCACCGGGGCACTGCGCTCCACCCTCTACGAGCCCGCCGTGGACGCGAGCGGCCGCCTGCGCGTCGCGGCGGCTGTCGGGGTGAACGGCGACGTGGCCGCCAAGTCCAAGGAACTGCTCGACGCCGGCGTCGACGTGCTCGTGGTCGACACGGCACACGGCCACCAGGAGAAGATGATCTCGGCGCTGCGGGCCGTGCGGGCGCTGGAGCCCTCCGTGCCGGTCGCGGCGGGCAACGTCGTCACCGCGGAGGGTGTGCGCGACCTCGTCGCGGCCGGCGCCGACATCGTGAAGGTCGGTGTGGGCCCGGGCGCGATGTGCACGACCCGGATGATGACCGGCGTGGGACGGCCGCAGTTCTCCGCCGTGCTGGAGTGCGCGGCCGAGGCCCGCCGCCTGGGCCGGCACGTGTGGGCCGACGGCGGCGTGCGCCACCCCCGCGACGTCGCGCTGGCGCTCGCCGCGGGAGCCTCCAACGTCATGATCGGCTCGTGGTTCGCCGGCACGTACGAGTCGCCCGGCGACACCCGCACCGCCCCCGACGGGCGCAAGTACAAGGAGAACTTCGGCATGGCCTCGGCCCGTGCCGTACGGCTGCGCACGGCCGAGGACTCGCCGTTCGAGCGGGCCCGCAAGGCGCTGTTCGAGGAGGGCATCTCGACCTCGCGGATGTACCTCGACCCGGCGCGGCCCGGCGTGGAGGACCAGATCGACGCCATCGTGGCCGGCCTGCGTTCCTCCTGCACGTACGCGGGCGCCACCACGCTGGAGGAGTTCCACGAGCGGGCGGTGGTCGGCGTGCAGAGCGCCTCCGGATACAGCGAGGGCATGCCACTGCACCAGAGCTGGTGACTCCCGCGATTCCGTAGAGGAATATCGGGCTCTCCGGGGGTAGTGCGTTCGTGTACCGACCGCACTATCCCGCGGAGGCGATCATGCAGTACTCCCCGGCCGGAGGGCCGGTCAGTCCGGCGGCCGACAGACGGCTGCTGGTCAGCTACGACAACTACACGGCGGCGCAGCGCGCCGTCGACATCCTCTCGGACGCAGGGTTCCCGGTGGAGAACACCGCGATCGTCGGCAGCGACCTGCGTCTGGAGGAGACCGTCACCGGGCGGCTCACCAACGGCAGGGCCGCGCTGTCCGGCCTGATCACCGGTGCGGTGTTCGGGCTCATCGTCGGCCTGTTCCTCGGGCTGTTCACCTCGGCCACGACGTCGTTCTTCGGGCTGGTGCTGTGGTCGATCCTCTGGGGCGCCATCGCCGGCGCGGCCTTCGGCTTCACCAGCCACGCCTTCACCGGCGGGACGCGCGACTTCTCCTCCAGGAGCTCGATCGTCGCCGGGCGCTACGACGTGCTGGTGGCCCCTCCCATGCTCGACCAGGCCCAGGCGCTGCTGCAGGGCGGCGTGCAGCCGGCCGACACCGTCGTGGTTCAGCGTCCGCCGTCGGCCGGGCCGGTCACGACGCCGTCCACTGGGCCAGTCACGACGCCGTCCGCCGCGGCGGTTGACACCGCTCCGCAGGCCGCCGGCTACCCGCTGACCGAGGACCGGGCCGAAGCGCGTGCGGAAACCCCTGCGGAGGCGCGTGCGGAGACCCGTGCGGAAACGTGGGCGGAGACCCCGGCGGAGGAGGCCCGTGCCGAGAGGACCCATGCCGACGAGGCACAGGTTGAGGAGGCACGGGTTGAGGAGGCACGGGCGGAGGAGGCCCGTGCCGACGACAGGGCGGGCCTGTCGAGAGGCCGTCGCCCGTAACCCCCTGCCGGCTCTGGAGTCGCGACGCCTTCCCCGCCCCGCGCGGGGAAGGCGTTCTCGTGTCGGCCGTCCCCGGTAGAGTCGTCAGCCTGCCGCAACTCCGGGCGCGGGAAGCGCTTGGGGCACACAAAGAACAGGAGACCCACGTGGCACTGGAGAAGCCGGAGATCGACTATCCCGAGGGCGCGCCGCCCGCGGACCTGGAGATCGTCGACCTCGTCGAGGGTGACGGGCCGGAGGCCAGGCCCGGGCAGAACGTGACCGTCCACTATGTCGGGGTCGCGTTCTCCACGGGTGAGGAGTTCGACGCCTCCTGGAACCGCGGCCAGCCGTTCCAGTTCCCGCTCGGCGGCGGCCAGGTCATCGCCGGATGGGACCGGGGCGTGGCCGGCATGAAGGTCGGCGGACGGCGTCGTCTGACGATCCCCGCGCACCTCGGGTACGGCAACCGCGGTGCGGGCGCCCTCATCAAGCCCGGCGAGACGCTCATCTTCGTCGTCGACCTGCTCGGCGTCGGCTGACCGGGACATCGGTGCCGCGACGGCGGCGTTTCGATTTCTGGGGTAGGAAGGCCGGAGCGGTTCGAGGATGATGGTCGCGTGGACGACGCCCCCCCGAACCACCGCCGCATAAACCCCCTCGATCGGGGTCCTTCCCTTCACGGCCGCCCGCAGGACGACCGACTGCGAACGCCGGCTTCCGGGAGGCCGGCGTGATCGCGGACAACGAGGTCACCGGCGGCGCGCCGGCGGCGCACGACGGCGCCGGAGGGGCGTCCCCCGGCGGAGACGTCCGTACGGGCGCTCCGCTCACCAGGCAGCCCCGGGCCGTGGTCGCGATCGCCGCCGCGACCGTGGCCGTGCTGCTCGCGGTGAGCCCGTGGTACGGCTACCACCGCGACGAGCTGTATTTCCGCATGCTGGGCGAGCGGCCGCGGCTCGGATACTTCGACACGCCGCCGCTGACGCCGATGATCGCCCGGGTGTCCACGGCGATCTTCGGTGACACGGTCGTCGCGTTGCGGATCGTGCCCGCCCTGTGCGCCGGGGCTCTGGTCGTGCTCGTCGCGCTGGCCGCCCGCGAACTGAGCGGCGGCCGGGCGGCCCAGATCCTCGCCGCGGCCGGGACGGCCACCTCGGTGCTGCCCCTGCTGGCCGGTCATTCGCTGCTGACCCTCACTCCCGACCTCGTGTTGTGGAGCGCCATCACGCTGTGCCTGCTCCGGGTGCTGCTCAGGGGCGACGGGCGTTACTGGCTCTGGACGGGAGCGCTGTGCGGGATCGCGGCGTACAACCGCGATCTGATCGTGGTGCTGCTGGGCTGCGTCGGGCTGGGCGTCCTCGTGGCCGGCCCGCGCGAGGTGCTGCGTGACCGGCGGCTGTGGGCCGGCGCCCTCCTGGCGCTGGTGATCGCCTCACCCAACCTGCTCTATCAGGTGACGCACGACTGGCCACAGTTCCAGATGGCCGACGCGCTGAGGATCGACGAGGGTGCGGACAACCGCGTGTCCTTCCTCCCCCTTCAGATCGTGCTGCTCGGGCCCGTGCAGGCGGTGATCTGCGTGGCCGGCTGGCTGCGGCTGTGGCGGAACCGGCGCGTCCGCTCCCTCGCCATCGCCTACCCCGTGGCCTGTGCGCTGATCCTCTACACCGGAGGCCGCCCCGACTACGCCGGCGGGTTCCTGCTCTACCTGTTCGCGGCCGGCTGCGTCAGCGCGGCTGGATGGCGGTGGAGGCGAGCGTTGATCGCGGCGCTGGCGGTCAACGCCGTGGTGGCGGTGGTCGTGGCGCTGCCGGTCATCCCCGCGGCGTCGCTCGGGGGAACGCCGGTCGCCGCCATGAACGAGGTGGCCAGCGAGTCGGTGGGCATGCGCGATGTCGCGGCGCAGACGGCCCGGGTCGTGAACGGCCTGCCCGCCGCCGAGCGCGCCGGTGCGGTGCTACTCGCGGCGAACTACGGCGAGGCCGGCGCGCTGCACCGCTGGGCGGGCGAGTTCGGGCTGCCCGCGGTCTACAGCGGCCACAACGAGCTGTGGTGGTGGGGACCGCCGCCGGAGGGGACGCGGGTGGTCGTGTCCGTCGGCTATCCGCCCGCCGGACTCGCCACCGTCTTCGCCCGCTGCGCCCCGGCGGGCACGCTGAGCGGGATGCCGGGCGAGGAGCAGGGCGTGCCGATCACGGTCTGCCACGACCCCGTCCAGCCCTGGCGCGAGCTGTGGCCGCGCATGCGCCACTACAGCTGAGTCGTGTCACGCTCGCGGCGGGCAGCATCTGTCCGGCACTCCCTGGCCGCGTCTCACCCCCGGCCTGGGCACCTACCCCTGTGGTAAGGCAGGATTACGGTGTGTTGCTGATCGACCTTGCCAGGACCTCCGCGGCCGTCGCCGCGGACTCGGCGCGGCTCGCCAAGATCAGGCACCTCGCCGAGCTGCTCGGCAGGGTGGGACCGGACGAGGCCGGGATCGCCATCGCCTACCTGTCGGGCGAGCTGCCGCAGCGCCAGATCGGGGTGGGCTGGCGGGGCCTGTCCGACCTCCCCGAGCCGCGTCAGATCGCCACGGCGACCCTGACGCAGGTCGACGCGCTGCTCGAACGCATCAAGTCGCAGTCCGGCGCCGGATCGCAGACCGCGCGCCGTGAGGTGCTCGGCGAGCTGTTCGGCGCCCTCACCCGCCAGGAGCAGTCGTTCCTGCACCGGCTGCTGACGGGCGAGCTGCGCCAGGGGGCGCTCAACGGGGTGATGATCGAGGCGGTCGCCATGGCCGCCGACGTGCCCGCGGCCGAGGTGCGCCGCGCCCTGACCCTGCGCGGTTCGCTGCCCGCCGTCGGCGCGGCCGCGCTGCGCGGCGGCGTCGCGGAGCTGAAGGCGTTCCGCCTGGAGGTCGGGCAGGCGGTGGCGCCGATGCTCGCGCAGAGCGCGCCCAGCGTGACCGCCGCCCTGGAGAAGGCCGGCGCCCCCGCCGCCGTGGAGTGGAAGCTCGACGGCGTGCGGGTCCAGGCCCACCGGTCGGGGGACGGTGTCGCCGTCTTCACCCGCACGCTCGACGACATCACCGCGCAGGTCCCCGAGCTGGTCGAGGCCGTGCTCGGCCTGCCCGGGACCGATCTCGTGCTCGACGGCGAGGTCATCGCGCTGCGCCCGGACGGCCGCCCCGAGCCGTTCCAGGTCACCTCGGGCCGGGTGGCCAGCAGGACCGACGTCGCGTCGCTGCGGGCGACCGTGCCGCTGACCGTCTTCTTCTTCGACGCCCTGCGCGTGGGCGGCGCCGACCTGCTCGACCTGCCGGACGAGGAGCGGCACGCCGCTCTGGAGGCCGCGGTCCCGGCCGAGCTGATCACCCCTCGGCTGGTCACGGCGGACGCCGAGGAGGCCGAGGCGTTCTTCGGCGACGCCGTACGCCGGGGCCATGAGGGTGTGGTGGTGAAGTCGCTGCGCACGCCGTACGCCGCCGGGCGGCGGGGGGCGGGCTGGATCAAGGTGAAGCCGCGGCACACGCTCGACCTGGTCGTGCTGGCGGCCGAGTGGGGCAGCGGACGGCGCCGGGGCTGGCTGTCCAACCTGCACCTCGGCGCCCACGACCCGGAGACCGGCGGTTTCGTGATGCTCGGCAAGACGTTCAAGGGCCTCACCGACGAACTGCTGACCTGGCAGACCGAGCAGTTCCTGCGGCTGGCGGAGGGGCCGGCGGACGACTACGTCGTCACGCTCAAGCCCGCGATGGTCGTGGAGATCGCCTTCGACGGCGTGCAGCGGTCGACCCGTTATCCCGGCGGCATGGCGCTGCGGTTCGCCCGGGTCCTGCGCTACCGGCCCGACAAGCGGCCGGAGGAGGCCGACACCGTGGCCGCGGTCCGCGCGCTCATGCCCTGACCCGGGAGCCGCTTACGGGTTACTTGACCAGGCGGATGGTCAACGGGTAGCGGAATTCGGTGCAGGCGAGCGCCGACACCCCGCCGACCACGCACAGGACCAGTCCGACGACCCAGATGACCGGCAGCAGGACGAAGCCGACGACGGTGAACGGCAGCAGCACCGTCGCTCCCAGCACGGTGAGGTGGAAGTTGAGCGCCTCCACCGCATGCTTCCGGATGTATGGGGACGTCCGGCCCGCCGTCACCATCATCAGCAGCGGGCCGATGACGAACAACCCCAGCAACGCGAACAGGTGCGAGGACGCCGCCCCGACCCGGTCTCCCCCGGCCGGGACGGCGGCGGGCCGGTACGCGGGCGGCCGGGGAACGTACGCCGGGCGGGTGCCGTACAGGTCGTTCATGATGGGCACGAGATCGGCGTGCGTGCGCGCGGTCATCGCCAGGTGCAGGCGCTCGTCCATCTCGTGCTTGTCGAGCCGGCCCTCGGCGTAGGCCGCCTTGACGTGCTCGACCACCTGTTCACGGTCCTGGTTGGTCACACGCAACTGAGGGTGTGGCATGGGGGCATGGCCCGGCCACGATGGTGTCGCTGCCGCGGGCATCACAGCATCGCCTTCCGTCGATCGACTTGCTCGGCTCTCTTCGAGTCTGCATCCATCTTGTGCCGCGTACGCGCCCGCCCGCATCAGGGACATCCCCGACATCGCCCCGAGACCGCTTCCTTAACGCCATCGTGATCCGCGGCGATGTATACAAGCACTATGAGATGGCGAGATCGCTACGGGCTCCGGCGGCGCCGGGGTGCCCGCGTGGCCAAATTCGACCGCGAGGCGACCGACACCGACATCGAGGCCCTCATCGAATTCGCCAAGACCCGCCGTGGAGTCGAGTTCTACGTCGAGCCGGAGACCTTCGCGACCGACACCACCGCGGTGGCCGTGGCCCACGACGGGGAGTGGACCCGTCGCCGTGTCGGAGCTCCCGCCGTGATCGCCAAGGTCGCCAGAGATCTCGCCCTCCCGGTGTACGACGTGCAGCTCACCGGTTATCCCGGCCGGATGCGGGCCTACAACGAACGCCGGCGTCAGGCTCAGGACGGCGACCTGATCTGACGGCTGCCGGGGGCCGATGCGGAGGCCGGACCGGGCACGTCCCGGGTCAGCAGTGCGCGCAGCGGCGCGAGCCAGATCGCCCGGGCGGGCCCCATCTCGTCGTCGAGTTCCGCAGGTGTCGGCATGCGGTCGCGGAGCATGGCGGGGGACATCATGTGCGCCAGTGCCTGCCGCAGAAGGAGCGCCATCGAATAGCCGGGGTCGGCGGCGAGCGCCCGTTCCAGCGCCATCCCGGCCAGCGCGCACTCCCCCCGATGCCAGGCGGCGGCCGCCAGCAGTGAGGCCGCGGGCGCGACATGGCCCGGCTCCAGCCGGCGGGTGAGGTCGCGCCACAGCGCGACGTGCGCGTCACGGTCGTCGATCAGCGCCCATGCCTCGTCGCGCACCCTCACCACGGCGAGGTCGAGCCCGAGCCTGGCAGCGCCCTCGTCGTCCAGCCGGCCTCCCGAGTCATACAGGCCGACGGCCCTGCGCACCCGCGCCAGCCCCTCGGCCACGAAGCGCGCGGCCAGTTCGTCCGCGCCCGGTCCCCCGGGCTCGGGCATCGCCCGCAGATCGGCCATGACGCGGGAGGTCGCCTGCCGCATCGCCGCCCCGCCGCACCGCTGGACGGAGCGCCGCAGACTGCCCCGGTCGGGCAGGGCCACCAGCCCGTGCATCACGGCCTCGGCGGCGACGTGGCTGCGCTCGGTGTCGTAGGGCGTGCCCTCCGCGGGACAGCAGGTCGCGCTGTCGCAGGAGTAGGACCAGTAGCGCCCCCCTTCGGCCCGGAGGCTCTCCGCTACCCGGATGCCTCCGGCGCGCAGCAGCCGGGTCACCGTGTCGGCGGCGGGGGTCACCAGGGCGCCGGGGCCGTACCCGACGACGAAGACTTCGGTCACCGCCTCGCGGCGCAGCAGCGCGACCAGCAGGTCGAGGTCCTCGGAGGCGACCGGGAGGTCCCAGCGCGTCGTCAGCCGCACCTGCGGGCCGGCGACGCCCGCCACGACGAGGCTGTCGGTGGGGTGGAACCCGACGAGGTAGGGCACGGCGGCGAGGATGTCCGCCGGTGAGGAGAGCACGAGCTTCGGGATCGTCATGGCCGCAAGCCTCGCCGGGGCGGCCGAGCCGCACGACGGCCGAAGCGCGTTCTGGGGACAGCCGTCCCCCTGTGGACAACCCGGCGGGCCGGAAACCCGTTGGCACCGGGCCGGGCCCTCCGACCCCGCCGAGCAGGAGCGGGCGATGCGGCGGTACGTCCGGGCCGAGGCGGAGTTCGAGGCCCGCGGCGGGTACGCCGCGCAGGCCGAGGCCGCCCGCATCGCCGCCGGGCTCGGCCTGCCCGACCGGGTCACGACCCGGCCGGTCGGCACTCTGTCGGCTCGTTCCTGTTCGCGGGGGACGACGCGGGCAAGCCCGCGGGCGTGCTGTCCGGCGGCGAGGAGACCCGTCTGGCACTGGCCACCCTCGTCGGCTCGCAGGCCAACGTGCTGCTGCTTGACGAGCCCACCAACAACCTCGACCCGGCGTCACGGGACGAGGCGCTGGCCGCGGTCTCCTCCTATCAGGGCGCGGTGGTGATGGTCACGCACGACGAGAAGGCCGTGGAGGCCCTTCGCCCCGACCGCGTCCTGCTGTTGCCGGACGGGACCGAGGACATGTGGAACTCCGGTTACGCCGGTCTCGTGTCCCTGGCCTGATCTCCCGGAGCCTGACCGTCCGGTGCCCGCTGTCCCGGTACGGCCGCCGGCGCCAGCCGCATGCGGACGAGCATGGCGGCGCCGGCGACCGCGCCGGGCATCGCGACGACGCTGACGAGCGGCACCATGAACGCGAGGAAGAGCGGCACCCCGAACCCGAGCGAGACCGACAGGTTCGACCGGAGCAGCGCGAAGCGCTCCTTGCGCCGCAGACCCCGGCGTTCCATCGCCAGGGCGGTCAGCTCGACCGTGAGGAAGAACCCGGAGACCAACGCCCCCACCACGGGCACCACGGTCTGCCCGACGACCGGCACGAAGCCGAGCGCGAACAACGGCACGGAGAACAGCAGGACCCACCAGAGCGTGACGAGGCTGTCGCGGATCGACCGGAACAGGGACGACCAGAAGGGCAGGTCGCCCCCGCCGGGAAGCCCGCCGAGGTCCTCCTCGACCCGCTCCGACAGCTTCTCGTAGAACGGGTCGCCGATCACGAGCGTGACGGCGGTGAACGTCAGCACGGCGAGCGCGAGACCCACCACGAAGATCATCACACCGACCAGCGTGCGGAACCCGTCGCGCCAGCCCCAGTCGTCCGCGAACGGCGTCGCCCAGGCCGCCACGTCGGTCGCGTGCGTGCCCAGCCAGACCAGCGCCAGGGCGTAGAGAACCAGGGCGATCAGGGCCGGGATCAGCCCGAACAACCACCAGCGAGGATGCCGGCAGGTCCATCCGAGACCCCGGAAGCAGAAACCGACTCCCTCGGCGAAGCCGCCGACGCCGCGCCGTCCGGCGGGCCGCCCGATGCCACTCATGGCGGGCAGGCTAGCGCCACAAGGCCGTCACAGGCACGCCCAGATCGGCGAAAAGGCGGCGAAGCAGCGGCAGCGAGATGCCGAGCACGTTGCCGTGGTCGCCCTCGATGCCCTCCACGAACCAGCCACCCAGGCCGTCGAGCGTGAACGCGCCCGCCACGCGCAGCGGCTCCCCGCTCGCGACGTACGCCTCGATCTCCTCGTCCGACGGCGTGCCGAACCGCACCACGGTCGCCGCCACCTCCGACACCCTGCGGCCCGCCGGCACGTCGACCACGCAGTGCCCGGTCAGCAGCCTGCCGGTCCTGCCCCGCATCGCGTGCCAGCGGTCCTTCGCGTTCTCCGGCGTTCCCGGCTTGCCGTACGCGACGCCGTCGAGTTCGAGCACCGAGTCGCAGCCGATCACGATGCCGTCGCCGAGCGTCCGGGAGACGGCGTCCGCCTTGGCCACGGCCAGCTTCAGGCACAGCTCCTCGGGGGTGCCAGCCGTGATCGCGTCCTCGTCGACGCCGCTGACGATCACCTTGGGATCGAGCCCGGCAGCCCTCAGCACACCGAGGCGGGCGGGCGAGGCCGAAGCGAGCACCAGTTCCGTCACACGGCGAAGCCTAGTCGCTTCTACTATGTGTGGCATTTGCTGATCATTGTGGGGGATGCCGGTGTCAAAGGCCACGGTCAAAGAGCGCGCGCGCTACTGGTTCGACAACACGATGGCCAGGGGCACGGCCGCCCTGATCGGCTGGCTGGCCCTGGTGTCGCTGGGGCTCATCGTGGTGGTCAGCGCGCTGACGATGTGGCTGACCCCGGACGAGGCGCTCCGGCACCAGGGCTGGCCGGGCGTGCTGTGGCTGTCGCTCATGCACGCGCTCAGCCCGGGAAAGATCGCCGGGGACGCCGGAACGGCACCCTTCCTCGCCATCATGCTGGGCGCGTCCCTCGGCGGCATCTTCATCGTCAGCATCCTCGTGGGCGTGCTCTCCGCCGGCCTGCGCGGCAAGCTGGAGGAGCTGCGCAAGGGCCGCTCGCGCGTCATCGAGAGCGGCCACACCGTCATCCTCGGCTGGTCCGAGCAGCTCTTCACGATCGTCTCCGAGCTGGCGAAGGCGCACGCCAGCCAGCACGGGTCGGTCATCGCGATCATGGCCGAAAGGGACAAGCCGGCCATGGAGGATGCCATCCGGGCCCGGGTGGGTGACACGGGCAAGACGCGCCTGGTGTGCCGCACCGGCCGGCCCACCGAGCCGGCCGACCTCGACCTGTTGAGCCTGAGCAGCGCGCGGACGATCGTCGTGCTCTCCCCCGAGCAGGACGACCCGGACGCGCACGTCATCAAGACCCTCCTCGCGCTGGGCAAGCGCGCCGGGGACCATCCTCCGGTGGTCGCCGCCATCGCCTCCTCGCGCAACATGGCGGCCGCCCGGCTGGCCGGAGGGCCCGGCGTCCACCTGGTCGACAGCGACGACATCGCCGCCCGGCTGATCGTGCAGTCGTCCCGGCAGTCCGGCATGTCCGTCGTCTGCATGGACCTGCTGAACTTCGACGGCGACGAGATCTACCTGCGCCGCGACCCCTCCTTGGCGGGCAGGTCGTACGGCGAGGCCCTCGACGCCTACGCGACCGCGACCGTCCTCGGCCTGCGCGCACCCGGCGGCGTGGTGCTCAACCCGCCACCGGACACGGTGATCGGGACGTCCGACGAGATCGTCGTGCTCGCCCAGGACGACTCGCTCATCCGCCGGGAGAGCGGAACGGCTCCCGCGGACGAACGGCACATCGTCCCCGCGACGGCCCCGCCTCCGGCCCCCGAGCGGACCCTGATGCTCGGCTGGAACGGCCGGGCCGCACGGATCATCCACTACCTGGACGGCTACGTGACCCCCGGGTCGGTGCTCGACGTCGCCGGCGACCACCCCGGCGCCGGCGCCGGCCTGGCGGACCTGCGCAACCTGACGGTGAACGTCAAGGAGTGCGACGGCACCGACAGGTACGCCCTGGAGTCCCTCGGTGTCGGCGTCTACCAGCACGTCATCGTGCTCTCCGACGACCGGTGCGATCCGCGCCACGCCGACACCCGGACGCTGATGACCCTGCTGCAGCTGCGCGACATGCAGGCGACCCTCGGGGAGAAGTATTCGATCGTGAGCGAGATGCACGACGAGAACAACCGGGCGCTCGCGGAGGTCACCGAGGCCGACGACATCGTGATCAGCGACACCGTCATCGGCCTGCTGCTCGCCCAGCTCGCCGAGAACCCGCACCTCGCCGAGGTCTTCGGCCACCTCTTCGACTCCACCGGCTCGGAGGTCTACCCCCGGGCCGTGGAGGACTACGTGACCACCGGGGTGCCCGTCGCCTTCCGCACGATCATGGAGTCGGCGCTGCGGCGTGGCGAGACCGCGATCGGTTACCGCCTGGCGGCGAAGTCCGGCAAACCGCCCCACTACGGCATCGTGCTCAACCCGGACCGGTCACGGTCCGTGACGCTCACTCCCGGTGACTGCGTGATCGTCCTCGCCGAGCGGTGAGCCCGGTCGCCCCGACGACTCACTCGGTCGCGTGAAGCCGGGTTGCGCGGAGCTCGGCGAAGACGGACGTCAGGTGGGACCCGGCGCCGGCAATGCCGTGCTGCCGGCCCGCCGCCTGTGGCGGCGCCCACGCTCCTGCTAGAGCGCCTTGACGGAGGACATCACCTTGTTGATGTCGTGCCAGCGCTTCTTCTGGCTGTCGGGGATCGTGACGAACACGACGGCGGGCTTCGTCTCCGGCGTGTCCACGAGGGCCAGCGCCGCGGCGGAGACCCGTTTCCTGCCCTTGAGCGAGTAGTGCACGGTGTAACCGAGCAGCCAGCCCTTCCGCTTGCCCGCCTTGATGGGCTGCGAGGCGGTCCAGGTGATCGTCGCGCCCGACGGGTGGTGGTTGAGCGTCCATCGGGCGGCCAGGAAGGCGGTGTCGCGCAGCGTCTTCTGCTCGGGGATCGGCACCGGGCAGGAGACCAGCATCCCGCGGTACGACGCGCCCTTCGCCATGGGCAGCAACTGGCGAGAAGCGAACGGCGCGGGCTTGGCCAGCGCCCATGCCTTGGCGAAGCGGGGCAGGGCGACGCCGGAGCGCCTGTCCTTGATCAGGCTGTGGGTGGCGGCCGCCCGGCCGGGCAGGCTGCGGAGCCGGCGGACGTCCTTCGGCAGCGCGGGCACCCGGGGGTCCTTGAGGGCCGCCGCCAGCGCGGGATCGACCGCGTCCGCGTTGTCCGCGGGGCTGGCGTCCGCGCTGGGCGTGGCGCTCGTCCCGGTGCTGGACAGCGGGCTGGACAGCGGGCTGGGCGGCGTGCTGGACAGTGGGCTGAGACCGGGCGTGGCCACCGCGCCCGCGGCCGGTGCGGCGGCGCCCGACGCGGACGAGGCCGACACGACCGAGGGGACTACGGCGTCCGCGGAGTTCCGCGGCGCGGCGGTCGTGGTGGCGGAGTCGCTCCGGTTCAACAGCACGACGGTCACGCCCGCCCCCAGGACCACGACTCCCGTGGCGACCGCGATCATCCGGTAGACCACGCGCATCGGCAGGTCTCCGAGGCCCTTGGACGAGCTCGCCGGTGGCGCCGCCGCAGGGACCGTGATCTTCGGTAGTGGCGTGGTCTCGGCCTCGGCCGCTAGATAAGAAGGAACGGCCTTCGTCCCATAGTCCCCAGGTGACACGATCGGGAGCGTACGGCATATCCCGCTATTTCGGGCGCCTTCCCCATCACACTTCGGGAACGCCGACCCGCAGCCACGGCGCGTCGGCCACAACCGTCGCGGAGTTCGGGGCGATCTCGGTGAACCCGGCGTCCCTGACCACCGGCAGCCCGCTCGCGGCGAGCGCGTCCCACCCGGCCGGATCGGCCGTCCTGACCCGTACGGCGAAGCCGCGCTCGCGCCAGGCCGCCCTGTCCGCCTCGCCCGCGCCCCACCAGGCGAACTGGGCGCCGTGGCCCGCCTGGGCCATCGCCTTGCCCGCGGTCATCTCCAGACCGGGGTTGATCCAGAGCACCACGTCGCCGGGACCCGCCTCCGGCGGGGTGGCGTCGTCGGAGAGGTCCGTGCCCGAGACCTGGAGCCGGGCGAGGTCACGCGGCCAGTCGTCGAGCGGCACGGGAGGATGCACCCGCACCTCGGCCGTGCGCACGGTGACGGTGATGCCGGGCAGGGCGAGCGCCCGCCGCCACTCGGCGCCGCGTGCCCGCCTGACCACCTTCCTGATCCGCCCGTCCTGCCACTCGGCGACCTCGTCGGACCACTCGCCTCCGTCGTCCTCGGCACGGTCCCCGGCACGGCCCTCGGCATGATCCTGGGCACCGTCCTCGGCATGATCCTGGGCACGATCCTGAGCACGGTCGAGCAGGCGCACCACGGCCGTCGCCGCCGCCTCCAGCGCGTCGGTGCGCTGCGGCGGCGCGGACCGCTCGATGCGCACGACCAGGGGAAGAACGCGTTCGGTCACCCGACAAGGATCCCAGCTTCGCGGCGATCCCGGACACGCGTGACGATACGGGACGACATGAGCGCGGCGAACAGGCACAGCACGCCCGCGCCGTACCACGCCAGGTCGTAGTTCCCCAGGTGGTCGCGGGTGACCCCGGCCACGGTGGCGACGACGGCCGCGCCGACCTGGTGGGAGGCGAAGACCCAGCCGAACACCACCGCGCCGTCCGCGCCGAAGATCCTGCGGCACAGCGCGACGGTCGGCGGCACGGTGGCCACCCAGTCGAGGCCGTAGAAGACGATAAAGACCAGCATGCTCGGCTCGGTCGTGGCGGCGAACAGCCGCGGCAGGACCAGCAGCGACAGCCCGCGCAGCCCGTAGTAGACGACGAGCAGGAGCCGCGGGTCCACCCGGTCGCTCAGCCAGCCCGACACGACGGTGCCGGCGATGTCGAAGACCCCGATCACGGCGAGCAGCGAGGCGGCCGTGGTCTCGGGCATGCCGTGGTCGTGGGCGGCCGGGATGAAGTGGGTGCCGACCAGGCCGTTCGTGCTCGCCCCGCAGATGGCGAAGCCGACGGCGAGATACCAGAAGGGCCGGGTGCGGGCGGCGTCCCGCAGCACCCGGACGGCCCGCGCGGCGGCGCCCTCGGCCGGCGTGCGGACGACCGGCTCGGTCGCGCCCAACGCGGTCAGGCCGATCTCCTCGGGGGTGTCCCTGAGCAGGAACCACACGAGGGGGACGACGGCGAGCGCGGCCGCCGCCACCGTGACCGAGGCCCACCTCCAGCCCTGCGTCTGCGTCAGATGCGCGAGCACCGGCAGGAAGATCAGCTGCCCGGTCGCGCCGCCGGCCGTCAGCACGCCGGTGACCAGGCCGCGGTGCCGTACGAACCAGCGGTCGGTCAGCGTGGCGGCGAAGACGAGCGCCATCGAGCCGGTGCCGAGCCCGACCAGGACGCCCCACAGCGCGATGAGCTGCCAGCTCGCGGTCATGAACACGGTCAGGCCGCTGCCGATCGCCACCAGCAGCAGGGCGCAGGCGACGACGCGCCGCATGCCTAAGCGGTCCATGAGCGCGGCCGCGAACGGCGCGCACAGCCCGTAGAGCATGAGGTTCACCGAGACCGCGAGCGAGATCGTGCCCCTCGACCAGCCGAACGCGTCCTCCAGCGGCGTGATCAGCACGCCCGGCGTGGCGCGGAATCCGGCCGCCCCGAGGATCGCGACGAAGGCGACGGCGGCGACGATCCACGCACGATGCAGCGACTTCATGGCGAGCATCCTCCGTTGTGCCCGCCTTGAGGGACAGTGGCCGGGAGGTCAACATGTGAAAGGATCGGGCCATGCACCGCGTCGCCGTACTGGCCCTGGACGACTTCTCCACACTCGATCTGGGCGTCCCGGGGCAGGTGTTCTGGGCCGCCCACGACCACGGCCCGCTGTACGAGGTCGTCACCTGCAGCCCGGGCGGCCGCCCGGTGCGGAGCCAGGCGGGCTACAGCGTCCTCCCCGACCACGACCTCAGCGTGCTCGCGACGGCCGACACGGTGGTGGTGCCGGGCATCCACAGCGGCACCCCGCTGGAGAACGGCACGATCGACGAGGAGGTGCGCGCGGCGCTGCGGGGCGTCGCGGGACGCGCCCGGCTCATCTCGATCTGCACCGGGGCCTTCGTGCTGGCCGCCGCGGGACTGCTGGACGGGCGGCCGGCGACCACCCACTGGCGCGACGCCGCGGACTTCCGTGCGCTGTTCCCCCGCGTACGGCTCGATCCCGACGTGCTGTTCATCGACGACGGCGACGTGCTCACCTCGGCCGGCGTGGCGGCGGGCATCGATCTGTGCCTGCACGTCATCCGGCGCGACCACGGCAGCGACGTGGCCAACCGCACCGCCCGCCGGTGCGTCACCCCGCCGTTCCGGGAGGGCGGACAGGCCCAGTACATCGAGCGCCCGCTCCCCGATCCCGCCGCGACCTCCACCGCGCCCACCCGGGCGTGGATGCTCGAGCACCTGGAGGAGCCGGTCAACCTGGCCGCCCTGGCCGTGCACGCCCGCATGAGCGTGCGGACGTTCACCCGCAGGTTCCGGGAGGAGACCGGCCTCAGCCCGGCCAGGTGGCTCGCCGGGCAGCGGATCGCGCACGCCCGGCACCTGCTGGAGACCACTGACCTGCCGGTCGGGGCTATCGCCGGAAAGGCCGGGTTCGGCAGCGCGGTCTCGCTCCGCCAGCACCTCCACGCCGCCGTCGGGGTGTCCCCCCTGGTCTACCGCCAGACGTTCCGCACTCCCGCCGGCGTCGGCTGATCAGGCCTGCCTCAGCGTCGGCCGGGCGGCCGGTGTCAGCGGCAGGTGTCAGCGGCCGGTGTCAGCGGCGGTTGCCCGCGGCGGGTCCCCGCCAGGCGGACGGGTTGCCCGACCGGCGTCCGGGCTCGCGCAGCGGCGGCGAGCCCGCGGGCCGCTGCTGCTTGCGGGTCCGCCGCCTGCGCATGAACAGCCAGCCGAGGCCGAGCAGGACCATCCCGAGCGGCGTGCGCGCCAGCCAGCGGGTGAAGACGAGCTGCAGGATCCTCTTCATGACATCCGCCCCTACCCGGCACGGACGTGGTCATGTGCCCGCCGGTCAGGATGCCAGCTGCGGATACAGGTCTGCCACGTCGCCGGACAGCCTGGCCCGCACCCCGCGGCTCACGTCGTCGGCGACCACCTCGAAACTCCCCTGCTCGATCCCCCACAGGGCCTGGGCGGCGACCTCCGCCGGGGCGGCCTTCGGGCCGTCGACGTGGGCGGCCATGTCGGTGTCCATGTATCCGACGTGCAGCGCCGTGACGAGCGTGCCCTGCTCCTTCAGTTCGAGGCGAAGGCTGTTGGTGAGCTGCAGCGCGGCGGCCTTGGCCGCGGAGTAGCCGGCCACCTGCGGGGCGGTGAACCACGACAGCACCGACAGCACGTTGAGGATCGCGCCGCCCCCGTTGCGGCCCAGGACCGGGGCGAACGCACGAGCCATGGCGAGCGTGCCGAAGTAGTGCGTCTCCATCTCCAGGCGGATGTCGTCGAGCGTACCGGCGAGGAACGATGCGCCCGTGGAGATCCCGGCGTTGTTGATCAGGAGGTCCACGTCGCGGGCCCGCTCGGCGGCGGCCCGGACGGACGCGGGGTCGGTGATGTCCAGGGCGAGCGGCACCACGCCCGGCAGGTCGACCGTCTCCGGCCTGCGCGCCGCCGCGTACACCTTGGCGGCGCCACGGTCCAGCAGCGCGGCTGCGAAAGACCGTCCCAGCCCGCGGTTCGCGCCCGTGACCAGCGCGATCGATCCCTCGATCTTCATTGTTTCTCCATCCCTTGACGGCTTCGCGTCCACACTAGAGACCTGACTTTAAAGTTGCAAGCCAGCTTCTTCGAGCTAGCCTGGATCCCACCGGCGACGAGCGAGCGAGGCGTGTGAATGACGACCACCGAACTCCCCGACTCGATGACGTGCTCCATCGAGCGGGCGGTGACCTTCCTCGGAGAGCGGTGGACGCCGCTGATACTGCGGGAGCTGCACGACGGAGCCGTCCGCTTCGCCGACATCCAGCAGCGCCTGGGGATCGCCACGAATCTGCTGACCACCCGGCTGGCGACGCTCGTCGGTGCGGGCGTCGTCGAGAAGCGGCCCTACCGCGACTCCGGGGCCCGCACCCGCTACGAGTACCACCTGACCGATTCGGGCCGCGACGCCCTCGTGATCCTCGGAGCGCTGCAGCAGTGGGGGGACCGCCACGCGCCCCGGCTCGCGGGACCGACGGTCGAACGCCGCGATCGGCGGACCGGGGCGCGGCTGGACGTGTCGTTCACCGACCCCGAGGGGCGCGCCGTCCCGCTGGACGCGGTCGCCCTCGTACGCACGGCCACCGACCGGCCGGACGACGGCGGGAGAGCGGCCTGAGCCGCCTGAGCCGCCGTGCAGTCACCCGGCACTCGTCATGCGTGAGCAGTGCGACTCGGCGCCTCGTGGGCCGGTGATCAGCGGCGGGACGGCGGGATCTCGAAGCCGAACTTCTCCCCCAGCGCGTGGACGTCCTCGCGATCCTTGTCCCCGAGACCTTGCATGAGTGCGGCGAATTCCACTTCGTCCTTGTGGTCGACCGCCACGTCGAGGTCAGGGTGCTGCCTCGTCTGCCTACCGAGGAGGGCGTCGACGCACCAGCCGCCGTCGATCCAGATCCTCACTCCGCGTTCGGCGAGATAGTCGTAGATGCCGCAGACCGCTTCAGCGTCCATCAGAACGCCGAGAGCCGCCCTCCGGATGGAGGACGGCTCTCGGGATGGTTCGGTCATTGTGGAGCTATGGGGATTCGAACCCCAGACCCCTTCCATGCCATGGAAGTGCGCTACCAGCTGCGCTATAGCCCCTTGCCACACCGCGTCCGCGGCGCCTTGCCAGTGTATAGGACTTCCGCGGTGTGGGTGTAACCGAGAAGACCTCGGCAGGCGCAGGCGGCTCCCGCGGGCGCGGCGAGCGGTTCGGCCCGCCCGGCGCGCGCCCCCGGAGGGCTCCACGACCGCGAAGCCCACGACGTACGTCGCCGCCGGCGCGCCGCACGGCGTTCCGGTGTCAGGTCGCGTCCGGCGGATCGGTGATCGCCAGCGAGAACCAGACGGTCTTGCCTCCGGCCACCCGGCTGGTCCCCCAGTGCTCCGCGAGCTGGCTGACGAGGTACAGCCCCCTGCCGTCCTCGTCGAGCGGGCCGGGCTCGCGCACCACCGGGAGCCGGTGGTCGTCGTCGCTGACCTCGCACAGCAGGTGGTCGGTGCGCAGCAGCCTGATGGTGATAGGCCGCTGGGTGTGCTGCACGGCGTTGGTGACGAGCTCCCCGGCGAGCAGCTCGGCCGCCGGGATCATGGGCGTGAGGCCCCACGAGCCGAGCGTCCGCCGGACCAGGCCGCGTACGCGCGACGGCGCCGTCGGCTGAGGCTCCAGCAGCCACTGGGCGACGTGTCCGCTGGGGATGCCGCGGAACCGGATGGCCAGCACGGTGACGTCGTCGGTCCTCTCGACGGACAGCACCTCGTCGCTCAGCGCCTCGATCGAGGTGCCGTCGGCGAGCTTGCGGCGCAGCGACTCCACGCTCAGCCCGATGTCCTGTCCGCGCTCCTCCACGAGGCCGTCGGTGTAGAGGACGAGCATGCTGCCGTCCTCCGCCGCGATCTCCATCGTCTCGAACGGCGTACGGCCCAGCCCGATCGGCGGGCACCGGGGCGGCGACAGCACCTCCGCCTTGCCGTCCGCTCCGAGCAGGATCGGCGGCAGGTGCCCGGCGCTCGCGATCGTGCACCTGCGCAGCACCGGGTCGTACACGCAGTAGACGCAGGTGGTAAGCGTCTGCGCGGCAAGCCGCTGCGCCATCTCGTCGAGCGAGTGGAGCACCTGCTCGGCCGGCAGGTCGAGCGAGGCCAGGGTCTGCACGGCCGTGCGGAGCTGGCCCATCACCGCGGCGGCGGCCAGCCCGTGTCCCATCACGTCGCCGACGACCAGGGCCACCCTGCTGCCCGGCAGCGGGATGACGTCGTACCAGTCGCCGCCCACCCGGTCGGCCATGGGCTTGTAGCGGTAGGCGATCTCCAGCCCCGGCAGGTCGGGCGGGTCGCCCGGCCGCATCCCGCGCTGAAGGGTCTCCAGGGTCTCGTTGTGCCGGCGGTCCCGCCGCCCGTGATGGATCGTGAGCGCGGCGGGCACGGCGAGCTGTTCCGCGGCGAGCACGTGCGCCTTCCCGAAGGGCGGCCGACGGGCGTCGCGCGCCAGCAGCGCGCAGCCGACGGGCGTGCCGTACGCCCTGAGAGGCACGGCGAGCAGGTGCCCGTCGAGCAGGGTCGCCTCACCGATCCCGTCGTCGGCCCAGCGCGGCGGCAGCCGCCCATCGGGATCGACCCGATGCCAGGCGGCGCCGTCCACATAGACCGCGGCGGCGTCGGCCAGCTTCGGCACCACCGCCTCACACAGGACCCTCGTCGCCTCCTCCGGGCCACGGCTCTCGCCCATGGCCCGGACGACCCCGCTGACGTGACTCAGCACAGAGAACGGTTCCCCGTCTCGCGACACGGGTGCGGCCGCTCAGACTCGGTCACGCCGGCAGTTGACGAAGAGCTGGATTTCCGGCGGCGCCTGCGTGGTCGCCGGAGCGTACGAAAGGTGGTTCTCCGACAACACGCTGAAACCGGCGGCTTCGATGACCTCGCGCAACTCGTCACGCAGATATCCGGTCACCCGCACCGGAGCGCCGAGAAACTGGAAGGGCACGTCGTCGAGGTCGATTTCCACCATGCTCAGTGAGAACAGGCCGCCGGGGGCGAGCACGGCGTGGATCGCGCGCAGCGCCTGCTCGATCTCGGCCCGCGGCAGCATGAGCAGACTGAAGAAGGCCGTCACGGCGTCGAACGCGCCGAGCGAGCCGTCGAGGTCGAGCACGTCGCGTTCGACGAACGTCCCGGTCGGCACGTTTTTACGCGCCAAGTCCAGCATGACCGGGGAGATGTCGATGCCGGTCACCTCGCAGCCCGCCTCGGCGAACTGCTGTGCCGTGGGCGAGCCCGTGCCGCAGCCGACGTCGAGGACGCGCGCCCCCGGCTTGAGCTGCTTGATCATCCACTCACCGGCGGCCACCTGGCCTTCCTTGTGCGGAAACGCCTCGTCGTACCGGCCGCCGATGCGATTGAACGCCTCGGCCTGGATGGCCCGGTACTCCTGACGCGGATTGTCCGGTCCTGATTCGATTGTCATGGTCGCCGCCGTTGGTGATCAGCCGTCTTTTGCCTCCTTCTAGATAGGGGACCACACCCGGACAAGTCAAGCCATTGCGTGGCTAAATAGGCATTTCGGCCAACAATTGTGTCAAAGATCGTTGTCAACTCATGGCCGGCACACCGATATGCCAGAGATGATCGACGAGGGCCGTGAGGCCGTACGCCCGCCGATGAACAGAACCAGCCGGCCCCGGCGGCGGAGAGTTTCGGACACACTGCGCACTGGCCTGAGCTCCGTTTTTTGGGCCACGGGGGCGACCGAGCGCTCGATGTGGCGGCGGGTCGGCCGCTCCGCCGGGCTCTCATTCGCCCGAACGCATGCCAGCAGATCCCGGTATATCAAAATATCTCCTTCCATTTCGGAGGAAAGATCCCTAGCGTGGGCCGCCGTGACGATGCACACGGGCACGCTCCGCCCGCGCGGCGGAGAGCAGCGGGTCACGTTCACCGAGCTGTTCTTCGACCTCGTGTACGTGTTCGCGATCACTCAGCTCTCCCATCTGCTGCTCGGCCACCTGTCGGGGCGGGGCGCGGCGCAGACCCTGTTGCTGCTGCTCGCCGTCTGGTGGGCCTGGATCTACACCGCCTGGCATACGAACTGGTTCGACCCCGACCGCCCTTCGGTGCGGATCGTGCTGGTCGCCGTCATGCTCGCGAGCCTGGTCATGTCGGCGGCCCTCCCCCGGGCCTTCGGCGAGCACGGCCTGATGTTCGCCGGGGCGTACGTGGCCGTCCAGGTCGTCCGTACGGCGTGCTCGGTGGCCGCCGCGCCTCGGGGTCCGCTGCGGCGCAACCTGACGCGCGTGCTCGCCTGGGCGGTGCTGTCGGGGGTGTTCTGGATCGCAGGGGGCCTCGCGCACGGTCTGTCCAGGGAACTGCTCTGGGCGGCGGCGGTGGGGGCCGACCTGCTGGTCCCCTGGGTCGGGTTCGTCACCCCGGGCCTCGGCAGGTCGGCGACGACGGACTGGTCGATCGACGGCGCCCACCTGGCCGAGCGCTGCCAGCTCTTCCTGATCATCGCCTTCGGCGAGTCGATCCTGGTCACCGGGGCGACCTTCGCCGCGCATCCGTCGCCCGTGGCCGGCGCGGCCCTGCTCACCGCGTTCGGCGCGAGCGTCGGCCTGTGGTGGACCTACTTCGGCAGCAGCGCCGAGGCGGGCAGCCGGGTGATCGCCGCGGCGGACGACCCGGGCCGGCTCGCCCGTTCGGCCTACACCTTCCTCCACCTGCCGATGGTCGCGGGCGTCGTCGTGTCGGCGGTGGCCGACGAACTCGTGATCCACCACCCGGGCGGGCACACCGCGCCCGGGACGGCGATCGCCGTGCTGGGCGGCCCCGCGCTCTTCCTCACCGGGCACGCGCTGTTCAAGCGGGCCGTCTGGGGGCGCGTCCCGAGGTCGCATCTGGCGGGGGTGCTCGTCCTCGCCGCCCTCGGGGCCCTCACGCCGCTGGTGCCGCCCCTGGCGCTCGCGGCCTGCGCCACCGCGACCGTGGCGGGCGTCGCCGCCCACGCGACCGTCGCCCGCCGCGGGGAGCCGCGGGCGCGCTAAATGTGCTCCATGACGATGACCGCGGTCGTGTCGGGCTCCAGGGCCTCGAAGACGTGGGGGACGTCGCCGGGGTAGGCGACGTAGTCGCCCGGCCCGAGCTCGACCGGCTCCTGCGCGGGCCCGGCCAGCGCGCGTCCCGCGCCGATCAGGAGGTGCTCGATGGTGCCGGCCATGTGCGGGTCGGACGTGCGCGGCGGGCCCAGCTGGGCCGAGATCCGGTACAGGTCGCGCCGCGCGTGCGGCGGGCACGACGCCAGCAGGGTGGCCGCGTAACTGGCCTGCTCGGAGTAGGTCGCGGGCCCCTCCCCGGCCCGGATCACCCGTACGGCCGGCCGGGGTGGGTCCACGAGGCGGCTGAACGGCACGCCGAGCGCGACCCCGAGCGCCCACAGCGTCTCCACGCTCGGGTTGCCGGCGCCCGACTCCAGCTGGGAGAGCGTGGACTTGGCGATGCCCGCGCGCTTGGCCAGTTCGGTCAGCGACAGGCCGGCACGCTCGCGCTCCCTGCGGATCGACGCGGCGATGAGCGTGATCAGGTCGAAGGACGGCCTCTCAGCCACGCGTTCGCTCCACACGTCCGTTTGTTCGACTTGACGAACACCATCGTCGTTGTTCACTCTACTGGACATGCATTCGCTTTGGCGAACACTCGATCGCGGCACCCTCCGCGACATCGCCCTGGTGTGCCTCGCCGACGCCATGGTGGGCGCAGCGTTCGGCGCGATCGCCGTGTCCGGCGGCCTGCCCCTGTGGGTGCCGGTCGTCATGTCCCTGCTGGTGTTCGCCGGAGGAGCGCAGTTCGCCGCGGTCGGCGTGGTGCTGTCCGGCGGCGCCCCGATCGCCGCCGTCGCCGCCGGTCTGGTGCTGAACGCGCGCCTGCTGCCGTTCGGCTTCGCGATCGGCGACGTCCTCGGCGGCCGGTGGTGGACACGCCTCACCGGCGCGCACCTCATGACGGACGAGGCGGTGGCCTTCGTGCTGCGCGACGGCGATCCCCGCCGACGGCACGCCGCGTTCTGGGCCTGCGGGCTCGGCCTGTTCGCGAGCTGGAACGCGGGCGTCGTGCTCGGCGCGCTGGCCGGGCGCGGCATCGGCGACACCGCCGCCCTGGGGCTCGATGCGGCCTTCCCCGCGGTGCTGCTCGCCCTCGTGCTGCCCTCGCTCGCCGAACGGAACGTCCGGACCGCCGCACTGCGCCGGGCCTGCGCGTCAGGCGCGGCCGTCGCGGTGGCGGCCACGCCGTTCCTGCCCGCAGGCCTGCCGGTGCTGCTCGCCCTGACCGGCCTGGTGCTCGCCATGCGCGCACCGGCGCCGCCGCCCGACCGGGAGGTCCCCTGATGCCCCTGCTCGCCGTCGTCGCGCTCGCCGCCGGCACCTACGCGTTCCGCCTGGCCGGGCCGGTGCTGCGTCACCGGCTCCGGCTGCCCGGCCGCCTGCGCCACCTGCTGTCCCTCGCCGCGACCGTGCTGCTCATCGCCCTGGTGGCCACCTCGGCCCTCACCGAGGGGCACGGCTTCGCCGGATGGGCCAGGCCCGCCGGAGTGCTCATCGCCGGGATCCTCACGCTGCGGAAAGCGCCGTTCCCCCTGATCGTCGTCCTGGCCGCCGCCACCACGGCGGTCCTCCGCCTCCTCGGCGTGCCCTGACGGACGAGCGCGATCGCATCAGAACAGCTCTATGAACGTGTGCGGCCGACGACAAAAGGGCGGTCGATCGACCGCCCTTGAGGTGTTTGTGGAGCTATGGGGATTCGAACCCCAGACCCCTTCCATGCCATGGAAGTGCGCTACCAGCTGCGCTATAGCCCCTTGCGACGCAGTCAGTGTATAGGAGTCCGCGCGGGGACGGTAACCGGACGAGCCGATGTCACACAAGGCGGGCATGATACGTCTGACGTGACATGACCATCGAAGTCTTCACCGAGCACCGGAGCCTGCTCGTCGGGGTGGCCTACCGCGTCCTCGGCAGCGCCGCGGACGCGGAGGACGTGGTCCAGGAGGCGTGGCTGCGCTGGGCGGAGGTGGACGCAGCGTCGGTGGCCGACCCGAAGGCCTACCTCGTACGCGTCACCACCAACCTCGCCATCGACCGGCTGCGCCGGGTGCGGGCCAGGCGGGAGGCGTACGTCGGGCCCTGGCTGCCCGAGCCGGTCGTCACCGCGCCGGACTCCGCGGAGCCCGCGGAACGCGCCGACAGCGTCGAACTGGCCCTCCTCGTCGTGCTCGAGACGCTGTCCCCGCTGGAACGGGCCGTGTTCGTCCTGCGGGAGGCGTTCGGCTTCTCCCATGCGGAGATCGCCGAGATCCTCGGCCGGGGCGAGCCTGCCGTACGGCAACTCGCCAGGCGCGCCCGCGACCACGTGCGCGAGCGCAGGCCGCGCTTCGACGTGGACCGGCGCGAGCGGCGCACGATCACCGAGCGCTTCGTCGCGGCCTGCGCTGAAGGGGACATCGAGGCCCTGACGGCGCTGCTCGCCGCGGACGTCCGCATGGTGGGCGACGGCGGCGGCAAGGTCAGGGCGCCGCTGCGAGAGCTGGCCGGCGTCGCATCGGTCGCCCGCTTCCTCCTCGCGATCGCGAGCCCGGAGGGCCGCCGGCGCTTCCTGGACTCCTTGGGCGCTCCCCCTGGCGGGGAGATGGACTTGGAGATCGCGGAAGTCAACGGCGGGCCCGCGATCGTCGCCCGCCTGGAGGGCCGTCCCGTCACGGTCATCTCACTGATGATCAGCGACGGCCTGATCCATACCGTCTACCTCATCGCCAACCCGGACAAGATGTCACGAATGGCGGGCCCGAACGCGTCCGGGAGTGCATGAGAGAAACCATCACGATCGTGGGCGGCGGGCTTGCCGGGCTGACCGCCGCCATCGCCTGTGCCGAGGGCGGCGCGGCCGTCGTCCTGCACGAGGCGCACCACACCCTCGGCGGGCGCGCCCGCTCCGCCGCTACGCCGTACGTCGCCAACGACGGCACCCACGTCTTCTACGCCGACGGCCGGCCCTGGCGCTGGCTGGACGAGCGGGGACTCGTCCGGCCCTGCGCTCTGCCGCGGCCGGGGCACCTGGCGCGGGCGCGGTTCCGCCGGGACGGGAGGCTGACCGGGCGGCCCACGGCCGGGCTGCTGCGGATGATCGCCCGGCGTGGCCTGCGGGCACCGGTGGACGAGGACTTCGGCTCCTGGGCCACCCGCCGATTCGGCGCCGAGGCCGCACGGGCCGCCGCCGGGTTGCTGGGAGTCGTCACCTACGACGCCGACCCCGGCCGGCTGTCGGCGGCCTTCGCCTGGGAGCGGCTCCTGCGTGTCACCGCTCCGCGCTACCCGGCCGTCCGCTATGTGGTCGGCGGCTGGGGACGGGTGATCGACCGGATGGCCGCGCGGGCGCGCGACCTCGGCGTACGCATCGAGACCGGGTCGCGAGCGGACCGGCTGCCGGAGGGACCGGTGATCGTCGCCACCTCCCTCGACGCCGCCCGCGGCCTGCTGGGCGACGACTCGCTGCGCGGGGAGAGCGACCGGGCGGTCCTGCTCGACCTCGCGGTACGCGCCGACCCGGGGGACCTGTTCCTCGTCAGCGACCTGGACGAGGGCGGCTTCCTGGAGAACTACTCGCTGCCCGACCCGTCGCTGGCCCCACCCGGGGAAAGCCTCGTCCAGTTGGAGATGCCCATGCGTCCCGGCGAGCCGAAAGCCGTCGCGCTCGGGCGGCTGGAGCGGATCGCCGACCTCGCCCTCCCGGGCTGGCGCGAGCGGGTGACCTGGCGCCGCGACGCCGTGGCCGCCGGGCGCAGCGGCGCGCTCGACCTGCCCGGCAGGATGTGGCGCGACCGGCCGGCGGTCCAGCGCGGCGACGGCGTCTGGCTGACCGGCGACCAGGTGGCGGCGCCCGGCCTGCTCTCCGAGGTGTCGATCAACAGCGCACTCGCGGCGGCACGGGCCGTCCTCGCCTCCCGATCGCCGTCCCGGCGGGCGGCCTGACGCGCAGCGTCCGACACACGAACGGGCCCTTTCCCCGAGGGGAAGGGCCCGAGTGTGAGGGCGGCCAGGCCGCCCTCCCCTCACTTCTTTCGGGTCAGAACCCCTGCGCGAGCCGGTAGTAGGCCTGGTTCCAGCGCAGTTCCTTGGTGAACTGGCGCGAGGTGGTCGCCTCGTCGATGACGAGCAGCTCGACGCCGAGCATGTCGGCGAAGTCGGTCAGCTCCTCGGACCCGACGGCCGAGGAGAGCACCGTGTGGTGCGGGGCCCCCGCCGTGATCCACGACTCGGTGGAGGTGCGCATGTCGGGCCGGGGCTTCCACACCGCACGGGCGACCGGCAGGGCGGGCAGCGGCTCGGGCGGGGCGACCACGTCGATCTCGTTGGCCACCAGCCGGAACCGCTCGCCCATGTCGGACAGGCCCACCACGACGGCGGGGCCGGGGGCGGCGTCGAACACGAGCCGCACCGGGTCCTCCCGGCCGCCGATGCTCAGCGGGTGGATCTCGCACGCGGGGGTGTCCGCGGCGATCGTCGGGCAGACCTCCAGCATGTGCGCGCCGAGGATGAGCTCCTCACCCGGGGTGAGGTGGTAGGTGTAGTCCTCCATGAACGAGGTGCCGCCGGGCAGGCCCTCCGACATGACCTTGAGCGTGCGCAGCAGCACCGAGGTCTTCCAGTCGCCCTCGCCGCCGAAGCCGTAGCCGTCGCCCATGAGCCGCTGCACGGCCAGGCCGGGAAGCTGGCGCAGCCCGCCCAGGTCCTCGAAGTTCGTGGTGAACGCCTTGAAGCCGCCGCCCTCCAGGAAGTGCCGCAGGCCCAGCTCGATGCGGGCCGCGTAACGCAGCGAATCGTGCCGCTCCCCGCCCGCGCGCAGCTCCGGGGCCATCCGGTAGAGGTCCTCGTACTCCTTGACGAGGGCGGACACGTCGGTGTCCGCGGCGGCGTCCACGGCCTCGGCCAGCTCGTTGACGCCGTAGGTGTTCACCGACACCCCGAACCGCAGCTGCGCCTCGACCTTGTCGCCCTCGGTCACGGCGACGTCGCGCATGTTGTCGCCGAAGCGGGCCAGGCGCAGCGAGCCGACCTCGGCCCGGCCGGCCGCGGCGCGGGCCCAGGTGGCGATCCGCGCCGCCACCGCCGGGTCGCTCACGTGGCCCGCGACGGTCTTGCGCGGCACGCCGAGGCGCGTCTGGATGTAGCCGAACTCACGGTCGCCGTGGGCGGCCTGGTTGAGGTTCATGAAGTCCATGTCGATGGAGCTCCACGGCAGTTCCACGTTGGCCTGCGTGTGCAGGTGCAGCAGCGGCTTGCGCAACGCGTCCAGACCGGCGATCCACATCTTGGCCGGGGAGAACGTGTGCATCCACGCGATCAGGCCGATGCAGTCGTCGTCACCGTTGGCCTCAAGGCACACCCGGCGGATGGCCGCCGCGTCGGTGAGCACCGGCCGCCACTCGAGCTCGAACGGCAGCGCCTCGCCCAACTGCTCGGCGATGCGCTGGGACTGCTCGGCCACCTGCCGCAGCGTGTCCTCGCCGTACAGACCCTGGCTACCGGTCAGGAACCAAAGCTTCACAGGTGACTCCTCTGTCCATAGACGTTCTGATACCGGTCGTACAAGCGGTCGATGTCGCCCTGCGCGATCGGCAGGGGCTCACCGAGCTGCCGGGAGACATGCACGGTGCGGGCGACGTCCTCGCACATGACGGCGGCCTTGACGGCCGCCTTCGGCGAGTCGCCGATGGTGAACACCCCGTGGTTCTGCATCAGCACGGCGGGCGAACGGTGGCCGGACAGGGTCGCGACGATCCCCTTGCCGATGTCGTCGTTGCCGATGAGCGCGAACGGCCCGAGGGGGATCTCACCGCCGAACTCGTCGGCCATCGCGGTGAGCACGCACGGGATCGCCTCGCCGCGGGCCGCCCACGCCGAGGCGTACGTGGAGTGGGTGTGGACCACGCCGTTGACCTCCGGCATGTGCCGGTAGACGTAGGCGTGCGCCGCCGTGTCGCTGGACGGAGACAGGTCTCCCTCGACCAGGTTGCCGTCGAGGTCGCAGACCACGATCGACTCGGGAGTCAGGTCGTCGTAGGACACCCCGCTGGGCTTGATGACGAACAGGTCCTCGCCCGGCACCCTGCCCGACACGTTGCCGGCCGTCCAGACGACCAGGTTGTATCGCACCAGTTCGGCGTGGAGCCGGCAGACTTCCCTGCGAAGTTCATCGATCATGCACTGGCCTCGTTCCTGATAGCGCGCAGCCGGTGGAGCATCCCGCCGTCCGCGAAGTGGTCGTGCAACCTGCGGTACTCCGCGTACAGCCGGTCGTAGGCGTCGGCGCGCCCGGCGTCGGGCGCGTAGACGGCGGCTTGGCGCTTGCCCATGTCGGCCGCGGCCGCGGCGATGTCGGGGTAGGCGCCCGCGGCGACCGCCGCGTGGATCGCCGAGCCGAGGGCCGGCCCCTGGTCGGAGCCGATCACCGACAGCGGGCGGCGCAGCACGTCGGCGTACGTCTGCATGAGGAAGCCGTTCTTGAGCAGGCCGCCGGCGACCACGAACTCCTCCACCGGGACCCCGGCCGCCTCGAACGTCTCCACGATCGTCCTGGCGCCGAACGCGGTGGCCTCGATGAGCGCCCGGTAGACGTCCTCGGGCCGGGTCGCGAGCGTCTGGCCGACGACGACGCCGGAGAGGGTGTGGTCGACCAGGACCGAGCGGTTGCCGCCGTGCCAGTCGAGGGCGACCAGCCCGTGCTGCCCGACCTTCTGCTCGGCGGCGAGGGAGGTGAGGTACTCGTGCAGCCCGAGCCCCTCCTCGGCGGCCCGGTCCGCGTACGACGCGGGCACGCAGTTGTCCACGAACCAGCCGAAGATGTCGCCGACGGCCGACTGGCCCGCCTCGTAGCCCCACAGTCCGGGGACGATGCCGTCGCGCACCACGCCGCACATGCCGGGAACCTCGGCGAGCTGGTCGGAGCACATGACGTGGCAGGTGGAGGTGCCCATAATGGCGACCATCTGGCCGGGCCGCACGGCGTCGGCCGCCGCGGCGGTGACGTGGGCGTCGACGTTGCCGACCGCCACCGCGATCCCCTCGGGCAGTCCCGTCCACTCGGCGGCGAGCGCGGTCAGGCGGCCGGCGAGGCCGCCGAGCGGAGCGAGCTCCTGGCCGAGCTTGCGGGTGAAGCCGGAGAAGGCGGGATTGAGCGCGGCCAGGAAGTCCTCGGACGGATAGGCGCCGTCCTGGTGGACGGCCTTGTACCCGGCGGTGCAGACGTTGCGGGTCTCCACTCCGGTGAGCTGCCAGATGATCCAGTCCGCGGCCTCGATCCAGCGGTCGGCCCGGTCGTACATCTCCGGGTCCTCCTCCAGCAGCTGCAGGCCCTTGGCGAAGGCCCACTCGGAGGAGATCTTGCCGCCGTACCGGGGCAGCCACGCCTCGCCGCGCTCGGCGGCCAGCGCGTTGATGCGGTCGGCGTGCGACTGGGCCGCGTGGTGCTTCCACAGCTTCGGCCAGGCGTGCGGCCGCTCGGGAAACTCCTCGCACAACGGGTGGCCGTCGGCGGTGGCGGGCAGGATGGTGCAGGCTGTGAAGTCCGTGCCGATGCCGATCACCTGCTCGGCCGGGACCTGCGCGGCGGCCAGCGCCTTGGGCACCGCGTGCCGCAACACGTCGATCCAGTCCGCGGGCGACTGCAGAGCCCAGTCCGGCCCGAGGCGGACGCCGGAGCCCGGCAACGCCTCCTCGATCACGCGGTGGGCGTACTCGTGCACGGCGCTGCCCAGCTCCGCGCCATCGCTCACCCGCACGACCACGGCGCGGCCGGACAACGTGCCGTAATCCACACCGACCACATAACGATCACTGTCAACGTTCAACACACAACCTCCAGAGGCTCTTGCGCCGGCCATGCCCGGAGCGGGGACCACCGGCCGGCGATGCGGCCGGTGGTCCGAAACCGGTTTCTATCGATGTCCACGGCCATCAGCGCGAGGTGCCGGCCCTGCGCTTGGTCCACACGTCGAACGCCACCGCGGCGAGCAACACGGCGCCCTTGACGAGCATGACCCGCTCGCTCGGCGAGCCGATCAGCGACATGCCGTTGTTGATCACTGCCATGATCAGACCACCGGTGATCGCGCCGACCACCTTGCCCACGCCACCCTGCACGGCCGCGCCGCCGATGAAGGCCGCGGCGATCGCGTCCAGCTCGAAGCTGTTGCCCGCGGTGGGGCCCGCCTGGTTGAGCCGACCGGCGAAGATGACACCGGCGATGGCCGACAGCACGCCCATGTTGACGAAGATCCAGAAGACCACCGACTTGACCTTCACGCCGGACATGACGGCCGCCTGCAGGTTGCCGCCGATGGCGTAGATCTGCCGGCCGAACACCGTGCGGTTCGCCATCAGCGAGTACGCCAGCACGAGCACCGCCAGCAGCACGAGCACCCACGGCAGGTTCTTGAAGCGGGCGAGCTGAACGACGAGGAAGAGGATCAGCGCGGCTCCTGCCGCGATCTTCAGCACGAACAGCGCCAGGGGGTCGACCGCCTGGCCGTAGCCCTTGCGTGCGCTCCGGGAGCGCCACTGCGCGAAGGCCATGCCGACGATCGCGATGACGCCGACCAGCAGGCTGAACAGGTCGGCGCCCCCCAGCGGGCCGAGGCCGACGTTGCCCAGCCAGCCGTTGGTGAAGCCGTTGGCCAGCGTGCGGACCTGGTCGGGGAACGGACCGATGCCCTGGTTGCCCAGGACGGTGAGGGTCAGCGCCCGGAACAGCAGCATGCCGGCCAGCGTGACGATGAAGGCGGGAATGCCGAAGTACGCGATCCAGTATCCCTGCCAGGCGCCGATCAGCGCCCCGGCCACGATCGTGATCAGCAGGGCCGCCGGCCAGGGCACGCCCATGTTCACCATGAGCACCGCGGCCAGCGCGCCGGTGACCGCGACCACCGAGCCGACCGACAGGTCGATGTGGCCCGCGATGATGACCAGGATCATCCCGATCGCGAGGATCAGGATGTAGGAATTCTGGACGATGATGTTCGAGATGTTCTGCGGCTGCAGCAGTGCGCCGTCGGTCAGCACCGAGAACAACACGATGATCAGTGCGAAGGCGATGTAGATGCCGCTGGAGCGCAGGTTGAGCGACAGCCCGCCGACCGACACCCGGCCCGGCCGCCCCGGCGCTCCCCCGCCGCCCTTGGCGCCGACCTCCACGTCGGCGGGTGTGATGCTGCTCATGCGAGCTACTCCTGTCCCTTGGTCATGAGATACATGAGGCGTTCCTGTGTAGCCTCCTCGCGCGGCACCTCTCCGGTGACGCGCCCCTCCGAGAGCGTGTAGATGCGGTCGCAGAGGCCGAGCAACTCGGGCAGCTCAGACGAGATCACCAGCACGGCCTTGCCCTGCTCCGCCAGACGGTTGATGATCACGTAGATCTCGTACTTGGCGCCGACGTCGATGCCCCGTGTCGGCTCGTCGAGGATCAACACGTCCGGCTCGGTCAGGATCCACTTGGAGAGCACGACCTTCTGCTGGTTGCCGCCGCTCAGCTTTCCGACGACGCTGTCCACACTGGGTGCCTTGATGTTCATGCTCCCGCGGAACTGCTGGGCGACGCGGTACTCCTCGTACTCGTTCACCCAGCCGCGCCTGGACAGGCCCTTGAGCCAGGCCGCGCTGATGTTGCGCTTGATGTCCTCGATGAGGTTGAGGCCGTATCTCTTGCGGTCCTCGGTGGCGTAGGCGACGCCGTGCCTGATCGCGTCCTGCACGGTGCGGAGCTCGATCTGCTTGCCGCCCTTGAAGACCCTGCCGGAGATGTGCACGCCGTACGTCCGCCCGAACACGCTCATCGCCAGTTCGGTGCGCCCGGCGCCCATCAGCCCGGCCAGGCCCACGATCTCACCACGCCGCAGCATGAGCGAGGCCCCGTCGACCACCTTCCTGCCGGGCTGGCTCGGGCTGTAGACCGTCCAGTCCTCGATGCGGAACGCCTCCTCGCCGATCGCCGGCGTGCGCGGCGGGAAGCGGTTGTCGAGGGCGCGGCCGACCATCCCGGAGATGATGCGGTCCTCGGTCACGCTGTCGGCGGCCATGTCCAGCGTCTCGATCGTGTGCCCGTCACGGAGGATCGTGACGGAGTCGGCGATCGCGATGACCTCGTTGAGCTTGTGCGAGATGATCACGCACGTGATGCCCTCGTCCCTGAGCCCGCGCAGCAGGTCGAGCAGGTGGGCCGAGTCCTCGTCGTTGAGCGCCGCGGTCGGCTCGTCGAGGATGAGGAGCTTGACCTCCTTCGACAGCGCCTTGGCGATCTCGACGAGTTGCTGCTTGCCCACGCCGATGTCGGAGACGGTCGTCGTGGGGTTCTCGCGCAGGCCGACCCGCTTCAGCAGCTCGCCGGCCTCGTAGTTGGTTCGGTTCCAGTCGATGATGCCGCGCCTGGCCCGCTCGTTGCCGAGGTAGATGTTCTCCGCGATCGACAGCTGCGGGCTGAGCGCGAGCTCCTGGTGGATGATGACGATGCCGGCGCGCTCGCTGTCGCGGATGCCGCCGAATTCGCAGCGATTGCCCTCGAAGACGATCTCGCCGTCGTACTGGCCGTGGGGATAGACCCCGGACAGCACCTTCATCAGCGTCGACTTGCCGGCGCCGTTCTCACCGCAGATCGCGTGGATCTCACCCCGCCGTACCGCCAGGTTGACGTCCTGCAGGGCCGTCACTCCGGGGAATGTCTTGGTGATCCCGCTCATTCGCAAGATGTGTTCGGTCATGTGCCCCCCGCTCAGGGAGGGCCCGGGGACTGCTCCCCGGGCCCCAATCCCTACTTGAGCTGGTCCTCGGTGTAGTAGCCGCTGCCGACGATGACGTCCTTGTAGTTGTCCTTGTCGACGACCACCGGGTCGAGCAGGTACGACGGGACGACCTTGTTGCCGTTGTCGTAGTCCTTCTCGTTGTTCACCTCGGGCTTCTGACCCTTCAGCACCGCGTCCGCCATCTTCACGGTCTGCTCCGCGAGCTTGCGGGTGTCCTTGAAGATGGTCGAGTACTGCTCACCGGCGACGATCGACTTGACCGACGCCAGCTCGGCGTCCTGGCCCGTCACGACCGGGTACGGCTGGCCGCTGGTGCCGTAGCCGGAGCTCTTGAGCGCCGACAGGATGCCGATGGACAGCCCGTCGTACGGCGAGAGCACACCGTCGACCTTGGCGTCACCGGTGTAGGTCTTGGTGAGGATGTCCTCCATGCGCTTCTGCGCCGTGGCGGGGTCCCACCGCAGGATGGCGGCCTGCTTGAAGTCGAGCTGGCCGCTCTTGACCTTCAGCGTGCCGTCGTCGATCTTCGGCTGGAGCACCGACATCGCGCCGTTCCAGAAGAAGGTGGCGTTGTTGTCGTCGGGCGAGCCGCCGAACAACTCGACGTTGAACGGGCCCTTCTTGCCGCCGTCGACGCCGAGACCCTTCAGCAGCGAGGTCGCCTGCTGCACGCCGACCTTGAAGTTGTCGAAGGTGGCGTAGTAGTCGACGTTCGGGCTGTTGCGGATGAGACGGTCATAGGCGATGACCGGGATCTTGTTGTCCGCGGCCTCCTGCAGCTGCGAGGTGAGCGCGGTGCCGTCGATCGAGGCGATGATCAGGAGCTTGGCGCCCTTGGTGATCTGGTTCTCGATCTGGTTGACCTGGGTGGGGATGTCGTTCTCGGCGTACTGGAGGTCCACCTTGTAGCCGAGGCTTTCAAGCTGCTGCTTGACGTTGTCGCCGTCGTGGATCCAGCGCTCCGACGACTTGGTGGGCATGGTGACGCCGACCAGGGCTCCGGCGTTGCCTGCCGCGGACGACGCGGACGTGTCGGCGTCCACCGTCTTCTGGCTGGAGCCGCAGGCCGTCATGGTCGCGGCGAGCGCGATGGCGGACACCGCGCCCCCGATTCTCAACAACCTCATGTGCATCTCCTTGGTGGGGGCTGGCCGCGCAACTGTGAGCGGCCGATCGAAGGGGTAAGGCTTTCCGCACGTCAGGGGGTTCGGCGGCGCGATCCGCCTGAGAATACGCGCTGAAGGAGAATAAAGACGAACAGCAGCATGCCGATGAAGATCCTGGTCCACCAGGAGCTGAGCGTGCCCTCGAAACTGATGATCGTCTGGATCAGCCCCAGCACGAGCACGCCGAGCACGGTGCCGATCAGGAAGCCGCTCCCGCCGGTCAGCAGCGTGCCGCCGATGACGACCGCGGCGATCGCGTCCAACTCCATGCCCACGGCGCTCAGCCCGTAGCCGGACAGGGAATAGAAGGCGAACAGCAGACCGCCGAGAGCGGAGCAGAACCCGCTGATCGTGTAAACCGCGATCTTCGTACGGGCCACCGGCAGACCCATGAGCAGGGCCGACTGCTCGCTGCCGCCGGTCGCGTAGACGTTGCGGCCGAGCCGCGTGTAGTGCAGCACGTACGCCGCGATCACCACGACGACCACCGCGATCACCGCGCTCGGGGAGACCGACAGGTCGCCGCCGAGATTGACCCGCGTCTGGGCGATGTCGGTGAACGTCGGGTTGTCGATCGGGATCGACTCGGTGCTGATCGTGTAGCACAGGCCGCGGGCGAGGAACATGCCGGCCAGCGTGACGATGAACGGCTGGATCTCGAAGTAGTGGATGATGGCGCCCATCGCCAGGCCCAGCACCCCGCCGATCACCAGCACCAGGACCATGACGGCGTACGCCGGCCAGCCGTCCTTCAGCAGGCTGGCGCTCAGCATCGTGGCGAGCGCGACCACGGAACCGACCGACAGGTCGATGCCGCCGGTGAGGATCACGAACGTCATGCCGACCGCGACGACCAGCAGGAACGCGTTGTCGATGAAGACGTTGAGGATGATCTGCCCGGTGGCGAAGTTCTCGTAGCGGATGCCGCCCGTCACGAACATGGCCACGAACAGGCCCGCGGTCACCAGGACCGGGATGTACTTCTGCGGAATCGTACGGCGACGGTCCAGCAGACCGGTGATGCTCGTCACGCCGAGACCCTCACCTTCTCTTCGGGCGCCGCGGACGCCGCGACAGGGCGCCTGCGGCGGTGGAACACCTTCGAGCGGAAGGCCGGGGACTGGATCAGGCAGACGATCGTCACCACGAGCGCCTTGAACAGCAGCGTCGTCTCCGGCGGAACACCGATCGAGTAGATGGTCGTGGTCAGCGTCTGGATGATGAGAGCGCCCAGCACGGTGCCGCTCAGCGAGAACCGCCCGCCGGACAGTGGGGTGCCGCCGATGACCACGGCGAGGATCGCGTCCAGCTCGATCCACAGACCGGCGTTGTTGCCGTCGGCGCTGGAGACGTTCGAACTGATCATCAGGCCCGCGATGCCCGCGCACAGCCCGCAGAACGCGTACACCATGATGAGCACGCCGCGGGCGCTGATGCCGGCCAGGCGGCTCGCCTCGGCGTTGCCGCCGACCGACTCGATGAGCAGGCCGAGCGCCAGGCGCCGGGTGAGGAACGCGGTGAGCGCGAGCACGACCGCCACGATGATGATCCCGAACGGCAGCGTGAGCCAGTAGCCGCCGCCGATCAGCTTGTACGACGAGCTCTGGACCGTGGTGATCTGGCCGTCGGTGATGAGCTGGGCCAGGCCCCGCCCGGCGACCATCAGGATCAGCGTCGCGATGATCGGCTGGATCCCGATGCCCGCGACGAGGAAGCCGTTCCACAGGCCGAGGACCACCGACAGCACCAGCGCGATGCCCACGGCCGACAGCACGCCGGTCACCGAGTTCTGGTCGCTCAGGTCGCTGATCTGCATGCAGGCCAGCGCTCCCGCGATCGCCACGACCGACCCGACCGACAGGTCGATGCCGCTCGTGGCGATGACCAGCGTCATGCCGGTCGCGACCAGGATCAGCGGCGCGCCGAAGCGGAAGATGTCGATGAGGCTGCCGTAGAGATGGCCCTCCTTCATCTGAATTCTGAAGAAGCCGTCGGTGAAGACGAGGTTGAGCAGCAGCAGCGCGACCAGGACGACCACGGGCCAGAACAGGCGATGCTTCAGGATCCGGTTCATGATCGGGCTCCGCTCGCGATCGTCTCCGTCAGTGCGTCGGTGGTCAGGCCCTCGTCGTTGTCCAGCTCGGCGACCAGCCTGCGGTCGCGCAGCACGCCGACCTTGTGGCTGAGCCGCAGCACCTCCTCCAGCTCGGCGGAGATGAACAGCACGGCCATCCCGCCGTCCGACAGCTCGGCGACCAGGCGCTGGATCTCGGCCTTGGCGCCGACGTCGATGCCCCGGGTGGGCTCGTCGAGGATGAGCAGGCGCGGCTCCAGGATGAGCCAGCGGGCCAGCAGCACCTTCTGCTGGTTGCCGCCGCTGAGGTTCCTGACGAGCTGCTCGGGGTTGGCCGGGCGGATGTTCAGCGCGGTGATGTACTTGTCGACCAGCTCGTCCTGCTTGCGCCGCGGGATCGGCCGGGTCCAGCCGCGCACGGCCTGCAGGGCGAGGATGATGTTCTCGCGGACGGTGAGGTCGGGGATGAGCCCCTCGGCCCGCCGGTTCTCCGAGCAGAAGGCGAGATTCCGGGAGACCGCGGATCGGGGCGTGCGCAGGTTGACCTGCTCGCCGCCGATCTTCAAGGAGCCCGTGCCCGCGTGGTCGGCCCCGAACAGCAGCCGGGCGATCTCCGTACGGCCCGAGCCGAGCAGCCCGGCCAGGCCGACGACCTCACCCTCGTGGATGGTGAGCGTGAACGGCTCGATGGCCCCGGAGCGCCCCAGTTGCTCGGCCTCGACCAGCGGCGCGGCCTCGAGAGCGGACGGGCGGGCCTCCAGCTTCTCCAGGTCGGCCAGCTCGCGGCCGATCATCTTGCCGACCAGCTCGACCTGGCTCAGCTCACTGGTGCGGTATTCCCCCACGAGTGTGCCGTTGCGCAGGATCGTCATCCGGTCGGAGATCTCGTAGATCTGGTCGAGGAAGTGCGAGACGAACAGGATCGCGATGCCCTGTTCCTTCAGTCTGCGCATCACCCGGAACAGCTGGGCGACCTCGTCCGCGTCGAGGCTGGAGGTGGGCTCGTCGAGGATCAGCACCTTCGCGTCGATGTCCACGGCCCGCGCGATCGCCACCATCTGCTGGATCGCCAGCGAGTACGACGCCAGCGGGGCGGACACGTCGAGGTCGAGGTCGAGCCGGGAGAGGATCTCCACGGCCCGGCGGCGCATCGTCTTCCACTGGATCCGGCCGAAGCGGCGCGGCTCACGTCCGATGAAGATGTTCTCCGCCACCGACAGGTTGGCGCAGAGGTTGACCTCCTGGTAGACGGTGCTGATGCCCGCCTGCTGCGCGGCGAGCGGGCTGGAGAAGGCGACCCGCCTGCCCTCCAGCTCGATCTCTCCGGCGTCGATGTCGTAGACCCCGGTCAGCACCTTGATCAAGGTTGACTTGCCGGCGCCGTTCTCTCCCATGAGCGCGTGGACCTCTCCCGGCAGCAGCCGGAAGTCCACGCCGTCCAGCGCCTTCACGCCGGGGAACTGCTTGCCGATCCCGCTCATCCGCAGGATCGGCGCGGGTGCGGCCATGCGGTGCCCCTCTCCCGTGTTTCCGTGTCTCCCGCTCACCGTCGGGAGCGCGCCGCCCGCCCGGTCGTGCCGGAGGCACGCGATGCCACGCATTCGCGGCTCCCGCGCGCTCCTCGGCCCAGACCGGCGGCGCGCCCCTACGGATCGCTCGATCCCTCAGGGCCGGGCCGCCCCCCGGTGGGGGCGGCCCGGTTTCCGGTCAGTACTTGCGGCTGGGCAGGACTTCCTTGGCCTGCTCCTGGGTGAAGGTGGTCTCCTCGGTGACGACCCGCTGAGGCACCTGCTCGCCGTTGACGACCTTCTTGGCGAGGTCCATGAGCTGCTTGCCCATCAGCGGGTTGCACTCGACGATGAAGTTGATCTTGCCGTCGGCGAGCGCCTGCATGCCGTCGTGGGTCGCGTCGGCAGTGATGATCTTGATGTCCTTGCCCGGGACCTTGCCCGCGCCCTCGATCGCCTCGATGGCGCCGAGACCCATGTCGTCGTTGTGCGCCCAGAGCACGTCGATGTCAGGGTTGGACTTGAGGAAGGCCTCCATGACCTCCTTGCCCTTGGCCCGGGTGAAGTCGCCGCTCTGCGAGGCGATGATGTGGAACTTCGGGTCGGCCTTGACGATCTCTTCGAAGCCCGACTTGCGGTCGTTGGCCGGCGCCGACCCGGTGGTGCCCTCCAGCTGGACGATGTTCACGTCGTCCTTGCTGTCCTTGTACTGGTCGACCAGCCACTGACCGGCCTTCTTGCCCTCCTCGATGAAGTCGGAGCCGAGGAAGGTCTTGTACAGGCTGGTGTCCTGGGAGTCCACGGCCCGGTCGGTGAGGATGACCGGGATCTTCGCGTTCTGCACCTCCTTGAGGACGGTGTCCCAGCCCGACTCCACGACCGGCGAGAAGGCGATGACGTCGACCTTCTGCTGGATGTAGGAGCGGATCGCCTTGATCTGGTTCTCCTGCTTCTGCTGCGCGTCGGAGAACTTCAGGTCGATACCCGCCTCCTTGGCGGTCTCCTGGATGTCCTTGGTGTTGGCGGTACGCCAGCCACTCTCCGCGCCGACCTGGGCGAAGCCCATCACGATCTTGCCGTCGCTCGCGCCACCGCCGGACGAACCGACGCTGCTGTCGCCGCTGTCGCTGCTACCGCAACCGGTCATCGTCAGGGCCGTGGCACCGGCCAGGATCAGTGCCGAGATCCTCTTCAACACTGTGGGATCCTTTCTAAAGTGAGCGCTAACACCTACGGTGCAGCGCTGATCATCCAATGTGTCTCCGTGCGGCTAGCGCGCGGCTGTGCTTCCCCTGAGTACGAACTGGGGAGGCACGACGAGGCGCTCATGAGTGAGCCCCTCGCCCGACTCGATCTGCCGGAGCAGTACGTCGATGCTGCGCCTGCCTACGGCCCCGAAGTCCTGTCTTATGGTCGTGAGCGGCGGGGAGAAGAACTCCGATTCAGGGATGTCATCGAAGCCCACGATGCTGATCTGCTCGGGGACCTTCACCCCCTCCTCCGTGAACGCGCGCAGGAGGCCTAGCGCCATCTGGTCGTTGGCGACGAACACCGCGGTGACGTCGTCGGCCATGGCGGCGAGCTCCTTGCCGGCCCGGTAGCCCGATCGGGGGCTCCAGTCACCGGTCAGCATGCCGGGGATGGGCCGCCCCGCGGCGGTCAGTGCCGCGCGCCAGCCCTCGATCCGGCCCTCGGCCTCCAGCCAGTCCGCCGGGCCGCTGATGTGCCAGACGGTCTCGTGCCCCAGCTCCAGCAGGTGCGAGGCCGCCAGCCTGGCGCCCTCGACCTGGTCGACGCTGACCGCGGAGACCTCGCCCTGGTGCCAGCCCTCGACGGCCACGGCGGGCATGCCCGCCGGCAGGTCGTCGAGTGCCCGGGCCGCCGACCGCTGCGGGGCGACGACGACTATGCCGTCCACGCCCTGCTCGGCGAGGTAGCCGATCGCGTCGTTCACCCCGGCCCTGTCGATCGTCCGCAGACTCACGATGCTCACGAAATAGCCCGCGTCCCTCGCGGCCTGCTCGATTCCGTATACCGTGCTTGCCGGGCCGTACAGCGTCGTGTCGAAGCTGACCACGCCCAGCGTGCGCGAGTGCTTGGTGACCAGTGCCCGGGCGACGAGGTTGCGGCGGTAACCGAGCTGGTCGATGGCCCGCATGACCCGGGTACGGGTCTCGGCGCGGACGTTCGGATGGTCGTTGAGCACCCGCGAGACCGTCTGGTGCGACACTCCGGCCAGCCTGGCCACGTCGGCCATGACGGGCGGGCGGCGGTCGACGTTGGGTCCCACTGGCGCTCCTCTCAACTGCTTGAGGAAGACTGTGAGCGTTAACACGACCCCCCGTCAAGGAGATGGCCCATCACGGTCCGGTCACACCGAAACATCGCGTTCACGTCCTATTGACGGACATGCCACATGACCTTTAACTGGGGTCCGAATCCCATTTGTTAGCGCTCACTTCGCGACTATCTCGTTATCAAAAACCGGAGGAGCCCCCCGAATGAGCAGAAGGGCCTTGTCGGCGGCCATGTCGGCGGCCATGGTGAGCGGTGTCGTGAGCGGGGCGCTCTCCACCACGCCCGCTCAGGCCGAAACCGCCGCCCCGATCCCGCTCGAACGCCGGCCAGTCGTCCCAGGGCAGCTGGTTCGACCGCATGCGGCAGTTCGCGCGTGACCAGAAGGCCGACCTGGTCGACGAGCACTACTACAACGACCCGAGCTGGTTCCTGGCCAACAACCACCGCTACGACACCTACGACCGCAGTGGCCCGCACGTGTTCGTCGGCGAGTACGCCTCGAACGGCAACACGTACTGGAACGCGCTGACCGAGGCGTCGTACCTGACCGGCATCGAGCGCAACTCCGACGTCGTCGAGCTGGCGTCGTACGCGCCGCTGCTGTCCAACGTCGACTACGTCAACTGGACGCCGGACCTCATCTGGTTCGACAACGACCAGGTGTACGGCTCGCCCAGCTACTACGTGCAGCGCATGTTCTCCCGCAACGTGGGCGACACCGTGCTGCCGAGCACCTAACGGCCGTCGAGAAGGCGACGAACGGCGCCAAGTCGTCGATCGCGACGTCGGGCACCACGGTACAGACCGGCCGCGACTACAAGATCAAGACTCGGGTCGCCGGGCGGCGCGTCACCACGTGGCTGGACGGCCAGAAGATCAACGACTTCATCGACAACGCCGCCGTCGAGCCGCTCTACCAGGTGGTCTCGAAGGACGGCGACACCGGCGACGTGGTGATCAAGGCCGTCAACGTCCAGGACACCGCCGTGCGCAGCACGGTCGACCTCGGCACCGCCCCGATCGCGCCGAAGGCCGTCGTCACCTCGCTCACGGGTGACCCCGCCGCCGTGAACTCGCTCACCGAACCCACGAGGATCGCCCCGGTCGAGCGGGAGGTGAGCGGATTCTCCTCCGCCTTCACCTACGACTTCCCGGCCCACTCGGTGACGTTCATCCGCCTCGGCAGGGACACCCGGGCCGGCAGCACCGTCACCGCCCACGCCTCACCCACGCAGGTGAAGCAGGGCAAGAAGGTCCAGGTCCACTACAGCGTGGACCCGAAGGGCGCGACCGGTGAGGTGACCGTGTCCGAGGGCGCGACGATCCTCGGCGAGGGGACGCTCAACCCGGGCGGCCAGGGCAAGACCGAGCTCGGCCTCCACCTGCCGGCCGGCACGCACCAGCTCGCCGTCTCCTACTCCGGCGACGCCCGCTTCCGGCCGTCGGCCACCACGGTGACGCTGGAGGTGAAGCCGTAACACGCGGCCGTCCGGGGTGCGCCATCGCCCCGGGCGGCTCCTCCCCCGCGGCGGCAGGCGTGGACACGCCCGCACCGCTCCGCCCGTGCCCGATCACCGAGGCGGGCGCACGCCTTTTCAGCGGCTGACGCCGGTGCTCTCCCTCACCACGAGTTCGGGCTCCACCATGCGCCTGGCCTCGCCTTCCCCCCCGGCGATGCGGTCGAGCAGGAGCTGGAACGCCTGCCTGCCGACCTCGCCGAAGTTCTGCCGTACGGTGGTCAGAGGCGGCCAGAAGTAGGCCGCCTCGGGAACGTCGTCGAACCCGACGACGCTCACGTCCTCGGGGACCCGCCGGCCCATCTCCCGCAGGGCTCGCAGCACACCCATCGCCATGTGGTCGTTGGCCACGAAGATCGCCGTCACGTCGGGCTCGTGGGCGAGGCGCTTGCCGATCTCATAGCCGGAGTAGGCGGTCCAGTCGCCGACCAGCAGCTCGGGAATCTCCCTGCCCTCCGCCTCCAGCACCGACCGCCAGCCGGCCACCCGGCCGCTCGCGTCGATCCAGTTGGGCGGGCCCGACAGGTGCCGGACGGTCCGGTGACCGAGACTGAGCAGGTGGCGGGTGGCGCGGGCGGCACCGGCGTACTGGTCCACCGCCGCCACCGGCACCGGCAGGTCCGTTCCCCCGCCGACGTCGACCACCGGAAGGCCCGGGGGAAGGTTCCTGAGCCCCTCGGCGGCCGACTCGTGCGGTGCGACGACGATGACGCCGTCCACCGACTGGGACCGCAGGCGGTCGATTCCCCTGGTGATCCAGGTGCGGTTGAGCGCGGGCAGGCTGGCGATGCTGACCAGGTAGTCGCTGTCTCTCGCCGCCTGCTCGATGCCGAACAACGTGGAGGCCGGGCCGTACAGGGTGGTGTCGAAGCAGACGACCCCCAGCACCCCCGAGCGGCCGGTCACCAGGACCCGCGCCGCCGAATTGGGCCGATAGTCGAGCTCGCGGACCGCCGCGAGAACGCGCGCCCGAGTCTCCGGGCGCACCTTCTCCGGGGCGTTCAGCACTCTCGACACCGTCATCGCCGAGACGCCTGCCAGCTCCGCGACGTCCTCCATGACCGCCGCCTTCGGGCGTTCGGTCGGGCTCTCTCCAGGCCGGACCTTCGTCATCCGCCGCGCCCCGCTCATTCCGGATCAGGTTTCCTGACTGTTTGCGATAACAGCGAGCCGTGTCAATACTGTGATGATCACTGTTCCGTCACGAGCCCGATGGGGAACGTTCCGCCTGGTGACCGCGTGCGCGCACTCCCCAGCTCATGGTATCGCTAACAGGCTCTCCGGCCCCTGCGTTAGCTCCGGGCGTCGCGAAGTTCCCTTCCGGCGAGCCAGGCGAGGGCGCACCCGAGCACGGCCGCCCCGCCCACCTGCACGGCGGACAGGCGCTCCCCCAGCAGCACGACGCCGATGACGGCGGCGACCAGCGGTTCGAGCAGGGACAGGACCGCCGCCGTGGTGCCGCCGACGACGCGCAGCCCGGCGAAGAACAGCCCGTACGCGAGCGCCGTCGGCACGGCCGCCAGGTAGCCGAGCAGCAGCACGCTGACCACGGCGTGCCCGGCGGGCAGCAGTCCTCCGGCGGCGGCGAGCGGGAGCAGGCAGGCCGCGCCCCCGGCGAACCCCCACACGGCCACGCCGTCGGCGGGCATCCGGCGGGTCATCAGGGTGACGAGGGAGTAGGCCGCCGCCGACAGCAGCGAGTAGCCGGCGCCCGCCGGGGTGACGGCCTGCGCGCCTCCGGTGAGCATGGCCAGGCCGGCGACGGCGAGCGCGGCGCATCCGAGGCCGGTACGGCCCAGCGGCTCGCCCAGGAAGACCCGGCCGGCGGCCGCCACCAGGACCGGGGTGGCGCCCATCGTGATCATCGTGGCGACCGCGACCCCGGCCTCGGCGATGGCCGCGAAGTAGGCCGCCTGGCACACCGCCATCGCCGGGCCGACGAGCAGCACCGCCCGCCAGGAGGGGCGGCTGCGGGCGACCGCGAGCAGGAGCACCGCGCCGCAGACGAAGCGCCAGAACGACACGGCGACGGGACTCAGCTGTCCCGCGCCGTGCAGCAGCGCTCCCGCCGGTCCCCCGGTCCCCCAGGCGACCGCGGCGGTGGACACGTAGACAAGGCCCTGCCGTACGGACAGGGCTGGAGCATGGTTCATCGATGTCTCTCCAGTGAGGTGGGCCCGATTCCCGCAGGCGGGCAGGGGCCACCGGCCGGGCCGCCCGGGCCCGGCTCACCGGATGACGCCGCCCGCTAGCGAGCGGGCGGCGGAGAGACGATCAATGTCACGCGGGCACCGTAACGTGTCCGCACGTTCGGCCGCATCACCATTTGGGCACTTTCGGGGGTGCCGGTGCGCGCGGCGGGAGCCCGAAGGCTTAGTCTTGCATCGTGGCAGCCCGAGGCGAGGTCAGGTCGCCTCGGGCTGTCCGCTTCAGGAAGCCGAGGATGCGTGACCAGGCGTCGGCGCAGGCCTCGGCCAGCTCCGGGCGGCCCAGCTCGAAGAAGCTGTGCGGGGCTTCCGCGTAGGTGACGAACTCGTGCGCCACCCCCGCGCCTTCCAGCGCCTCGCCGAACGCGCTCACCACCTCGGGGGAGATGCCCTCGTCCGCGCCTCCGAACAATCCCAGGATCGGTCCGCGCAACTCGCCCGCCATCTGGGTGGGGCCGGGGTTGCCGAACAGCACGTCCGGATATCCGTACAGGCCAATTGTGCCGGCGACCCCGAATGCGGGCCGGGCCGTCATGAACGCGAGCCTGCCGCCGAAGCAGAAGCCGAGGGAGACGATTTCCCCGTCGCTTCCGGCGCGCAGGCGTGCGACTCCGGCGGCGATGTCGGCGAACAGCCCGTCCTTGTGCGCCTTGCCCAGGTGCTCCATGAAGGGGAAGTCGGCGGTCCGCGGGCCGGTCCCGGCCGTCCGCCCGAAATAGTCGATGACGAGCGCGGTGTGCCCCTGTTCGGCGAGCCGTTCGGTGAGGCGCTCGTAGAATCCCGACAAGCCCCGGTTGTCCGGCAGGACGAGCACCGCAGGACCGGACGCGCGGCCGGGGCGGGACAGATGAGCCGCGAAGTTCGCGCCGTCGGCCGAGGTCAGCACGAGACGTTCGGACGTGACGGTCGTGATCGGAGAACCGTGGACGGGCGGTACGGCATCGGGCTCGTAACACACGGGCGACATCCCTTTCGATTGCTGCGATGAGATACGCCCGCGAGGTTATAACAATGTTTTTCCATCATATCAGGGCTAAATAAATTACCGATCACTCGCATATAACATATAGGCCCGCCTCTAGATTCGGCGAGAGACGGGCCTATTACGCGTGCTGTCTGATCAGATCACCGGACCGGGCGTGTCGCGCGGCGGGATCGGGCCGGCGCCGGGGGCGGGACCCGTGCCGGGAGCCGGCGGGATCGGGCCGGTGCCGGGCGGCGGCAGCGGCGTCTCGCGCGGATACTCGGGGTTCACGGTCCGGGGCGGCATCGGCTCGCCGATGTCGTAGCCCGTGCCGGAGCCGCCGGTGCCCAGGCCGCCCTGCTGGTGCGGGCCGGGGACCTCACCGCGCCAGCCGCCGGTCTCGCCGCCGCGTGACTCGATGAACGTCTTGAAACGCTCCAGGTCGCCCTTGACGCGCATGCGGACGATCTGCAGAGCGTCCGCCGCCTTCTCCAGGAAGCCCTCGGGGTCGTACTCCATCTGCAGCGTGACCCGGGTCGTGCCGTCGTCGATCCGGTGGAAGGTGACGACGCCGGCCTGCCGCGGCGCGTCCACCGAGCGCCAGGCCACCCTCTCGTCGGGGTGCTGCTCGGTGATCTCCGCCTCGAACTCACGGCGGACGCCCGCGATCTCGACGACCCAGTCGGTGCGCGTGTCGCCGATCTGCTTGACCGACTCCACGCCCTCCATGAACTCCGGGAAGCTCTCGAACTGCGTCCACTGGTTGTACGCGGTGCGGATCGGGACATTCACATCGACTGACTGCTCGATCGAGCTCATGCCTTCTCCTTCTCTCGTGGGTTTCTGCACTACCGCCTGCCCCGAGACAAGGACGTAAACCCGTGCACGGCCTCAGCGGGAGGCCGGCCTGCGGCGCTCGCCTCCCCTGCGCGCACCGTGCCGCCCGGCCGGGCGGGCCAGCCGCGGCCGCGCCGCCCCGGACTCGTCACGAGACCGCGCGTGCCGCGCCTTTTCGCCCGACCGGCGCACCCGGCCCGCGATGAGGTCGCGCACGCCCCGCGAGACGTGGTCGTCCGGCCGCCCAGTGGGCGTCGACGGCATCTCGTCTTCCAGGGTGCGGCCGGCCGCCGCGTACCAGCCGGTGACCACCTGCACGGCGAGCGCGGCGAACAGCAGCCCGAACGGCAGCACCCACCCGCCGCTCACCTGGTGGAGCAGGCCGAACGTGATCGGCCCGGCGCCCGCGATGAGGTATCCGGCGCTCTGTCCGAAGGCCGACAACGCGGCGGTGCCCGCCGCCGTGCGGGTCCGCATGGCCAGCATCGCCAGCGCGAGCGGGAACGTGCCCCCGCCGACGGCCACGAGGATCGACCACGCCCACAGCGCCTGCCCGGTGAGCAGGCCCGCGAAGCCGGCCGCGTACAGGACGGCGAACGCGATCACCAGTGGGCGCTGGCTGGACAGCCGGGCGGCCAGGGCGGGCACCGCCATGGAGACGGGGATCCCGAGCCCGGTGAACACGGCGAGGACCAGGCCGGCCTGGCCTGCGGTGTAGCCGTTGTCCCGCAGCAGCAGCGGCAGCCAGCCGAACATCACGTACGCGATGAGCGACTGCGAGCCGAAGTATCCGGCCACGGCCCAGGCGAGCCTGCTGCGGAGGAGGCCCTCGGCTCCGGCCCTCGCGGATGTGTCGCGCCGCTCCGGCTCACCGCGCCTGAGCGCGAGCCACGGAATCGCGGCGACGGCGGCCAGAACCGCCCACACCCCGAGTGCCACGTGCCAGTTGCCTCCCGCGGCCTGCTGCACGGGAACGGTCGCGGCGGCGGCGACCATCGTCCCGGCCGCGAGGGCCGTCGAGTAGACGGTGGTCATCGCACCCGCACGCCGCGGGAAGTGCCTCTTGATCAGCGCGGGGATGACGACGTTGCCCACCGCGCCACCAGCCAGCGCCACCGTGCTGGCCGCCATGAACGGCACGGCCGAGTCGACGAGGGAGCGCACGGCCTGTCCCGCCGCGAGCAGGACGATCGCGGCCAGCAGCAGCCGCTGCTCCCCCATCCTGCGGGACATGACCGGCGTGAGGGCGCCGAACACCGCGAAGCTCATCACCGGCAGCGTGGTGAGGAGCCCCGTCATCGCTCCCGACAGGCCCAGGCCCGCGCTCACCTGATCGAGGACGGTCCCCACGCTGGTCACCGCGGTGCGCAGGTTCAGAGCGGCGAGGGCGATACCCCCGGCGATCAGCCACGCCATCGATCCGCGCCGTGCTCCCCATGGTGCTCCCCATGGTGCTCCCCATGGTGCTCGCAGCACGCCCCTCCGCGTCACGACGGCACTCATCGCCGCAACATCTCCCCTCATCCGGTCATCCTACGATTGGCACCATACCAAAGCCCTCATCGCTCTCATTTGTTCCAGCTGCGGAGAAGTCGGTTACGAACGCCGAAAGTCGGTTACGAACGCCGGACGCCGCGGAGCAGCCACAGGAGGCCGATCACGGGAAGCGCGAGCGGCACGAAGCCATACCCGCTGCCGTACCCCGACCACACGGTGGCCTCCGGAAACGCGGCGGAGTCCGCCAGGCTCAGGGTGCCCACGACCAGCACCCCGGCCAGCTCGACCAGGCAGGCGGCGACCGCGACCCGCCGGGCGTTCCGGGCCAGCGCCACCGTGAGCACGATGTAGACCACTCCGGCGAACGCCGACAGCGCGTACGCCAGCGGCGCCTCGGCGAACCTCGTGGCGATCTGCACGGCGGCGCGGGAGGTCGCGGCCAGCGCGAAGATCCCGTAGACGGCCACGAGCACGCGTCCCGGCCCCGTGCCGGAGGGGGCGCTCATGCGCCCGCGTTCCAGAGCTGCAGCAGCCGCCCGGTCATGACGGCCACGGTGAAGGCGGCGACGGCGATGACCCCCGGGCCCCAGCGCGTACGCTCCGCCCGGCCCCACCACATGGCCGCGGGAGGGATCACCACGGTGCCCGCCAGGTAGCCGATGAAGGTCGCCTTCTCCGCCACGTGGCCGAGCCCGGCGAGCGCGAAGCCCGCCTGCGCGAGCACGGCGAGCTCCAGCAGGCCCAGCCCGGCCAGCAGCACCGGCCCCATCGGCCGGTCCCGTACGGCGGTGACGACGCCGACAAGCGCCAGCAGCAGGCCGGCGCCGATCAGCCAGCCCGAGTAGGCGCCGTTCATGCCGTGCTCAGGGCGGAGATCGCAGACATGGCCAGTAGGGTATCGGCCCGCACACCCGCCCTGCCGCACGCCCTCCCAGCGCTGCCGGACGCCCTCCCCGCCCTGCCGCACGGCCTCCTAGCGCTGCCGGGTCTCCGCGAGCAGCAGGTCGACCGCGTCCTGCGGCTTCCCGTTGACCGCGTACGCCCCCCGCTGGCGCGAGGCGGAGCTGCCCCGGCGCAGCGCCGCGTCGGCGAGCTCCGAAACGATCTCCCAGTCGCCCAGCTCCTCCAGGGTCGGCCGCAGTTCCTCCAGCATCCCGGTGATGAGCCGCGGCGCCGGCTCGGGCCTGCTCGTCACCGGCGACAGCAGGTCGCCCTCCAGCCCGTCGCGGGCCGCCCGCCAGTTGGCCGCCCGCAGCAGCGCCAGGCGCTGCTCGCCGACCGGCGGTTCGCCCCGCTCCACGGCCTGCGTCTCCCTCGTCATGAGGGCGCGGAAGAGACCGGCGAGCAGCACCACGTCGTCCGCGAGCGGACAGGAGTCGCAGATGCGCATCTCCACCGTCGGCACGTGGGCGCTCAGCCGCAGGTCGAAGTAGACCATGCCCCGGTCTTCGATGACGCCGGAGGCCACCAGGTCCTCGGCCGTCCTGTCATAGTCGGCGGCGTCGGCGAACGGGCCGAGCGGGCCCGCCGTCGGCCAGCGCTGCCAGGTCAGTGCCCGGCTGCTGGCATACCCGCTGTCCTCGTCCATCCAGTAGGGCGAGCTGGCGCTGAGCGCGAGCAGCGGGGGGAGCCATGCCTCCACGCGCTGGGCGGCGAGCACCGCCACGTCCCTGTCGTCGATCTCCACATGCACCTGCGCCCCGCAGATGAGCTGCTCCTGGGCGAGGAACCGGTAGGACTCCGACAGGTACTCGTAGCGCTCCCCCGGCGTGAACGTGTAGCCCTCGATGCCGGTGATCGGGGTCGTGCCGGAGGCGATCACGCCCACCCCCAGCGGCTCACCGGCCGACACGAGCGCCTGGCGCAGCCGCAGGATCTCGGTCCGCACGTCGCCCAGGTCCTCCATCGGGGTGCTGTTGGTCTCCACCACCGAGCGCTGCAGTTCGGCCGAGAACCCCTCGTCCGGCAGCCGCTCCAGCATCGACTCCGCCAGCGGCGTCAGCCGCCGGGTCTCGAGATCAACGACAAGGAACTCCTCTTCGATGCCGACAGGCCGCTTCTTCGTCATGACCGATCACTACCCCGGTGGTGCGGAATAGGCCTGACCTGGCCGATCACGCATGGATCGATACCGGCGCCCGCCTGCGGGCCGAGGACGCCCCGGTGGGCATCCGGCGTCGCCGCCGATTTCCCCTGTACGCGGCACATTTTCCGTGAATGATGGCTCTTATCGGGTGGGGGCCCGACATTTCCACTACGGGGAAGGATTCGACATGCCGGTCGACCTGTCCAACGGCAAACCGCTCGCGTGGGATTCGGCGAAACTCGACGCCGACACCAAGGCCATGCTCGACAACCTGCAGCCGAACATCCTGCAGGCGCACGTCCGGGAAAGCATGTCCCTGCTCCTCGTGCATTTCGGCGACGGCCCGGACGGCAGGCGCTTCCTGCGCTCCCTCGTGCCGCTCATGAAATCGGCCAGGAAGCACCTGGAGGAGGTCCGCGACTTCAACCGCACGAAGAAATCCGGCACGCCGTACGTGGGCGTCGGTATCAGCAAAATCGGCTATCTGAAAGTCGGCCACTCGCCCACCCGATTCACCGACAACGCGTTCAAGTCGGGGATGAAGCGGCGCAAGGACACGTTGAGCGACCCGGCGGTGGGCGCCTGGGAAAAGCACTACCAGGAGGAGATCCACGCGATCGTGCTGATCGGCGATGCCACGCCCGGACCGGTCGCCGCCACCCGCGAGCGCGTCCTCGCGCTGCTGCCGAAGACCGCGAAGATCGTCGGCGAGGAGAAGGGCGAGGGCCTGCGCGACGCCCAGGGCCGGGGCATCGAGCACTTCGGCTACGTGGACGGCCGCAGCCAGCCGTTGTTCCTCGCCGACCAGGTGGCCGCCGAGTCCGGCACCAACTGGAACCCCTTCTTCCCGCTGAGCCACGTGCTCGTCCCCGACCCCCTCGCTCCCCACCCGAGCCGGCACTTCGGCAGCTATCTCGTCCTGCGCAAGCTGGAACAGAACGTCCGCGCGTTCCGCGAGGCCGAGGAGGCCCTCGCCGACGCGCTCGGCCTGAAGGGAGACGACCGGCCGCTCGCGGGCGCGATGCTGGTGGGCCGGTTCCGCAACGGCACCCCGCTGCGGCTGCACGGCAAGCCGAGCTCCGAGGGCCACCCGGTGCAGAACGACTTCAGTTACCGCGACGACCCCGGTGCCAGGTGCCCGGTCGGCGCGCACATCCGCAAGGCCAACCCCCGCGACTCGCGGGACGGCGGCCTGGAGCGCGCGCTCGGCGTCATGATGGCCCGGCGCGGCCAGACGTACGGCGGGCGCACCGACAGGCCGTGGGACGACGCGCCCGCGACGACCCGGCCGACCGGCGGGGTGGGCCTGCTGTTCATGGCGTTCAACTCCAGCCTGCAGAGCCAGTTCGAGTTCACCCAGCAGACCTGGGCCGACAACCCCGATTTCCCGGCCGGGGGCACCGGTCACGACCCCGTGATCGGCCAGGGCAAGCGGGACGTCAAGGTGCGGTACCCGAAGGCGTGGGACAGCACGAAACTCAGCGCTCCCCAGCCTCAGGTCCCCCAGACCGTGACCATGAAGGGCGGCGAGTACTTCTTCATGCCGTCGCTCGCCTATCTCAAGAGCCTCTGACCCCGCCCCGGCGAGGCAGACTTGGGGTCATGAGCGATCACGCTGTCGTCCTCGAGAAGGTGTCGAGGACCTACGGCAGGGGCAGCACGGAATCGGTCGCCCTGCGCCAACCGCGGTGAAAGCGCCGCTCCGGAACGCGACGCTGATCTGATGGGCCCGTCCGGCTCGGGCAAGAGCACTCTGCTGCAGTGCGCCTCCGGTCTGGACCGCCCGCAGTCGGGCGCCGTACGCATCGCCGGACGGGACATCACGAAGATGAGCGAACAGGAGCTGGCGGTGCTCCGGCGCGACCGAGTCGGGGTGATCTTCCAGGCGTTCAACCTCGTGCCGTCGCTGACCGCCTGGCAGAACGTCATCCTGCCCAGCAGGCTCGCCCGGCGCCGGCCCGATCCGGCGCGCGTGCGCGAGCTGCTGCATCGGGTCGGGCTGGCGGGACGTGAGGGACATCGCCCGGCACAGTTGTCGGGGGGTCAGCAACAGCGGGTGGCCGTCGCCCGGGCGTTGCTCGGCAGACCGGAGGTCCTGTTCGCCGACGAGCCGACCGGCGCGCTGGATCGCGGCACCGGGCACGAGGTGCTGAACCTGCTCCGGGAGGCGGTCGACGAGTTCGGCCAGACGGTCGTGATGGTCACACACGACCCGGAGGCGGCCGCCCGGGCCGATTCGGTGCTCTTCCTCACCGACGGACGGATCGTGGACGTGCTCGACCGGCCCTCTGCGGAGCAGATCAGCCTGCGGTTGGGGGGCCGGCGATGACGCTCGTGCTCGCCTGGAACAACGTGCGGACCGACCCGGCCGGATTCGCCGCGTCGTTCACCGCGGTGCTCATGGCGGTGGCGCTGGTGAGCGGCAGCGGCCTGCTGATCGCCGGCGCCGGCGGCCGCGACGACCTGGGCGGCGTCATGGGGCTGCTGGTCCTGTCCACCCTGGTGTCGATCTTCGTGTCGGTGTTCGTGGTCGCGGGCACGTTGAGCCTGCACGTGCTGCGGCAACGCAGAACGTGGGGCCTGCTCCGCTCGGCCGGGATGACGCCCCGGCAGCTGCGCCGGTTGATCATGACGGAGGCGCTGGTGGTGGCCGTGCTGGCGAGCGGGGCCGGGTGCGCGCTGGCCGTGCCGTACGCCGGGTTGATCGGGTGGGCCCTGCATGCGATCGGGCTGGCTCCCGTGAGCGTTCCGGTCACGGTGACGCCGGGGCCGTTCGTCCTGGGGTTGGTGGCCGGGTTGCTGGTGACGCTGGTCGCCGCGCGGGCGGCCGCGCGCAAGGCCGTGCGGGTGGGCCCGTTGGAGGTGCTGCGTGACAGCGCGGTGCAGCAGCGAATCATGCCGTGGCCGAGAGCGGCCCTCGGGGTGACCGCGCTCTCCGGGGGCGGGGCGCTGCTGTGGCTGGTTCCCCGGGTGAAGCCGGTGGCCGCGCTGCCGATTGGGCTGGCGGCGACGATGGCCCTGTGCGTCGGCGCGTCGGCGCTGGGCCCCGTCGCGCTGAAGGCGGCGGGCTGGACCATCGCGGCACCCGTGGCCTGGCTCGACCCGGGCGCCGGGATGCTCGCCAGGTCGGCACTGGTCACGCAGCCGCGCCGGGCGATGTCCGTGGCCTCCCCGGTGATGCTGACCGTGGCGCTCGCCTGCACGTTCCTGTTCGCTATATCGACCTCCGACGCGGCGGCGGGTGTGACGCGTACGGGGCCCGACAGGTGGGTCGCTCCCGTCCTGGTGGGATCGGCGGTCCTGTTCACCGTCGTCGCGGTGCTGAACGCCACGGCCATGTCCATGGCCGAGCGGGCGGAGGAGATCAGGCTGCTGCGGTCGGTGGGAACTCGGCCGGGCCAGCTCACCCGGATGGTCTGCTGGGAGTCGCTGGTGGTGACGGGTGCGGGCGCGCTGCTCGGCACGTCGATCGCCGCCGCCTCGCTGGCAGCGCTGGGCAAGGCCGCGGTGGGCGAGCTGTGGTTCGCGTTCTCCGTGCCGCAGTACCTGGCTCTGGTCCTGGTCTGCGCCGTGAGCGGCCTGGTGGGAGGGCTGGTCTCGACGCGCGGCGCTCGTCGCGGCCCGCTGCTCGCCGATTGAGGCCCGGCGGGACCACAGGTCAGGTGAAGGGTGGAGCTATGGGGATTCGAACCCCAGACCCCTTCCATGCCATGGAAGTGCGCTACCAGCTGCGCTATAGCCCCTTGCCACCGCCCCGGGTGTTCCCGGCGCGGCGCTCGGAGAGCATATAGGTATGCCCGTCCGTTTACCTAATCGTCACCCAGGTCACCCGAGTCTCAAGCGTCCGCGGTGGCGGCCGGGCTGTCGTCGCTGCTGACCGGCTCGGGCAGCGTCCCGGCGTTGTGCTCCAGCAGGCGCCAGCCGCGGCGGCCCTCCTCCAGCACCGACCACGAGCAGTTGCCGAGGCCGCCCAGCGCCGACCAGAGCTCCTGCGGCAGCCCGAGCATCCGGCAGATGCCGAGCCGCAGCGCGGCGCCGTGCGAGGCGACGACCAGCAGGCCGTTCTCGTCGAGGCGGGACGCCCAGCGCCCGATCGCGTCGGCGACCCGATCGGCGACGTGCGCCACGTCCTCGCCGCCCGGGGCCTCCCACGCCTCGTACTCGACCGGCCAGCCCGCCCTGATCTCGTCGCGGGTCAGGCCCTCCCACTCGCCGCCGCCGCGCTCGCGCAGGTCCTTGTCCACCGCCACGTCGAGGCCGGTGAGCCGGCCGAGGGCCGAGGCGGTGTCGTACGCGCGCCGAAGGTCCGAGGCGACGACCATGGTCGGCCGCAGGGCCGCGAGCAGGGACGCCGCCCGGGCCGCCTGCGCGACGCCGGTCTCGTCCAATGCGATGTCGGTGTGCCCCTGGAAGCGCTTCTCGACGTTCCAGAGCGTCTGCCCGTGCCGCAGGCAGACGACGCGACGGCTCATCGGGCCGCCCCGATGACAGGGTTCGTCACTGGGCCGCTCCGTGCCCGCGCTGCGCGGCGACCCGCTTGACGCTCTCCGGCAGCTCGATGGACGGGCAGTCCTTCCACAGGCGCTCCAGCGCGTAGAAGTTGCGGTCCTCCTCGTGCTGCACGTGCACCACGATGTCGAGGTAGTCGAGCAGGACCCAGCGACCCTCCCGCTCGCCCTCACGGCGTACGGGCTTGGCGTCGGCCTCCACACGCATACGCTCCTCGATCTCGTCGACGACCGCACGCACCTGCCGGTCGTTGGACGCGGAGCAGAGAAGGAAGGCGTCGGTGATGACGAGCTGGTCGCTCACGTCGTAGGCGATGATGTCGTCGGCCAGCTTCTCGGCGGCGGCCTCGGCCGCCACCCGCACGAGCTGGATCGATCTCTCGGATGCTGTCACGATTCGGTTCTGTCCTCCGTTGACGGGTTCTTCCAGGGTGCACAGTCCGCGTGCTCCGTACAACCGGCTTTCCCGGGGAGACCCTACCGGCACACCTGTCGATTCCGGTGTTATGCCCGGGATCAGGAGTTCAACGTCCTGCAGGGCCCGTGGATTCCGTCAAGGGAAAGGCGGCGACGGTCGCGCCGACCCGGATCGTCCCCGGCGTACGCGGTGCCGCAGCGCCCTCGTGCAGGTCCACGATCGCGGCGAGGATCCTACCGCGGACGTCGTGCCACAGCTCAGGCTCGACCCACAGCTCGGCGTCGGCCGTGACCCCCTCCTCGCCCGCGCGGCGCCGCCCGGCCCGCTCGCGCAGCGACCGCGCCAGCGCCTCGGCGAGCAGCGGGAAGCCGTCCCGCTGCTCGGTCAGCGGTGTGCCTCCCGCCGCCCGGTAGCGGCGCTCCCGGCCGCCCCGCCGGACCCGTACGTCGGCCAGCTCGGCCATGCGGCAATGATCCCCGGCATGAAAGCCGCCCTCGCCGATCGCAACGCCCGTCGCTACCTGAGCGCCGTCGTGGTCTCCGGGTTCGGCACCATGGCGATGTCCCTGGTCGCGGGCATCTGGGTGAAGTCGCTGACCGCCTCAGACAGCCTCGCCGCCCTCACGTCGTTCTGCTTCTGGGCGCCGACGGCGGCCGGGCCCGCACTCGGCGCGGTGGTCGACGTCCTCGGCGCGCGGCCCGTCCTCGTCTGGACGAACGTCGTGATGGGCGCCGCGCTCTGCCTGCTCTTCCTGGTCCGCTCCTCCGAGCAGGTCTGGCTGCTGTTCGCGGTGCTCCTGCTGTACGGCGTGAGCTTCGTCGTGCTCGACGCGGCGGAGGCGGCCGTCCTGCCCGCGGCCGTGCCGGAGGCGCTTCTGGCCGAGGTCAACGGGATGCGCATGAGCGCGTCGGAGGGCACCCGCCTCGCCGCGCCTCTGCTGGGCGCCGGGCTGTTCGCCGTCGCGGGCGGCGACGCGGTGGTCGCGCTCGACGCGGCCACCTTCGCGGCCGGCGCGTGGCTGCTCGGCACGCTGCGACTTCCGGCCGCCTCCGCACGGCGCGCCCGTGTGACGCGCGGCTGGGCGGCCCGGACGGCCGAGGGGGCGCGCTTCCTGTTCCGCGACCCGCTCCTACGCCGCCTCATACTGTCCGGAGCGGCCCTGATGCTGGTCTCCGGCGTCAACGGCGCGATCGTCTTCGCCCTGGTCGACCACGGTCTGCACCGGGAGCCCGGCTTCACCGGCGTGCTGTCCGCGGTCCAGGGCGGCGGCACGGTCCTCGGCGGCCTCATCGCGGGGCCGTTGCTGCGCCGGGCAGGCGAGGCGCGGCTGTCCGCCGTGGGAGGGCTCATCTTCGCCGCCTCGGTGGCGCTGCGTGCCGTCCCCTGGACGCCCGTCGTGACGGCGGCGAGCCTGCTGTCGGGACTGGGGTTGCCCTGGGTGCTGGTCGCCGCCTTCACCGCCGTACAGCGGATCGCGCCCCGAGACCTGCTGGCCACCGTGTCCGCGACCGCCAACACCGTCTTGTTCGTCCCGACCGCCGTGGGGATGGCGCTCGGCGCCGGGCTCCTCGCCCTGACCTCCTACCGTCCGGTGCTGTACGCGGCGGCGTTCACCGGCGCGCTCGCCGCGGCGTACGGTCTGCGGGAATCGCGACGGGCCGTCAGCTCTCCGGGTCGTGGTAGAGGCCGCGCTTGTTGATGTACTGCACGATGCCGTCGGGGACCAGATACCAGATGGGCTCTCCGGCGGCCACCCGGTCGCGGCACTCGGAGGAGGAGATCGCCAGGGCGGGGATCTCGATCAGGCTGACCTTGCCCGCCGGCAGGCCGGGGTCCTGGAGCGTGTGGCCGGGCCGGGTGCAGCCGACGAAGTGCGCGATGGTGAACAGCTCGTCGACGTCGCGCCAGCTCAGGATCTGCGCGAGCGCGTCGGCGCCGGTGATGAAGTACAGCTCCACGTCCGGCCCGTACGCGGCGCCGATGTCACGAAGCGTGTCGATCGTGTAGGTGGGGCCGGGCCGGTCGATGTCCACCCGGCTGACCGAGAAGCGCGGGTTCGACGCGGTGGCGATCACCGTCATCAGGTAGCGGTCCTCGGACGAGGACACGTTCTGCTCGGCCTTCTGCCATGGCCGGCCGGTCGGGACGAACACCACCTCGTCCAGGTTGAAGTGGTGGGCCACCTCACTGGCCGCCACCAGGTGGCCGTGGTGGATCGGATCAAAGGTTCCGCCCATCACGCCCAGTCGCCGGATCGTCGTCCCATTACGCATGAAACGGACGATAACGCGCCTAGCGGACGTTACCGGAACCCGGGCCTCCCATGACGGCCGGGGCTCCCCCCACGTCCGCGCGCGTCCGGCGCGTGAGACATAGCATGCGGAACATGACCACTCCCGATCGCAATCGCGTGCAGCTGACCGGCATCAGCTCGCGAGCCTACGAACACCCCGCCGACCGTTCCGCGCTCGTCGCGATGCGTTCGCTGTCCGGATTCGACGCGGTGCTCAAGCGCACGTCCGGCCTGTTCAGCGAGCGGCGGCTCCGCCTGATGTTCCTGGCCTCCGCGGTGCGCACGACCGACACCCAGTTTCGCGCCCTGCACGACATGGGCCGCGACAGCGCCTACATCCTCGACCTGCACCGGATCCCCGAGATCTACGTGCAGCAGGACCCGAAGGCGTACGCGATGGCGATCGGGTTCGACGAGCCGTTCATCATCGTCTCGACGGGGCTGCTCGACCTCATGGACGACGAGGAGCTGCGCTTCGTCATCGGCCACGAGACCTCGCACATCCTGTCGGGCCACGCCGTCTACGGCACGATGCTCGCGATCCTGACCCGCCTGGCCACCCGGGTGGCCTGGATCCCGCTCGGCTACATCGGCCTGCGGGTCATCGTCGCCGCCCTGGAGGAATGGCAGCGCAAGGCGGAGATGTCCGCCGACCGCGGCGGCCTGCTCGCCGGGCAGGACCCCGACGCCGCGCTGCGGGCGCTCATGAAGCTCGCCGGCGGCTCCCGCCTGCACGAGATGAACATCGAGGCGTTCCTCGACCAGGCCAGGGAGTACGACACCGCGGGCGACGTGCGTGACGGCCTGCTCAAGGTCCTCAACATGCTCGGCACGACCCACCCGTTCGCGGTGACCCGCGTCGCCGAACTCGACCGCTGGCGTCGCAGCGGAGAGTACGACCGGATCATCGGCGGCACGTACCCGCGCCGCGAGGACGACGGCAACGCCAGCATCACCGAGGAGATCAAGGCGGCGGCCAACTCCTACCGCGAGTCGTGGGCGCAGTCGCAGGACCCGTTCATCGGCGTGCTGCGCGACGTCGCCGAGGGCGCGGTCAACGCCGGCGAGCGCATCTTCAACCGTTTCTCCCGGCGCGAGAACTGAGCCAGGAGAACCGAACCAGAGAATTGAGCCGCGACACGTGAGCGGCGAACCGGCCCGGCAGCGTCAGAAGAAGAAGGCCACGGCGCGGACGGCCGCGGCGCAGAGCGCGACGAAGCCGCCCAGGACGGCGAGCGCGCGCAGGCCCTCCCGCCGCAGGCCCGGAATGGCCGCGCCCGCGCGCTCGATCTCCCGGCCGGTGATCGCGCCACTGACGACGCCGAAGGCCACGCCGGCGATGGTGACGGGCACCGCCTGAGACCACCACTCGGGCTCCAGGCGACCCCCGGAGCCCACCCACAGCGCCGCGAACGCCGCCGCGACGGCGGGCAGCCCCGGCCATGCGACGGCCGACAGCAGCGAACCGGCCAGCGTGAGGGGGAACGCCAGCGCGCGCAGGCAGGCGCGGGCACGGCCGGGTTTGCGGCTGCGCACCAGCCAGTGACTGGTCCACACGGCCCTGATCACCACCGCGAGGGCCGCCGTGATCGCGAAAGTGGCGAGCGGGTAGACCACCGACGCCACCACGCAGGGAAGGGCGAGCAGCGCGACCAAGACCAGGGCCGCGTTCCCGGTCGGGATGCCGAGCGCCCCCTCCGCCCCCTCCGGTGCGGTGGCGAGGGCCGTGGCCGACCTCACCCGCCGGGGGCCGGCGGCGGAGCCGGGGCCGCCGCGCCGTGCGCCCCGCTCGGCCGCCGCCGCCCGTTCCCGCGCCGTGGTCTCGGCGCCCTTCCTGGCCGGTTTCTCCTCCGTCCGGGTGCCCTTCCTGACCGGCGGCTTGTCCTCCGCCCTGGTGCCCTTCCTGACCGGCGGCTTGTCCTCCGTCCGGGTGCCCTTCCTGGCCGGCTTGTCCTCTGTCCTGGCGGCCTTCCCGGCCGCCGGTTTCGCCGCCGGCTTCGTGTCGGCTCCGGCACGTGCCCGGGCCGGCTCCGCGGGCGTACGTGTGGTGGTCTCGGCGACCGACGCCTCCCCGGCGGCCCGCGCGAGCCGGGACAGGCGGTCGGCCAGCAACGCGGCGGTCGGCCGCCGGGCGGGGTCGCGATGCAGGGCGGCGCGGACGAGAGGCAGCAGGGCGGCCGGCACCCCCACCAGGTCGGCCTTGCCGTTCAGCACCGCATACATCTGGGACTCGGCGGTGCCCCGGCCGAAGGTCGGCCGTCCGGTGGCGGCGAACGCCACCGTGGCGGCCCAGCCGTGCACGTCGGCGGGCTCCCCCACGGTCTCGTCGGCGAAGACCTCGGGAGCGCAGTAGCCAGGCGTGCCGAGGAACGTGCCGGTCACCGTGACCCGCGTCGCGTCGAGCACCTGGGCGATGCCGAAGTCGATCAGCACCGGCCCGTGCTCGCCCAGCAGGACGTTGGTCGGCTTGACGTCACGATGCACGACCCCGCCCGCGTGGATGATCGCCAAAGCCGCCGCGAGGCCCTGCGCCAGCGTGATGAGCCGGGACTCCTTCAGCGGCCCGCCACGCCGTACGCCGTCAAGGAGGTTCTCCCCCTCGATGTAGTCCATGACGAGATACGGCCGGTCGCCGGACAGGTCGGCGTCGAGCACCTGGGCGACGTACGGGCTCTCGACCCGGCGCAGCGCCCGCACCTCGCGTTCGAGCCGTAATCGGGCGTCCGGATCGTTCTCGATGGGGTCGCGGAGCATCTTCACCGCGACGCGGTCGCCCCGGCGGCCGACGGCGAGGTACACCTCACCCATGCCACCCCGGCCCAGCCGCTCCAGCAGCGCGTAGGGGCCGACCCGCCCGAGACGTCCAGCCATAGGAGCGCCAACCATAGCGGCCCGGCCGTCCGAATAGGCGGAGGCGCGCCGTTCGAATCGCGGACAAGCCGATGCCGACCGGCCCCGGATCGACGAGGCCGGCCGGACCGCCGGGCGCCCGGCCGCCTCACCCCGCCGCAGGCTCGCGTCCCGTGCTCACCTGCGTCTGACGGTCACGCCCGTACGTGGCCCTCGCCGGTGTAGATCCACTTGGTGGAGGTGAGCTCCGGCAGCCCCATCGGGCCTCGGGCGTGCAGCTTCTGGGTGGAGATGCCGATCTCCGCCCCGAAGCCGAACTCTCCGCCGTCGGTGAACCGGGTCGAGGCGTTCACCGCGACCGCCGCCGAGTCCACGGTCGCCACGAACCTGCGGGCGGCCTGCTGGGAGCGGGTCACGATCGCGTCGGTGTGGGCCGAGCCGTACCTGCGGATGTGCGCGACCGCGTCGTCCAGCGAGTCGACGACGGCGGCGGCGATGTCGAGCGAGAGATACTCGCTGGTGAAGTCCTCCTCTGTGGCGGCCACGACGTCGGCGCCGTAGGCCCGCACCCGCTCGTCCCCGTGGACGGTCACGCCCGCGTCCTTCAGCGCCGTCAGTGCCCTGGGCACGAACTCGTCGGCGATGGCGGCGTGCACGAGGAGCGTCTCGGCCGCGTTGCACACCGAGGGCCGCTGCGCCTTGGCGTTCACCAGGATCTTCAGGGCGGTGTCGATGTCGGCGTCGGCGTCCACGTACACGTGGCAGTTGCCCACCCCCGTCTCGATCACCGGCACGGTCGACTCCTCGACCACGCTGTTGATCAGCGAGGCGCCGCCACGCGGGATCAGCACGTCCACCAGCCCGCGGGCGCGCATCAGGTGCTTGACGGACTCGCGGGTCTGCCCCGGCACGAGCTGCACGGCGTCCGCCGGCACCCCGGTCGCCGCCAGCGCCTCCTGCATGACCCGCACCAGCGCGCTGTTGGAGGAGTACGCGCTGGACGACCCGCGCAGCAGCACGCCGTTGCCGCTCTTGAGGCAGAGCGCGGCCGCGTCCACGGTCACGTTGGGCCGGCCCTCGTAGATGATGCCGATGACGCCGAGGGGCACCCGCACCTGACGCAGCTCCAGACCGTTGGGCAGCGTGCTGCCGCGCACGACCTCGCCGACCGGGTCGGGCAGGTCGGCCACCTCGCGGACGGCATCGGCGATCTTCGCGATCCGGCCGGCGTCGAGCCGCAGCCGGTCGATCATCGCTTCGGAGGTGCCGCTCTCCCTGGCCCGGTCCACGTCGACGGCGTTGGCCGCGACGATCTCGTCCGTGGCCGCCTCCAGGGCGTCGGCCACGGCGCGCAGCGCCGCGTCCTTCGGCGCGCGCGGCATCGGCGCGAGCACCGTCGCGGCGTCCCTCGCCGCCCGCGCGACCTTCAGAAATTCCTCTGCCTCAGACATTGCCTCGCGCTCCGTCACTTGTGGTGGTGAACAGGCTCCAATATCACGATGTCGTCCCGGTGGATCAGCTCGCGCTCGTACTCCGGGCCGAGTGTGCTCGCCAGCTCCCGGGTGGAGCGGCCGAGCAGGCCGGGGACCTCCCCCGCGTCATAGTTCGCCAGACCGCGGGCGACGACGGCGCCCGTCGGCGCGCACAGGTCGACCGGGTCGCCCGCGGCGAAATCCCCCTCGACCTTCACGACGCCCGCGGGCAGCAGCGACTTGCGCCGATCGACCACGGCCTCGACCGCGCCCGCGTCCAGGTGCAGACGGCCCCGGCCGGTCGTCGCGTGTGCCAGCCACAGCAGCCGGGTGCCGGGGTGGCGGCCGCCGGGGTGGAAGCAGGTGCCGATGTCGGCGCCGGCGAGCGCCTGCGCCGCGTGCGCCGCCGCCGTGAGCACGACCGGGACGCCCGCCCCGGTCGCGATGCGGGCCGCCTCCACCTTGGTGATCATTCCGCCGGTGCCGACCCGGCCGGAGGTGCCCAGCTCGACGCCCTCCAGATCTTCGGGCCCCCGGACCTCGGCGATCCGCTGGGCGCCGGCCTTGCGCGGGTCTCCGTCGTACAACGCGTCGACGTCCGACAGCAGCACCAGCCCGTCGGCGTGGGTGAGGTGGGCCACCAGCGCCGCGAGCCGGTCGTTGTCCCCGAACCGGATCTCGTCGGTGGCCACCGTGTCGTTCTCGTTCACGACGGGCACGATGCCGAGCTCCAGCAGCCGGGCCAGCGCCCGCTGGGCGTTGCGGTGGTGGATGCGGCGCATCATGTCGTCGGCCGTCAGCAGCACCTGCCCCACGCGCAGGCCGTACCTGGCGAAGGAGGAGGTGTAACGGGCGACCAGCACGCCCTGCCCGACCGAGGCGGCCGCCTGCTGGGTGGCCAGGTCCTTGGGCCGGGCGCGCAGACCTAACGGCCCGAGCCCGGCGGCGATCGCGCCGGACGACACGAGCACGATCTGCGTGCCGGCCTGGCGCCGGACCGCGAGCACGTCGACCAGCGCGTCCACCCGGTCGACGTCGATCGTGCCCCGGGACGTCGTCAGCGACGACGACCCCACCTTGACCACCAGCCGCGCGGCCTCGCGGATCCGCTGTCTGCCTGTCACGCCATCTCCCACTCCGGCCCTCCGGTCAGCCGAGCCTCGCGTCGGTGCCACGTGGGCCCATGGTCGCCTCCATACCCTGCGACGGCTGCCAGTCGAAGACGTAGCCGCCCTCCATCGGACCGATGACCACCTCGGCGCCGGCCGTCGCGCCGGCCTTGATCAGCGCCTCCTCGACGCCGAGCCGTTCGAGCCGGTCGGCCAGGTAGCCGACGGCCTCGTCGTTGGAGAAGTCGGTCTGGCGGATCCACCGCTCGGGCTTCTCGCCGCTCACCTGGAAGCGGTTCTCGTCGATGCGGCGTACGGCGAACCCGGTCTCGCCGAACTGCCTGGGCCGGATGACCAGCCGCGTGGGCTCCTCCACGGGGGCCTGCGCCCGCGCCGTCGCCACCATCTCCCCCATCGCGTACGCCAGGGGCCGCAGGCCCTCGTGGCTGGCCGCGGAGATCTCGAAGACGCGCAGTCCGCGCTCCTCCAGCATGGGCGTGACGATGTCGGCCAGGTCCCGGCCGTCGGGGACGTCCACCTTGTTCAGCGCGACCAGCCGCGGCCGGTCCTGCAGCGAGCCGTACGCCGCCAGCTCGGCCTCGATCACTTCGAAGTCGGTGAGCGGGTCGCGCCCCGGCTCGACCGTCGCGCAGTCGAGCACGTGCACGATCGTCGAGCAGCGCTCGACGTGCCGCAGGAACTCGTGTCCGAGGCCCCGACCCTCGGACGCCCCCGGGATGAGCCCCGGCACGTCGGCGACCGTGAAGATCGTCTCGCCCGCCGTCACCACGCCGAGGTTGGGGATGAGCGTCGTGAACGGATAGTCGGCGATCTTGGGGCGGGCCGCGGAGAGCGCCGCGATCAGGGACGACTTGCCCGCGTTGGGGAACCCGACCAGCGCCACGTCGGCGACGGTCTTGATTTCGAGCACGATCTCGGCCTCGTCACCCGGCTCGCCGAGCAGCGCAAAACCCGGGGCCTTGCGCTTGGCGCTGGCCAGCGCGGCGTTGCCGAGGCCGCCGAAGCCGCCCTGCGCGGCGACGTACCGGGTGCCGGCGCCGATCAGGTCGACCAGCACCTCGCCGGTCCCCGCGTCCTTCACGACCGTGCCGTTGGGCACCTGCAGCACGACGTCCTCCCCGTTGGCGCCGTCCCGGTTGGAGCCCATGCCCTGCTTGCCGTTGCCTCCCCGGCGGTGCGGCCGGTGGTGGTACTCCAGCAGGGTGGAGGTGTTGGGATCCACCTCCAGGATGACGTCGCCACCGCGTCCGCCGTTGCCGCCGTCGGGCCCCCCGAGGGGCTTGAACTTCTCCCGGTGGATGGAGGCGCAGCCGTTGCCCCCGTCACCCGCCTTGATGTGCAGGACGACGTGGTCCACGAAATCGGCCATCAGCCGCTCCCCCTTACTGCCGTACGGAAAAACGAATGAGGCGGACCGAATGCTCGATCCGCCTCATCGCGCTGCTTATTGGTGTCCCGGGCGGATCTACTCCGCGGCCGGGACGATGCTCACCGCGCGGCGACCGCGCTTGGTGCCGAACTGCACCCGGCCGGTGGCCAGGGCGAACAGCGTGTCGTCGCCACCACGGCCGACGTTGTCGCCGGGGTGGAAGTGCGTGCCGCGCTGACGGACGATGATCTCGCCCGCGTTCACCAGCTGACCGCCGAAACGCTTCACACCGAGGCGCTGAGCGTTCGAGTCACGGCCGTTCCGGGTGGACGAGGCGCCCTTCTTGTGTGCCATGGTTCACTCCCTTTCGGGGGTAAGCGGGGGTCGTCCCCCGGGAAACTACTGTCCGGGGTTGATGCCGGTGACCTTGACCTGGGTGTACCGCTGGCGGTGACCCTGGCGCTTCTTGTATCCGGTCTTGTTCTTGTACTTCAGAATCCGGATCTTCGGTCCCTTGGTCTCGCCGAGAATCTCGGCGGTCACCTGGAACCGGGAAAGCGTGGCAGCGTCGGTGGTGACATCGCCGTCGTTGACGACGAGCACCGCCGGCAGCGACACCGAGGAGCCAACCTCTCCGGCGACCTTGTCCACCTCGAGGACGTCCCCGACGGAGACCTTCTGCTGCCTGCCGCCGCAACGAACGATCGCGTACACCGCGGAACCCTTCTACTGGCTAAATGCTGAGATGCCGCGCCCCGCATCCAGCTGCTGTCGATACACGACCGGCGATCCGGGCAGGCGCGCGAAGCCAGGCACGCCAACACCAGGCGCACCGGTTGACCAGAGTACCGGATAGCCGGTACCCAGGTCGAACCGAGCGGATCGCCGGATGACGAGGTCGTTACTCCGCCGTCTTCCTGCGGGAACGTCGCCGCCCCCGGGAAGACGACACGGAGCTGTCGCCCCCGTCGGAGTCGGTGGAATCGGCGTCGATGGCGTCGGTGACGCTCTGGCGCACCGAGCCTGCCGCCACGGCGACGGAACCGTCGCCTGCTCCCACCTTTTCGGCCACCGCTTTCTCGATGGCCATCTTGCCCTGCGTGCCGCGTGGCTCGGGCTTCGCCTCGACCGGCTCGGTCGACACGATGATCCCGCGCCCGTGGCAGCAGTCGCATGGCGTGGAGAACGCCTCCAGCAGGCCCTGACCGACCCGCTTGCGCGTCATCTGCACCAGGCCGAGCGAGGTGACCTCGGCCACCTGGTGCTTCGTCCGGTCCCGCGCCAGGCACTCCAGCAGCCGCCGGAGCACCAGGTCACGGTTGCTCTCCAAAACCATGTCGATGAAGTCGATCACGATGATGCCGCCGATGTCCCGCAGCCTGAGCTGGCGGACGATCTCCTCGGCCGCCTCCAGGTTGTTGCGGGTGACGGTCTCCTCGAGATTGCCGCCCTGCCCGGTGAACTTGCCGGTGTTGACGTCGACGACGGTCATCGCCTCGGTCCTGTCGATCACCAGCGAGCCGCCGGACGGCAGCCACACCTTGCGCTCCATCGCCTTGGCGATCTGCTCGTCGATGCGGTAGGCGGAGAACGCATCGGTCCCCTCCTCCCACTTCGACAGCCGCTCGGCCAGGTGCGGGGCGACGTAGCGGACATACTCGTCCACCGTCGTCCACACCTCGTCGCCCTCGACGACCAGGGAGCCGAAGTCCTCATTGAAGACGTCGCGGATCACCCGGATGGTCAGGTCGGGCTCGCCGGACAGCAACTCCGGCGGGCTGGCCGACTTGGCCTTGCGCTGGATGTTCTCCCACTGGGCCGACAGCCGGGCGACGTCACGGCTGAGCTCCTCCTCCGAGGCGCCCTCCGCGGCGGTGCGCACGATGACGCCCGCGTTCTCCGGCATGACCTTGCGCAGGATCTGCTTGAGCCGGGCCCGTTCCTTGTCGGGCAGCTTGCGGCTGATCCCGGTCATCGAACCGTCAGGCACGTAGACCAGGTAGCGGCCGGGCAGGCTGATCTGGGAGGTCAGCCGGGCGCCCTTGTGGCCCATCGGGTCCTTGGTGACCTGGACGAGCACCGACTGCCCGGACTTCAGCGCCGCCTCGATCCGCTTGGGCTGGCCCTCCAGCCCCGCTGTGTCGAAGTTCACCTCGCCGGCGTACAGCACGGCGTTGCGGCCCTTGCCGATGTCCACGAACGCCGCCTCCATCGAGGGCAGCACGTTCTGGACCTTGCCGAGGTAGACGTTGCCGACGTACGACTGGCTGGCCTCCCGGTCGACGTAGTGCTCGACGAGGATGCCGTCCTCAAGCACCGCGATCTGGGTGCGGCCGCCCTGACGGCGCACGACCATGATCCGCTCGACCGACTCGCGCCGGGCCAGGAACTCCGACTCCGTGATGATCGGGGGACGGCGGCGGCCCAGCTCACGGCCCTCACGGCGGCGCTGCTTCTTGGCCTCCAGCCGGGTCGATCCCCGTACGCCCTGGACCTCGTCCACGGAGGTGGACCTGGTCGCGCGGGGCGCCCGGATGCGAACGACCGTGTTCGGCGGGTCGTCGGGGGCCAGCTCGGCCTCCTCGGTGCCCCGGCGGCGGCGGCGCCGACGGCGGCGAGTGCCGGCCTGGCCCTCGGAGTCGTCCTCCGCCTGCTCGCGGTCGTCCTCCTCGGTCGAGGCGGCCTGGGGCTCCTCGCCCTCGTCCTCCGGCTCCTCGCCGTCCTCGGCGTCCCTGGCGCGGGCACCGCGTCCGCGTCCGCCCCGGCGACGGCGCCGCCTGCGGCTGCCGCCCTCACCCTCGGACTCGTCCTCGCCGGATTCGGCCGGCTCCTCGGTCTCCTCCGGCTCTTCCGCCTCCGCCTCCTCGTCCTCCGCCGGCACCGGCGCGGCCGCGGGTGCCGCGGGCCTCTGCACGGGCACCGCGAACGGGTCGGGGGCCTGGAAGAGCGGCTGGAACAGCGCCGACGGCGCCTGGAAGGTCACCGAGGGCACGGACGGCTGCCGCGCGGACAGACCGAAGGGATCGGCCACCACGTCCGGCCGTCCGCCGCTCTCCTCGTCGTCGACGTCTTCCATGTCGACGTCCTCGATGTCGAGCGGCTCGTCGTCCAGCGGCTCCTCATCGGGGAGGTTGAGCCGCAGAGCAGCGGCGACCTCCGCCTCGGCGGCGCTCATCGCCCTGGATCGTTCCGGCTCCGGCTCTTCGGCGCGGGCACGGCGGCGGCGCTTCGGGGCGACGGGCTCCTCGGCCTGCGCGGCCTGCACCCTCTCCCCGGCCTGCTCTGTCTCCCCTGCCTGCTCCTGCTGCGGGGACGACTCGGTCTCGTCGGTCCTCTTACGGGTCCGGCGACGCCGCGCGGGCACGGCCGGCTCGTCGTCAGCGGCCGGCGCCGGCTCAGCCGTGGCCGCTACCGGTTCTACGGCCGACACCGGTTCCGGGGCGGCCGGCGGCTCCGCGGCAACCGGCTCCTCGGCGGTCTTCGTGCGGCGGCGGGTGACGCGCTTGGGCCGTTCCTTCGCGACGGGCTCCTCCTGCGCGGGCTGCGCGGTCGGCTCGGCCGCTTCCGGCGCAGTGCCCCCTTCGGCCTTCGGCGCAGTGCCTCCTACCGCCTTCGGCTTGGTGGCCGCGGCCACCGTGGTCACCGGCGGCGGCAGGTCGTCCGGCTCGGGCGGAGGCCCGGCCGGGCGGCTCGCCGCCCGGCGGCGCGGGGTCGTCGTGGACACGCCGGACGGACCGGAGGAAACCTGTCCCCCGGCCTGGCCGCGTTCTTCCGTTGTCGTGTCACCGTCAAGGCTCACAGCCCCGTCGGTGGGCTCGTTGTCGAGCATGCGGGCGCTCTCCCGTCAGCCTCCGGGCACGTTGCCGCGCCGCGCGAAGGCTCTCGTCTCTCGCGGTCCGCCGGGCTTCCTGTCGGCGCCTCGGCGGCAAGTCTTATCGGTCTCCGCCTGCCCGGTCGAAGGCGAACGGGTCGGCGGGCTCACCGGTCATCGCGTCGAGCGGCCCCTGCGCCAGCCTGGTCACCGCAGCGGGTGACGGCGGCGCGAAGCCTGCCACGAGACGCAGACCCATGAGCACGTCATCGGGCCGGACGGCAGGTGTTTCGTGCCGAACAACCATACGAAGTATGACACACGGTTGAACGGTCTCCTGACCTGCCGTAATTCCCGGCTCCCCCACGACGGCCAGCGAACGCACCGCCTGGCGGGCGTCGAACCGCCGCATTCCCTTCTTGGTCAGACGTTCGACCTCCACCAGGTCGGCGGCGAGGAACTCCTTCACCGCCCGCTCGGCCTCGGCGGGATCGACCCCGGGGAGCCGCAGCTCCCACATCGAGCCCTCCAGCCGGTCGGCGAGGTTCCCGTCCCGCGCCTCCACCACGTCGAGCACGTCCAGCCCCGGCGGCAGCGAGGCGTCGAGGTCGTCGCGAACCCGCCGCGGATCGCACGGACGGTTCACCCCGATCTCGAGGTACTCGGCCTCGCTCGCCACTCCGGTGGGTGCGGCGCCCGCGTAGGAGATCTTCGGGTGGGGGCTGAAGCCGGCGCTGTAGGCCACCGGGATACCGGCTCGCCGCACCGCCCTTTCGACGGCGCGGGAGATGTCGCGATGACTGGTGAAGCGCAGGCGGCCCCGCTTGGCGTAGCGCACGCGAAGGCGCTGCACGGTGGGTTCGGGCGCGGGCCCGTCGGGAACGGGTTTCAGAGCTCCGTCGTCCTTCCGCTGTCGGTCGATCGTCTTCCAGAATAAGCCGTGAGCATCAGATCACGGTGAGTGGCAGCAGTTTTCTGCCCGTCGGGCCGATCTGGATCTCCGTCCCCATCGTGGGGCAGACACCGCAGTCGTAGCAGGGCGTCCAGCGGCAGTCCTCGACCTCGACCGTGTTGAGCGCGTCCTGCCAGTCCTGCCACAGCCACTCGCGGTCGAGGCCGGCGTCGAGGTGATCCCAGGGAAGCACCTCGTGCTCGTCCCGATCGCGCGTCGTGTACCAGTCGACGTCGACCGGCTCGTCGGCGAAGGCACGCTCGGCCGCGGCCATCCACCGCTCGAACGAGAAGTGCTCGCTCCAGCCGTCGAAACGGCCGCCGTCCTCCCAGACGGCCCGGATGACCTTGCCCACGCGGCGGTCGCCCCGCGACAGCAGCCCCTCCACGATCGACGGCTTGCCGTCGTGGTAGCGGTAGCCGATGGCCCTGCCGTACTCCTTGTCGGAGCGCAGGGCGTCGCGCAGCGCGCGCAGCCGGCGGTCCACCGTCTCGTGGTCGCACTGGGCGGCCCACTGGAACGGGGTGTGCGGCTTGGGCACGAACCCGCCGATGGAGACCGTGCAGCGGATGTCGCGCGATCCCGTCGCCTCGCGGCCCGCCTTGATGACCTTCTTGGCCAGGTCGGCGATGCCGAGGACGTCCTCGTCCTCCTCGGTCGGGAGCCCGCACATGAAGTAGAGCTTCACCTGCCGCCACCCGTTGGAGTAGGCGGTGGTGACCGTGCGGATGAGGTCCTCCTCGGTGACCATCTTGTTGATCACCTTGCGCATCCGCTCGGATCCGCCCTCCGGCGCGAACGTGAGACCCGAACGGCGGCCGTTGCGGGACAGCTCGTTCGCCAGGTCGATGTTGAACGCGTCGACCCTGGTGGACGGCAGGGACAGGCCGATCTGGCCGCCCTCGTAGCGGTCGGCGAGACCCTTCGTGACACCGGCGATCTCGGAGTGGTCCGCGCTGGACAGCGACAGCAGCCCGACCTCGCTGAAGCCGGACTCCCTGATCCCCGCCTCGACCATGTCGCCGATCGTGGTGATCGACCGCTCCCGGACCGGACGGGTGATCATCCCCGCCTGGCAGAAGCGGCAGCCCCGGGTGCAGCCCCGGAAGATCTCGACGCTGAACCGCTCGTGCACGGTCTCGGCGAGCGGGACCAGGGGTTTCTTCGGGTACGGCCATTCGTCGAGGTCCATGACCGTGTGCTTGAACACGCGCGTCGGCACGCCGTCGCGGTTGGGGACGACGCGCATGATGCGGCCGTCCTGGTGATACTCGACGTCATAGAACTTCGGGACGTACACCCCGCCTGTTGAGGCGAGGCGCATCAGCAGCTCGTCGCGGCCTCCGGGCGAGCCCTCGGCCTTCCACTCGCGCAGCACCTCGGAGATCGCGATGGCGATCTGCTCGCCGTCGCCGAGGACGGCGGCGTCGAGGAAGCCGGCGATCGGCTCCGGGTTGAACGCGGCGTGGCCGCCCGCCAGCACGATCGGATCCTCGTCGGTGCGGTCCGCCGCCTCCAGCGGGATCCCCGCCAGATCGAGCGCGGTGAGGAGGTTCGTGTAGCCGAGTTCGGTCGCGAACGACACCCCGAGGACGTCGAACGCGCGAACCGGCCGGTGCCCGTCCACGGTGAACTGCGGGACACCCTCGGACCGCATGAGCGCCTCAAGATCGGGCCACACCGCGTAAGTGCGCTCCGCCAGTGTCTCGGGCAGCTCGTTGAGGATCTCGTAGAGGATCTGCACCCCCTGGTTGGGCAGGCCGACCTCGTAGGCGTCCGGGTACATCAGGGCCCACCGGACGGTCGCCTCGTCCCAGTCCTTGACCGTCGAGTTCAGCTCGCCCCCGACGTACTGGATCGGCTTCTGCACCTTGGGCAGCAGCGGCTCCAGGCGGGGAAACAACGACTCGACAGACATGTATCCAGGGTATCGGCTCCGGAGAGTGGCCCCTGCGGATCTTCCATCCTCAGAAGGGGCGCCAGATCCGGTCGACGCCCGCGCCCGGCGAGGCCGGGCGGCGGCGTGGTCCGGCGTGGGCGACACCGTCGCGTCACGCGTCCGCGAGCCCGGACCCGGCGCCCTGCGGGTGGGCGCCGGGTCCGGGCTCGCGTGCCCGCGGGCACAGGTCACCCGGGCCGCGACCGGAGATGGATCGCCTGCAGGATGGCCACCGCCGTCATGTTCGCGAACGTCGCCGTGCCGCCATAGGAGACGAACGGCAGCGGCACGCCGGTGATCGGCATGATGCCGATGGTCATGCCGACGTTGACGAGCGTCTGGAAGGCCAGCCAGGCGACGATGCCGCCGGCGACAAGCGCGCTGAACCGGTCGCCGCACATCCGGGCGATCCGCGCGCCGCGCAGCAGCACCACGCCGAGCAGGGCCACCACGGTGACCGACCCGACGAAGCCGAGCTCCTCACCGGCGACGGTGAAGATGAAGTCGGTGTGCTGCTCGGGCACGAAGCGTCCCGTGGTCTGGCCGCCGTGGAACAGGCCCTTGCCGAACACCTCGCCCGACCCGATCGCCACCAGCGCCTGCGTGCTGTTGTAGCCCACGCCGCGCGGGTCGCTCGACGGGTCGATGAGCGCGGTGAACCGCGCCACCTGGTAGGGCTTGAGCAGCCCCAGCGACCACACCGCCATGGCGGCGAGGGCCGCGAGCACCACCCCGGCCACCACCCAGCGCTTGCGTATCCCGGCGAAGACGATGATCGCGCCGGTCGTCGCCAGCAGCACCATCGTGGTGCCGAGGTCGGGCTGCAACATGACCAGCGCCGCCGCGCCGCCCACCACCGCGAGAGACAGCGCGACTCCGGTGACCCTCGGCCGGTCCTTGGTCTTCCCCTTCTCGGACGTCGGGGCCAGCAGCCGCGCCAGCATCACCACCAGCGCCGGCTTCATGAGCTCCGCCGGCTGCAGGGCGAAACCCCCGCCCAGCAGGATCCACGAGTGGTGACCGTTGACCGTCGATCCCATCGGGCTGATGACCAGGATCAGCCCGACGACGGCGATGCCGTACAGGACCGGCGCGTACGCGCGCAGCCAGCGGTAGTCGGTCACCGCGATCGCGCTGTAGAGGGCCAGGCCGATAAGCAGGTTGAGCACGTGCTTCTTGGCCATGCCCGTCGGCTCGATCGACGACCACGTCCGGGTGGCCGACCACACCAGCAGCGTGCCGACCGCGCCGAGCGCGACCACCGCGCCGAACAGCAGCCAGTCCATCCGCCAGACGACCGATCCCCGTCCGACGACGCGGCTCGCGAACGACCTCCGCCGTACCCCGAGGGCTTCAGTCATGGCAGGTCCGCCTCACTGCGTTTCGCGGCTGATGGCCGGCAGCCGCGTCACCGGTTTGCCGTCCGGAAGCGCCGGCTTGAGCGGCTTGCCGTCGTCTCCCTTGCCGATGCCGAAGATCCCCTCCCAGATGCGCCGCGCCGCGGGCGCGGCGGTCGAGGCGCCGAAGCCGCCCTGCGCCACCATCACGACGGTGACCAGCCGGGGATTGTCCGCGGGTGCGAAGGACGCGAACCACGACGTGTCCTCCTTGCCGTAGACCTCCGCCGTACCGGTCTTGCCGCCGATCTTGACGACGTTCATCGGGAACCCGCGGAACGCACCCGCGGCCGTGCCGTCCGAGGGGACCTCGCTGAGGGCCTTGCGGATATAGGTGCGGGTCTCGTCGTTGACCGGCAGGTGGGCCACGATCGGGACCGGGATCTCCTGCTTAAGGGTGCCGTCCGGACGCATCAGCGCCCAGCCGACACGCGGGCTGCGCACGTTGCCGTCGCCCAGCAGCGCCGCGTACGCCCGAGCGAGCTGGAGGGGGGTGACCAGGACGTCGCCCTGCCCGATCGAGAGGTTGACCGCCTCGTAGGCGTGGAAGATCATGCCCTCCAGGCAGTTCTCGTTGGCGAGCCGCTTGGCGAACGCGGCCCGGCTCTGGTCCTTCATGTCCGGATAGCCGATCTTGGCGCGCTTGCACATCTCCGACTTGGTGGAGTTGTACAGGTCGAGCTTCCACGCCCGGGTCGGGATGCGGCCCGCGGACTCGCCGGGCAGGTCGATGCCGGTGCGCTTGCCGAAGCCATAGGCCTTGGCCATGTTCGGCATCGGCTCCTTGACCTTGGCCTTGGGCGTCTTGCCGCCGTCGCGCAGCCACTCCTCGTATCCGGCCTTGTAGAACACGGTGTCGCACGACTTGACCAGCGCCTCGTGCAGCGAGATCGCGCCCAGGCTCATGCCGCCCGCGTTCGGGTACGCCCGGCCCTCGACGTTGTAGGAACCCGGGCACTGATAGGTGCCGTGCAGGGGCTCGCCGTCGGCGATCATCGCCGACGCCGAGCTGATCTTGAAGGTCGAACCCGGGGCGTACTCACCGGCGATCGCCCGCGACACCAGCGGCTTGCCCGACTTGTCCGACAGCAGCCGCCGGTAGTCCTTCTCCAGGATGCCGCCCGTCCAGACCTTGGGGTCGTACGTCGGCCGGCTGGCCATCGCGATCACGCGGCCGGTCTTGATGTCGAGCACCACGGCGGCGGCGCCGTCCGAGTTCGGCACCTCCCGTATGGCCTGATCGATCGACTTCTCGACGATGCGCTGCACGTTGGCGTCGATGCTGGTCACCAGGACGTCGCCGGGGACCGGGTCGGACTGCTGGTTGACCGTGATGACCTTGCCCATCCGGTCGACCTGGACGTTGCGCAGACCGGGCGCGCCGCGCAGGGCGGAGTCGTAGGTGCGCTCCAGCCCGTCGCGGCCGGTGAGGTCGACGCCCGAGTAGTCGGCCTTGAGACCCTCGCGCTTTTCCAGCTCGCTCTGCGTCACCGGCTGCAGGTAGCCGAGGAGCTGGGCGGCGTCCTTGCCGTTGGGATAGTCACGCATCGCCTGGATGTCGGCCGTGACGCCGGGGAAGTCCTCCTGGCGTTCCAGGATCTGCAGCGCCGCCCGCGGGTTGACGTTGCTGGCGACCGGGATCGGCGTGTACGGCGAGCCGGGCCAGCACGGGCGGCTGATGCCGGGGCCGCAGGCACGGATCTCCTGCTTCAGCTTCGACAGCGGCACCTTCAGCACGGCGGACAGCCGCCGCAGGACCGCGTCGCCGCCGTCCTGCATCCGCTCCAACCGGCCGCGGTCAACGGAGACCACCAGCGTCGTACGGTTGCGCACGAGCGGGCGCCCAGAGGAATCGAGGATCGCCCCCCTCAGAGCGGGGACCCGCACCTCGCGGGTGCGCGTCTCCGTCGCGACCGTGACGAACCGCGATCCCTGCACCACCTGGACCTGCCACAGCCGGACGACAAGCACCACGATCATGGCGATGACCAGCACCTGCAGGACGAGCAGGCGTCCGCGCAAACGTGTCATGCCGTCCCCCGTCTCCAGCTCGGCACGAGCTCGCCACCACCGGCACGCCTGCGGTGGCCGCCGTGCGTGACCTTGACCGCCCAGAGCACCAGCGGAGCGGCCACGAGATTGCAGATCGCGGCCCGGGGCCATGCCGTGGCCAGCACCGGCCAGGTGACCCCCGGGGCGCCGATCAGCGCGCCCAGGCCCGCCAGCATGCCGGGCGCGACCAACGCGCACACCGCCACCGCGAGCAGCGGCACTCGCTCTCCCACACGCCCCGCCACGTAGCCGAGGGCGCACAGCACCAGCGCGTACTGGCCCAGCGTGTGGTTGGAGGGGGGCAGCAGGTCGTAGGCGAGCCCTCCACAGAAGCCGATCACCGCACCCGGCACGGGCCCGCGCCTGGTCGCGAGCGCGGCGACCGTCAACAGCACCAGGTCGGGCGCCCAGGAGAACAGCAGCCGGTTGACCACGCTGACCTGGAGCACCAGAGCGACGAAGAGCAGTAGCGCGGCGAGGAGGTTGCGGGCCATCGGTCAGTTCCTCCCGCCGCGGGCGTCGTCCGCCGCGGCGCCGTCGTGCTGCCGAGGCGCGTTGCGCGGCTCGACGGCGGCGGGTCGTTCATGGACGGCGGGCGCCTTCTGCGCGTGCGGCTCCTGGGCGTCCTGCTCGCGGGCGCGCGGCTCCTGGGCGTACTGCTCCCCGTCCACCGCCTGCGTGCCGTGCCGGCCGCGCCGCTCCGGCGCGGCCTCGGGCCGCCCCTCGCGCGCCTGCCGCTCGGTCGTGGCCCGCGACTCGTCGCCCGCGCCGCGACCCCGATCGCCGAGCCCCCACTCGGCCTCCAGCGAGGTGCGTCCCTGCCCGCGGCCGTCGTCACCACGCCGCTGGTCCTCGCGGGGCGGCTTCGGCGGCGGCGGCTTCGCGGGCAGCACCGCGTCGCGCGGATCACGCTTGGGCGCCGCGACCACCACGCCGACGACGTCCAGCGCGGAGAAGTCGGTGAAGGGCCGCGCGTAGGCCGTCCTGGTCACCTCACCCGGCGTGTTGTCGACCCGCTCGACCACGCCGATCGGCACTCCCGGCACGTACGGCTTGCTCTGCTGAGAACCGAACGAGACGATCCGGCGGCCGACGCCGATCGGCACGGTGGAGTCGAGCAGGCGGAACCTGATGAGGTTGCCGCCGCCGCCCGCCTCGCCGAGGCCGCTCACGACTCCGAGCTCGTTGCCGCCCTCCAGCCTGGCTCCGGCGGACAGGGCCGGGTCGCTCAGCAGGGCCACCGTCGAGCCGGCCGGGCCTGTCTGCACGACGCGGCCGACCAGCCCGGCATCGCTGAGCACCGTCATGTCGGGCCGGATCCCGTCACCGGTGCCGGCGTCGATCTCGACCGTGTCCTCGAAACCTGCCACCGTACGCCGCGCGACGACCTGGGCCGGCACGATGCGGTAGCGGCCAAGCCCCGCCAGACCGAGCATGCGGTCCAGTTTCTCGGCCCGCCCCTTGTCGAGCCGCTGCGCCGACACCTCGTCCCGGAGCCGCGCGTTCTCCTTGCGCAGGTCGGCGATGGCGCGCTGGGCGGAGGGCGCGTCGCGCAGCATGCCGACGAATCCGGTGATCGGCCGGGTGACTGCGGCGCCGACGCGCTCCACTTTGCCGAACACGGCGCCCGCGAAGTCGCGCACCGGACCGAGGACGTGGTTGTCCCCGGCCCGGTGATCCACCGTGATGAGGATCAGCGCCACGGCGAGGAGGACTCCGAGCGTGAGACGGGCGCGGCGGGTGTCTCTCATGACGCTCCTTAGTTGCGGGGCTCCGGCACGAGCACCTGCTGGAGGGCTTCAAAGTCCTCCACGCACCGCCCGGAGCCGAGCGCGACCGAGTCGAGCGCGTTCTCGGCCAGGTGGACCGGCATGCCGGTCTCCTCGCGCAATCGGTCGACCATGCCGCGCAACAGGGCGCCGCCACCGGTCACGGCGATCCCTCGGTCCATGAGGTCACCGGAGAGCTCAGGCGGGCACTTGTCCAGCGTCGACTTCACCGCGTCGACGATCGCGTTGACGGGCTCGGCGATCGACCTGCGGATCTCTTCGGCGCTGATGACGACCGTCTTCGGCAGGCCGCTGACGAGGTCGCGGCCGCGCACCTCGGCATGGAAGTCCTCGCCTGTGACGCAGGCGGACCCGACGGCGATCTTGACCTCCTCCGCGGTGCGCTCGCCCAGCATCAGCGAGTACTCCTTCTTGGTGAAGGAGATGACCGCCTGGTCGAGTTCGTCGCCCCCGACGCGGATCGACTGGCTGGTCACAATGCCGCCCATCGAGATGATGGCCACCTCGGTGGTGCCGCCGCCGATGTCGACGACCATGTTGCCCGTCGGCTCGTGCACCGGCAGGCCGGCTCCGATGGCGGCCGCCATCGGTTCCTCGATGATGTACACGCGGCGGGCCCCGGCCTGGTAGCCCGCTTCCTTCACCGCGCGTTGCTCCACGGCGGTGATGCCGCTCGGCACGGCCACGATGATGCGCGGGCGCACGAAGTGCCGCCGTTTGTGGATCTTCTGGATGAAGTACCGAAGCATTCGCTCGGTCACATCGAAATCCGCGATGACACCATCCCTGAGGGGACGGATCGCGACGATGTTTCCGGGCGTCCGCCCGATCATCCGCTTCGCTTCTATCCCAACTGCCACGATCTTTCCGGTCGTGACGTTGATGGCGACGACGGACGGCTCGTTCAGGACGATGCCGCGCCCTCGGACGTAGACGAGAGTGTTCGCCGTGCCAAGGTCAACAGCCATGTCACGGCCCAGGAATGTCAGCTTGCTGCCCATGCGGAAGGAAGCCTTCCTTCAGGTGGTGAGCGGTTACCGGGTTCAGCGGGAGTGCGGGATGACGCATCGCATTCGAATCGTAACGGCCTGTGCTCATGACTGGGCACATCGACCTCTCAAGCCCCCGGAAAAACCGCTGTGCCCCTGCCTAAGCTCGGTCACCACCTGGAAAAACACGAGAGGCCCCGGGTTTGAACCGAGGCCTCTCGCGTGGTAAAGACTAGAAACGGTCCGGAAAGAAAATCTTGATTTCCCGGGCCGCGGACTCCGGCGAGTCGGAGCCGTGGACGACGTTCTCGCCGATCTCCAGGGCGTGGTCGCCGCGGATGGTGCCGGGCGCGGACTTCACCGGGTCGGTCAGGCCGGCCAGGGCGCGGAACGCCTCGACGGCGCGGGGGCCCTCAAGCACCATCGCGACCAGCGGGCCTCCGGTGATGAAGTCCACCAGTTCGCCGAAGAACGGGCGCTCGGAGTGCTCGGCGTAGTGGGCCTTGGCCGTCTCGGCGTCGAGCGTGCGCAGTTCCATCGCCACGATCTTGAGGCCCTTGCGCTCGATGCGGCCGATGACGTCCCCGATGAGGCCGCGACGGACCCCGTCGGGCTTGATCAGGACAAGCGTACGCTCGGACACGGTCTCTTCTCCTAAGGTCGTTTGACTCGCCGTACACGGTGGCCCGGTGGATCGCAGGCCCACTCGTCACGCGTCTGGGGAGCTCCCGGCTGAGGAGCTCCGACGCAACGGCAGCTTACCGGTCCGGGAACGCCGCGCCGATCGGGCGAGCCCGGTGACGGCGGGTGTGTGGCGGCGGGTCTGTGGCGGCTGGGCGGATCGTCCGAGACGGCGTCCCCGTGTGCGGCGGTGTCAACGTGCGGCGGTGCTGTGTGGCGCAGCGCGGCGTTGCGTGGCGGTGTGGTGGGTGGTGTCAGTCTGCGGGGCCGGCGCCCCTGGGGATGTTGTCGTCCTCCTCGGGCGAGGGCGTCGGCGCGGGGATCACCACCTCACCGTCCACCGACGCGGCGGCGGCCCGCCGGGTCAGGACGGAGGCGAGCACGATCACTCCGACCACGACGAACCCACCGACCAGCGCCCATATGTGTAAGGCGTCGATGAACCCGTCGACCAGGGCGTTCCCGTCGCCCTGTGCGGTCGCCGCGGCGTCCTGCAGCCGGTTCACCTGGATGCCGGTGCCGAGCAGGAAGCCCGCGAGCACGGCCGGGAAGCACAGCGACAGCCCCAGCATCGCCGATCCGAGGCCCGCCGTGCGGAACGCGCCGACCAGCGCCACCGCCGACCCCGCTGCCAGCAGGACGAACGGCACCACCAGCGGCGTGCCCGACGGCGCCGGAACCAGCAGCCTGATCGCGGCCAGCCCCGCGACGACGGCCGCGAGACCGAGGACCGTCATCCGGGCCGCGAACGTCTCGGGCGTCCGCCCCGCGAGAACGGCGGCCACAAACGCGATCACCGCGGCCACCAGGAACGGCATCCACAGGCCCTTCAGGCCGGGACCGCCCAGGGGACCGCCGAGCTCGATGTAGGTCATCTGCGCGGCGGTCGGCAGCACCACCAGCCCCACCGCGACGTTGACGAAGGCGAGCGTACGGCCGCCGAGCCCCTCGAACGTGCCGAGCGCCGCGAGGGCCAGCATCGCCACCACCACGACCGCCGCGGCGATGACGACCAGGCGCGGCGGCCAGTCGAAGGTGATCCCGACGCCCAGCACCGCGATGGCCGCGGCGGGCACGATGGCCAGCGCGAGCCGCCCGCGCTCCGCCGACGTCGGCCGGCCCGCGGGCAGGATCTTCCCTTCGGCCCGCGTCCCGCCGTCGCCGGAGATCATCCAGAGCACCAGGTATGCCGCGGCGAGCGCCAGCGCCACCCCCGTGAGCAGCGGGTACGGCTGAAGGGTGACCTGCCAGGAGGACACGTCGCGGATCGCCCACAGGGCGAGGGCCTGGGCCGACAGCAGCGAGGCGGCGAGCGCGCCCGCCCAGATCGGCAGCAGCACCCGATGCCGGGGGCGTTCGGCGACCGCGACCAGAGTGGCCGGCACGAGCATGCCCGCGCCGATCCCGTGGAGCACCCGCAGCACGCCGACGAGCGTGACGGTGTCGGTGTAGCCCCCGGCGACGTCGGCGAGCGCGAGCAGCGTGAGACCCGCCACAAGGATCGGCGCCGCGCGGAACCTGCGCACCGCCACCGCGGCGAGCGGCACGGTCACCAGCATGGCGGGCAACGCAAGGCCATGCGCGCGGATCATCTCGACCTGCGACATGCCCGGCGGCAGCAGCGCCGCCACGACGGAGATCGTGTTCGGGATGGCGACGAGCGCGAGCGGAAGGGCCACCAGGGTGAGTAGCCCGATGACGACGTCGACCAGCAGGGGGACGCGCACGGCACGGACCGGCACGGCGGTCCGTGCCTGCGGTACGGGAGGGACGGCCATGGTTGCCGACTTTAGCGCTTCGTTGCCCCTTCGACACGGCGAGCGACGAAGATGGCCGTTATCCACAGGGCAGTGAAGATCACTCCGAGGAAGAACATGACCGGGACCAGGAATCCTGTAGCGATTGTCAGGATTTCAAGCCCAGTGCCCGCTATGTACGCGTACGGGCGTTTCAGCAGGCCGGCGACCACCACGCACAGGACGGCCAGCCCGAGCCCGACGGTCAGCGCGAGCGGCGTGGACACGTGGTTGATGGTGATCGCGACAGGGCTGATGAGCGCGACGACGATCGCCTGCATCCCGAGGACGGTCGCGCAGAGCCGGCGCATGCCGGGGGTCACCTCGAACACGACGCTGCTCACTTGGCGGCCCTGAGGAGAATGCGCGCGTCGCCCGCCGTCACGACCGAACCGGTGATGAGGACCCCCGAGCCGAACTCGTCGCCCTGGTCGGCCAGCGCGACGCCCCTGTCGATGGCGTCGTCGAGCCGGTCCTCGATGTGGACGCGATCCTGGCCGAACACGGCCTCCGCCCGCGCCGCGAGGTCGTCCGGGCTCAGCGATCGAGGCGAGGAGTTGCGGGTGACCACGATCTCCTCGGCCACCGGCTCCAGCAGTTCCAAAATCGTGTCCACGTCCTTGTCCGCCATCATGGCCACCACGGCGACGAGCCGGGTGAATCCGAAAGCCTCGGTCAGCGCCTCGACCGTGGCCTCCATGCCCGCGGGGTTGTGCGCCGCGTCGATCAGGACGGTCGGGCCCCGTCGCACGATCTCCAACCGCCCGGGGCTGCTCACCTGGGCGAAGGCCTGCCGTACGACCTCATCGCCCAGCGGGTCGTCGCCGGCCGTCAGAGCCTCCACCGCGGCCAGGGCGCCCACGGCGTTACCCGCCTGATGCGCGCCGTACAACGGCAGGAACACGTCCTCGTAAACGCCCTTCAAGCCTCTGAGCTGGAGCATCTGGCCGCCCAAGGCGAGCTCGCGATTCAGCACCCCGAACTCCAGCCCCTCGCGGGCGACCACCGCACCGACCTCGGCCGCGCGCCGCATCAGCACCTCGGCGGCCGGTAGCGCCTGCTGCGCCAGCATGGCCGTCGCCTTCGGCTTGATGATGCCGGCCTTCTCACCGGCGATCGTCGCGATGTCCGGACCGAGGTAGTCCGTGTGATCGAGCGAGATGGGCGTGATGACGGCGACCGTTCCGTCAGCGACGTTCGTCGCGTCCCAGGTGCCGCCCATGCCGGTCTCGACCACGGCGACGTCCACGGGGGCGTCCGCGAATGCCGCGAACGCCATCGCCGTCAGCACCTCGAAGAAACTCAGCTTGCCCACCCTGGCGTCGATCATCTCAAGGTAGGGGGCGACGTCCTGGTACACCTCGGCGAACCGCTCCTCCGACAGGGGCTCGCCGTCGATCGAGATGCGCTCGCGCATCGACTGCAGATGAGGGCTCGTGTAGCGGCCCACCCGCAGGTTGCGCTCGCGCAGCAGAGCCTCGACCATGCGCGCGGTGCTCGTCTTCCCGTTGGTGCCCGCGACATGAACGACCTTGTACGAATGCTGGGGGTCGCCGAGGATCTCCATCAGCGCGGTGATCCGGTCAAGAGTGGGGCTGAAATCCCACTCCACTCCCCGTGCCATGATCGCTTGCTCGACGGCTCGATATTCCACGACCCTCAGCGTACGGGAACTCGTGGCCGCCCCTTCACGAGGCGGTACGCGGTGCGGGTGATCTGGGCACGGGCTGCTCCACGATGCGGGCAGCGGACGGCTGTTGGAGTCGGGTGGGTCCGATACGCGAAAGCCCGGACACGCCAACCCCGGACATGCGAAAGCCCCAGCCAACCACAGCCGGGGCACCACATCCCAGGAACAAACACGGGGAAAAACCCCCAACAAATGCGGAAGGGCCACCCCAACAGGGGCGGCCCTTCACAAAGATTGTCCGGCGGCGTCCTACTCTCCCACACCGTCCCCGGTGCAGTACCATC
>NZ_JBICTF010000002.1:909923-939687 GCF_043197435.1 Microbispora bryophytorum | reverse complement strand
CCTGAGGCCCACCACCACCCTCCAGAACACCGCCGGGGGGGGGGGGGGGGGCCGCCCCCCCCCCCCCCCGCGCGGGGGGGGGGGGGGGGGGGGGGGGGGGGGGGGGGGGGGGGGGGGGGGTGGGGGGGGGGGGGGGGGGGGGGGGGGGTCCCCCCCCCCCCCCCCCACCACTTGCCGAACTGTTCTATCAACACCTCAGAGCCGTTCAACAATGCCCGCTGAGCATCTCGTGTTCGGCAGCTTTGCGGCGGTGGGAGGGGATCGACTCTCTCGTCCGTTCAACGGTCAGCAGGGCGTTGAAGTAGACCGCGGCTCTGGCGACTTGGCCTGCTGTGTGGTCGACGGAACCGAGCTTGTGTTGGATCAGCCATTCTGAGACGGTCGCCCATGAGTACAGCTTGGCTTGCACTGGCGGAGGGAACCCGCCTGGTCCTCGTAGCCCGCCAGCCCAATGCCTGGCTGCTGACATGCTGACCTTGGCTCGAAGTGCGACCTCCTCGATCGAGACCAGGTCACCGCCACCGATCCCTGTGACGGTAAAGTCGGCAGCTCGTAGGTCCTCGATCGCCGTGAGGATCGCTTCGGCAGCATCTTCGGCCTTGCGGGAGAACATGACTGTCCCTCCCCGCTCGTCGGCCTGCACTGTAGCGTCGATTCCGCCCTTGTTGTGCAGTGACTCGGCCAGCTTGTCGACGTGGTCGTCGGTCACTGGACCGGCAACGTCGATGTCGAACCAGAAGACATCCACACTCATGCCGTTCCCCTCCTCGTTCGTCGTCATTTGCTGGCCGGGCAACCGGCCACAGCCTTGTAGATCTTCGCTGCTTCATGTTCCGCCACGTCGGGCGTGCCGTTGATGAAGAGCGGCGGACAGCACCCACGGCCCCCGGGACAGAAGAGCTTCTTGTAGATGTGGGCACGGCCGCCCGTCCGACCGGGAGGTTCGTTCCATCCGGCGCGGATGGCGTCCCTGATCGCACGGAGGATCTCCTTGGCTGGCATGTACCTGATTCTAGTACACCTGTACATCAGAATAGTACATCCGAACGATTCTCGCTACCAGGGGCTACCCGGACCGAGTAGATCTTCTAGGGAAGATTGCCGAAATCCTCGCCCAACGGGGCCGTGACTTTCCCCCAGCGAGGTGGACATCATCGGCGGGGGCGCCAGAGCTGCGGATGGGGCTGGTACAGGGGAGTCCTGGTGGGGAACCAGCACGGCCGTTCCAAGATCATGACGTGAGGCCGAGGATGGCGAATGGCCTGCTCATGTAGCGGCATGCCCAGCGGGTGGCTTCGGTGATGTCGGTGCGTCCGGCTAGGCGGAACGCGCCGATGGCGAGGTTGAGCAGGGAGGCCATGACGCGGGGGCCGGAGCGGGTGCGTGTGCGGGAGTGGTCTTCGCTGTACAGGGTGTCGCGGATCCAGTGCAGGACCTCGATGCCCCAGTGGTCGCGGTTGTAGCCGGCCAGGTCGGTGGGGGTGGCCATGTCGGCGTCTGGACTGGCGATGCCGAGCTGGGCGATGGCCGACAGGGGGGTTCCGTCGGTTGCGGTGACGTGGCGTTCGATCAACCAGACCTGGTTGACGTGGGGGAACGGCAGATCGGGTGGGGCGGGCAGGACCTGGATCGTGCGGGTGGTGATCCGGCCATGGCCTTTGTGGGTGCTGTGGTGGGCGATGGGGGCATCCCGCCAGGGCAGGGCGTCCAAAGCGTCGTACAACGCGCTGCGGTTCTCCTTAGACGATGACTCATTTGGCGAGTCGGCGGTAGCAAATGAGGGCCGCAGCGAGGGCGACGAAGGACGCGAAGTGGTCGGCCCGGCGCTCGTAGCGCCGGTGTAAGCGGCGACAGCCGGCCAGCCAGGAGACCGTCCGTTCGACGACCCACCGGTGACGCCCCAGGCGCCGGCTGGACTCGACCCCGCGGCGGGCGAGGCGCGGGATGATGCCCCGGCCGCGCAGGAAGGCTCGCAGGTGGGGATAGTCATAACCCTTGTCCCCGTGGAGCTTCGCGGGTCGGCGCCGTCGCGGCCCACGACGGGAGCGAATGGGCAGGATGCTGCGCACCAGCGGTTCCAGCGCCAGACTGTCATGGACATTGACGGCGCTGATCCCGACAGCGAGAGGCAGACCGGTCCGTTCGGTGATCAGGTGAATCTTCGACCCACTCTTGCCGCGATCGACAGGATTCGGACCTGTCAGTTCCCCCTTTCATCGCCCGCACGCTGACGGAGCCGATCGCGCACCGCGACCAGTCCAGCTCTCCTCGCGCGCCGAGCTCGTCCAGCAGGATTCGGTACAGCTTGGCCCACACCCTGGCGGTACTCCACTCGGTGAAGCGGCGGTGCACTGTCTGCCAGGAGGCGCCGAAGACCGGCGGCAACTGCCACCAGGCGCACCCGGTGGTGGCCACGTACACGATCGCCGCCAGGATCATTCGATCGTCGACCCGCCGTCGTCCGCCACCCTGTGGCCGCGTCGGCGCCGGCGGGACCACCCGCTGGAAACAACTCCCACAACTCATCAGGCACAAGCCGTCGAAGGAACGCATCCACGAACGAACTAACGATCAGTCCCCAAATGAGTCACGCTCTTAGGCAGTAGGTGCTGGTTCCGCGACAAGGAGCGGCAAACACGAGTACCTTGGTAGCCGTTGCGAGGTCTGCGACACAGTTTCACCTGGGGGATTGGCCGCTACCAACCCCCCAGGGTTCAGCCTCTACGGGCTGAAGGGGTTCCATACGAACCTGAGCACCCGCCGTCGTTCCGGTCGTCCGTGTCGGTGGCGGGTGCGCCACCACTGAATCTCAATGCTGATACCCCACATGTCTTCACCCCCTCTCATTCATTGGTGGGGCATTGCGCGCGATGTAACCGTAGCAGTGAAGCGTGCCTTGGGCGAACAATTCTGCAAATCCCGGCTGTGCTTTGATGCTAGCGCAACCGTCGGCGTCTCTGGCCTGGGGAAATGCAGGCCCCGTGCCTAGCCTTGCGACCTCTCGGGATTGCTGTGTGGCGCAAAGAATAGGTAGGGCTATGTCTGACCTCAAGGCCGCATCTCATAAATCGAGTAGAAGTTATTGGGTATCGATTATTGGGTTGGCTAATTAGTATGGCTCAAATCTCAAATCCCTAGTGTTTCCTCCCCTCTCGGGTGCCCAGGGAGGTAGCTGCGGCCGCCTACGTGGCTTAGAGGGGCTTCCAGGGGCATGTGATGGTCGAGTTGGCGGCCACTCCAAACGAGTCACTGATCCCCGCAGCGCCGTTACCCGGCTGAGAGGCCTGTCTTCGGCACCTGCATCTCGACCGAGGGCAGAGCGTAGTGTCTCACCGAGATCGTCGCTGACCTCGCCACCTGCTATCCGAGAGGCTTGGAATCGCCGTTAGAAGGCAGCGGGAAGCATCCGGGTAGCGGTCTCCGTCGAGTAGACCTCAATCTTCTCCGCCAAGGAACCCGCCTCAAGGGATGTGACAGACGCGAGAGAGGCGCGCACCTGCCCCATGCGCTTGATCAGGCCCTCCACGCGCCTGTCTGGTTGTAGGGCGAAGACAGGAGACAGAGCATCGGCTGCTCCGTCGATGTCGCCGGTCAGGAGGCGGGCAGCCGCCAGGTCGACGCAGGCGCTCGCTTCGGCGGCGTACCAACGCTGCTCGACGGGCACCGCTCGGTAGAGGCTGAGCGCTCGTTCGCATTCTGCCTTGGCTTCTTGTGCCATGCCCGCGTTCAAGTAGGCGGAGCCAGCGCAGAAGACTTCGCGGGCCTCCTCGAATCCGAACTCGCCGCCCACACCTTCGTGCAACTCCCCCTGCGGTCCGCGAGCGTCCCGGGCGGCAAGGATCGCGTTGCGAGTGCCGTCGCTGTCGCCGAGAAGGGCGGACGCTCGGGCGGCGATGCTGAGCAGCCTTACACGAGTCGTACCGGCGGGAGCGATTGCCAGCCCCCGCTCCACCAACCGGAGCGCCTGGGCCGGGCGACCGGCCCAGAACTCCACGCATGCCAGCAGCCCGTCCGCCCACGCCGACAGTTCGTTGTGGCCGATGACCTCCCCGTAGACGCGGGCGGCCCTGGCCTGCTCCGCCGCGGCGTACGGGTAGCCGAGGTCGAAGCTCGCGCTGCCCAGCAGGCCGCAGAGCTGCCCGGCCGCGAGGTACAGCTCGTGCTGCTGCCTTGGATTCCGCGTGCGCTCCAGCAGTCGGTACGTACGGTTACGCACCCGGGTCAACTCCCCGAAGAGCGGCAGCGGCGGCGCATGCACGTATGCACGGGCCAGGCGGATGATGTCCTCGCTGAGCTGCTCCAGTGCGTTGGGTCCGACGGCTGCGGCCTCGATCTCCGCGGCGTGGTCGCTGGATTCGCTGGCGGCACTCATGATCACTTCTCGTTCCGTCGCGGGGACCGACGTCTTCACACCCGGTGTGTAGTCGGTGGCGAAGCCGAGCTCCACCGGGCTCGTCCGAAAGAGCCGGCACAGCAGGTCGAGGTAGTCCGCGCCCGGCCGGTGCCCGCTCTCCCAGTCAAGCCAGGATCGCTTGGTCAGGCCACGCGCGCCAAGCCCCTGTTCTTCGCACAACCGGTGCAGGGCTTGGACGGCCTTCTCCGCGCTGTTCCACCCATGCGCGAGCCGGAAGCACTTGAGCGGGTGATGTCCGCAGCACTGACCGATCTCGGCAGAGATCGCGTGCAGTACTGCGATCGGTGGAGGATCGGTCGCCTGAAGAAGGCGGAGCATGCGGATGCGCTGTGCGCACTCGACGTCGTGTCCAGGCCTGGCCATCTCGGGGCCCTCCCAAGCAAGGTCGGCTTCAACGGTACGTCACCGGTCGTGAGCGCGCAGCTACTCGTACGGGGTCCACCGGCCCAGCCCGGCGTTGCGCAGGGTGTCGATCCTTCTGCTGATCTCGCGTGCGATGGACGGCCGGCTCGCCAGGGCCGGCAGCGCACCGGTCAGCATGGTCAGCTCCCTCGCCTGCCGGAGCAGTGAGAAGGACTCCGCGGCCATGACGTCGAACCCGTACGAGCCCAGGAACTCCTCGACAGAGGGATGGCCGAAACGCAGGCCGTTGACCACCGTGGGCACCAGGTCCCATTCGAGCGGCCCATGGCACATCTGGTCGAGATCGCACAGAACGACCTCGTCGCCGCGCCAGAGCAGATTGCCCGCCCATGCGTCGCCGTGGATCAGTCCGTACGGCAGCCGGTAAGGGGTGGACGGCAACTCCCTGTCCAGACGGTCGCACCATCGCAGGAGGAACTCGCGGTCGCGGTCAGCGAGCATGCCGACAGCCAGCTGCAGATTGGCCCGGGCATCCGATACCGGGTCCCACGGTGGGAGCGGGAAGGGCGGCAGCTCCTTGTGCAGCCGGCGCAGCAGCGGCGCGAGCCGTACGACGGATGGAGCCCGACCGGGTTGCGGAAGGTACTGCCAGAAGGTGGCGACGGCACCATCCATGACGACGGCCTCGGGGACGTCCCCATGGACGCGCACCGCCGGAAACCCGATGTCTTCGAGCCAGTGCGCCATGCGGATCGCCCGCCGGGCCTTGGCCGCAGTGTCGACGGACGCGATGCGGACGACGGCGTTGGCCCGAGGGAGGTAGTAGACGGCATTCGCGCAGATACGAATCAGGCTGGCCCCGCGAGAGTCGATTCCGGCAGCGTGGCAGAGCCCGGACACGATGCCGTCCCCCGAGAGCGCGGCGGTCATCGTGCCAGCTCTCTTCTCGACCCGAGAGCATGGAACTCCTCGATGCGCTCGACCAGAGCGCGCGCGTACGAACACCCGCGGAAGCGGGGCTCGGCGTTCACCCAGCGGCGTACGCCCTGCAGGCGCTGGGCGAGGCCGTCGATGCGCTGATGCTCGGGCAGGGCCAGGACGTTGGTCACGACAGCCGTCGCGGCCTCCAGATCCCCCTTCAGCAGGTGCCCCACCGTGAGGTCCGCGTAGGCGATCGCCTCGTTCCCGTACGCCCGAAGGTGGGCTGGCCCCGTTCGGTACAGGGAGACGGCCTGGTCCGCGTAGGCAATGGCGGCGTCGGCGTGGCGCAGGTGAACGCAGGCGCCCGCGGCCAGATAGGAGTGCTTGGCCAGGTCGAAGCGGAACTCGCCGCCGACGCCGTCATGGATCTCGTCGTAGTCGCCCTTGCGATCCCACGCGCCGCCGATCGTGCGGACGGTTTCCGCCTCCGCGCCCATCGCCGCGGACGCCAGGGCTTCGATACTGGCGAGGCGGGCGAAGGCCGTACGGCTGGGGGCGTAACGCTGACCATCCTGCGCGAGGCGCACGGCTGTGTCGGAGGAACCGCTCCAGTACGCGATCATCGCCTGTAGCCCGCGAACCCACGCCCGCAGCGCCTGGTGATCGATGACTGCGGCGTAGGTCCATGCGGCCTTCGCCTGAGCCATCGCCGCCGCCCGGTTCCCGAGGTCGAGGCTCGCGTTCGCGAGCAGCCCGCACACCTGCCCGGCCAGCAGCATGAGTTGGGCAGCCTGCCCAGGACGGACACGCGCATCGAGGAGCCGGAAGACCTCACCGCGCAGGTGAAGCATCCGGTGGAAGAGCGGTAGCGGATCGGCGTAGACGTACTCGCTCGCAAGCCGACGGATCTCGTCCTCAAGGTGTTCCAGGGTGATCGCGCTGATATCGCTGAGTTGAGCCTCGCCGGCGTGCGTGAGCGACTCGCGGCCCACCTCTGTAACGAGGGCGCGCTGATTCAGCGGTGGTCGCGCTGGCTCGTCCGATGGGCCGTACGAGCGCGCGAACCCGAGCTGTACCGGTCCGGTGAGGAACAGTCGGCAGAGCAGGTCCTGATAGTCGGCGCTCGGCAGATGCTCGCCCTCCCACTCGATCCAGGAACGGACCGTGAGACCTCGGGCGCCGAGCCCATCACGGGCACACATCTCGTGGAAGGACTCGACTGCCTTCTCGATGGTCCAGCCCCTGGCCAGCCGGTGTGCTTTCAGGGCTGAGTGGCCGCAGCAAGCGCGTATGTCTTGCGCGATCACATTGGGGGACCTATCCGAATTCCCCGTCCGGATCCTCCTGGCGCATTCCAGGTCGTGACCAGGCATATGCCGACGGTAGATCAGAAAGCCCGACCGGAGAGGCTCCTCACGGGTGTGGGTTCACCGCACCCCCAGTGTGGATTCGCCGCCCTTCGGCGCGGTCACCTCTCGCTACCGGCAGTGAGCGGGTGGCGACACCTTTGGAGCACCACACATTCAGCAGAGGGAGGCGGATTCGGTGACTCTAGTCCGGGAACGGCCGGCCATCATTGCCGCCTGGCCGCTGCGGGAGGACGCCCGGGCCGCGGCTCAGGCGCGTCAGCTGATCAGAGGTGCGCTCATCGCACTGGGCCTCCCGGCGGAGCTGGTGGACGACGCCGTTCTCATGGTGAGCGAGCTCGTCGGCAACGCCGTGCTGTACGGAGATGCTCCCTTCGAGCTGGTGCTGCGATCCGAGCAGGACGAGCTCCACGTCGAAGTGCTCGACAGCGGCACCATCAACCCCGTCATGCGAGTGGCCGGCCCCGAGGAGGAGCACGGCCGCGGGCTCGCCATCGTCCGCGAGGTGTCGGGAGCCCGCTGCGGCTGCCGACATGGCATCCCCTTCCCGACGAGGGAGGACGTGTACGGCAAGTCCGTCTGGTTCGCCATTCCCATGCGCTGTCAGGTCCCCGTCCCACGCCTCTCGGGAGATCCGCTATGACAATCGCTCCAGAGGAGGTCGTCTCCTGGTTGGAGAAGCTGGGCGCCGAACTGGAGAGCCGCGGCTTCTCCGCTCGACTGCGCGCCGGTGCGGGCCGGACGCCCTGCCTGCACGTGATCAACCTCGCCGCACCTGTGATGAGCGAAACCGTGATGGTCGCCGTCGACGGCGATGGCGAGTGGTGCTTCTACTTTCCCTGGCCCGAGCGGATCGCCCAGGTAAGCGATCCCGTCACGGCAGCCGATCGCGTCGAGCGTGTGCTCGCCGAGGTCGGCCGATAGACCGGCGCGGCGGCGTGGAGTCCGAGCCCCCACGAGGTTCCACGCCACCCGCCTCTCACTCCTGTCAGCTGTACGAATTCTCGAACTGGCGGTTCGGCGATGAAGAGAACTCTCCGGGCGGCGGTCATTGGCCTCGGTTCGGCGGGAAGCGCCCACGCAAGGATCCTGCGTTCGCTGGAACACGTCACCCTGGTCGCCGTGGCGGACACAGAGCCGACACGACTTGGGGAGTTCGACGGCGTACACGCCGTACGCGACATCGACGAGCTGCTGGATCTGGAGCTGGATTACTGCGTTGTCGCCACTCCAACCGCTGAACATGAACGGATCGGACTCGCCCTCGCGACGGCCGGAATCCACGCCCTCATCGAAAGGCCCCTCGCCCCCTCGGTGCCGGCCGCCATGCGCTTGGCGCGGGTCTTCGAGGGCGCGGGCCTGGTCGGCGCCGTGGCTCACATCGAACGGTACGACCCGACGGTGAAGGAGCTGGGTCTGCGCCTGCACCGCGGAGACTTCGGCACTGTCCATCAGGTAGCCGTTCGTAGGCACGAGGGCTGTCCAGAACGCGCCGACGTCATGACGAGCGTGGGGGACGACGTCATCGACCTGGCCATGTGGCTCACCGGCTGCCACATCACATCTGTCGCGGCCAACGTGAGCCATGACGGTGCTCGTCCGTACGAGGACCTCGCCGCGATCCTGCTGCGGCTCAGCGGCGGCGAGATCGCGAACATCGAGGTCAGCCGGACTTCTCCGCATCGGGAGTGGGTGGTCGTCGCGAGAACCGTCGGCGGCTGCGTACTGGCCGACGCAGTGACACGCACCCTCACTCACTATGCCGAAGACAAGACGATCAGTTACGAGGTACCGATCGGCGAGCCGCTCCGAAGCCAGCACGAGGCATTTCGGGACACGCTGCTGGGCCTGCCGAGTGACATCGCGACGTTGCGTGAGGGCGCCGCCGTTGTCGCGGCGACTGAGGCGGTCCTCGCTTCGGCTCGCACGGGTGCCTGTGTCACACCCGCTGATCACCTTCTCACCCCCGCGTGAATGCAGATCTGCCGATCCGTTCGACGCCTTCAGAGAGGACGAGTTACGTGAGCAGGAAGACCCTGCCGCTGCTACCGGCGGACCAGATGATCAATGAGGACGTGGCTACGCTCACGTCGGGAATCCGCACCCTGGCCGAAGAGGTCGGCTACAAGTACGCGGTCATCGAACGAACCCACCGCTTCCGGTTCCTGTTCGACCCGATGCGCCTGCTGGCCCAGGACGCACAGCTACTCGCGTACCTGGACGGCAATAACGCCTTTCCGACGAGTGTCGAGCTCGACCCGAGCAACGTGTGCAACCACGACTGCTCGTTCTGCATCTACCACTCGATGCACTCCGCAGAGCGTGGCGAGCGTCTCGAAACCCCGGTCCTGTTCCGCGTGATCGACGAGCTGGCCGAGCTGGGCTGCCAATCGATCCTCTTCGTCGGTGGCGGAGAGCCGATGACACATCCTGCCGCCGTGGACGCGATCGAGCGGGCCGCTGGACACGGGATGGCGGTCGGCCTGGTCACGAACGGCTCCCGAGTCTTCCCCGAGCACGCCGCTCGACTCAAGCAGGCCGCCACCTACGTCCGGTTCAGCCTCGACGCCGCTGACCCTCGGCTGCATGCCCGCCTGCACCGCAACGACGATCACCACAGGATCATCGCCAACCTGCGCGCGCTGGCCGAGGCCGACGGCCCCTGCACGGTCGGCACCGGGTTCTTCATCAACGAGGTCAACGTCGGCGACATCCTGGCCTGCGGACGGCTGGTGAAAGACTGCGGTGCCGACTACATCCAGTACAAGTCGTACTCCGGAGTCGCCATTGCCCCGGAGCTGCACGAGCGGATGCTTCGGGAGCTGGCCGAAGCCGTCGAGCTGGACGATGAGACCTTCGACGTGCATATCGTGGACCGGATCTTCGACAACGCGGTGCACCAGGTTCGTGGTTACAGCCGCTGCCACTGGCAGGCGTTCAAGCCGGTGATCGGAGCGGACGGCTCGGTGTACCTGTGCGCTCAGAAGCGAACCAGCACCGACGGGATCATCGGCAACGTCAACACCGCCTCGCTGTCGGAGATCTGGCACGGCGAGCAGCGCCGTCAGGTCCTGACCGAGCTCGACCTGAAAACGTGCCCGTTCTGCGTCCACGATCGGCAGAACAAGCTGATTGAGTTCCTCGGCTCCTTCACCGCCCCACATAGAGCCTTCTTCTAGTCACGGAGGTCCTGATGAAGGGATTCGAGCTCATCACGGCAACGGCCAGACCTGCCGGCTACTGGTCAGGGGTCAAAGCCCTCTACGCGGCGGCCGAGGCGAAGGCCGTCGACCCTGACGTCTTCGACGGCGGAATCGCCATCCGGCCCGCACCGTGGTCACTGGAGCTGTACCCGACGATGGCCTGCAACATCGCCTGCGTCCACTGCTACGCCCAGACTCGCAACGAGCAGTACGGATTTGCCGGCATGAGCACCGAGATGATGGATCGCCTGCATGCCTCGATCGCGCGGATGGGTGTGCGGGGCGTCCAGTACTGCGGCGGCGGAGAGCCCACCCTGTGGCGTGGTGGAAGGATCGCCGACTACATAGCGGGGCTGCCGGAGCAGGCCCGCGCCGGCATGGCTTCGAACCTGGTCAAAGGTCATGTCCTCGCCCGCGCCGACGTGTTGGCCAAGATGACGTTCATCGAGGCCGCCGTGTTCGGCTACGACGACGCCACCTATATGGAGGTCGCAGGTGGCCGCGGCGGACACACCGCGATGACCCGCGCCGTACGAGCGATCCTGGACGCCCGGGACAGGGCCGGCCTCGGCACTCCCGTCGTCAACGCCAAGGTGCTGATCAACAACCGCAACTACACCTGGCTGCCCCGCATCTACGACTGGGCGGTTTCGACGGGCTTCGACAACATCCATCTCCGCCTGGTCGACGACTACGAGGGCATCGGCGGGTTCACCCTCGATGACGCCCAACGCGCGGAGTTCCGCGAGCTGCTGAGCACATTCGCGAAGGACCAGGGGATCAGCGCCTGGCTCGACCAGCTCGATCTCATCATGGGCGACAAGGGGGTGGCCGGGGACCATCACTGGTGCTGGACGGTGGCGATCGGGCTGAACTGCTGGGTCCTGGCGAACGGCGAGGTGTACGCGTGCGGACCCCAGTGGGGAAGGCCCGATTACCTCATCGGCACCCTTCAGGAAGACGACCTGGAGGACATCTGGGGAGGTGAACGGCACCGTCAGGTCGCCCAACGGCTCATCGGCTCCATGGCCTCGAGCCGCTGCTTCGCCACCGGCTGCCGACACATCAAGCAGACAATGGCCATCGATGCCTGGCGCGACGGCGCCCTGCCCAGGCCGCCGGCCGACGAGTTCGCCTCTCGCCACGCGTGGTTCCTATGACGTACGACGTGGTCATCATCGGAGCCGGCCTGTTCGGCATCGTCTCCGCTCAGCACCTGGCCGAACATGGTCTGAGCGTCGCACTTGTGGAACGCGACGCGCGGATCGGCGGCCTGTGCCGTTCGGAACGCCACTCCACCGGGATCGAGTTCTGCCCGTACGGCACCCACGTCATGGCCACCGATGACCCCGGCATCTGGCGGTATCTGTCGCGCTTCGCCGACTGGATCGACTATCGGCACACGGTTCACGCCCTGGTCGATGGATATCTGATCCCGATGCCGATCGGGCTCACGGCGATCCGTCACTGTTACGGGCAGGAATTCAACCCCGAAGAGGCGCGTCGGAGCGTGGATCGAGACGCCGCGCCGTACCGGAATCGCCTGCCGGTGACCGTCGAGGACGTCGCGCTGGCCAGCCTCGGTCCGCGGCTGTACGAGATGTTCGTCGCCGCGTACGTGACCAAGCAATGGGGTGTGCATCCGTCCCAGCTTGATGCCGCAGTCTTCACCAGCCGCTTCGCGATGCGTTTCGACGACGAGGACGGCTATCACCGGCGGCGGTTCGAAGGACTGCCCGCCGACGGCTACGGGGCGATGTTCACCCGCATGGTCAGCTCCCCACTGATCGACCTGTACGTGAGCCATCGAGGGCCGTGGCCGCGTTCACGGCACGCCTGCGTCTATACCGGACCGCTCGACGCCTACTTCGGCCACCGGTACGGCAAGCTGGCACGCCGACGAGTCGCCCTGAATTGGCGTGAGGCCAACCAGGTTCCCGGCGTTCCGGTGACGACGCACGCCGATGCGGCTACTCCTCACTACCGCACGCATCGGCCCGACCTGCTGCCCTGGAACCAGGCTTCTGCTGTAGCCCTGGTCGGGACCGAGCGAGCGGGCGACGGGGAGCATGTCGTCGAATTCGTGCTGCGCACCCCTGCCAACACGGCGCTGATACGCCGTTACCGAGAACTGTCCGACGCCACCACCGGCGTGGTGTTCGCCGGCCGAGGCGCGGGCGCCGACTTCTACCTCGACATGGGGCAGACGGTCGCTGCGGCGCTCAGCTGCGCCCATCAGCTCGTCTCGCGGGCCGGCAAGGAGATCGCCTGATGGGCCTCGTCGTCGCGATTCATCAGCCTCACTACCTGCCATATCCGGGGTTCTTCGACAAGATGCGGCGTGCCGACCTGTTCGTCTACCTCGACCACGTCGCATTCACTCCTGGATGGCAGAACCGCAACTACATCAAGACCAGCACCGGTCGTACGCGGCTGACCGTTCCCGTCGCGCGCCGCTCTCGCGGCGGTCCCATCCGCGGGGCTTCCATCGCGCCAGGAGCCGACTGGCAGAGGCGGCATGAGGCCACGGTCCGGCAGGCCTACACACGAGCCCTCCATCTGGACATGTGCACGGAGCTGCTCGGCCTGCTGTACCACCACCCGTGGACCAACCTCGGCATGCTGAACCTGGCCTGCGATCTCCATCTGACCCGGATGCTCGGCATCACCACGCCGTGGGTGCTCAGCAGTAGCCTCGGTGCGTTCAGGCAGAAGAAAACCGCCCTCCTCGCGGAGATCTGCCGCCGTCTCGGGGCGGCCACCTACCTCGCGGGCGACGGCTGCGCGTCATACCTCGACCCTGAGGTCCTGGAGGTGGCGGGGATTGAACTGCGCTGGCAGGGCTATCGCCCACCGCGCTATCCCCAGCTCCACGAGGGCTTCCTGGACAACCTGAGCGTCCTCGACCTGCTGATGAACTGCGGTTCGCAGGCTGGGCGGATCCTCACGTCAGGGGAGCAGGCATGACGAAGATCGAGTCCTGGAGGACGCTCGTCCTGCCGGAGGTCCGCGACGCCATCAGCGATGACGTCGCGAGGATCATCGACTCAGGTCTACTTCGTGGTGGTCCGCATACGAGAAGGCTGGAGGAGCGTCTCGGCGTCGACTGGAACCGCCATGCCGTTGTCGTCGGGAGCGGGATGGACGCCCTCGAACTCATCCTTGAGGACCTCGACCTCGTGGGCCGCCCGGTCCTGGTCCCGGCCAACTGCTTCGTCGCGATCCCGGGTCTTGTCGCCAGGCTCGGCCGTGTTCCGGTGCCAGTACCCGTCGATCCCGTACGGCTCGCTCCGCTCATCGATCCAGGCACCGTCGACGGGCGGGCGGTGGTGATCTGGATTCACCACGGTGGGATGGTCGGTGGACACGCCGAGGCTGCCATCGGCGCGCTTCGCGCGCGAGGGTGCCTGGTGATCGAAGACTGTGCCTATCTCCTCCCCGGCCCAAGGCCCGGATCCGGGCCAGGGGCCTGGGGAGATGTCACGATCATGTCGTTCGCGCCGACGAAACCGATCTGCGGGAGCGGCGGCGGAGCCGTACTGACGCGCGATGAGCTTCTCGCCAAGCGAATCGCCGCCCGTCGTTCGCACAGCGGGCAGGAACACCGATGGGCGGTCGGTGACAGCATTTACCGCTTCCGGGGGATGAGCGAGATCGAAGCGGTGATCGCCTATCACCAGTGGGAGCAGCGTGAACTTCTACGTGCCTGCCTGCAGTGCGTCGCGGAGACCTACCAACAAGCTCTCCCCCCGGCCGTCGTGATGCCGGGCCGTACCCCTCAGGCCACCCAGAGCCGCTACGCCGTTCACCTTCCGCACCCGATGCCTGACCTACGGGAAAGGCTCGCGAGGCATGGGGTCGCCAGCACGGTCATGTTCGACCGGCCGTGGTTCGACTACCCGACCCTCGCGGTCCACCAGGGCGAAGAGGGCTGGGGTGAGGTTCGGGACTTGCTGGTGCGTACGCTGTTCCTCCCCTTCCATCCCTCGCTCAGCACAGCCGACTGCATGACCGTGGCGGACGCCCTGAAGCACTGCCTTCTGGCAGAAGACCTGGAGAGGTGAAAGACCAGCTTATGATCGCCATCCTGCTCGCCGGAGGCAGTGGCACCCGCCTCGGCCGCGACAAGGCGACCGTTCGGTTGGGCGGCGAGACCTTGCTGCAACGACACATGCGCCAGGCTGCCCGCGCGGGGGTTCACCGCTTCCTGGTCATCGCGAATCCGGGGAACCTGCAGCAAATCAAGGCGGACGTCGCTGCCACCGGTTATCGCGACGTCAAGGTTTGCTTGCAGGAGGGCCTCACCGCGGATGGTGCCGCACTCACCGGACTGCGGCGTGTCCGTACGGCCGGCTCCGTGTTCGTGAGCGGGATCACCGACATGGTCCCCGACGACACCTATGAGCGGCTGGCCGCCTGCCCGTCGCCGATCGCTGTGACAACCGCGGTGCTCCAGAGCACCTTCATCGGCGGCATGCTCACCCTCGGCCCCGATTTCCGCGTCACCAGAATCGTCGAGCGCCCTGCCGGCGGCTGCCCGCCTGGAGCCTGGGCCAACATCTGGGTTCACCGCATCAACGGCACCCGCCTCGTCCGAGAGCTGACTGCCACGCTTGCGGACTTGGGGTACTACGAGGTCTCCATGAGCGTGTTGTTCGCCCGCGGACACCAGGGCATGGCCGTACCCGTGGAACAGTGGGTGCCGATCAAGACCCCCGAAACGATCCACCAGGCCGGTGCTCGCTTCGGCCTTGCCGTACACAAGGAGGAGACGACCGCATGACAGCCGCGCGGAAGATCCGGATGCTCGTAACCGGAGGCGGGACCGGCGGACACACCTACCCCGCGCTCACGACCATCACGGCCGTCCGCCAGCACGCCGCGGCGCAAAGCCGCGGTGTGGATGTGCTGTGGGTCGGTACGGCAGACGGCCTGGAAGCGCGGATCGCCGCGGAGCACCACATCCCGTTCAAGGCGATCAGCGCGGGCAAGGTCAGACGCTCACCCAGCCTCCGTGAGCTCGGCCAGAACGTGATCGACCTCTTCAAGATCCCGATTGGCGTTCTGCAGGCGGCCGGCATAGCCGCCCGCTACCGGCCCGATGTGGTGTTGTCGACGGGAGGGTACGTCAGCGTGCCCCTCGGCCTCGCCGCTCGCCTTCTCGGCCGTCCTCTGGTCATGCACGAGCAGATCACCTCACTCGGCCTCGCCAACAGCATCCTGGCTCGCGTGGCCACGACGGTCGCTCTCACCCACCCCACCTCCATCGACCACCTCCCTGCGCGGGCCCGCGCACGAGCCGTGGTCACGGGCAACCCCATCCGCCCCCAGCTCCTGCGCGGAAACCCCGCCCGGGCGCACGAGCGGTATGGCCTAGCCCCGGATCTGCGGCTCGTCTACGTGACCGGCGGCGCCCAGGGCAGCCGGCAGATCAACACCCTGATCGAGCGGATACTGCCCACGCTGCTTACGCATGCCCAGGTGCTTCACCAGTGCGGCCGGGACTGGATCGGCCATCTCACCGAGGTCGCCGCCGACCTCCCTGCCGAGGTCGGCGAGCGCTACCACCCCACGGCGTACGTCAGCGAGGAACTGCCCGATGTGTATGCCGCTGCGGACGTCGTCGTCTCCCGCAGCGGCGCGGGAACCGTTGCCGAGCTGGTCGCGGTCGGGAAGCCGTCCGTCCTCATCCCCCTCGTCCCCGCCGCCGGAGACGAACAGCGCAACAACGCCCGCTACCTCGTCGGTGCCGGAGCCGCTCGCGCCCTACTCGAACCCGACCCGAGCCCTCAGCAACTCCTGGCCGAACTCGACAAACTTCTCTCCGATCCCGGCCTCCGGGCGCGCATGACCGTTGCCGCCAAAGCCCTAGGCCGACCCGACGCCGCCGACGCCCTTGCCAACGTCATCCTCGGCCAAGCGAAGTAACCTCCACTCGGATCGTAGGGCGGAGGCATCGAAAGACGAGAACCGCGACCTGATGGTGTATGGGTATTGGCGCGGAAAGTAGTCGTACACCTACGGTATGCAGATTGGCTGGTGACTCGACTTCGCCCTCCGATACTTCTCTGAGCCCTCGAACCCGTGGAAAAACGAGTACCAGGCCGCCTGAGTTGGCGGGGGCTAGCCGCGATGCAAGCGAGCCCAGCGCCTCAGTAGACACCACGACGCCCTCTGCAGCTGGACCCGCTGGCATACGGTCCTGGCGACGGCGGCGCTCGGCGAGGTTCTGGTAGCGGGTCTGCTCTCCTGCGAGCTGCATTCGGACAGGAAGCAGGGATCAGTGGAGGGCGGCCTCCCACCTCGACGTTTCGTCGGGATATGGCTTCGTCGTGCACCCGGACCCTGAGGCGGGGAGGGGCTCAAGCCGACAATGTTGCGGGTTGGCCAAGCCACTTCACGCGAAGGCGATCTCCTGAAAAAATCTCGATTCGGAACGTTCCCCTGCTTCGGCGGGCGCGCCTACACAAGCTAAGGAGCGTGTGTGAAGGCACAAATCCGAGTCCACGCCGCTGATGTGGTGAGTGAGATCATCTCGCTGACCAACTGGCTGAACTCCCAGCGCGAGCTGCAAGGCCGGGTTCGGAGTGTGCGCCGCCCACTGCAGCCAGAGGAGCTTGGCGGGATCATCGAACTGCTAACGGTGACCCTGAGTTCCAGCGGGGCAGGGATCGCACTAGCCCGAGCGCTGACCGCGTGGCTGGCCAACCGGCATTCCGACGTAAGCATCACCGTCACCACTGACGACGGCACCGTCACTGTAGAAGCCAAGCGAGTCAGCAATCCGCTACCGCTGCTAGAAAAAGTCCTTGAACAGGATGTCACCCGTCGGCCTGCGGTTTCCGATCACGCGCCCGGGAACACAGGCGGCGATGAGGCTTGATTCGCAGTGGGCGGGTTGCCGCGCGATCCTGATAGGTGTCTCCGCCTACCGAGACGATAATTACACTGATATTCCCGCGGCAGCCAACAGCCTGAAAGGCATGTACGAGGTACTGACTGATCCAGAGTTGTGTGGCTGGCCAGAAGCGCGGGTGGAGGTCTTGGCCAATCCAGTCGACAACCGGGCAGTGGCCAAGTTGATCCGGCGACTGGCCCAGGAGACCAGCCAGGTATTCCTGCTCTACTACGTAGGCCACGGTACCCTTACCCCACGAGGGGACCTGTGCCTGACCCTTGCTGACACCGAAGCCGATGCCCCCGACCTGACGGGCCTGGAATACAACCGCGTCCGGGAGGCGTTCCGTGACAGCTTAGCCCTAGTGAAAGCCTCTATCCTGGACTGCTGTTACTCAGGGCAGGTCATTCGGGCTGAAACACTCGCTGACCCGGGTGCGATACTCGCTGACGCATCTGATGTTCGCGGCGTCTATACGCTGACCGCGGCTGATTTGGCAGCGCATGTTCCGCCCCCTGATTTGCAGGTCGGCGCGTGCACATCCTTCACTGGCGAATTACTGGATCTGGTACGCACTGGGATCCCCGGCCAACCCGATCCGCTCACTCTAGGCACCCTGTATCTTGCACTGCGTCGTCGCTTGCGCGCTCGCGGGCTCCCCGATCCAAATCAGCGAGGCACCGACACCGCACATAGTTTCCCCTTCACCCGTAACGCGGCTACCATTCACCTAGACTGCACAGTCGCTGCCGACCCTTTGCAGCGCTCTAGTCAGGCTACTCTTAAGAATACTTCTCAAGCTGTTCCCCTTAATGCCCGGTCGGCATCAACTATTAAGCCGATGCTGACTCGGCGTCGTGCCATAATTTCCTTGACTGCTGCGGCCATCGCAGCAGGAGTCAGTACAGTGATTCCCCTCTTGGCGGCTGATTCCGTCACCGGAACCACAGACACACCGAGAACTAGCAGCTCATTCGCAACCAGAAGTGCGGTGACTAGGTCTCCCGATTCGACTGTTACAAGTTCGGCAGTGTTATCACCTCTTGCGATCAGCTCTGATGGCAAGACCCTTGTCGGTACTGATGATACTGGCACCCTCTACGTGTCGGATTTGGGCAGTAGCAGAAAGCTTAAGGAAAAAGTGGGCGCTGTCACTGCAGCCGCGCTTAGCCCTGATGGCATAAAGCTGGCCACTGCCGGTAGCGCCGGGATCATAGACTTGTGGAACACTCGCACCGGATTGTCGTACGATATACTCGTCGGTCACTCTCGCTCGGTTGTTGCGCTTCAATTTAGCCAGGATGGCACCTCTCTAGTCAGTGCGAGTCGTGATGGTACGGTAAGAACATGGCGTTTACCGGCAGGTACGGCCGTGGCAGGGTGGGGTATGGCCGACCCTCTATACCGAGGGGTCAGACCCGAAAAGGTCGCAGTCAGTCCTGATGGTAAAAGTATCGCCTTTTCTGTCGGTCAGAAGGTCCAGGTGTGGAACGTACGCGCCAACCGTACCCTCGCGACCTGCGCCGTCAGACCCGTCTCCGTCAAGGCGATCGCATTCCATCCTAATGCGGAAATAGTTGCCTTTTCGAGCGGAGCGAAGATTTATCTGTGTGACGTCAAGACCGGCGAAACGATCGGCCCTCCCCTTGAAAGCGATATTGGAAGTATCGACCTAATCGCCTTTTCTGATGCCCTGAAAGGGGAAAACATGCTTAGAAGCGGGAGGGAATTGTTCGGAGCTAGTCGCGGAAGCGTACAGCGCTGGCCGGACATAGACATCAGAACCACTTTTGGGCGGTTTGGCTGAGCCTGCAGCCGCACCCGAACACCCTCTCCGGCGTTGTAGAGGTTAAGGGCTTATATTGCGGGGCCGGAAGTCCCCGGGCGTGGTCGCTTGAGAAAGGGGGCGTCAGGGCTGCCCTAACCGGTGAATAGCGTAGCAAGAGCTTTCTCTGTTCTTGGGCTGGACGGAATTCCTAGGCCGGTTTGGTGCTGGCGGAGCAGCTTGGCGGTCCTCCGCGCGTCGTCTCTGCGTCTAAGGCTCAGTTGCAGGCGGATGATGTGGAGGTACGTCTCCTCGGTGTCGGGATCCAGCGCGCGAGCTCTCTCCAGGGCATTCAGTGCCTGCTCGGGATCGCCGTCCCCGCACAGTTCGGCGAGTTGGCTCAGGACGTCGGCCTGAGAACGGGTAAGAGGGTAGCGGTGCTCGTCGAGCCACTCTGTCTCCAGGCCGTGCGCCAACTCCCCGCTGCACGAGTCCGCGGCCTTCTGGAGCGCCGACAGCTTGGCGCCAGGCTCGGAGGCCGCTTTCAGTTCCTCCAGAGCCGCCTGATAATCCCAGAGATCGACGCTGACCAGTGCTGGATCGATGCGGTAGGTCGCGCCGTCCTGAGTGGTCGATGCATTGATGAATGGCGCCCGCTTCCGATCGGGATTCTCATAGCCAGTGGCAGTGACCAGCGCATTTCGAAGATGTCGCAGTGTGTTGTGAACGTCCTTGCCGGTTTCGTCCGGCCACAGGGCTGTCGTGAGCTGGTCGCGAGTGACTCCTGAAGGATGGAGAGCGAGATACACGAGCGCGTTGAGCTGAAGCCAGCCCAGCTCAAGCGGCTTCGACCGACCGCGCACATGGATGGTGGGAGGGCCCAGCACCGAAAGGCGAACTAACTGCGGGCCAACCGAGACTTCGGGGGCTGAGCTCTGCGACGGCTCTTCCACGACGACCGCCGGCTCCTCCTCTCGCAGTAGCTCTCGCAGATGCGCTGCGGCTTCGTCCTCGGCGATGTGGAAGAGATCGGCACCGGAGATCGCGTCGGCGAGCTGGCCCTCGACCTTGACGACCTGGTGATCCTCGCTGATGTCGCAGGTCGTGCCGCATGGCCAGTCGCCGAGGAGCAGTGCGGCGACTCCTGTCGTCGAGGAGGTGACGAGGGGAGCGGAGACCCGGTCGAATACTTCATCGTCGACTTCGGCTATGAGGACGATGGTCGGTAGAACCTCTCCGGGATCCCGATCGCGCAGTTCCTCGATGTTGCTCGCCTCGCGTTCGAGCAGCATGCGCTTCCTCGTGAAGTACGTCTGCTCGAAGTGCTGGAGCGCGGCATCCGCTGTGGGCGCGACCATCAGGCCAGGTAGCGAGTCGCCCATCGCGCCCAGTTCCTCTGCCGGAATCCCGGAGATGCACTCCGCCAGCTCACTGCACACCACGACCTCGATGCGGAAGTTGCTCGACTGCCGGACCATGTCGACCAGGAGGTAGCGGGCGACGTCCTGGGCGCCGTCTCCGGTAAGGCTGAGCCCGGGGCCAGTGAATGCGATCCCGACAGGAGACCCGTCGGCGCGCCTTCCGATGGGGAGGTTCTGTGGCACGTCGATCGAGTGCGTGTCGCGCAGGAGTTCGATGTCAGAGGGAGGTTGCTCGCCGCGCTGGGTGAAACTGCGCACGTGAGCGCGGCGGACTTCGGCCACAGCAGGATCTGGCTTCGGCTCAGGCGTGACGACGACGGGATCGGATGCCGGCGGCGGGGTGTGACGCCGACGCCGACGCAGCCGGTTGGCCACGTATGCCGTGCTGATGCCCGCCGCATAGCCCAAGGCCACAAGAGAGCCTGACTCCAGTTCGACGGCACTGCGGCCGTCCTGTTCCACAGAGCCGTGAACCGGCGGCGGAGCGGACCCTGTCAGCTCATGCCCGCCCTCGACGTGGACAGCAGGAGGCTGAGAAGCGGGCCTCGTCGCCTGTTGGTTTTCCAGAGGGTGGGACGCGTCGCGCTCAGGCTTTCTGACCTGGTGCGGGAGCCGAAGCTTCCAACCAGGGTGGATGACCGATGGATCGGTGAATCTGTGCCTGTCGGGCTGGGCGGAGCCGGCGTTAATCTTCCATATCTGTTTCCACCGTCGCGGGCTGCCCAGCTTGTCGTCGGCGATCTCCCACAGGCTGTCGCCCTGCTTCACCTGATAGACGGGCTCCTGCGCCGGGGACGGCTCGTCCGAGACGACGTCACCACCGAGAGCGTGCGATGGTGCCATGGTGACGACAGGCGGTGGAGTCGCCTCCGCCGCCATCGCCGCTGGAGCGGTGGCGACGAGCGAGGCGGAAGCCACGAGATAGGCAGCCAGACGCTGCAGCCCACCCAGACCCGGCAACCGAGGGACGAACCTTGCCCCGGTGAGCCGAGCACCGATCTCGCAGAGCACCGAGAGCGAGAACGCCGCCCACGCTCCCCAGGTGACGAGCTTCAGGACGGCGATGAACAGGGTGCCGTCATCCCGAGCGGTCAGCCTCTCACCAACCTCCTGAACAGTGGGGATGTGATCAGGGAACGGGGAGCCCGCGAGTCGGTAGAAGAGGATCGGAAACCCGACAACGATGTAGGTGAGTGCGATCGTCGCGGCCAGCGCGCGTAGCAGGCGGGACAGCGTCATCAGTTCGGCCTTTCGACGCCGGAGACGAGGTCAGCGGTGGCGGTTGCAGTCATGGACACCGAGGAGAGACCGACCAACGAGAGCAGCCACGTCCGTTTGGTGACCGTGATGCGCACCCGGATCGAGCCGGGGCCTGTGATCGCCGCGGTCCCGGGGCGGCCTGAAGCTCGGATGTATGCCTGAGCTGCGCGTACGGCGGCGCTGCGATCGATAGTGAACTCTCGGCCCTCGTAGGCGGCACGGCGGTCGATCTGTCCTGCTCCGGCGCGGGCCGCTTCCTCGGCGATGCCCACTGCTTCCCAGCCGGCCCGCAGCTTGGCGCCTCCGTCCACGGAGAGGCCGACGAAGAGCATGAGAACCACGATGAAGATGAGCGCGTACGGCGTGATCGACCCGCGCTCTGCCTCGGGAGCGAAGAAGAGGGTCCTCATGCTTCCCTCCCTCGGTACGGATCAAGCGGGCTGGTAAAGGTGGCACGGCGCGCGACGCTGCCCGGCAGGCCGGGGAAGACGACGTCATCCAGTGGTACGGAGCACGAGACCGTCGCGGACACGTTCGCGGGGCTTCCCACCGGCTGGCTGAACCCCGAAGTGCTCACGCGAACGCTTACCGAGACGCACCGGACACCTTGGCTGCTCAACGACTCGCGGGCGCTCGCCTCAGCCCGTCTGCCAGCCTCGGCGGCGGACCGCGCGATGGACGCCTGGCGGGCGGCGTCGCGCGCTGCCGCCTCTACCGCTGCGCTTGCGACCGTGATCCTCCCGCCGGTCACGCCAAGGAGGATGACCAGAAAGATGGCTGTGATGGCGAGCATCGCCTCCACCGTGGCGCTGCCGCGGTCGTTCATGACGCCTGCCCTGGCGTGGTGAAGCGCTCGACAGCTCCGGCGGCCTCCTCCGAAACCTGGATCGACGGCAGGAACGGGACGAGCGAGAGTGCCTGCCCCTGGACCGTGATCCGTACGGTCGTCGCATCTCCGCGGCTGCTGGAACCGATGGAGTGCAGGAACCCGCCGGCTGTCCTCTCGGCGTAACTTCTGGCCACGCTGGCGCCGGCCGTACGGGAACCGCCGTCGGCGCGCGCGGCCCGTACGCCTTGCTGAGCGGCGGCGAGAGCGACCGACTGGGCGAAGAACAGCAGGCAAAGCTGCATGCAGACGAGAATCGTGAGCATGACGGCTGGCAGCGCGATCATCACTTCCGCGGAGACGGATCCCTGATCGTTCCTGCACCTCACAATGCGGGTCACAGGTTGATCGAGTTGGCCTTGGAAATGATCTTTGCGGTGACGATGCCCATGACGGTGAGTGCCACCAGCACGAGCGCAGCAATGATGATCATTGCCTCGGCCGACATGGCTCCCCTGTCGGGATCCCGGCGGACCCGTTCGAGCCGCTCCAGCAGGAGCCTCTTGAGAGCGAGCCAGCAGGTGGCCTCGGGTGGCAGGAGAGGGGACATGCGGCATCTCCTCAGCTCATTATTCGGTAGACGGCGGGAAAGCACACGAGCGCCAGGAACCCGAACACCGAGATGCCAATGGCGATGGGCATCTCGCTGGTCCGGCTGTTGGCACGGGCGCGGGCCTCGGACAGCGCGGTAGTGCGCATGGACTGCGCCTTGGCCAGGAGGGTGGACAGCACCTGGGCGCCTTCCGAACCGGCGTCCTCGGCGATGTCGGCAAGCTCGGTCAGCTCCGGAATTCGTACTTCTTCGCCCAGGAGGGCGAGGCCACGCCACGGCTGTTCACCGGCTCGTTTCGCATGCTCCAGGACTTGGGCGATGCGGCGGAACACCCAGCCCTTGCACACCTCGGCTGGCGCTTGGAGGGCCTGGGGCGGCCCGGCTCCGGCGGATCGCTCCAGCGCGACCATGTCGAGGTACGTCGCCAGAGCGGCGCGAAACTCGTGACGGCGCTCCCGGGCCTGGCTCCGAGCGGCGTAGTCAGGGACCAGGGCGAACAGGGCCCCGCACAGTACGCCAGCGCCGGCCGGCACAGCCCAAGGCAGGGGGATGCCCGCGAGCGTACACAGCATGGTCAGGGGGAGAGGCAACACCAAGCCGAACAGCAGAAAGGCGACGCGCTGGAGAGTGAAGCGCTCGACGCTGATGCCGAGAAGCGCCAGGTCCTCGCGCGGGACGGGGAGGCGTGACAGCCGTACGGTGAGCTGGCCGCGAGGACTGGGACGGCGAGCGCCGTCGAGTCGTGCGAGCGCGTCGTTCAGATGGGGAGGCCCGGGAGCCAACTCGGAAACGACGATGACCAGGCCCAGGCCGATCATCGCCCCCGCGGTCACGGCCGGCACGTTCATTGCTGCTTCCCGGGGTCCGTGAGAAAGCGGTGGCCGACAGCGGAGCTGCCGAGCCGATGCAGCCACCACAGGGCCACGCCGTACAGGCCTGCCACCATGGCCAGGACGACCTGTCCGACCGGCGTGCCGAAGGGCGCGACGTAGGACCGTTGGATGATCGCGACAGCCGTGAACGCGACGAGGATGCCGATGATCCAGCGCACAGTCGTACGATGCTCGGCTCGCGCGGCTTCGACCTCCCGGCGGTCGCTCACGTCCTTCGCGACGAGCTGGGCGAGCTGGTGCAGCAGCGCGCTGGCGCCCTTGCCCCGTCGCCGGGCCACCAGGATGAGGGCGGCTGCGATGCGGTCTCCGACCGGATCGTTCAGCTCGTCGGCGAACAGCCGGAGCGCCTGCTCGGTCGGCATCTGGGCGACGCGGAGCCGACGGGCAAGGGAGGAGACCGGTCCGGTGATGGCGGGCGGGAGGTTGCGGGCGGCGCTCTGTTCTAATGCCTGTTCCAGGGCTCGGCCGGCCACCAGCAGATCGGCCAGGCGTCGGGTCCACAGCTCCAGTGCTTCGAGCTTCCGGATCTGCTGAGCGGCGGTGCGGCCAGACACCACCTTCGGTAGAGCGAGTACGGCTACCGCCGTGGCGCATGCGGCAACGGGCCATCCGGTCAGACCGAGAACGGCGACCGCGGCGACGAAGGAAATCACGACAAGCCGCCGCCGAGCGATCAGTGCCCTCCGGATCGCCAGCCAACGGGAAGGAGGTCGCACCGGCTCATCAGGACCCCGTCCGATGAGACTGATGACGATGCAGATCACTCCGCCCAGGACAGCCGATGTACAGAGGCCGGCCAGCAGGGCAGGCGTGTTCACCGCACCTCCCACATGGCGGCGTACGGGTCGAGGAGCGTCGGATCGAAGCCCACGGCCTTGAGCTGGGGAAGGCACTGAGGCGTGATGTCCGGCATCGCACGGCCACCTGGTCCCGTGGGGCTGTAGACGCGGTTACGGCTGGGCAGCTCGCTGTCGGCCGGAGGCATCACCTCGAGGACCTCGGAAACGAAGCGTGTGTTGGTCGCGGGATCCATTCGCAGGTGGACGACCAGGTCGATGGTCTCCCCCGTGTTCAGGTGGATGACCTCAGGGGGAGTCTGGGCACCGACTCCGCGCGTCCAGAGCATGACGATCCGGTTAAAGATCTCTTCGGTCCCGTCCGCGTGGATCGTGCACATCGAGCCCGGGTGGCCGGTGTTCATCGCCTCGAACATTGGGATGATTTCGTCGGCACGCACCTCGCCGACGATGATCCGCTTGATGTGCTTACGCAGGGAGTGCGGGATCAGGTCGTTGAGCGTGACGGCTCCGGCGCCTTCGGAGTTGGCCTGCCGCACTTGGAAGGCGATTACGTTCTCGTGGCGGTGACGCAGTTTGTGCAGGAACAGCTCGTAGTCCGACTCCAGCGTGGCGAGCCGCTCCGCCGGGTCGATCGTCGAGGCCAGCGCGCGCAGCATCGTGGTCTTTCCCGATGCCGTACCGCCGGTGATGACGATGTTCAGCCGGGCCAGCACGGCCGCGCGAAGGAAGCCGTACAGGCTGCGGTTGATGGTGCCGAGCCGGAGCAGGTCGTCGAGGGTGACGTCGACCAGGCGGTGGCAGCGGATGCTCGCGTACGGCCGGCTGGTGACGGCCATGGTGGCGCTGAGCCGTACGCCCACGCCGCCCTCTCCGTCTCCCGGCCGGAGCGCCGTGTTGAGTAGTGGACTTGCGGCCGAGAACTCGCGTGGGTTGTAGCTCTTGTGGAGCGCCCACATCTGGATCATCTTGACCAGCTCGTCGTCGGTGGCGGCGACCGCCGGACCGCGCTCGCAGGTGCCGTCGCTGTAGGTGATCCAGACCTCGTCGCACCCGTTGATGTCGATGCTCTCGACCCTGCTGTCATTGACGTACGGCGTGAGCACGCCAAGCTCGAACCGCTCGTCCAAGACGGCCTGCACGAGCCGGCGCTGGGTCGCGAAGCTCACTGCGACGCCATCCGACAGCCGCTCATGGGACCAGCGCTGCACCGCTGCCTGGATCACCTGTCGAGCAGATTCACGATCCTCGCTGTCCTTGAGGTCGTCGGCGATCGAGGCGGTGATGTCGAGCACGGCTTCCCGGAATGCCTTGTCGTCGAGTTCCTCCGCCGGAGTCGCCGTACGGGGAAGCAGGCCGGGGTCGGCGGGGTCCGTGACGGGCCGTGGAGGCCAGACATCACCAGGCGGCCAGCTGCTCATCGCGCCACCATCCCTTCGGCTGGCTGCGCTCCGGCGAGGTACTGGCGCATCGCATCAGCAAGGAACGACGCCCCACGCATCAACGGTGCCCGGCGGAAGGAGCGCTGTGCCCGTTTGCCGTCCGAGAACACCGCGGCCGACCTCGGGTCGTGCGGGATCCCCGCGATGACGGGCAGGCCATACAGCGCGTCGCTGATCTCTTTGGCGGTGTAATCACCTTCGCCGATCAGGCATAAAGCGACCGGCACCCGGGCGCCCACATAGCGCCCGAGCGCGTCCAGCCTGGGACGGGCATCCGCGACCTGGCGCAGGGAGGGGTGCAACAGCATCAGGGCCAGGTCCGACGCTGCGATCAGTTGCATGGGGGTGTCCGGCCCGCCGATCTGGCCCACGTCCAGCACGACGTCCAGGACTCCCTCGCCGGCCGACATGATCGCCGCCGCGATCGCGTCCCACGCGGTTTCGAGCTGCGCCACGTGGCGCGGGTCTCTCGTTCCGGGGAGCAGGAGCCATTCGCGGGCATCCTGGTCGAGAGAGACGACGTACTTCCACAGGACGGCTGGATCGGGCTGGTGCGCAATGGTCAGGGCGAACTCCAGCAGGCCGCCGGGCAGCCCCTCCATCCGGCCGCCGAGGAATCCCTGAAGGACGCTGCCGCCCTTGGGATCACACTCGGCGAGCAGGGCCCGGCCTCCCCAGGCGTAGGTGACGGCAAGAGCGGTCGTGGTCACGCCTGGGGATCCGCCCGGGCTCATCAGCGCGTAGGTCGCCATTCACCTGCTCCGAGGGTTCAGGACCAGGGCGACCTGACCACTGGCCGCCAGACCGGCGAGCTCCGTGCCTTGCGAGCTGCTCACGATGAGGTCGACGACCATGAGACCGTCGGTGTCCGGCCCCTTGACCTGGTCGACCACCGCCTCGATGACAGGCCTGACAGCCGGTCTGGCGGCGGGGATGGCCTGGTTCTCCGGGGTGGCGAGGACGAGAATCGCGTCCCCGGGATGTAGTCCGCGGGCCGGCAGTCGGCTCGGCTTCACCGCGACGGGCACGAGTTGCTGGCCCACGACGGGGACGATCTGGTCGGTGAGCAGCCTGGGCTGCACGAGCATGCCCGCTACGAGATCCGTCACGGCCTGCTTGCCAATCACCCTGGGCAGATCGCGGGCAGGAACCGTCGATACGAGGTTGTCCACACCCACCGTGGTCGTCGTGACGTCGTTCGCCGTCAACTGCCGGCCAGGGGCCACATCATGTGTCATCACGAGTACCGGCACCCGATTGCTCAAGCCCGTGATCGTCTGATAGCTGATCACTCCGCCGCCGGCCACCACGAGCACGCCGAGGAGCAGCAATCCTCGGCGGCGTTGGCGCGGCTGCGGCGTCAGCTTCGGCACCTGCACCGGAGGGGCGACGCCGTTCTCGGCGTGCTGAGGTGGAGCGGGCATGGGCTTGCGGACCATTCAGGAGCTCCTCTTGATCAATGCCTGGCCTTCGGCGATCCGCAGCGGAAAGGTCGTGGACGTCGTCATCGGCGCCAAAGGTCCGCCGGCACCATCGGAGCCGGTCCACGCGGCCGTCCAGACGACGGAGACGGTCACCTGGTAGTGCGCGCCCGGCTGGCCGGCGCTGGAGCGGGTGAAGAGGTACGAGCAGGCGCTTCTCTGGTCGCCTGCGGACGGGTCGTACGGGGTGCCGGGCCCCTTGCACGTCACTGTGGCCTGTCCCGCGCCCGGACGGATGACCATGGTCGTCGGAGTCGCCGTAACCTCGGCCCACACCGGCCCGGATGTCGCTCGCTTGCTGATCGAGCGCCACTGGCTTCGCTCTGCCCAGAAGAAGTGCGGCAGGCCGACCAGCCCGTCCTTGCCGCGTGGTGGCGCAGTCACGATCCGCGGGGCAGGCGGCTTGACCTGGCCGAGTGCCTGTTGCAGGAGCATCTCTGCCGTAACGGCAGGTGCCGCAGGATCTCCGGGCGTCACGCCCTCGAAGACGTTCCGTTGGCCGTCGGGTCCGTGGTCGCACTGCAAGTAGGTGGCACCGTTCGCGCCGCCGATGGTGTGGCAGTTGACCAGCCCGCCGCCACCGCTACCGCCGCCTCTGGGGGACCGGGCTTGGTGTCCGGCTTCATGGCTGCTGTACGCGACCCAGCCGCTGCCCCATGGGAAGGCTCCGTGGTCGTCCGTGGGGACACCCGGGCCGAAGGCGGTGGCTACGAGGAGCGGGGTCAGGACGAGGGTGGCGTGCACGCCGCCTCCCTGATGCTCAATCCGACGAGGCGCCACCGCCCATCGGCAGACTGCTCCAATTCCGCCTTGATGTTCGCCGTCGAGTTGGCCTTGATGGTGCCGGGGATGAGCTGATGCGTGCGGCGGTCGGCCATGCCGGCCTGGGATGTGTCCTGGCAGTCGATGACCTCGGCACGCTTCCCACCGACGCGCACCTCCTTGACGCGCGGGATGACCTCGCCGTACGGCTCCCACCCTTGCTCCTTCATATGGCGAACGCCATCGAGAAGGTGATTGAGATAGGCATCTCGTACGTAGGGCGCGAGTAATGTGCGTGCCTCATCCGGAGTCAACCGACCTGCTTTGGCGAGCGTTGCCCAGTAATCGGCGTAAGTTTTCAGGATGATCTCGTGCGGCTGACTGAGTGACGGTTGGGCAGCAGACGCATCTGGGGATGGTGAGCTGGGACGAGGTGGCAGGACAGACCCTTCTCCTGCTCCGCAGGCTGGAATTCCAGGCAGCGTTAGGAGAAGGGCGAGAACTCTTAGTTGGCGTCCCAATTGCCGTATCGCCACCACTCCACATCCTTACTCTCAGTGATTGAATGAATGCGATTTGTAGCATAGGTGTGCGGTGAAGCGCTTATCAAGACTCAGTTGCGGAAGCGCCGCCAATCGATCGAGGTTCAGCACCAGGTGCTGTTGCTCTTGATACGGGTATCCCGCGCAGGCATGAAGCGTGGCCTGGTTGGCCTGCAACTGCCGACAGGCTGGGGATTATCGCCGCCTGTGCCGGGAGCACGATGGCGACCAGGACGGGATGCACCGGTAGAGGGACCATCCCCGCGTGCGCGGGGAGCACTACGGCCTGCACAGCTTGCATTCCTGCGGGGCGGGGCCACCCCCGCGTGCGAGGGGAGCACAGGCAGGAGCCTGTCGCTCTTGCTCTCGATCGGGGACCATCCCCGCGTGCGCGGGGAGCACGAGGATCACGACACCACAGAGACCTATCTCACGGGATCATCCCCGCGTGCGCGGGGAGCACGACGTCATCGAATGCATGACGTCGAACAACTGGGGATCATCCCCGCGTGCGCGGGGAGCACGAGGATCACGACACCACAGAGACCTATCTCACGGGATCATCCCCGCGTGCGCGGGGAGCACAGGGCGTCACCCCCGCGGCCCTGGCCGCATCGGGGATCATCCCCGCGTGCGCGGGGAGCACCCGCTCAAGCCGGGCGACAAATTGTGGATCAGGGGATCATCCCCGCGTGCGCGGGGAGCACAGCGCCAGCACCTCCGCCGCCGCCTTCGCCGCGGGATCATCCCCGCGTGCGCGGGGAGCACGTGGCAGACCAGGCCGCGGTTCATGTCC
>NZ_JBICTF010000002.1:0-909825 GCF_043197435.1 Microbispora bryophytorum | reverse complement strand
CCTCCGGGGATCATCCCCGCGTGCGCGGGGAGCACGGCAGGCGGGCGGCCAGCGCCGGCAGCGACCAGGGATCATCCCCGCGTGCGCGGGGAGCACGTGGCAGACCAGGCCGCGGTTCATGTCCTCCGGGGATCATCCCCGCGTGCGCGGGGAGCACGGCAGGCGGGCGGCCAGCGCCGGCAGCGACCAGGGATCATCCCCGCGTGCGCGGGGAGCACACCGACAGGGTGCGCCGCTCGCATGAGCACTGGGGATCATCCCCGCGTGCGCGGGGAGCACCAGGCCCTCATCAAGATCAGGGCTCGCCGGGCGAGATCATCCCCGCGTGCGCGGGGAGCACCCCGGCGAGGGCATGGACATCACGCCGCAGCAGGGATCATCCCCGCGTGCGCGGGGAGCACACGGTGTACGTCGGGTAGCTCAGCGGCGGCACGGGATCATCCCCGCGTGCGCGGGGAGCACAAGAACGTCCCCGTGTTCAAGCCGGCGGGGGCGGGATCATCCCCGCGTGCGCGGGGAGCACGGAACCCTCGCGGGCCATGTCCACCACCGGGAGGGATCATCCCCGCGTGCGCGGGGAGCACCTCGCCGAGCGCTACCCGCTGATCGGGAAGCTGGGATCATCCCCGCGTGCGCGGGGAGCACCCGGCCATCGCCGGCGTCAGGTGCAGCCACCGGGGATCATCCCCGCGTGCGCGGGGAGCACTCGGTCGTCTCGCCCTTCCGCGTCAGGTAGTCGGGATCATCCCCGCGTGCGCGGGGAGCACTCTTCCCGAACCTGAACCACTGCTCGGGGTCAGGGATCATCCCCGCGTGCGCGGGGAGCACAGGCCCGATCTCGTTTTGGGGGGCGGCCATCAGGGATCATCCCCGCGTGCGCGGGGAGCACACTGGCTGACCTGCGGCTTCATCTGGGCGAGGAACCAGTTTCAAGCACTTCTGAGAATTCGGACATTTCGGGCACTTTGCTGCTTTCGTGCATCCTCTGGCGCATTAAGCACGGTCAGGAACGCTCCCCGCTGATGCCGACCCGAACAGAGTCGCAATGCAGTGCGGTTTCCTTCCCTTGGCGTGGCGTAACCTCAGCGTCCGTAGCGGCGGCGTTTTGCGGCCTTGCTCCAACCAGGGGGAGGAGGAGCGGCGCTCACAGTTGGCTCCTCTCTGGGACGGCGGATCAGGATGAGACCTTCGTGATCAATCGGATGCCACTTATGGTCGTAGGTCTCGAAGGTGAAGCCCTGCTCGTTGTCCGTGCTGTAGACCAACAGGGCTCGGCCGGTGTCGGCGTAGTGCTGCACCTCGTTCCACAACGCATCCCGGATACGTGCGGAAGGGCCGCCGATGAAGACACCGGGTGAGATTTCCATCAGCCACCGAGTGAGAAAACCGCGCAGGCCAGCAGGACAGCGGGTAAGGACGATGACCGTCACCAGTCCACCTCGTAGAAGTCGCCGTCGTAGTTGCGGCCGGCCTCGACCTCTACGCCGCGGTCGCTCTGGAGCGTGACCCGGTCGATCTCGTTCGCAGTGGGGTCATCACCTCCTTCGTCCGTCAGCAGGAGATGCTTTATGTCCTGCACGCACCGCCGCAACAGACCGATCTTGTTCACGTGATCGCGAATGGCTCGGCGGGTGAGGGAGCCGACGTCTTCCGGGCTCTGCGCGGCGATGTCGAACGCGATCGGCAGGGCGATCTCGGTCTTGTACAGGTCGGCGATGTCCAGTACGAAGGCCAATTCGTGACCTGAGTGAATGAAGCCGAGGCCAGGAGCGCAGCCCAGGGCGTGGACGGTGGTCTGGGCGATGCCGTACATGCATTGGGCAGCCGCGGTGACGGCCTGGTTGACGGGGTCGCCGGAGTCGAAGGAGCCGGGTGTATACACGCGTCTGTTCCACGGTATGCCAACGCGTGCGGCTTGGGCCCGATAGCAGTCCTTGACCCGGCGGCCTTCCCTGCCGAGAAGCTCGTGCCGGGTGAGGCCCTCGGGGTTCTCGTTCGGAAAGCGCATGCGGTACATCTCGCGGGCGACTTCCAGGCGGGTGCGCCGGTTGGCCCATTTGGCGGCCTGCGCTTCCACGAAGGTGGAGGAGCGGTTGAGGGATCGGCCGCCCGAGTAGAAGCGTACGCCGTGCTCCCCCACCCACACGACTCCCGCTCCGCTATCCCCGAGGACGCTCATCGCCTGATGGGTGACCCTGGTGCCGGGGCCGAGCAGCAGAGTTCCGATGGTGGCGGAGGGGATGTGGGTGATGCCGTTGGCGTCTTCAGCGGTGATGGCGTTGTCCTCGCGGTGCAGGGTGCAGCGTTCGAGGTAGATGAATGAAATGCGATCACTCATTCGGGCGAGTTCTTGAGGTGAGGACGCTCCTCGCCGACCTACTGTCGCCATGGTTTATGCCTTCGCCAGGGTCATCAGCCCGCAGCCGTAGCCTTTCGCCTTGCCCAGACCATGGGTGAGGGCGCGTCGCAGGGCGGCGGGGTCGGTCACCTCCAGACGTCCGTCGAAGGTGACGGAGACCAGGGTGACCGGCTTGCTTTGGCCAGCCTTGTTGAAGGCGAGTTCCCGCCGATTATGGACGATGAGTTCGTGACGGTCCCGTTCGGGAACCAGCTGATGCTCGGGTGCTTTTTCAAGCACACGGAACCCGGCGTTGTCTTGGCGTTGCAGGAGCCAGCCCATCTGGTGCCGTACCCCGACGTGTGCGGTGATCTTGGTGGGTTCGTCGTCCGTCCGGCGAGCGGTGTGCACGGGGTTGGCAGTGAGTCGGAAAGTCCACCGCTGGCCGACGGCCAGTCGGTCGAGGAACGGCCCGTAGTCGAAGGTTTCCCAGCGGCCGGTTTCCGGCCAGCCGGCCTGTTCCACCAGGTGGGTGAGGTCGGGCTTGGCGGGGCTGACGATGTGGAGGTGAGTCGCGGCACGGCTGTCGTGGTCGATGCGCCACAAAACGCGGGGGCCCTGTCCGGCTGGCGGCGGAATCTCCGCGAAGGACGACATCACCGCTGCGTGCATCCGTTGGGGAGAGGACAGTAGCCGCCGGGCGCCGACGCGGGCAGTGTTGATGCGGAAGCGGGTCAAATACATCAGGCGCCTCGTAGGACGGAGGTTGGGTCGTGGTTCAGCGGGACCGCGACGCGTGCGACGGGGTTGAGCACCCCCGGGATGGGGATCCGCCGGACGCCGCGCAGGGCGTAGCGGCGGTGCAGGGGGTCGAAGCTCAGCGGCTGATCGCGCAAGGTGTCGACCGGACCGTCCCCTGGTGTGGCTTCGATCAGCGCTTCCAGATCGACGTGCTGTTTGTTTCGGTGACGCAGCTGATGCCAGCGGGATGCCCGCCATTCCTGCTGGGCGAGCGCATCCTCAAGGGTGAGGTCGTGCCACACGCCCATATCGATGGGCCGGGATGGCGGACAAGAGCGGCGTCCGAGGTAAGGGAGGAAGACCGGATTGCGTAGCGACCGGTGCAGCTCCTCCATCAGATCGTGCTCGCCTTCGACTCCTGCGACGAAGACGGCGTCGGCAAGGTAATACCGCTCCGAGACGGGCATGGCCGTACCGGTGTCGAAGCGATGGGCGGTGTGGAAGTCGCGCACTAGCGTGCCGGGCTGGTCGATCCGCACGCCGAACCGCAGCGCGGCCAGGTCAGCGATGTCGTCGCCACGCAGGCGGCCCTGAGCGGCGGCGAGCAGCCCGATGACCCCGCTCTTGGTGGGAGCGGCCTCGGTGGAGCGGCGGGCGAAGCGGGAGGAGGAGCCCCAGGCCTGCAAGGGACCCGCCAGCTGCATCAGCAGGACGCTCATGAGCCGCCCTGCCTGCGGGCGACCTCCGCGCCGACCTTCGCCACCAGCTCCGGCAGGGACAACTCGCTGCCGAGGCTGGCCAGGGCCTCGGTGTTTCTACCCACCCGCAGCACCCAGGTCGGGGCGTCCTGCGCGATGCCGTACGCGCGTTCGACGTCGGGCATGTAGGCGGCCAGCCGCTCGCATGCCTGCCGCATGTGGCCACCGACCTCCGGCTCGGCCCGGCAAGGCTCTTCGAAAGCGGCCACGACGTTGATGGGCCGCGAGGTGCGCAGCTTCACGATCACCGCGTCGGGCATGGTGTGGTTGCCGAAGGTGTTGATCTTTCCGGTGGGCAGCGAAGTCAGGAAGCATTCGACGAACGCCTCGGTGGCGCGGCGCACCGGCTCGGTCAGCGCCTCCTCCTCGCGCAACCCTTTGCCGAGGTTGGCACGCAGCAGGTCCACGTCGAGCGCGGCGTAGCGGTAGAGGGTGGCGGAGTTGAACTCGACCGTTCCGATCATGCCCGCGCCCAGGTCGTCGTCCTCGCGCTCCTTGTAGTCGTCGACCGCGGTGTAGTAGTCGGACTCGATGTCCACTCGGTGCACGCTGATGGCGTGGGCGACCTGCGCGGCGGCGTCGACATTGATGTCGGCTCCGTCGGCCACCATCCGGCCGAACAGGGCGATGTCGATCGAGTGCCGGGTGTTGGCGATTTGACGGGCGTTCTCCTTGTTGGCCTTGTCCTTGTAGAAGTCCGGGCCGGCGCCATGGGCTTTGACCGCGAGTTCGGCCAGGCCCTGCAGTTGGTGGGCGCTGAGGAACATGAGGTACTTCGACTCAGGTGGGGTTGCCTCGGGGTTGTCCTTGGCTGCGTTCGCCTTGCGCTTGGGGACTTCGACCTTGGATCCGGTCGCCGTCTGGATCGTCTCGGCGGCGAGTTTCCAGGCCTGGGCCTGCTCGATCGAGCCGTCGAGTTCGGTGATCCGCTCGGCGAGCACTTCGGCTACCCGACGTGTGCGGACTCCCAGCTCGGCGGGGTCCAGGCGCTCGTGGAACGCGCGCCGGGCGGCGCGCTTCCATGCTTGACTTGAAACCCGGGCCCTTCGCACCCCGCCGTACACGGCGCTCTTGGGGGTACCGGTGTCATCCCGGTTGAGGCAGCTCGGGGGGACGGTCTGCAGGGCGTGCACTTCCACAATGGTGCGCGTCATCACATGTCCTTCTCAGTGGTCGTTGTCGTCCGAGGGGGAGCCGTCGGGGGCGCGGTAGGCGTGAAAGCCGCGTCCCCAGCTTTGGCGGACTTGGCGCAGCCCGTCGGGCCACTGGGCCTGGTAAAGCTGCCGGGCGAGCAGACCATAGTCCAGCGGGATGGGAGGTGAGGCTCCGCGCAGCAGGGAGACGATCTCCCGCAGCCGGTAGGCGAGCGCGTCGAGAGAGGTGGCGGTGCCCGTACGGACGAAGCGACGCCGGATCGGTTCATCGATCTCGGCTTTCGGCATCAACCGGCGGACGGCGGCGCCCAGGTCTGCACGTGGGCGGTGCATCCTGTCCGTCTTGCGGGACTGCTGGTGCAGCGCGTACAGGGTCACCGCCACGAAGAGGGCAGACTCGGCCTTGTCCCTCATGTGATCTAGATCATGCTCGCTCAGCCCTTGCTCGCTGTACAGCCGCTCGATGCCGGCGATGCCCCACAGGTCGGGCGCGTCCTGAGGGAGTTTGCCGGCGCCGCGTCGAAGCTGCGCCAAGGCCGCGACCGCCGTACTCCGATCGGCGATGTATCCCGCCTGAAGTTCGGCGATATACGTGTCAGCGACCTCGCCGATTACCTCGGCCACGGAGCGACGTGCGGTGGGGGTGTGTGAGGTCATGTTCGTGCCTCCAGTCAATCGGCATCCTCATCCGGAGAGTCCGTCGCGGCCAGCGGCAGCGCCTTACGCAACCTGCTCCGGAAGATCAGGTCGGCGCTCGACGCGTTCAGCCATAGCTCCTGGCCCTGCTTGGTGTGGATCACACGCCCTTCCCATGCGGCGTCGCCGGCGTCGCGCAGCACCTCCTGGCCGAGCCGGATGACGATGCGGTGGGCTTGCCGCTGCCAGGACGCTCGCACCTGCTTGGGGTCGTCTTGGGGACGGAGACCGGCGAGCCAGGTGCGGAACGGTCCATCGAGAGCGGAAAAGCCGAGGCTCCGGGCTGCCTCTTTAGGAGGGTCAGTCTCGCTGCCTGCGGCGTGGGCGAGGTCGGCGGCGAAGTCCCCCAGCAAGCTCACCGCGGTCTCGGCATCGGCGGCCGCGTCGATGGCCTCCTGTCCCAGCCTGCGATTTTCCCGACGTAGGAGCACGACAGGCATGGTGACGGAATCATCGATGATCTCGTCGATGACCGACTGCTGCGTGCCGTACACGGCGCCGAACAGGCGTGCCCGGATCAGGAAGGAGGCGGGCAGGTCGCCTTCGACACTGAGACGGGCGGCCCAGTCGAGGATGCGCGGCCGCACGATGGCGGCGGCTTCCCCGCGCTGCTCCGCCCCTGGCGCGCGACCGGCGATCAATGCGCCGAGGCCTCGCCAGGCGCTGCGGCTGGGATCGTGCTCGCGCGGCCAGTACACCTGGGCCAGGCCCAGCTTCTTCTCTTGGGCCGGACTGCGCCGCCACCCGGTCATCGGCTCGCGCTGGTGCATGTTGTGCGGTGCGAGCCGGTCGCCGTAGGCGAGGATGGCACCGGTGACGCCATGCGCGTCGTAGGTCAGCTGTACCCGCCGGGACTGCCAGGTGTACAGGTCCCGTACTCCCGCCGGGCGCCTGCTCAGCTCCAGCGGATCCAGCTGGCCGGGGCCTGGGGACGGGTGACGCCATGCCGGGAGATCACGATTGGGGTCGCTACGCAGGTTGTCGGTATCGAAGGCGATCAGGTTGAGCAGCAGCGTCTCGCTCAGGGTGTCGCCTTCCACGAGAATGCCCCCGAGGTTGCCGGCCCAGCCGACGCCGAGGGGGTAGACCTTGCCGTTCTTGACCCTCGGATCGCCCTTGGCGCCGGTCTTGATGCCGGAGGTGTCGAAGGCGTGCGCGTGCACCAGCCAGCGGGCGGCCTCAGCGAAGCCGAGCCGGGGCGTGCCGCGGGCACGCATGGTGAAGAACGGCGCGCCGTTGGGGACATCGGCGACGAGGCGGTCCAGCGAACCCGCCTCGCCCGCGATCTCCAGGCGAGTGCACTGCAGGAAGGGCTCGGTGGGGTGCAGCAGATCGAAGCGGTGCTGGTGGTCATCCAGATAGGCGGTGATCTCGCCGACGGGGAGGCCGGCGTCCCACAGCTCCTGCCAGTGATCCAAATCGACCGGGCCCTTTATCGCGTCATGCGCGATCGCGAGGAGCAGGCGCAGCAGGGCGAACTCCTGGGTGGGGACGTCGCCCACCAGCCGCTGCACATTCGCAGCCTGCGCAAAGAGCTCTCGCAGAGACAGCTCAGTCTCGGTGCCATCGCGCATACGGACGGGGAGCCAGCGACACCGAGTCAGGTCGAACGACGGATCAGCGCGCATCAGTCACCTTCAGACCGTCCTCGTGGGAGTAATGCAGGGCGTAGCCTGCCAGGTGGGTCCGACAGTTTTCGTCGAGCGTGAGGATCAGCTCTCCGGCAAGCCAGTGGCTCTCCTTCGACTGCCAGGCTGGAATGCATTCGGCTTCCAGTTGTGCGATTGCCCGGTCCATCGTCTGAGGAATCGAGAAGTGGTGCGGTAGTCGCAGGGCGGATGCGGCTACGATCCGGGCGATCCTGGGCTCGGGCACCGAATCCGTGGGCAACTTGACGCCGCCTCGTCCTTGCGACAGCCACGGCACCGTGGTCAGGGTGCCGTCGCGGCGACGCTGAACGACCAGCACCTCCAGCGACTCCTGGGCATCCCGGACTTGGGCGCGGCCCTTGCGGGTGTCGTCGGCGTCCCCCACGCCGGCGTCCACCCAGCCGACAAGGGCGCGGCCGGGTCTGCCCACGGGAGCGATCTGAAAAGCGTCCGCCTTCTCGCGCTGCTTCGCCTGGTGCAACTCGTGGGCGTCGCGGGCGCGGGCCATCACCTCCTGCCACGCCTGCGGGCCGATCTGCCTGCTGCCGTAGGCGCGCTGCACAAGCGGGCTGATGTCATCCGGAAGCCGAACCACATGGCCGGTCGGTCCGGTGCCCGCAAGGTAGGGCTCCAGCACGGCAGCCGACCGCAGCAAGGCATGCAGGCGGTAGACACGCTTGGATCCGGACACCGGCTTGACCGGCACGGCCGCCCAGTCCGCTCCGGTCACCAGGCATCTGGCGGTCTGCAGCCGTGCGGGACGGTGGGCTTGGCCTTTGCCTCGCTGGTGACGGTGAAGCCGCCCCATCCGCTGCAGCAAAAGGTCGATCGGGCATAAATCCGACACGAGGAGATCGAAGTCGACGTCCAAGGACTGCTCGGCGACCTGGCTCGCTACGACAATGTGCGCGGTGGTGGGCCGGTTGCGGCTCTTGTCCGGCGACCCGAACAGTTCCAGCAGCCGGGCGTCCTTCGCCAAACGGTCCAGGTCCAGGAAGCGGGCATGAGCAACAGTCACATGCTCGAACCGTTCACGCAGGTAAGCCGCCGTCTCCAGTACCCGGTCCACCGTGTTGCGAATCACCAGCGCGCAACCGCCCTCGGCCAGCTCCTGCGCCAGGCGATCCCCCAGCGTGGGCAGGTCATCGGCGAGACGCTCAAGATGAACGTCGATCGTGCGCCCGGAACCTTCCACCGCTTCGATCACCGGCTGTCGGCCTCGTTCAACCGCCGTGAGCAGCGGGTAGTCGCTGGCGGCCTCGATCTCAGCGAACCTGGACGCCCCCACGTATGCCTCGGCGAGCTCACGTCGACGCCCGGCCGGGAGCGTCGCCGACAACACCACTACCGGCACGCCGTAGGCGCCAAGCCACGACAGCACCCGGTCCAGATAGGAATTCATGTAGGAGTCGTAAGCGTGCGCCTCGTCGATCACGACCACCTTGCCCGCCAGGGCCAGATGCCGCAGCGCGAGATGACGACTCTTCAATCCCATGAACAAGAGCTGGTCGATCGTCCCCACCCCAAAGGAGGCCAACATCGCCTTCTTCCGGCCTCGCAACCACTGGTGCGCAATCAACTCGGCCGAGGCAGCCCGACCATCTCTACGCGGACGCCACACCTCCTCATCACCATCGGTATCGATGCCACGCACGGCCCGCCGACCAGCCCGGATCAAGTCGACGTACGCCTCGTTGAGCGCCGCCTTGGAATGCGCCAGGTGAACCGAGTGCCGTCCCTCATGCCCCGCGAAGACCCTGCCCAGCCACGACAGCAGCCGAGGGAACATCGCATTGCCCGTCGCCATCGTGGGCAACGCAACAAAACACCCACCGGCTCCGGAGCGGGAGGCAAAGACCTCCGCTACGGCTAGGGCCGCTTCCGTCTTCCCCTCGCCCATCGGCGCCTCAACGACAAGCAGACCCGGACGAACCATGGATCTCGCGACCTCGACAGCACGACGCTGCACCGGCCGAATCTTCGCTTCAGCGGGCAAGGCGAAACGGGAGAAGAACAGCCGCGCCACATCGTCTGCTGTATCCGCTGGCTGCCACGGCGCTGGCAGATCCAGGCCTTCCCACGCCGCTCTGACCCGCTCGTGATCACCAATGTGCTGCGCATCGGGAAAATATGGGAAGAGATCGGGATTGCTGGCGATCCAATCAGCAACGATAACCAGGCCGGTCAACAGCACCTGCGCCTGCTGCGGCAGTTTCACCGCCTGCCATTCCGGCAACCGCTCCCGAATGAGGCACAGATCGGCACACCGGTCGAGAAATTCCCATTGGACGCCTCGCCACAGCGTCGCGCATTCCCGCGTACGAAGCAACTGCGGGCGATCGATCACTTGCTGGATATCCAGAGACGTCGGCGGCACCCCATGGTGACCGCCGGCGACGATCGCGAACTGCAAAGCAGCCGACTTCCGCCAGCCGTACCGCTCCACCAACCACTCTTGCAAGAGAACCAGGCCGGCAAGGCCATGCGGGGCAAGCTTCCGATCCGGGAACCGCTTCTGGAGCGGCATGTCCAGCCCTTCCGCCCGCATGCCGTCGGCAAGCAACTCCACCTGGCAGGAAAAGGCCGGCGTCGCCTTGCCGATATCGTGCGTCGTCGCCGACCACACCACGAGACGGCGTGCATCAGCTTCGCCGCCTGGGAGCGCATCCGACAGCAGCTGCCGTACTTGAACAGGAACCCACTCATCCCACAAGAGCCCGACTACGGCCCCGCTGTCGGCCATATGCCGCCACAACGGCAACCAGCCATCACTATCGCGATCATGCTTGGCCCACACCGCTCGCGCCGGTACGGAAAGCCCCTTGGCAAACTCCGCACCTACTGGATCTTCATCGATCACACGACCGTCCGCATGTAAGCCGTGGCGGCATGAGTGCCACCTCAGAATCTTGACAACCTGGAACGTAACAGAAGAGAGGCGACCTTCAAGGAGAAACTATCGATCGGCCCGATCCTGTCATCCACGGCCGAACTAGCGCTTTTGTCCGCTCTGAACCATTTGCGCTAGTCCGACCCTGGATGCGTTGTCACCAGCAACGGCCCTCCGGCGTTAGCTCAGCAGATTATGCGCCCAGATAAGCGCTGCGCCGGCGGCAGCCCCACCCGCGATCACGGACTGCGGCTGATTCCCGCCCGCCAGATTGGTGAGGACGCCGGTAGCGCAGCCGACCAAGGCCGCGAACAGGAGGAGCACGAAGCTCCTTAAGTTGAGGAGTGGTTCGGGTTCGTTTGCCATGGCAACTCCTAGGGGGGTTGGCTTACTACTACCATCCACATGTTGCTCATCCTGAGCGAGGAACCTATCACGCACGTCACACATTCGTGGGTATTCCGCCTCACCCTTCCCTCTGCAGCCGTCCCAGGAAAGACGCCGATGAAGGTCAGGGGCGGTACAGAGAGCCAAGGCAGGTAGGCCATCATGATGGATGACGTGCTCCCCGCGCCCGCGGGGATGGTCCGATGTGGACGGTAGTGGTAGCAGTGCTCCCCGCGCACGCGGGGATAAGTCCGACTAGCGACGCCCATGTCCCGGGCGGTCACAGCCGGTGGCGGAATCGCCGACGTCATTGAGCATGACCGCCACCGAGATGTGGTGTCCTTCGCGGTGAGTGAGGGGGACAATGCGCTCCCCTTGCCCTCGCTGACGAGCTGCTCGAACGTCTCGGCAGCTATGGGTGCGCCACAGGGATGGCCGGCCTCGCTGGGGCCACGGGCGTGCAGGGGGTGTAGTGAGGGCCCCAGGGCAGGCATACGTTCAGCAGTTCGCTCGCCGCTGCTCGGCTGCGCGCTCTCCGCGAGCGCGCCGTGTTCGAAGCGTCCGAATACGCGGGACAATGAAGTCCGGAATGTCCAAGTCTACGAAAGTGCTCGAAATAGCGTCAGCTGGCTCGTATCTGCGCAGGTGGTGAAGTGCGCTCCCCGCGCATGCGGGGATGGTCCCCAAGGCGGCGAAACGTGGCGGGCCGTGCTGCAGCGCTCCCCGCGCATGCGGGGATGGTCCCCGGGTCAAGGCCGGGGCGGATCGCCTCGGCCAGCGCTCCCCGCGCATGCGGGGATGGTCCCACCCCGATCAAGGGGATCATGCGCGTCCGCTGGCGCTCCCCGCGCATGCGGGGATGGTCCCCGCCTGTACATCGTTGGGGCGACATGGCCGGTGCGCTCCCCGCGCATGCGGGGATGGTCCCCTGGAGGCGTTGTACGGGCTGTTTGGCGACACGCGCTCCCCGCGCATGCGGGGATGGTCCCAGGCCCGCCTCGACCCTGTCCGGGTGGCGGGGGCGCTCCCCGCGCATGCGGGGATGGTCCCTTCTTTGGTCGGCGATCCGGTCGACGTTGCGCTCCCCGCGCATGCGGGGATGGTCCCCACGTGCCACCCCCTGCTCAGGTTGTGTCCCAGCGCTCCCCGCGCATGCGGGGATGGTCCCGTCACCGAGGACCAGCCGTGACCGACGAGGTCGCGCTCCCCGCGCATGCGGGGATGGTCCCAACCTCGACAACCTCACGCTGGAGACCGGGTAGCGCTCCCCGCGCATGCGGGGATGGTCCCATCGCCGGGTACAACTGCTCCTACCTGCCCGTGCGCTCCCCGCGCATGCGGGGATGGTCCCACGCTCGCGAGATTGGCGAGGTTGCAGGAGCGGCGCTCCCCGCGCATGCGGGGATGGTCCCTTCGAGGACGTGCATTTCAAGACGACGGCGCTGCGCTCCCCGCGCATGCGGGGATGGTCCCCTCATGGCCGTGCCCGAGGAGAAGGCCGAGCCGCGCTCCCCGCGCATGCGGGGATGGTCCCGAACTCGGCTGGGTCGGCGACAACTTCTCCGGCACCGCGCTCCCCGCGCATGCGGGGATGGTCCCACGTCCGGGTGCGCGGCCTTCCACGCCACCCAGCGCTCCCCGCGCATGCGGGGATGGTCCCAGAGAGAACGGGTCCGGGAACTGCGACGCGCCGTGCTCCCTGCGCATGCGGGGATGGTCCCTGACCAAACTTCGTATCGGGGTTCTCGGAATGGAGCTCCCCACGAATGCGAGGATGGTCCCGAGCTGGGGCCGTTCATCAGCACGAGGAGGCGGTGCTCCCGCGTATGCGGGGATGGTCCCTCGGCGAGGTCATGCGGGGTGAGCTGGTCCCGGTGCTCCCCGCGGACGCGGGGACGCTCCCTCGTCTTCGGTGCCGCCCGCGCCGAGGGTTAGGTGATCCCGCGCCACGCGAGGATGCTTCTGCGGTCCTTGTGAAAGGCCGCTGTGGGCAAGCGGCTCCGCTGCCGCGGACTTCGGCACTCGTCTAGGTCAAGGTGCCGTTCGATCCGGATGACTTGACGAGGCGGGCCCAGCGGGGGCTGCGGTGGAATTGTCGGGCCAGATCAACGGATCGCGGCAGAGTTCCGTCTGGGCGGCGGTTTCGGAGTGCCCACTGCCATGCTTCCTGCTGGAGGGTGCGTCCGCGCGGCCTACCGTCGGCTTGAAGCGCGTCGTCGTCCGATACGGGATCTGGTACGGCCGTGGGCTCCTCAGGAGAGCGCCGGCGGGCGACGCTTTGCCGTACCAGCCGGAAGGCCATCTCCAAGCCGCCGATCATCGCGAAGGCCGGCCACGCTGCCACGGCCCGACCAATGAAGGATGGTTCGGCGACGGCGACGTTGGCGGCAACGCTGGCGAGGCTGCCGATCACAAGAAGCGTCCAGGGCAGGACTCCGCCGCGTCTCCCGCGCCGCGAATCAGCAAGTAAAGCCATCGAGGCGCAGAGCACCGTCCCGTCCACGCTGAGCGGCAGTAGCGCAGCAGTCCAGGGTGACTCGCCGTGCCGTAGGGCGAGCAGGTGGAGGTGCCGATATGAGATCGAGCCGGCGATGAAGGCGAGCACGACCACGCTGGTGATCGTCGCTCCCAGGATGACTCTTTCGATTCGTCGTTGGTCGGTGCCGTCCATAGGCTCGGCCACTGGTCCTCGTTTCCCTCCAGAAGGATCAAGGCTCGCCTCCGTGGCAAGCAGCGGAGCGAGCCGTACCGATGTCAGGACGACCTGCGCGCGTTGCGATTTCGGATCTTCGTGAACGCGTCGAGCGCCGTCTCGTCGGCGTCGTCCAGCGTGTGTAGATACTTCTCAGTAGTCGCGATCGATGCGTGCCCAAGTCGCTCTTTGACGACTTGGAGGTCGGCGCCACCCGAGAGCAACCACGATGCGTGCGCGTGTCGAAGGTCGTGGATGCGGACCTTGACTGTGAGGTTGGCCGCGGCGAGGGCGGGCTTCCAGATCTGATTGCGGAAGGCCTCGGCAGGGACATGGCCATCGGTGTCGCGAATACGGCGCCCGCGAGGGCTGTTCTTGCCTTCGGTCTGGCGGCGCTGTGCTCGGTAAAGAGCGATGGCGGCACGGCAGTGCTCGCAGCGGCACTTGCCGGAGTTGTAGCCCATCAGCGTCCCGTGCTGATACTGCCGACCTGCCGCATTCGGGGGAGTGAGGCCCAGCTGCTCAGGATCGGGAACCACACGTAGCTTCGTGCGAGGAGCGGACTCCTGCCGCCACATGAAGAGCAGGTCGTTCGGTCCCAGCTCTCGCTCCTCGATGTGCAGGCTCAACTTGTCGACGAGTTGCCTCGTGAGCTTGAGACGCCGGAACTCCTTGTCCTTGGGGTATTCCTTCACCAGGAAACGGCCGCCGGTCGGGTGGAACTGAGGATTGACCTCGACGACTGCCCGGCTGACGGTAAGGATGCGCGAGCCTGTATCGAGATCCTTGACTCGTAGTTCGGTCAGCTCGCCCCAACGGAGGCCGGTCTCGATGTCGGTCTCGACCAGGAGCTTGGTGTCCGCGTCTAGGAGGGCCCTATAGAGCGTCTCGAACTGCTCCGGGGAGATGATCGTCCGCGGTTTGGCCACCACCGGTGGTGACTTGACCCCCTTGCAGGGGTGGATGAAGGTTACTTGGTCATTCAGTGCGGTCGTGAAGATCGCGCTCAGGACGATCTTCGTCTTCTGGATCGTCACGGGCGACGCGCCCTTCTTCTTCATCGCGACGATCCAGGCCCGGACATGTTCGGGCATGATGTCGATCATTCGCATGGCGCCGAACTCGGGCAGAAGATGCTTCCCGATCGCATAGGTGTAGGTCTGCCGAGTCGTTGCTTCCATCTCGTGGTTGGGCAGCCAGGTGCCTTCGACGTAGCTCTTGAAGGTCTGCCGTCCGCGCTTGGGATCGCCGATCCGGCCCTTGGCCACCTCTGCCTCGGCCATCTGCCAGGCTCTGTCGGCGTCCTTCTTATTGGAGAAGGTGCCCGCCGAGAGGATGTTGCCTTTCAGGTCTTGGTAGCAGGCCGTGTATCGCGGCTTGCCGTTGCGATCGAGCCGCTTGAACGAGTAGCCCACTCAACCTCGCCTTCATGATCCTTCGTTAGTGACTCGTTAGTGGAGCTCGCGTCAGTGGGTGACACTCCGCGAGATCTCCCGACACGAAATCATGGCTTCTACCTGGGATTATAAGCCGATAGTCACTAGAAGACCACGAAGGGTTGAACGCCAAGGCAAGGCTGATAAGGAAGAGGTCCCAGGTTCAAGTCCTGGTAGCCCCACCAACCAAAACGCCCCGGAGCGATTAAGCTCTGGGGCTTCTTGCTGCAACGGGTACTGCGACGGCCTCATTCAGGTGACCCCTCAGGCTCCTTGGCTGTGTCCCCAAGGCTCTGTTCGTTTCCTTGCCTGAGACCGGTGAGTCGGCACAGCGCGGCGAAGCCGTCGTCACTGCCGGGCCAGTGCTGCCGGACCGCGTCCAGGCCGGCCCGGCGCACCACCCCACGCAGTACGGCAGTAACGATGATCGCGTCGTCCGCGTAGCCAAGAACGGGGATGAAGTCGGGGATCAGATCGATCGGGAACGCCAGATAGGCGAGCAGTAGGCCAAGCCGGACCCTGACGCCACGGGGCAGGGAGCGGTCAGCGGCCAACCGGCGCAGCAAACGCAGGAGATCGGGCAGGATCCGAAGCGCTTCCTTCAGTAGCGGCCCCTTGGGGCGCACGACTGCCAGTGCGATGACCAGTGACGCCCAGCTCACCGCTACCGCGATGAGAACGGCGCGGAGAACCTCCCACCACATACCCGATCCCCTAGTCCTCGCAACCCTTGCACCCACCGGCGGACGATCGGTAGCCCGACAGCCGCAGGCGCCGTGCTCTCCCGCACTGGCGCACCGCGGCACCGAACTCGTGACGTTCCACCGCCCAATTGTGCGGGACTGTACGGTTTTCGCTTAACTCCCTCGGCTTCTGCTCACCCGCCCCGGCAGGCCGCGCGAGGTCGGCTGTCGTCAGTCGGGGACGATGAGCCCGCGCTGGTAGGCGCGGACCAGCCGGCGGGGCACCAGGAGCTCGCGTCCGTTCACAGTGATCGGCACCAAGTCAGGCGGAGTCGCCTTCCACTGGCTACGGCGATGCCGGGTGTTGCTGCGCGAGGTTCTGCGCTTCGGGACAGCCACGATCACCAGCTCGCCTTCGTCACACCCGGCAGCTCGCCCCGGTGGGCCATCTGCCGGAAACGGATCCGGGACAGCCCGAACGTGCCGAGATAGCCCCGCGGGCGGCCGTCCACCGCGTCCCGGTTGCGCACGCGCGTCGCGCTCGCATCACGCGGCTGGCGCGCCAGCTCGCGTACAGCCGAGGCCCGCTCCTCCGGAGCGCCGGTGCGTACGACCTCCTTCAGCTCCGCACGCCGTTGGGCGTAGCGGGCGACCACGGCCTTGCGCCTCTCGTTGGCGGCGATCTTGCTCTTCTTGGCCATCAGATCTTCTCTCCCCGGGCCCGGATCCGGGTGACGACGGCCTCGACGCCGATCTTGTCGACGGTTCTGATCGCACGGGCGCTGAGCGTGAGCCGGACAAAGCGGTTCTCGCTGGGCAGCCAGTAGCGGCGCTGCTGAATATTGGGGTTCCATCGCCGGCGGGTGCGCCGGTGGGAGTGGGAGACGCGGTTGCCGAAGACCGGCGCGGCTCCCGTGAGCTGGCAGTGCGCGGACATCAGGACCTTCCGTAGCGCTGGTTGAATCGCTCGACGCGCCCGGCGGTGTCGAGCACTCTGCTGCGCCCGGTGTAGAAGGGGTGGCTCGCGGAGGAGACGTCGACGTCCACCACGGGATAGGTGGTGCCGTCCTCCCACTCGATCGTCTTGCCGCTGGTGATGGTCGAGCGGGTGAGGAAGGCGAACCCGGCGCCCGGGTCGCGGAACACGACCAGGTGGTAGTCGGGGTGGATGCCCTTCTTCATCGTTCCTCCTTGAAGGCGACGTGTCTGCGGATGATCGGGTCGTACTTGCGGATCGTGAGCCGGTCGGGGTCGTTGCGGCGGTTCTTGCGGGTCACGTAGGTGTAGCCGGTCCCCGCGCTCGATCGCAGCTTGATCACGGGGCGTAGCTCGTTTCTGGCCACGGGCCCTTCCTCTCTCGCCATCAGCCTGTGCGATGATAACGATAATCATTGTCATTTCTATTCCGCAATTCGGAGGCCCTCATGTCCACCCCCGTCGTCCTGGTCGCGGGCCTGCATGCCTCTGCACGCACGGCCGTCGTCGACCGCCTCCTGCGCGACCACCCCGGCTCCGTCGCCGTCCACCACGATCTGCGGGAGGTGACCGCCGGCCGGGTGGAGCGCGTGGTCCGCGACGCCTCCACCGTGCTCGACCTGGCCGACGTACGGCTCGCGCACGGCTGTGTCACCTGCACCGTGCGCGAGGACCTTCTCCCTCAGCTGGTGCGGCACGCCGCCACCGCGTCACTGCTCGTGGTCGATCTGTGGGACTCGGTTGAGCCGCGCTCGGTCGCCGAGGCCCTCGATTGCGAGGAGGCACACGGCATCCTGCGGCTGACCTGCGTGCTGACCGCGCTGCACGCCGAGCACATGCCCATCGACATCACCCGCGGCGACCTCCTCGGCGAGACCGGCCAGCCGGCCGCGGCAGGCGACCAGCGCCATCTCGCCGAAGTCCTGACCCGGCAGATCGAGTACGCCACCGCCCTGACGTTGCACGGAGGCGATGAAGAGGACGCGGAGCTCTCCCGCGCCGTGCTCGCCCACCTCGCGCCCTGCACCCCGGTCTTCGCCGAGTCGCTGCCGGGCGTGACCGGCGCCCGGCTGTGCTCGCGGGAACTGGCCGAACGCGTCGACCCCGCCACCGCCCAGCTTCCCTGCGACGCGCAGACCGACGAGATCACCACGGTCGTCTGGCGCCGGCTGCGCCCGCTGCACCCCGCTCGCCTCTTCGAGGCCGTAGACGAGCTGGTCACCGGGTCGGTGCGCTCCCGCGGGCGGTTCTGGCTGGTCAGCCGGCCGGATCGGTTGCTCGCCTGGGACGCGGTCGCCGGCGTCGTGTCGGTAGAGGACGCCGGGCCCTGGCTGGCCGCGCTGCCGGAGGCCGCCTGGGACATGGTCTCCCCCGCCCGCCGCGCGGCCGCCGGCCTCGACTGGGACCACGTCACCGGCGACCGGGTCCAGCACCTGGTGTTCACCGGCCCCGACCTCGACCGGGAGCGCCTCCATTCTCTGCTCGACTCCTGCCTGCTCACCGAGGAGGAGGCCCTGGCGGGCTCCGACGTGTGGGCCGGCTACGACGACCCCTTCGCCCACATCCTCGACCTCAAGGAGATCGCATGAAGCCCCGCCGCACCCTACGTAAAAAGGGCAACCCGCTGCAGGGGGTGCACTACATCGACTACAAGGACACCGACCTGCTACGGAAGTTCATCTCCGACCGCGGCAAGATCCGCAGCCGCCGCGTCACCGGCGTCACGGTGCAGCAACAACGCCAGATCGCCCGTGCCGTCAAGAACGCCCGCGAGACGGCGCTGCTCCCTTACGCCTCCCGGCCGCGTTCATGACCGGCTTCCTGCTGTGGTCGGCTTCCATGCCGAGGAGATGTACGGCGTGCGCACGTCGTGCTGGACAGACGCGACGGAGCCCTCGACGGCCATGCGGTGACCTTCCGTGCCTCCTGCCCATTGCAGCCGGTCCGGATGGCGATGCTAGCTTTGGAAATGAAAACCATTGTCATTATCGACAAGGATCGACATGAACACCTCCCCCTTGCGTCGTCCCTCCCTGCTCGTCCTCACGGGCCTGGCCTCTGTGCTGCTGACCGGCTGCGGCGGCTCATCTTCTCCCTCGTCCTCTCCCTCGTCCTCTTCCTCGGCATCTCCCGAGCCGGCCGTGAGCGCGTCCACCGGCCCGGGCGCGGTCGCCGTGGTGACCTCCACCAACGTGTACGGCGACATCGTCCGGCAGATCGGCGGCGACAAGGTCGCGGTGACCTCGTTCATCGCCAGTCCCGACCAGGACCCGCACTCCTACGAGGCCAATCCGCAGAACCAGCTGGCGCTGTCCAAGGCCAAGGTGATCATCGAGAACGGCGGCGGCTACGACGACTTCATGGACACGATGCGCGACGCCGCCGGCAACACCTCGGCCCCGGTGCTGAACGCGGTCGACATTTCCGGGAAGACGGCGGCCGCCGGCGAGGAGCTCAACGAGCACGTCTGGTACGACTTCCCGTCCGTCGCGCGGCTGGCCGACTCGATCGCCGCCGCGCTGGGCAAGGCCGACCCCTCCGGGGCCGCCGCCTTCACCGCCGGAGCCGAGACCTTCAAGCAGAAGCTCAAGCCGCTGGAGGAGCAGGAGGCGGCCATCGCGCAGACGGCGAAGGGCACCGCCGTGGCGATCACCGAGCCGGTCCCGCTGTACATGATCGAGGCGTGCGGTCTGACCGACGCCTCCCCGGAGGAGTTCAGCGAGGCCATCGAGGAAGGCAACGACGTCTCCCCCCGCGTCCTGCGGGACACCCTGGCCCTGTTCACCGGCAAGAAGGTGCAGGCCCTGGTCTACAACTCCCAGACCGCCGGCCCGGAGACCGAGAAGGTCCGCGACGCGGCGACCGGCAACGGCATTCCCGTCGTCCCGGTCACCGAGACCCTGCCCTCCGGTGAGGACTACATCGGCTGGATGACCGCCAACCTCGATTCGCTCGGCAAGGCCCTGGGCCGATGATCGAGCAGTCGGGCACCATCGCACCGCAGGCCGCCCCCGCCGGCCGAACACCCGTCGTCCTCAGCCTGACCGATGCGGAACTGCGCCGTGGTGAGCGTGTGCTGTGGTCCGGGCTGGATCTGGAGCTGCGCCGCGGTGAGTTCATCGCCGTGCTTGGGCCCAACGGATCGGGCAAGACCAGCCTGCTGCACGCCATCCTGGGCCAGTTGCCTCTCTCCGCCGGGGCCCTGCTGATCGACGGCCGCCCGCCCCGGCGGGGCAGCGAACTGATCGGCTACATCCCCCAGCAGCGCGCCCTCGCCCCGCACACTCCATTGCGCGCCCGCGACCTGGTACGGCTCGGCGTCGACGGCCATCGCTGGGGCCTGCCCCTCGGCGGCAAAGGGCTGCGGCGGCGCATCGACGACCTGCTGACCGAGGTGGGCGCGCACGAGTACGCGGACATGCCCCTCGGCCTGCTGTCCGGAGGCGAGCAGCAGCGGGTGCGCATCGCGCAGGCCCTGGCCACCGATCCCGCGCTTCTGCTGTGCGACGAGCCGCTCCTCTCGCTCGACCCGCACCACCAGCACGCGATCGTCGACCTGCTCGACCGGCGACGGCGCGCCTACGGCACCGCAGTCCTCTTCGTCACCCACGAGCTCAATCCGGTCCTGCCACTGGTCGACCGGGTGCTTTACCTGGCCGGCGGCCGGTTCCGCGTCGGCACGCCCGACGAGGTGATGAGGTCTTCCGTTCTGTCCGAACTGTACGGCGGCTTGGTCGAGGTGATCCGGGCCCGCGGTCGCTACGTGATCGTCGGCGCTCCCACCCCGCACCACCCCGATCCCGCTGGAGGGGTCCAGCCATGAGTCCCGATATCTGGCACCAGATCTTCAACTACGACGACTACGGGCAGCTGCTGGCCCTCGTCGCCAACTCGATCATCGCCGCGGCCGTGCTCGGCGTGGTCGGCGGCCTGATCAGCACCTTCGTGATGATGCGAGATCTGGCCTTCGCCGTGCACGGGATCGCCGAGCTCTCCTTCGCCGGCGCGGCGGCCGCACTCCTGCTCGGGGTGAATGTGGTGGCAGGGTCCCTGGCCGGATCGGTCCTGGCCGCCGTGGTGATCGGCGCCCTGGGCGTACGTGTCCGGGACCGCAACTCCGCCATCGGTGTCCTGATGCCGTTCGGACTGGGACTCGGCGTGCTGTTCCTGTCGCTGTACAAAGGCCGCGCCGCCAACAAGTTCGGCCTGCTCACGGGGCAGATCGTGGCCGTGGACACCCCGCAGACGGCCTGGCTGATCGGCGTGTCGGTCGTCGTCCTGCTCGTCCTGGCGGTCATCTGGCGTCCGCTGACCCTCGCCAGCCTCGATCCCGACGTCGCCGCCGCCCGCGGCGTGCCCGTTCGGGCGCTGTCCCCCGTGTTCACCCTGGTGCTGGGTCTCGCCGTGGCCACGACCATTCAGATCGTCGGCGCTCTGCTGGTGCTCGCCTTGGTGGTCACCCCTGCGGCCGCCGCCACCCGGGTGACCGCCTCCCCTCGCCTGATCCCCCTGCTCAGCGTCCTGTTCGCCGTCACGTCCGTGGTCGGCGGCATCCTCATCGCGCTGGGCAGCAGCATCCCGATCAGCCCGTATGTCACCACCATCGCCTTCGTCATCTACCTGACCTGCCGCGCCGTCGGCGCTGTTCGTACCCGCAACGGCTGGGCGCGCAGACCCTCGGCCGCGGTCGCCGGTTGAGGCGACTGCCGTCGAGGTGGCGGTCGCATCCCGTCGCCAATCTGAGACGCGTCGTCGTCCGTCACTCGGCGACCGGTGTGCCGCCCGCGGTCGTCAGCGCTCGGAGCAGCGATCGCGCGTCGTACGGGCCGACGTGCCGGCGGCCGTTGATGAATAGCGTGGGGACGGCGGTGATGCTCATGGCCTCGGCGTCGAGCATGTCGTCGCGCACCCGGCCCGCGACCTCGGCCGAGATGAGGTCCTTCTCGAACTGATCGAGGTCCAGGCCCAGGTCGTCGGCGATCCGGATGATGTCGGACGGCCGCTGGTTGTCCTGATCGTCGAGGAGCGCACGCGCGAAGTCGAAGAATCTGCCCTGCGCCGCCGCCGCCTCGCTCGCCTCCGCGGCTGCGAGGGCGTTGGGGTGGATCTGCACGAGCGGGGCGTGGCGCCACACGTAGCGGAGCCGGTCTCCGAGCACGCCGCGCACCTCCAGGATCGATCCGGACGCCTTGAGGCAGAAACCGCACTGGAAGTCGCCGTACTCGACGATCGTGAAGGGGGCGTACGGGTCTCCGAGCACGTGGTCGCGCACCGGGTCGACCGGGCGCGCGAGCGTCATGCCGGAGTCGTCGTCGGGGCGCACGGCATCCGAGATCCGGAAGATGATCGTCGCGAGCACGAAGGCGATGACAGACGCCGCGAGCACACCCACCCGCGCCTCGTTCTGCGCGAGCTCGTCGTCGATCGCGAGGTCCACGATGAACAGCGAGATGGTGAATCCGATCCCGCACACCGCGGCGCCGCCGAGGACGCGATCGAGGGTGAGACCCGCTCCGAGCTCGCCGAGCTTCAGGCGTCGCAGGAGCGCGCTCGATCCGAAGACGCCGAGGAGCTTGCCGACGACGAGGCCCACGACGATGCCCCACGTCAGGGTGGAGCCGGCAGCGCCGGCGAGGACCTCGGGGGTCAGCACGACGCCCGCGTTGGCGAGGGCGAACAGCGGAAGGATGACGTACGCGACGTACGGGGCGTAGGCCGACTGGAGTCGCTCGTTGATCGAGATGGATTCGCGGAGGCTGTTGGCGGCGGCGCGGGCGTACTCGGTGGTGGGCGACTGGCGAAAGGTGCGCGCGAGTTCCAGCGCGCGCTCGACGTCGCTGCGGTTGGGGCGATACACGGGGACCAGCAGCGCGATCGCGACGCCCGCGAGGGTCGGGTGCACACCCGAAGCGAGGAAGGCCAGCCACACCACGATCGCGAGAGTTACGTACACCGGCCCGCGGCGGCTACGGAGATAGCGCGTGAGATAAACCCCCACGAGCCCGGCGGCGGCGATGAGGAGCGGCAGCGGAGTGAAGTGCTCGGTGTAGACCAGCGCGATGATGCTGAGCGCCCCAATATCATCGACGACCGCGAGCGCCAGGAGGAAGACACGCAGGCGTCCGGGGACGCGGGGGCCGATCAGGGCCAAGGCGCCCACGAGGAAGGCCGTGTCGGTCGAGATCACCAGTCCCCACGCCTGCTCGTTTCCGGAGCCCCTCGCGATGAGGACGAAAAGGAGCGCGGGCGCCACCAGGCCCGCGATGGCGGCGGCGACGGGCACCAGGGCACGGGACCAGCTCGTCAGCTCGCCGATCGCGAACTCCCGGCGCACTTCGAGCCCGACGGTGAAGAAGAAGACCGCCATCAGCGCGTCGTTCACCAGTGCGTGAAGCGTGAACTGCAGATGCAGGTCGCCGACGCCGGCCATCAGACGGGTCCGCCAGAACGTCCCGTACGACGCCAGGGAAACGTTGGCCCAGACGATCGCTGCAAGCGTCGCGACGAGGAGGAGCAGGGCGCCGATCCGGCTTTGGCCCATCGCGCTGATCCGCGCGGCGATCGACGGACGCCGGCGAGCGCCGACGGCGCCCTGCTCAGGGTCGAGTGAGGTCTGGGTGACGGTGAGGTTCGTCATGATTACTCCCGTGCTGGCTGTTCCCGCTCGGGTCCGGGTGCGGGTTGCGCGCAGCGATGACAGTGAACACGGTGGCGACGAGGGCGAGTACGCCGTATCCGAGGGCGATCTGCGGCAGTGAGAAGGTGGTGGACAGCCGGCCGGAGACCAGGGCGGGGACAGCGGCGCCGCTGTAGCAGAGTAGGTAGATCACGCTGAAGATCGGTGCCCGGTCGGCCAGGGTGCTGCCGTGCAGCAGGCCGCGGGTGGCGGCGCTGATGGCGATGCCTTGACTGGCGCCCGCGACGATGGTTGCGGCGATGAACAGCACCAGTGTGCCAGTGGCGATCGCTGTGATGATGCCGGCCCATCCGGCCAGGTAGACGATCACGCCGAGGCGTTGGGCGGCCGCGGACGTGAACCGGCCGCCGAGGGGAGCGCCGAGAGCGCTGGGACCCATGTAGGCGGCGAACACCAGCCCGAGGACGAGCGGGCTGCGCGTGTGGAGCTGATCTTCGACCAGCGCCGGCACGAAGGCTTGGTAGAAGGCCCCGGTCGCCCAGGTGGCCAGGAACACCGCTGCCGCGACGGGGAGTAGACGCCTCACCCGGGCCGGTACGCGGACCTGGGGACGCAGTGACGACCAGGCGCCAGGCGACGGAGTCGCCGTCTCCGGGCTGACAGCGACGAGGGCGGCGGACAGGAGCAGGAAGCCGACGGCGACCAGGTAGATGAGCTCACGCGGCCAGGGGCCGAACTGGACCAGGGCTCCGGACGCGACGGCGCCGACGGCGAGGCCGAGCATGACTGTCTGGCTGGAGGCGACGGTGGCCAACCAGGCCGGCCTGGCCGGTGCGGCATCGACGATGTAGGACGTGAGGCTGCTGCTGGCCAGCCCGGCACCGAGGCCCATCAGGAGCCGACCGGCGATCAGGATGCCGATGTCGTGCACGTTCAGCAGCAGCAGACAGCCCAGCACCAGGAGGCCGAGGCTCGCGATCGAGGTGGGCCGGCGGCCCAGATGATTCGACAGTCGCCCCATTGTCAACAGGGTGATGAGAGTGGCGGCGGAGTAGGCGACGACGGTCAACGAGATGCCGGCGTTGGTGAACCCGTCCTCGGCCCGGTAGATGTTGAAGAGCGGGATCGTCGACCCCACCGCGGCAAACGCGGCCACCAGGGATAACACCGCGGATATGAATGCCAGCCGGGTCGTTCTACCCCGACGGGCCTGGTTGAGCGCCGGTGTCACGTCGTGCATCGGGCCGTGCCTTTCTGTTGTTCTCAAGCGCCCGGAGTCTCTGAAGGCTTCGGATCGCGCAGCGCATGTCGACATGGCCGGACGTGGCCGCGCACCGCGGACAGCGAGCCACCTGGTCGCCCGACGGCCGGAAAGGCACGAACTTCCCGTCGGCCGACCACCCGGCAATCGCCCTGACCCGGCCGGCCACGATCCGTGTGGCCAGTGCGCCCGTCCGCGGTCAAGACCTGGTCGCACCGTCGCCGCACCCAGGCGGCCTGGCAGTCAGTGCAGCGGACATGTGATCAGCGGCGACGAGCTTGTCGTTGCCGGCCTGTCGTCCTTGAAGTGCCTCAGGCATGGACGCGCCCTGCTTTTACTAGCCCGGCTTTCACGAGCCCGGCGCGGAGCAGCGCGGGGAGCGGCTGGTGGGTTCGCACTGCACGAGGTTGATGGGTTCGCACTGCACGAGGTTGGTGGGTAATGCACCGCACGAGGTCGAGACGGCCACCTCTCAGCGATGCCGTCCTACCCGGCCTCGTCAACGAGAAGCTCCGCCGCGGGGTCGGCCTCAAGCCGCTCGTCGGGGATCGGCCGACCGCTGCGCAGCGAAACTCCGTAGGTGCCGGCGCGCAGGCGCTCGACGGCCCGATCGAGTGCGGCCAACCGTGCGCTGAGTTGCTCGGCTACAGCATCGTCAAGAAGCTCTTGGGCGAGCGGGTTCGCCGAATCGAAGAGCGAGGTCTTCGCATCGGCGGCCGCCTCCAGGTCAGCCGCCCGCCCAGCGGCTGAGTACGCGAGAAGCTCCTTGATGCGTTCCCGTTCACTCTCGATCAACTCACGCGCGTGGGCCGGGTCCATCGGCAACTCCCTGGTGGTGACGGTTGGTGATGGGTCTGGATGGACTAGTCAGTCCAATACAGCGTAGCGTTGTCAACCGCGAAGCGCGCCGTCGGGCGTGCCCTGTCCCCGCATCAAGGAGCAGCGTTGGCTCACGAGGTCACTATCGCCGGATCGACCATCAGCACGCCGCGGCTGCGGCTGCGTCCGTGGCATCACGATGACGCTGCCGGCGCGCTGGACATCTACGGCAGCTCGGAGGTCTCCCGGTGGCTGGCCCCGGCGATGGGTCACGTCGGCGACCTCGACCAGATGCGTACGGTGATCACCGGATGGATCGCCGCACCTCTGCGATCCGAAGGGCGCCCGAGTGGGCGGTGGGTGATCGAAGAGACCGAGAGCGGGCGCGTCGCAGGCTCGGGTCAGATTCTTCCGCTGCCGCCGGAGGGCGAGGACCTGGAGTTGGGCTACCAGCTCGCTCCGTGGGCGTGGGGGCGGGGGTTCGCGGCCGAGGCGGGTCATGCCCTGGCCCACTATGCCTTCAGCAACGGCGAGGAGGAGGTCTTCGCCGTCGTACGGCCCAAGAACGAGCGCGGCACCCGCGCCGCCCGCCGCATCGGAATGGAGTGGGTCGGGGAAACGGACAAGTACTACGACCTGCGTCTTCAGGTCTTTCGGCTGCGGAAGGGTGACTTGGACAACTCCGCGCTCGAGCCGGGCCCCGTCGAACGCTGATCCCCGTTCGCGCCTGGTCGTTCTCGCGCGGGACGGCCGCACTCTGCCCTGACCCCGGCACACGCCGAGAACGCCCCGGCGAGCGTTTCCGATGACCAGCGCCCCCCTTGTCTGCGGATTCGAGCATCGCGACACCGGAGATAAAGTGGACTAAATAGTCCGATAAAGCGGCGGGATGCGTGAGTGGTGTCGACTGGCCGGGAGGATTGATGAGGACGCACTTCACGGAAGTTTTGGCCCGCGAGAGCGCATGTCTGGCCGGAGTCACCGACGGGGCGAAGCTGGCCAGTTGGCGCCGCCGGGTCGTCGAGGAGCTCATGACCCCGCTGTCGCCGTACGAGTTCGCGCTGAGACATACAGGTGACGTCCCTGAGCGAGCCGACTTCCTTGATCGGTGGCGCGAGCTCATCGCCGAGACGGTGGACCGGTTGCTGCGGTCCGGCACGACGGGCGACACAGACTCCTCCTCAGGCCGGACTCGGAGGGCCGATGTCGACGCCCAGAAGACTGCGATGCTGATTCTTGCGGCGCTGCACGGGGGCAGCACCCTGAGCCGGATCGCAAAAGACCCTTGGCCGCTCAACGCCGCGCTTGACCTCGCCCTTGCGCCTTTTACGGCAGCCGAGGACGACAGCCCCGCAAGGACGGGAACGAGTAGCCTGATCGGTAACATAAAAGCGTGATGACGACCGCTGACTCGCACAATGGCAGACGCCTGACGGCGCGCGGTGCAAAGACGCGGACAAGGATCGTCGCCGCCGCGACCGACCTGATGTACGTAAAAGGAGTCCGGGCTACCACCCTCGATGACGTGCTGGCGGCGAGCGGCGTGAGCAAGTCGCAGCTGTACCACCACTTCGACGGCAAGGACGCGCTCGTGCGGGCCGTCATCGACAACGTGGGAGAACGCGTCATCGAGCGCGAGCGCGACGCCCTCGGCCATGTCTCGACGATCCGGGGCCTGCGACGCTGGCGGGACACGTTGGTCCAGAGCAATGCCCTTCGGCATGGCGCCTACGGCTGCGCTCTCGGCTCGCTGGCCTCCGAGGTATCCGATCACGACGCTCTCGCCCGCCAAGCCCTGTCCCGGTTGTTCACCGAATGGCAGGGACTCCTGGCAGGCGTGTTGCGACGGCTTCAAGACGGTGGTGCGCTGTCGCCCGAGGCGTCGGCAGACCAGCTCGCGACCGGGCTCATGGCCGCCCTCCAGGGCGGGTACATGCTGGCCCAGACCGCGCACGATGTCACCCCGATGGCGACAGCGATCGACATGGCACTTGCGCACATCGAGAGCCTGTCCGAACGTTGAGCTCATCGCCGAACGGTCCCGGGATGCGGCCGAAGTCGCTGCGACAGCCACGAGAGACGGATCAGAGTCGAGTGACGAAGGGCTCAGGCTCGACGGGTGACCTGCGGATCATCCATCGCGTCACCGCCCGCTGTTCGTGTCTCGCGCGGTGCGCGTGGCGATGAAGGCCGAGCGGTTGACGTCGACGACGTCCTTCCACTCGGGGTGGTCTTCGACGTACTCGGCAACGAACCCGCAGTAGACCCCCGCCTTGCTCTGACTCCGGCTCAGATCTTCAAGCGCGTAGCGCGCGAGTGCCGAAGCGACGCCTCGATGCCGGTGGTCGTGGTCCACGTAGGAGTGGGTGAGGGAGATCCGTCCGCCGGTCGTCTCGTAGGCCAGACTGCCGACGACCTGGCCATCGATCAGTGCCTCGTAAAGGCGGGTGGTCTCATCCTTGCGCACCTCGACGGCGGCCGGTGATCGCGTCATGCTCTCTTCTCGCCTCGTTCGTCCACAGTTGGTGGGTCCGTGATCGGTCAGGTCTCGATCTGCACCTGGCGCCCATCGAAAGCGACATAGCCACTGAAGTCGCGTCCTACACGGGCCGCCGCCGACTCCTTGATGCGCGGGTAGGACCACGCCCCGTCCCTGAGCACCGTCTCGCCGGCCAGGACGTCGTGATACTGCGCCTTCCCCTTCCAGGGACAGGTGTAGGGCGTCGGGCTGTCGCGGAGTGCGCCGGCCACGACTGAGTCCGGAGGGAAGTAGACATTCCCCTCTATCCTGACCACCGTATCGTTCGCGGCCTCGGCCACGACCGTCTCCCCGACCACTGCCTTCATTTCCGTTTCCCCTCATCGATCCGTTGGCCTGGGCGGTCGCGGTCAGGCGATACCCGGAGTGGGTGAGAACAACCACGAGCTGGAGCCGGAGATGTCGAGCCACGTCCCCCGAGGCGTCCGGGCCACTCGGGCGACCATCGCCGCACACTCGCGACAGCGCAGCACGGTTCCCGGCCCGCCCATGTAGGCCTGCAGCTGTCCGAATGCCTGTGCGACGCCGCAGCTGCCGCAGCGGACACTGACGTCGGTCGGGTCACTTGCGAGGATCCCGGAGAACTCGCCGGCGGCGGCGTTGCCGTCCAAGACCGCGGCGGACTCCGCGTCGCCGTCGGGCGCGGCCGGGGTCGGGAAATCCGAGGTCATCGTTCAACTCCTGTCGGTCCGAATCGTTCCGTGCGTATGCGATCGTCGGGGTATCCCACCCTGCGGAGCAGGCCTGTGGCGTGGTCGACGAAGCCAGAGGGGCCGCACACGTAGACCCGGGCCGCCAACGGCTCCGGCCACGCGGACGGAGGCTGGATGTCCTCGGCCGCGAGGTGTGAGGCGGGACGGGGATGCCCGTCGGGGACCTTGCGCGTGTAGACGAGGCGCACGTCGGCGGACCCCGGCCTGGACGGATCGGCCGACATCTCTTCCAGCTCGGGCCCGTACATGAGGTCGCGAGGGCCGCGAAGCGAATACACGAGCATCGTCGGCGTCGAGTCCCCCGCCCGCTTCCGGGCGCGCAGCATGGTGACCAGCGGTACCACCCCTGATCCACCGGCGATCAGCAGCACCGGGCCGTCCCCGATGGACGGGTCCCCCGGCTCCCAGACGAACCATCCACCGATGGGCCCGCGCACGTCGAGCTCGTCACCGATCTCCATGATCTCCGCCAGGTACGGCGAGACCTCGCCGTGGGGCAGGAGGTCGACGGTGACCGCGACGCGGTCGGGCGTGGCGGGCTCGGCCAACGAGTAGCTCCGCTGGGCCGAGTAGCCGTCCGGGGCGGTGAGACGTATGTCTACGTGCTGACCGGGCAGATGTCCGGTCCAGCCGGGGACGTGTAGTGCAAGTGTCCGGGAATGCCAGGACTGCGAGCGCACACCGATGAGCGTTGCCCTGCGCCAGTGATTCCCTGCCGGCGGAGTGGCTTCTACGGAGCTCCCGGCCGGGCCCTCGGTCGTGTTCGTGTCAGTCACCGGCGTGCCGCTCCTCGCGCCACGGGTCGCCGTAGTTGTGATAGCCGAAGCCTTCCCAGAAGCCCGGCTCGTCGAAGCGCTGCATCGTGATGCCGTTCACCCACTTCGCGGACTTCCAGAAGTAGAGATGCGGCACCAGTAGCCTGGCCGGTCCACCGTGCTCGATGTGAAGCGGCTCTCCTTCGTACTCGTACGCGATCCAGGCCTTGCCCCCGAGCAGGTCCTCCAAGGGGAGGTTCGTGGTGTAGCCCCCGTACGAACGCACCATCGCGTATTCGTAGGAGGTCTCGATGTCCTCGAAGAAGGTGTCGAGCGCGACGCCCCGCCAACGGGTCCCGAGTTTCGTCCACCGGGTCACGCAGTGGATGTCGACGGTGATCTCCTCAGCGGGCAGGGCCATCATCTCGTCCCAACTCCACCGCCTCGGCTCGCCGCTCTCCGGCGTGATCGTGAAGCTCCACTTCTCCGTCGAGATCAGCTGCGTCGGCCCAGCCGTCAGCACGGGGAATCCGTGCGTCAGATGCTGGCCGGGCGGCAGATCGGCGGCGCGCGGGTCGTGATGGCCGAAGAAGCCACGCGAGATTGTCACCCTGTGCTCTCTTCCAGACCCAACGGTCTCTAGTGGTGGGCGTCTCACGGTCGGGTCGATGGCGGAAGCCGTCCTATAAGTGGACCCTTTCGTCCAACTTAAGGTTCCGCTGCAACCGGTGTCAAAGCGCACGCGGCCCGTCGCGCGCACCCGCTCCCGGGCGTCGGCGGTGACCGCAGCCGCAGTCTCTCGCCCCGATAAACTACGAGAGAGGGCCGCCGTGAGCGTGTTAGATTATGGAACTTGGACTATATAGACCAAAGCCGCCGAGAGTGACGCGCCGTCGATCAATGCCCCTGGCCGGCCCTGTCGTGGTGCGACCAGGCGAACCGAGAAGGTGACCTCAATGACTGATGGCAGATGTTCCGACGTGGTGCGATTCGGCGGCGATCTCGGACTGGCACCCGAACACCTTCAGAGTTCGTTGACCGCCCATCTGGCTGACTGCCCGGACTGCGCGTCGTACGTCTCACAGATCGCCACGACCCGCGAGCTCCTTGGACGGCGCTCTGGTGCCGGCGGCGTCCAGAACGATCTGGCCGACGACGCGATGCCGGTGGCGGAAGAGCCTCCGGCGACGGACGCCGGGGCCTTGCGAAGCGCTCTCCTCGCGCGTGCCGAACTGCTTGACCCCGCGAACGCCGAGGACCTCGCCCAGCGATCCCTGGAAGTGGGCCTTGCGCTGCAACGCAGAGATTCCCGCCCGCGAGGGATCGCCGAGCTGACCAAAATCATGCACGCACTCAGCGATGCCCAAGTGCGGCTGGACGGCCGCTCGACGCCCGCCGTCGAGGTCGACGCGGCCGCCCGAGCCCGAGCGGACTCACTCGACGACCTCAACAGCGATGCCGATGAGCCCGAGCTCTTCTACCCGGATCTCTACCCGGGTGAGGACAGGATCGACGGGTGGGCCGGCAGCCCGAACCAGTGGCCCGGCAGTGCAGAGATCCTCGGCCCGGAGGAAGCCGACGAGACCGAGGAGGTGTACGACCTGCTCGACAAGGCGCTCGGCGAACTGCCCGAGCCGTTCGGCGAGCTTCTCGCGCTCGTCGATCTACAGGGCTACGCGCTTGCCGACTCGGCGCAGGCACTCGGACTCGACGAGCTCTCGGCGACGGCCGCCTTGGCACGCGCCCGGAACCACGTCCGTGGCCGCCTCGACGAGTACCTGCACGGTGCCGAGTCAACGGCGCAGGGTGTGTCCCGGTGAGCGAGCGATCGTCCAGTGCTCCGGTGCCGTTCTCATGCCACCTCAACCACGAGGACGGCGAAGTGTCCCTGGAGCACTACTAGACCGCGTAGACGGGGGCGAGATCGACGAATATGCGGTAGTCCGAGATCAGGCCATCGTCACGGGTGCGCCAGATCGATACGGCCACGGCGCTCGCGTCCTTGCCGTCGAGCCTCCGGTAGGTCACCTCGGTCTCGGCGATGACGTCGGCGTCCACCTGCCAGTTCCGGACGATCCGATGCTGCAGGCCGCCGATGGTGGAGTAGAACTTTCGGAGTCCGGCGACGATGGCCTCACGTCCCACAAGCGGTTCGGCGTTTCCGAAGACCATCGTGGCATCCTCGGCCAGCAATCGTCCGAACTCGTCAGGATCGAACGAATCGACTGATCGGAAAACGCGTCGCACCGCATCGTCGGACATGCCGGTCCCTTCTCGCGCAGACGAGATCACTCATGGGGACGATACGGGCCGAAGGCTGGCGTGCAACTAGCGCAAAGGTGGCGATTTCGTCCCCATCCCGGGTTGGAGATCTGTCTGCCATGACGCCGATGAGCGGCTCCGCGCCCGAGATCGAGCAGTTGGGCCGGCGCCCAGGCACACTCCTGTGGGCCGCGCCCGGCTTACAGGAGCAGGTGAACGCTCACGGCCGGCCTCGCTTGCGGCGGTGGTCCCGGTGGTTTGTTTGGGGTGTGGACCCGAGGTCGGGTGTCTTGTAGGTGACCAGGGGGATGGTGGTGGCCACGGGCGTGGCCAAGTCGTGGTCGACGAGGTCGGCGATGACTTGCTCGATGCGCTTGTAGGCCGTTGGTGCCTCCTCGAAGAGGAGTTGGCGGTCGCCGCACACCACCAGCGACCCCATCGGTGTGCGGCGTAGCTCTTCGACCGTGTGCTTGGCCCGGCCCCGGCGCAGGGCGTCCGCACGGGACATCTTCCGGCCCGCTCCGTGCGCCACGGAATGGTTGGCGTCCGGCCCGGCGTGGCCGGCCACCAAGTAGGAAGGGGTGCCTCGCGTACCGGCGATGAGCACGTCGCGGCCGTCGCCCGGCGCCGCCCCCTTGCGGTGCAGGTAGATCTCGTCGCGGACCTCGACCAGGTTGTGGCACTGGTCGAGGATCGGCTCGGTGGGCTCGGTCCCCAGCGCGTGGGCGACCCGGGCGGCCAGCAGTCGCCGGTTGAGCGCTCCCCAGCGTACGGCGTCGTCATGCATCGCCAGGTAGGCGCCGGGATCAGGGGCGGGGCCCGCGCCGTGGACTGCGGTGTGGGCTCGGAGGATGCGTTCGCCCAGCCCTCGGGAACCGCTGTGGACGATGAGGACCAGGTCGTTGGTGGCGAGTCCGAGACGGCTCGCGTGGCCCGGCTCGAAGACGGTTCCGATGCGCGCCAGCTCGACGAAGTGGTTGCCTCGGCCGACCGTCCCGAGGCCTTCGACGTGACCAGCGGGAATATCGCCCTTTACAACGCCCCAGGCCGAGTCGTCGGCATCCTCCTCGGGGTGCAACGCGCGATCCAGATCGGGGAACCGGGCGGCGAGTTTCTCGGGTACGGCGCGCTTGAGCTTGACGGGGAACACGGCGATGCCGCAACCGATGTCGGAGCCCACCAGGAACGGGTACAGCCTGGTCGACGCCATGGCGGCGCCGATCGGGGCGCCTTTGCCAGGGTGCAGGTCCGGCATGGCGGCGACGTGCGTCATTCCGTCGAGGGCGGCCACCTGGTGGCACTGGGCGACGGCATCGGACTCGATCCAACTGGTGGGGGAGGCGAACACGGCGACGGTGGCCGACCCCGTGGCCGGGACGGACGGCGGCAGAAACTCCTGCCGACTGCGTTGCTGAGACAAAGACGCTCTCTACTGAACAGGTTATGAATGGGCGGCATTACAGCGCGAGTCGGCGCCGTGGTATCTCGATGTAGCGGGGTGTTGTTCGTCAGAGCAGCATGGATACGAACGTTTCCTGAATCCGCCAGGCGAGGCAAGCGATTTTCGGCCGTACGGGCTTGCACTGCGGAGGAGTGCTGAAGGGCCCTGGAGCACAGTTCGGTGCCAAGTGCGAGCGCTTTTCGATCGGGATGCGTTCCCGACGCCTTACACAGTGGCAAGTTGATCCAGGAGCTTGACGACGTCGTCCCACTTGGCTACGGCATCGTGTGCGGGAAAGAACGGATAAGCCGATGTCAGCGGCTTGTTCGTCAGCGTGCGCAAGGTCGCCAGGCAGGCTTCGGCGAGTTCCTCGCGTCCCCGTCCCCGAAGCGGGTCAAGGTTGATGCACAGCGCTCGATTCTTTGGATAGAGCTGGGCGATACGCAGGTCGTTTCGGCCAGAGACGATTACGCCCGCAGCGGTGTTGGTCAGCAGCCGTCCCTCCTTGTCAGCCCACTGCTCGAGCAGAGTCCAGAGCGCGCGGACGTCTTCGTCGGCCTTGTCGCGAAGCTCCCGCAGGCTTGGCTGTGCAATGGATGACTTGGCGGAGGCGGCTGCGGTGCGTCCGTACACAGCCGGGGCGAGTGTTCGCAATCCGTGGCCCTCGGCGACGTACTGCTTGACCTCTACCGCGAGGACTTCTGCGGGATTCATTTGCTCGTTGAGGAACTCCACGATGCGGCGGAGATCATCAGGTATGGCGTCGGCGACGAAAACCATGCGAATCTTGCCTGCTCGCAGGTTGTCGCCCACCTTGGCGAAGAAGGTCTCCACGGTGACCGTGTCGTCCCCGCAGAGCTGCGCGACCATATCTTGAGGGTCATGGCCGGACTCGCGCTGGGTCTGCTCAAACAGCGCCTGCAGGTTGGGCACGGGCCAGTAGAGGACGCCGTTGGCGGCATAGTCGAGCATCTGGCCGACGACCTCGCGGCGGATGCGGCTATCACTGGCGCGCTTGACCTCGACCAAGGTGGGGATGCCGTCTTGGTCGACGAAGAGGTGATCGAGACTCCAGCGTCCACCACCTCCGTCACGGTCCGGAACGCCGGCCTCCCGCCGGATGAGCAGCCAGCGACGAGGGTCGCCTGGTGTCATCTGCCCGCCCGCTAGAAGATCCGGATGAGTGGCCAATAATGCCTGAAGCACCTCTTCGGCTTCGTACGGCGCCAGACGCATCGCGAGAAGGCGACCGGACTCGTCGATGTGGAACATTCCGTCGCTGTTCAAAGCACCTCCAGCCGATCGGTTCGTGTCTGGCCCACCGGAGAATCAACGTGGCCAGGAAGTACACCAAGGTGGCATCCAACTGGCCGATCAAACTACGGTTCCGCCGAACTTGTTACGGCTGTTGCCGTACCGACGCATCTGACCGGGCGTATCCCGCCTGTCCGACTCCAGTTCGTCGCGGAACACCCCCGGCGATCCGCTTCTGCGGGATGACACCGGCGGCGGCCGGCAGACGCTTCAGCCGCACTGGGACCACTCCGCGTCTACTCCATGCCGTTTACTCCGTGCCGTACGCCGGCAGGCGCTCCGGCAGCCCGAGCCGCGGGAACCGGTCGTCGTGGAAGATGACGATCTCGGTGATCGCCCCGCCGGTGATGCGCAGGACGTCGACCGTCAGCGGCAGGTACGCGCCCTCCCGCTCCCGCCAGAGGTAGAAGGCGACGGCGGGCTGCCGGTTCACCGAGGTGGGGACGGCGCGCAGGTTCTTCAGGCGACCGAAGCCGTCCTCGACCCAGTCGTTCACCACCGCGTAGCGGCCGACGCACAGGCCCGGGGTGGGCGGCATCGAGCAGCGGACGTCGTCCCGTAGCAGTGCGGCGAGCCTGTCGATGTCCGTGGCCACGCTGGCGTCGGTGAAGCGGCGCACCAGCTCGCGCGTCCCGGCGTCCTCCTCGCCGCCGGTCCAGTCCTGCCGCTCGGCGGGCAGGTGCTCCCGCATGCCGGCGCGGGCCCGCTGCAGCGCGCTGTTCACCGAGTTGACGGAGTCCCCGAGGGCCTCCGCGACGTCCTTCGCCGGCCAGCCGAGCACGTCCCGCAGGATCAGCACGGCCCGCGGGCGCGGCGCGAGGTGCTGGACTGCGACCAGGTACGCCAGCTCGATCGTCTCCCGCGCGACGGCGACGGTCTCCGGCTCGTCCGCCTCGCCCGCGGGCAGCTCGTCGAGCAGCCGGTCCGGGTAGGGCTGCAGCCACAGCACCTCACCGCCGGTCGCCGGCTCCGGCCGGCACTTGGCGAGCAGGTCCAGGCAGGCGTTGGTGGCGATCCGGTACAGCCAGGCCCGGAACGTCGACCGCCCCTCGAAGGTCTCCCGCCGCCGCCAGGCGCGGAGGAACGTCTCCTGCACGGTGTCCTCGGCGTCCTCGAACGACCCGAGCATCCGGTAGCAGTGCACGTGCAGCTCCCGCCGGTGCCGCTCCGCCAGCCCCGAAAACTCCGGCTCGCCGACCTCGCCCAGACCGCTCACGCCCAGCTCCTCCAGCCGCGTGTCCGCACTCATCACGTCATCCTTCCGCCTTGTCGTGTCCCGTCGTAGGTGTGACGGGTGCGGGCGCGACAACTCATCACCGGGGCCGGCCGGCATGGCGGATTCGGTGGCGGAGCACGACGCGCGGGTACGGCACGAGGACCACCGAAAGGGTGGGCTTGATCGTGGAGCTGAGGACGCCGGCGAACTCGGCGGTGACCTCACGCCACCTGCCCACCGCCTTTCCCGCGGTCCGCGCCGGCCGCCCCGCCGGCCGGTGCGGTTCGTTCGGCCTCGTCGATGGCCCAGGCGGCGTTGATGAGCCCGATGTGGCTGAACGCCTGCGGGAAGTTGCCGAGCAGTTCGCCGCTCCCGGGGTCGATCTCCTCCGACAGCAGGCCCACGTCGTTGGCGTACGCGGCGGCTCGCTCGAATGCCTCCTTGGCCCGGCCGACCTGCCCGGACATGGCGAGCGCCTGCGCCAGCCAGAACGAGCACAGCAGGAAGGCGCCCTCCTCGCCGGCGAGGCCGTCGACGCCGCCCTCGGTGTGGTAGCGGTAGACCAGGCCGTGGTCGTCGGTGAGCCGGTCCGCGACCGCGTCGATCGTGGCCAGCACGCGCGGGTCGTCGGCGGGCAGGAAGCCGATGATCGGCACCATGAGGGCGCTGGCGTCCAGCTCGTCCGAGCCGAACGACTGCGTGAACGCCCCCACCCGGTCGTTCCAGCCCTCGCGCAGCAGAGTGTCGCGGATCTCGGCGCGGGTCCGCCGCCAGGACTCCACACGATCCTGGGCGCGCAGGAGGCCGACGAGGGCGATGCCGCGGTCCAGCGCCACCCAGCACATGAGCTTGGAGTACAGGAAGTCGCGCGGCTCTCCGCGCACCTCCCAGATGCCCTGGTCCTTTTCCGTCCAGCGCTCGGCAGCGGTGTCGGCACAGGCGATGAGGAAGCGCCGGACGTCGTCGTCGATGTCGACGATCTGGGGTTCGAGGCGCGCGGCCGCGTCGAGCAGCTCGCCGTACACGTCGATCTGCCGCTGGTTCCACGCGTCGTTTCCGACGCGTACCGGGCGGCTGCCGCGCCAGCCGCGCAGGTGCGGAAGGGTGCGCTCGCTCAGGTCGTGCTCGCCGCAGACGCTGAACATGATCTGCAGCGCGCGGTCCTTGCCCAGGGACGGGGCCGCGGTGGTGAGGAAGGCGAAGAAGTCGCTCGCCTCGTCGGGGCAGGCCGCGACCCACAGGGCGCCCATGGTCAGCGACGCGTCCCGCACCCACGTGTACCGGTAGTCCCAGTTGCGCTCGCCGCCGGCCCATTCGGGCAGCGACGTCGTGGCGGCCGCGACGATCGCGCCGCTGGGCTGGAAGGACAGCGCCTGCAGCACCCGCCCGCTGTGGTGCACCAGGTCGCACCATGGGCCGTCATAAGCCTGGTGGAGGCTGGACCACGACTGCCAGGCGGCGATCGTGTGGTCCAGCCGGGCCGCCAGTTCCGCCTGGTCCCACACCCGCGCGGGAGCCTCCTCCAGCGTCGAGCGGTGCAGCCCGAAGTGCCGTGTCTCGCCCTCGCGCACCGTGAACACGCCGTATCCGCTGCAGTCGCCGATGCCGAGGGAAACCGGCGTGGTCAGCACAAGCCACTCGGCGCCGCCGCGGGCGGTCACGCCGCCGTCGACGACGGACAGGATCGGGTGGATCAGGCCGTACTCCGGCCGGGGCCGGTATTCGATCTCCATCGGCACCTCGCCGCCGAGGCCGGACACCCGCCGCGCGAGCAGGTGCGGCACACCGACGCCGAGCCGGTGGCCGCCGTCGTCCGGTCCGGTGAGCAGGGCGTCGGTGAGAACGACCGTGCCGCTCCCGGTGTGGAAGGTGGTCTCCAGCACCATCGTCCGCGGTACGTAGCGGCGCGTCGTCTCGTACGGGACGGCCGGGCGGATCGCCCAGTGCCCAGCCTCGTCGTCCAGCAGGCGGGCGAAGACGGACGGCCCGTCGAAGCGGGGGAAACACAACCACTCGGCCGATCCGTCCCGGCTGATGAGGCCGGCGGAATGACGATCGGACACCAACGCGAGGTCGGCGATGGGTGTGGTGCTCATCAGCGCCCGATACCCGGAGAAGACGTCGATGGCGCGCACGGGCCGGAAAATCGCGGTAAAGGCGGGAAGACCAAGCGCTCCGCTCGCCCGAGGCGAAGATCACGCGTTCCTCAAGCCGCACGTGCTCGGCGCTTCACCCTCCCCGTACGCGGGCACGTCCATCGCTGAGTCGCGGACATCGGAGACTGACACCCTGAACACCGGGGGAGAACCATGGACACCAGGGAGAACACTGCCCACGCTGATGTTCTCGTCATCGGCTTCGGCAAGGGCGGCAAGACCGTGGCCGCGAAAATGGGCCGTCTCGGCCGACGCGTGATACTCGTCGAGCAGTCGAACCGCATGTACGGCGGCACCTGCCCCAACATCGGCTGCGTGCCGACGAAGGCGCTCGTCCATCACGCGGGCAAACCCCGGATGAGCGACTCTCCGCAGGAGCATTACGAGCATGCGGTGAGAGAGGTTCAGGCGCTGACCTCGACGTTCCGCGCCGGCAACTTCGACTCCCTGAACAGCGCCGACAACGTGACGGTCGTCACCGGTCACGCCGCTTTCATCGACCCGCACACCGTCGGCGTCACAGCGGGCGGCGATCGTCTCACGATCACCGCCGAAACGATCCTGATCAACACAGGCGCCGAGCCCATCATCCCGGACATCCCCGGCTTGCGCGCGAGCAAGCGCACGCTGACCAGCACGGATCTGATCCAGACGACGACCCTGCCCGAGCGGCTGACGATCCTGGGCGGCGGATACCAGGGCGTCGAGTTCGCCTCGATCTACCGCAGGTTCGGCTCACAGGTCACGGTGTTCGAAGCCGCTGCGAGGATCCTGGGGCGTGAGGACGACGAGGCCGCCGCCGTCGTGGCCGACATCCTCCGGAACGAGGGCGTCGAGATCATCACGGGTGCGCGCGTCACCGAGGTACGCGACCGCGACGCCGTCACGATCGTCACTTACGAGAAGGACGGCCGGGAGCACACCCTGGAGACCGACGCCGTCCTCGCGGCCAGCGGCCGCGCGCCCGTGACGCGAGGCCTCGGGCTGGACGCCGCCGGTGTCCGCACCACCGAGCGAGGGGCGATCGAGGTCGACGAGCACCTGCGCACGAGCCGGCCGCACATCTACGCCCTCGGCGATGTACGCGGTGGGCGGCAGCACACCTATCTGTCCCTCGATGACAGCCGCATCGTCCTCGACCAGCTGATCGGTGAGGGCAGGCGCTCGACGGCCGACCGTGTCGCGATTCCCCACACCGTGTTCATGACCCCACCGCTGGCGGCGGTAGGGCTCACCGAGAAGGAGGCCCGCGAGGCGGGACACCGTGTGAAGATCGCAAGCGAGGCCGTCGCCGACATCGTCGCGATGCCTCGCGCGTACATCGTCGAGGAGACCCGCGGGCTCATGAAGTTCGTCATCGACGCCGACACCGACGAGATCCTCGGCGCCGTGCTGTTGAGCGTTGACGCGCAGGAGCTCATCAACACCGTCGCGCTCGCCATGCGGCACGGCGTCAAGGCGGCCGAACTCCGCGACGCCGTCTACACCCACCCGACGTCGACGGAGGCGTTCAACGAGGTCCTCGGGACGATCGTGCGTTCCGACGCGCGCACGTAGCCCGGAGCCCTACCCGCGCGCGCTCGCGACGTGTGCACGGGCCGGCGTTACCAGCGGGCCGGCTACCGGCTGCGGCCGGCGGAGAACGAGCCGGGCGCCTGTCAGGACATCGGATCCCTCAACCCGGACGATCCGGTCGTTTCTGGTGATCCGCCCTCGCGTGAGCCTTGACCCAGCCCAGCGCCATGTCGAGGGCGAGCACGAAGGGCTGTTCGTCCTGCATGGTCTCCGCGAGCAGATATCCGCCCTGCAGCGCCGCGACCACCTCCAGGGCGAGGTCCTCCGCGGCGACCTCGGAGCTCAGTTCACCGCTGTCCTGGAGGCGGGCGAAGGTGCTCGCCATATCGCCTGTCCACGTGCCGAAGGCGCCCGCCAGCGTACGGCGAGCGGTATCGCAGCGGCCGGCGAGCTCGTTGGCCAGTGAGCCGATCGGACATCGGTAGCCGCGCTCGCTCAGGCCTGAGACCAGCGCGTCACGCCACTTGTCGAGCTCCTGCATCGTGTGCAGCTGCTCAAGCAGCTGCTTCTGAGCGGAGAGCACGCGGTTCGCCTGCGTCGCGATCACTTCGGCGACCAGCGCCTCTTTGTCGGGAAAGTAGTGATACAGCTGTGATTTGCTGACGCCGCAGGTGTCCACCACCTGATCGAGGGTTGTCGCCGTGACCCCTTGCCTGTGCATCAGGTCCGCAGCGGTCGCGATGATGCGTTCGCGAGTGGCCGCGCCGCGCGCGGTACGTCGCGGAGGATCTTCTCCCGATCCTCGACCAGGCATAATGTCAAATTTATACCCGCGGGAATCGGAACCGGGCCGGCCGCTACCGGCGCTCGGCGGCGTGCAGGGCGTCCGCCGCCGTCAGCAGGGAGGCTCCGAGAAGCACGACGTCCTTCACCAGGAACTGCCCCGCGAGCGACAGCTTCGGCTCCCCGCGTGTCTCTTGCCACGCCTCGGGCGTCGTGGCCAGGAAGCTGAGGGTGGTGGCGAACATGCCGACGGCGGCGAGGCTGCCGAGGGCCGACGCTCTCGGCGCAATCGGTTTCGCGCCGATCAGCGAGCCCAGCACGATTTCGGTGACGCCGAGCAGTCTGGCGACGTTCTTCTCCCCCAGCCTGGCGATAAGCCACGCGAGCGGGGGGCTTGAGGTCACCAGGGGGCGAATGTTCTCCACCTCGTAGTCTTCGAATTTTATTCGCCCGATCTCCAGAAGGTTGATCACCAGTCCATACCGGATGGTGGAGATCCCCACGCTGTGCATTGTTTTTCTGATGCGGTGGATTTTCATCGAATCATCGCCTAACACGTCGCTTGTATGGCTCGATGTGGGACTCGAAACTTCAGCCAACGCCAAGCGTCAGGTCATGCCGCACCGTCGGTGTCGAGGCCGCCCCGATCACTCCTACGGCGACGATCACGCGGCCGGGCCGTGTCCGCGACGCCGCTCGCTACGCTTCCTCTACCCGTGAATCCCCCTGGGTGACCGGCCGATCAGGCGCGGAACCGGGGGTGCCGGGGGCCGGCGGACGCCGGTCCGTGATGGGAAGCCGGAGCACGAACCGGGCACCACGCGATGAGTCTTCGGTCGTGAGGGTCCCGTTGTGGGCGTGGGCGATGTCGCGCGAGATGGACAGGCCCAGCCCGCTGCCTCCGGGCTCCCTGCGCCGGCCGTCGTCCAGCCGGACGAAGGGCTCGAAGACGCGCTCCCGGTCCTGCGGCGCGATTCCGGCGCCGTCGTCCTGCACGGTGATGACGGCAGCGCCCTCCGCTCGTCGCACGGTGACCTCGACCGCTGTGTCGGCATGCCGCCGGGCGTTGACCAGGAGGTTGTCGATGACCCGGATCAACTGGATCCGGTTGCCCAGAACGCGCACATCGCGGTCGGCGTCGACGTGGACCGGGACGCCGCCCGTCAGAGCCGCCGCCTCCTCCGTCACCAGCGCGCCGACGTCGATCGGCTCGTACGCCGCCGGGTCACCGGCACGGAGCCGAGCCAGCACCAGCAGGTCATCGATGATCGTTTTCAGGCGACGCACCGGGCCAGGGTGAGCGCACCCAGCACCCGGCGCGGTGTGCGCAGCGGCGCGACGATGGCCGAATGGGCGCCCAGCTCCTTGTACGGCCGCCGCCGCAGGACGCTGCGCTCCTTCTCCGGGTCTATTCGCTCGGCCAGATCCTCGGGGCCCAGCAGCACCGCGGGGCCTCATCGACCTGCGGCGTGGAGGCCAGCACGGTGCTGGTCTCGGCCATCAGCGACATCCGGTCGGTCAGCTTCTCCATTGCCGCAAGGGCGGCCGCCTGCTTCTGCTCCACGGCCTTGTGCCGCCACAGGTCGTAGAACAGGACCACCGAGCCCCTGTCCTCCTCCCCGCCCAACGGGAGCGGAGCCACCATCACGCCCAGGGGGACCAGGCCGCCGGACCCGCGAGTGAACCACGACTCCTCGCTGCGGACGTACACCCCCTCGGAGAACGCGCCCGAAAGCGGGCAGTCCTCCCGGGAGATCGGGCTTCCGTCGGCGTTGCGGTGCAGCAGGTCGTGGGAGTCGGCGCAGGTCACCGGCTGTCATGGCGGTCCCCCTCACCCCGAGTCCTCATGGACGAACGCGGATGATCGTCTTCCCCTTGCGTCGCTCGGTCGGGTTGAGGGCGGCGACGGCGTCGTCGAGGGTCGCGATGTAGCCGATGTTCGTCCGCAGCCGTCCGTCACGCACCCGCTGGACGACCTCACCCAGTTGGGCACGGTCGGCCTCGACGACGAAGTCGACCGCCAGGCCGTCCGCGGGCCGCGCCTCGGGCGGCCCGACGACGGTCACCAGCGTTCCTCCGGCCCGGATCAGACCCGCGGATCGCCTCTGGATGTCTCCGCCGATGACGTCGAACACCAGGTCGACGCCGCCGACGTCCTCCAGCGCGTCGTTACCGAGGTCGACGAACTCCTGCGCGCCGAAGTCGAGCGCCTTCTGCCGGTCGGCAGCGCGTCCGGTGCCGATGACGTACGCGCCGAACTCCCGCGCGAGTTGCGTCACCATCGACCCTACTGCGCCGGCCGCCCCATGCACGAGGACGCTCTGCCCCGCCCGAAGGCGGCCGTGGTCGAACAGTCCCTGCCATGCGGTCAGCCCCGAGATCGGCAGGCTCGCGCCCACCGTGAAGTCGACGTCGCCCGGGAGCGGCGCGAGGTTGCGTGCCTCGACGGCCGCATACTCCGCCAGGGTGCCGTCGCGATGCCAGTCCGTGAGGCCGAACACCCGTTGTCCGACCGACAGCCCCGTCGTGCCATAGCCGAGGGCGGTGACCACTCCGGCCATCTCGTGCCCGGGGATCGACGGTGTCCGGTCACGGTCGCGGCGATCGGTCCAGGTCGAGGGCCACTCCGTCTCGGTCGGGACGAATCCCGACGCATGGACCTCGACGATGACGTCGTTGATCGCCGCCGGCGGCTCGGGCCGCTCCACCAGCGTCATCCCGGCCGTTCCCGCGGCCTGGTCCGTCACCACGATCGCTTTCATGGGAATCGCCTCCTCGGCTGTTCGTCTCTTCGGTGAATCGATGGGCTTGTGTGGCTCACGGAGCGAGCGCGGATGATCTGCTTCCTGCCGGTCCGCTCGGACAGGCCGGCGAGCGTTCGTCCGTCTGTCCTGTCAGAGCTCTCATCAGAGCTCTCATCAGGGAGACGAGGTGGCCCCCCGGGTTGTGACAGCTCAGACATGAGAAAGTTTGTCCGGGTTGATGACCCTGCGGTACGCGGTGATCAGACCGGCTGCGATCTGCAGCGTGTCCACGGAGAAGACACGGTCCTCCCGGTGGCACACGAGGGCGAGCTCGCCGCCGACCTCGACGAGGTCGATGCGGTCCGGACGCCACCGGCGGCCCACGCGCACCATCACCTCGGCGACACGTTCACCACCGCGGACGGGCTTGCGCATCGCGGCGACCTTGCCGCCGCCATCGGTGACGTAGACGGCGTCGGGGTGCAGCAGCCTGATCAGGCCGGCCAGATCCCCGGCCTCGTAGGCGGCGCGGAAGGTCGCCAGCACACGTGCACGCTCCGCCTTCGACGCCTGCGGCGACGACCGCTTCGCGTCGGCCACCCGCCGCCGCGCCCGCGAGGCCAACTGCCGGGCGCCCGGCACGGAGACATCCAGCACCTCGGCGATCCGGACGAACTCGAGGCCGAAGACATCGTGCAGGACGAAGGCCACCCGCTCCAGTGGGCTCAGCTCCTCCATGATCAGGAGCATCGCCGAGGCGACGGACTCGTCGACGAGGACCGGCTCGGACGCGTCCGGCCCCGTCAGCAGTGGTTCCGGCAGCCACGGCCCGACATAGATCTCCCGGCGGAAACGGGCACTCTTGAGAATGTCGTACGACCGCCGGGCGGCCACCGTGACCAGCCAGGCCCGCAGATCGTCGATGTCCTGCAGATCTGTTCCGGCCGCCCGCAGCCACACGTCCTGGGTCACGTCCTCGGCATCGGCCACGCCGCCGAGCAGCCGGTAGGCCACGCCGAAAACCGCGGGCCGGTGCCTCTCCCATTCGGCTCCGAACGTGTCCTCATGGCCAGACCGTCCAGGCGCGTTCTCGCTGCCCATAAAGATCGCAACCTCCTCCGGCTCGCGGATCGAGCGGTGGTCGTCCGAGCACGGCACGCCCCGGGGAAGGCTCGGGGGCAGGCCGGTGAGAGGAATTTCCGGCAGCACTTCCGGGGGAGCGCCGCGCCCGGCTGCGGGAGATCTCACTCGTCGATCGCGTTCCGGTCGAGGAGTGGCAGCCGGAGGACGAAGCGCGCTCCGTGGGGGGAGTCTTCGATTCCCAGGGTGCCGTGGTGGGCGTGGGCGATGTCGCGGGAGATGGCGAGTCCCAGTCCGGTGCCGCCGGTGTCGCGGCGTCGTCCTTCGTCCAGGCGGGTGAATCGTTCGAAGATGCGTTCGCGGTCGGCGGGTGCGATGCCGTCGCCGTCGTCGGTGACCGTGACGACGGCCTGGCCGTCGGTGGATTCGACGTGGACCGTGACGCCGGTCCTGGCGTGCCGCCGGGCGTTGGTCAGGAGGTTGTCCACCAGCCGGATCAGTTGGATCCGTGAGCCGTGCACCCACACGTCTCCGGTCGTGTGGAATGTCACCCGCGCGTCGTCGGAGTGTGTGCCGGTTTCGGTGGAGGCCAGTGTGGTGAGGTTGATCGGTTCGTGTGGTGCCGGCTGGCCTCCGCGGAGCCGGGTCATGGTCAGCACGTCCTGGACGATCGCCTCCAGGCGGCCGGTGACCGTCAGGGCTTTGCGGATGGTGTCGCGGGGATCGACGTGGTCGGGGTGGAGTAGTGCTTCTTCCAGTTGGACGCGTAGTCCGGCGATGGGTGTCCTGAGTTCGTGGGAGGTGACGGAGGCGAGGTGGCGTTGCTGTTCGGCCGGGCGTAGCGCCCGGTCGATGATGGTCCAGATGAGGCGGCCGCCGGTCAGGACGATCAGGAGGGTGGCTCCGGTGATGAGGTATTCGAGGCGGTGTGTCGCGAGGAGGGGTGGTTCGTCCGTTCCGGCGTAGACGACGGGTGCGTCGGGGGCCGGTGAGACGCGGTCGGCCATGAGCAGGACGCACGGCCCGCCGCCGGGGTGGCACTCGACGCGCTGCTGGAGCCGGTTGCCGGGTGCGGGCCGGAAGGTGCTGAGCGGCGGTCGTTTCGTCGCGGCCGGGCTGGCGACCATGACCATGCCGTGGGCGTTGACCAGTTGGACGAGGTTGACAGTGCCGGAGGCGGAGGCGGGATCGGGCAGCGCGCCGGCGCGCACCTGCGCGGTCCACTGGGTGGCGACCTGTTCGGCGGCGGAGAACACCTGGTCCTCGATCCGGTATCGGATCGCCAGGTCCAGGCTCACACCGCCCAAGGCCGTGAGCAGGAGCAACAGCATCGTCACCGCTGTGGTGTAGCGCGCCTGCAGCGAGTGCAGAGACGGCATCGGTCTCACCATTCTCCTGCCGCACCCGTGGACGGCCGGCACCTTCGAGGAAGACTTGGACGATTCGGTCCACTTTGGGGTCAGTCGTTCGACTGTGTCAAATTGATGACAAGGAGCCTTGACCTGCGCCTTCGCCTGGTCGACCGGCAAGCCGACGGGCGATCGTGAGGGGCGACCGCGAGGGCCGTTCGCGCCAGTGGCCGCGCCGCATGCGATGAGCCTCGGGGAATCCCTTCTCGGCTTTCGATCGGCCGTGCGACAAACCCCACCTTCGGCCGCGGGTCCCGCCGGGAGCCACGTCGGACGAGTAACCTTGACAACCGGTGGCAAATAGTCACAAGCTGGACGAAATCGTCCAGTCCTTCGCCGGGATCACCCGACGACCGCCCGGCGCGGTCGCGACCACACCGGTGTGGGGGGCCGACATCACGCCGGGCGGCACCGCGCTCGACGGCCCGCATCCGCGAGGCGCGAACTCGACTCCCGACAGTGCGACCAGTGGTGAGCAGGAGCGCGGTCATGACAGTGACCTTTCGCGGCGGCAACGAACACGTACGGGCACTCGTCGGCCGCCTGCGGAGGATCCGCGCCCGGCGGGCCGCCGACGCCCTCCTGCTCGGGGTTCCGTCCGCCCGGAGGGCGCGGCGAGCGGGGGAGAGGTCACTGCGGGCGGTGACGTCCCTCCGTATCGAACTGGAGGCCGTCAACCTCAGGGAATCGAGCACCCGGGTCTCCGAGGCAGGCGGGGACGAGGAGATCGCCCGGCTCGCCCGGGCCGTCAACAGGACACTGGAACGGCTGAGCGAGGCCGACGATCGCGCCGAACACGCCTGCAAGAAACAGCGGCAGTTCGCCGCCGACGCCTCGCACGAGCTGCGCACCCCCATCGCCGCACTGCGCATGCGGTTGGAGGAGGCGCAACTGCATCCGGACGAGACCGATCTGGACGACCTCCTCGGCTACATGCTGCGTGACCTCGACCGGGTGCAGGACATCGTCGCCGATCTGCTCTTCCTGACCCGGCTGGGGGCCGTCCCACGGACAGTGGAGCGGGTGAACCTCACGGAGCTGGTCCGGGCGCAGGCCGCCCGGCAGGTGGACGGGCACCACGTCTATCTCCGGCTCGACCCAGGAGTGATCGTCGACGGCGATCCCGATCAGATCAGGCAAATGCTCGGCAACCTGCTCGACAACGCCCGGCGGCACGCCGCCCGCGCGGTACGGATCGTCCTGTGCCGCGTCGGGGACGGCGCCGAGTTGACGGTCGCCGACGACGGAGAGGGCATCCCCCTGGCCGACCGTGAGCGGATCTTTCACCGCTTCGTGCGGCTGGACGCCGCCCGCAGCCGGGACCGGGGAGGCGCCGGCCTCGGCCTGGCCGTCGCTCGCGCCATCGCCTCCGCCCATCACGGCACCCTCCACGTCGAGGAGTCCCCGTGCGGTGGAGCGTGCTTCGTCCTGCGGATGCCGCTCTCGCCGGGCCGCCGCACGTGACCGCGGCGATCCGTCAACACCGCGTCAGCTTTCCGCGGCGCGGCGTCGGAATTCCGTAGCGATGGCGCTCCCGCTGGTCGAGTGGAATCTAACGTCGCCTTCGTAGAGTCCTCTGGAAGGCATGACATGCTCGAAGATCCGTTATATGTGCCGGTTCGCCGCAGTTCGTTCTCTCTGGCGCTACGCCTGTTCCGGACGGCCGCGGGCAAGCAGACGGCCGTGGCCTTCACCTCACCGCTCCGGCTGACGAAGGTGCTGGGCAGCGACCAGAACTGGGTCCGGCTGAGTGAGCCCGCGCTGCGGAGCATGATCAGAGATCTCGGCGTGATCGGCATCGTGATCGACCCCGCCGGCACGATGAGCCGGCCGATCTTCAGGACCGCGTGATGTGCATCCTCCAACAGAACCTCACCGACCAATATGACCAATTCGTGGAGCCGCCGACGACCGGGAACCGGCTTTCCGGCGGACCTACTCCGGCCAGGGGGAGCCGAGAATCGTGTCGACGAAGTTCCCCCGTCGGTAGCCGGGCACGTAGCGCTCCAGAACGTCGGCCTTGACGTTGCCGAACGTGGTCTCGGGCTTGGGTGCGATTCCCTCGGTGAACGCCTGCAGGATCGCCTCTTTGAAACCCGGCCGTGGATGCAGGGCGGTGATCTCGGCCCGCTGGGCGTCGTCGAGATCGTGATAGCCGATGCCGAGCACGTCGTACTCCACACCCGCGGTGACCAGCGCCACCTCCGGCTCCATGAACTCGGGGATGCCGGGGGTGGTGTGCAGGGCGATCGCCGTCCACACCCGGCGGACGCTGTCTTCGGGCACACCGCGCTCCTGCAGGAAGCGGCGGGCGGCATCGGCGCCGTCCACCTCGAAGCGCCGCCCGCTGCCGCGATGCTCCTCGTTGAGCCCCAGGTCGTGGAACATCGCGCCGATGTAGAGCAGCTCCGGGTCGAAACTCAGGTCCCGTCTCCGCCCCATCTGGCTGCCGAAGAAGTAGACACGGCGTGAGTGATGGTAGATCAGGTCGCTGGTGACCTCGCGTACGAACTCGGTGGCCTCCGCCGCCAACCCGGTATCGGGCACGGTCTGGTTGATCGTCATGGTTCTTCTCCCGTCCGGCTGTGCGCCCTTCGGGCTCTACTGTCACGTGCGGCGGCTGCCGGGACATCGCATGAACACGTGACGAAGGAATTGCTTGCCTCGTCTATGGCCTGGTCTCGAGGTGCGGGCGCAGGCGGGCGCGACCTGGCCACCGGTCACTGCGAGGGCCGGGGCCCCGCGGCGCGGCGGAGCCGGTTGGCGATCGCGAGTCCCAGCCCCTCCTCCACCGGCAGGGACGCGACGATGAGGTCGCACCCCCGCTGGTCGAGCTCGCGCAGGAACCCGTACAGCCCGCGCGCGTAGGCGGCCGTCGAATGCGGGACCGTCACCACGGCGTGCGCCTTCACCTGGGCGCCCGCGAAGGAGGGGGGAAGAAAGACGCCCACCTGGTGCCCTAGCTCCTGCGCGAGCTCGGCTTCGGCGACGACCTTCCCGGGCTCCACGAGGACGACCCGCGCGCGCGGTGCGTAGTGTGACGGATGCTGGCCGGGCACCCGGACGGCGCTCGTCGACGGAACCGCGAGCGGGTGCCCGAGCACCGCTTCGAGGTCCTCGCGCGTCACCCCGCCGGGCCGCAGGATGCTCGGAATGTCGCCCGTGGCGTCGACGATGGTGGACTCGACGCCGACTCCGCAGGAGCCGCCGTCCAGCACGAAGTCGACGGCGTCGCCGAGCTCCGCACGGACGTGGTCCGCCGTCGTGGGGCTGACCGAGCCGAAGCGGTTGGCGGACGGGGCCGCGACGCCTCCGCCGAAGGCCGACAGCAGCGCGAGCGCGACGGGGTGATCGGGCACGCGTACGGCCACCGTCTCCAGGCCGCCGGTCGCTTCGAGAGGCACCCGGGGACCGCGCCGCAGGACCAGCGTGAGCGGCCCCGGCCAGAAGCGTTCGGCCAGCAGGCGCGCCGTCTCGGGCACGTCCTCGGCCCAGTCGCCCAGGTGCTCGGCGCCGGCGATGTGGACGATCAGCGGGTGGGAGGGCGGGCGCCCCTTGACCTGGAAGACGCGCGCGACGGCGGCGGGGTTTTCGGCGTCGGCGCCCAGACCGTAGACGGTCTCGGTCGGGAGGGCCACGAGGCCTCCGGCGCGCAGCACATCGGCCGCCTTCTCGATGTCACCGGTTCCTGCCGTCACCCTCGCGATCCTTTCACTGTTCCGCTCTCCACATGCCGGGCTCTCGCCGGCGCGTGGCGGCGAACCACGGCCGGCGGCACCGCGTGGGCCGGGACGGACGAGATCCGGCACAGCGGCACAGGGGAACCACGGGGGAACATCGCCAGGACGGCCCCTGACTCAGCGTAGAACCCGCAGGTCCTCCCCCGGCCGCCCGGGCTGCGCCCGCTCGCCTCCCCGGACGCTTCCCGGGCCGTCACCCGGGCCGTCACGCGGGCCGTCACCCGGGCCGTCTCGCCACCCGGGACGCCGGCTCCCCCGCGCGGCCAATCCCGGGCGGCTGACGGGGCCGGCAGGCCGCCGGACCCGCGCTTCATGCGATTCATCCGGGTTCGACATCGCGGGAGTATCCTGCTGCGCACGTGTCACCGACCTCTCCCCGCCGCCTTGCGAGGCCTGCCGCGCGGCAACGGCGTGGTACGGAGTCCGGCGTGGCTGGGGTGGGCTCGGCGTGAACGAAAGGGTGTCAAGTGACGCGCTGTGAGGACGCTGAGCGGGGGCCGTCGACAGCGGCCGGAGCCGGGGTGTTCTCGGTCGACGACGAGGTCGGCCGGGACCTGGCGTTGGTGGACTGGCGGGCGACCCCGCTCGGGCCGCCGGAGGAGTGGCCGCAGAGCCTGCAGACGGCGGTGAGCATCCTGCTGTCGTCCCGGTTCTCCATGTGGATGGCGTGGGGGCCGGAGCTGACCTTCTTCTGCAACGCCGCCTACCGCCGCGACACCCTGGGCCGGAAATACCCGTGGGCGCTGGGCCGGCCCGCCAGCGAGGTCTGGGCGGAGATCTGGGACGACATCGGCCCGCGGATCGACACCGTGCTGGCCACGGGGGAGGCGACCTGGGACGAGGCGCTGCTGCTGTTCCTGGAGCGCGCCGGTTATCCGGAGGAGAGCTACCACACGTTCTCCTACAGCCCCCTCAGGGACGACTCCGGCACCGTGGTCGGCATGTTGTGCGTCGTCAGCGAGGAGACCGAGCGGGTCATCGGCGAGCGGCGCATGGCGACCCTTCGGGATCTCGGCTCCGATCCCAGCGTGGTCCGCACCGAGCAGGAGATGCTGGCCTTCGCCTGCCGGCAGCTCGGCCGCAATCTGCACGACCTTCCGTTCACGTTGACCTACCTGTTCCAGGACGGCGGCGGCGCACGGCTGGCGGGGGTGACCGGCGATGCCGCCGGGCATCCGGCCGCCCCTCTCACGCTGCCGGCCGACGCCCCGGACGCGATCTGGCCCGCGGCGGCGCTGGCCCGGGGAGAGTCGGTGATCGTGCCGCTCGACCCTGTCCCACTCGATGGGGCCCCGTTCACCGGTCTGCCGGCCGGAAACTGGCCGGAGCCGCCCACGCAGGCGCTGGTGGTGCCGCTGCTCCAGCAGGGCAGTGCGCCGTACGGGTTCCTGGTGGCCGGGCTCAACCGCTACCGCCCTCTGGACGAGGCGTACCGCGGGTTCATCGAGCTGGCCGCGGGGCACGTCGCGGCGGGCGTCGCGAGCGCCCGCAGCTACCAGGCCCAGCAGCGGCGGGCGGAGGAGCTGGCCGAGCTCGACCGTGCGAAGACCGTCTTCTTCTCCAACATCAGTCACGAGTTCCGCACGCCGCTGACCCTGATCATGGGGCCGGTGGAGGAACTGCGCGGGCGCCTGCAGGGAGCCGACCCGCAGGTGCGCGAGGAGCTGGAGGTCATCCGCCGCAACGGGTTGCGGCTGGGCAAGCTGGTCAACACCCTGCTCGACTTCTCCCGCATCGAGGCCGGCCGGATGCAGGCCAGCTATGAGCCGGTCGACCTGGCCACCGTCACCGCCGAGCTGGCCAGCCTCTTCCGCTCCGCCGTCGACAAGGCGGGCCTGGACTTCCGGGTCGACTGCCCTCCCTCTGACGAGCCGGTCTACATCGACCGCGGCATGTGGGAGAAGGTGGTGCTCAACCTGCTCAGCAACGCGTTGAAGTTCACCTTCCAGGGCGCGATCGGCGTCACCGTGCGCCGGGAGGACGACCACGCGGTGGTGACCGTCACCGACACGGGGATCGGCGTCCCGGCCGAGGAGGTGCCGCGGCTGTTCGAGCGGTTCCACCGCATCGAGAACGCGCGCTCGCGGTCCAACGAGGGAAGCGGCATCGGGCTGGCCCTCGTGCACGAGCTGGTGAGCCTGCACGGCGGCACCATCGGCGCCGACAGCGTCGAGGGCGAGGGCACCCGTTTCACCATCCGCCTGCCGTACGGCTCCGCGCACCTGCCCGTCGAGGGGATCACCACGGCCGGCGTCGGCGCCGGCGCCACCACCGCGGACCCGTACGTCGAAGAGGCGCTGCGCTGGCTGCCCGCCGACGACGGCCGTGAGCCCGCCGGGGACGCGATGGGGCTGCCGTCCCACGACGGCTCCACCACCCGGTCCAAGGGCTCGGCGGTCCCGGCGCGCGTGCTGGTCGCCGACGACAACGCCGACATGCGCGGGTATCTCGTCCGGCTCCTCAACGGCGCCGGTTATCTCGTCAGCACCGCGAGCGACGGGATGGAGGCCCTGGACGCCATCCGCGCGGACGCCCCCGACCTCGTGGTCAGCGACGTGATGATGCCGCGTCTGGACGGTCTGTCCCTGGTCGCGGCGCTGCGGTCCGATCCGCGCACCGCCGCCGTGCCCGTGGTGCTGCTGTCGGCCCGGGCGGGCCAGGAGGCGTCCATCGAGGGCTTGCAGGCCGGAGCCGACGACTACCTGGTCAAGCCCTTCGCCGCCGCGGAGTTGCTCGCGCGGGTGCGGGCGAACATGGACATGGCGCGGCTGCGCCAGCACCAGGCGCGCTGGCGCAGCGCACTGGTGGACTCGCTGCAGGAGGCGTTCTTCGTCTGCGACGAGCAGGGCGCCGTCATCGAGATCAACAACGCCTTCGCCGAGATCCTCGGCTACGGCCCCGAGAGCCTCCCCTACACGCCGATCCATCCGTGGTGGCCGGACGCCGCCACCGATCCCGCCGCTCACCAGCAGGTCGCCGACGCCTTCAGCGGCCTTCTCGGTCCCGGCCAGGGCAGCTACACCATCCCGGTCACCCACCGCGACGGGCACCGGCTGTGGATCAGCGTCACCTTCAACCAGGCGCAGGATCCCGACACCGGGCGGAACGTCGTCGTCGGCACCTTCCGCGACGTCACCGCCGAGCATTACGCCATCCAGCGCGAGAGCGCCCTCGCCTCGCTGAGCACCGGCCTGTCCCAGGCCGGGAGCCTTTCCCACGCGCTGACCGGCGCACTGCGGGAACTGCGGAGCCTGTGGCGCGCCCGGTCGGTTCTGGCCGCCGTCTTCGACCACGGCGAGGAGCCGACCCTGACCGTCGACGGCGAGCCGGTGGACTGGCACGGGCTGCCGGACGATCGCCGCCGGGTGGTCACCGATCTGCTGCGGCGGCCGCTGCTCACCCCGGTCGCCGACCGCGACGGGGTCGGCATCCTGCTGGAGCACCCCGAGGGCCAGATGGCCCTGCGCATCGGCTTCGGCGACCGCCGGCCCTTCACCGGCGAGGACCAGGTGCTGCTGTCGCTGCTGGCCGGGCGTCTCGCCCAGGGACTGGTGCGCGCCCACCAGATCGACCAGCAACGCGAGACCGCCATCGCGCTGCAGCGCGCCATCCTCGGCCCCGCCCGGCTTCCCGAGGGGTTCGCCGTACGCTACGAGCCCGCCACCCGGCCCCTTGAGGTCGGCGGCGACTGGTACGACACGATCGCCCTGCCGGGGGGACGCATCGGCATCGTCGTCGGCGACTGCGTCGGGCGCGGGGTGGACGCCGCCGCCGTCATGGGGCAGTTGCGCAGCGCGTGCCGCGCGCTGCTGCTGCAGGACGACAGCCCGGCCCGCGTGCTCATGGCACTGGACCAGTTCGCCGCCGGCGTCCCCGGCGCGAGGTGCACCACCGTCTTCTGCGCCGTCCTCGACCCGGAGACCGGGCGCCTGTCCTACTCCAGCGCCGGGCATCCGCCGGGGATCCTCGCCCACCCCGACGGCAGCACGGGCCTGCTCGACGGCGGGCGCTCCGTTCCCCTGGCCGTACGCCCTGGGGCGACCCGCCCGGAGAGCGAGACGATCATCCCCGCGCGCGCCACGCTCATGCTGTACACGGACGGCCTGGTCGAGCGCCGCCGCCGCCCGCTGTATTCGGGCATCGACCAGGCCAGCCAGGCCGTCCAGGACGGCAGGAACGTCGCCGTCGACGACCTCGCCACCCAGGTGATGATCCGCCTGGCGCCCGCCGACGGCTACGACGACGACGTGGCTCTGCTGCTCTACCGGCACCCGGCCCCGCTGGAGATGAGCTTCCCCGCCGAGTCGTCCCAGCTGGCGCCCGTCCGCAAGGCCCTGCGGAGCTGGCTCGGCCAGTGCGACCTGCCGGCCCAGATCGTTCAGAACATCCTGGTCGCCGCCGGTGAGGCGTGCGCGAACGCCATCGAGCACGGCCACCGCCACACCCCTGGCGACGTCGTCCGTCTGCGGGCCGAGGCGTCGGTCGACAACCTGCGTCTCACCGTCGCCGACACCGGCCGCTGGAAGTCCCCCGAGCCGGAGGCGAACGCCCACCGCGGCCGCGGTGTCGCGCTCATGCGCGCCATGATGCAGCAGGTCACCATCACCCCCGGCCCGTACGGGACCACCGTCGACATGCAGATGAGGATCGCCTGATGACCACGCCCCTGACCCTCACTCCTGGGGTTCGCCCGGACGGCGCCGCTCTCCTGACCGCGGCCGGTGAGATCGACATGAGCAACACCGACGCCCTGGAGGCCGCTCTCGAAAGCACGCCGGGGCCCGTCGTCCTCGATTTGACCTCCGTCGAATACCTCGACAGCGCGGGCCTGAGCGTCCTTTTCGCGCACGCCGACCGCATCACCCTCATCGCCAATCCGCTGCTGACTCCCGTCCTGACCATCTCCGGGCTGGCGGACATCGCGACCGTCCACGACGGCGACCCCGACGGCCGGTAGTTCCGGCGCTCCCAGGCGCTCCCAGGCGCTCCGGCCTGCGGTCCATCCCCTCGGTGAGATTTTGCCCCCACTTGCGTTGATCTATTTACACGAGTCATGTGATAGTTGACTATCAAGTGGCGCTCGACGGCTCGTGCTGAACGATGATCCGCTCTGGAGGCATCATGACCACTGCCGAACCCCGGACCTTCCCCTTCGGCCAGGTGGAGCGGCTGGAGGTGGACCCGCTCTTCTCCCGGTTGCGGCAGGAGGAACCGCTGAGCCGGGTCCGGCTGCCCTACGGTGAACCCGCGTGGCTCGCGACCCGCTATGAGGACGTCAAGGTCGTGCTCGGCGACCCGCGGTTCAGCCGGGCCGCGGCGATCGGCCGCGACGAGCCGCGGATGCGGCCCCACCGGTCCCGCCCCGGCACCATCCTCAGTTTCGACCCGCCCGAGCACAGCAGACTGCGCAGGCTGGTGTCGAAGGCGTTCACCGTACGGCGGATCGAGCTGCTGCGGCCGCGGACCCAGGAGATCGCCGACGAGCTCGTCGGCGCGATGCTGGTCAAGGGCGCCCCGGCCGACCTCGTCGAGGACTTCGGGCTGCCGCTGCCGATCACGGTCATCTGCGAGTTGCTGGGCGTTCCCGTCGAGGACCGGGTCGACTTCCGGACCTGGTCGGACGCGCTGCTGTCCACCACGCGGTTCACCCCCGATGAGGTGACGCGCTGCATGGGCCTGCTCCGCGAGTACATGGCCGGCCTGATCGCCGAGCGCCGGCAGGCCCCGAAGGACGATCTGCTCAGCGCGCTCGTCGCGGCCCGCGACAACGAGGAGAGGCTGTCGGAGGAGGAGATGCTGTCGCTGGCCGAGGCGCTACTGGTCGCCGGTCACGAGACGACGGCCACGCAGATCCCGAACTTCGTCTACGTGCTGCTCACCCACCCCGAGCAGATCGCGGCGCTGCGGGCGGACCTCGACCTGATCCCCAGGGCGGTCGAAGAGCTGATGCGCTTCGTCCCGCTCGGAGGCGGCGCTTCCATCGCCCGCTACGCGCTGGAGGACGTCGAGCTCGGCGGCGTCACGGTGCGCGCCGGGCAGGCGGTGGTCGTGAGCCTGGTGTCGGCCAACCGCGACGAGTCGGTCTACACGAACCCCGGCGAACTCGAATTCGACCGTCAGCAGGCCTCGCATGTGGGGTTCGGGCACGGGGCGCACCACTGCCTCGGCGCCCCGCTCGCCCGGATGGAGCTTCAGGTCGCTCTGCGTACGCTGCTCGCCCGGCTGCCGGGACTGCGCTTCGCCGGCCACGAGGACGACGTCGTGTGGAAGACGGGGTTGTCCACCCGAGGGCCCGAGCACATGCCGGTCACCTGGGACGAGCCCTGACGAGGGTACCGAGCTAATCGATAGTCACCTATCACTTTTGTTAACCTGTGGTGGTGACCACCGAGAGCTCACGGCGGCTGCGCGCCGACGCCGCACGCAACTCCGGCAGGATCCTGCGCGCGGCCCGGGAGGTCTGGGCCGAGCAGGGCCCCGACGCGCTGCTCGAAGACATCGCCCGCCGCGCCGGGGTCGGCATCGCGACGCTCTACCGTCACTTCCCCGACAAGGCGGGCCTGGTCCGGGCGGCCCTCGACCAGAGCTTCGCCGAGAACATCGCCCCCGCCATCGAACGGGCACTCGGCGACGACGATCCCCGGCGCGGTCTGACGGCCGTGCTGGAGGCGGCGATGTCCACGGCGGCCCGGGAACACAACACCCTGGCCGCCGCGCGGAACTCCGGCGCCGTCACCGCGGAGGCCAGCAGCCCGTTCATCGAGTCGCTGACCCTGCTGGCCCGGCGCGGGCAGGAGGCGGGTCTCATCCGTGCCGACCTCGTCCCCGACGACCTGCCGCGGATCATGGTCATGCTGATGGGCGTCCTGTGGACGATGGATCGCGGCAGCGACGGCTGGCGGCGCTACCTCGCGCTCGTCCTCGACGCCCTGTCTCCCGGCGCGGCCTCCCCGCTGTCGCCCGCCGTGCCGCTCAGGTCACCGCGCAAGCGGGGCGGCTGGCCCGTGTGACGCACGGGCGGCCTACGGCAAGCGGGTCGCGTCGTGATCCGGTCCGGGAGCGGTGAGCCTGGCGAGCGCGGCGGCCGAGGGCGTTCCGGGCTCGACCTGGTAGGCGATGACGACCTGGCCGTCCGTCCCGGCGACCGTCAGGCTGTGACGCCGCAGGACGAGCGGTCCGGCGACGGGATGGGCGAACTCCTTCGTCTCGTATCGCGTCGGGCGGACGTCGTGGCGTTCCCACAGGCGGCGGAAGTCCTCGGAGGCCGCCGACAGCTCCTCGACCAGCTCGCGCAGGGCCGGGTCGCCGAGGTCGGCGCCGGCCACGGCCCGGAGCGCGGCGACCGAGTCGGCGGCGACGGCGTCCCACTGGGGGAACAGCGCCCGAGCGTAAGGATCGAGGAAGACGTCTCGGACGAGGTTGCGGCCAGGCCGATACATGGGCGCGAGGGCCATCGCCGGCGCGTTGGCGGCCAGCACGTCGAACCGCCGTCCCCGCAGGTAGGCGGGTATGCCCACCCACGCGTCGAGGAGAGACCCGGCCCCCGGGGCCGGTCGCTCGCGCGCCCGGCGGGCCGGGCCGCCGTTCGGTCTCGACGCGTCACGGGCCAGGGCGTGGAGGTGGGCAGTGAGGTCGGCGTCGAGGCGCAGGGCGGCCCCGAGCGCGTCGAGCACCTGCTCGGAGGGGTTGCGGTCCCGGCCCTGCTCAAGCCGGGTCAGGTAGGCGAGGCTGACGCCCGCGAGCGCGGCCAGCTCGTCGCGGCGCAGCCCGGCCACGCGGCGCCGCCCGAGCGCGGGCAGCCCGGCGTCCTCCGGGCGTACGAGCGCGCGGCGGGCCTTGAGGAAGCTGCCGAGAGCGTTGGTGCCGGGCATGTCACCCGCCACTGTACGCAGCGCCCGATGGTGACCCTGTCACGGTGATGGCTGCGCCGTCCCGCGGGGAGGCAGAGTGATTGTCATGAGTACCGGAAACGCAATCACCTGGTTCGTCACGGGAGCGTCCCGCGGCTTCGGAAACGTGTGGACGCGGGCGGCGCTGCGGCGCGGCGACCGGGTCGTCGCGACGGCGCGCGACGTCGCCGCGCTGAAGCCGCTCGCCGACGAGTTCGGCGACGCGATCCTCCCGTTGACGCTCGACGTCACCGACCGGGAGGCCGCCTTCGCCGCGGTGGACCGGGGGGCCGAACGCTTCGGCGGGATCGACGTCGTCGTCAACAACGCCGGGTACGGCCTTTTCGGAGCGGTGGAGGAGGTCACCGAAGCCCAGGCGAGAGCTCAGCTGGAGACGAACCTGCTCGGCGCGCTCTGGATCACCCAGGCCGTGCTGCCCGGGATGCGGGAACGCGGACGGGGCCACATCCTGCAGGTGTCGAGCATCGGCGGCGTCGCCGCGTTTCCCATGCTTGGGCTCTACAACGCGTCGAAGTGGGGCCTGGAGGCGTTCAGCGAGTCGCTCGCCCAGGAGGTCGCCCCGTACGGCATCAAGGTAACGATCATCGAGCCCGGCCCGTACGGCACCGACTGGAGTGGATCGTCGGCCGTCCACGCCGAGCCGCATCCCGCGTACGAGCACGTCCGGGAGGCTCGCCGGGCCGCCGCGGCGGGCAGGAAACCGATCGACGCCGAGGTCACGGCGGAGGCGGTCCTCTCGGTCGTGGACGCGGAACGGCCCCCGTTGCGCCTGTTCCTGGGGAGTTACTGCCTGCCGATCGCCGAGCGGGCCTACGCCGAACGCCTGGACACCTGGCGGGAGTGGCGCGCCCTCTCCGAGTCCGCCGACGGGTGACCCGTCCCTCGGGCCGGCTCTCGGCGCCCGGCCGGAAGGGGAACCTTCGGCCGGGCCGCCGGCCACGGCCGATTAAAAGCGGAGTTCCGGCCCGAGCCCGGCAATGAAAGTTTCATCGCCGGGCGGTCTCCGGAGCCGACCGGACTTCCTCACAAAATCCTTCCCGGAAGAGTGGGCGCGGTGAAATTCCGGCCGCCGCCGGACTACGCGAGGATGCCCGGCGAGGCGCCGCCCGGTGAGAAACTTGGGAGGTGGAGACCTCGGTGCCAGGGCGAGCCGAAACACGGCTTCAGGCCAAAATACTTACGCGATTGCGTGACGCCGGTCCGCAATCACGCATTCAGCTGTCAGAACACTTCGAAGTGTCACGCACCACGATCGGGACGGAACTCAGCCGGCTTACGGCGCTTCAACTCGTCGAGGAAATCGGGCCCGCCGCGTCTCGTGGAGGGCGCCGGTCGACCGTTGTCGATCTCGCCGGGCGGGTCCGGTTCGTCGGCGTCGCGATCGGCGCGACCTCGGTTTCCGCCGCGGTCACCGACGGCAGGCTGCGCGTTCTCGCATTCGAGCGCGCCGAATGCGACGTACGCCAGGGTCCCGAGCCCGTGCTCGAACTCGCCATGGAACAGAGCCGCCGGCTGCTCCTGAAATCGGGAGTGGACCGGCCGATGGGCGTCGGCGTCGGCGTGCCCGGCCCGGTCGACTTCTCTCGCGGTATCCCGATCTCGCCACCGATCATGCCGGGGTGGGACGGTTATCCGATCCGCGATGTCTTCGGCATGCGGTTCGATTGTCCGGTCGTACTCGACAACCATGTCAATGCAATGGCCCTGGGCGAACAACACGCCGGTGCGGCCGGCACCGCCGAGAACTTCCTGTTCGTCAAGGTCGGCGCGGGCATCGGCTGCGGAATCGTCGCCAAGGGCGAGCTCTATCGCGGCATGGACGGGTGCGCGGGGTATATCGGGCACATACCGGTCGCCGATTCGGGCGAGATCTGTGTCTGCGGCAACACGGGATGCCTGGAGGCGTCCTTCGGCGGCGACGCGCTGGCCCGCGACGCGCTCGCCGCGGCCCGGTCCGGGCGCTCACCCCTGCTCGGGGAACTCCTCGAACGCGACGGCACGCTGACCGCCGTGCAGGTGGGCGAGGCGGTCGCCGCGGGTGACGCGACGTCCGTCCAGATGGTGCGCGACGGCGGACGGCGGGTGGGCGAGGTGCTCGCGGGCCTGGTGTCGTTCTTCAACCCGAGCCTCATCGTGCTGGGTGGCGGGCTCACGCTGCTGGGCCACGTGCTGCTCGCCGAGATCCGCGGTGCGATCTACCGCCGCTCGCCGCCCCTCGCCACCAGGAATCTGCCGATCACGATGAGCGACCTCGGCCCGCAGGCCGGCGTCATCGGCGCGGCCAGGCTCGTGAGCGAGGAGGTCTACGGCGTTCTCCGGTGATCGGCGCTCCCGCCCGGACGGTCGCCGATGACGACATCCGTGCCACACGGGATTGCATGATCATGCATTCCCGTGTATATATTCTACTCGTGTCCAAGGTGCTCACTTCTCTGCCTGTCGGCGAGCGTGTCGGGATCGCCTTCTCCGGAGGCCTCGACACCTCGGTAGCGGTCGCATGGATGCGGGAGAAGGGTGCAGTACCGTGCACCTACACCGCCGAAATCGGCCAGTACGACGAACCTGACATCGCCTCGGTGCCGGGGCGTGCCACCGCGTACGGCGCGGAGCTCTCCCGGCTGGTCGACTGCCGGGCGGCCCTGGTCGAGGAAGGTCTCGCGGCCCTCGCCTGCGGGGCGTTCCACATCAGGTCCGGCGGCCGCACGTACTTCAACACCACCCCGCTCGGGCGGGCGGTCACCGGCACCCTGCTGGTGCGCGCGATGCTCGAGGACGGCGTGCAGATCTGGGGAGACGGCTCCACCTTCAAGGGCAACGACATCGAGCGGTTCTACCGCTACGGTCTGCTCGCCAACCCCTCCCTGCGGATCTACAAGCCATGGCTGGACGCCGACTTCGTCAACGAGCTCGGCGGGCGCAAGGAGATGTCCGAGTGGCTGCTCGCCCACGGGTTGCCCTACCGGGACAGCGTGGAGAAGGCCTACTCCACCGACGCGAACATCTGGGGTGCGACCCACGAGGCCAAGTCTCTTGAGCACCTCGACACGGGCATCGAGATCGTCGACCCCATCATGGGCGTGCGTTTCTGGGACCCCGACGTCGAGATCGCCACCGAGGACGTCACGATCGGCTTCGAGCAGGGCCGTCCGGTGACGATCAACGGCAAGGAGTTCCCCTCCGCCGTCGATCTGGTGCTGGAGGCCAACGCCGTCGGCGGACGGCACGGCCTGGGCATGTCCGACCAGATCGAGAACCGGATCATCGAGGCCAAGAGCCGGGGCGTCTACGAGGCGCCGGGCATGGCGCTGCTGCACGCGGCCTACGAGCGGCTGGTCAACGCGATCCACAACGAGGACACCCTCGCCAGCTATCACAACGAGGGGCGGCGGCTGGGCAGGCTGCTCTACGAGGGCCGCTGGCTGGACCCGCAGGCGCTGATGCTGCGCGAGTCGCTGCAGCGCTGGGTCGGCATGGCGGTGACCGGGCAGGTGACCCTGCGGTTGCGGCGCGGTGAGGACTACTCCGTGCTGGACACGTCCGGACCGGCGTTCAGCTACCACCCGGACAAGCTCTCGATGGAGCGCACCGAGGACTCCGCCTTCGGCCCGGTGGACCGCATCGGACAGCTGACGATGCGCAACCTCGACATCGCCGACTCTCGCGCCAAGCTGGAGCAGTACGCCAGGATGGGCATGGTCGGCAGCCAGCAGCCGGCGCTGATCGGAGCCGCCCAGGCGGCCTCGACCGGGCTGATCGGCGCGATGCCCGAGGGCGGGGCCGAGGCGATCGCCTCTCGCGGTGAGGTCTCCACCGAGGAGGAGCTGCTCGACCAGGCCGCCATGGAGCTCGGCACCGACTGACCGGGCCGCCACGGAGCTCGGCACCGACTGACAATCACGATGGGGCGCCCGCTGTGCGGGCGCCCTTGTCGTGCCGACCTGCTCGCCCGCACCGTGAGACGCGCCGTCCCGGCGAACGCGCAAAGGTGGGTAGGCCGCGGAGCCGCTCGGGGCCACTGTTGATCAACCTGTGCATACGTGCCCTTTGCCCGGGTAGCGCGGGCCTTGTTCGCGAGATCGACCCCCGGAGGGGGGAGGCGCGGTGGCACTGCGGATCGAGGACTACGGGCTGCTCGGCGACCTGCACACGGCCGCGTTGGTGGGGCGCGACGGGTCGATCGACTGGTTGTGCCTGCCCCGGTTCGACGCCCCCGCCTGTTTCGCCGCCCTGCTCGGCGACGAGCGGGCGGGCCTGTGGCGCCTCGCCCCCGCGGCCGGCGGGCTGTGCACGCGCCGCCGCTACCGGGGCGACTCCCTGATCCTGGAGACGGAGTGGGACACCCCCGAGGGATCCGTACGCGTGATCGACGCGATGCCGCCACGGGGTGAGGCGGCCGACGTGGTGCGCGTCGTGGAGGGCGTCAGCGGGCGGGTGCCGATGCGCATGGCGCTGCGGCTGCGGTTCGACTACGGGCACATCGTGCCCTGGGTGCGGCACCAGGACGGGCGGCTCGCGGCCGTCGCCGGACCGGACGCCGCCTGGCTGAAGACACCGGTGCCGCTCCGCGGCGAGGATATGACCACCTATGCTGAATTCGAGGTGGTTGCCGGGCAGCGGGTGCCGTTCGTGCTGACCTATCGGCCTTCGCACGAGCGCATGCCGCGTCCGGTGGACGCGGACAAGGCCCTCGCCGACACGGAGGCGTTCTGGACGTCGTGGATGCGCGGCTTCCGGCACGAGGGCCGGTGGGAGGAGGCCGTGCGCCGATCACTGGTCGTGCTGAAGGCGCTGACCTATGCGCCGACCGGCGGCATCGTGGCCGCGGTCACCACATCGCTGCCGGAGCAGCCGGGCGGGCCGCGCAACTGGGACTACCGGTTCTGCTGGCTGCGCGACGCGACGTTCACGCTGCAGGCGCTGCTGGGCACCGGCTTCGTCGCCGAGGCCAGGGCCTGGCGGGAGTGGCTGCTGCGGGCCGCGGCCGGAGCCCCGGCCGACCTGCAGATCATGTACGGCATCGACGGCACCCGCCGCCTGCCGGAACACACGCTCGACTGGCTGGGCGGCTACGACGGCGCGGCTCCGGTGCGGGTCGGCAACGCGGCGTCCGGGCAGTTCCAGCTCGACGTGTGGGGTGAGGTCCTCGACGGGCTGCACCTGGCCAGGACGGCCGGCATCCACGCCGACGAGCAGGCGTGGGACCTGCAACGGGCGCTGCTGGACTTCCTGGAAGGCCACTGGGACGACCCGGACAACGGGCTGTGGGAGGTGCGCGGCGACCGCCGCCACTTCGTCCATTCCAAGGTCATGGCGTGGGCGGGCCTGGACCGCGCCGTACAGGCCGTCGAACGCTTCGGCCTGGACGGGCCGGTGGACCGGTGGCGCGCCACCCGCGACAAGATCCACGCCGAGGTCTGCGACCGCGGCTACGACGCCGGGCGGGGCACGTTCACCCAGTTCTACGGCTCCGAGGGGCTGGACGCCGCCCTGCTGCTGATCCCCCGGGTGGGGTTCCTGCCCTGGGACGACCCGCGGGTGGCCGGCACCGTCGAGGCGGTGCGACGCGAGCTGTGCTCCGACGGTTTCCTGCTGCGATACGAGCCGCGGGCCGACGGCAACGTGGACGGCCTTCCCGGCACCGAGGGGGTGTTCGTCACCTGCACGTTCTGGCTCGCCGACGCCTTGTACGGCATCGGCCGCCATCGGGAGGCGTACGAGTTGTTCGAACGGCTGCTGCTTCTTCGTAACGATCTCGGCCTGCTGAGTGAGGAGTACGACCCCGTCACCGGGCGGCAGCTCGGCAACACGCCCCAGGCGTTCAGCCACGTCGGGCTCGTGAACGCGGCCCGCCACCTGTCCGGGGCCCGGCCGGCCGAGCACGTCGCCCACGGCCGCCAACACGTTGGAGGTGAGCGCTGATGCGCGCTCTCACCGTCATACCGCTGCAGAAGGACTCCCTGGCCGTCACCGAGGTCCCCGATCCCGAGCCGGGCGAGGGGGACCTGCTCGTCGAGGGTCTCGCCGCCGGCGTGTGCGGCACCGACAAGGAGATCGCCGCCGGGGAGTACGGCTGGGCCCCGCCCGGCCGCGAACGCCTGGTCATCGGCCACGAATCGCTGGGCAGGGTGCGGCAGGCGCCTTCCGGCAGCGGCTTCGCCCCGGGGGACCTGGTGGTCGGAGTGGTCCGGCGGCCCGACCCGGTGCCGTGCGGCGCCTGCGCGCACGGGCAGTTCGACATGTGCCGCAACGGCCGCTACACCGAGCGCGGCATCAAGGAACTGGACGGATTCGCCAGCCAGAGCTGGGTGGTCGAGCCGGACTACGCCGTCCGGCTCGATCCCGGGCTGGCCGACGTCGGAATGCTCCTCGAACCCACCAGCGTCGTAGCCAAGGCCTGGGACGAGGTCGAGAAGGTCGGCGCCCGGGCCTGGTTCGCGCCGACGACCGCGCTGGTCACCGGCGCCGGGCCGGTCGGCCTGCTCGCGGCGTTGCTCGGCGTGCAGCGCGGGCTGGAGGTGCACGTCCTCGACCGGGTCACGGACGGCCCGAAACCGGCCCTCGTGCGGGACCTCGGCGCGGTCTACCACTGCGAGGACGCCGGGGAGGTCGCCGCGAAGGTGCGCCCCGACGTGGTCATCGAGGCGACCGGCGTGGGACCGGTCATCTTCGCCGTGGCCGCGAACACCGCGCCCTACGGCATCGTCTGTCTCACCGGTGTCTCCTCGGCCGGGCGCCGGATCACGCTCGACGCGGGCAGCCTCAACCGCGACATCGTGCTGGAGAACGATGTGCTCATCGGCTCGGTCAACGCCAACTGCGGCCACTACGCCACCGCGGCCGACGCCCTGGCCAAGGCCGACCTCGGCTGGCTGAACCGGTTGATCACCCGCAGGGTGCCGCTGGAGTCGTTCCGGGACGCCTTCACCGCCGGGCCGCAGGACGTCAAGGTCGTCGTCGAGCTGTGACGGCTCCACCGACCAGATGATCAGCCGCTTCAGGGGAGCGGGAACAGGTGGACCGCCTTGGCGGGTGTCTCGCGGGTCGTGAACGGAACCGGGCTGAGCGCGTCGAGGCGCTCGGCGAACTCGGCGGCGAGGCCGGTCAGGACCAGCATCCCCGCCGTCGTCTCCGCCACGCGCTGCTGCGCCACGATCAGGGCGGTGATGCCGGTGCTGTCCCAGTAGGTCACCGCGGAAAGGTCGATCACCAGCCCTGCCGCCGGTGTGCCGGAGACGAGCTCCCCGACCGCCGCAGTGATCCGGGGGGCCGCCTGCTCGTCGAGGGCGCCGTCCAGCTCCAGGACGGCGTGTGAGTCGAGACGGCGCAGCCGTGGGGTGGCGGACCGATGCGATCCGGGCCCGGGGAGGGCGAAGTCGGCCGTGGCGAGGGTGCCGTCCGGGCCGGAGGCGATTGTGAACCGGTCCGACAGGTAGCGGGCGAGCCACAGCCCGTGCCCGTGCTTGACCGGCCACGCGGCGGTGTCGTGGTCGGACGAGCCGGGGTCGCCGACCTCGCACCGCAGCACGCCGTCGAGCTGCCAGATCCTCGCCTGCCCGGTTCCCGAGCCGTGGAAGACCACGTTGGTGGCGAGCTCGTGGACGGTGAGGACCAGGTCCACGGACCGTCCATGGGGCAGCCCGGCGTGGACGACGTGCGCGTGCAGCGTCTCCCGCAGGGGGTAGAGGGACCCGCGGTCGAAGGGCTGGTCGAGGATCAGCACCGGCGTCGCGGCGTCCCGCTCGCCGCTGCCGGAGCCCGAGGCGAGGCGGGAGGCGTGGTTGGTTCCGTCATCGCTCATGCGCGGTCACCAGGCTGATCCCGGGAATGCCCTGCGCGCCGAGCAGCACGAACCGCGGCACGATGGCTGGGCTGCATCGCAGGACGACCCTGCGGGCCGGCGCCAGGCTCCGTGCCACGTCGATGATGGTCCGGGTGCAGGACAGGTCGATGAAGGACAGCTCGGCCATGTTGATCGTGACGGGGCCCTCCGTCCTGATCGCCTCGCTCAGCGCCAGGGCCAGGGCGTCCTCGGCCGCCCGGTCGATCTGTCCCGCCACCCGGATGCCGGGAGGCGCGTACTGGCGGCAGATCCGCAGCAAAGGGTCGTCGTGATAGGTGGCCGCGGCGACCGCCCGCGTGTGGAACGGGGAGACCGAGGCGAGGGTGACCGGGTCGAAGCGTTCCCGGTCGTACTGGCACAGCACCGACACGCTGCTGTCCGACAGGATCGTCGCGATCTGCTCCTCGAAGGCGGGCAGTTGCTCGACACCGTGGACCGGCCGCAGCGCCCAGCCCATGTCGAGGGCCACCCGCAGCCCCGAGTAGCCCTCGTGCGCGGTCAGCTCCATCTGGGAGCTCAGCCACCCCATCGCGTGATCCACCGTGAAGACCTGCCCGGACAGCAGGCCCTCCTGAGAGGCGACGACGTCCATCCGGCCGCTCGCGGTGGCGGACTGCACGGCTATCCCGCGGCGGTTCAGCTCGGCCAGCGCTCCCTGCGGCTCCTCGCACAACCAGACGACGCGCAGCCCTCCCGCCAGCCCGTCCCGTACGAACGCGGCCGTGAGGTCGAGCAGTTCTTCCGGCTCACCGAAGGTCAGGCACGCGTGATCATTGATTGCCAGATCCGTGATCTGCACCTCTGCACTGACGGTCACCGTGCCACCACCCCCGAGCGGTCCCGGCCGCCCACCGTCTCAACGGGCTACCCATCCTAGTGACCGGCATTCGTCAAGAATCGGTCTCGGTCGGCGGGAGGGCTACAGGTACGTCGGCGTACGGCCGGTTCGGTCGCGGAACATCCACCAGTTCCAGACCTGGGCGAGGAGCATCAGCGGCACCATGACCGCGGCGAAGCCCGCCAGCAGCCGCAGGGTGCTCGCCTCCGCCATCGCAGCGGCCAGTCGCAGGCCGGTGCCGGGGGCGCTGGAGGAGACCAGCGCGAAGGGGCGCAGGCCGGCGCCGAGGGCGACGACGGGCAGGGCGGCCGCGCACGAGGTCGCGGCGAGAGCAGGGCCCGTACGGCCCGCCCGCAGCAGAGCCGCCCCAGCGAGGAGCGCGATCACCAAGGCGGCGCCGGCCACGAAGGCGGGCCACGGGTGGACGAGGGCGTGCCGCGCCGAGGAGAGGGAGCCGGTGACGAGGACGGCGGCCGCCGCCGCGGCGGCCACGAGCAGGCCGCGGCGGCCGGCCCTCGCCGCCCGCGCGCCCGGCTCGCCGTCGGTCCGCCATGCCAGGAAGGCCGCCCCGTGCGCGAGGAACACCGCGGCGGTCGTGGCGCCGCACAGCAGCACGAACGGGTCGAGCAGGTCGGCCGGTCCGAGGGAGAAGGCGTTCCGGGCGTCCAGCGGCACCCCGGCGAGGATGCGGCCGGCCACGAGCCCCCACCCCACGGCGGGCACCAGCCCGCCCAGGAAGATCAACCCATCCCAGAGGCGGCGTGCCGCGGCGCCCCGGTGGCGGCTGCGCAGCTGTACGGCGGCGTTGCCGACGACGATTCCGGCCAGGATCGCCGTGAACAGGAAATACATCCCGGACAGCAGCCGTCCCTCCAGGAAGGGGAAGGCGCCGAACAGCACCCCGGACGCGGCCACCAGCCAGACCTCGTTGCCGAGGAAGAACGGGCCGAAGGCGTTGAGCAGCGCCCGCCTCTCGCGGTCGTCACGGCCGAGCCGGGGCGTGAGCATCTGCACGCCGTAGTCGAGACCGGCCAGGACGAAGTAGCCGGCGAACAGCAGCCCGAGCAGGGCCGGCCACACGAGTCCGAGAGTCACGAGGGCTCCTCTTTCACAGGGCGAGTGACGTTGTGGGCCGCTCCGCCTGCCCGTCGCCGGGTGATCCGCCCAGGTCGGTTTCGGCCGGGCCGCGGCGGGCGTACCGGACGATCAGCGCCACGTCGGCGACCCCCAGCGCGAGGAACACCCCGCAGAACAGGACCAGAGACGCCGCCATCGAGCCGACGGGCGACCGCGCGGCGGCCGTCGTGAGCTCGCCGTACACCGCCCACGGCTGGCGTCCCACCTCGCGCAGCAGCCATCCGCCGAGCGCGGCGACGAAGGGCAGGGGCACCGCGACCAGCATCAGGTACGCCGCCGGGCGGAACCGGAGGTACCAGTCCCGGTAGAGCAGGACGAGGGCCACGACGATCAGCAGGAAGATCAGATAGCCGACGTTCTGCATGACGTCGAAGGCGGTGGCGATCCAGGTGGGCGGCCGGTAGTCCCCCGCGCCGAACCGCTGCGCCAGTTGCGCCTGCACGTCCTCGACCCGCAGGGAGCCGAGGTCGTCGATGTGGCCCCGCAGGGTCGCCGCCTTCATCGGCTGGGTGTCCACGAGCGTCGGGATCTGCACGAACCCGTAGTAGAGCGCGACGAACGCCGCTGGCGTGGCCACGAACAGGCCGAGCCGCAGCGACGCGCGGAAGAACTCCCGCTCCGCCGTGCGCTTGAGGAAGTGGTAGGAGCTCACCCCCGCCACGAACACTCCACCGGTCATCAGCGCGGCGGTGGCGGCGTGAACCAGCGCGTTGATCGCGTTGGGGTTGGTGAGCATGGCGCCGAAATCGGTGAGGTAGGCGACGCCGCCGCGCACCTCGTGCCCCACCGGGTGCTGCAGGAAGCCGTTGGCCACCATGATCCAGTACGCCGAGGCGTACGCGGTGAGGGTGACCAGCCAGATCAACGTGACGTGCACCGCCTTGGGCAGCTTCCCCCAGCCGAAGATCCACATGCCCAGGAAGGTGGACTCGGCGAAGAAGGCGACGATCGTCTCGAGTGCGAGCGGGGCGCCGAAGACGTTGCCGGCGTACTCGGCCAGGCCGCTCCAGGCGAGCCCGAACTGGAACTCCATGACCAGGCCGGTGACGATGCCCAGCACGTAGTTCACGACGTAGATCTGCCCCCAGAACCGGGTCATGCGCTCCAGGAGCGGTGTGCCCCGGAGGGCGTGCCGGGTGTGCATCACCGCGATCAGCGGGGCGAGGCCGAGGGTGAGCATCACGAACAGCCAGTGGAAACCGGCGGTCGCCGCGAACTGGAGGCGCGCCAGCGTCTCGTCCGTCACCGCTGTGGGCCCGTCATCGACGTTCGCCCGTCACCGGCGGGGAGAGGTCCGGGCGTGGGGGGTGCGACAAATCAGCCCTTTTCTCGCAAAGTCCGCAAGAGTGGACGGATCATATCCTCACGCGTCCCGCGGCAGGTGCTCGGGGCAGCGGGCCCGATCAGGACGACGCGGGGGCCGTCCCTGCGGAGCCGAACAGGATGCCGTCGAGCGTCATCGTGAGGTAGCGGGTCAGCTCGCCGGCCGACATGGCCGCGATGGGGCCGTCAGCCAGGACGTACCGGCTGAACGTGACCCCGATGAGGTGCGCGCCGAGCAGGTCGACCCGCAGTGGGACGTCCGGGCCGGTGAGCGCGGTGCGGTAGGCGGCGATGCTCTCCTCGCGCATGGCCCGCAGCAGTGCCTTGGCGGCCGCCTGGTCACCGGCCGCGCTGCGTACGAGGGCGATGAAGGGGTCGGCGCTGTCGGCCGACTCCATGCGGGCGACGTAGGCGTGCGCGACCCGCCCGGCCAGGCCCTCGGCGTCCCCACGGACGCTGTCGGCGAGGTCGCGCGTCCCCGGCACGGCGGCGAGGAAGAGCTGCTCCTTGGAGGAGAAGTGCAGCACCACGAGCCCGTGGGTCACCCCGGCCCGCTGCGCGATCTCCCTGATGGTCGCCTTGGCGTACCCGCGCTCGGCGAAGACCGAACGTGCCGCGGTGAGGATCGCGGCTCGTCGGGCCTCGGGGTCGCGCACCCGCTTCCTCCGGGGGGCGGGCGCGGGCTCCGCGGCGCTGGACTGTGACGCGTCGGACACCATGCCGCTTACTGTACACATGGACATTAGCGGCGACGTCGGCGTACATTACTGACCACGTGGTCAGTAGTAGTCCCCGCATATCAGGAGTGATCGCGATGAACCTCGCCCCGCTCTCTCCCGACGACACCACCGTGGTCCTGGTCGACTACGCCGTCGGCTTCGCCAACCTGCTCCGCTCACACGACCTGCGCGAGCACATCGCCAACGTCGCCGGTCTTGCCAGGACGGCCACGGCGTACGGCAGCGGCCTGGTGGTGACCAACGGTGAGGCGTCCAAGCCCTCGGGCCCGCTCTATCCGGAACTGCTGGAGGTCATCGGCGACCGGCCGGTGATCGAGCGCACGACGGCGTTCAACTCGTTCCTCGATCCGGCCTTCGCCGAGGCCGTCCGTGCCACCGGCCGCCGCAGGCTGGTCATCGGCGGCATCGCCACCGACGGGTGCGTGCTGCAGACCGCGCTCGGCGCGTTGCGCGAGGGCTACGAGGCGTACGTCGTGGTGGACGCTACGGCGAGCCTCAGCAGGGAGGCCCACGACGCGGCGGTGCAGCGGATGGCGATGTCCGGCGTCGTGCCGGTCACCTGGTGGTCGCTGGCCGCCGAGTTCCAGTTGGAGCCGCGCTTCGCCGACGCGCCGTACCGCACGCAGTTGATGAGCGAGTTCCAGCCGGCCATGACGATGGCGGGCCGCACGTTCTTCGCCGGCGTGCACCAGGGGCGGCTGGCGCCCGCGACGGCCTGAACCGGGGCCTGAAACCCGGCGCCTGAAACCCGGGGCCTGAACCCGGGGGTCTGAGACGCAGCCGGGGCGCTGGGGATGAAGGGCGGGAACGGAGGCGCGACGGGCTATTCGGGGTCGATGAGGAAGGTCTGTCCGGGCGCTGAGGCGCAGGGCCGTTCCACGGCCTCCGCTCCGGGCCGGCCGTGGTCCCCGTTGATCGCGAGACACCGGCCGCTCGATGCCGGCCGGATGCGGTACCCGTCCCCGTTCGCCGGCTCCAGCCGGAAGCGCTGGTTGGGCCGGGCGCCGGTGCAGTCGTCCCAGGGCTCCAGCATGCCCGCCGCCGGGCCTGCCGGTATCACCGTCAGACAGCCGACGCCCTTCGCCGGATCGGGATGATCCCATTGCAGGTGGACCAGCCCGCCGCCTGCGGGCGTGAGGAAGGTACGCGGCGGAACCGCGGTGGCGCAGGGACGCAGGACCGCCACCTCGTCATCGTGCGCGACGTCCCTGGCACGCCCCGCCGTCAGGCACAGGGAGGGATCCGCGGCCGGCCGCACCCGCACCCACCTGCGGGCCGGTGCCGGTCCGTGCGACGCGGCGGGCAGGTTCGACGGTGCCGGGGCGGCCGAGATCGGCGAGGAGTCGCGGGAGGCCGCCTCACCGGTGGACAAGCGGTCGAACTGCCAGGCTCCGACCAGGCAGAGCAGGGCCAGGGCCGGGGCGCCGGCCACCAGTCTCCGAGACGGAGCCTTCCGCCCGGAGACCTCGCGCACGGACGGCGAGGCCGGGACCCGACCGGTGCCGCTCCCGCTCGCGACGATGCCCGGGGACTCGTCCGGTGGGCAGACGTCTCGTCCGGGAGCCGGCGAGGCGGACGCGGGCGGCATCCCGTCGGAGGCCACAACGCACGTCTCACCGACGGGCGCGGCAGGCGCGTCGCCGGGCAGCGGAGTGGTCATCTCTCGGGCGACGGCCAGGCGTCGGCGGACGCCCACCCACTCGGCGACGATGTCGTCGTCCACCCCACAGGCCCGCACGAACGCGGCGAGCAGGTCTTCGCGCGGCAGATCCTGACGACCGAGCGCGTCGGCCAGCGTGGCGCGCGGCAGGACATCGCCCACGGCCTCGGCGCGGCGTTCAAGCTGACGGTAGCTGCACCCGCTCCACGCCCGGAGCCGTCTCATCAAGGCGACGAACTCCGCGGGCGTGGCGGCCCGCGGCTGCGGCCGGGTGTCGGTCACGCGCACTCCATCCCGTAGATCCCTGCGCTTCCACGGCAGCCTATGCACGCTCCGGGGGTGTCCGAGATCGTCCGGAAGTGTCCGGGACGCCGCCCAGGTATGGACGTGGACCCGCGTGCCGGGCCACGGTGGCCGTGCACAGCCCGTCAGCGCCGGAGCACCCAGGTGCTCGGGGACGGCGTCACGGGGGCGGGCTGTGGCGGCGGACGTGACCGCTCATCGCGGCAGCGGGTGGCGGCGCACGCATCCTCTGCGGGTGACTGGCGCACGTCCGCCGCCGTATTTCTCTCGACGTAAGGGATACGCACCGTGGCACGCATAGTCCTGTCTGTTTTCACCACCCTTGACGGCGTCATCGAGAACCCGCACTAGTGGGCTTTCGGTTCGTCAGCGAGGACTCGATGCGGGCCGGCCTCGACCAGATCCGCGCGGCGCGGGCGTTCTCCTCCGGCGTGGTCCTGCTCACCTACGAGCCGACCGGCGAGGGCCTCGCCGACCCGGGCGCCGCGCGCCGGGCGGCCGAGGCGAACGCCAAGGGCTGATCGGCACCGCCGTGACCCGGCTCCGCCGATCGGGCTCAGCGACGGAGCCGGGTCACGGTGGCGTACAGGGCCAGGGAGAGGGCCGCCCAGGTGAGGGTGGCGATCGTGAGGGACAGCCACAGCGGCCAGACGGTCACCGTGAGCGCCACCACGACGGCGAAGCCGTACAGGCCGACGGTGCCGAAGGCCGCCCCCGCCACGTCCTGCGCGGCCTGGCGTGCGCCCTCCTCCTTGGCGACGAGGGTGACGCTCGCCAGCAGGATCGCCGGGAACGCGAGGAAGAGCCCGCCCGCGCGCGGGCCGGCCAGCACGGACACCACCCCGGCGAGCGCCGACACTCCGGCGCCGAACGCGAACCGGATCACCCAGTCGCGCATGGGCGGTCGCCTCAGCTCGCCGAGCCGCAGCCGCACCTTCCTGCCGTCGTCGGAGGCCGGGTCGCCGTCACGACGGGTGCTCACGACAGGCGCGCCGGTGGCGGGGGGAGCTCCGGGGCCGTCGGCGGGGGCTGGTCCGGGGAGGCCGGCTGGGGAAGCGAAGCGGGGACCGCCGTGGTCCGGACGCCGGGCAGGCCCTGCGGCGCCAGCGCGTATCCGGCGGCCACGGCGACGCCCCAGACCGCGAGCGCGGCCAGCGCCCCCCGCCAGACGCCCCACCTGCGCACCAGGGGAACGGTGATCAGGCAGTAGAGGGCGAAGCCGACCGCGCCGACCTGCATGCCCCGGGCCGAGGCGAGGACGTCGGGGACACCGGCGATGCCGGCGGTGACGATGAGGCTGGCCAGGGCCACCGAAGGGGCGGCGCAGAACACCCCGGCGAGTCGTTTCGGCGTCAGCGTCTCGGCCAGCGCGGCGAAGGCCAGCACGAAGACGCCCCCGGCCAGCGCCTTCAGGAGGACCTCCACGATCTGATCGGTCACCTCGCCCACGCCGCGTCCCCTCCCCGAAGCCGGCACAGGAAGCCGGCACAGATGCTCGGGGGGCGTCGCTCGCCGGTTGAACCGCGTTGATTTCCGGCACCGGTGCGCCCGAAACCCTCGGCGTGGACGGCGTACAGAGCTCGTCAATACTCGGTTCGAACCCGTATTAAAGCCGTCAAGAGCCACCAAATGCCACCGATCTCGGACTTTGCTTGTGCTGAGACCGTCGTGGTGCGGCGGACGTGAGTCACAACCGACGGACGTGAATCACAACCGGGGAGTGGGGATGGCGGACGTCATCTTCGTCGCTCTGACGATCGCGGTGTTCACGATCGTGGGGCTTGTCGTGAAGGCGGTGGAGCGCCGGTGAGCGTGATCAACGCCGTCGGTCTCGGCGTGGCCGCGGCGCTGCTGGTCTTCATGGTCGCGGCCCTGCTGTTCCCGGAGCGCTTCTGATGAGCGCGGCAGCGGCAGGGGCCGTGCTCGTGCTGTCCGTCGTCACGGTGCTCGCCGTCGTTTATCTGCTGCTGGGCGACTACCTGTACCGGGTCTACACCGGCACCCGCCACAGCGCGGCCGAGCGCCTCGTCTACCGTCTCGTCGGCGTGCGGCCGGACGCCGAGCAGTCCTGGGCGGTCTACGCACGCGCCCTGCTGGCCTTCTCCGCGGTCTCCGTGCTGGCCGTCTACGGCATGCAGCGCCTGCAGGACCGGCTGGTCCTCGGCCTCGGGCGGCCCGCGGTCCCCGCCCACGTCGCCTGGAACACGGCCGTCAGCTTCGTCACGAACACCAACTGGCAGGCGTACTCGGGCGAGTCCACGATGGGTCACCTGGTGCAGATGGCCGCCCTGGCGGTGCAGAACTTCGCGTCGGCGGCGGTCGGCATGGCCGTGGCGGTCGCGCTCGTGCGGGGCTTCGCCCGCAGGCAGGCCGACACCATCGGCAACTTCTGGGTGGATCTCGTGCGCGGCACGTTCCGGGTCCTGCTGCCGATCGCGTTCGTCGCCGCGCTGGTCCTGGTCGCCGGGGGCGTGGTGCAGAACCTCGCGTCGCCACACGAGGTGACGACGCTGACCGGCGGCACCCAGGCGATCACCGGGGGCCCGGTGGCGAGCCAGGAGGCGATCAAGGCCCTCGGCACCAACGGGGGCGGCTTCTACAACGCCAACTCCGCCCATCCCTTCGAGAATCCGGCCGGGTGGACGAACTGGCTGCAGATCGTCCTGCTCCTGGCGATCCCGGTCGCGCTGCCGCGCACCTTCGGCCGCATGGTCGGCCAGGTGCGGCAGGGACACGCGATCCTCGCCGTCATGGCGGTGATCGCCCTGGTGAGCGTGGTGCTGACGAACGTCTTCGAGGTCTCCGGCGGTGCCACGGTCCCCCAGGCCGCGGGGGCGGCGCTGGAGGGCAAGGAGGTCCGCTTCGGCGTGCCCGGCTCTGCGACGTTCGCCGCCGTCACGACGCTGACCTCGACCGGCGCCGCCGACTCCGCCCACGACTCCTTCACGCCCCTGGGCGGCATGATGACGATGCTGAACATGATGCTCGGCGAGGTCGCGCCGGGCGGCGCCGGTTCCGGCCTGTACGGCATGCTCGTGCTGGCGGTGATCACCGTCTTCGTCGCCGGTCTGATGGTGGGCCGTACGCCGGAGTACCTGGGCAAGAAGATCGGCTCGCGCGAGATCAAACTGGCCTCGCTCTACTTCCTGGTCACCCCGGCCCTCGTGCTCGCCGGCACGGCCGCGGCGATGGGCAACCGGGCGGGTCTGGCGGCCATGCTGAACGGCGGCCCGCACGGGCTCTCGGAGATCCTCTACGCGTTCACGAGCGCGGCCGCCAACAACGGCTCGGCGTTCGCCGGGATCTCGGCGGGCACGCCCTGGTGGTGTGTTGCGCTCGGCCTGTGCATGGCCTTCGGCCGGTTCCTGCCGATCGTCTTCATCCTCGCGCTGGCCGGATCGCTGGCGCGGCAGGCGCCGGTGCCGGTCTCCGCCGGGACGCTGCCCACCCACCGCCCCCAGTTCGTCGGGATGGTGGCCGGCGTCACGGTCGTCCTCGTCGCCCTCACGTTCCTGCCTGCCCTCGCGCTCGCGCCCCTCGCGGAAGGACTGTCCTGATGCCGGCGTCAGCGCGGCGTGGAAGCGGCGGGACCGGCGGCGGGGCCGGGGGCGGGGTCGGCGGCGGGGTCGGCGGCGGGGTCGGTGGCGGCCTGCTCGATCCCCGGCAGCTCGTGAGGTCGCTGCCCGACGCGCTGCGGAAGCTGAACCCCGTCACGCTGTGGCGCAACCCGGTGATGTTCGTCGTCGAGGTCGGCGCGGCGTTCACCACCGTGCTCGCGATCGCCGGTCCCTCGTTGTTCGCCTGGGCCATCGTGGTGTGGCTGTGGCTGACGGTCGTGTTCGCCAACCTGGCCGAGGCCGTGGCCGAGGGCCGGGGCAAGGCCCAGGCCGCCACGCTGCGGGCGGCCAAGCGCGACACCACCGCCCGGCGGCTGACGGACCCGCGCGACCCCGCCCGGTGGGAGGTCGTCGACGCCCAGGAGTTGCGGCAGGGCGACGTCGTCGTCGTGGAGGCCGGGGAGGTCGTTCCGGGTGACGGCGACGTGGTCGAGGGCATCGCCAGTGTGGACGAGTCGGCCATCACCGGGGAGTCCGCGCCGGTGATCCGCGAGTCCGGCGGTGACCGGTCGGCCGTCACGGGCGGAACCAAGGTGCTGTCGGACCGGATCATCGTGCGGATCACCCAGAAACCCGGCGAGAGCTTCATCGACCGGATGATCGCGCTGGTCGAGGGCGCCGACCGGCAGAAGACCCCCAACGAGATCGCCCTCAACATCCTGCTGGCCGCGCTGACGATCATCTTCCTGATCGCGACCGTGACCATGCAGCCACTGGCGATCTACTCCAAGGCGCAGAACCCCGGTATCCCCGACTCCCTGGCCCTGGACGGGCACGGCGTCACCGGCATCGTGCTGATCTCGCTGCTGGTCTGCCTCATCCCGACCACGATCGGGGCGCTGCTGTCGGCCATCGGCATCGCCGGCATGGACCGCCTGGTGCAGCGCAACGTGCTGGCCATGTCCGGCCGTGCGGTGGAGGCCGCCGGTGACGTCAGCACACTCCTGCTCGACAAGACCGGCACGATCACCCTGGGCAACCGGCAGGCGTCGCAGTTCGTCCCGGCCGAGGGCGTCTCCGAGCTCGACCTGGCCGAGGCGGCGCAGCTGTCCAGCCTCGCCGACGAGACGCCCGAGGGCCGTTCGATCGTGGTCTACGCCAAGAACGCCTACGGCCTGCGCGAGCGGCGGCCGGGCGAGCTGATCCACGCCGACTGGGTTCCGTTCACCGCGCAGACCCGCATGTCCGGCGTCGACGTCGACGGGCGCCGGGTCCGCAAGGGCGCCGCGACCTCGGTCATGACGTGGGTGCGCGACAACGGCGGCCATCCCACCGCGCACGTCGGGCAGCTGGTCGACGGGATCTCCGCCTCCGGCGGCACCCCGCTGGTCGTCGGCGAGGTGAGCGCCGGCATGGCCAGAGTGCTCGGGGTGATCCACCTCAAGGACGTCGTCAAGACGGGCATGCGGGAGCGGTTCGACGAGATGCGCCGCATGGGCATCCGCACCGTCATGATCACCGGGGACAACCCGCTGACCGCCAAGGCCATCGCCGACGAGGCCGGGGTGGACGACTTCCTGGCCGAGGCCACCCCCGAGGACAAGCTCGCGCTGATCCGCAAGGAGCAGGAGGGCGGGCGGCTGGTCGCGATGACCGGCGACGGCACCAACGACGCCCCCGCGCTGGCCCAGGCCGATGTGGGCGTGGCCATGAACACCGGCACCTCCGCCGCCAAGGAGGCCGGGAACATGGTCGATCTCGACTCCAACCCGACCAAGCTCATCGAGATCGTCGAGATCGGCAAGCAACTGCTGATCACGCGGGGGGCGCTGACGACGTTCTCCATCGCCAACGACATCGCGAAGTATTTCGCGATCATCCCGGCCATGTTCGCGGCGGTCTACCCCGGCCTGGACACGCTGAACGTCATGCGGCTGCACAGCCCGCAGTCGGCCATCCTGTCCGCGGTGATCTTCAACGCCCTGGTCATCGTCGCGCTGATCCCCCTCGCCCTCCGCGGGGTGCGATACCGCCCCTCCAGCGCGTCCCGACTGCTCAGCCGCAACCTCTCCATCTACGGACTCGGCGGGATCGTCGTCCCGTTCATCGGCATCAAACTCATCGACCTGTTCGTTCAGATCCTTCCGGGGATGTCCTGATGGCTGGGAACGTGATGGAACGCCTGCCGAACCCGCTCCGCCGGCACCTCGCGGCGGTCCGTGCGGTCGCCGTGCTGACGGTGATCCTGGGTGTGCTCTATCCCCTGCTGGTGACCGGCGTGGCCCAGGTCCTCCTCTCCCACCAGGCCGGCGGCTCGATCCTGCGCGCGGACGGCAGGGACGTGGGCAGCGCCCTCATCGGGCAGAGCTTCACCGGGCAGAGCTTCACCGGGCAAAGCTTCACCGGCGAGGACGGCGCTCCGATCAAGAAGTACTTCCAGAGCCGCCCCTCCACGGGCGGCTACGACCCGCTGGCCTCGGGCGCGAGCAACCTGGGCCCGCAGGACGTCGTCGACCGGCTGCCCGACCCCCGGGGAGTCGGCCAGGCCGCGAGGAAGGGCAGAATCTCCCTGCTCACCGAGGTGTGCGCGCGCTCCAAGGCGGTCGGCGAACTGGAGGGCGTCAGCGGGGCCAGGCCGTACTGCGCCGGCGACGGGGTCGGCGCGGTGCTGAAGGTCTTCCCCGCCGTGGGCACACCCACGAGGGTGGTCAGCGTCAACCAGGCCTGTCCCGCCACGCCGTTCATCCGGGTCTACCAAGGGGTGCGGGTGGAGTGCGGCCGGCCTGGAGAGGACTACTCGGCGGGGCGTACGGTGCCGGTACGCGGGGATGCCCGAGCGGTCGTCCCGCCGGACGCCGTGACGGCGAGCGGCAGCGGCCTCGACCCGCACATCTCCGTCGCGTACGCCGAACTCCAGGCCCCTCGGGTCGCCAGGGAGCGCGGCCTCGGCCTGGACACGGTGCGGGCGCTGATCAGGGAGCACACGACCGGCAGGGTGCTCGGCTTCCTGGGGGAACCCGGGGTGAACGTGCTGGAGCTCAATCTGGCCCTCGACAGGGAGAGGTGAGCGGCCATGCCACGCGGGCGGCTGCGGATCTACCTGGGGGCGGCCCCCGGGGTCGGCAAGACCTACGCCATGCTCTGCGAGGGGCACCGGCGGAGGGAACGCGGCACGGACGTCGTGGCCGGCCTGGTGGAGACCCACGGCCGCGCGCGCACCGCGCGACTGCTGGAGGGGCTGGAGATCGTCCCCCGCAGGACCCTGACGTACCGGGGGGCGGACTTCACCGAGCTGGACGTCGACGCGGTCGTCGCCCGGCGCCCACAGGTCGCCCTGGTCGACGAGCTGGCGCACACCAACGTGCCGGGCTCGCGCAACGCCAAACGCTGGCAGGACGTCGACGAGCTCCTCGACGCCGGGATCGACGTGATCTCCACGGTGAACATCCAGCACCTGGAGTCGGTCAACGACGTCGTCCGGCACATCACCGGCATCCCGCAGCGCGAGACCGTGCCCGACGAGGTCGTACGGCGGGCCGACCAGATCGAGCTGGTCGACATGGCCCCGGAGGCGCTGCGGCGGCGGCTCGCGCACGGCAACGTGTATATGCCGGAGAAGGTGGACGCCGCCCTGGCCAACTACTTCCGCGTCGGCAACCTCACCGCGCTGCGCGAGCTGGCCCTGCTGTGGCTCGCCGACGAGGTGGACGAGCAGCTCGACCGCTACCGCGCCGAGCACGGCATCGCCGACACGTGGGAGGCGCGGGAGCGCGTGGTCGTCGCGCTCACCGGCGGGCCGGAGGGCGACACGCTCGTCCGGCGGGCCGCCCGCATCGCCGCCAGGAGCAAGGGCGCCGACCTGCTCGCCGTGCACGTCACCCGGGCCGACGGGCTCGCCGGCGGCGACCCTGCGCTGCTGGCGCAGCAGCGCGCCCTCGTGGAGAGCATGGGCGGCACCTACCACCAGGTGGTGGGCGACGACGTGCCGCGGGCGCTGCTGGAGTTCGCCCGCGGCGTCAACGCCACCCAGCTCGTGCTCGGCGCCTCCCGGCGCGGCCGGGTCGCCCAGATCTTCAGCAGGGGGGTGGGCGTCGAGACGACCGCGAGGTCCGGCTCGATCGACGTTCACATGATCACGCACGAGCAGGCCAAGAAGGGACGGGAGAGCCCGCAGCGGTCGCGGGCGGCGCTCACCCGGCGGCGCAGGCTGGCGGGGTGGGCCGTCGCCCTCACCGGGTTGCCGCTGCTCACCGCCGTCCTGCTCCCCTTCCGGGGCACGCTGGCGCTGCCGAGCGTCATCCTGCTGTTCCTGACCAGCGTCGTGGGCGTGGCGCTGATCGGCGGCATGTGGCCGGCGATCACGGCGGCGGTCGCCGGCTCCCTGCTGCTCAACTTCTTCTTCACCCCGCCCACGCACACCCTGACGATCGCCAACCCGGAGAACTTCTTCGCCCTGCTCGTCTTCGTGTTCGTCGCTGCGGCGGTCAGCATGATCGTGGACGTCGCGGCCCGCCGTACGCGGGAGGCGGCCCGCGCCGGGGCGGACGCGGAGATCCTGTCCGCGCTGGCCGGGCACGTGCTGCGCGGAGAGGCCGCCGTGCCCTCCCTGCTCGCGCGTACGCGGGAGACGTTCGGCCTGGTCTCGGTCACCCTGCTGCAACGGCGGCCCGAGGCGGGACAGGGGCCGGACGACCGGTCCGACCCCGCCTCCTGGCGGATCGTCGCCACCTCGGGGGCGGAGCCGTGCACCTGCCCGGGCGCCGCCGGCACCGATGTGGACATCGACGGCGACCTCGTGCTCGCCGCGCGCGGGCGGCTGCTCGACGCCTCCGAACGGCGCGTGATCGAGGCGTTCGCCGCACAGCTGGCCGTAGCCCTGCGGCAGGTGCGGCTGGAGGAGGAGGCGGAGCGGGCCAGGCCGCTCGCGGAGGCCGACAGGATGCGCACCGCCCTGCTCGCGGCGGTCAGCCACGACCTGCGCACGCCGCTGGCCGCCGCCAAGGCCGCCGTGGAGAGCCTGCGCGCCACCGACGTCGAGTGGTCGGCGGAGGACCGCGCCGAGCTGCTGGAGACCGCGGACGAGTCCCTGGCCAAGCTCGACCGTCTGGTGGTGAACCTGCTCGACATGAGCCGCCTGCAGGCCGGGGTGCTCGGCGTGGCCGCCCAGCCGGTCGCCGTCGAGGAGATCGTGCCCCGGGCGGTCGACGACCTGGGGCCGCTCGCCGCCGAGGTGAAGATCGACATCTCGCCCGACCTGCCCGATGTCGTCGCCGATCCGGCGCTGCTGGAGCGGGTGCTCGCGAACGTCGTCGCCAACGCCGTCCGTTACACCCCCGCCGGGGAGAGCGTGCTCGTCACCGCCAGCAGGTACGGCGATCGGGCCGAGATCCGGATAATCGACCGTGGGCCCGGTGTGCCGCGCGACGCCTACGAGCGGATCTTCCTGCCCTTCCAGCGGCTGGGGGACCGGGACAACCACAGCGGGGTCGGGCTGGGCCTGGCCCTGGCGCGCGGACTGACCGGGGCGATGGGAGGAGAGTTGACACCGGACGAGACGCCCGGGGGAGGGCTCACCATGATCCTGACCCTGCCCGTCGCCGTGCACACCCACGACGTGATCGAAGGCCCGGCGGAGCTCGGCGGTCCTCGGGATGCCGCTGGTTCTACGGAGTGCCGCGGTTCTGGGGATGCCGGCGGTTCTCGGGATGCCCGCGGTTCTGGGGATGCCGGCGGTGCGGCGTCGTGAGCCGGATCCTCGTCGTCGACGACGAACCGCAGATCCTGCGCGCGCTGCGGATCAACCTGGCCGCGCGCGGATACGAGGTCGCCGTCGCGGCCGACGGCGGCTCCGCGTTGCGCGAGGCCGCCGACCGGCGTCCCGACCTGATCGTGCTGGACCTCGGGCTGCCCGACATGGACGGAGTCGAGGTCATCCACGGCGTACGCGGCTGGAGCAGCGTTCCGATCATCGTGTTGTCGGGGCGCAGCGGCAACCAGGACAAGATCGACGCGCTGGACGCCGGAGCGGACGACTACGTGACCAAGCCCTTCGGGGTGGACGAGCTGCTGGCCCGCGTACGCGCGGTGACCCGGCGCACCGGCTCCCGGGAGAGCGAGCCCGCCCGCGTACGGGTCGGGGAGCACGTGATCGACCTCGCCGACAAGACCGTCTCCGGCGACGTACGGCTGACTCCGACCGAGTGGCACATCCTCGAACTCCTCGTCCGCAACCCCGGCAAGCTGATCAGCCAGCGGCAGCTGCTGAGCGAGGTGTGGGGCGCGCAGTACGTCAAGGAGACGCACTACCTGCGGCAGTACATGGCCCAGCTCCGGCGCAAGCTGGAGAAGGAGCCCGCCCACCCCGTCCACCTGATCACCGAGCCGGGCATGGGCTACCGGTTCACCCCCTGACGCCCCGCCCGGGGCTCAGTCGTCGGGGTTCGTCGTGCCGGCGAGGAACGTCATCTCCAGCAGGGCGGGGGACAGGTCCACCCCGGTGATGACGCCCGCCAGAGCGAACGCGGCGCCGATGGGATCCTCGGGCAGGGGATCGTCGAAGCCGTTGAGGCCGAGCCCCAGGTCGCGCATCGCGCCGATCCACCGGTCGGGGTCGTCGCCGGACCGCAGATGCGGCGCCAAAGGTTCGAACTGCGTGATCAACCGGCCGTCGATCGCGTGGGCGAAGTCGTCGGAGGCGTAGTCGTGCCTGCTGACCGCCACGACCTCGGCCCCCTGCGAGAGGCGCTCGAGCACGCCCGTCCCGGCGGCGACCCGCCAGCCGCCGGGCTCGACGAGCACGGTCCAGTCGCCCATCCGCACGGCGCCGGCCCAACCGGCGTCAATGCCGTCCGAACTCTCCAGGCACTCCTCCGCGTTCTCGTCCAGCTCCTCGAACGTCATCTCGTCGATGGTGCTCTCGTCCACCCCCAGGCGGACGAGCGCCTCCCGGGGTGCGAGCCCGCGGACGAAGGACACCCCGAATACGGAGCCCAGCGGCCCGGCACCGGATAACCAGCCGAATTTCACATCAACGTCCGACATGGCGACCTCTTTCATCTGCTGCCGGACATCATGGCAGCGATCACCGTCCGGCGTCCGGCTGTCGCCGGAGGCGGGAATGTCAGTCGCGTGCGGAAGAATCGCTCTCATCATGACCACCACCACCGCGCCGACCATCCCTGCGCCGACCATCCCTGCGCCGACCGTCCCCGCGCCGACAGACGTGCCCACCCGTTCCCTGCCGGTCGAGCTGGTCGACGGCCCGGGGGGCGGGCTCTACCTGCTGCCCTTCGCGCCGCTCACCCCGGACGACTGCGAGGCCCTGTCCGTGCTCCTCGCCGCCCGGGCCGCCGCCGTACGACGGAACGAATCCGCGTGATCATCTGATCGATTGGCGTGGGGAAGACCGCCATGGCGGCGGAACTCGTGCGGTCGATCCCGGAGGCTCACTTTTCGACCCCGAGCAGGTGGGCGTCATGCTCACGCATGCCACGGGCCTGCCCACGGCCGGGAACTTCCAGGACTGGGCGTGGCGGACGCTCATCGTGGAGACCGTCACACGACTGGTCGGCCAGGTCGGCGGCGTCCTCGTCCTGGCCCAGACCGTCCTGGTCGAGGCCCCGATCGAGATCGCGGCCAACATCGCCGCCGCCGTCACACCCGATCCGGTCTGCCCCCCGCCTACTGATCACGGTGCTCAGGCGAGCGTGTATTCCGTGTCTCCAAAGTCGGCCACCACCCGCAACCTGCCGCCCAACGCCTCGACGTAGGACCGGAGAGTCGACACCTCGGCCCTGTCGATCTCCCCGTGCTCGATCGCGGACACCCGAGGAGCGGAAACACCCATCAGCGCGGCGACATCCCGCTGGGTCAAGTCCTGCTCTTGCCGAATCTCCGCAAGCCGGTGGGCGCGTACTTCTGCGGCCAACCGATCCATGGCGGCCTTTTTCTGTTCCTCCGACCGCACCGGAAGTCCTGCGGCCTCACGGCGCTCACGCACCCTGCGCTTGGTTTCCTCCCAACCCACAGAGGTCATTCGTACTCCCTGATCTCCAGCTCAATGAGATGAGCCTCGTAGCGCTTTTCGGCCTGCGGGATATTAACGTCGTACCATTTCTGCCAGTTCCCCGCTTTGTCGCCTGCGACCAAGAGCACCGCTCGGCGTACCGGATCGAAGGCAAACAGGATGCGGATCTCGCTGCCACCCGCAGATCCTGGTCGCAGCTCTTTGAAGTGGTGAAGCTCGGCGCCCTTGATGCGATCTACTAGTGGACGCCCGAGCGCGGGACCGGCCTCGGCCAGCATGTCTATGGCGTCCTCGACCTGCTCCGCACTATCCCAGTCCTCCTCGGCGAGTGCTTCGAACCACGACGCGCAGGTTAACGCAAGTGTTAACTTCGCTGGTTGGTAACGGGTGATCGGGTCAGCCGGCCGAGGCGCTGTGGCGCGGATCACATCGGACGCATGTCACGTATGGGCGGGCCGCTTCCATCTGCTGGTCGTCAACGGTCAGACGAGGAGGCAGAACGATGAGCGCACAGCACGAAGCCGGCGTGGCGACCACCCATCGGGTGGTGATCCTGGGGGCGGGGTACGCGGGCCTGTCCGCGGCGATCCAGCTCGCGTGCCGGGTCAAGCCGAGCGAGAACGTGCGGGTGACCCTGGTGAACGCGCAGGAGCGGTTCACCGAGCGGCTGCGGCTGCACATGGCCGCGAGCGGGCAGCCGCTCGCCGAGCTGAGCATCCCCGAGCTGCTTGAGGGCACGGGCGCGCACTTCGAGCGCGGGTGGGTGACGGCGGTGGACGCGAACGCGAAGACCGTGCGGATCGACGACGAACGTGTCCTGCCCTACGACACGCTGGTGTACGCGTTGGGCGGGGTGGCCGACACGTCGGCGGTCCCGGGCGCCGAGGACCACGCCCACACCCTGAACGGCGCCCAGGACGCCGAGGTGCTGGCCGACCGGCTGGCGCGGCTCGGCAGCGGCACGGTAGTGGTCGTCGGCAGTGGGCTGACCGGCGTCGAGTCGGCCGCGGAGATCGCCGAGCGGCACCCGGAGCTGACCGTCGTGCTGCTGGGCCGCGGCGAACCCGGCGCGGCCATGCACCCGAAGGCCAGAGCGTATCTGCGGGCCGCGCTCGACCGCCTGGGGGTGCGGGTGCGCAGCGGGGTCGAGGTGGTGAAGGTGCTCCCCGGCTCGGTCGAGCTGGCCGGCATCGTCGACGTGGCTGGCAGGGTCGACGTGGCTAGCTCGGTCGACCTGGCTGGCACGGGCGGGCCTGTCGGCGAGGAGAGCGTGGCGGCCGACGCGGTCCTGTGGACGAGCGGCACGCGGGTGTCGCCGCTGGCGGCCGCTGCCGGGCTCACCGTCGACGAAGGCGGCCGCATCGTGACCGACACCGCGCTGCGGTCGGTGTCCCACCCCGAGGTGTACGCCGTGGGCGACGCGGCGGCGATCCGCCAGGGCTACGGCGTCATGCACGGCACCTGCCAGGGCGGCATGCCGACCGGTGTGCACGCCGCGGTGTCGATCCTCCGGGAGCTGAGGGGCAGGCGGCCCAGGCCGTTCCGCTTCGGCTACTACCACACGCCGGTCAGCCTGGGCCGGCACGACGCGGTCGTGCAGTTCACCCACCCCGACGACAGCCCAAGGCGGCTGCACCTGACCGGCCGCGTCGCGGTCCGCTATAAGGAGACGGTGACCGCCGCACCCTGGGCCACGTGGGGCCGAATGAAGAAGATGCCGGCCTCGGGCGCGTTCTGGCCCCGCGGGGGCCGCTTCACCCGGGTCGGGGGTGCGCGGTGACCGGGACCTACGGCCTCGGCCAGGAGGTGTTCGTCCAGCACCGGAACCTGCTGTTCTCTGTGGCCTACCGCATCCTCGGCACCGCGGCCGACGCCGAGGACGCGGTCCAGGACGCCTGGCTCAACTGGTCGGCGGCCGACCGCTCGCAGGTGGCCGACCCGAAGGCGTACCTGACGCGGATCGTGTCGAACGTGGCGCTGGAGCGGCTGCGTTCCACTCATCGCAAGCGTGAGTCCTATGTGGGGCCGTGGCTTCCGGAGCCCATCCTGACCAGCGGGGACACCGCCGAGGCCGTCGCGGACGCCGAGTCGGTGTCGATGGCGATGCTCGTGGTGCTGGAGACGCTGAGCCCGCTGGAGCGCGCGGTGTTCGTGCTCAGGGAGGTCTTCGGCTTCAACCACGCCGAGATCGCGGAGGCGGTCGAGCGTTCCGAAGCCGCGGTGCGCCAGGCCGCGCACCGCGCTCGCGCGCATGTGCGGGCCCGGCGGCCGCGCTTCCCGGCCGACCGGTCCCGGCAGCGTGCGGTCACCGAGCGGTTCTTCGCCGCCGCGACCGGCGGCGACGTGAACGCCCTGATGGAGCTGCTGTCCCCCGACGTCACCCTGTGGACCGACGGCGGCGGCAAGGTCCGCCAGGCCCTGCGTCCGGTCGTGGGCGCGCAGACCGTGGCCGCCTGGTTCGCGGCCATCGGCGGCGTCAGCTACCAGGGCGTCGAGCCCGCCGACATGACCGCCGAGCTCGCCGAGATCAACGGCGGCCCCGGCATCGTCTTCGGCGGCGCGGGTCGGGTGATCGCCACCGTCACCTTCGACTTCGACGCCGACGGCCGGATCACCACCATCCACAACGTCGCCAACCCGGACAAGCTCCAGGCGGTCGCCGACGGCACCACCCGCGCCCTCGGGACGCGGTGAGCACCGGGTCAGCGTACGCAGCAGGTGGAGCAGGGGTCGGCGTCCGGCAGCGTGACCCACAGGCAGCACGTGCGGCGGCGGTATCCGTCACCGTCGGGCACGAGCAGTCCGGCCACCGGCGGCCCGATCTCGTCCAGCAGCCGGGCCGCCTCGGCGTACGACCCGAGCGTGAGCAGCGGGTGGGCGAACGCCTCCGCGGTGGAGCCCCACAGGGTGCGCTCGCCCACCTTGGTCAGGGTGCTGAGCGCCCGCACGAACGGATACTGGCTCTCCATGAGCGCCTCCCCGATGGCCGCCGCGAGGTCGGGGACGACGACGGCGCCCTCGGTCCCGGCCAGCGGGTCGCCGGGGAGCACGGCCACGGTCAGCCGCGACGCCGCCACCGTCACCCCGGCCGCGGACGACCTGACCAGCGTGTCCTCCAGGCGCATCAGCGGCACCCGGCGGCCGAGACGCCAGCCCAGGGCCATCGGCATCGTGTGCCAGTAGCCGAAGGTCTTCCACAGCAGCGCCGCCGCCACGTGACGCGGCGCGCTCCAGCGTCCGGCCGTCTCGTCCACCAGCGCGAGCAGACCCTCGTACGGCTCCCGCACGAGGGCGGCGGCGGGGATCCAGCCGGGGGAGTCGTCGGCGACCAGCCCGGGCAGGACCCCCAGCACGCCGTCCCGCTCCGCCGCGAGGCCTGCCAGATGGTCGGAAAGGGCGTCGAGCAGCACTCCGCACTCCTTGTGTCAGCGGTGGTCTCTGGTGAGGAAGAGCAGCCGGGCCCGCTTGCCCGGCAGGTCGATCTCGGGCCCGAGGGTGAAGCCGGTCCGCAGCAACCGGGTGGTCATCCTGTCGTTGCGGATGTCCGGCTCGGCCACGACCCGGGTGTGGCGCGGGTCGGAGAACACGTACGCGAGGAGCACGGACAGCAGGGCGGAGGTGAAGCCGCGCTCGCCCTCCCCCGTCGCCGGTCCGAGGAGCAGATGGACGCCGAAGTCGCCCGGCTGGACGTCGTAGCACTCCCCGACCGGGTCGGCCCCGGGATCGTAGGTCTGGAAGAGCGCCACCGGCCGGTCGTCGCGGTGGACGAGATAGGCGTGGTGGGTGGCCAGACCGTCCAGGTGGTCGTAGATCTCCTGAACCCGCGCCCGGCTCGCGTCGAGCATTCCCCAGAACCGGGCCCGCTCCTCGGTGACCCAGGAGTGGATCAGGCCGGCGTCGGCGGCCGGGTCCACGGGCACGACGCGGAAGGCGCCGAATCCCTCGACCGTCTGCTCCCATCGGGCCTCGCGCCGTACGGAGGCCGTTGGGGGTGCCTCAGGGGTCATGTCGCTCCTCGGTCTGCGGGGTCCAGGGTCAGTCGGGTCCAGGGTCAAGTCGGGTCCAGGGTCAGCCGGTCCCAGTCCGTGACCACCGGCACGAGTTCGCCGCGCAGCCACAGCGGGTGCTGGTCACGCCGATGGGGGTCACCCGGCACGCCGCTCGCGCCGAACGGGACGATCCACAGGCTCCCGTCGCGCCTGGCGAGGTCCCACACGTAGCGCGCCGCCGGGCCCCGGGCGCAGTGATGGGTCACGCCGGGCACGCTCGACGTGGACAGCACGCAGTCGTGGTCGCCCGCCAGGCCCGCCTCCACCGGCGCCGCGCCGTCGACAGGGAGTGAGATCGCGGGGGACGGCAGTGCCCGCCAGGGGGCGAGCCGGTGCAGGTCGCCCCACCGGACGCCGGTCAGCTCGTCGCGTGCCGCCACGTCCTCCAGCGCCGCCCGGGCCAGGTCCGCGAGGGCCGCCCGGCCGAGCCCGGGCAGCCGGTCGGTCGTCAGGAGGCCCTCCAGGGCGTATGCGACGCGGGGGGTGAGCGCGAGCCAGGGCCGGAAGACCTCGGGAACCCCCTCGGCCAGTCCGGCCAGGGGCGCCAGGGCGGGGTGGGCCGCCAGGCGACGCACCACCTCGGCCCGGACCACCGCGTACGCCGCCGCGCCGGTGCTGCCGGCGTCCATGCGCCGGTCCCAGGCCGACAGCCGGTCCCGCAGGCGTACGGCCTCGGGGCCGAGCCCGGCCAGCCCGTCCAGCCCGTCCAGCCCGTCCAGCCCCTCCAGCCCCTCCAGCCCGTCCAGCAGGTCGAGAAGGGCGCCGGCGCCGGGCAGCAGGGTGTCGGTGTGGACGGCCGCCATGTCCCCGGCCGACCAGCGCGCCGCCCCGTCGAGCAGGCGCCCGATCCGGTCGGCGCGGTGGGGCGGAGCGAACTCGACGCCGAGCGGCGCGGCGATCCCCCGTTCGTTGGCCATGACCGTGACGCCGCGGACCTCGCGGCGGGGCATCGGCGCGTGCCGGTCGCCCCACTCGTGGCCGGGCTCCCAGGCGGGCACGACCCGCAGCGCGTTGTCCGGGTGGCGGACGGGCACCGTCCCGGCGACCCGATGCAGCAGCCCGCCGTCGGTGTCCGCGGCGAGCACGACGTTGACGGGCTCGGCCCAGCGGTCGAGCGCCCGGTCCACGTCGGCCACGGTCTTCGCCCGCAGCAGCGCCGGCAGCGCAGCGAACCCCAGGTCACGGAGCACCCGGGGCGGGTAGCGCAGGCTCAGCGCCTCGCGCACGCGTCCACGGCCGGTCTCTCCCCGGGCGTCCGCCATGACGACCGGGCCGCGCTCGGTCTCGACGATCTCGACCTCTACTGGGGCCTCCCCCGCCACCTCGACCACCTCGACGTGGGCCGTGCAGGGACGCCAGCCGTCCGGTCCCAGCGCCTCGACGCGGCCGTCCCCGTGCCGGAGCCGCTCGCGGTAGAGGTCCTGATAGTCGGCCATGGCGTTGGTGATCGCCCAGGCGACCGAGCCGGCGTGCCCGAAGTGGGCGATGCCCGGAACGCCCGGCACGGCCAGTCCCACCACGTCGAACTCGGGACAGGCCAGGCGGATCTGCTGATAGAAGCCGGGGTCCTCGATGAACCGGTGGGGATCGCCCGCGATCAGGGCCGCGCCGGTGGCGGTGCGATCCGCGGGGACCAGCCAGCCGTTGCTCCCGCCGGTGCCCGGCCCGTCGTGCGCGAACAGCGCGACCGCCTCGGGGCCCAGCCGTTCGGCCACCGCCTCGCGCCACAGCTTGGCCGGGAAGTGCGCGAAGAGGATGTGGTGGGACAGCCAGATCGCCATCGGCGTCCACGGCTCCCACCGGCCCGGCACGACCCCGGCCGCGTGCTGTGCCCCATCGTGCCTGGCCGCACCGTGCCCGGCCGCGGGCTCTGCCACGTCGTGCTGATCCGCTTCGGCCGCGGTGAACTCCGGAGCCCGGCGCGCCCCTTCGGGAAGCCCCGCGTTGACGCCGTCCACGTAGGCGCTCACCCAGCGCGCCGTGTCATCGTCAAGGGCGTGCAGGCAGCGCTCGGCGGTGTCCGCGAGCCGGGCCTGCCGGGCGAAGCGGTCCCACGGGACGGCGTCCGGTCCGAGGACCGCCGCCGACGTGCCGGTGGCCCGGCGCCGCTCGACCTCGATCTGCCAGGCCCGGTCAAGGGCCGTGACACGCCCCTGGGCGAAGGCCAGTTCGTACGGATCGCCCGCGCGCAGGTGGGGGATGCCCCAGGCGTCCCGATACACGCTGCTCATAACGCCGCCTCCGGCACCGGGACGTTCATGACGCCGCCTCCGGCATCGGTGACGCCGTCTCCGGCGGGATCCGCGTCACCGTGGCGCCGATTCGCTGCGACGGCGGGCGGCGGGAACGACCAGCGGGGTGCCGGTCTCCGGGTCGTCGATCACCCGGCAGGGCAGCCGGAAGACCTCCTCCACCAGGCCGGCGGTCATGACCTCTCCGGGCGCCCCGGCGGCCACGACGCGGCCGTCGCGCATCGCGATCAGGTGGGTGGCGTAACGGGCGGCGTGGTTGAGGTCGTGGAGCACCGCCACGAGTGTGCGTCCCCGCTCCTCGTGCAGCCGGGCGCACAGGTCGAGGACCTCGATCTGGTGGGCGATGTCCAGGTAGGTCGTCGGCTCGTCCAGGAGCAGCAGCGGCGTCTCCTGCGCCAGCGCCATCGCGATCCACACGCGCTGGCGCTGCCCTCCGGACAGCTCGTCGACCAGGCGTCCGGCCAGGTCTGCGATCCCGGTGGCCTCCATCGACTCGCGCACCACCCGCTCGTCGCCGGCCGACCACTGGCGCAGCAGCCGCTGGTGGGGGTAGCGCCCGCGGCCGACGAGGTCGGCGACCGTGATGCCGTCCGGCGCGACGGACGTCTGGGGCAGCAGGCCGAGGGTCCTGGCGACCTTCCTGGCGGGCAGGGAGGTGATGTCACGACCGTCGAGCAGCACGGTCCCGGCGGCCGGCCGGAGCGTGCGTGCCAGCGCCCGCAGCAGCGTCGACTTGCCGCAGGCGTTGGGCCCGATGATCACGGTGAAGGACCGGTCGGGGATGGCGACGTCGAGGCCCTCCGCGACGACCCTCCTGTCGTAGGAGAGGGTCAGCGCGCTGCCGCTCAGCCGCGGCCCGTCCTCGTGCGTTCCTGCCACTGCGTTCTCCTGCCCGCCGGTTCCGTGCTCGATCGTCCGGGTCAAATGCGTCCCGCCTTCCGCTGGGCGGCGAGCAGCCAGACGAGGTAGCCGCCGCCGAGCACCCCCGTCACCACCCCGACGGGCAGTTGGTGGCCCGCGAACAGCCGCTGCGCGGCCAGGTCGGCGCCCGTCAGCAGCGCCGCGCCCGTGCACGTGGCGACGAGCAGGTTCGGCCCGGGCGCCCCGGTCATCCGCCTGGCCAGGTGCGGGGCGGTGAGCGCGACGAACGACACCGGCCCGGCGGCCGCCGCCGCCAGGGAGGTGAGCAGCACGGCCGCCGTCAGCAGGACCAGCCGCAGGCCCTGGACCCGTACGCCGAGACCGCGCGCCAGGTCGTCGCCCATCTCGGTGATCGCCAGCGGGCGGGCGCAGCCGAGCAGCACCACAGGCGCCAGCACCGCCATCGCGACGAGCAGCGGGAGGACGTCCTCCCAGCCGCGTCCGTCCAGGCTGCCGGTGAGCCACAGCATGGCCCGCGCCGCCTCCATCAGCCGTCCCCGGGTCAGCAGGTAGCCGTTGACGCCGGTGAGGATCGCGGTGGCGCCGATGCCCACCAGCACGAGGCGGTGGCCGTGCAGGCCGCCGCGCCAGGTCAGCGCGTAGACGACGGCTCCGGTGACGATCCCGCCGAGCACTGCGCCGCCCGCGAGCGCCGCGCTGCCGCCTCCCGTGACGACCACGAGGAGCGCCCCGGCCGCCGAGCCCTGGGTGAATCCGAGCAGGTCGGGGCTGCCCAGCGGGTTGCGTACGAGCGACTGGAAGACCGCGCCGGCCAGCGCGAGGGCGGCGCCCACGAGCAGCGCGGTGACCACGCGGGGCAGCCGGAGCTCGTGCACGACGAAGTCCTCGGCCGGGCCGCCGCCGCCCAGGACGGTGCGGACGACGTCGGAGGGGCTCATCGGATAGTCGCCGCCGCCGACCGCGAGCACGCCGAAGACGAGCGCGAGCAGCAGGCAACCGACCCCCACGGCGACGGCCCTGAACCGCAGCGGAACGCCGACGGCGATCCTCCGGAGGGGCCTTCTCCCGGGCCCTCGGAGGGGCATGGGCGGGGCCGCGCTCATGCCTCCCCCTCGCCTGACGGCTCGCAGTCGCATGAGCGAATCGCGCCGTGCCTGTGGATTCGCTCGCCACACTCGCTCACGCGCGGACCTTCCTTCGCACGAAGTAGAGGAACAGCGGGCCGCCCAGCACCGCCGTGACGATGCCCGCCTGCAGCTCGCCCGGTCTGGCCACCAGCCGCCCGAGCACGTCGGCGCCGAGCAGCAGCACGGGCGCGAGCAGCGCGCAGCAGGGGAGCATCCAGCGCTGGTCGGGGCCGGTCAGCGCCCGGACGAGGTGCGGCACCATGAGCCCGACGAAGACGATGGGCCCGCAGGCCGCCGTCGCCGCGCCGCACAGCAGCGTCACCGCCACGATGGCGCCCGCGCGGACCCGGGCGGGATGGGCGCCGAGCGAGCGCGCCGCGTCGTCCCCGAGCGCGAGCGCGTTGAGCGGCCGGGCCAGGGCCAGAGCCAGCAGCAGCCCCGCCGCGACGAACGGCGTCATCATGGCCGCGGTCCCGCCCTGCGCGCTCGCCAGCGAACCGACCGTCCAGAAGCGCATTGTCTCCAGCGAGGCCGCGTCGAGCAGCATCGTCCCGTTCACGTACGAGTAGAGCGCGGCGTTGACGGCCGCTCCCGCGAGCGCCAGCCGGGCCGGGGTGGCGGCGCGCCCGCCGCCCACCGCGTACACCAGCACGGCCACGACCGCCGCGCCGGCCAGGGCGAACCAGACGTAGCCCTGGAACGTCGCCACCCCGAAAAGCCCGGCGGCCGTGGCCACCGCCGCCGAGGCGCCCGCGTTGATGCCCAGCAGGCCGGGGTCGGCCAGCGGGTTGCGGGTGAGTGCCTGCATGACGCCGCCCGCGACCCCCAGCGCGACTCCGGCGAGCAGCCCGAGGAGGGTGCGCGGCAGCCGCATCTGGTGGACGACCGTGTACGCGGCCGAGTCGGCGTCGACGAGCCCATGCCAGACCTCGGCCGGGGAGAGCTGCCGGGCGCCGAGCCCGAGGCTGAGCACAAGGCTGAGCACGAGGAGGGCGGCCAGGACCATCGCCGAGCCCAGCAGCGCCGCGGCGCGCCGGCCGTTTTCCGCGCGTTCGCGCGGCGGCCCGGCGGGCTCGCTGATCTGCGAGGACTCCATGACGACCACGGCCGGCTCCGGTGGGGGACGGGGGCGATTTCCATCGCCCCTCTGGACAAGAACTTAGGTAAGGGTAACCTAACTAGCGATCAGCCCCCAAGACCCTGGGTCATGCGAGAGAAAGACGAACCGTGCGCAACCTGAACTCCCCCATGTCCCGTCGCGGCCTCTTCGCGGCGGGCGGAGCCGCCGTACTCACCCTGGCGCTGGCCGCCTGCGGGTCGAGCGATCCGGCGCCCTCCACCGCAGGTCAGAGCGCGAAATCGTGGTCCTTCACCGACGACAGGAAGGAGACGGTCACGGCCGGAGCCGTCCCCTCGCGGGTCGTGGCGTTCACCGGGACGGCGGCGGTGCTCGCCGACTATGGCCTGCAGCAGAAGGTCGTCGGCGTCTTCGGCGAGACGAAGCGGGCCGACGGCTCGCCCGAGCCGCAGGCCGGCGACCTGGACGTGAACAAGGTCACGATCCTCGGCAACGTCTGGGGTGAGTTCAACATCGAGAAGTACGCCGCGCTGCGTCCCGACCTTCTCGTGACGCACATGTACGACCCCGGGGCCCTGTGGTACGTCCCGGACGAGAGCAAGGACAAGATCGTCAAGCTCGCTCCTACCGTCGCCGTCAGCGTGGCCCGCGTCCCGATGACCGAGCCGATCGAGCGGTACGCCGCCCTCGCCGAGTCGCTGGGCGCGGACCTCACGGCCCCGAAGGTCGCCGAGGCCAAGGCCAGGTTCGAGGCCGCCGCCGAGAGCGTGCGCACGGCGGTCGCCGGCAACCCCGGCATCAAGGTGCTGGCCGCCTCGGGCAGCCCCGACGTGCTGTATGTGTCCAACCCGGAGGTCAACACCGACCTCATGTACTTCACCCAGCTCGGGGTCGACGTCGTCAAGCCGGAAAAGCCCGGCGACGGCGGCTACTACGAGAACCTGAGCTGGGAGAACGCCGACAAGTACGACGCCGATCTGATCCTGCTCGACAACCGCGGCACGGCGCTGCAACCCAAGGACCTGACGTCCAAGCCGTCCTGGGCGAAGCTGCCCGCCGTCAGGGCCGGTCAGGTCGTGGGCTGGGACCCGGTGCCGCGCTTCTCGTACGCCGGAGCCGCGCCGATCCTGGAGAACCTTGCCTCGGCGATCCGGAACGCCAAGAAGCTCGGCTGACCCCACCGTGAAGGAATTCACCCGGGGACACGTGTCGACCCCACAAAGTTAGGTTCGCCTAACCTAACTCCCAACGATAAGGATGACGATGACCTCTCCCCATGCCGGGGCCGCGCGGTCGTACCTGCTCAACGACCGGACGGCGGAGGGATACCGGCGGGCGATGACCTCGGCGACCGAGCGGGTGGCGGACCGGATCCGGCGCGCCGACCGGCCGTTCAGCGGTGTGGCCCCGGAACGGCTCGCGCCGGAGATCGCCGCGGTCGACCTCGAACGGCCGCTGCACGACCACGCCGCCGCCCTCGACGAGCTCGAACGGGTCTACCTGCGCGACGCCGTCTACTTCCACCACCCCCGCTACCTGGCGCACCTCAACTGCCCGGTGGTGATCCCCGCGCTGCTCGGAGAGGCGGTGCTGTCGGCGGTGAACTCCTCGCTCGACACCTGGGACCAGAGCGCGGGCGGCACGCTCATCGAGCGCCGCCTGATCGAGTGGACGGCCGGCCGGATCGGCTTCGGCCCCGCCGCCGACGGCGTCTTCACCAGCGGCGGCACGCAGTCGAACCTCCACGCCCTGCTGCTCGCCCGCGAGGAGGCTCAGGCGATCGCCGGAGCCGCTCCGTCGCGGCTGCGCGTGATCACGTCCGCGGCCGGGCACTTCAGCGTGCGCAGGGCGGCGAACCTGCTCGGCCTCGGGCCGGACGCCGTCGTCACCGTGGAGACCGACGACGAACGGCGGATGCGGCCGGACGCGCTCGCCCGCGAACTCGACCGCTGCCGCCGCGCGGGACTGGTGGTCATGGCCGTGGTGGCGACCGCCGGCACCACCGACTTCGGCTCGATCGACCCCCTGCCGGAGATCGCCGATCTGTGCGCGCAGGCCGGGGCGTGGCTGCACGTGGACGCGGCGTACGGCTGCGGGCTGCTGGTCTCCCGCAGACGGCGGCACCTGCTCGACGGCGTCGAGCGGGCCGACTCGGTCACCGTCGACTTCCATAAGTCCTTCTTCCAGCCGGTCAGCTCCAGCGCCCTGCTGGTGCGCGACGGCGCGGTGCTGCGGCACGCGGCCCACCACGCCGACTACCTCAACCCCCGGCGGATGGCCGAGCGGGGGATCCCCAACCAGGTGGACAAGAGCCTGCAGACCACGCGCCGCTTCGACGCGCTCAAGCTCTGGCTGACGCTGCGGGTGATGGGCCCGGACGCGGTCGGGGAGCTGTTCGACGAGGTCGTGGACCGCGCCGCCGCCTCCTACGCCCTGGCCGCCGCGGACCCGCGTTTCGAGGTCGTCACGCGGTCGCCGCTGAGCACGCTGGTCTTCCGCTACCTGCCGCCGGATCACCTGGAGCACGGGGATCCCGGCCGCGAGCTCGCCGACGACGCGAACCTGTACGCCCGCGAGGCCCTGGCCGCCTCCGGCGAGGCCGTCGTCGCGGGGACCACGGTCGACGGCCGCCACTACCTGAAGTTCACCCTGCTCAACCCGGAGACCACGCTGGACGACGTCGCGCACGTTCTCGACCTCCTCGCCGGACACGCCCAGCGGTACGTGGACGACCTCGCCCCGCTCGCCGGCCACGCGGAGGCGACGCATGTCCACGCATGACTTCGTCGCGATCGGGCTGGGGCCGTTCAACCTGGGCCTGGCCTGCCTCGCCGAGCCCATCGCCGAGCTCGACGGCGTGTTCCTGGAGGCGCGGCCCGGCTTCGCCTGGCACCCCGGGATGATGCTCGACTCCGTGACGCTGCAGACGCCGTTCATCGCCGACCTCGTCACGCTGGCCGACCCGACCTCGCCCTACTCCTTCCTCAACTACCTGAAGGAGATCGGCAGGCTGTATCCCTTCTACATCCGCGAGAGCTTCTACCAGCTGCGCGCCGAATACGACGCGTACTGCCGGTGGGCCGCCGCGCGGCTGCGGAGCGTCCGCTTCGGCCACCGGGTGACCTCGGTGACGTACGACGAGGCCGACGGCCACTACGTCGTACGCGCGGTCACCGGCGACGGCGGGGAGACCGAGCACCGGGCCCCGCACCTCGTGCTCGGCACCGGCACCCCGCCGTACGTGCCGGAGGCCTGCCGCGGCCTCGGCGGCGACCTCGTCCACAACGCCGGCTACCTCGACGCCAAGGCCGCGCTGCAGGCGAAGGAGAGCATCACGATCGTCGGCAGCGGGCAGAGCGCCGCCGAGATCTACCGCGACCTGCTGGCCGACGTCGACACGCGCGGCTACCGGCTGAACTGGGTGACCAGGTCCCCGCGGTTCTTCCCGCTCGAATACACCAAGCTGACCCTGGAGATGACCTCCCCGGAGTACGTCGACTACTTCCACGCGCTGCCCGAGGACACCCGCTACCGCCTCGAAGCCGAGCAGAAGGGCCTCTACAAGGGCATCGACGCGGCGCTGATCAACGACATCTTCGACCTGCTGTACGCCAAGACCGTCGGCGGCCCGATCCCCACCCGGCTGCTGACCTGCACCGAGCTGCGCGAGGCGGCCTATGACGCCGGCCGGGGCGAATACACGCTCGGGCTGCGCCACGTGGAGCAGGAGCGCGACCTCACGCTCGTCACCCAGGGGCTCGTGCTGGCCACCGGCTACCGCTACGAGCCCCCCGCCTTCCTGGAGCCCGTACGCCACCGGATCCGGTGGGACCGGCACGGCCGGTTCGACGTGGCCAGGAACTACAGCGTCGACGTCACCGGCCGGGGGATCTTCCTGCAGAACGGCGCCGCCCACGCCCACGGCGTCACCTCCCCCGACCTCGGCATGGGCCCCTACCGCAACTCGTGGATCATCGGCCAGATCCTGGGCCGGGAGCACTACCCCGTCGAGAAGTCCATCGCCTTCCAGGAGTTCGGCGCGCCCGAGGGCGTGGTGGCATGAACGAGCGAAGCGAGCCCTTCGACAGGCACAGCGAGGTCCTCTTCCGCCGCACGGACGCCCGGGTCGGCGAGCTCGCCGTACGCCGGCTCGACCCGGAGGCCGACGCGCCGACGGTGCACGCCTGGGTCACCCACCCCAAGGCCGTGTTCTGGATGATGCGGGACGCCGACGTCGCCGATGTGGCGAAGGAGTATCGCGGGATCGTCGATCACCCGCACCGCGACGCGTTCCTCGGGCTGGTGAACGGCCGCCCGGCCTTCCTGGTGGAGCGCTACGACCCCGCCCGGGTCGAGCTGGCGGGCCGCTACGACGCCGAGGAGGGCGACGCCGGCATGCACTTCCTGTGCGCGCCCGCCGAGACCCCGGTCCACGGCTTCACCCTGGCCGTGATCACCACGGTCATGGAGCTGCTGTTCGCCGATCCCGCGACCCGGCGGGTGGTGGTCGAGCCCGACGTGCGCAACACGGCGGTGCACGCGCTCAACGCGGCCGTCGGTTTCGAGGTCGCCGGCATCGTCGCACTGCCGGACAAGGACGCGCTGCTGAGCGTCTGCACCCGCGCGCGGTTCCTCGCGGCGACCGGCGCCGCCGTCAGCCCCGCCGTCAGCCCGGCGGTCAGCGCCGCCGTCAGCGCGAGCGCCGCGGAGAAGGGAGTGCGCGAGTGAACCGCCACGCAGACACCGTGGGCGATCCCGCGCAGGCGGTCTCCCACCTCACGCCGGAGCTGTGGGAGCGGGCCAACCGGCGGTTGGTGCGCAAGGCGCTCGCCGAGTTCGCCCACGAGCGGTTGCTCACCCCGCGCCCCGCCGGCGACGGCCGATGGGCGGTGCGCGCCGACGACGGCACGGTGGAGTATCGCTTCGCCGCGACCGTGATGTCCCTCGACCACTGGCACATCGGCGAGGTCACCCGCCACGGGTCCTCCGGCGAGGCCCTGCCGCTCGACGCGCTGGAGTTCGTCACCGAGATGCGCGGCTCGCTCGGGCTGAGCGACGAGATCCTCCCGGTCTACCTGGAGGAGATCACCTCCACGCTGGCGAGCCTCGCGTACAAGCTGGGCCGGCGGCAGGCCGGGGCGGCCGAGCTGGCGACGGCCGGTTTCCAGGAGATCGAGGCCGCCATGACCGAGGGCCACCCGTGCTTCGTGGCCAACAGCGGCCGGATCGGCTACGGCGTCGACGACCACCACCGCTACGCTCCCGAGGCCGCCGCGCCCGTACGGCTGATCTGGCTGGCCGCCCACCGCGACCACGCCACGTTCACCTGCTCGCGCGACATCGACTACGAACGGCTGATGCGCGGCGAGCTGGGCGAGGAGGTCCTGGCCCGCTTCGCGGGCACGCTGGCCGGCCTGGGGCTCGACCTGGCCGACTACCTGCTCGTGCCGGTGCACCCCTGGCAGTGGTGGAACCGGATCTCGGTGACGTTCGCGGCGGAGGTCGCCGGGCGGCGGCTGGTCTGCCTGGGGCCGGGCGACGACGAGCACCTCGCCCAGCAGTCGGTCCGCACGTTCTTCAACGCGAGCGAGCCGTCCAGGCACTACGTCAAGACGGCGCTGTCGGTGCTGAACATGGGCTTCATGCGGGGCCTGTCGGCGGCGTACATGGAGGGCACCCCGGCGATCAACGACTGGCTCGCCGACCTGATCGAGGGCGACGAGGTCCTCCGCGCGACCCGGCTGACGATCATTCGCGAGCGGGCGGCCGTCGGCTACCGCAACCGTCTGTACGAGGCGGCCACCGACCGCCACTCGCCCTACCGGAAGATGCTGGCGGCGCTGTGGCGGGAGAGCCCGGTCGCGGGCCTGGAGCCGGGCCGGCGGCCGGCCACGATGGCCTCCCTGCTGCACACCGACGATGAGGGCCAGTCGTTCGCGGCGGCGCTGATCGAGCAGTCGGGCCTCACCCCCGAGGTGTGGCTGCGGCGCTACCTCGACGCCTACCTCGTCCCGTTGCTGCACGCCTTCTACGCCTACGACCTGGCGTTCATGCCGCACGGCGAGAACGTCATCCTGGTCCTCGACGGCGGCGCGGTGGAGCGGGTGATCTTCAAGGACATCGCCGAGGAGATCGTGGTGATGGATCCGGACGCGGACCTGCCGCCCGAGGTCCGGCGGATCCGCGCGGAGGTGCCCGAGGAACACCGGCTGCTGTCGATCTTCACCGACGTCTTCGACTGCTTCCTGCGTTTCCTCAACGCGGTGCTCGCCACGAACGGCGTGCTGGACGAGGACGCCTTCTGGCGGACCGTCGCCGGGTGCGTGGCGGCCTACCAGCGGTCGGTCCCGCGTCTCGCGGACCGGTTCCGGCGTTACGACCTGTTCGCCGGGACGCATCCCCTGTCGTGCCTCAACCGGCTACAGCTGCGCGACAACCGGCAGATGGTGGACCTGACCGACCCGTCGGCCGCGCTGCAGACGGCCGGCGAGCTGGTCAACCCCATCGCCCGCTTCGCCCCGGTCGCTCAGGTCGTCTCGGTCGCTCCAGTCACCCCGGTCGCTGCGGTGCGGCCGGAGAGTTGAGCGCCGCCTACGCCGGGGCGTAGGTGACGCACTCGGCCTCGTCCTGGGAGTAACCGATGTCGATGCCGGGCGCCTGGCACTCCAGCACCACGTTGTGCCGGCAGTCGGACATCTTGCAGGCGCCGACCCGGCCCACGGTCTCCTGGTCGCCTCCCCGCGTGGAGGCGGTGAAGAACGTGTCGCAGTGCGCGTGGGACGCGTCCCCGACCGTGATGGCGGTGGCGTGGCACATGCCGTCGCGGTTGTACGCGCACGATGTGGCCTCGCAACGGTTGACTACGGGCATCTCCATGAGCGACGGTTCCCCCCTGACGATCGTGGCTTTCGTCCTGGCTAATACCGCCTTCGACCAGGTCGGCAATCTCCGTCCCGGTCCCGGACTCGGCCAAGTCGCGTCAGGGGATTCAGTGCAACAGCTCCTCGGCCACGGCGAGGAGCTTCAGGGCGGTCGGGTCGGCGGCCCCGCCGCCGCGCGGCACCCGGTCGGAGATCCGCTGCAGCAGCACATGGACGTCGTCGCCGCCCGGCGCGGCCGGGAGCGCCTCCTCGGTCTGCCGCAGCCGGAGCAGGAGCTCCAGCCCGTACGCGGCCTGGGCGGCGAGCATCGCGAGGAGGTCCACGTCGGCGAGGTCCCCCCGCCAGGTGGCGGACCTGTCGAGCACCTCCAGGACACCGATGCAGCTCTCCTCCCGGATCACCGGCGCCGCCATGATGCTGCGGGGGACATAGCCGGTGGACTCGGCGGCGTCCTGGGCGAACTGCGGCACCGCGGCCACCTCGTCGGCGATCATCGGCTGGCCGCTCGCCGCGACCCAGCCCGCGATGCCCGTGCCGGCCGCGAAGCGCGTCCCGACGAGGTGCTGCTCTCCCTCGCCCGACACGGCCTCGAAGATCAGGTCGCCGGTGTCCTGGTCCACCAGGAAGACCGATGCCGCGGCAGAGGAGAAGACGTGCCGGGCGACCTCGACGGTGGACTGCAGCAGCCTGCGCTCGGTGATTTCGCTGTCGGAGCGCCGTTCATGCACGGACATGCGCGCCTCCCTTGGATGTGACGACGTTGCTGGCGGCCAGGTAGAGCACGGACTTGAGCTGGAAGGGGGTCATCCACGGGTGCCTGCTCAGGATGAGCGCGCAGATCCCGGTGATGTGCGGCGCGGCGAAGCTGTTCCCGGTGCTGCGGATCTCCCTGCCTCGGCGCCACGCCACCGGGACCCGGACGCCCCGGGCGAGGAACTCGGCCGGCGGCGCGGGGTTGTAGTAGTAGGTCATGGGGTCGGGTTCGTCGTGGCTGGCCACCGAGATGACCGAGGAGAAGGTCCAGGGGAAGCTGACGACCGGCATGTTGTGGGCCGAGGCCACCAGCAGGCAGCGCCGGAAGTACGCCTGGTCGGCCAGCTCGTGCAGCGCGGGCAGATACTGGCTCCTCGTGGTCGACAGGCTGAGGTTGACGAGGTCGAACCCCTCCTCGACGGCCCAGCGCAGCCCGGCCAGGAGGGCGGCCCCGCTGCCGGAGCGCCCGTCGGTCAGCACCCGCACCGAGGTGAGCGACACGGCCGGGGCGATGGAGCGGATCACGCCGGCGCACGCGGTCCCGTGCCCCACGGGATCCACCGGGTCGCAGTCGACGACGGTCAGGTCGTCGCCGTCGGCGACCACGAGCGAACGCTCCAGGCCGCCGACTCGCGGATGAGCGGCGTCCACCCCGGTGTCGAGCACGCAGACGCGCACACCGGCTCCGTCGGCGCGGCCCGCGCGGCCCGCGCCGCCCTCACCAGCGCCGCCCTCGCCAGCGCCGTCCCCACCCCATGCCCACTCCCTGGTGACGTCCTCCAGGCGGCTCACACCGAACTCCTCTGGGGCCAGCCGGGAGGTCGCCAGGCTCCAGGCCGGCACGCCGGGGAAGTGCTCACGCCGCTCCCGGCGCCATGGGGGCTGCGTCACGATGGCCTCTCCTCCTCGGTCCACCGGCGTACGCGCCGGGCGGGCAACTCCGCTCCCTTGGCCGCGTAGTCGCGCAGCGCGCGGGTCGCGGCCAGAGCCGCCGGGCCGGTGCGCCCGGCCGCACGGTGCGCCACCGCCAGGTCGGCCAGCACGTCCCCGCGCAGGCAGGGGTCGTCGGTGCGGGCGAGCAGCTCCTCCGCGCGGGCGGCGAGGTCGCCCGCCACGCCGTGGCCGCCGTCGAGGGCCGCGACCCGGGCGCCCAGCGCGAGGAGGGTCAGCTCGCCGCGGGTCTGCAGCCGTCCGCCCGCGGCCCGCAACCGGTCCAGCTCCCGCGCGGCCTCGGTGTGCCGCCCCTGCCGGAGCAGCTCGCGCACCGCGTAGAGCTCCAGCGTCCTGGCCGGCTCGGACTGGCCCGCCCGATGGAGGTCCGCCGCCGCCCTGCGGAACAGCGCCTCCGCCTCGGCGTGCCGGTCGACGAGCGACTCCACCAGCCCGCGCACCTGGAGAGCCGCGGTCGCCGCGAGGTCGAGATGGAGGTCGCCGGCGTACCGGTCGGCCTTGTCGAGGACGGCCCTGGCGGAGGTGACGTAGCCGGCCAGCGCGAGCAGCCGCGCCTCGGTGACCAGAACGGGCAGGAGCATCGCCCGGTCGGCGCGGAACCTGGCCGACACCCCGACGCACAGGCTCAGCCCCTCGGCCAGCGGCGTGGGGGACCACTGCGCCAGCTCGCAGAGCCCGCTGAGCAGGCGGTTCTCCTCATATCTGTCGCCGAGGGAGCGGGCCCGGGCGAGGGCGTCGCGCAGCGCCGCCTCGGCCGCTCCGAACCGTCCCTCGCCTACGCGTACCAGCGCCTCGAGATGGTGGAAACGGCACCAGCCGAGGTTGTCGCCGGGGTCGGCGGCCAGCAGCTCGCGGAACGGCTCGCCCGAGGCGGGCCGGGTGCCGAAGCGCACCGCCAGCGTCTCGCGCTGGATGGCGCAGATCAGCCGGTTGCGCGGGTCGTCCGGCAGCATCCGCTCGGCCACGTCCAGCGCGTCGTACGGCCGGTCGGCCTCGCCGCGAGCCAGCCCGGCGTCGCAGATGCGCACCGCCAGCACCCGGTGCTCGGCGTGGCCGGCCGGCAGCAGGTCGCGTCCCCGCTCCAGCAGGGCGATGGCGGCGGGCAGGTCCTTGCGGTGCAGCGCCTGGGTGCCCTCGCCCACCAGGGCGCGGGCGGCCCGCTCGGTGAGCGCCGGCAGCATCGGGTCGTCCGGCCGCACCTCGCGTTTGAGCAGGCAGGCGGTCTCCAGATGGTGGGTCAGGTCGCCGTGCGAGCTCTCCTCGCCGGCGCGGGACGAAACGGCGGCGCCGGCCCCGGCCTGGCCGGCGATCCGGTCGGCGAGGGCCAGATGCCAGGTGGCCCGCAAATCCTTACGGGTCATGGCGTAGACCGTGTCCCGGGTCAGCGTCTGGGCGAAGCGGAAGGACTCCGGCGCCTCCCCACGCCGGACCATGCGCGTGCGGATCAGGCGCCCGAGCAACTCGTCGACGTCGAGCCCCGCCTGCGGGTCGGCCGCGCACAGGACGCCGAGCTGGTCGCGGGTGAAGACGTGGCCGATCGTCGCGGCCCGTTCGAGCACGTCGCGCTCCCCCTCGTCGAGCCGGTCGAGGCGCGCGCCGAGCAGCGCCTGGATGGTGGGCGGCAGCGGGGCGTCCTCCCCCTCCTCGGCGAGCGTCTCCAGCAGCAGCTCGGCGAACAGCGGGTTGCCGTCGGAGCTCCCCGCGACCCGCAGGCACAGGGCCGGGCCGGCGGCCAGGTCGTGCGCGACCACCTCGGCGTCCGGCAGCCGGTGTGCGGCCAGCTCGGTGACCAGCCGTGTCATCTGGGCGGCGTCGAGCGCCCCCAGCTCGAACGCGGCGGCACGCTCCGCCTCCTCCCCCCAGGCGGGCCGCGCCTCCAGCAGCTCGGGCCTGGCCACCCGTACGACCAGGACGGGCACGTCGGCGAGCCACGCCGCGAGATCGTCGATCAGATCGAGCAGGGTCGGCTCGGCCCAGTGCAGGTCCTCCCAGACCGCCACCAGCGGCCCACGCCGGGCCAGCGCCTCGAACAGCGCGCGCACCGCCCGCGAGATCTCCTCGACGCCCGCGTCCTCACCGGTGCGCGGGGCGCGCGAGGCGTCGGCGGTCGCCAGGCCGCGCAGGGTGGAGCCACTCGACGCCTCCAGGGCCGGCTGGACGTCCCGCCAGTCGTCGCCGAGGGACTCGACCATCTCCACGATGGGGCGATAGGTGATCCCCACGCCGTACGAGCGGCACCGGCCGGTGATCACGGTGGCCCCTGCGGGCAGCTCATGGACGAAGTCCCGCACGAGCCGGGACTTGCCGATGCCCGGCACGCCGAGCACGGTCACCACCCGGCATCGGCGGTCCCGCACCGCCTCGCCGTACGCCGCGCGAAGGCGCCCGATCTCGAGGTCGCGGCCGATGAGCGGGATCGGGGCGTCGTCGTGGCCGGTGCCGGGCTCCAGGGAGGTCACCCGCCAGGCCCGTACGGGGTGGCTCTTGCCCTTCAGCGTGAGCGGCGGCACGGGTTCGAGCCGCGCCTGGGCGCGGACCATCCGCGCGACCTCGTCCCCGACGAGGATCTCGCCGACGCCCGCGGCCGACTGCAGGCGGGCGGCGGTGTTGACGGTGTCGCCGATGACGCGCAGGTCCGCTCCCGGAGTGGCGATGACCACCGCCTCACCGGCGCTCACGCCGCAGTGCACGTCGAGCCGGATGCCGTGCGTGGGGGCCAGGTCCTCGCTCAGCTCGCGCACCCGCTGCAGCGCGGCGTGCGCGGCGCGGACCGCCCGGAGCGCGTCGTCCTCGCGGCCCGCGGGGATGCCGAAGGCGGCCATGATCGCGTCCCCGATGTACTTCTCCACCACGCCGCCGTGCTCCTCGATGCCGGAGGTGCACGCCCGGTAGTAGCGGTCGAGGACGTCCCGGAGCAGCTCGGGGTCGAGCCGCTCGGCGAGCTCCGTCGAGCCGACCAGATCGATGAAGACGACGACGACGTTCCGGCGCGCAGGGCGGGCCGCCCCGGCGCTCATACGAGCTTGAGCTCCTGACCCTCGACCTCGCCGGCCGCGGCGTCCAGACGGGTCTTGATCGAGTTGAGCAGCTCGACCTCCGGCCTGCTCAGCTCGGCGAACACCTGCCGCTGCCGCTCGTTGAGCAGGTCCACCGGGTGGCCCGCCTCGCGCAGGGCCGTCAACGGGTCGTACGGCGCCGGCCCGCCCTGAACCTCGCGGCTGTTCATCGGCCACCTCCTGGTCGTGCGGGGACTGGTCGTACGGGACATATCGGCCACTGGGGTACGCCGCCAACGGTAAGGACGGAGGGTTCAGGGCCAGTATGGCGACGCCATGCCGTCGCCATACTGGCTCCGATCGCGCCTGGTCCGGCCGCGCATACCGGCCCCATACCGCGTCCCTACTGGACGCCAACCGCCGGTTGGGACGCTCCGAACATGAGGGTGCGGAGTGAGCGGAGCGGCGGGCACGGTGAGCTGCCGCCGCTGCGTCGCAACTCCCGGTTCCAGATGCTCTGGATGGGAGCGGCGGCCTCTGAGCTGGGGACCACGCTCACCTGGGTGGCCTTTCCGCTGCTGATCCTGGCCGTCACCGGCTCCGCCGCGCTGGCCGGGCTGGTCGGCGCCTGCCGGATCACGGCCAACCTCCTGTTCTCCCTGCCCGCCGGGGCGTGGGTGGACCGGTGGGACCGGCGCCGCATCCTGATCGCCGCCGAGGTCGTCCGGTGTCTCGCCCTGGCCGCGCTCGCCGCCGCCGTCCTGACGGGCCGGGTGGCGCTGTGGCAGATCGTCGCGGTCGCGGTGGTGACCGGCGCGGCCGACTCCTTCTTCGGCCCTGCCAGGGCCGCCGCGATCCGCGCCGTCGTGGCCCCCGGGCAGCTCCCCGAGGCGTACGCCCGGGAGGAGGCGCGCGGGCACGCGGCCTCCCTCGCCGGGCCGCCACTCGGCGGCTTCCTGTTCGGCTTGGGCCGGGCCCTCCCGTTCGCCGTGGACGCGCTCACCTACCTGGTCTCGCTGGTGTGCGTGGTGCGCGCGCGGGTGCCGCGCCGCCCGGCGGAGGCGGCGGAGGCGGCGGAGGCGGCGGCGGAGCGGCGCGAGACCGGGATGCGGGCCGACGTCATGGAGGCGGCGGGGTGGCTGTGGCGCCATCGCGGCCTGCGCGCCGGGCTGGCGTTCGCCCTGGTCGCCAACCTCGCCGCGAACGCGCTGCTGCTGCCCGTCATCGTCATGGTGGAGGCGCGCGGCGGTGACGCGGCCGCGACCGGCGTCGTGCTGGCCGGGCTCGGCCTGGGCGGCCTGCTCGGCGCGACCCTGTCGGCCAGGATCGGACGCCTGCTGCCGCCGGGCAGGCTCATGCTGGCCGTGGTCGGGTTCTTCGCGCTGGCCGTCTGCGCGACCGCCCTGCCGTTCGGGCCGTACTGGCCGGTGGTCCCGCTCTTCCTCGCGATGGTCGCGGCGCCGGCGCTCAACGTGGTCCTGCGTGTCCTGCTCGCCCGGCTCGTCCCGGACGCGATGACGGGCCGGGTGGTCTCCGTGTTCACCTTGGCCACCATGGGCCTGACCCCGGTGGGGCCGCTGCTCGGCGGCCTGCTGGCGCAGTACGCCGGCGGCGCCGGCGCACTGGTGGCGGTGGGCGGCCTGCTCGCGGCGGGCTGCGCGGTGGCCGCGATCAGCCCCGCGCTGCGCGGCCTCGACGTGCCGGCCACCGCCGGGTCCGCGCCCTCAGCGGTTCCGGTCCTTGCCGAGCTCGGCCGCGAACCGGTGAGCGAGCGGTGACATCGCGTACGACAAGGAGTGGGCGACCACCTCGGCGCCGGTCTCCGGCTGCGGGATCGACAGGACGCCGGCCTCCAGCAGGGACTCGACGACCCGCTCGCCCGGCCCTTCGGTGCCGTCCAGCGCCGCGACGAGCTCCTCGTGCCCGAAGACCGGGCCGTCGAGCGTGCCCAGGGCGAGGAACGCGGCGCGGTGCGGCCACGACGGGTGGGCGTAGGACTCCTCGAACCGCATGCGCAGCGACACGTCCCCCGCGACGAACTCGTCCAGCACGTCCTCGGTCCGTTCCAGCCGCTCCGCCAGCGCATCGAGCGGCAGGTGCCGCAGCCCGGCGAGCCGGGCCCCGAGCAGGCGCAGAACCAGGGGCGACGGCCCGCACCTGCGGAGGATGCGCAGGACGGCGGGCAGATCCGCGGCCACCCGTTCGCAGCCGATCAACCGGCCCAGGAACTCGACGCACTCACTCGTGGACAGGTCGTCGAGATCGATCCTGGCCACCGACTCCAGCCCGCTGAGCCTGCTGCGGCTCGTCACCAGGACCCTGCTCGACGTGGTGCCGGGGAGCAGCATGCGGACGCTCGACTCGTCCGGCGAGTCGTCGAGGACCAGCAGGACCTTCCGGTCGGCGAGCCATGACCGCCAGACGGAGGCCAGCACGTCGTCCTCGCGCACGCCGGCGATCTCCAGCCCGACGCCCTCCAGGATCTCCCGCTGGACGTCGGCGGCCGGTCTCGGAACGCCGTGGCGCCGCAGCGGGATCACCACTGCGCCGTCCGGATAACGAGGGGCCAGCAGGTGCGCGACGTGCACGGCGAGGGCGGTCTTGCCGGCGCCGAGCGCGCCCGTGATCACCGTGACGGGCGACGGCTCGTCCAGGACGCGCCGCACCTGCGCCTCCCGGCCCACGAAGTCGACGGCGCGGGGCAGCCGGTTGGCCAGGGCGCGTACGGGCCGGGGGCGGGCGGCGCCGGCCAGGCCGGGCAGACGCGCGGGCGGGGGCCCGTCGCCGCGGAGGATGGCCTGGTAGAGCTGCCTGATCACCGGGCTGGGATCGATGCCCATCTCGGCGGCGAGGTGCCGGCGCAGGCCCTCGAAGTGGGCCAGGGCCTCGGCGGCCCGCCCGCACCGCGACAGCGCGGTCATCCTGGCCGCGGCGACGCGCTCGCGGGCGGGGAACCGCGCGGCGACGACGTCGAGGGAGCCCAGGGCCTCGACGTGGCGGCCCAGCTCGATCTCCAGCTCGACCCAGTCCTCGTAGATCGACAGGAAGAGCTCGGTGAAGCGGCCCACCTCGGCGGCCACGAGCCGGACATGGCAGAACTCCTCCAGCGGCCGTTCCCGCCACATGCGGACGGCGTCGCCCAGCAGCTCGGCGGCGGTGGCGAGGTCTCCGCTCCGGACGGCGGCGCGCCCCGACCTGCCGAGCTCCAGGAAGCGCAGCAGATCGAGCTCCTCGCGATCGGCGCTGATGCGGTAGCCCCATCCCTGGAAGCTGATCCGGTCGCCCACGATCTTGCGGAGCGCGGACATGTAGACCTGGAGGTTCTTGCGGGCCGTGCGCGGCGGGGTCTCACCCCACAGCGAGTCGATCAACTGGTCCGACGGGATGACCGCGTTCGCGTGGCACAGCAGTATCGCCAGGAGAAGCCGCTGTTTCGGAGCGCCGATGACGGCTCTGCGGCCCGCGACGCGGACCTCCAGCGAACCGAGAATCGAGCAGTGCAGTCGCGGCGAGCTCACGTCACCCATGGCGCTTTCCTTGGTCCGGGTCTGTGCGGCGACCCCGGTCACCGGCCGGAGCCGTGTGTCCGGGTGCCCAGCAGGAGGAAGTCGACGAGATCGAGCGGTGATGGCGGTCCGGTGTTCCCCAGGGCCGTCAGGTGAAGCGTCCTGACCGCGAGCGCGACGGCCGTGGAGACCGCGCGCCCTCCGGCCTTCGTCTCGAACCAGCGCCAGTCGCCGTCGGTGTTGACCTCCAGGAACACCACCTCGCCCGCGCTGAGCAGCAGGTCGAAGGCGCCGTAGGTCAACCCCCACAGGCTCGCCAGCCTGCGTACGGCGTCGGCGGCCGCGGGCGGGGCGGCGACCGGGGTGACCGTCACCTCGGCCTCCTCCCGCCACGGCGAGTCGGGGGCGCGCTTGCCGACGGCGTAGGCGTGCACGGCCCCGGCGACGTGGTAGACCCGCAGCTCGGCGTCGTGCTCGACGTGTTCCTGCACGATGACCGGATAGGCGAGCGCGGGCCGGCGCAGGACCTCCGCACGTGCCGCGACCTCGGGGAGCACCCCGGTCAGGAGGCCGGGCGAGGTCTCGACGAAGTGCTCCCCGACGACCTTGACCACGACCCGGCGGCCCGGCATCGCGGCGGCGGCCCGCGCCGGGTCGGTGGTGACGACCGTCCGGGGGACGCGGATGCCGGCCGCCGCCGCGCCGGCCAACTGCTCCAGGCGGCCGGGACGGTCACCGGGACGGTCGCCGGGCAGGCTCGCGGGCGCGAGCGAGCAGAGCTGGCGGACGAACGCGTGCCAGGACTCGGCGAGCAGCAGGGTCTGCGCGGCGTCCGCCGTCGCGGGCATGGCGTGGGGGGAGAAGTGGCGCGCCCAGACGACGGTCGGAGCGATCCGGCGGCCGTCCAGGTCGAGCACGCACCCGGTGCGGCCGTGCCCGGCCCCGCCGGTCACGGTGGCGGACAGCCGCAGCGCGGCCACGCTCTCGGCGTCGACGCGTACGCTCGGCACGCCGAGGTGGTGGAGAGTGTCCTGGAGGACGGCGAACTCGGCGCAGCCCGCGCGGTCGGCCAGCACGACGCAGGGAGCGGGGTCCGCGACCGGCTCGTTCTCCGGGAGCCGCCACGTCACCGAGCCCGGCGCTCCGCGCAGATCGACGGTGAGGCGAGGGTCGCACGGACGGCCGGGCCCGGCCCGGCCGGGGACGCCGGTGGCGCTCAGCAAGGCGTGACCGCAGCCGTGCGCGCCCCGAATCCGTCACCTCGCGCCGGTGACGCTTCGACCGGCATCATTTTCCTGATCGCGCCCATATCCCACCAGTCAACGGTGGCACCGGTTTGTTGTCAATAGAACCTATTTTGGTTAATCGATAGGTTTGTTGTGAAATGTGGGAGTTGTATTCAAGCAGGTCAGCAGAGGTATATGTCCGGAAAGCGGGGACTGTCGGAAGCGCTGTCTGCTGTTCTGTCCCGGCCCGCAATTTGTGGTCGTCAGCAATTCCTGAATAGGGGCATACCGCTGCTGATCGCGAATCGCCCGGCCCGCGACGACCGCGGCGGCCCGGACGGCCGTTCCGGTGTGGCATCTAAACTGGGATGCGTTCGTCCGGAATCCGCTCTCCCGCCCAACCGTCGTGACGACCGTCGCACAGGCCGCCGCACGGGCCTTCGTACAGGCCGCCGCACGGGCCTTCGTACAGGCCGCCGCACGGGCCTTCGTACAGGCCGCCGCACGGGCCTTCGTACAGGCCTGCGGACGGCCCTGCGGACGGGCAGGGCGACGGGCTGGACGACAGGCCGCACGGTGAGGTGAGGAGGACGGCGTGAGCCGGCGCGTACGCGGCGATCGGGAAGAGGCTGATCTGCCGGTCGACCCCGACGCGGACCTCCGCCACGAGCGGGACATGTTCCGCGGCCCGGCGGCCCCGGCCCCGGCTCGCCGCCGGACCTGGGACATCCTCGCGGTGATCGCCGTCGGCGGCGGGGCCGGCACCGTGGCGAGATATCTGCTCGGCGAGGCCTTCCCGGCCTCGCCCACCGGTTTCCCCTGGGGGACGTTCCTCGTCAACGTCACCGGCTGCTTCGCGCTCGGGGTCGTGATGGTTTTCGTCATGGACGTCTGGCCGCCGCGCCGCTACGTCCGTCCGTTCGTCGGGGTCGGCTTCCTCGGCGGATTCACCACGTTCTCCACCTTCACGACGGAGATCGTGGACAGGGTGGCGCGCGGCGCGTGGCCGGTGGCCGGCGCGTACGCCGCGGGCAGCCTGGCGGCCGGACTGGCCGCGGTCTGGTGCGGCATCGTCCTCGCCCGCGCCCTGACGGGCCTCCCCGTACGGCGACGCGGGAGGAGGGACGGATGAGACTGCACGGCCCCGCGCAGCGACTGACGATTTTGATAGGGGAGAGCGACCAGTACCGGCACCGGCCGCTCTACACCGAGATCGTTCATCGGGCGCGCGCGATGGGACTGGCCGGGGCGAGCGTGTTCCGGGGCATCGAGGGCTTCGGGGCCTCCTCGCGCATCCACACCAGCCGCCTGCTGTCGCTCAGCGAGGACCTGCCCGTCGCCATAATCATCGTGGACGTTCCGGAGAGGATCAGTGCGTTCGTGGCAGAACTGGACGAACTGGTGACCGAGGGCCTGGTGATCGTCGATCCCGTGGAGGTCTACCGCTACGTGGGGCGTGAGCCGGGACGGGCGGAGCCGTGACCCTGCTGCTCGTCTTCCTCGGCGGCATGGTCGGCGCCCCCGCCCGTTATCTGATCGATCGGCTGGTGCAGCGCCTGCACGACAGCGTGTTCCCCTGGGGCACGTTGGTGATCAATTTGTCCGGGTCGCTCGTGCTCGGGCTGCTGCTTGGCGCGCGCGACGACCTCGGTCTGCCCGCCGCGATGGCCGCCCTGCTCGGCACCGGCGTCTGCGGCGCGTTCACGACGTTCAGCACGTTCGGCTTCGAGACCGTGCGACTGCTGGAGGAGGGCTCGGTCCTGGAGGCCGGGCTCAACGCGCTCGGCAGTCTGGTCCTCGGCCTCCTCGCCGCCGCCGCCGGATTCGCGCTGGCCGCCCTCCTCGGCTGAGACACCGGGCGGCCCTCCTCGCCGTCCCGCCAGGGATCACTTCGCCAGGAAGGCGAGGAGCACGTCGGTGACCTCCTGGGCGTGCGTCCACAGCAGGCCGTGCGGGGCGCCCTCGATCTCGACGTACTCGGCCTGCGGGAGCGCCCGGTGGAACGGGCGGCCGGTGGACTCGATGGGCAGGATGCGGTCGGCGGTGCCGTGCACGATGAGCGCCGGAACGTCGATCTTGGGGATGTCGGCCCGGAAGTCCGTCGTCCAGGTGGGGACGGCCGCGGACGAGGCATACCACGACGCTCCCGCGGCGGTGTTCCAGCCGGCCCGGACGACCTCCTCGCTCAGGCGCGTGCCGAGGTTCTCGTCGGCGTTGTAGAAGGCGTTGTAGAAGTCGGTGAAGTAGGCGTAGCGGTCCTTGGTGACGGCATCGAGGATGCCCTCGAACACGCTGCCGTCCACGCCCTCCGGGTTGTCCTCCGTCTTGAGCAGGAACGGTTCGAGGGAGGCCAGGAACGCGGCCTTGGCCACCCGCGCCGAGCCGTACGCGCCGAGGTAACGGCCGACCTCGCCGGTGCCCATGGAGAAGCCGACGAGGATCACGTCACGCAGGTCGAGGGTCTCCAGCAGCGTGTTCAGGTCGGCGGCGAAGGTGTCGTAGTCGTAGCCGACGGTGGGCTGGCTCGACTGGCCGAAGCCGCGGCGGTCGTAGGTGATGACGCGGTAGCCGGCGTCGAGCAGGGCGGGTATCTGCTTCTCCCACGAGTGCCCGTCCAGGGGGTAGCCGTGGATGAGCACGATGGGCTGCCCGCTACCGTGGTCCTCGTAGTACAGGTTGATGTCGGTGCTGTTCTCCTGCCCGACGGTGATGTACGCCATGACCCGCTCCTTCTGATCCCTCGTCCGTGATCCCGGCCTATGAAACCGGTTTCCCCATACGCCCGAGAGGCTAGGGGACAATTAGATCGCGCGCAAGGTAACTGTGCGTAGTGATGCCCCATGGGCCCGCGGTCGACACGGTCATGAAGGGCGCGGTAGAGCGGCGCCGCTCACCTCGCCCGCATCGCCCTTGAACGAGGGTTGGCCCCTCAGTCCCGCCGGTTCGCGTAGGCGGTGACGTTGGCGGTCAGGCGGCGCAGCGTGGCGAGCGTGCGGGCGAACTCCTCGGGTTCGAGCGCCATCGCGTCGCCGGCGGAGGCGAAGATGCCGTCGCTGCGCTCCCGCAGCCCGGCGCCCTTCTCGGTCAGTGTGATCTGCACCGTGCGCTCGTCGTCGGTGCGGCGCTGCCGGCGCACCAGGCCGTTCGCCTCCAGGCGCTTGAGCAGCGGCGTCATCGTGCCGTAGTCGAGGTGCAGCGCGGCGCCGAGCTCCTTGACGGCGACGCCCTCCTCGGGGCCGTCCCCCAGGACCAGCAGGACCAGGAACTGCGGGTACGTGAGACCCATCTCGTCGAGAAGTGGCCGATAGAGGGCGGTCACGGCGCGGGAGGCGGCGTAGAGCGCGAAGCACATCTTGTCGTCGAGGACGTGGGGGAGCCGCTCGCTCGTGGTGCCGGTCATCCTTCCACCCTAGAAGCCTGGCCTGCCATATGCACGCGAGCGGTCCAATCGTGCACGAGGTTTTATGGGGTGGCGTGACCCGGCGCGGGCCGGGTCACGCCGGGCCCGTCAGTGGCACCGGCGCAGCACCGTGGGCTTGCCGCAGCTCATGGTCCCCGCGTTGGTGCCCGCCTGTGCGTTCAGGCCGAGGTCGAGGCCCAGGTCGAGACCGACGTTGAGGCCGACGCCGAGGCCGACGCCCACGTTGAGGCCCGCGTCGGCCCTGGCGCCGAGGTCCGCGGCGGCGGCCGCGGGCTTGGCGGCCTTCGGTGCGTCACAACCGCAGCCCGCGTAGGCGGGCGCGGTGGCGAGCAGGCCCGCACAGGTCAGGGCGGCCAGGGTCATAAGACGGATAGGGCGGCGCATGAAGATTCCTCATCTCAGATATGACTGCTCGTGCTCGATCGTCACTCTTCGTATCCGTGTCCAGGTTGTGACAAACTCGGGCCGCGCCCGGCGAAGCACCAAAAGCTCGGCGAGATCCGATGGCGAAGGGGCCGTTGCCCGCCGTGGAATCCGGACGTACCGTCGATGGCGTGGCCGTCATCCACAGGGAGCGCGTGGCGTGGGAGAGCGCCAGGGTGTTCGTCGCGGCCGCGATGGACGACGCCTACTGGTGGCTCGGTGAGACGCTCGGGCGCCGTCTCGGGCAGACGTACGAACGGGACCTGGCCCGCACCCGCGCGCGGCTGCGAGGAGACGACGCCGGGCCTGGGCAGGGCGTTCGCGAGGACGTGTTGTCCGCCGAGGCCGGCGCCTGGCGCGCCCGGATCGAGGACCTCCTGACGGAGCGTCCGGAGCTCGCGGCGGTCCTGCGGCAGGTGATCGAGGAGACCGGCCGCCGTCTGGGCCGGTGACGCCCGGCCGGGCCGGGCCGGCGCTCCGCGGACGACCGAGGGCTGGTCGTCCACAGGCTGTGGACAGCCCGGCCTTATCGGACAGCCCGGCCTCGTCGGACAGTCCCGCCTCGTCGGACTGTCCAGCCTCGTCGGACAGTCCGGCCTCGTCGCCGCGTCGGACGGGCTCCCGGCCCGGGGGCCCGCCGGGCCTACATGAGGTAGCGCAGCCAGAGGTACGGCACGCACAGGGCCACCGTGACGACGGTGACCACCAGGCCGTATTTGGTGAACTGCCAGAAACTGATCCGTGCGCCGTTGCGCTCGGCGATGCCGAGGATGACGACGTTGGCGGAGGCGCCCACGGCGGTGGCGTTGCCGCCGAGGTCGGCGCCGAGCGCGAGCGCCCACCACAGCACGTTGTGGTCGCCGGGCACATGCTGCGCGAGATCGGCCACGATCGGGCTCATCGTGGCGACATAGGGGATGTTGTCCACGATCGCGGACAGCCCGGCCGACGCCCAGAGCAGGACCATGGTGGTCACGCCGGGTCGTCCGGCCGTCGCCTCCGCCGCGGCCCGCGACACCTGGCTGATGACACCGGTCTCCACGAGCGCGCCGACCATCACGAACAGCCCGGCGAAGAACACCAGCGTCGGCCACTCCACCTCGCGCAGCGCGTCGTCTGTGGTGATCTTGGTGACCAGCACGAGCAGCCCCGCCCCCAGCAGCGCCACGACCGACGGCTCGTAATGCAGCACCGGGTGCAGCACGAACGCCGCGATGACCACGCCGAGCACGGACAGGCTCTGCACGAGCATGACCTTGTCCTGGATGGCCGCCCGCTCGTCCAGTTGCATGATCTCGGCCGCCCGCTCGGGGTCGTACCGGAACGCCTTGCGGAACAGCAGCCGGCACAGTCCGATGAAGACCGCCGTCAGCACGATCACCAGTGGTGCGAGGTGGACGAGGAAGTCGTTGAAGGTCAGCCCGGCGCGGGAGGCGATGATGATGTTCGGCGGATCGCCGACGAGGGTCGCGGTGCCGCCGATGTTGGACGCCATCGCCTCGGCGATCAGGAACGGCGCGACCGGCAGCGCGAGGCGCTCGCAGACGAGGAACGTGACCGGCGCGATCAGCAGCACGGTCGTGACGTTGTCCAGCAGCGCCGACGCCGAGGCCGTGATCACCAGGAGCAGCACCATGAGCCGGAACGGCCGGCCCCTGGCGCGTTTGGCGGCCCAGACCGCGAGGTATTCGAACACGCCGGTCTGCCGCAGCACGCCGACGATGATCATCATGCCCAGCAGCAGGAAGACGACGTTCCAGTCCACGCCGGACTCCTGCGAGAAGAACGCGGAGCCGGCCGCGGTCGCGTGGACCAGCAGCATGATCGCGGCGCCGCCCAGGGCGGCCTTGACCCGGTGGACCTTCTCGCTGGCGATGAGGACGTACGTGGCGGCGAAGACGATCACCGCCACCCATGCGGTCACGGTCATGTGAGCCGTTCGAGCAGCGCGGAGAGCGTGACCGCGCCCAGCAGGCGATCGCCGTCGAGCACTGCGACCAGGGGGCTGCGGGTGCGCGCCATCAGCGCGGCGACCTCCAGAAGCGTGGCGTCGGGATCGGTCACCGGGAGCTCGCGCGGCCGTTCCGGCATCGCCTGGCGGACCGTGCGCTCGCCCAGCGCGCGGACGAACGCGTCGGCGTGCGCCTCGTCGACCACCCTTGCCAGCGCGGGGTCGTCCTGGCAGTAGCGGGGCACGGCCAGGCGCAGCACCTGCGTCCCCGGCAGGATCGACACCGGCGCCCCGCGCTCGTCCAGCACGATCAGCCCGGGGAGCGCGCGCTCGGCCATGAGGCGAGCGGCATCGGCTACGGGGGAGTCGAGGTCCACCGTGGGGTAGGGCGCTACGAGATCCCGGGCACGCATGCTTCCACCTGCCTGGCACGTGCGGCTGTGCTCACGTCTGCCTTCCGGTCGCCGGTGACGGTCCCCCGGGCATGGGAGACCCCTTCGCCGACCAGACTTCCCGGCACACCCCACATAAGGCTATCGGCCGGACAGGTCGTACAGAAGCCCCGAAGAGGCGCGGCGGACGAACACCCCCTCGCCGTACGGCAGGCGCCCGAGCGACCCGGCCGGCAGCGGGACCATGCCCTCGGGCGCCTCCGTCAGCCGGGCGGAGAAGGCGAGACGGCGTCCGGCGAGTCCCCGCGGTGAGACGTAGTCGTCCGCGCCGGCGAAGGCGACCTCCCTCACCGGGGCGAGCCGCGCCAGCGCCGCCGCCACTCCCTCGCCCGGCCGTACGACCGTGGCGGGCAGGCGGTCGGTCTCGTCGTCGGAAAGGACGAGCACCGCGTCGTCGAGCCGGCCGAGCAGGCAGACCGTGACCTCCTCGAACCCGGCGCGTACGGCCTCGGCCGCCAGATCGGCGGAGTCGGGCACGTCCCATCCGTGCAGGGAGAGGATCGGCGGCCGGGAGGCGACAAGGGCGGCACCGGCGGCGTCGGCACCGGCGGCGTCGGCGGCACCCGCGAGGAGCTCGGCATCGGCGGCATCGGCGGCCGCGGGGAGGGCCGGCAGGGTCGTGGGGAGGGCCGGCGGGGTCGCGGCGAGCGCCCGCCGCACGGCCTCGATGCCCGCCCGCGCGTACGGCACGGTCCGCTCGGGCAGCCGGTCCAGCGGAAACCAGGCCAGCTCGGCGCACTTGTGCGGCTCGGCGTTGACCGGAGTGCCGGTGATGGAGCGCGCCACGAGGAATATCCCGATGCGCGCCGTCCCGCCCGCGTTGCGGTGGTGCATCACGTGGACCACCTCGCAGTCGTCCACCTCGACGCCGAGCTCCTCGCGGGCCTCCCGGACGGCGGTGTCCACCACCGACTCCCCCTCCTCCAGATGCCCGGACGGCATGATCTGCCACTCTCCGTCGGCGTAGCCGGTGCTCCGGCGGCGGCCGAGCAGCACCTTCCCGCCGTCCGTGGGCACCCTGCTCTCCGTGAGCACCTTGCTGTCCGTGAGCACCCCGCCGTCCGCGGGCCCCCTGCCATCGGTGAGGCCCCCGCCGTCTATGAGCAGCAGGTGCACGTCGACGACCGGCCGATAGCGGCCCGGGGCGTACGTCGCGGCGTCGAGCAGCGCGGGCAGGGTCGCGGCGTTCGCGGAGATGAACTCCCCCAGCTCGGGCGGGACCATGGGCAGCGTGCGCACCTCCTCCGGGCGTACGCGCCGCACCTGGTGCAGACCGATGTCCGGTTCGAGGAACTCCGGGCCGCTGCGGCGCGACAGGTCGAGCGATACCAGCCGGCAGGCGAAGACCATGCTCAACCGGCCGGGCTCGACAAGGGTGAACACATGCAGCGCCGGTCCCGTCGTCGCTCCGAGCTCCTCGTCGAGCTCACGCCGCAGCGCCGCCTCGGGAGAGGCGTCGGTCGGCTCCACCCCGCCGCCCGGCGTGATCCAGTACGGCTCTCGCCCCGGCCGCAGGCGCCGGAACAGGACGACGTCGTCGCCGTCGAACAGGATGGCCCGGACGCTGTGCCGTACGGAGGTCATGTCCGGCATCCTCTCGCGGGCGGTCCGGCGTCCGCTGCCGAAGGGGACCGAAATACGGTGAGGAGAGCTCCCCCCGCCGGGGAGGGGCTCCGTGAGAAAGGGATGCAGAGGCATGACCGAAATGACCTACCGGCGGCTGGGCGACTCGGGACTCGTCGTCTCGGCTCTCGGCCTCGGCGGCAACAACTTCGGCCGCAGGATCGACCTCGACGCCACCCGCGCCGTCGTCGACGCGGCGCTCGACGCCGGCGTCACGCTGATCGACACCGCCGACATCTACGGCGAGTCGGAGGCGCTGCTCGGCGAGGTGCTGAAGGGGCGGCGTGAGCAGGTCGTCATCGCCACCAAGTTCGGCGGGGACGTGAACGGCGCCAACGGGCCCGACTGGGGTGCGCGGGCCTCGCGGCGGTACGTCCGCCTGGCGGTCGAGCGGTCGCTGCGCCGCCTCAAGACCGACTGGATCGACCTCTACCAGCTGCACTTCCCCGACCCGTCCACGCCGATCGAGGAGACCCTGTCGGTGCTGACGGACCTGGTGCGGGAGGGCAAGGTCCGCTACGTGGGCTCGTCCAACTTCGCGTCCTGGCAGGTCACCGACGCGGACTGGATCGCCCGCACCGGCGGCTTCGAGCGTTTCGTGAGCGCGCAGAACGAGTACAGCCTGCTCGACCGGCAGGTGGACAAGGAGCTCGTCCCGGCGCTGCTGCACCACGGCGTCGGACTGCTGCCCTACTTCCCGCTGGCCAACGGCCTGCTCACCGGCAAGTACCGGCGCGGGGAGGAACCGCCGGCGGGCGCCCGCCTCGCCGGCCGGCCGCAGTATCTGACCGACGCGCGGTTCGAGGTGGTGGAGCGGCTGCGGGAGTTCGCCGAGCGGCAGGGCGTGTCCCTGCTGGACGTCGCGATCGGCGGCCTGCTCGCGCAGCCGTCCGTCTCCTCCGTGATCGCGGGGGCGACCCGGCCCGAGCAGATCAAGGCCAACGTCGCGGCGGCGGCATGGCGACCGGACGACGCGGCACTGGAAGAGCTGAACGAGATCACGAGCTGACAGGCGGCGCATCCTCGACCTGCTGCTCGAATGTCCCCGCCTGTCGGGGAGCTCGCCGGGCGGCTCGGCCTGACCCAGCCCGGCACTTCCGGGCACCTCAAGGTGCTGTGGGAGGCCGGGCTGGTCAGTCTGCGCAGGGACGCCCAGCGCCGGTGGTCACGAACTGCGTTCTCGGTGCTCCCAGTGCTCTCGGTGCTCCCGGTGCTCGCTGTGCTTTCCGTGCTCTCAGCGCTTGCGGCCGACGCCGCCGACCGCCCAGACCGTGTCCTTCGGCGGTCGCAGCTCGTCGGGCTCCGGCCGCCATTCGGGCACCCGGACCAGGCCGGGCTCCACCATTTCCAGGTCGCCGAACAGCGGCAGGATTTCGGCCTCGGTGGGCAGCCGCAGGCGGCCGTCGTCCTTGGTCGCCCATTCGTCGGCGAAAAGCAGGGCGAGCTTGTCCGTCGCCTCCGGCCGGAGGTCGGAGATCGCGTGGCTGATGACCATGTAGCTGCCGGGTGCGATCGCCTCGCGCAGCCGCGTGGTGACGGCCATCGTGAGGTCGTCGTCGTTGATCGCCGCCAGGACCGCGACGAGCAGGACGGCCACCGGCTCGTCGAGGTCGACGAGCTCCCGCAGCCGCGGATGCGTGAGGATCGAGTCCGGGTCGCGTACGTCGCCGCGGATCACCACGACGCGCTCGTTGTCCTCCACCAGCGCCTGGCCGTGATTGACCACGACAGGGTCTTTGTCCACGTAGACCACGCGCGCGTCGGGGGCGCACTCCTGGACGATCTCGTGCACGTTGCCCTGGGTCGGCAGGCCGCAGCCGATGTCGATGAACCGGCGGATTCCGGCGGCGGCCAGAAACCGAATGGTCCTGCGCAGGAACTTGCGCCCCTCGCGGCACATCAGGGGAAGCTCCGGCGCGATCAGCAGCGCCGCCTCTGCGGCATCGCGATCTGCGGCGAAGTTGTCCTTCCCGCCGAGCCAGTAGTCGTAGACCCGGGCCTCGTTCGGGATGGACGGGTCGAAACCCACCGGCTCGACCGGGGGGAATACCGGCATGATCCTCCGTTCAGCCCTGATTACCGATATTACCGGTGTGGGATGGGCCTAAGTGAGGATGGGTACGGCTGCTGGTCCTATGGCATAGGGGATTCCGGCGGCGGGGCCGGCCTTCGGACCTTCACCGGCGGCCTTCGCGGGCAGCCTTCACGGGCGGCCGTCGCGGGCGGCCTTCCAAGGCGGCCTGCACCGACGGCGGGGCCGGCTTCGGGCCTGCTCGGGCGGCCCTCTCCGGTGGCCTTCTCGACTGGAGGGATCAGCGGTAGCCGGCGGCCTCGGCCGTGAATCCGGCCCAGACGGCCTTGCCCACGGGGCGTAGCCGCGTCCAGCCCCACATTTGGCTGACCCCGGCAACGACCTGCAGACCGCGCCCGGTCTCCGCGACGTAGTCGGGCTCGCGCAGCACCGGCGCGTCGGTGCTGGGGTCGGTCACCATGCACAGCAGCGCGCGGTACGAACGGAACATCAACAGGCGTACCGGCAGGGGATGGATGGCCTGGTGGCGCAGGCCGTGGCGCAGCGCGTTGGTGACCAGTTCGCAGACCGCGAGCGCGGCGTCGTCGGCCACGTCCTCCATGGACCAGGTCTGCAGCACCCCGGTGGTGAAGTGCCGCGCGGTGCGCGCGGCGAGACTCTCACGGTGGAACTCGTGCACGGCCACCTGGGGAACACCGCACGGCTGCTGGCCATAGGTCCAAGGCCAGCGCTTGCCTTCCGGAAAGACCTGCTCAAGCGTGCCCAGCCAGGGATCCCGGGCAACGCTATCGGCTTCTGCGAGGGAAGCGCGGTCCGTCCGATAACCAGTCATTGAGAGCCCTATGAGGTTGATGTCGACCATGTGGCGGGATGACTCTGTAAGTCATACTGCTCCCATTGATGCTCCTGTGCAAGTACAGATGCACGTGCAAACGCACGAATGTCGCTCGTTGGGCTCGGATTCCGAAACGAGGCGCCGCGTGTCCCTGATCTACAACGGAATGCCCTCATCTCATCTGGGGCAGCAGGCCTGGCGCAAGAGCCGGCACAGCAATCCGAGCGGCAACTGCGTCGAGATCGCCGCGCTCCCCGACGGCCGGGTGGCACTGCGCAACTCCCGGCACCCGTCCGGGCCGGCGCTGATCGTTCCACTTCAGGACATGACCGCATTCCTCCGCGCCGCCAAGGAGGGCGAATTCGACGACCTACTCCGTGAAGTGGAGAAATGATCTCACCACTTGCGCGGGCCGACGTGGGGAGTATCGTGAACGTGGCGTAAACGTCGGTGCACCTCAAAGGACCCCATATGACTGCGGCCCCTACCGAGGGTGTGCCTCACCCGATCGACCTGGCGGCACGGTCGCGCCGCAGCCCCACGGTCCTGCGCATTCTGCTCGGCACCCAACTGCGACGGCTCCGTGAGAGCAGGCACATCCGCCTGGAGGAGGCCGGTCACGCCATCCGCGCCTCCCACTCGAAGATCAGCCGGATGGAACTCGGGCGCGTCGGGTTCCGTCGCCGCGACGTCGCCGACCTCCTCACCCTGTACGGCGTCACCGACGAGAGCGAGCGCGAGGCGCTGCTCTCGCTCGTCGCCCAGGCCAACGCCCCCGGCTGGTGGCACAAGTACGACGACGTCCTGCCCTCCTGGTTCGAGGCGTACGTCGGCCTGGAGCAGGCCGCGAGCGCCATCCGCTGCTACGAGGTGCAGTTCGTGCCCGGGCTGCTACAGGCCCCCGCGTACGCCGAAGCGGTTGTGCGCCTCGGCCATCCCGACGCGTCGGGCGAGGAGATCGAGCGCCGCGTCCGGCTGCGGATGGACCGCCAGGAGGTGCTGGTCCGCCTGGACCCGCCCATTCTGTGGGCGGTGATCGACGAGGCCGTGCTGCGGCGTCCGGTGGGCGGGGCCGAGGTGATGCGGGCCCAGATCGAGCACCTGCTCGAGATGATCGCCCAGCCTCGTGTAACGCTCCAAATCATCCCGTTCAGCGCCGGGGGGCACGCGGCCGCCGGAGGGCCGTTCAGCATCCTGCGCTTCGCGGGGGTCGGGCTGCCGGACATCGTCTACCTCGAACAGCTCACCAGCTCCATCTACCTGGAGAAACGGGAGGACATCGACCGCTATCTCGCCGTCATGGAACGCCTGTGCATGCAGGCCGGACCGGTGTCGGAGACCAAGCGGATGCTACGGCAGATCATGACGGAGCTGTGACGATGCGCTAGCGTCACGTGCGCGAACCCCCCGCTGCCGCGCGCCGCAGAAGAGTGTGGCGCGAACCGTACCTGAAAATACGTGTCAGGTGCGCGTGTGCGGTAAATGGAGTACCACCACACCGTGGGGCAAGCAGGAGGGCGGTGAGAACCTTGGCGGGCAGCCTGCTCAGCCTGGAGTTCGACCGAAGTTCGGTCACCAGGGTGCGGCATCTCGTCATGGTGTCGGCGCAGGAGGCCGGGCTCAAGGGCGTGATCCTGGAGGATTTCGTGCTTGCGGTGCACGAGGCGGTCACCAACGCCGTCCGATATGGCTCCCCGCCGCGGGGAATCGCCATGTGGCGCGAGGCGGGATTGCTGGTGGCTGAGATCACCGACAAAGGTCCCGGCATTCCCGACGAGGCGCTGGAGCGCGAGGAGACGACGACGCGGTTCGGCTTCGGGGGACGCGGACTGTGGCTCATGAACCGCCTGGCCGACCTCGTCGTGCGTACGGGGGCCGAGGGAACGACGATCCGCCTCTCCGTGGCGCTTCCCTGATCGACATCTGACTTCCGCTGAGAGCGGAGCGCGGACCGCCTGACCGAAACCAGGCCTCCCTCTTTCTCCGGACGCCGCCCGCAGGCATGGTTAGCGCCACTGTGAGCTGGGCACTTCTGATCTCGCCGCCCTGCCGCCAGGGTCGGACGGCGGGCCAGACAGGCGAGCCGTAATCATGATTGTGGTGCAGCGAGATTTCGGGCAATCCGGGCCGGGCGTCGAAGCCTTGCTAGGCTGCAGGGAACCGTAGAACCGGGCGTTGTCTCACCCGGCAGGTGAGACCGTCGAGAAGTGGGGTCACACCGTGAAGAAGCTGCTTGTTCTCGCTCTGGTCGCCGTCGGCGGACTTCTGGTCTGGCGCAAGGTGCAGGCCGACCGTGCCGAGCTCGACCTGTGGACCGAGGCCACCGGCAGCGAGAACTGACCACCAGGGATGGTGCTTGATCGTGGCAAGGGTACGGGAATGAGCCCCGTGAAGCTGGCCTGTCTTGACTTGGCCGGGACCACGATCGGTGACATCGAAATGGTGGAACGGGCGTTCGCCGAGGCGATCGCCACGCAGGGCATCGTCCCCGGGACCAGCGCCTATGCCCGTGCCATGGTGCATGTGCACAGGTCCCGGGGATGTCCCCAGATCGAAGTCTTCCGGGGCATCTTCCCCGGGAACGAGGCCCAGGCGCAGGCCGCGAACCTGACCTTCGAGCGCTCCTACGAGGGAGCAATCGAACGGTCCGGTCTCGTGCCGCTGCCCGGGACCGTCGAGACCATCGCGAAGCTGCGCGACGCAGGCTTGAAGATCGCCCTGATCACCGGATTCAGCCGTGCGACGCTGGGACGGGTGCTGAGCAGCCTCACCTGGGTCGACATGCTGGACCTCGCACTGTGTCCCGAGGACGCCGGACGTGGCCGTCCCTACCCGGACATGGTGCTCACCGCCGTTCTGCGTTCCGGTGTCGACGACGTACGGCAGGTGGCCGTGGCGGGCGACTCCGAGAGCGACATGCTGTGCGGCCGGCGCGCGGGCGCCTCGATCGTCGCCGGAGTGCTCACCGGCGTCCACAGTAAGGACCGTCTGCTCGGCGGCGGCGCCACCCACATCATCGATTCCATCGCCGGCTTCCCCGGGCTCGTCCTGGGCAACGGGGTCAGCGCGTCGCCGGTGGTCACCTCGGCCTCCTGATCGCCGGCTCGTTTCTGAAGATCTCCCCCGATGCCGAGGGCAACGTGGGCGGCGCGGCGCCTATCGAGTGGCGCTCGGGTGCGGGCTGTTGCTACGGTGTACGCACCGGCGGCCTGTGGATCTGCGCCTTCGCGCATTCGCGCCCGCCAAGGGGCCTTAGCTCAGCTGGCAGAGCGCCTGCTTTGCAAGCAGGAAGTCAGGGGTTCGAATCCCCTAGGCTCCACCTCGCAAAACACCGCCTCCCTGATCTTGGGAAGCGGTGTCCGGGCCATTAAGGGGCCATTAGCTCTCAGCACTGCTCTCCTTCTCGCCGTTGGCCATCTGTCGTTCGGCCTCCACCCGGCGCTCAGCTTGCCAGCGGAATCTGGGGGAGGCGAGGTTCGCGCCCGACCACAGCGGCGAGCATGCCGGGGGCAGCCCAGTGACTCCAACCTCACTGGAGGGCGTTCGACTAATTTGTCCAGCGTCACCAGGAGCGACGAGCAGGGGAAAGGGACAATGGTCGAGCTGAGTCGCGCCGACTTCAATTGGCTGGACGAGGATGGCGTTCTCGGGCATGCGTGGAGTCTGACCTTTGTCCGAGGTGTCGACGAGGCCGAGGCGCTGCGTCGGCTGGGTGCGGAGCAGGCGGATATCCATCTCTTCACCAACGAGGATTGTCCCTTGCCTGAGGCGGTCCGGGCCTGGCGGTCAGGCGACTGGACCGTGATCATCGAAGTGGCCGACTGCAATCTGGTTGACCCGGACGTCACCGATGCTCTGTCCGCGCAGACCGAGACCATCACGATCTTCAGCAACGTCAACGGGTGGAGCAGGTTCGAGCACGTGATCGACGGCCGGGTGACGACCTCGTTCGACCCTCTCAGCGCATACTTTCGAGAGGGGGACGAGCCCGATCGCTTCGTCGTAGAGATGCGTGCAGCCGGGTTCGACCCGGACAGTGATCCTGACGGAGATTTCGATCTCCCGGACGACCACGGATCGTTATTCGTACTGACCGCCCTGCTCACTGGTGTCGTTCTCACTCGGCAGGTCTTCGATGGACCGCTTCCGGGTGCCCTTGTGAAGTAAAGGTGTCTGCTGTGCAGCAGCAGTACAGCAGCCGGGCCTCTGACGTCTCGTAGTGACGGGCGCCACCGGATGTCACAACGGGCCGGTTGGGAGCCATTAGCTCTCAGCACGGCTCTCCTTCTTGGCGTCGACCTCGTAGGTGAAGGTGCCCGAGGCATATTCGTGGCAGCAGGCCGACATGACCTCGATCCCCTATGAGATCCGGGCTCTTATCTCGGAGTCGACAGCGATCTTCCACCTTCCTGGTTCGATGACCACGGACCAGTCGCCGACCTTCACAGCGCCCGATGTAACCGGCCGCGTCCTCCGCGTCCTCCATCGAGCGCTCGTCCAGCTCATCGAACGTCACTTCCTCCGGTTTGGGATCCCACTATCGAAACTCCTCGCAGAGGTGTTGTGGTGCCACTGCCGCCAGGCTTCTTCTTTGTGCTTTCTGGGAACCCGGGGAGCGCTGCGGACAGTTCCTGTGTGTGGATATGTCGATACGTGCCCGGATACGTGGCGGGGATACAGAGGCGTTTGAGCAGCTCTTCGATGAGTTTGCCCGATCAGTGTACGGCCATGCCTTCCGGCTGACGGGAAACTGGTCGGTCGCCGAGGACGTGGTGTCCCTGACCTTCCTGGAGGCCTGGCGGCTGCGCCACCGGATCGACGCCGATGGCGGTTCGCTGCGGCCGTGGTTGCTGGGCATCGCCACTAACGTCGCGCGCAATACCCGGCGGGCCGCCTACCGCTACGACGACGCCCTGGCCCGCATGCCCAGAGCCGAGCAGGTTCCCGACCTCGCCGATGAGGTGGCGGGACGCATCGACGACGCCGACCGGCTGGCCGTGATCCGGTGGGCTTACGGCACGCTGCGCCGCCAGGAGCAGGAAGTGTTCGCGCTGGTCGTCGGGTCGGGTCTCGGTTACGTCGAGGCCGCCGAGGCGCTGGGTATCTCGGTGGGCACGGTCCGATCCCGGCTGTCTCGGGCGCGAAAGAAGCTGGAGAAGTTCGCGGCTGAAAGGGAACCGTCCCGGCCGTCACGACAGGTAAGAGGTGACCGCGACATCGCGGCCCGGTTCACGAGGGAGGAGTACCGATGAACGAGGACGAGCGAGAAAGGCTGACCCGGCTGCTGCCGTACCAGGTGGAGCCCGAACTCTCGTGGAACCGGCACCGACAGCTCAAGGAGTTTGTGATGACCGAGATTCACCAGGAAGCTCAGCCGGCCAAGCCGAAGCGGCGGCTGCTGCGCTCTGCCCTCCTGGCCCCGGTGCTGGCTGCCGCCGCTGCCGTGGCGATCGCCGTCCCGCTGATTCTGGGCGGTGGCGCGGCCTACGCCGTCTCCAAGAATGACGATGGCACCATTTTCATCACCATCAACGAAGCCAAGGACCCCAAGGGCTTGCAGGCGGACCTGCAAGACATGGGGCTCAACGCGGTCGTCGACTACATCCCCAGAGGCAAGAAGTGCAGCCCGCAGCCTCGTAGTCAGAGCTTCCTATCCAAGGAAGACGCTCCCCTCACCGTTTGGCCGGGACCGGAGAGTCAGGAGTCCGGCTTCACGATCGACCCCAAGGTCGTCAGGGACGGCCAGGTCGCGGTGCTGGAGTTCAGCGTCTCTGAGCAGCCGGAGAGGACGGTCGCCGGTATTTGGGCGAGAGTCTCCAACGGACCCGTGGCCGACTGCAAGCTGGTCGACAGCACCGAGGCTCCGCTCGGCCCGCCCGAGGGCAGCTGACCATTCCCTCCAAAGGCGCGGCAGGCCGGTCATCCCCACAGGGGCGCCTACCGCACCTCTGGAGGCCCTGGGGGGTCGATGGCTTGGCGATGAGTCTCTTCTTCAACAACCGTGCGATCTTGGAAATCGCCGCAACGGGAAAATCGTTCCTGGAGGATCGAAGGCTGCCCGTGGTGTTTTCCTCTTGGATGACGAACTGAGTGACAACCGCCTCGGACGGGGGCGGACGACGGTGGATCACCGCGGACCGTAAGCCCAGGTAGGAGCGGGTATTACCCATGGTCCCGCCCCTACCTGGGTTGCTTTGCAAGCAGGAAGTCAGGGATTCGAATCCCCTAGGCTTCACCCACGTCAGGGGCCACCTCTCGTGATCGGGAAGTGGCCTTGGCAGTAGCGGATTGCGGTAGCGAGAGTGGTCTAGCTGGAGCGGTCGATAACGATCATCCGCAGCGTTCCCTTAGTGATCATAAGTACCTCTCCCGCTCCAAGGTCGCGCAGTGCGATAACCCTGGCAGCCGATGAGGACCGCTCGAGAACGTGCCCGTCAGAACTCAGGCGAAAGAGCACGCCGCCTTGACTGATTATCACGAACCCCTTGTCGTCTCGACCGACACCTTCGGCGAGTGGCTGCCCGACGCCTACGTTCCACAACGCTGATCCGTTCTCAGGGTTGACGGCGACATAACCGGCGCCCCGCTCCCGCAACAAGATCACACCACCGGTGAACTCGGCAGCCGAGGCCGTGAGGTCGGCATCATGCTGAAAGAGCCGATCCGCGAGAGCCGACGAGAACTGAATGTTGACAAGGGACCGGGGTCCGCATAACGCTAGGCAACGGTCAGGGTCGATGAGGGTGAACGCGGGGCGGTTATCGGGGTCCGCCAGTGGTTCCGGCAGGCGCCACCGGTCAAGCTCCCTGCCATCTCGTGGATCGATCAGCCACGCTTTCGTGCCGCTCCCGAGCAGTACGCCGCCGCCCCACGGCAGAGGGAGCACCGTGTTCGTGCGGTGCTGTGTCAGCCATAAAGGCCGTCCGTCGTCCGAGTTGAACCCCGCCATAGGCGTGTAACCACGCCAGCCGCCCACGATGATCGCGTCTGCGGTGGCCACGACATGCCCCGAGTACCTTGGCAGGCCAACCTGCCACACCAGCGATCCCGTCATGAGATCGACGCAGGACAGTTGATCGCTGTCCTGCGCGGGACAGAGACAGCGGTCGCTGGCGATGACCACTCCTCGCGGCCACGTTCCTATCGGGATGTCCCAGCGGACCGAGCCGTCATGGCGATTCAGGCAGACAAGCCGAGTGTGTCGTTCATGGACGACGATGCAGTCTTGCGCGACTGCCAGTGCGGAAGCGGAACCCCTTTGGTGAAGCTGCCGCTCCCACAGCGTCATCCCGATCACGCAACCAGTTCACCAGGCGGTAGCCGGTCACTTCAACCGCAGGTGGACGGGACTCGGAGGATCCCCGCCTGACGAGGCTAGAACAAGGGTCGGCGGCAGGACCGCCGTGCCATTAGCGTGCCATTGGTTAAGGGCGGTCAATAGCGGGCACTCACGGTCACTCGCGAGCGGCTTCCTGTCCAGGTGGTTGCCGTTTCCGCTGTGATCAGGCCGTTTTGCAAGCGGGAAGTCAGGGGTTCGAATCCCCTAGGCTCCACCCACTCATAAGCCCAGGCCAGGGACCGTTCCCCGTGCCGGGGCTTTGATCGTTATTCGGCCTTCGCGCTCTTCCGTGCCCGTTGCGTGCCCGATCCACTCTTGAGTTGTCCTCGCGCGAGGCTGTCGAGCTGCTTGGCCACCCGGTGCCGTCGCTCGTCCGTCGCACGGACTCATCCCGCTCTGAGGAATTGCTCAAAGGCTTCCCGTGCCAGCGCCGACACACTCTTCCCTTCTTGCTCGGCGCGGGCCTTCGCGCGTTCACGCAACTCCTCTGGAACTCTGAAGGAGACCCTTGGGGAATGTGTGCCCTCGCCTGTGAGCGATGGACGTCCGGGGCGGCCGGTAGGCACGGGTACGCGGCCCTCGTCGATCGCGCGATGAACGTCGCTGATTGCATCCCGTACGTACTCGTCGTTGATCAGGTTGCCTTTGGCGTCGTAGATCTCTTCAGAGCCGCTGTCGATATCGGAGTCGTGGTCCAGGGCGAGTTCGATGTCTTCGGGTGGCCAGGCTGCCTCGTGCTCAGTCATGGCGTCCTTCTCCGTAGCGCGGTTGGCATCACGTGGATGATCACTAAAGCTTTTTCGGTGAGGATGCCGATCACCTCCAGCTCTATGCCCCGATCATCGGGGCCGATCCAGACCCATCGGTCCTCCAGCGTCGGGTCGGTGGCCGGGACGATCGCTGGCGGCCCAGATCGGACGACATGTAAGGCATGCGCCTGTCCGATGCGGTGCTTCCGCGCCGACCGGTAGAAGCGCAACTTTTTCATGCCCATATTATGTCGGACACAACCTCTGTAGGTAGGGGGTTCCGGTCTGCAGCGCGCGCGACCCTTGAAACGGGTCGCGTCCTGGGTGTCGGGGCTACGAAGAGGACGGGGCGGACCAGGGGTTGCGGCCCGCACCCGCCGGCAGGTCGGGAGCGTGATCGCCGGGCCATTAGCGGGCCATCAAGGGCGGTCAATAGGGGGCACTCACGGTCACTCGCGGACTGCCCCTCGCCCAGGTCGGGGCCGTTGTCCCTGGTGATCAGGCCGATTTGCAAGCAGTAAGTCAGGGGTCGGCTCCACCCACTCAAAGCCCAGGCCAGGGACTGTTTTCCCCGCCCGCGCTTTGATTTGGTTCCTGCGGGCGGAAGCAACTTATGGTAGGCGCGGTCACGTGCCGTCTCGCCGGGGTCGAGTGACTGGAACCACGTTGAGCAGATGATCCAAGCCTTTGAAGTCCTTTGGGTTGCAGGTGTAGAGCGGCAGTTGGTTGGCGATCGCCACGCAAGCGATCATGTAATCGGCTATGCGGGGACGCGGTTTGCGGCCTGAGGCGATGACAGCGGTCCAGAGTTGGCCGTACTCACGGGCGGCGGTTTCGTCGAAGGGAAGCGGGTCGAACTCAGCCTCGGCGGCCTGCAAGATCTTCATCCGCTGGGCGAGTTCCTGCGGCCCGGACGCCACGAGTACGCCGACCGACATCTCTGCCGTTGTAATGGCGCTGATCGTCATCTCGTCGGGCAATTCGTCCGGGTTGATCCCAGCGCGCAGGATGAGGATGTTGGTGTCGAGCAGCCCTTGCGTGAGGGTCATTGCCCGCCCTCGGTGAACTCGCCTCTGCCGTACGCGCGATCGTAGGGGTCGTAGAGCTCGTCGTTGACGTGTCGGTCTGTGTCCTCGCGGTACTTCCGGTCATCGAGACGCGGCATACCTCGGGACAAGGCGGCGAACTCCGCTCGTGAGACGGCCCGGTGCCCGCGACGAATCGGCACGAGGTCGCCGATGTGGTGGCCATTACGAGTCACGGCGTACCGTTCGCCGCGTTCCAGGCCATCCATGATCTCTGCAGAGCGGTTGCGGAGATCGCGCTGCGAGATCTGATGGGACCGTTCAGGCTCAGAGATGCTCACCCCACAAGTGTGGAGGGGGCGTGCTATCCGGTGCCACCAAGTAGCACCACGCTATCCATCGTCGGGATGTGGGGGCCGCAAAGTCGGGCTATTAGCAGGCCATTATGGGCGGCCAACAGGGGGTGCTCACGGTCACTCGCGGACGCCCGCTCGCGGTCGTAGAGACGAGTCTGGTCTCGTGCCAGCCCTCCCCTATCGACATCGGTTACACGGGTTTCCTAGTACGACAGCTGGGCGGCGGAGCCGGTCGCGCCCCCACGCTGACCGGCTTAGCCATATCCGCCCAATTTATGTTCCGGTTCAGTCCGCGTTGTCGTAATCGGGACCGAGAGGGGCGAAGAGGACCTCCGCCTTCCGGCTGATGACCTGGCCCGTCTCGTCGTACGCGGTCACGGTCACGGCGGGGGTGTCGAGGTGCTTGCCGTCCGCTTTCAGGCGCGCCGGCACCCGCCCGATGAAGAAGCCGTTGGCCACTACGGCGTCCGTGTGCCTGCCGTCCGCCCAGTCGATCTCGACGCGGGTCACCTCCTGCGTCACGCGCCCTGCCGCGACGCGGTAGCCGCCGCCGCTCTGGTCGTCGTCCGACATGGCGTTGGAGTCGGTCCCCGTCGTGTACGCGTCCACGGTCAGCGGTCCGGAGACGCCCGCGTTGAGGTTGCCGGGCGGGGTGGATCCCCAAGGGGTGAAGACGGGGACGCTGGGAAACGCCTCCTTGTACTTCTGCGGTGTGCAGAGGACGAAGCCGGCCTTGCTCCCGACGAGTGCGGTCGAGCCGACGGCGTCGCGGTACACCACCAGCTCGCGGAAGTCCTTGACGTCGGCGTCCAGCGGGTACCGCTTGCGGGGGTCCATGCCGTCCACCGGCCCTCCCAGCGGCATGCAGTCCCGTACGGCCTGGAGCTGCACGGGGGTGTTCGTCGGCAGGCCGGCGGGGCCGCTCGCCGGCGGATCCGCCGTGACGATGGTCGTGTTCCGGGCGATGGGGACCACGACCAGCGTCCCGGCCGCGGCGGCGGCGAGCGCGCCGGCGGCCAGCGTCCAGCTCAGGCGGCGGCGTCTGGACCCCGCGACGGCCCGGGCCGCCATGGCCTGGCCGTTCACGGAGCGGGAGGCGTCCGCCAGCCGCCGTAGCTCAGTGGCGATCGTTGTTTCGTCGACGTTCATTTCCAGACCTCCTGCATGACGGGTTCGCGGACCAGTTCGCGGAGCCGGGCAATAGCGTGATGGGTCTGGCTGCGTACGGTTCCCACCGAGCAGCCCATGATCTTGGCGACCTCGGATTCCGGGAGATCCTCGTAGTAACGCAACACCAGCACGGCGCGCTTGCGCGGTGGCAGCGCGCGCAAAGCCTGCTGGAGGGTGAGGTGGTCGTCCACCTGGGCCGTGCGATCGCCCGTCATCCGCTCAGGGGGCGACTCCACCACCTTCTCCCTGCCCCAGCGGGGACTTCGCCAGCGGCTGACCTGTTCGTGGTACATGACCTTCCGCACGTACGCCTCGGGGTTGTCGCGGATCTTGTTCCAGCGGCCCGCGGTCTTGGTCAGCGCGGTCTGGAGCAGGTCCTCGGCCGCGTACTGGTCGTGGGTGAGGACATAGGCGAGCCTTATCAGGCTGTCCGACCGAGCCGACACGAAGTCGGCGAAGTCGCGTTTCTGCTCGTTGTTCAACAGATCTCCTCTGGTCGCCTCCTAAGACGCGATCCCCTACCGGACCTATGGCGTGCCGACGAGACAGCCTTGCGGGGAGGCCACCGTGCCCGTTCACCCACGAGGGGCTCGGTGGACCGCGACATGATGATTCCGGTTGTCGACCGTATCCGCGTCCCCCCGCCACAGCCGCGGCCACCCGCGCACCCGGCCTGACCATCTTGGAAGGGACAGGGCGTACTCATCCCGCAGGAACCGGCGTTACCTGTATAGGCACCAGATCAAGCACACGAGGGTGAACCAGGGGACGGGCCGTGCTTGGGCGGCCGCTGCAGGTCGCGAACATGATCGCCGGGCCATTAGTGGGCCATCAAGGGCGGTCATCAGGGGTCAGCCGCGGTCACTCGCGGACTGCCCCTCGCCCAGGCCGGGGCCGTTGTTCCTGGTGATCAGGCGGATTTGAAGCAGGAAGTCAGGGGTTCGAATCCCCTAGGCTCCACCTCGAAAAACAGCGCCTCCCTGATCGATGAGCGCGGCCCGGTCGCTGTCGTGCCCCATCCGCGCCTTGAGGTCGATGTCCGAGCGCCGCAGCGCGATCACCTCACCCACCCCAGGCTCGCGAAGGTGGTCAGCAGGATCAGCGCGCGTATGCGCCGGTCGGCCATCCGGTCGGCCGGCTCGATGACCTGGGCGATGGTGAGATGGGCCGCTCTGGCGTCTGCTCGTTGTCCGCCCGTGATCCGGCAGGGGTTCCGGCCCAGCTTGTCCTCTTAGACGGCCGTCATCAACACGGCCCGTACGGCAACACGGCCCGTACCGCCTGCTGCGGGCGCTTCGCGTTGCGGGGCAATCGTCAAAGACGCCTCGCCCGAGCGGGTGGCGATTGCGTGGTTCAGCGCATGAAGGGTTTGAAGATGGAAGCCACCTTCGTGGCAGCACGGTCGGCGTCCCGGTCCGCGATCGCCTCGACCAGCTCGTGGTGATAGCGGTGTGCCGCGTCCTCGTCCTCGCTCTTCTCGTCGCGCATGTGGGCAGCGAAGACGTCGAGCATGCTGGAGTACAGCTTGACGTAGAGAGGGTTGTGCGTCGCTGCCACGATCGCGCGATGCAGGGCGAGGTCCGCGCTCGCTCGCTGGTCGAGATCATTGGTCGACCAGCTCGCTTCTCGACGGTCGCGCAGCTCGCGCAGCAGTTCGACGTCGGCATCTGAGCGGTTCGATGCGGCCAGTGACGCTGCAGAGCTGTCAAGGGCAAGGCGTAGTTCCAGGTAGTGGCGACGGGTGCCACCGGCGAGCTGACGTTCAAGAGTGCCGGTCAGCTCGGAGTCGGAGATGACGAAGGTGCCGCGGCCCTGCTCACGGCGCAGCAGACCTGCGTGCACCAGCGACTGCACCGCCTCGCGCACCGTGTTCCGGCCGATCCCGAACTCCGACACCAGTGCGGCCTCGGTCGGTATCCGCTCACCGACCGGCCAGCGTCCAGAGGCCACCTCCTCGCGGAAGCGCTCGGCAGCCTGGTCGATGAGTCCCACTCGACGCATCGGCTGTTGCGTGTCAGACTCTTCGCAACTCATCCCATAATCCCATCATCTGCTGACCTCTACCGGAGTATAACGTGGCATTGCTCTCCTCATCGGTCGTTCCGTTACACCGTAGGCGTCTGACCTTGTGGGCCTGGCTCGCCATCGCCCTGACGGCGGTCAACCTGCGAACGGCCGTGACCGGGTTCACTCCGCTCCTGGAGATCATCGGAGCCGATCTCGGCTTCGGGGTGACGCTGTCCGGCCTGCTCGGCACTGTGCCGGCGGTGTCCTTCGGCATCTTCGGGTTTCTCGCCCCAGCGGTGACGAGGAAGTTCGGACTCGAGCGCACGGCCACTGTGGCGCTGGGACTGACGGCTCTGTCGCTCCTGATGCGCGCCTTCTCTCCAACGCCCGTGTTGCTGGTCCTTTCGACCGTGCTGGCACTGGCCGGAATCGGAGCCGCGAACGTCGTGGTCGTTCCGTTGGTGAAGGCATGGTTCGCCGATCGGCTGGCCCTGGGGACCTCGCTTTACCTGATCCTCATGCAGGCGGGCCAGTTCATCGCCCCGCTCCTCGCGGTCCCGGTAGCAGAGGCGGCGACGTGGCGGTTCTCGGTAGGGATCTGGGCGGGACCAGCTGCTGTGGCCGGTGTGGTCTGGCTCATCCTGGCAGTCAGGCTGCCCGCCGATCACCACGCGCCCACGGCCGTGACGGCGACCGATGCGGGACCGAGGATCAGCCGATCATCAACCGTCTGGGGCCTGGTGATCCTCTTCGCGATGATCTCGCTGTCCAACTACGGGATCATCACCTGGGTCCCGGCAGTGCTCACCGACGCAGGAGGCAGTGCGGCCCTGGGCGGCTCCATGGTCGCGCTCTACTCGGCATGGGGCATGCTCGCGGCCTTGGTGGTTCCGCACCTGGCCACGCGCATGACGAACCCGTTCATCGTGGTCGTCGGGTGCGCGATCTTCCTGGTAGCGGGATACCTGGGCCTGCTCCTGTCCCCGCTCGACGGCACGTTGATGTGGATGTGCGCGCTGGGAATCGGAGTGAGCACCTTCCCGCTCTGCATGACCCTCATCAACCGCCGAACCAAGAGCCCGCAGACGGCCTCCGCCGTGTCGGGCTTCGTGCAAGGCATCGGCTATGGGCTGGCGTGCCTGGGCCCGATCGGTCTGGGCCTTCTGCGCGAGGCGACCGGATCATGGTCGGTCTCGCTCCTGGTGCTCGCTGCGACCGCCGTCCCAGGGGTGATCGCCGGCTGGTTCGCTTGCCGTCCTCGCTTCGTGGAGGACTCTGAGCCACAGCCGACGAAGCGCGACGCTGACCAGCAGTCGCGACGATAGGAGTCAGCCCAGGCAGGGAACGTTTTCCCTGCCTGGGTTTTGACCGTTGATCGGCCTTCGTGCTCTTCCGGCATGCGCTGGTGCGATCGCCACTCCTGCGGCGATGACCGCCGACGACACAACGGCGATGATGTTGCCCAACATGTGGTTCAGATTCCTGGAAACGGCACCTCAGGCACATCGCCGAAGCCACCCATCTTGACATCCCTCCCGCGAGGGAATGCTCCGGTCGGGCAGGTGGTGAGCCTGGTCGCGGGGCCGTCAGCGCCATTGCTTTGATCGTCAGCCGCCTTGGCGCTCTTGCGATGGTGGGTGGCAACGACGAGGACGGGCGGCTCAGCCGTGGGCGCGCATGGCGGCAAGCAACCAGGTGAAAGCGGGCATGGCCGATGGATCGGGCTCACGGCCGTTGAGCACGGCTATCAACTGCCAGTAGCGCTCCACCTGGGCGTCGGCGACGGTCTCAAGCCACTGATGCAGCTCGCTGCGCTCACCGGCCGGCGTACCGGGGTCGATGATTCGATTCAGGACCGACCGGCCTTCGGCCGAGGCCGGTGCGATCGATTCGGCTACCGCCCGGTCAGCGTGCTCCAGGGTCAATGCGCGGAGCTCATAGCCGTGGCGCGAGGCGACCGATGATGTGCCGGCCAGTGCGATCTGCCGGAGCCGTTGCCGGAAGTCCTCGCTGGTCACCAGGTCGGCCAGCTCGATCCAGGCGTCGACCTGGCGTGGCGTCGGGTCATCCGGCAGCTCATCGGGCAGCTCTCGCATCCACTGTGCAACCACCTTGGCGTCGTCATCCAGAGTGATCCCCGCAAACGTGCTTTCGATGAACTCGTCGATGACCTGCTGCCGCTGCGTGGCGGACACCTGGGCGAGTTTGTGCGTCATAACCGTCTCCTCGGTTGTGCTGCCGCGCTTGGCAATCGTGCGGAGGATGGCGCGGCGAAGCTTCAAAGCCTTGATCTCCGCGTCCAGCGCTCGGGCGTGTACCTCGGCCGTCTCAGCCACCGTTGCCTGCTGCGCCAGGATCTTCTTGATGGCCTCCAGTCCGATACCGAGTTCGCGCAGCGTCCGGACCAGGTCAAATCGGGCCACGGCGGCGGCGTCGTACAGGCGGTACCCGCCGGCCGAGCGCTCGGTCGGAACTATCAGGCCGTTGTCGGACCAGAAGCGGATGGTATGCACCGAAAGACCGCTACGCCGAGCGAGTTGGCCTACGGTGTACAGCTCTGTTCCGTCACTCACGAGGACGAGCCTGCACCTTCGAGCCACTCGAGACTCAAGGCGGTCGGCGTCCGTCTTGGTCGCGAGATCGTGGAGCCTTTGTGGATACGTCCATCGGGACCGGGACAGCCAATCTGAAAGCGGCGATGGTGGACACGTACCTCTTCAACGATCACGAATGTGGTGCGCCGGAGTCGGCGAGGGGCGTCCCGAGGCTTCCTCGTATTGGGCGGAGGCCACCTGGGAGGAGGACCCGGATCGGCGCCGGGCCTTGGACGAGGTGGCTGGGGAGAAGCTGATCGCGGGGCTGTTGTCCCTGGTGAGCGGGCCGAATCGCAAGCAGGAAGTCAGGGGTTCGAATCCCCTGGGCTGCACCGATTGAAACGCACTCTCGCCGAAGGTCGTTGGCGAGAGTGCGTGACTATCTGAGTGGCTACGATCCCGCTTCCGCTGGAACTCGTGTATTTCGGCGCCGGCAAGCTGTCTGCACACGCTGCCTCAGCGAGGCTGCACGGTGTCTGTCCAGAAGTGGTGGCTTTTCGGACGGGTCAGTTGTAGGGGTTGTCGTAGGTCACGGACTTGGTGCGGCTGTTGTAAGTGTTGCCGGGATAGAACCAGCCGCCCGTCACGTACAAGGTGACGTTCGCGACGGTGGTGGAGTGGGTGTATTCACCGTCGTAGAGGAACAGGGACACCTGACACCCGGAGGGGGCGGTTGTCGTACTTGTCAGGGTCGGATAGAGGGCGGTATTGCCGTTGATGGAGATGTGGAAGTTCGGCATGGGGTAGGCCCCGCTCCCCCAGCACAGCCGGAGGGCGTACCTGAACTTCGTGTTCCCGTTGTCGAAGGCCAGCGTGCCGGTCAGCTGGGCGAGCGTGAGCGACGGGCCGGAGTTCGAATTCACCGTAAGGGACACGGTCTGGTCTGGGCCGTAGGCGGCGTGCGCGGGAGTGACTGGCATCAGGATCGCCGCGAGTGTTGCGATGGCGATGGCGACGGAGCTGACGACACGACGCACTTTGGAACGTTTCAATTCCAACCTCATCTCTTTTATGATTTTGGCGGATTGAACAGGAATTTATTGTCGCGGCCTCCAGGCGTCCAGGCAGACGATTGAGAGCCACTGATTCGGCCCGGCGGTAACCTATCGCCATGGCAGCTCTCGCGAGGGTAGGCCAGGGATGCCACCAGGTCGGGGGTCATTCCTGCAGAGCCGTAATACCGGCGTGGTGGGTGAAATTTTCATTCCACCCGGAGGCGGTCTAAACCGCCACCGGAGACGGCTAATAATCCTGAAAGGAGCAATCGTCAATACCGGTGGATCAGGATCTTTTGTCGGTTGGTGACGTTGGTCTGGTGCCGGACGGCGGCGTAGGTGGGCTCGGTGGGGTTGGTGGTGCGCAGGTGCACTCGTGCTCGGCCCGCAAGCACCTCGTCCAGCAAGCACCTCGTCCAGCAAGCACCTCGGCCCGCAAGCACCCCGGCCCGCAAACACCTCGTCCAGCGCGGACCAGAAGCCGATCATCACCAGCAGGCACAGCTTGCGCTCCTCCGGCCGGATGTTGACGTGGATGCCGGATCTCTCCTTCGGTTCTGGTGACCTGCCGGGCGGGCCGCTTCCGTCGTCCCGGCGGAGGGGCGCGGCGTGGTCCCGAAACATAAAACCGGCGGGCCGATTGTTTCAGACGCGTCACCTCAGAAATATTGACGCTCAGGTCGGCAGAGGCCTAATGTCCTGGAGCATTGATCGACATGACATCCCGAAAGTTTCATGCTCAGGAGTGATGTCAGAAGGCTCTGTAGGTGAAACACCAGGTCGGCATGGCGCTGCTGAACCTGTCCGGGCGCTCGCGGTCCGGAGCCTGAAGTAGCACGGCAGCGTCGCCGTCCCACGCTCCAGGCACGCAACGGGTCCTGAAGGTAGGAGGTGCCCGGCGAGCGCAGCGCACTCTCTCGCTGCCGGGCCGCACATCAATCCCTGACCACAGCAAGCGAAAAGAGGTCGCCGTGAAGTTTCGCAACGTCTCAGCGGTCGTGTTAACCGTTACCGCGGCCCTCGGCATGGCAGCGTGCTCAGGCTCGTCGTCCGAGACTTCCTCCGGCGCGTCGGCCGGCTCGTCGTTCGAGTTCTGGTCGTTCACCGGGATCGACGCGAAGGGGTCCGCCGCCGAGTACAAGGCGAAGAGGCCGGACGTCGAGATCAAGCTGACCGAGGTGGGGAACGCGCAGGAGACGGCGCAGGCGCTCACGACGGCGCTGGCCGGCGGCAAGGTGCCCGACCTGGTGCTGATCCAGGGCGACGACCTGCCCAAGTTCGTCCAGCAACCGCAGAACTTCGTCGACCTGCGCACGCTGGGCGCCGACAAGATCAAGGGCGACTACCTCGACTGGGTGATCAGCCAGCCCACGGCCAAGGACGGCTCGATCATCGGCATCCCTACCGACGTCGGCGGCATGGCCATCGCCTACCGCGCCGACCTGTTCAAGAAGGCCGGGCTGCCGACCGACCGCGAGGAGGTGGCCAAGCTCTGGCCCACCTGGGACGCCTTCATCGAGACCGGTAAGAAGTACACGGCGGCCACCGGCAAGGCGTTCGTCGACAACGCCGCCACGAGCGTCTACTCGCAGGTGGTCAACCAGGGGGAGGAGAAGTACTACGACCCCGCGGGCAATCTGGTGTACGAACAGAGCCCCCAGGTCAAAGCCGCCTTCGACCAGGCGCTCAAGGCCGTCGCCGCCGGGATCACCGCCAAGCAGAGCACCTTCACCGAGGGCTGGAGCGCCGCGATGAAGAAGGGGGACTTCGCCGTCATCGCCGCACCGGTCTGGATGCTCGGCTCCATCCGCGACAACGCCCCCGACACCAAGGGCGAGTGGGACATCGCCACGATCCCCGGCGGCTCGGGCAACTGGGGCGGCAGCTTCCTCGCCATCCCCAAGGGCGCCAAGAACCCGAAGGCCGCCTGGGAATACATCGCCGCCACGCAGTCGCCGCAGGGCCAGCTCGACCACTTCGCCCAGGCCAGGTCGCTGCCCGCGACCCCGTCGGTCTACAAGGACCCCAAGCTCACCTCTGCCAAGGACGAGTTCTTCTCCGGCGCATCGATCGGCACGATCTACACCGACTCGCTGCTCGGCCTCAAGCCGTTCCTCATCGGGCCGGACAGCACCACGATCGGCACGGAGTTCACGAACGCCCTCACCAACGTCGAGCAGGGCAAGGGTGACCCCGCGAAGGCGTGGGACGCGGCGGTGACCAACATCAAGGCCGCGATCGGCGGCTAGGGAGTGTCAGACACGACCTAGGACCCTTCACGAGCGCCGCCGGCGCGAGCCGTCCGCGACGGCACGCACCGGCGGCGGGGAAGCGAGCAGACCGTGACGACGAGCATCAGCCCCACCAAGGCGGGCCTGCCCCCCGCCCCGCCGGTGGACGCGGCGCGGCGCGGTTTCACCGAGATCATCGCCCCCTACGCCTACATCACCCCGTTCTTCGTGATCTTCGCGGTGTTCGGCCTCATCCCGCTGCTGTTCACCTTCTACGTGGCGCTGTTCGACTGGAATCCGATCGGCGAGCACGTGTTCGTCGGCCTCGACAACTTCAGCCGGCTGCTCGCGGACACGCGGTTCTGGAACGCGGCGCGCAACACCGTGAGCATCTGGTTGCTGTCGACCGTGCCGCAGTTGCTGATCGCGCTGGTGCTCGCCCACATGCTCAACCACGTACGGCTGCGCCTCGCCGTGTTCTTCCGCATGACGATGCTCGTGCCGTACATCACCTCGGTGGCCGCCACGGCCATCGTGTTCGCCCAGATGTTCGACCGCGACTACGGGTTGCTGAACTGGCTGCTCAGCCTCATGGGCTTCGAGCACATCGACTTCATCCAGTCGGTGACGGGCAGCCACGTGCTGATCGCCGTCATGGTGACCTGGCGGTGGTTCGGCTACACGACGCTGCTCTACCTGGCTTCCCTGCAGGCCGTTCCCCGAGCGATCTACGAGGCGGCCGCCGTCGACGGAGCGGGAGGTGTGCGGCAGTTCCTGCACATCTCCCTCCCCGCGTTACGCCCTGTGATCGTGTTCACGATCGTGACCTCGACGATCGGCGGGCTGCAGATCTTCACCGAGCCCCTGCTCATCAACCGTGGTGCGGCCAACACCTGCGGGCCGATCCGCCAGTGCCAGACGCTCACTCTCTTCCTGTTCGAGCAGGGGTTCACCCAGTTCAAGTTCGGTTACGCCGCGGCGATCGGCGTGGCGCTGTTCGTGATGGTCGTCGCACTCGCCGGCCTCAACTACTTCCTGTCCACCCGTATCCGCCCGGTCAAGGGCTGAGGGGGCGATCATGCGCACGACGAGGCCACGCTCCGGCGATCGGGTCCGATGGTGGGCCTACGCGCTGCTCGCGCTCGCCGCCTTCGCCTGCCTGTTCCCTCTGTACTGGATGTTCATCGTCGCCACCACCGACACCGCGACGGCGATAAAGCTGCCGCCCGAGATCGTGCCGGGCGGCAACTTCTTCCACCTCGCGGGCCTGGTGTTCTCGACCGTGCCGTTCGTCCGGTCGATCGTCAACAGCCTGGTCGTGGCCGGGACGATCGGCGTGGGCCAGGCGGTGCTGTGCGCGCTGGCGGGCTTCGCGTTCGCCAAGATGCGCTTCCGTGGCCGCGACGCGTTGTTCCTGTTCGTCGTCCTGACGATGACCGTGCCGACCCAGCTCGCCATCGTCCCCCAGTACATGATCATCTCGGCGCTGAACTGGGTGGACACCCTCCAGGCGCTGATCGTCCCCGGCCTGGCCAACGCCTTCGGCATCTTCTGGATGCGCCAGCACATATCGTCCGCCATCAGCGACGAGATCCTCCAGGCGGCCCGCATCGACGGGGCGTCGACCTGGCAGACCTTCTGGCACATCGCATTCCCGTTGGTGCGTCCGGCGGCCTTCGTGCTCGGCCTGCTGGGCTTCGTCACGGCGTGGAACGACTTCCTGTGGCCGTTCGTGGTGCTGAAGTCGCCGGAGATGTACACCGTCCAGATCGCGATCAAGGCGCTGCAGAACAGCTTCAACATCGACCTCGGGCTCGCGATGTCCGGCTCCTTCCTCGCCACCCTCCCGCTGCTCGTCCTTTTCGTCTTCGTCGGGCGGCGCATGGTGGCCGGCATCATGAACGGCGCCTTCAAGGGCTGAGGCCGCGGAAGTGGCCGTTGCGACCTCGTACGGCAGCGGAGTGCACAACTGCGCATTCATTCGCTCGCCGAGCGGCTTGAAAGGTTCGGAATCAGACGGAATTCGAACCCGGGATAAGCGGACTTGTGGGCCGATGGGGAGCGGCAGGGCCGGCCGCCTCGCCAAGCGCCGAGTGTGGCAGCCGGCCCGTTCCGAGTCAGGCCGCGAGCTGCTTCTCGTTCCAGGTGTAGTAGACGTAGGTGCTGCCGGGCCCGGTCAACGTGCCGTAGACCTGCCAGAAGCTGTTGGGGCCGATCGAGTAGCGGAAGACCTTGTCCCCGGGCCGGTCGTCCGTGAACACGGTCTGTGACCCGTTGGACCAGATCCGTACCTCGATCGTGAAGGTCTCGGTGTCCGGGATGTCGAGGCAGACCTCGTACGTGTACGCGGACGGACCGCCGATGTTGTAGCTGTGACCGTCCACGGCCGGTCGCTCGATGTTGGAGGGGACGTAGCTGTTCAGAACGCGGGTGTACCCGCCCGTGGAACAGTCGACCGCGGGGGTGTCCGCGGACGCGGGACCGATGCCGGTGAGCGTGGCGCCGAGGGCGCCGGTGATGACGGCGAGAACGGAGATGGTGCGCTTCATGCCTCTCCTCATCCGTGCAGTGACCCTCCAACTAAGTAGTTGAAGACTGAACTGATTCTGACCCATTTGCCACATTCGGACAAGTCTGGGAAAAGTATCGTGGAGATTCGAGTCAAGAGTCGCGTTCAGCCCTAAGGGTCCCTTTCTCCGTACGAGCGCATCGATCAATTGATCGCCACCAAGCGCAGTGACCCCGGCGACGACATGACCTCCTTCCTCATCGCGGCACGCGACGAGGAGTCGGCCGGCGCCGGCTTCACGGATCAGGAGCTCCGCGACACGCTGGTTCTGATGATCAACGCAGGGTGCGAGACGACCGTCAACGTCATCGACCAGGCCGTCTTCGCGATGCTGACGTCCCCCGACCGGCTTCGCCTCGTCAGCACGCTCTTCGAGCGTTTCCCTGCCATGTCACTCGCGGTGCCGGCCGCCGCACTGCGGCCGATCCCCACCCTCATCAGCAACGGTCACCGTGAGCTGCCCGTGCACCTGCGCGCCGTCGAATAGCACCACCGAATAGCACCACCGAATAGCACCGCCGAGGAGCACCGTCGAAAAACGCCGCCGAGTGGCGCCGTCGACGCCGGAGGCACCGACGGCCTCCGGCATCGACGGCTGGTGGTCAGGCGCGAACGAACTCGACGATCGCGCGGGCGAACTCCTGAGGCTGCTCAAGATGGCCCATGTGCCCGCTGTTCTCGAGCACCGTCAGGCGGGAACCGGCGATGCTCTCATGGGCGACGCGTGCCCAGCGCGTGCCGCCGAAGAAGTCGTGCACACCCGAGATGATCAGCGCCGGGACCTTGAAGTCAGGCAGTCGGTCCCGCACGTCGAACGGCGCGGGCTCCTCGCCGTGCATCGGGCCGATCCACGCGTTCAGACCGGCGCGCATCGGCTCCAGGTCCTGCTCGTGCGCCCAGTAGTCGGCGAAGTACGCCGGGAGGATCTCCCGTAGGGAGGTGGTGTACGCCTCGTCGTCCTGCGCCGCCAGCGCTCGCTGGAACGCGTCCGGAATCTCGCCGGCCGCGGGCCGGTGCGGGAGTCGCTGCGGAAACCCGCTGATGTTCGCCATCGCGTCGGCCCAGAACTCCTCTCCTGTCACCGGCGAGGTGGAGTAGAGGATCGCCCCGGCGACGCGGTCCGGGTGGTCGAGCGCGTAGCGCTGGACGACGAATCCGCCGTGCGAATGGCCGAGCAGGAAGACCGTGGGCACGCCCAGATGCTCGACCACGCCATGGACGAACCGGGTATAGGTGTCGATCCGGTAGTCGCGGTGGTCGTCGAGGCGGCCGGAGGATCCCGTGCCGATCGGCTCCAGATACACCATGGTCAGGTGCTCTTCCAGGGCCGGCAGCCGCAGGTACTCCCAGGCGATGCCCGGACCGCCGGAATGCACCAGGCACACCGGCCCGGTGCCCGCGACATGGAAGACCTGCCGCGTGCCCTCGATGTCGATCTCATGCCTGCCCCGCGCGATGGGGCGGGAGGTGGTGGAACTCATTCGTCATCCCTTGTATCTCGGCCGGCGATCGGTGACGCCTGCTGAACTCGAAGGCTTCTTCCGGCAGGGGCCCGGGGGGCCGGCCCCGGCAAGCGGATCGGGGCCGTACGCCCGTCTCCTTGCCGCTCAGTTGTGGGAGTCGGAAGCCGCCTGAACGGCCGCCCGGACCTGCTGGGCGAATCCCCGCACGGTGTAGTCCGCAGGAAGGCTGTCGATCAGTACGACATCGGAGATGGCGTTGTTGAGACGCAGGGGCAGGATCTCCTGGTATTCCGGCGAGTTGTACCACTGGTCGGCGGCGGCACGGTCGGGGAACTCCATGAGGACGACCAGGCCCGGCCACGCTCCCTCCACGACGCTGGCCTCGCCGTTGGCGAGCCACCTGCCGCCGTAGGGCTTCACGGTGGCCTCGACCTGTTCGAGGTAGGACAGGCCCGCGTCGTTCGGGACGTCCCCGGGGATGCGGAGGTGGTTGATCAGGTAGGTGCTCATGTCGAACCTTTCGGTGAGTGGCTGCGCACACAGGCCCGGCGCAGCGACACTTAGATTACAGATGTAATCTAACAAAGGCTCCCATATGACCGGTTTCGTGACGCACCTCACGGTGCTCTCGGGCGATCCCCTGGCCGTGCCGGCGAGTCCGGGGTCTGGCGTCGGCCACGAAGGCTATGCCTCGTACGTGATCGGGTGGTGCTCGGGTGCGCCCCAAGGGGTCTCCGGAACATGCGGCGGCGCGCATAGATTTTGGCTATAATCTAATTTGCGCGGCCAGATCGGGACGCCTGGGATGAAGCCTCCGACACGTTCTCGTGTGAATCGAAACGACGAGGGATCGAAGATGAGCCGAGTATCGCAGGCCGAGGCCCGGGCCAACCGAAAGCGTGTGGTGGAATCCGCCTCGCGCCTCTTCCGCGAGAAGGGGGTGCGCGAGGTGAGCGTCGCCGACGTCATGCGGTCGATCGGCATGACGCAGGGCGGCTTCTACAAGCAGTTCGCCTCCAAGACGGCGCTCGTCGACGAGGCCACGGCCGAGGCCTTCTCCGACATGCTGCGGCGTCTGGAGGCCATGGACGACACCCACGACGGTCACGATGCCGCGTGGTCGTCGCTCATCGACTCCTACTTGTCACCCGAGACACGTGACAATCCCGGCAGCGGATGCCCGGCAGCCGGGTTCGCCGGTGATTTCGCCCGGGAACCGGAATGGCGCGACACCTACGCCGCCGGAATTCGCGACATGGCCGGCTGGATCGCTCCGGAGGACACCGGCCTGGCGGCCCTGTCCACCCTTGTGGGCGCTCTCCTGCTCGCGCGGGCGACGGCGGGCTCCCCTCTCTCCGAAGAGATCCTGCGAGCAGCGCGAAAGGCGGCGGCTCGGCTGACCGAGTGAACGCCGGCGGAGCCGGCCGCTCCGTGTCCCCCCATGCACCATGTCAGGCGCCGTGTCCGCCCATGCTCCGTGTCACCCCATGCTTTTGGCGCCGTCCAGGGACTCGCGGATGATGTCGGCGTGGCCGGCGTGCTGGGCGGTCTCGGCGGCGATCTGCATCAGCACTCGGCGGGCCGACCACCGCGCGCCGGCCTCGAACCACGGGGCCTTCGGCAGTGGCTGGTCCGCGTCCAGGTCGGGCAGGGTGGCCACCAGCTCGTCCGTACGGCGGGCCACCTCGGCGTAGGCGGCGAGCAGAGCGGCGAGTGTCTCACCGGGCAGCATCCGGAACTTGTCGGCCCATTGGCCCCAGTCGGCCCCAGTCGGCCTCGGTCATCGCCGTGGCGTCGCCCATCGCCGACGGGCCGTCCAGGATGAAGCCCGTCCAGCTCCGCTCGACCAGAGTGACGTGCTTGATCGGCCCGCCCAGGCAGAGCTCACTGGCGGTGGTCCGCTGCGCGGCCTGCTCGTCGGTGATGTCGCGGGTCGTGAGGCGCAGGAAGTGCCGGCTCTGGGCCAGTGCCGCCAGCAGGTCCGCGCGCTCGCCGGTGACGGCCGGCGCGTCGGTGAGGTCGGGAGTGGTCAGCTCGTTGCCGGTCACAGTCCTCTGCCTTCCGTCGTTCCGCTTCGGTCGAGTGCCACGTTAGGAGTCATAGCGGTCACTTTCTGACCTGAATCGACGAGACAATCGCCACCATGGCGAACACCAGCACACGGACGCTGCGACTGCTCTCCCTGCTCCAGACCCACCGCTACTGGCAGGGCAGTGAACTGGCCGAACGGCTGGGAGTCTCCGTTCGCACCCTGCGCCGGGACATCGACCGGCTGCGTGAGCTGGGTTATCCGGTCGAGGCGCAGCGCGGTGCCGACGGCGGTTACCAGCTCGCCGCGGGCGCCGCGCTGCCGCCGCTGGTGATCGACGACGAGGAGGCGGTCGCGCTGGCCGTGGGACTGCAGACCGCCGTCCAGGGGGCGGTGGAGGGCATCGCCGAGTCCTCGGTGCGGGTGCTGGCCAAGGTGGTGCAGGTGATGCCCACCCGGTTGCGGCACCGGGTCGAGGCGCTGCGCACGATGACCGTACCCGCCGGGTGGGACGGCCAGGCCGCCACCAGCGTCGACCCGGACGTGCTCACCACGGTCGCGCTGGCGTGCCGCGACCATGAACGGCTTCGCTTCACCTACACCCCCGCGGACGGCCGGCGGACGGACCGGCACGTCGAGCCGCACCGGCTGGTCCGGCTCGGCCGCCGCTGGTACCTGGTCGCGTACGACCTCACCCGGCACGACTGGCGGAGTTTCCGGGTCGACCGGCTGACCGAGCCTGAGGGCGCCGGTTCCCGATTCCGTCCCCGGGACCTGCCCGCCGCCGACGCCGCCGCGTTCGTCCGCGCCGCCATGGAGAACCTGCCCCGTTCGTACCGGGTGGAGGCGCTCGTCGACGCTCCGGCGGTCACTGTGCGCCAACGCATCGGCCAATGGTGCACGGTCGAGGAGGTCGACGCCGAACGCTGCCGGATGCGGATGGTCACCCCGTCTCTGCACTGGCCGGCCATGGCACTGGGCATGGCCGACGCGGAGTTCCGCATCCTCCACCCGCCCGAACTGCTCGACCAAATCCATGAGTGGGGGGCCCGGTTCCAACGCGCCTGACCCCGGCCGACGCATGGACAAGCGGGCGGATCACACGCACGCGTGCGCGTGATCCGCCCGGATGACGCTCAGCCGTCGGCCGGCTGGATGGGGAAGTTGGCGCGGAACACGTTGTCGGGGTCGTAGGCGCGTTTGACCTGCCGCAGCCGGTCGAGGTTCGGACCGAACGCGTCGGCCAGCCGCTCCGGCCGGGTGTCGGTGTCGAAGGACAGGTAGAGGCCGTCAGTGTACGGCGCGACCTCGGCGTCCCAGGCGGTGTTCAGGGCCGGCTGCGCCGCGCCCATGGCCGTGAGCAGGAAGTTCTGGTGCCGGTGCGGATAGGCGGTCGCGTCGGGAGCCAGGTCGTGGGCGGCGCCGCCGGTGGCGCGTATCTGCAGGAAGTAGGACAGCCCAGAGCGTGCGACCCTCTCGAAGGCGCGGCTCACGTCGCCGTCGAGGTGGGTGACCAGGCCGGAGCGTACGGCGGGGTCGCCGCCGCCGGTGTGGTGCCTGTCGGCTGGCTGCACCACGCCCGAATAGGGCAGCACGTATCCCTGGTGCCCCAGCAGCGGGCCCGCCTCGGCGAGCCGTTCGAGCTCGTGCACCGCGGCCTCGGTGTCCGCGCCGGCGTAGACGGTCATGAGCTGGGCGACCGCGTCCTGGCCGCGGCGCGGCGGGGACAGGATCAGGAAGCTCGTCAGCTCGCGCGGGGCCTTCTCCACCGCGGCGCCCCAGCGTTCGAGCAGCCCGGCCGTGTCGCGGGCGTCCAGGGTCATCTGGGAGAAGACGACGTCGCCGAGCTCCATCGCCTCGATCTCGACCCAGGTGACCACGCCGAGGTTGCCCCCGGCGCCGCGCAGGCCCCAGAACAGGTCGGGGTTGTCCTCCCGCGAGGCGTGCAGCACCCGCCCGTCGGCGGTCACGACCTGCGCGGCGACGACGTGGTCGATCGTCAGGCCGAACGTGCGGCCGAGCAGGCCGACGCCGCCTGTCGTCGCGAGGCCGCCCACGCCCACGCCGCCGTAGTCGCCGGAGCTGATCGCCCATCCGTGCGGCACCAGCGTCTCGGCGACCGCGCCCCAGGTCGCGCCCGCGCCCAGCCGCACCCTGCGCGTGGCCGGATCCACGACCTCGACGGTGTCGAACGCGCCGAGGTCGAGCACGATGCCGCCATCGTTGGTGGAACGGCCGCTGATCCCGTGCCCGCCGGAGCGTACGCCGAGCGGGACGTCCTGGGACCGGGCGTACGCGAGCCCCTCGACGACCTGGTCGACCGTCCGGGGGCGCAGCACCAGGCCGGGGGACCCGGCGCGCAGGTAGTTGTGCCGCACGGACTCGTAGGCGCGGTCGCCGGGCTCGACGGCGCCGGCCGCGAGGCTCGCCGGGACCGCGTCGTAGTCGATGCCGTCGCGGCGCAGCGCGATCGCGGCGGCTCCGCGACGGGCGGCCGCGGGGACGGTCCCGGTGGTCGCCCGCTCGCGCGCCACCGCGTCCCGTACGGCGGGAGCGATCTCCTCGCCGTACACCTGGATGAGCCGCGGGTCGTCGGTGCCCAGGACGAACGTGCCGATGCCGTCCTCCAGCGCCAACGCGGTCAGCTCCGCCACCCACTGATCGACCGGTCCGTGCAGGAACCCTTGGCGGGTCTCGGCGACCGCGCCGCTGATGTTCAGCAGGCGGCGCACCTGCGCCGGATCGCGGCCGGCCTCCGCGGCGGCCTCGTCGATGATCGTGTTGCCGCGCCGCAGGTCGCCGTCCTTGAGGTAGGCGAGCGAGGGCAGCCAGCCGTCGGCCGCACGCGCCACCAGGCGCAGCATCCGCGGCTTGTAGGCGCCGAGCCAGATGGGGATGTCGTGCGCGGGGGCCGGGCCGCGTTTGGCCCCCGCGACGCGGTGGTGCGCGCCGTCCACGCGCAGGATGCGGCGCTCACGCGCGTCCCAGATGCCGCGGATGATCTCGATGGCCTCCTCCAGCGCGGTCACGGACTCGGTCGGCGTCAGGCGGGTGCCGCCCATCGACTCGATCGCGTCCCAGAAGGCGCCCGCGCCGATGCCGAGCGCGAACCGGCCGCCGGACAGCAGGTCGAGCGACGCCGCGGCCCGGGCCAGCACCGCCGGGGGGCGCAGCGGCAGGTTCAGCACGTTGCCGGAGACGGTGACCCGCTCGGTCTGCGCGGCCACCCAGGACAGCAACGTCCAGGTGTCCAGGAACCCCGGCTGGTAGGGGTGGTCCTGGAACGTCACGAGATCCAGCCCGGCGGCCTCGGAGACCTGGGCGAGCCGGACCGGCGTCTGCGGGTCCTGGTTCTGGGGTGTGAGGAACGTGCCGAAGGCCAGTTCGTGGCCGTAGTCCGTCATTCCGGGCCTCTCGGAAAGTAATCTGTCGTACAGACTATATGCGACACAACTTATCGAGGGCTCAGCGTATTCCGGGTTAGGGTGGAGGTGTGACCGCGCGCGAACAGACCGACACCCCTCCACCGTCGACGCAGGGTCCCGTGCTCGGATGGTCCCTCGCCGTGCTGCTGCGGGAGTGGAACGCGCGCGTCGAGGGCGCTTCACACGACCTGCCGCACGGCGTGCGCGGCTACCAGGTGCTTTCCGCGGTCGTGCACGACGCTCCGCCCACGCAGGCCGCGCTCGCCGCCCGCCTCGGCATCGATCGCACGGTCATGACCTATCTGCTCGACAAGTTCGAGGGGTGTGGTCTCCTGGAGCGCCGCCAGGACCCGGCCGACCGCCGGGCACGGCGCATCGTGCCGACCGACCACGGCCGGCGGGTCCTCGCCGACGTGAACGCGCGGGTCGCGCGGGCCGAGGACGAGCTGTTGTCCGCCCTCCCGCCCGGGGACCGGCGTGTCCTCCTGGCGCTGCTGGAGCACGCCGCCGCCGGGGCGGCTCCGGGCGTGGACCGCTGCGCCGCCGCCGCGGGATCGGCCGGACTGACGCGGGAGGCGTGACCCGGGACGTCCCGGCCCGGCACGTCCCGGCCACCCGTGCAGCAGTCGTCGCCGGTGGTGCGCAGGCACTCCCAGGATCTCCGTACGCTCGCCGAGCAGCCGGTGCAGCGGGCTCGTGCCGCGCGCGCATCGGCCGCATATGCCGGCGAATCCACGGCCGGACAGCCGATGAGCGGGGACTTCTTTCTTCACGACGGCCTGATCGCCTGAATACTCTGATTTCGTGAAACTAGGCGTCAACGTCCCGAACTTCGGGCCGGGCACCCGCCCCGGCGTGCTGCGCGGCTGGGCCGAGACGGTGGAGGGGCTCGGGTTCGACCTGCTCATGGTCTCCGATCACGTCGTGGTGACCCCCGACGTGGCCGAGCAGTATCCCGCCCCGTTCTACGAGCCCTTCACCACGCTGTCCTGGCTCGCCGGGATCACGACCAGGGTCAGGCTGGGCACCACCGTGCTGATCATGCCCTACCGGCACCCGCTGCTGACCGCCCGGATGGCGGCCAACCTCCAGGACCTGAGCGGGGGACGGCTGGTGCTCGGTGTGGGCGTGGGCTGGGCCCGGCAGGAGTTCGAGGCGCTGGGCGTGCCGTACGAGCGGCGCGGGGCGCTGACCGACGAGCACCTGCGGGCGATGCGCCTGGCCTGGCAGGACGAGGAGGACTACCGGGCCGGGCACGTTCCGATCTGGGTCGGCGGCGGCAGCGACGCCGCTCTCCGCAGGGCGGTGCTCCTCGGCGACGCATGGCATCCCCTGCGCTTCACCCTCCCGTGGCTGGGCGAGCGGATGGACCGGCTGGCCGCCGTCGCGGAGAGCCTGGGGCGTCCCGCACCCGTGCTCGCCCCGCGCATCATGCTCCGGCTCACCGGCACCCCGGTGACGGGCGAGGGACGCCGAGCCGGCGAGGGCACCCTCGACCAGGTGATGGACGACCTGGAACGGCTGCGCGCCCTGGGCGCCGAGACCGTCCTGCTGGACCCCTTCTGTGGGGACCCGCAGGAGACGAACCACCCGGAGACGGCGTGGTACATGCTTGAGACGGTGGCCGCCGCGTACGCGAAGGAGCATCCATGACCCCCGGCGACGAGAAGTTCCTCCGCAGGGCGATCGAGCTGGCCGCCGAGGCACGGGCGGGCGGCAACCCGCCGTTCGGCTCGCTGCTCGTGGGCCCCGGCGGCGACGTACTCGCCGAGGAGCGCAACACCTCGCTCACGGAGGCGGACATCACCGCTCATCCCGAGCTGAAGCTCGCGCGCTGGGCCGCCCGCGAGCTCGACCCGGCCGCCGCGGCCGGCACGACCATGTACACGAGCTGCCAGCCGTGCGGCATGTGCGCGGGTGCCATCGAGCGCTCCGGGCTCGGCCGCGTCGTCTTCGCGCTGTCCACCGACCAGCTCGGCGGGCTCAAGCCGCAGGCCGCTCCGTCGTCCTTCCGGCAGGAGGGGCCGGCGCTCTTCGACGAGGCGCGCGTGCCCGTCGAGGGCTACTACCTCTGACGCGCGCCGTCAGCCCGCGTCCGGGACATAGCGCAGGTTGAGCACGCCGGTCGTGAACGTCTCGGACTTCACCAGCGTCAGCCTGTGCGTCGGGGTGTCCTCGAACAGCCGCTGCCCCCGGCCGACGACGATCGGGTGGACGAGCAGGTTCAGCTCGTCGAGCAGCCCGTTGGCGAGAAGCCACCGCACGGTCGTCGCGCTGCCGGACATCTGGAGGTCGCCGCCCTCGGTCCGCTCCTTGAGCGCGCGCAGCCCGGCCGCGACGTCACCGTTGACGACGGTGGTGTTGTTCCAGTCCGCCTTCTCCAGGGTCGTCGACACGACGTACTTGGGGGCGTTGTTGAACGCCTCGGCGATCTCCGGGTCCTGGTCCGTCGTCGTCCAGTAGGCGGACCACTCCTCGTACAGCGTGCGGCCCATCAGCATCCCGGCCGAGTTCTGCATGCCCGCCTGGACCACGGCGCCCATCTCGTCGTTCCAGTACGGGAAGTGCCACTGGTCGGGCGACTCGACGACGCCGTCCAGGGAGATGAAGAAGTTCGCGACGATCCTGGCCATGTGCTGCGCTCCTTTGGTCGTATGACGGTGGCCGCGAACGGAAGACTAGGCGGGAACGCTCGCGCGGGTCTTGTACCGAAACGACACGGCCGTACGGCTCCTCCATAACGTCCGGCGGAGCCGCCGCAGCAGGTGGGCGGCGGTTCCCTGTGGACTAACCGGCGACGGGCTGGTCGGCGACGGGCTGGTAGGAGAGGGACAGCACGCCGGTCGGGAAGGTTTCCGAGGACGTGAGTGTCATCGGGATCCGCAGGCCCTCCTCGAACAGGCGCTGGCCCTTGCCCACCACGATGGGGTGGACCAGCAGCCGAAGCTCGTCGAGCAGGTTGTGCCGCATCAGCGAGCGGACGAGGTTCGTGCTGCCGCTGATGCCGATGGTCTTGCCCGGCTGCTGCTTGAGCTCGGTGATCTCCTTGACGAAGTCACCGGTGACGAGGGTCGAGTTCTGCCATTCGACCGTGTCGAGGGTCGAGGAGACGACGTACTTGCGGACGTTGTTGATGAAGTCGGCGAAGGGGTCGTCCGTGCCGGCCTTGTCCGGCCAGTAGGCCGCCCAGCTCTCGTACATGACCCGGCCCATCATCATCGCGTCGGACTCGGACATCAGTGCGCCGACGGCCGCGCCCATCTCCTCGCTGAAGTAGGGGAAGTGCCACTGGTCGGGCGCCTCGACGACGCCGTCGAGCGACATGAAGAAGCTGGCGACGATCTTGCGCATCTGGATCTCCTCGGTCTCGCGCTTGCGTGACTCCAGAGTCGCATCCGACGAGTCAGATTGTCAAGACAGTTTTTATTGTCGGACTGACCGTGTCCTCCAGGCCCCGGACTGGAGGACACGGCTCCGGGCGGGACGGAAGGCGCCCGCCCGGGTGGGGGGCGTCGTCAGCAGAACAGCTCCACGTGGTCCGCCCGGTTGTTGTTCACGTCCCCCACGTAGCTCCAGCCGGCATGCGGGCTGGAGCTCCAGAGTGAGTAGTCGAACTGATGGCCGTACGCCGGGTCGCCCAGGTCATCGTGCTCGATGAAGGCCACCTGCCAGTTGGTGTTGTTGTGCACCGAGGTCGTGCGGTCGCTCCACCCGTAGGTGGCGAGGTCCTGCCGGCCGCAGTCGTGGAGCTTTCCCCGGGGGTATCCGAAGTTCTTCCCGTCGTAGAAGCAGTACCAGGCGGACGGGCAGTCGGCGGTCCCGGCCGCCACGGCGACCTGGCCGGGGAGGGCGTAGGTCACCACGAACCTGCCGTTGTCGTAGGAGATCTCGTTGCGACTCGTCTGTACGCCTCCCGGGGCCGCCTTCAACTGAAGCTCCACCTGCTGACGCAGCTCCGCGTCCGAGCGGGCCTGCCGGTGGAGCAGGGACGGGTCGTCCGCCACGCTCGCCGCGTGCACGGACGTCCCCGTCAGGGCGACCGCCGTGGCCGCGACGCCGGCCAGCAGGACGGCTGCGATCTTCGATCTGCGCATGGTGCCTCCACACAACGAACCAGGAGAGTTCGCCCCACACCAGGGGGCGGGATCGAGCCGAGCATCGGACGGGCCGGTATACAGCGCGTATAGGCCCTGATAGAGGACGATTCGCCGCCCGCGAATCGTCCTGGATCCTCCGTGGATTCGCCGTCCTGACTGGATCGTTGACAGACAAGGCGAAGATCCTGGATTCTTCACTCCGGTGTCCCGACAGAGGCGGAATCTGAGTGGAATTTCACGTCCTGGGGCCGCTCAGCGTTTCCCGCGATGGTCACCTGGTGCCTGCCGGCGGAGCGCCGAAACTCCGGCTCACCCTGGCCGCGCTGCTGTCGAAGGCGGGCCAGCCGGTGTCCGTCGACTGGCTGATCGCCGCCGTCTGGGGCGACCGGCCGCCCGCGTCCGCGCGGCGCAACATCCACCTCTACGTCCACCAGTTGCGGCGGGCGTACGGCGCCCACGTCCTGCCCGGACGGCCGGGCGGCTACGCGATCATTCCCGACGCGCTCGACGCGGCGCGGTTCCGCAGCCTCGCCGCCCAGGGAAGCGCGGCACTGGACCGGGGAGACCTCGAATCCGCCCGTGACCGGCTACGCACGGCCCTGAACCTCTGGCGGGGGCCGGCGTTCGAGGAGTTCGCCGACTGCGCGCTCGTCGCCGACGAAGCGCTTCGGCTGGAGAAGTCGCGGCTCATCGTGCACGAGCGGCTGGCGCAGGCCGAGCTCGCCCTGGGCCGGCACGTCGAGGTGGCCGCCGAACTCGCCGACCTGATCAGGGAGCATCCGTACCGGGAGAGCCTGCACGGGCATCTCATGCTCGCGCTGTATCGGTGCGGGCGGCAGGCCGAGGCGCTGGAGGTCTTCCGCGGGACCCGCGACCTCCTGAACGATCAGCTCGGCATCGAGCCGGGCCCCGTGCTCCAGCGTCTGCACGAGGCCATGCTCCGGGGCGACGAGGACCTCCTCCCTGCCCTGGCCCCGCCTCAGGAGGCGGAGCGGCGGAAGACGGACGACTGCCCCTATCGGGGTCTGATGGCGTTCCAGCCGGAGGATGCGGCCTGGTTCTTCGGCCGTGCCCACCTGGTCGACCGGCTGCGCGCCCTCGTCGACCGGCTTCCCGTGGTCGGCGTGTTCGGCGCGTCGGGGAGCGGCAAGTCGTCTCTGCTGCGCGCCGGCCTGCTGGGATCCGTCTCCGGCGGGGACGGTCTCTACGGCGGGGACGGCGTCTCCGGTGAGCAGGGCGTGTCCAATGAGCAGGGCGTGTCCGGTGAGCACGGTGTCTCCGGTGGCCACGGTGTCTCCGGTGCGCACGGGGTCCCGGGCGGTGACGGTGCGGCGGTGCCGTGGCGGGGCCTGCTCATGACGCCGGGGGAACACCCGTTGGACGCGCTGGCCGACGTGGTGGCGAAGGCGTCGGGTGGCGACCCCGTGGCGCTGCGCGACGCCCTGGCCCGCGATCCGGGTGCGCTGACTACCGCACTGGCCACAGCACTGGCCACAGCACTGGCCACCGAACCGGCCTCCACATCGGCCACCGGGCTGAGCGGCGGGGTGAGCGGCGGGGTGAGCGGCGGGGTGAGCGGCGCGCCGGAGAGCCGCCTGGTGCTGGTCGTGGACCAGTTCGAGGAGATCTTCACGCTGTGCTCCGACGACGGGGAGCGCCGCCGGTTCGTCGAGGCCCTCCTCGGCGTCGCACTGGGCGTCGCACCGGACAGCACGCCGGGCATCACACCGGGCATCACACCGGGCATCACACCGGGCATCACACCGGGCATCACACCGGGCATCACACCGGGCAGTGCATCCGGCACCGGCCGCCGCGTCGTCCTCGTGCTCGGCGTCCGCGCCGACTTCCTCGCCCACCTGACCCAGCACCCCGCCCTGGTCGCGGCGCTCGGCGGCGAGGCCCAGATGCTCGTCGGGCCGGTGTCGTCGCCGGACCTCCAGGAGATCGTCGTACGGCCCGCCGCCCGGGCGGGGCTCACCGTGGACCCCGACCTGCTGGCCACGGTGCTGGCCGACGCCGCCGAGGAGCCGGGCAGCCTGCCGCTGGTCTCGCATGCGCTGCTGGAGACCTGGCGGAACGCGACCGGCACGAGGCTCACGCTAGCGGCCTACCAGGCGGCCGGCGGCGTACGCGGAGCCATCGCGCAGAGCGCGGAACGGGTCGTCGGCGAGTTCGCCCCGGCGGAGCGGCAGGCCGCCCGGAGGATCTTCCTGCGGCTGACCGCGCTGGGAGACGGCACGGAGGACACCAGGCGGCCCATCTCCCGTACGGAACTGGTGGGCGTGGCCGACCCCGATGTCACCACCCGCGTGCTCGACCGGCTCGCCGCCGCGCGGCTCGTCGTCCTCGCGGAGGAGACGGTCGACGTGGCGCACGAGGCGCTGATCAGGGCCTGGCCGCGGCTGCACCGCTGGCTCACCGACGACCGCGAGAACCTGCTCGTCCATCGGCGGCTCACCGACGCCGCGCAGACGTGGCGGGAGCTGGGCCGCGACCCGGGCGCCCTGTATCGGGGCGCCCAGCTTCTGGTGGCCGGGACCTGGGCCGAGGACCATCCGCAGGAGCTCAACGACGTCGAAAGCGCCTTCCTGCGGGCCAGCCGCGCGCTGGAGGACGGCGAGCGCACCGCGGCGCGGCGCCGTACGCGGCTGCTGCAACGCCTGCTGGCCGGGATGGCCGCGCTCTTCCTGCTCGCGCTGCTCGGCGGCGGCGTCGCCGTACGGCAGGGCAGGGAGGCAGGCCGTCAGCAGCTTGTCGCCCTGTCGCGGCAGCAGTCCCTGCAGGCCCGATCGCTCCTCGCCACCGATCCCGATCTCGCCGGTCTGCTGGCGATCGCGGCGTACCGGCTCGATCCGGAGCCCGAGACGCGGGGCGCCCTGCTGAGCGTGTCGGCCGCGGCGCGCCGCCGCGTCGAGCTCAACGCGGAGGGGCCCGCGGTCTTCGGACTGGCGTTCAGCCCGGACGGGTCGCGGCTGGCCGCGGCCGGCACCGACGGAGCCGTCGGCCTCTGGGACCTGCGCACCCGCACCCGCGTCGCCGTCTTCCCCGGGCCGCTGCCCCGTACGGGACCGGGAGAGATCCACGCCAGGGCGGCGGCGTTCGGCCGCGACGGCAGGCTGCTCGCCTCCGTGGTCAGGGACGCGACGCTCGGGTCGAGCAGGGGCGTGGTCGTCGTATGGGACGTGGCCTCCCGGCGGCCGGTGTTCCAGCGGCAGCGGGAGCGGCTCACCGACGCGATGGCGCTGAGCCCGGACGGGACGAGGATCGCCGTCGGGGCGGGCAACGGCGCGGTCGAGCTGTGGGACCTGCGCGACGGGAGCATGCGCACCCTCAAGGGGCATCGGGAGGAGGTCGTGGCCCTCGCCTTCAGCCCCGACCAGGCGTTCCTGGTGTCGACCACGGGCGGAACCGAAAAGCCCCTCGTGTGGGACGCCGCCTCCGGGGCGAAGGTCGCGGCGCTCGACGCCGTGAACGTCCACCGGCTCGGCTTCGATCCCGCCGGAGGCATCCTCGCCACGGGATCCTCGCACTACGGCGTGCGGTTCTGGCGGATCGCTCATGACCATGTGACTCGCCTGCCGGGGCTGCCCAAGCGGTCGCCGTACACCTGGGACATGTCGGCCCCGGTCGCCGGCCGGATCGCCGTCGCCGACGAGGACGGCCTGATCACGATCTGGGACGTGGCGCGACGGCAGCCCGTCGAGACCTATCAGGACAGAAGCCGCACCGAGACGCTGTCCCTGGCCCTGAGCGCCGACGGTTCGATGCTCGCCTCGGCCGGGCTGGGCCGGACCATCGTGGTCCGCGAGCGCGCCGTTCCTCCGTTCAGCGGACACAACCAGGCCGTGAACGACATCGAGGTCAGCCCGGACGGCCGGCTCGTGGCCTCGGCGAGCAGCGACAGGACCGCCCGGCTGTGGGACGTGGCCGGGAATCCGATCGCGACGTTCGGCGACCACCCCGACCACGTCCGGGCCGTCGCCTTCAGCCCGGACGGCCGCCTGCTCGCGACCGTCACGCGCAGCCACACGCTCACCCTCTGGGACGCAGGCAGCGGGCGGAGGCTCGGCACGGCGGCGTACCGGGGGCTCGGCGCGTCCACCGACGTCGGCTTCGATCCGCGCGGGCGCTTTGTCGTCGCCACCGCGCTCGGCCGGTTCCGCTGGGACGTCCGCGATCCGGGCAAACCAGTTGAGGTGCCGTTCGCGGGCGGATATCTCGTCTCGGCGCTGGCGTTCAGTCCCCGCGATCCGCTGCTCGCCACCACCGGCCCGGCCGGTGACCTGGTCGTCTGGGACCTCGCCCACGACAGGGAGGTGCGCGCCCTCAGGACCAGGCAGGGCTCGGTGCTCGACGTCGCCTTCAGCCCGGACGGCAGGTCGATCGCCACGGCGGGCGCCGACCGCACCGTGAAGCTCTGGGACACGCGGACCTGGGCGTCGTACGCCACGCTGACCGGCCACACCGCCCCGGTCCAGGCCCTCGCCTTCAGCCGGGGCGGGCGGTCGCTCGCGTCCGCGGGGGACGACCGCACGATCGTCGTCTGGGACCTCGCGACGATGCGGCCTTCGGCCACGCTGACCGGGCACACCGCGCCGATCAGGGGCCTGGCCTTCACCGCGGGCGCAGACCTGATCTCGGGCGGGGAGGACGGCAGGATCATCCGTTGGGAGCTGCGGCCCGGCCCTCTCGCGGGACGGTTGTGCGAGGAGATCGGCCGCGACCTCACCCGCGCGGAGTGGGCCGCCCACTTCCCCACGGTGGACTACCGGCCCACCTGCTGACGGACGTCGCGGCCCTGGACCGGCTCCGCTCGCGTTTGTGAGACTGCCGGGCATGACAAGCCGGCCTTCCACCGCCGATCTCCGCCGCAGGCTCGCGCACGTCCGCTGGATAGCCGGCGGCGCCGGAGCCGGCAAGAGCACCGTCACCCGGGCCCTGGCCGAACGGCACGACGTACTCGTCTACGACGGCGACCGAGCCGAGCTCGGCTACGTCCACAGGTGCGACCCGCTGCGACAGCCCTACCTGTGGGCGTTGCTGCGAACGCCCGTCGAGGACAGATGGGCGAGCCGCACCGCCGAGGAGATCTTCCACGCCATGCCCAGCCTGCACGGCGAGACCTTCGGCTTCGTCCTCGACGACCTGCTCGCCCTGCCCGCCGACCGTCCCGTCCTCGTCGACGACTTCCGTACGCTGCCGAGTGAGGTCGCGCCGCTGGTCAGGCGGCCGGAGCAGGCCGTCTTCCTCCTGCCGGCGCCCGAGTTCCGGGCCCGCGCGCTGGGTGCCAGGTTCGCCGATCCCGCCCGAGCGCGCGCCAACTGGGGAGACGGTGACCACACCGTCGCCTTGGCCAGGCGACTGGCCCGCGACGGGCTCTGGGACGAGGAGGTGAGACGCCAGGCCCGCGAACTCGGGCTGCCGGTCCTGCCCGTCGACGGCTCCCGCAGCGCCGCGGAGCTGGCCGTGGAGCTGGCCGCGATGTTCCGGCTCGTCAGCTGAGGGTAGGGATCACGGTTACACGTTCGACCCGGCCTCCGGCAACACGGTGGCGATCACGGTGCCGCCCACCTCGGCCCGCTACGTGCGGATCACCGTGACCGGCAACACCGGCTGGCCCGCCGCCCGGATCGGCGAGCTGGAGGTCTACGCCGGGTAGCGGGTGAGGAGGGCGGCGCGGGCCGGTGGGGCGCTCACCCCCGCGTCGCACGTCCACAACGCCCCGTCGGCCGGGGTCGGGTCGGCGAGGCCGTACCGTGCGGAGGTCACCAGCAGCCGTGTCCCGTCCTCGCCGCCGATCGCCACGGACGACGGCTGCCGGCACGGCAGGTGCACCACCCGGTCGACCTCGCCGTACGGGCTGACGCGCAGGACGCGGGACTCTCCCCAGACCGCCGTCCAGACGAAGCCCTCGTCGTCAACGGTCATGCCGTCCGGACTTCCGCCGTCCAGGCGGATGAGCGGCTGCGGGGCGCCGAGCGCTCCGGTGCGCGGGTCCAGGGGGTAGGCGCTGATGACACCGCGTGCGCTGTCGGCCAGGTAGAGCCGCCTGCCGTCCGGGGAGAACGCGGGCCCGTTGGCGACGGTCACCCCGGTGAGGGCGGTGACCACGGTCCCGTCGGGATCGACTCGGTAGAGGCTGCCCGCACCGGGCGTGCCGTCGTAGGCCATGCTGCCGGCCCAGAACCGGCCGGTGGGATCGACCGCGCCGTCGTTCATGCGGCAGCGCACGCTTCTGCCCGCCTCGGGGCGCGCCAGCCAGCGGGCCGTGCCGTCCGGGCCGAGGACCGCGACGCCCTCGCCGGCGGCCGCGAGCCAGTGCCCGGGGCGGTCCAGGAGCGGGGCGACCGCGCCCAGCGGCTCACCACCGGTGCGCAGCAACGGCGTCAACGCCGCGCCGGGTCCCGGGGAGACCTCGTACAACGCGCCGTCGAGAATGTCCACGACGACCCACCGGTCTCCGAGCCAGCGGGCGCCCTCGCCGAGCTCGAGACCGGCGTCGACCAGCATCTGCGGCGATGTCAACGCAGCGTCTCCCCTTCGGGCAGGGCCAGCGCGGGCAGCTCCGCCCGCGTAGGCAGCCCCTCCCAGTCACCGGCGCAGGCCACGCTGGCGGCGCCGAGCAGGGTCGCCCGTTCGAGCCGGCCGTACGCGTCGAGCCCGTCGAGCCGCCCGGACAGATATCCGGCGGTGAACGCGTCGCCCGCGCCGACGACGTCCACGACGGGCACCCGTCGAGCCGAGACGTCGAACGAGGTCCGCGCGTCGTGGTAGCTCGCGCCCGCCGCGCCGCGCTTGACGACGACCTCCTCGACACCGGCGTCCAGCAGGGCCGCCACGCGGTCGTGTTCGCCGTCGCCGCCCGCCACGATGTCCAGCTCGTCGTCGGAGGCGATCAGCACCGTGACGTACGGCAGCAGCGGGCGCAGCGCCCGCGCGGCCTCCTCCCGGGACCACAGCAGGGAACGGTGGTTGACGTCGAGGCTCACCCAGGCGCCGGACCGGTGCGCCTGCCGGGCGGCGGCGGAGACGGCCTCCAGCGGCGCGGGCCCCAGCGCCGGCGTGATGCCGGTGAGGTGCAGGCCCGTCTGACCCGCCTCGACGGCGGGGCGCACTTCGTCCCACGACAGCGTCGAGGCGGCCGAGTCCCTCCGGTAGTAGTGCACCCGGGCCCGGGCCCCGGCGGCCACGTCCCGGAGCAGCAGGCCGGTCGGGGCGTCCGTATGCCGGACGACGTGGTCGGTCAGGACGCCCTCGGCCCGCAGCGTGCGCAGGACCAGCTCGCCAGGCTCGTCGCTGCCGAGGGCGCCGGTCCAGCGGGCGGTGTGCCCGAGGCGGGACAGGGCGATCGCGACGGTGGCCTCCGCACCGGCGGTGGACACCCGCGAGTCGCCGCCGAGCCGCAGCGGTCCCGCGCAGCGGACCGTGACCATCGCCTCGCCGATCGTCAGGACGTCGGCCCTCATGCGGCGCCCACCAGGTCGAGCGCCGCGGCGGCCCGGCGGCGCAGGTCGTCCAGGGAGCCGCCGCGTGGGGCGTCGCCCAGCAGCGGCGAGCCGAGGCCGACCGCGACGGCGCCTGCCTCCAGATAGGCGTGCACGCTGTCGAGGCCGACCCCGCCGACCGGAACGAACGGCACGGCCGGGAACGGGTCGCGCAGCGCGCGCAGGTAGGAGACCCCTCCGGTGAAGGCGGGGAAGAGCTTGACGGCGGCGGCGCCCCGCGCGGTCGCGGCGACGACCTCGGTGGGGGTCAGCGCCCCGGCGAGCACAGGCAGCCCGAGGCGCAGCGCCTCGTCCACTCCTTCGCCCAGGCCGGGCGTGACGACGAACGTCGCGCCCGCGTCCCGGGCCGCGACGGCGTCCCGCGCGGTCAGCACGGTCCCGGCGCCGAGGTGCACGCCCGCACCCAGGGCGGAGGCCGCCTGCCGGATGACCGACAGCGCGTCGGCGCCGCTGAGCGAGACCTCCATCAGGGTCACGCCCTCCTCGGCGAGGACGTCGATGCTGCGCAGCGCCGCCGCCGGGTCGTCGCCGCGGACGATGGCCAGGAGCCGCCGGGCTCTGAGGAGGTCGAGTAGATCGTGTGGTTGCACGCCGGTCACCATTCTGCGAAGGAGCGGTCGGGGTAACGCCAGATCGGAGAGCGCCAGGTGTGGCCCTGCTTGTCGGCCTCACGCACCGCGGCCTCGTCGACCATGATGCCCAGCCCCGGCCCGGTCGGCCGGGAGAGCCGGCCGTCGGTGAAGGCGAAGACGGACCGGTCGACCAGGTAGTCCAGCAGTTCGTTGCCGTCGTTGTAGTGGATGCCGAGGCTCTGTTCCTGGATCAGGAAGTTGGGGGTCGCGAACGCCACCTGGAGGCTGGAGGCCAGGGAGATCGGTCCCAGTGGGCAGTGCGGGGCGAGCAGGGCGCCGAACACCTCGGCCTGGGCGGCGATGCGGCGGACCTCCGAGATGCCGCCGGCGTGGGACAGGTCCGGCTGCGCCACGGCGACGCCCGCCTGGAACGCCGGCAGGAAGTCCCAGCGGGAGTAGAGCCGCTCGCCCAGGGCGATGGGGATGTTGGACGCCTCCACGAGGCTGCGCACCTGCGGCATCGACTCCGGCACGACCGGTTCCTCGACGAACAGGGGCGTGAGCGGTTCGAGCAGCGGCAGCAGCCGCCGGGCGTTCGGATAGGACACCCGGCCGTGGAAGTCGACCGCGACGTCCCGGCCCGGGCCGAGCGCCTCGCGGACCGCCGCGACGCGGGCGATGACCTCGTCGATCTCACCCGGCCCCGCGATGGGGGACATGCGGCCGCTGGCGTTCATCTTCACCGCGGTGAAGCCCGCCTCCACCTGGCGCCGGGCCTCCTCCTCGATCTCGCCGGGTTCGTCGCCGCCGATCCAGGCGTACGCGCGGACGTGGTCGCGTACGGGACCGCCGAGCAGTTCGTGGACGGGGACGCCGCGTGCCTTGCCGGCGATGTCCCACAGGGCCTGGTCGAGGCCGGCGACGGCGCTGGCGAGCACGGGCCCGCCCCGGTAGAAGCCGCCCTTGGTCATGACCTGCCAGTGGTCCTCGATGCGCAGCGGGTCGGCGCCGACGAGCAGCTCGGCGATCTCGCCGACCGCCGCCCTGACCGAGTGGGCCCGTCCCTCGACGACCGGCTCGCCCCAGCCGACGTGTCCCTCGTCGGTCTCCACCCGGCAGAACAGCCACCGGGGCGGGACCAGGAACGTTTCGATACGGGTGATCTTCACCGGTCTCCCTGGAGGCGGGCCGCGCGGTCGACGTCGGCCATGGACTTGTCGAGGAGCGCGAGCGCGCAGGTTCTGGCGGCCTCGCGGTCTCCGGTCCTGATGGCGTCGAGCAGGGCCCGGTGGCTCGGCACCGGGTCGTCCACGGTGACGACGTCGTGGACGATGCGGTCCCGTTCCGCGAGCACGGACTCGATGACGACCTCCATGCGGACCAGGAGCTCGTTACCCGTCGCGGCCAGGACGGCGCGGTGGAACCGCAGGTCGGAGGAGGCCGCCTCGGCCGGGGTCGTGGCCGCGGTCATGTCCTCCAGGGCCGCCTCGAGTTCGGCGAGGTCGGCGTCGGTGCGCCGGTCGGCGGCCAGCGCGGCGGCGGCCGGTTCGAACATCTGCCGCACCTCGGCGAGCTGCCCGAGCATCTCGCTGCCCCGGCTCTCGAACTCCCAGCTGATGACGTCGGGATCGAGCAGGTTCCACTCGCCGCGGGGGCGCACCACCGTGCCCCGCTTCTGCCGCGAGTCGACCAGGCCCTTGCCGGCCAGCACCTTCAGCGCTTCGCGCACCACGGTGCGGGACACCTGCAGCTCGGCCTCCAGCTCGACCAGGTCGATGCGCCCGTTCTCGGCGAACTGCCCGGTGACGAGGCGGCGGCCGATGGTCTCGACGACCTGGCCGTGGATGCCACGCCCTTTGTAGGTGCTCATGCTCTGCGGTCATCCCTCTCAGGAGGAGTTCTTCGTCGCGCTCCAGCCGCCGTCGACGACGAGGGTGGTGGCGGTGATGTAGGACGCCTCGTCCGACAGCAGGAAGGCGATCGCCGCGGCGACCTCGGCGGGGTCGCCGAATCGCTTGGCGATCGTGGCCTCCACGCTCAGACGCCGATCCCCCTCCGCCACACGGTCCCACGCCGGGGACATGATCGGCCCTGGTAGCACGGTGTTGACGCGCACCCCGGGGCCGTAGTCCACGGCGAGCTGGCGGCCGAGACCCACCAGCGCCGCCTTCGTCGCCGCGTACGCCGGGTGGCCGGGCAGGCCGACGAGGGCGTGCACCGACGAGACGAGGACGACCGCCCCCGACGTCGCCTTCAGATCCTCGTGTAGCGTGCGAAAGGCCAGGTAGGAGGCGGTGAGGTTCACTTCCAGCTGCCGGTTCCACGATGTCGCGCCCAGGTCGTGTACGGGTCTCACGTCCACGACGTAGGCGTTGCTGACGAGGTGCCGCACCGGGCCGTACTCCCGGTGGGCGACGCGGCGGAGTTCCCCCCACGCGCTCTCGTCGCTGACGTCCATGCGCACGAATCTTGCCGTGCCGCCCGCCTCGACGACAGCCGCGGCGACGTCCTCCCCGGCCGGGGAGATGTCGCACAGCAGGACGGGCGTGCCCGTCGCGCCGAGACGCCTGGCCGTGGCCGCGCCGATGCCGGAGGCGGCGCCGGTCACGACCGCGCAGCATCCGGTCTCCGTGGAAGGTCCGGGGAGGTTCACGCGGCCACTCTACGATAAGTGTTTTTTTATGACAATTTATTGACAGGCACGTTACGTCCGCCCCATCATCTGGAACGTGGCGCAGCGCGCCCTACCCGGTGGCGTCGCCAACCGAAGACAGACTCATGGGAGGCCATTCGTGGCATCAGTTCGACTCACGGTGATGCGGTGCATCGCCCTGCTGGCCGTCGGCGCCGTGCTCGCCGCCTGCGGTCAGTCCGCCGGGTCAGGCGGCGCATCGGGCGCGAAGGAGCAGTTGCGCGTCGGGGTGATCTACCTGGACTCGCAGGGCTTCTACGCCGGCGTGAAGAAGGGCATCGAGACCGCCGCCGCGCAGGACTCGCAGCTCAAGCTGCTGGGCAACAACGCGCAGGGCGACGCGGCCAAGGAGTCCTCGTACATGTCCACCCTGGTCGCCTCCGGCGTGGACGCGATCATCACCTCGGCCGTCTCCGCCACGGCGTCCACCCCCGCGATCGCGGCGGCGAGCAAGGCCGGCATCCCGGTCGTCTGCTACAACACCTGCATCAACGACGCGGACGCCAAGAAGTACGTCTGGGGCTACGTCCTGTCGGACCCGTACGTCTTCGGCAAGAAGCTGGGTGAGCAGGCCGGGAGGTACTTCACCTCCCAGAAGGTCGACAAGCCGAAGATCGCGATCCTGAACTGCGACTTCGTCGAGGTCTGCAAGGAGCGAAAGCGCGGCTTCAAGGACGGCCTGGCCGAGTCGGTGCCGGGCGCCCAGTACGTCGCCGACCAGGAGGGCGCGGTCGTCGACAAGGCCACGCCGGTCGCCGAGAACATCATCACCGCCAATCCCGAGCTCGACGCGTTCTACGCCGTGGCGGGCGGCGGCACCCTGGCCGGCATCAAGGCCGTCACCACGCGCTCCCGCGTCGGCAGGACCGTCGTCTTCGGCAGCGACATGACCGTCGACATCGCCAAGGCCCTGGTCGACGGCAGCATCCTCAAGGCGGAGATCGACGTCCCCGCGCAGACCGTGGGCAAGCTCGCGTACGACGCCGCCCGCAAGGCGTCCGGCGGCGCAAAGAACGACTCGTTCGTCATCCCGGTGGACCCGATCCTCTACACCGCCGACGACAAGGCCACGAACGAGAAGTGGCTGACCGAGCACGCCGACGGGATCCCGTAAACCGCTTCAGGTTCACTCGTCCCCACCGAAGGCTCCCAGGAAGGCTCCCATGTCGAACACCGACGTCGTCGCGGAGGTGCGTGCGGGCACCAAGCGCTACCCCGGCGTCACCGCTCTCAGCGACGTCGACTTCGCGGTGCGGCGCGGCGAGGTCCGCGCGCTGCTGGGCAAGAACGGCGCCGGCAAGTCCACCCTGATCAAGGTCCTGTCCGGCGCCGAACATCTCGACTCCGGTGAGGCGCTCGTACGCGGCAAGCCGCTGGCGGGCCTCGGGACGCGGGACGTCGCCGCCCTGGGCGTCGCGACCGTCTACCAGGAGCTGAGCCTGGTGCCGGAGATGACGGTCGCGGAGAACCTGTTCCTGGGCGCCTGGCCGCGCTCCCGCGGCGCGCTCGACGTGCGCAGAATGCGCACCGACGCGAAGGATGCGATGGCGCGCATCGGCGTGGACATCGACGTCGACAGCCCGGTCGGCTCGCTGGGCTCCGCCGGGCAGCAGCTCGTGGAGATCGCCCGCGCGGTCAGCCAGCGGCCCACCCTGCTCATCCTCGACGAGCCGACCAGCTCACTGGCCGCCGCCGAGGTCAGGCAGGTGATCGACGTCGTGAGGACCGTCGCGGAGCAGGGCGTGGCGGTCATCTACGTCAGCCACCGCATGGACGAGATCCGGCAGGTGGCCGACACCGCGACGGTCGTCCGCGACGGCAGGATCGTGGAGACGCTGCCGGTGCGCACGGCCTCGACCCACGAGATCGTCGCGATGATGCTCGGCGCGGCGCCCGAGGCCGTGGCGTCGCGGGCTCGCCGCCCCAGCGCGGAGCCGCCGGTGCTGTCGGCGCGTGGCCTGGTCAGCGACCGGCTGAACGGCCTCGACATCGACGTGCGGCCCGGCGAGATCCTGGGCGTCGCCGGGGTGCTCGGCTCGGGCCGCACCGAGACGCTGCGTGCCCTGGTGGGGCTCGACCGCCCGGCCTCCGGCGAGATCCGCGTGCGCGGCGAAGCCGTACGGCCCGGCGCGTTCGCCGCCATGCTCCGCAGGGGGCTCGGCATGACGCCGGAGAACCGGCGGCGCGAGGGGATCGTGCCGCTGATGGGCGTCGACGAGAACATCGTCATCAGCGACCTGCGCGGGGTGAGCAGGTCGGGCGTGCTGGACCGCCGGGCGATACGGCAGGCCGCCCGGGCGCTCATCGACCGCCTGGCGATCAAGACCGCCCGTCCGGGCACGCCGATCGGCACGCTCAGCGGCGGCAACCAGCAGAAGGCCGTGCTCGCCCGGTGGCTGCACGCGGGAAGCGACGTGCTGCTGCTCGACGAGCCCACCCGCGGCGTGGACGTGGAAGCCAAACGCCAGATCTACCACCAGATGCGTCTGCTGGCCGACGACGGGCGCGCCGTGGTCTTCGTGTCCAGCGAGGTGGAGGAGCTGGCCGACGTCTGCGACCGGATCGTCGTCCTGCGCGGCGGGCGTGCCGTGGCCGAGCTGAGCGGCGACGAGATCGAGCTCAACAGGGTCATGGCCCTGGCGATTGCCGAGGAGTGAGGGAGAACATGAGCACGACCACGCCCACGGGCCCGCCCGTGGCCACGGCGGACGCCCGGCGCGGCCGGCCGGGACGCAACACGCAACGGCTGAACGAGATCGGGCTCGTCGGGGCCATCGTGGTGCTGTTCGTGGTGCTCTCCGCCACGGCGCCGGGGTTCCTGTCCGTGACGAACCAGCTGGCCATCCTGCGCGACGCGGCGACGATCGGCGTCGTGGCGTGGGCGATGACCCTCGTCATCGTGGCCGGTGAGATCGACATCAGCATCGGCCCGGCCGTGGCGTTCTCCTCGGTGCTGCTGGCCAAGGCCACCGGGGAGTGGCACATCCCGTTCGCCCTCGCCGTGCCGGTCTGTCTCGCGGTGGGCCTGCTGCTCGGAGCCGGGGCCGGCTTCCTGCGCGCCCGCTGGGGCATCCCGTCGTTCGTGGCGACGCTGGGCCTGTGGAGCGCCCTGCGCGGGCTGGCGCAGTACATGACCGACGGCCTGCCGGTCCCGCTGGAGGCCAACGGGTTCCTCGACGTCCTGGCCGGGAGCATCCTCGGCATCCCGACCCCGGCCATCATCATGGCGGTCCTGTTCGCCGTGTTCCTCTTCGTGGCCAACCGCACGGCGTACGGCCGCTCGGTGTTCGCCGTCGGCGGCAACGCCGAGGCCGCCCGCCTCGCGGGCATCAACGTCTCCCGGATCCGGGTCATCCTGTTCGCGACGACCGGCCTGCTCGCCGCGGTGAGCGGCCTGCTGCTGGCCGCGCGGCTCGGGTCCGGCAACGGCGGCGCGTCGGTCGGCCTCGAGTTCGACGTGATCGCCGCGGTCGTGATCGGCGGCACCTCCCTCGCCGGCGGCAAGGGATCCCTGCTCGGCACCCTGCTGGGCGTCGTCTTCATCACCGTCATCGGCAACGGCCTCGTGCTGCTCGGGGTCAACGCCTTCTTCCAGGACGTGGTCCGCGGCGTCATCATCGTCGGCGCCGTCCTGATCAACGTGTTGCTCTCCAAGCGGAACGGAGCCCGCAGCTCATGACCACCATGAAAGGCGTCTTCCTGCCCGGCGACCTCACCGCCGTGCTCCGCGACGTCGAGGTGCCCACCCCCGGTCCCGGCCAGTTGCTCGTACGGGTGGGCGCGTCCGGCATCTGCGGCAGCGACCTGTCCTACATCTACCGGGGGCACAAGACCCACGCCGGCCAGGAGGGCGCGGCGTACAAGGGGGTCGTGGCCGGGCACGAGCCCAGCGGCCAGGTCGTGGAGACCGGTCCGGGCTGCCGGCGGTTCGGGGTGGGCGACCGAGTGATCGTCTACCACATCTCGGGCTGCGGACGCTGCTCCAACTGCAGGCGTGGCCACATGATCAGCTGTTCCGACCCCGAGCGCAGGTCGGCGTACGGCTGGCAGCGCGACGGCGGGCACGCCGAGTACATCCTGGTCGAGGAGAGCACGGCCGTGCCGCTGCCGGACGAGCTGTCCTACGTGGACGGCGCCCTGATCGCGTGCGGGTTCGGCACCGCGTACGAGGGCCTGCTGCGCACCGGGGTCGGCGGGCGCGACGACCTGCTCGTGGTCGGCCTCGGGCCGGTCGGGCTGGCCGCCGCCATGATCGCACGCGGTCTCGGCGCGACCCGGGTGCTCGGCGTGGAGCGCTCGCCCGAGCGCGCCGCGCACGCCCGGTCCCTCGGCCTGTTCGACGAGGTCCTGATCGCGGACGACGGGGTCGCCGAGGCCCTGGACGAGGCGACCGGGGGACGCGGCTGCTCGGTGACGATGGACTGCTCGGGCTCGGCCGCGGGCCGGAGCGTCGCGATCCGGGGCGCGGCCGAGTGGGGCCGCATGTCCTTGGTGGGCGAGGGCGGCCGGCTGGAGACGGAGGTCTCCGACCTGCTGCTGCACCGCCAGCTCACCCTGTACGCCTCCTGGGTCACCTCGCTGCAGGCGATGGAGGAGCTGGCCTTCCGCCTGGTGCGGTGGGGCGCGAGCCCGCAGCGGCTGGTGACCGACGTGCTGCCGCTGGAGCAGGCCGACGAGGCATACCGATTGGCCGACTCGGGGCGCACCGGCAAGGTCTGCCTGGTCCCCTCGCTGGACCGATGACGAGTTCGGAGCCGCTGGTCCGGCTCGCCGCGCCCTGGGGAGAGGCGGTCGTCCTGCCGGGACGCGGCGGGCGGATCATCTCGCTGCGCGCCGCGGGCCGGGAGTGGCTGTGGCGCAACCCCGAACTGCTCGACGCGTCGCTCGCGCTCACCCCCGCCGCGCGGCGGCTGCCCGCCCCCACCGGCTTCGCGAGCTGGGCGAACTGGGGCGGAGACAAGACCTGGCCCGCCCCGCAGGGATGGTCGTCGGCGCAGGAGTGGGCGGGGCCGCCCGACCCCGTGCTCGACGCCGGCGCCTACACCGTGCTGGAGCGCGACGACCTTCGCGTGCGGATGCGCAGCGGCGACGACCCGCGCACCGGGCTGGCCGTCACCCGCACGGTCACGGTGCCGGCCGGCGAGGCCGTCCTCGTGGTGGACAGCGAGCTGGAGAACGTCACCGGCCACCCGGTGCGGTGGGCGGCCTGGACGGTGACCCAGTTCGCCACCGAGTCGTTCCGCGACGATGACGATCCCCGGTGCGGGGTGTGGGTCGGGCTGACCGAGCGGCACCGGGCGCCGGTGACGTTGTTCGCCCCCGACGGCGCGCCGGTCCTGGAGCGGGTCTCCCCCTCGGCGGGCCGGGTGCCGGTGCGCGACGTGGTCGGGAAGATCGGCGTCGGCGGCACGGCCGGATGGCTGGCGGTGGTGGCCCCCGGCGGGGCGACGCTGACGCAGCGGTTCGACGTGCGGCCGGGCGCGCCCTACCCCGACGAGGGCTCGGAGATCGCGATCTGGATGCAGTATCCCAAGGAGGAGGAGCTGGAGGGCCTGGAGGGCCTGCGCCCCACCGCCCGGCTGGTCGAGGCCGAGACCATGTCGCCCCTGACCTCGCTCGCGCCCGGCGAGGTGCTGCGCCACCGCGTCACGTGGTCCGTGACGGACGTGCCGCCGCCCGGCGCAGGGGAGTGATCCGAACCGGATAACGTCGGGGCCATGCGGCTTCATGTGGGATGCGCGATGTGGACGCACGCGCCGTGGCGGGGGCGTCTCCTGCCGCACCCGCTTCCTGCGGGGGAGCGGCTGCGGGCCTACGCGACCTGGTGCAACGCGGTCGAGGGCAACACGACGTTCTACGCGACGCCCTCGCGGAGCACGGTCGAGTCCTGGGCGGGGCAGACCGACCCCGGCTTCCGCTTCGTGGTCAAGCTGCCCAAGCCGATCACCCACGAGCGCCGCCTGACCGGGGCCGACGATGAGCTGCGGGCCTTCCTCGACGCGATCGAGCCGCTCGGCCCGCGCGCCCACGCGCTGTGGATCCAGCTTCCCGGCTCGTTCGGCCCAGCGGACGTCGGTGCGCTCGCGGCCTTCCTCGGCCGTCTTCCCCGCGACCACCGCTACGCCGTCGAGGTCCGGCACCGCGCGTTCTTCGACGACCCCCGGGCCGTGCGGCTCCTGGAGCGGGTGCTGACGGGGGCCGGCGCCGAGTGGGTGCCGTTCGACACGACGGTCCTGTTCCGCAGCCCGCCGACCAGCGACGGCGAGCGGGACGCCTGGTCGAAGAAGCCACGCGTGCCGCTGCGGACCGCCGCACTCACCGACCGCCCGATCGTCCGCTACATCGGCCGCGACGACCCGGAGCGTACGGCCGAGGGCTGGCGGCACTGGGTGGACGCGGTCGCCGGGTGGCTGCGCGAGGGCCGCTCGCCGACGGTGTTCGTCCACACCCCGGACAACGCCGACGCGCTGACGCTCGCCCGCCGGTTCCACGACGACGTACGCGCCGAGGTGCCCGGCCTGGAGCCGCTGCCCGAGCCCATGCCTTTGAACGGGCCGCTGCCGGACGAGCCGCTGACCCTGTTCTGAGCCGGCGCGGATCAGGGTCAGCGTTTCACGGCCCGCAGCACGACGAACTTCGGGTCGCTCGCGACGACCTCGCAGTTGCCGAAGAGCCGGCGCAGCTTCACGTGGTAGCCGAGGTGGCGGTTGCCCACCACCCACAGCTCGCCGCCTCGCCGCAGCGCGGCACGCGAGCCGTTGAACATGCGCCAGGCGGTCGCGTCGGTCCTGCCCCGATGGGTGTGGAACGGCGGGTTGTTCAGCACCAGGTCGGCCGTGCCCGGCGGGAAGTCCGCGAGGCCGTCGGCCGCCACGAACCTGGCGGCGGCCTGCGCCCCGGCGTTCGCCCGGAAGGTGGCCTCCGCCGAGGCCAGCGCCTGGTAGGACTCGTCGATGAACGTCACCTCGGCCTCACCGTTGGACAGCGCCGCGGCGAGCCCGACCACCCCGTTGCCGCAGCCGAGGTCGACCACGTGCTCGGGCCCCGTACGCGCGGGCAGGCTGCGCAGCAGGAGGCGGGTGCCGGCGTCGAGGCGCTCGGCGGAGAAGACGCCGGCGTGGTTGACGACGGTCAGGCCGGAGACCACCCCGACGTCTGCGGGCAACGCGTAGCTCCGCGGCCACGGATTCGCCCCTCGCGACACCTCGGGGCCGGGCGAACAGAAGATCAGCCGCGCCTTCCTGACCGCCAGCGAGGTCCGGGTCGGCCCGAGGACGCGCTCGAACAGCGTCAGCGTCGAGGTGTGGATCTCGGTGACCATCCCGGTGCCGACGACCACCGTGCCCTCGTGCACGTGAGGGGCGAGGCGGTGCAACTGGTCCTCCAGGAGGGCGAGGCTCTTGGGCACCCGCACCAGCAGCACGTCGATCCGGTCCGGCGGCGCGTCCCTGGTCGTGTGCAGCCGTACGGCGTCCGCGTCGAGGCCGTTGCGCTCGAGGTTGGCGCGGGTGGCCTGCTGCCCGAGGAAGGAGTCGCTGATCTGGACCGGCCGGAGGATCGGCTGGTGGATCGACTCGTGGACGGGGCGGCGCGCGGCCGGCGTGGTGGTGAGAGCGGTGGCGAGAGCGGTGGCGAGAGCGCCCCACCGGTCGCCCAGCACGACCAGGCTGCCCGACAGGTCCACCGGCCCGCCCTCGCGTTCGTCGAGGTGCCGCAGCAGATATTCGTCGGCCGCGTCCCACGCGCGGAGCGGGTCGCGGGGATCCTGGGGAAAGCGGGCGAGGTCGAGATCACCGCGCGCCGTCGTCATACGGTCCATCGCCGCTCAGGCTAGTGGGCCCTCCGCTCGGGTTCGTGCGATGAGTCCCCCACCAGCCGCGCGTGACGTCCGAAGACAGGCGAGCCGGCGGTTGGGTGTCTCCCGAAACCGGCTGACGTCCCCGCGGTGGCCGCCGGGGCCGTCTGTCCGCGATCCGTGCTCAGGTAGCGCTGTCCGAAGTCGTCTCGACCTTCGTGTGGAGGATCTCGCGGGCCTGGTCCGCGGCACGGGCGATGCTCTCGGAGACGAAGGCGACGAAGCGGGCGATGTTTTCCAGGCGGGCGGCGGCCGGGGTTCCGGGGCCGAGGACGCCGACTCCCTGTCGTGCGACCTCGCCGAGGTGGGCGGTGGCACGGGCGCTGGCCATCATCGACTGGTACAAGACGTCGTCGTCGACGACGTAGCGCTCGCGGCGGCGTTCGTCGCGTTCCCGGCGGATCAGGCCCTGGCTCTCGAGGAACGTGGTCGCTTTGGAGACGGACGCGGGGCTGACCTGCAGGCGTCCGGCGAGTTCGGAGGCGGTGAGGCTGCCGGCGTCGGTGGTGTAGAGGCCGGCCAGCATCCGTGCCGTCATCTTGGGCAGGCCCGATTGCATGAAGACGGTGGCGAACACCTCCTCGTACTCACGCACCGCTTCGGCATCGCGTCCGGGTGCCTGCGGGGATGTGCCGGGATCCCGGGGCGCCGCCTTCCTGCGGCGGTGGGTGCGGCGCTCAGTGGCGCGGTGAGCCAGATCGGCGCGGTAGGCGGTGGGGCCGCCGTTGCGCATCACCTCACGCGTGATCGTCGAAGTGGGGCGGCCGAGCCCTCTGGCGATCTCCGCGTAGGCGAGGCCGTCGGCCAGTCCCAGCGCGATCTGCTGGCGGTCCTGCTGGGTGAGCCTGCCTCCCGGCATCGTGGTCTCCTTCGTGGTCTGTGGCCTCCTCAGCCTAGCGTTCACTTTCAATCTATTGCAACGGACAGACGGAGAACGTTGCATTAGAATTCACGGCCATCGCAACGATTTATCGGCAATGACCTGGTATTTCGTCGTTCATACGCAACAATTATGTTGTGCAGTTCGCAAATGCAACGTAGCGTTTCCTGCGTCCGAAACAACGGGCACAGGAGAGCGCGTGCAGCAGTCCGTCCCCCGCGACCTCTGCCCGCAGCCTCCATCCGTCCAAGCGAAGTCACCTGAAGGAGCCCCACCATGTCCGTCACTCTCACCGGCCAGGTTCGCCCGGAGCTGCAGAAGATCATCGAGGAGATGGTCGATTCCGGTTTCGTCGGGGTGACGCTGCGGGTGCACGACGAGCACGGCGAGTGGACCGGCAGCGCCGGGCTGCGCGAGCTGGGCCGCATCGAAGAGCCGCCGATCGACGGGCACGTCCGGATCGGCAGCAACACCAAGACCTTCACCGCCACGGTGGTGCTGCAACTGGTGGCCGAGGGCAGGATCGGGCTGGACACCGCGGTGGACGACTACCTGCCCGAGTTCGGGCTGGACCCGCGGATCACGGTGCGGATGCTGCTGCAGCACACCAGCGGGGTGTTCAACTTCACCGGTGAGTACTTCGAGGACGGCACGTTCGTGCCGGGGATCCCCGCCACCCCCGCGGGCAAGGAGTGGGTGGACAACCGGTTCCACACCTATCGGCCGGAGGAGCTGACTCGGCTGGCGTTGTCGAAGCCGGCCCGCTTCGAACCGGGCACCGACTGGAGCTACGCCAACACCAACTACGTGCTGGCCAGGCTGCTGATCGAGAAGGTCACCGGCCGCTCGGTCGCCGAGGAGATGCAGCGGCTGATCCTGGGGCCGCTCGGCCTGTCGGGCACCATCCAGCCGACCTCCGAGCAGGAGATTCCGGAGCCGCACGCCCACGCCTACTACCGGTACGACGAGGACGGCCAGACCCGGACGGTCGACGTCACCCGCCACAACCCGTCCTGGATCTCCAGCGGTGGAGACATGATCTCCACCACACAGGACCTGCACACGTTCATCTCCGCACTGCTGGGCGGCAAGCTGTTGCCGGCCGAGCTGCTGGCCGAGATGTGCACGCCCGAGGCGAAGGCCGGCTACGGCCTGGGGGTGTTCGTGCAGGAGGCGCCGGGTGGCGGCACCATCATCACGCACAACGGCGGCATGGCGGGTCACGCGGCGCTGATGTACAGCACGCCCGACGGCAGCACGACCCTGACCGCCGCCCTGAACTATGTGGACGACGCCGATCTGTCCATGGGCGAGGCGTTCCAGAAGGCGACGCAGCGCCTCGTCGCCGAGGTGTTCGGCGACGGGCGGGCCGCCTCGGCCGAGGCGGCCTCGCAGACGCGCTGAAGGTGTGCGGTGAAACCGGTTCGGCGACGATCAACGGCTGTGCTAGCGTTCGCGGCATGATGCGCGCCTGCCTGACGACGACGCCGGAGACCGTCCCGGCGCGCTGATTCGTACTTTCATCGAAGCCCCGGGGCGAGCGCCCCGGGGCTTCGTCGTCCGGTCACTCGCCTCGCCGCAGCCGAAACGCGAGGAGACCGCGATGCACGACCACCGCAAGCTGGGCCGCGAGCTCGGCCTGTTCGACACCGACCCGCTGATCGGCTCCGGGCTGCCCTACTGGCTGCCCGACGGAGCCGTCATCCGGCACACCCTGGAGGAGTACATCCGCGACGCCGAACGGCGGGCGGGCTACCGGCACGTCTACTCCCCCGTGCTCGGCAAACGGGAGCTGTACGAGATCTCCGGGCACTGGTCGCACTACAGCGACGACATGTTCCCGCCCATGGACCTCGGGGGAGAGCAGGTCGTGCTGCGGCCGAGCCTGTGCCCCCACCACGCTTTGATCTACCGCTCCCGCTCGCACAGCTACCGCGAGCTGCCGCTGCGCGTCGCCGAGCTGGGCGGCATGTACCGCTCCGAGCTGTCGGGCGTGCTCGGCGGGCTCACCCGCGTGCGGGCGATCCAGCTCAACGACGCGCACATCTTCTGCACCCTCGACCAGGTCGCCGCCGAGGCGGCCGGGGCCCTGGAGATGATCAGGCGCGCGTACGCCGCGCTCGGCATCCGCCCGGTCCGCTACCGGCTGTCCCTGCCCGGGGCCGGCGGCAAGTACGTCGCCGCCCCCGAGATGTGGCGGCGGGCGACCGCCATGCTGACCGACGTCCTCGACCGCTCCGGCCTGGCCTACGAGGCCGCGGAGGGCGAGGCGGCGTTCTACGGCCCGAAGATCGACGTGCAGATCGCCGACGGCGCCGGGCGGGAGGCCACCCTGTCCACCGTGCAGGTCGACTTCCACCAGCCCGAACAGTTCGACCTGCACTACATCGGCCCGGACGGCGGCAGGCACCGGCCCGTCATGGTCCACCGCAGCATCATCGGCAGCGTGGAGCGGGCCGTGGCGCACCTCATCGAGGTGTACGGCGGCGCCTTCCCGGCCTGGCTCGCCCCCACCCAGGTGGTGGTCCTGCCGGTGACCGAGGCCGAACTGCCGCAGGCCGAGGCACTCGTACGGCGCTGCGCCGAGCTGGGCCTGCGGGCGGAGGTCTCCGGGCCCGAGCACGGCAGCCTGGGCGCCCGCGTCCGGGCCGCCCGGCTGGCGCCCTACCAGGCCGTGATCGGCGCGAAGGAGGCCGTGGGCGACGAGGTCGCGCTGCGCCTGCGCGACGGCCGCGCCCTGGACGCGATGCCCGCCGCCGAGGCGCTGGCCCGCATCGGCGGTCTCGTCGCGGCCCGCGCCGCAGCCCTGTGGGAGCCCGAGCCGTGACTCAGAGCGCGGCGAGCCGGTCGAACAGGCGGGCGGCGTCCGGCTGCCGCCACTCGACGCGGTTCGGATCCTTCGTGTAGGGCCGCCAGGGCACCATCGTGAACGTGACCCGGGTGCCGGCCCGTTGCACGTCTCCCACCAGAGCGAGCATGGTGTCCAGGTCCAGACCCGCGTCCGCGGTGAGGGACGTCGCGGCCACGCGGACGAGGGCGGCCAGGGCGGCGGGATCGTCGAGACGGGAGACCTTCTTCAGCAACGCCTGGATGAGGGCCTGATTCCGCTTGACGCGGGAGATGTCGGAGCCGTCGCCCAACGCGAACCGCAGGCGTGCGTAGGCCACCGCGGTCCTGCCGTCGAGGACGGACCGGCCGGCGGGCAGCTTCAGCTTCGTCTTGGGGTCGTTCACGGCTTGGGGGAGGGTGACCTCCACACCGCCGAGCGCGTCGACCAGCTTCTCCAGCCCGTCGTAGCGGACGGCGACGGCGTGGTCGACGCGCATGCCCGTGGTGCTCTCCACCGTCTTCCACGCGCAGGTCAGGCCGCCGATCGCGTACGCCTGGTTGATCATGTCCTCATGTGCGGCGACGGTCCGGCCGTCGGCCGACCGGCACTGCGGGATCCGGACCATGGAGTCCCGGGGCAGGCTGACGGCCGTCGCCCGCTTCCGGTCGGCGGACAGCCGCAGGAGGACCATGAGGTCGCTGCGCTCGCCCAGGTCGCCGACGCGTGCGGACGTCGCACGCCGGTCGGAGCCGAGGAGCAGCACGGTCAGGGCCTCGCCCTTCTTGGGCGGGCGGGCTCCCGCGGGCGGTGCCACGGTGTGCGCGCCGGTCGTCCCGCGCAGCAGCACGGTCGGCACCACGACCAGCGCCGCGGTGACCACCGCGACCGCGGCCAGCGCGATCCAGCCCGCCCGGCGTCCGCCGGTGAACGGCGTCAGGCGCCGGCGGCGCCCGCCCGCCGCCTCGTCGAGCAGGCGGCGCCGCTGGCGCGCGAGACCGGCCGGGGGCTCATGTTCGAGGGCGCGGTCGAGGCCGCGGCCGAGGTCGCGGAGCATCGTGAGGTCGTCCATGGCTACTCCTCGTCCCGCAGCGGATTGGTGTGGCCGAGCGACTCGCGCACCTTGCGGCGGGCCCGGTTCAGACGTGAGCGCACGGTGCCCACGGGGATGCCGAGGGACTGCGCCACCTCGTCGTACGACAGGTCGGCCCACGCGATGAGCAGCAGGACGTCGCGATCGCCCTTCGACAGGCGCGCCAGCGCGGCGGCCAGCAGCGGGCGGACGGCCGTCGCGCTCACGCCGTCCTCGACGCGTTCGGCGGGGGACTCCGCGACGTCGTCGAGCGGGCTGCGGGTGAGCGCCCGATAGCGGGCGGCCTCGTCACGGTGATGCCGGGAGACGAGCTTGCTGACGATGCCGAACAGCCAGGGACGGGCGTCGGGGCGGGCCAGGTCGTAGCGGTCCCGGCGCCGGAACGCGACGAGGAACGTCTCACCCACCAGGTCCTCGGCGACCTCGGGGCCGAGGCGGCGGGAGACGTAGCGGTAGAGCATCGAGGCGTAGCGGTCGAACAGTGCCGCGAACGCCTCGGGCCGCGCCCTGGACTCGGCGATCAGGTCCGAGTCCAGGCGTGGGGTGGCAAGGGGGATCATCAACGACACCATGGCATCGAGCCGGCCTAACCCTTCGGGGGAACTGACAGCCATGTCTCGCCACTCGCCGCGCTTCGGGTTCACGGTATGGACGGATCATACTCGTCAACGTATAGTCGCCTACGAGTATCACGATGGAGTGAGGGCGATTCCCGGACGGCGGAAGGCGAGCGATCTTCGGGGCCTGGCCGTGCTCGCGAGGCGGAGTGCGACCTCGCCATCCGCGAGGCCGAGGCGTCCTGGGTCCGGTCCTCCGTGGAGGAGCTGACCACCGGGTCGTTCCCCGGCCTGGCGATGTGGCGGGCCTGGCGTGAGTCCGGGCGGATGTCGCCCGAGGCGGGCGAACTCGCGGAAAGGGACCTCAGAACGAACTGAACTCATCAGGACGGACCCCGGCCGAGGTGCGGGAACACCTGGCCGGAGTCCGTGACCCTCGAACCGAAACCCGCGGGCGGAATCCGGTCGGAAGGTGGCAACCGCAAGGATAACCGGGCTCCCTCCACGGGCCGGTTCGGACACGCATGATCCGGAACCGGAGGAGACCATGGAGAAGATCACGCAGAAGCAGGCGCCCGGCATGGAGGGCGCGATGGCCCGGTGGTACGCGCGCCAGCGCGCCTCGGCGCCCCAGATCGCCGCCGTACGACGGTACGCGGCGCAGGTCACCGCCGGTCTGCCGGCCGGGGCGGCCGTCCTGGAGGTGGCCCCCGGGCCCGGTTATCTGGCCGTCGAGATGGCCCGGCTCGGCTGCGCGGTGACCGCGATCGACCTGAGCCGCACGTTCGTGGAGATCACCACGGAGAACGCCGCCCGGGCAGGGGTGCGCGTCGACGTGCGGCTGGGCGACGCCGCCGACCTCCCCTATCCCGGCGGCTCGTTCGACCTGATCGTCTGTCAGGCCGCCTTCAAGAACTTCGGGCGGCCCGTCCGCGTGCTGGACGAGATGCACCGGGTGCTGCGTCCCGGCGGCACGGCGGTGATCGACGACATGAGCCGGGAGGCGTCCCGTGCCGCCATCGACGAGGAGGTCAGGGGGATGCGGCTCACGCGGCTGAACTCCCTGATGACCAAGATGCCGCTGCTGGCGCTGCGCCGCCGCGCCTACTCCCGGGGCCTGTTCGCGCGCCTCGCCGCCGAGAGCGCGTTCGGAACCTGTGAGATCCGCGCCGAGGGGATCAGCGTCGAGGTCCGGCTGACCAAGCCGGCCCGGTAGGCGCCCGCGGGCCCGGGGCGCGGCCTCCCGGCCCCACCTCGGGCCCCTGGCCGGCGGGTGGCCGTCATCGCGACGCGGCTACGCCCGCGGGCTCGTCGTCGACGACCCGCAGGCCGCGTACGCCGGGGGCCAGCAGCGCGGCCAGCGTGACCAGGATGATGATCGCCCCGCAGACGACCAGTGCCGGCCGCGGCCCCACCGCGATGGCCACGGGCCCGGCCAGCAGCAGGCCGAGCGGCCCGAACATGAGGGACCCGAGCGCGTCGTAGGAGCTCACCCGCGACAGCGACTCGGCCGGGATCTCGCGCTGCATGGTGGTCTGCCACAGCACGCCGAAGATGTCGAAGCACACCCCCATCACGAACGCCCCGCCCACGATCGTCCACAACGGCGCGCTCAGGCCGAGCAGCACGTACGGCGCGGCGGTGGGCAGCGTGAGGAGCGTCGCGACCAGGATGGGCCGCCGGGGCCGCAGGCGCAGCGTGACGACCACCCCCACGATCATGCCGACGGCCTCGCCCGCGAGGACGGCCGACCAGGCGGGCGCCCCGCCCAGGGACTGCTTGGCGACCAGCGGCCCGAGCACGCCGTGGGCGGCCTGCAGCGCCATGACCAGGACCGAGAACTGGGCGACGACCACCCACAGCCACTGCCGCGAGACGAACTCGCGCCAGCCGTCCCGCAGCTCGGCCAGCACCGAGTGCCCGCCGCCGGCCGCGCGCGCGGCAGGCGTGAGGCGCAGCAGCGCGATCAGCACGGCGGCCACGGTGAACATCGCCCCGCTGGCCGTCAGCGCCCACCCGCTCCCCAGCAGGACCACGGCCGCGCCGCTCAGCACGAGGCCGGCGACGCGGGAGATGTTCTGTCCCAGGCCCAGCAGCGCGTTCGCGGTCTGCAACCGGTCGGTGGGCACCACGTCCGGGATGATTCCGGTGAGGGCGGGGAACAGGACCGCGGAGGCGATGCCGCTCACCGCGCTCGCGGTCACGAGGGCGGGCAGTGGCGTCCAGCCGGTGAGCATCATCGCGGCGAGGCAGAAGTACGCCGCCGCGTTGAGCGATTCCCCCGTCATCATGACCCGGTGGCGCGGCAGCCGGTCGGCGATCACCCCGCCGACGAGCATGAACAGCACCATCGGCAGCGCCTCGGCGGTGAGCACGGCGGACAGCGTCGTGGCGGTCGCGCCCGGCAGGCCGAGCACGCCGAAGGCGAGGGCCACCGGCGCGAAGGCGGTGCCGAGTACGGAGATCGTCCGGGCCGCCAGCAGCAGGGCGAACCGCCGATCCCTGAGAAGGCCGAGATCACGGCGGAGGCCGGGCATGAGGACGACTCCAAAGGACGTGGAACACGGGAAAGAGGGTGGCGTCTCATCGTGCCGCCCCCGCCCGCGCCCGTCACCTCATTTACCGCGGCCCGGCGGCATAGCGGTGGCACCTGCCGTCGAGCCAGGCGCGGTAGTCCGCGGTGTGGCTGGTCATCACGCTGGTGGGAGCGCGGTCGAACACGGCCTGCCACCGCGGCACGTTGAGCTGCCAAGGGGGCGGTGGCTCGTCCCATTTGACGCCGTCGGCCCACTTCGCCGCCGACCCTCGCAGATGATCCGGCAGCCGGTCGGCGAGCCCCGCCTCGATCCACTCGTCACGCGAGTAGACGAGGATCGGCTGCTCGTCCTGCCGTTCGACGACGGGGTCGACGATCTCCCGCCATGCGGCGGCGCCGTAGTCCGGGTCGGCCAGGACGGGCCCGGCGGACTTCTTGATCTCCAGCAGTGCGACCAGCCCCCGGGCGCGGACGTGGTCGAGCCACTCCCGCAGCGTCGGCACGCGCTCACCCGCGTACGGCCCGCGGGCGACGCGGCGGTCGCGCAGGTCGCCGGGCCCGTCGGCCCACCCGATCTCGCGGATCTCCTGCCGGGGACCGGTGAGCCCGTTGGTCGTCCTGTTGTGCCACATGACGGCCTTCGTGCCCTGCCGCGTGAGCTGGACGTCGGCCTCGACGCCGTCGGCGCCCCATGAAGCCTGGTCGTCGACCGCCCGCAGCACGTTGGGCTGGCGGATCACGTCCTTGGCCTTGGCGCCGGCGCTCTTCGGGTAGCCGCCGTGGCCGATCAGCAGCGGGCAGGGCGGCAACTCCTCCGCGGGTGCGGGTGCGGGTGCGGATGCGGGTGGGGGTGCAGGTGCGGGTGCGGGTGCGGGTGGGGGTTCGGGTGCAGGTGGGGCGAGCAGCGCGACCACGAGGGCCGGCGCGATGCCCGCCGACGCTCTGATCATCGCTCGCCCTCCCCACCAGCCGGCCCAAATCGATCAGCCCTCAATCGATCAACGCAGATCGACCAGCGCATTGTGCGCGGCCGTCAGGGGAGCGCGCGGCCCGTGCCGCGCGGCCGGACCCTTTCTTGACGACAAGAGGGAGTGTTTCTGGATCGCGCCGGGCGGGCGCGTCGATGACGTGCGCGGAGTCGACAGGGGGGTGCGCCCAGGACGGACGGAGCCTCGCGAGGAGACCAAAGGCATCCAGCGCCTATCCTGAAGGGTGGAGGGTAACCTCATCGGGAAGGCAAGAGCGATCCTCCCGAAAGTCCGCTCTTGTGGATGCCTGAAGAAGGGTGGCCGGCGGATTCAATGAGTGGAGGTGATCGCATCCTGCGGCTTACTGCTGTTAGCGGCTCGTCTCTCGACGCAGGCGAATCGTATCCCGAGGCGATGGCCGGGCTGGTGCAGGCCATGCTCGATGCGATCCCGGTGCAGACCGTCTGGCTGGCGCCCGTCCGGGGCCAGGCCGGTGCGATCGTCGACTTCGAGGTGTGCGCGGCCAGTCCCGAGGCCAGGGACGTCCGCGACAGGGCCGGCAAGGAGCTCGTCGGCCTCCGCACGCTTGAGGCGTATCCGGGCGTCGCCGGCTCCCCTCTGTGGGACGCCTGCCTCCGCGTCATCGAGACCGGGGATCCCGAGGACGTCGATCCCTACGTGCACCGGGAAGACGGGCACGGCGTGCCTCATCTGTCCACCTACGGCGTCCGCCTCGCATGGCTGCAGGGCGGCCTGCTCGTCTCCTGGGACCGCCGCGACAGGGAGGAACGCCTGTCGGCCCGGCTGCTCCACACCGAGCGCCTGGGCCACCTCGGATGGGGGCACTGGAGCCTGATCACCGGCGATGCCGAGTGGTCCGACCAGCTCTACATCATCCATGGGCGCGACCCCGCCGAGGGGCCGTTCGCGCTGGAGTACTACCGCGAGATCGCCCACCCCGACGACGTCCCGATCGTCGCGCAGGCGCTCGCGACGCTGACCGGCACCGGCGGGCCGCACGAGTTCGACATCCGCATCCGTGTCGGTGACGAGTACCGGCACATCAGGGCGACGGCCGAGGTCACCCGGGACGCGAACGGGATGCCCGTCGAGATCCACGGCGTCGTGCAGGACGTGACCGACTGGCGCAGGACCGCCGACGAGCTCGCCGAGGTCACCCAGCGGCTGGAGGAGGAGTCGCAGCTCACCGCGCGACTGCAGAGCATCATCCTGCCGATGCAGGACTCGGTGCCCGGCCTGCAGCTCGGCGTGCGCTACTTCCCGGCCGAGACCGCGCCGCTGGGCGGTGACTGGTATCAGGCCATCCACCTCGACCACGGCGAGGCGCTGCTGGCCGTGGGCGACGTCGCCGGGCACGGCCTGGCCGCCGCCTCCGCGATGGCCAAGCTGCGGCACGCGATCACCGGGCTGGCCTTCGCCGACCACGATCCGGCGCAGATCCTCGTGGCGCTGAACCGGCTCCTCCGGCGGATGCGGCCCGACGTGCTCGCGACGTCGGTCGTGGCCCGCTACCGCACCAAGGACCGCACGCTGAGCTGGACCCATGCGGGCCACCCGCCGATGCTGCTCGTCAGGGGGACCAAGGTGCACCGGCTGCTGCACCCCGGCGTGCTGCTCGGCGTCTTCGAGGACGTGAGCTACAGCTGCGCCGAGATCCAGCTGGAGCCGGACGATCTCCTCCTCATGTTCACCGACGGTCTCATCGAACGCCCGGGCCGGGACCTGTTCGAGGGCCTCGACATCCTCAGCGCGGCGATCGCCGAGACCGTGCCGAAGGTGCCACCGCAGGATCGGGTGGCGGCGGTCATGGAGACCCTGGCCCCGAGTAACACCGGCGACGACACCTGCATCCTGGTCGCGCGAATTCTGCCGAACTCCTTGGAAGTGTCCTGATGGCTGAGCGTCACAACATCTCGACAGCCGAGACCACGTTCGCCGCCGAGAGCAGCGGAAGCATGGGCGTGCTGACGGTGCGGGGAACGCTCGACTTCACCACGCACGAATCGGCCACCGAATTCTTCGACAAGGCATTCGCCCAGTTCGGGCCGCACCTCGTGGTGAACCTGCTCGGGCTCGACTTCCTCGACTCCAGAGCGACGGGGCTGCTGGTCACCTGCTGGAAGCGCGCGCTGGACGACGGAGGCTGGCTGGGCCTCGTCGCGGTCGAGCAGGGCGCGGCCCGCGCGTTGTGGATCACCGGGCTGGCGTCCCACGTCCCGATCTTCCCCACCGTCGCGGACGCCCTCGCCGCCGCGCCGTCTCCCGACGCCGAATAGCCCGCGACCGTCGTCCCGCGACCGTCACCTGGCGTCCAACTCCTCCTCACATGCCCGCCTTGGGCGGATAGAGCCCATGAGCGGGGGTAGCACCCGAGGAAGTCGGCCGTGGAGGGGGCGAAGCAATGAAACGTCTCGTTGCCGGAGCGGCGCTCGCGGCTGCCGGCCTGGCGGTGGCGCGATGGGTGGCCGCGCGTGGCCGGGTGCCGGCCGCGGCGAAGGACCCGCTGGAATCCAGCCGCTGGCTGGGCGTCACCGTCAACCGGCCGCCGGACGAGGTCGCCCCGGCCGGGCACCTGCCCGAGCCGCTGGCCCAGGTGGACGCCGAGGTGCGGATGAACCGGGCGCCCGGCGACCGGGGCACGGAGATCTACGCACGGCCGAGGGAGCACCGGACCGGCGCCGACGGCGTCCTCGCCCGGCTGCGGGGTGAGGATCCCCGCACGGGGATCCGTACGGCGCTGCGCGAGACGAAGTCACTGCTGGAGACCGGCGACGTGCTGCGCTCGGACGAGGAGATCGCGACGACCCGGCCGACGCTGCCGGGTAAGGTCCTCGACATGGCGCTGGGACGCGCGGCTGAAGGGGGGCGGCTGTGAAGGCGCTGTGCTGGCAGGGCGTGAACGACCTGTCGGTCGAGCAGGTGCCCGACCCCGCGATCCTCAACGCCCAGGACGCGATCGTGAAGGTGACGGCGAGCACCACCTGCGGTTCCGACCTCCACCTGCTCGGCGGCTACATCCCGGCCATGCGGGCCGGCGACGTCATCGGGCACGAGTTCATCGGCGAGATCGTCGACGTCGGCCCCGAGGTGAACCGGCACCGGCGGGGCGACCGGGTGGTGGTCTGCTCGATCATCGGATGCGGCCGCTGCTGGGCCTGCCGTCACGACGAGTGGTCGCTGTGCGAGAACAGCAACCCCAAGCCGGGCGTCACGGACCTGATGTGGGGTGGCACGACCGCGGGCATCTTCGGCTACTCCCACGCGATGGGCGGCTTCCGGGGCAGCCACGCCGAGTACATCCGGGTGCCCTTCGTGGACTACAACGCGTTCACCATCCCCGAGGGGGTCGCGGACCTCGACGCCCTGTTCGCCTCCGACGCGGCCCCGACGGGCTGGATGGGCGCCGAGCTCGGCGGCGTACGACCCGGAGACGTGGTCGCGGTGTGGGGATGCGGCGGCGTCGGCCAGATGGCCGCCCGGGCCGCCATGCTCCTCGGGGCCGAGCGGGTCATCGCGATCGACCGCTACCCGGAACGGCTGGCGATGACCGCCCGGCATGTCGGCTGCGAGGTGATCGACTACACGAGCACCGACGTCACCGCCGAGCTGCGCGAGCGCACCGGCGGCCGGGGCCCGGACGTGTGCGTCGAGGCCGTCGGCATGGAGGCCGACAGCACAGGGATCCAGCGCGTCTACGACGGCGTCAAACAGCAGCTGCGCCTGGAGCAGGACCGCCCGATCGCGGTGCGGGAGGCGATTCACGCCTGCCGCAAGGGCGGCTCGGTGTTCGTGCTGGGGGTCTTCGCCGGCTTCGTGGACAAGTTCCCGCTCGGTGCGCTGATGAACAAGGGCCTCACACTGCGCGGTGCGCAGCAGCACGGCCAGCGGTACATCCCGAAGCTCCTCGAACGCATCGCGAAGGGCGATCTGAAGACCTCCTACCTCGCGACGCACACGATGACGCTCGACGAGGGGCCCAAGGGCTACGACATGTTCAAGCACAAGAAGGACGGCTGCGTCCGCGCGGTCTTCCGCCCCTGGGCCTGACCTGCCGGGGGCTGACCCGTGGAGAGCGCCCGCCGCCCCCGTGTGAGGCGGCGGGCGGGTGATCTCAGCGGACGGCCGGGGCGGCCAGCCGTTCCGCCTCGTGGTGCAGCGCCTCGATGACGACGAGCTCCAGGCGGAGCTCGTCGTCCACGAGGCTTTCGAGGACGTCCATCCGGGCCTCCTTGTTTCCAAAGACGTTCCGCGGCGCGCGACGGTTGACCCTGGAGCGATGCGAATCGGGACGGAAATGTGGCGATGCGTCCCGGTGATCGCGCCGTACGGCGGCTACCCAGGACGGAGGCGACATCACTCACTTCAGTCACAGAAGTCTCGGAAAACAAAAAATCCACCCCGGAACGGAGTGGATGGAAGCGCGCCGCACCACAGAGGCGCGATGCCCTATAGTGAGAGATTCCCAGTTATCTGAAAAGCAGACGCTCTCACTAGGAGTTTATCACGGGAATGGGTGACCGTCAATCTGAATCCGCTCGCGCCGAGGCCCTGCGGATCGAGCAGTCACATGTCTCCATGCTGTACGGCCGTCTCGACATCGCCCGTGAACGGGCCGAGCGTGGCATGCGGGAAGTCCTGGCCCGTGGCGGCACGGGAACCCGGCAGGCCGTCGTGGAGCGCGAGGCGGCGGCGGCCGAGCACGCCCGCCGCCACGCGCAACTGTCGGCCGTCGAACGCGGCCTGTGCTTCGGCCGCATCGACGACGCCGGGGGCGAGACCCTCTACATCGGCCGCGTCGGGCTGCGCGACGACGACCACACGTCCGTGCTCATCGACTGGCGTGCCCCCGCCGCCCGGCCCTTCTACGTCGCCACCCCCAGCGACCCGGGCTCCCTCGTACGCCGCCGGCACCTGCACACGCGGCACCGCGACGTCGTGGGCATCGACGACGAGGTCTTCGACCTCGACCGGATGGCCGACGGAGACCGCCGTACGCTCGTCGGCGAGGCCGCGCTGCTCGCGGCGCTGCGCCGGGGGCGCACCGGACGCATGGGCGAGGTCGTCGCCACCATCCAACGCGAGCAGGACCGGGTGATCCGCGCCGGCCTGGCGGGGGCGCTCGTCGTGCAGGGCGGGCCGGGCACGGGCAAGACCGTCGCCGCCCTGCACCGGGCGGCGTACCTGCTCTACACCCACCGCGACACGCTGGAGCGGCGCGGCGTTCTCGTCGTCGGCCCCAACGCGACCTTCTCCCGCTACATCGGCCAGGTGCTGCCCGCGCTGGGTGAGACGCAGGTGGTGCTGACGAGCATGGGCGGGCTCCACCCCGGGGTGCGGGCCACCGCCGAGGACGAGCCGGCCGTCGCCGTCGTCAAGGGCGACCCGCGCATGGTCCGGGTGGTCGAGGAGGCGGTCCGCGACCGCGAGCGCGTGCCCGAGGGCGGCCTGGAGGTGAAGATCCCGATCCGCACGTCGGTGCGCGGCGGCGTGGAGGTCGTGGTCGAGGAGATGACGCTGCGGGTGGACCACGCCACCTGCCTGCGGGCCCGCGACCGCGCCCGCGGCCTGCGGCGGCAGCACAACATCGCCCGGTGGACGTTCATGGACCGGGTGCTGCTGGCGCTGGCCCGTGACGAGGCGGCACAACTCGACCGGCCGCTGGAGGACGGCGACCTGCGGTACGCCGCCACGACCCTGTGGGAGCACCGGTCGGTGCGCGACGCGCTCGACGCCCTGTGGACGGAGATCACCCCTGAGCGGCTCGTCCGCGAGCTTCTGTCGGACGAGGAGCGGCTGCGTACGGCGGCCGGGCCCTACCTGACGGAGGAGGAGCGCGCGCTCCTGCTGCGGCCCCGCGAGGCGCCGTGGACGGTCGGCGACGTCCCCCTGCTGGACGAGGCCGCCGAACTGCTCGGCGAGTACGACTACGGGGCCGGGGCCAGGCGGCGCCGTGCGGAGGACGAGCGCCGCGAGGAGGAACTGTACGCGCGGGAGGTCCTGACCATCACCGACGTCGATCCGGTGCTCGACGCGACCCTGCTGGCCGGCCGCAACCGCGACGACGGGCCGTACGTCACGACGGCCGACCGGGCCGGCCGCGACCGCACCTGGGCGTACGGGCACGTGATCGTGGATGAGGCGCAGGAGCTGTCGGCGATGGCCTGGCGGACGGTGATGCGGCGGGTCCCGGCCCGCTCCCTGACGGTCGTCGGCGACATCGCCCAGACCGGCTCGGCGGCGGGCGCGCGGTCGTGGGGCGAGATGCTCGACCCGTACGTGAAGGGACGCTGGCGGGAGGAGCGCCTGCTGGTCAACTACCGGACGCCGGCCGAGATCATGGAGGTCGCCGCCGACGTGCTGCGCGCCGTGGCGCCCGGGGAGGAGCCGCCCGAGTCGGTCCGGTTCGGCGGCGCCCGCCCCCGCGCCGTGCCCGCCGACGGCACCGACCTGCGCCGGCTCGTGGAGTCGGAGCTGCGCGAGATCGGGGAGGGGCGGGTCGGCGTCGTCACGCCGGACGCCCGGCACGCGGAGGTCGCCGCGCTGTTCCCCGAGGCCGTCGACCCCCTGGACAGCCCGGTGGCCGTCCTCACCGTGCGCGGCTCGAAGGGCCTGGAGTTCGACGCCGTGGTGGTCGTGGATCCCGAGGGCATCCTGCGTCAGTCGCCGAAGGGCGGCCAGGACCTGTACGTCGCCATCACCCGGGCGACCCGGCGGCTCACCGTGGTCTACGAGGACCGTCTCCCCGCCGTACTGCACCGCCTGGAGACCGCTCCAACACCCCTATGAGTGAAGCGGGAAACACAGTACGGCCGGCGTTGGGGGAACGCCGGCCGTACTGGTGGCTGTGAGGGATGTGTCAGGGCATTTTCCCCGAGATCTCGTCGGCGGCCTTGTCGGCCTTCTCGCCGGCTTCCCCGGCCTTGTCTCCGACCCACTTGCTGGCGTCGGAGCCGGTGTGACGCATGCTCTCCCGCATCGTCTCGGTCCAGCGCTGGGCGTTGTTGCGGTACATCGCCACACCCACCGCGCCGATCGCGACGCCGCCCAGCAGTGCGACAACCGGCCAGCGCCTGCGGGGCTTCCTGGTGCTGCCCACATCGATCCGGCGGGCCAGTTCGGCCAGGAACGCGCTCACGATCGGAGCGATCTGCTCCTCGACCGACTGCGCCGCCTGATCGAGCTTCGGCGCCGCCCAGACCCTGGCGTCCTCGATCCGGTGCGAGGCGAGATCTCGTGCGGTCTCCGCGACCGGACTCATCCGGCCGCCGGCCTTCGTCGCCTGGTCTCTCATCCTGCTCAGCCACGTTTGCGGGATGACCACCTCGGCACGCTGCCTTCTGTTCATTGTCAGGGACACGATCAACCTCCCCAATCGACGGGGCCCCGGAACGACCCCTTCCCGGATGGTTGTGCCTCAATCACGAGCGGTGCTTGAAGGCATGCTCGATACCCTGTTCCCCGGACAACTAACACGAGCTACCAAAGGGGGCGGCCCTCGTGGCTGACAACCTCATCGCGAATCTGCGCACGAACCACGGCACGATCCGTGTCCAGCTTTTCCCCAACAAGGCGCCGAAGACCGTGCGCAACTTCGTCGAACTCGCCGAGGGCACCCGGGAGTGGACCCACCCGGAGACCGGTGAGAAGACGAACGCCAAGCTCTACGACGGCACGATCTTCCACCGTGTCATCAGCGGCTTCATGATCCAGGGCGGCGACCCGCTCGGGCAGGGCGTCGGCGGCCCGGGCTACAGCTTCGACGACGAGATCCACCCGGAGAACCAGTTCAACCGGCCCTACCTGCTCGCCATGGCGAACGCGGGCAAGCGGTTCGGCAAGGGCACCAACGGCTCGCAGTTCTTCATCACCGTCGCGCCGACGCCCCACCTGAACCAGGGGCACACGATCTTCGGTGAGGTGATCGAGGGCGCCGAGGTGGTCGACGCGATCGCCAAGGCCCCCACCGGCCGCAACGACCGGCCGGTGAACGACGTGGTCATCGAAGAGGTCACCATCGAACGGTCCTGACGCCGCCCTTCCGGCGCTCCGGAGACGCCTCGGCCCCGCGAACACGCGGCCGGGGCGTTTCCGGCTTATAGGCTGGCTGGTGGATGCGCCCCCGCACAGGGACTCGCCCAGGAAAGGACCGCATGACCTCCCAGCCTCCGCCGCCCCCGCAGTCGGGGGCGCAAGCCGTGCCCACCTGCTACCGGCACCCCGACCGCGAGACCTACGTCCGCTGCCAGCGCTGTGAGCGCCCGATCTGCCCCGACTGCATGCGCGAGGCGGCCGTCGGTCACCAGTGCCCCGAGTGCGTCCGCGACGGCGGTCGCGAGGCGCCGCAGGCCCGAGCGACCTTCGGCGGCGCCGCCGTGGCCGTGCCCCGCGTCACGTGGACTCTGCTGATCCTCAACGTGCTCGCGTACGGGGCCGAGGTCCTGCGTCCCGACGAGGTCATCCAGCGGTTCGCGATGTGGTCGCTCGGGGTCCACATGGGCGAGTGGTGGCGGCTGATCACCAGTGCCTTCCTGCACTCTCCGCCGCCGTCGTTCTGGCACATCCTGTTCAACATGTGGGCGCTCTACGCGATCGGCCCGGAACTGGAGCGCAGGCTCGGCGCGGGCCGGTTCGCCGCGCTCTACCTCCTGTCGGCGCTGGGCGGCTCGGTCGCCATCTACCTGTTCGGCACGTCGGCCGTCGGCGCCTCCGGAGCCATCTACGGCCTGTTCGGCGCGTTGTTCGTCGTCGCCCGCAGGCTCGGCTACGATGCCCGCGGCGCTCTGTGGCTGATCGGCATCAACGTGGTGCTCACGTTCGTCGTGCCGGGCATCAGCTGGCAGGGGCATCTCGGCGGGCTCGTGACCGGCACGGTCGTCGCCGTCGGCTTCGCCTACGCTCCGCCGCGCAACCGCACCCTCGTGCAGGCCTGCGTCGCGGCCGTGGTGCTGGTGGCGCTGGTCCTGCTCGTCACCATGCTCCCGCCGTACGGCCTGCCCCTGGAGGGCGCCTTCACCTGACACCCCGCGCACCGGGCCGGGTGACGCGGTCGAGCCGGCCGGAGCCGGCTCGACCGGGCCGGCGTCTACCCCACCAGGGGGTCGCTCGGCGCCTGCTGCCCACAGGCTGTGGATAAAGGCTGTGGAAAGATTTCAGAAAGCAGCCTATCGCCACTTCGTCGAGAGCACGACGCCGACGATGATGAGCCCGAAACCGATCAGCAGGTTCCAGTTCGCCAGGGCGGAGATGACGGGAACGCTCGGCGCGATGTAGTAGATCGCGATCCAGACGATACCGATGATCCAGCAGGCCACCATGACGGGGGCGAGCCAACGGGGGCTGACCTTCACCGTCTGCGACTTCTGCGGCGGCGTGTAAACGGCCTTCTTGCGGGTCTTCGACTTGGGCACGGGAGTTTCTCCTGGTGGGTACCCGCGCGGTCGTGCGGGCTGGTGTCAATAGCGTAATCGCTGTGGCGGTGAAGTCCCGAGCAAGGATAGTCGTCGCGGACCCCAACGGGCGATCCCCCATGCGGGATTGCCGTACGCTGAAAGTCCGGTTTCCGCTCTGGACACCCAGCAACCCCCGTGAAGCGGGAGACATCTATGAGCCCGGTCCGGGTGCTCGTGGTCGACAATCACGACAGCTTCGTGCACACGATCGTGCAGTATCTACGCGGTCTGGGGGCGGACTGCGACGTACGGCCGCGCGATCACGTCGCCGTGGCCGACGCCGACGAATTCGACGCCGTGCTCGTGTCGCCGGGGCCCGGCACGCCGAAGGCCGCCGGGGTGTCGGTGTCCCTCGTGCGGCACTGCGCCGACCGCGGCCTGCCGCTGCTCGGGGTCTGTCTCGGCCACCAGGCCATCGCCGTGGCGTACGGGGCCGCGGTCGAGCGCGCGCCCGAGCTCATGCACGGCCGCACCAGCCTGATCTCCCACGACGGGCGGGGGGTGTTCCGGGAGCTCCCGTCGCCGGTCACGATGACGCGCTACCACTCGCTCGCCGTGGTCCCCGGCACCGTGCCGGACACGCTGGAGGTCACGGCCACCACGCCCGACGGCGTCATCATGGGTTTGCGCCACCGCGACGCCCCCATCGAGGGCGTGCAGTTCCACCCCGAGTCGGTCGTGTCCGAGCACGGCCATCGGCTGCTCGGAAACTGGCTCGCGCAGATTGTGTAACGCTTTCCGCTCTCGTTACGAATAGGAAAGTGAGGGCTTCCGCCATTGCCCCCGAGTGGCGGAAGCCCTTCTTCATGCCCGGCGACCTCCGGCAGGGTGAACGGGGGATGCCGGGCGGCCGCGGCCTCGCCGACGTCGATGCCCTATCCGGGCCGCTCGCCGGGGTGGAGGCAGCCGTTCACCGGCTGAAATCCCGGGAGAGACCTCGGTCGATGAAACGCCGACGGCGGCCACCGCCTCGCGGTGACCGCCGTCCGCTCGCTCGCCTAGTTGCCGAACGGGTTGTCCTCGCCCTCTCCGGGCGGCCCGATCTGCACGCCGCCGCCGCCGTCACCGCCGTCACCCATGTCGCCGCCGTCTCCGGTGTCGTCCCCGGTGCCGTCTCCGGTGCCGTCCGTCGGCGTGTCGGTGATGGGCTGGTCGGTCGGCTGCTGCTGCGGCTGCGGGCCGCTGGAGACCGTCAGCGTGATGGTGGTGCCGGGGTTGAGCTTCGCCCCCGCCTGCGGCGACTGGTCGATCACGTTGCCCTGCGCCACTACGTCGCTCGGCTGCTCCGACGTCTTGACCTTGAAGCCGGCGCCCTTCAGCGTCTGACTCGCGTCCTCGAGCGTGAGGCCGACGACGCTTGGGACCTCGGTCATCTCCTTGGGCACGTACAGCCGGACCAGGGCGCCCTTCTCGACCTTCTCGCCGCCCTTGGGGCTGCTGTCGAAGACCTTGCCCTGCTCCTTGGTCGAGGCCTTCGGCACGATGCTGACCTTCAGCTCCAGCGCCTCCAGCTCGGACCTGGCCTCCTCCGTCGTCTTGCCGATCAGGTCCTCGGGGACGGTGACCTTCTCCTCGCCCTTGGACACGACGACGGTGACCGCGCCCCCGCGGTCGGCCTGCTCGCCCCCGGCGGGGTCGGTGCTCACGACGGCGCCCTTGGGGACGTCGCTGTTGTACTCCTCCGGTCCGAAGGTGACCGTGAACCCGGCCGCCTTCAGCGCCTGCTCGGCCGCCGCCTTCGTCTGGTTCGTCACCCGCGGCACCTCGACCTTGTCGGACGCCGAGGATCCGCCGGACCCGAGGAACGCGTAGCCGACACCGATCATGGCGCCGATCACCGCCAGCGGGATCAGGATCCACAGGGCGGTCTTCAGCGCGGTGTTGCCGCCGCCGCTGCGCCGCCGTCCGTCGTACCGGCCCCCGCCGCGCTGCTCCTGGGCGTACTCGTAGTCGGGGATGGCGCGGGTGCTCTGCGTCATGGGGGCGCCGGAGGCGGCCATCGTCCGCGTGCGGTCCGCCGTGCCGTACCCGTTGTACTGCTGGGTGGCCATCGCCATCGTCTGCGGGTCGACCGGCATGCCCGACAGGGCCCGCTGGAGGTCGCCGCGCATCTCCGTGGCGCTCTGGTAGCGGTGGAGGGGGTCCTTGGCCATCGCCTTGAGCACGATCGCGTCAGCCCACTGCGGGATCTCGGGGTCGATCCGCGACGGCGGGATCGGGTCCTCCCGCACGTGCTGGTAGGCGATCGCCACGGGCGAGTCGCCGGTGAAGGGCGGCTGGCCGGTGAGCAACTCGTACAGCACGCAGCCGGTCGAGTAGATGTCGCTGCGGGCGTCCACGCGCTCGCCGCGGGCCTGCTCGGGAGACAGGTACTGCGCGGTGCCGATCACCTGCGCCGTCTGGGTCATCGTGGCGGCGGAGTCGGCCATCGCCCGGGCGATGCCGAAGTCCATCACCTTGACCTCGCCGTTGACCGTCAACATGATGTTGGCCGGCTTGATGTCCCGGTGGACGATGCCGCCCCGGTGGCTGTAGTCCAGCGCCCGCAGGATGCCGTCCACCAGCTCCACGGCCCGCTCGGGCAGCAGCCGCCGGTCGGCGCGCAGCAGGTCGCGCAGCGTCCGCCCGTCGACGAACTCCATCACGATGTACGGCACGGGCGTGCCGTCCATCATGTCCTCGCCGGTGTCGTACACAGCGATGATCGACGGGTGGTTGAGCGAGGCGGCGGACTGCGCCTCACGCCGGAAGCGCGCCTGGAACGTGTGGTCCCTGGCGAGGTCGGAGCGGAGCGTCTTGATGGCGACGATACGGTCCAGCCGGATGTCCCGGGCGCGATACACCTCGGCCATGCCGCCACGCCCCACGACGCCGTCCAGCTCGTAGCGTCCGCCGAGAAGTCGTGGCTGAGTCATTTCCTGCACTGTCCCTTGCCGTTCATCGTGGGGTGCCACCGGTCTCCATCATCGACCCCTGTGCTCATCACTCCCCCTCATCCGGAGGGTTCGTGTCGGGTGGGTCGTCCGCGGGGGGCGGAGTCTCACTGGGTTCCGTGGCCGGGGTGGACGTCGGAGTCGGGGTCGAGGTCGAGGTCGGGGACGAAGCCGGTGTAGGCGTCTGGGGGGTTGATGCCGACCTGCTTACGGTAGCCGACGGAACGGCGCTCGGCTCGTCCGACATTGCCGGAGCGGTCGGCCGATGCGTCCGTGGAATCTCTGACCTGTGCGTACGCGCCGGCGACGGCGATGGCGACGGCGAGGGGGACGGAGAGACGGGCGCGACCGTCTCACCCGGGGCCGGCGGTTCGCCGGTACGGGCGGCGGAGAAGGCCAGGACCCCGATGCCGACCGCAACGGCGCAGCCGGCCGTCACGAGGAGCAGGGTCGCGGGACGGGGGCGCCGTTCGCCGGCCGGCCCCCGACCTCCGGGCCGCCGCGTACGGGCGTCGGGGACTCCCACAGCCCGGCGCGAGGTGGCCGGGACCGGGCTCAGCGGCGCGGTGGCGCCGGAACCCGGGGTGCGAGCGCCGGGCTCGCCCAGGGGTGTCGTGAGGCCGGGCGCGACCGGAGGGATCGTGCGGCCGGGGCCGCCCGCCACGGGGAAGCCCCGGGGGTCGGTCAGCGAACCGAGGGCCGCCGGGGAGGCCGTGCCCGCGAGGGTCTCGCGCAGCGCCCGCACCCCGTCGAGGAGCACCGGCCCGGTCTCCGGCCGCACGGCGGGGTCCTTGGCGAGCATGGCCGTCACGAGGGCCGCCACCGGAGCGGGCACGTTCCCGGGCAGCGGCGGGGGCGTGTCGTTGAGGTGCCGCAGCGCGAGCGCCACCGGGTTGTCCGCCGTGAACGGCGGGCGGCCCGTGAGGCACTCGTAGGCCACCACTCCGAGCGAGTAGATGTCGCTCGCCGGGGTGAGGGTGGCGCCGGACGCCTGCTCCGGGCTTATGTACTGGGCGGTGCCGAGGATGGTGCCGGTCGCGGTCAGTGGCGCGGCCTCCAGCGCGCGGGCGATGCCGAAGTCGGTGATCTTCACCTGGCCGGTCTCGGTGACGAGCAGGTTGCCGGGCTTGACGTCGCGGTGGATGACCCCGGCCCGGTGGGCCGCGTGCAGGCCACGGGCGGTCTGCTCGACGAGGTCGAGCGTGACGTGCGGCCCGAGCACGCCGTTGCGGGCGAGGATGGCCGACAGCGGCTCGCCCCGCACCAGTTCCATCACGAGGTAGGCCACGCCGTCGGTCTCGCCGTAGTCGAAGACCTGGGCGATCCCGGGGTCGGTCAGCCCGGCGGTGATCCTGGCCTCGGAGCGGAACCGGTCGCGGAAGGTGGCGTCGCCCGCGACATGGCGCCCGAGCAGCTTGACCGCCACCTCCCGGCCGAGCAGCTCGTCCTCGGCCCGCCAGACCTCGCCCATGCCGCCCGCGGCGATGGGGGAGGTCAGCCGGTAGCGGCCGCCGAGCACGGTGTCGGTCATGTGTCGGTCACCGTCCGAGCACCGCCTGCATGACGTCGTGGGCGATCGGCGCGGCCACCGCGCCGCCGGTGGCGTCGTTGCCGGCGCTGCCGGACTCCACGAAGACCGCCACGGCGACCTTCGGGTCCTCCACCGGAGCGAAGGAGATGAACCACGCGTGCGACGGCTTGCCCGGCAGGGTCTCCGCCGTGCCGGTCTTGCCGGCCACGGTGATGCCCGGAAGCTTGGCCGCGCCGCCGGTGCCGTTCTCGATCACGCCGATCATCATCTTGGTCAGCTCGCCGGCCACCTCGGGCGTGACGGCCTCGTCCAGCTCCTCGGGGTCGGTCCCGTCGATCTCCGCGCCGTCCGGTCCCATGATCTTGTTGACCAGGTACGGCTTCATGACGGTGCCCTGGTTGGCGATGCCGGCCGCGACCATCGCCATCTGCAGCGGGGTCATCTGGTTGCTCTGCTGGCCGATCGCGGTCTTGGCGAGAGCCGCCTTGCCCTCGTCCGGGCCGATGTTGCTGGCCGCGACGTCGAGGGGGATCTCCAGCGGCTGGCCGACCCCGAACTTCTCGGCCTGCTCCTTGAGCTTGTCGTAGCCGAGTTCCATGCCCATCTTCGCGAACGGCGTGTTGCAGGAGATGGTCAGCGCCTCCACCAGCGTCGCCCGGCCGCCGCACGACTCTCCGTGGTAGTTGGGCAGCGAGATGCTCGTGCCCGGCAGCGGCAGCGAGTCGGGCGCGTCGACCTGCGTGTTCTCGTCGCGTGAGGTGTCGTCGCTGAGGTAGGCCGCCGAGGTGACCGTCTTGAACGTGGACCCCGGGGCGAACGTCAGGTCGATGGCCCGGTTGAGCAGCGGCTTGTTGTCGTCCTTGTTCAGCTTGTTGTACGCCTTGTTGACGGTTTCCTTGTTCGCCTTGGCCAGCGGGTTCGGGTCGTACGACGGCACCGACACCATCGCCAGGACCTTGCCCGTCTTCGGCTCGAGCGCGACGACCGCGCCGCGCTTGCCGGTGCCCGCCAGGTCCTTGTACGCGATCTCCTGCGCCTTGCTGTTCAGCGTGAGGTCGACGCTCGCGCCCTTGGCGGGCTTGCCGCTGACCATGTCGATGGCCCGGCGGACCACCAGTTCGGGGTGGCTGCCGTCGAGATAGCGGTTCATCGCGGCCTCGATGCCCGAGGCGCTCTCCGGCGCGAACCAGCCGACGACATGCGTGAACGGCTTGCCGAGGGGGTATTCGCGCTCGAAACGGAACGTCTTGTCCCCGCTGTCCACGGTCTTGGCGAGGGTCGTCTTGCCGTTGTCGGCCGTGATCCAGCCGCGGTCGACCGCATACCGGGCGTAGAAGCCCCTGACGTTGCGCGAGTCGGTCCGCAGCCCGTCGGCCTTCACCGTGCCGATGTAGGTCACGTTGGCCATGAGCAGGCCGAACATGAGCAGGCAGGCCACGGAGACGCGCTTGAGCGGGCTGTTCATCGCTGCATCACCTGGGTCATTCCCTCGTCCTGGATCGCCTGCGGCGGCGGCCGGCGGGCCGCGTCGGACATCCGTACGAGCAGGGCGATGAGCATCCAGTTGGCCAGCAGCGCCGAGCCTCCCGCGGACATGAACGGCGTCACGAGACCGGTCAGCGGGATCAGCCGGGTCACGCCGCCGACGATGATGAACACCTGCCAGGCGAGGATGAACGACAGGCCGCCCGCGAGCAGCTTGGTGAACGGGTCGCGAGCGGCCAGCGACGTGCGCAGCCCCCGCTGGACGATCAGCGCGTAGATCATCAGGATCGCCATCAGGCCGGTGAGACCCAGCTCCTCGCCCGTCGCCGAGAAGATGAAGTCGGAGAACGACAGCGGGATCAGCTTGGGGTAGCCCTGCCCGAGGCCGGTGCCGAGGATGCCGCCCGAGCCCATGGCGAACATGCCCTGCATGAGCTGGTAGCTGCCGCCGCCCGTGTCGTACAGCGCGGGGTCCTCGGCGTGCAGCCAGACGTTGAAGCGGGCCTCGACATGGCTGAAGACCTGCCCGGCGAGGAACGCGCCGCCGACGAACAACAGGATGCCGATGAGCACCCAGGACGTGCGCTGGGTGGCGATGTAGAGCATCGCGATGAACGCGCCGAACAGCAGCAGCGAGGTGCCGAGGTCCTTCTCCAGGACCAGCGTGGCGATCGCGAAGCCCCAGGTGATGAGCACCGGGCCGAGGTCGCGGGCGCGGGGCAGGTCGATGAACAGCAGCCGGCGGCCGGCGAGAGCGAGCACGTCGCGCTTGGCCACGAGATAGCCGGCGAAGAAGACGACGAGTGCCAGCTTGGCGAACTCGCCGGGCTGGATCGAGAACCCGCCGATGCGGATCCAGATCTTGGCGCCCTGGACCTCGCTCAGCGACCCGGGCAGCAGCGCCGGGATGGCCATCAGCACCACGCCGACGAACCCGGCGGTGTAGGTGAGGCGCTGCAAGGCGCGGTGGTCCTTCAACACGATCAGAGTCGCGGAGAACATCACCACGCCGAGCGCCGTCCACATGAGCTGGTTCGTGGCGGACGCGCCCGCCTGCCCGGCCAGCTCGATCCGGTAGATCATCACCAGACCGATGCCGTTGACCAGCGTCACGAGGGGAAGCAGAAGGGGATCGGCCCACGGCGCCCACTTGGCGAGCACCAGGTAGGCCGCGAGCATCAGACCGCCGAGGCCGAGGCCGTAGCCGAGCATGCCGGACGGGACCTTGCCGTTGATCCCGAGCCCGACGCTCGCGTACGCGCCCATCACGATCAGCACGGCGAAGGCGAGCATGCCCAGCTGGGCCCCCCGCCTCTTCGCGGTCATCGGTACGGGCGTGGCTTCGACAGCAGTCACTTACTGGACCTCGTGGGGGTCGGCGTCGACTTGGCGTCCGGCGGGGGTGTCGCCGAGTCGCCGAAGCTCTTGATCCTGGTTATCCCGGTCTGCAGGTTGTCGACCGGGATGCCGCTGCGGACCTGGTCCTGCTGCACCGCCGGCAGCGACGAGACGCGCATGTGGTCGGTGTAGGCGACCTTCTTGAAGGACACAGGGCCGACCTCCGCGTCGACGCCCTGGAAGACGACGAGCTCGTCTCCCTTGGCGCCTATGTAGAACTGGCTCTGGGTCCACTGGTAGCCGAGATAGCCGCCGACCCCGAGCGCGGCGGCGACGACCAGCACCCCGACGGCCACTTTCGGACCCGATCGGCTTTTGCGCGAACGCCGCGCGGAGGCCGGGGCCTCGCGCACGGGTTCGTCGTCCAGGTCGTCGTCGGTGAGCACGGGTTGGGGCGCGGTGACCGTGGTGGCCCGGCCCGCGGGTGTGTCGGGCGGCGCCGAGCGGGCCCGGCCGGAGCCGGCCGCACCGACGACCGCCGCCACCGCCGGGGGCGGCTGCAGGTCGTCCACCTCGATCACGTCGGCGAGCACGCAGGTGATGTTGTCCGGCCCGCCGCCCCGGTTGGCGAGGTCGATGAGCTGCCGGACGACGTCCTCGGGATCGTCGATCGTGGACAGGGTGTGGTGCAGGGTCTCGGCGCTGACCACCGTGGACAGGCCGTCCGAGCACAGCAGGTACCGGTCGCCCACCTGGGCCTCCCGGTCCTGCAGGTCGGGGTCGACCTCACCGCTCCCGTCCAGCGCGCGCAGCAGGATCGAGCGCTGGGGGTGGTTGGCGGCCTCCTCCTGGGTGATCCGCCCGTCGTCCACCAACGACTGCACGAGCGTGTGGTCGTGCGTGATCTGGTACAGCTCGCCGTTCCTGAGCAGGTACGCGCGGGAGTCGCCCACGTGGACCAGCGCGAAGCGTGAGCCGCTCCAGAGCATCGCGGTGAGGGTGGTGCCCATGCCTTTGAGACTCGGGTCCCGGCCCACCATCGCGTGCAACTGGTGGTTGGCGTCCCGGACCGCCGCCTCGATGGCGCTGAGCAGGTCATTGCCGAAGGCGTCCCGGTCGAGGGACGACAGTGCGGCGATGGCGACCGAACTGGCCACCTCGCCGTGGGCATGCCCGCCCATGCCGTCTGCGACGGCCAGCAGGCGGGCACTGGCGTACGCCGAGTCCTCGTTGCCTTCACGGAGGAGCCCGACGTCCGAGCGAGCGGCGTAGCGGAGTGCGATGGTCATTTGCGCAATTCGATGACGGTTTTGCCGATGCGGATCGGAACTCCGAGGGGCACCGGGGTCGGGCGGGTCACTTTGGAGCGTTCGAGGTACGTGCCATTGGTGGAGCCGAGATCCTCCACGATCCACTGGCCGTCCTGAGGGAAGAGCCGGGCGTGCCGGCTCGAAGCGTAGTCGTCGCTGAGAACCAGCGTGGCGTCGTTCGCCCGGCCGATGGTGATTGGCGTCTCCGTGAGGTTGATGATGGTCCCTTGCAGGGGGCCACCGGTGACGATCAGCTGGCGGGGTTCGCCCTTCTTGGGCTTGGAAACCGCTCGGGGCTGCTTGACCGGTTTGCGTGTGGGCGCGGGTGCCGTACGCGGACCGAACAGGTCTGTCCGGATGACGCCGACCGCGGCGATCACGAAGAACCACAGCACCGCCAGGAAGGCGAGCCGGATCAGCAGCAGCGTTAGCTCGGACATGGACCGTTTGTCTACCTCTAATCGCGCCTGAAAACCAGTGTCGTGCGGCCGAGCGTCACCCTCGTCCCGTCCTGCATCTCGATCCTGCGGATCGGCTGGCCGTTGATGAAGGTGCCGTTGGTCGACCCCAGGTCCACGAGCACGACCTGCGGCCCTTCCACTCTTAGCTCGGCATGATGCCGTGATACGCCGGGATCCACCAGCCGAAGATCACAATCGGTTCCGCGGCCCAGCAAAGTGACCGGCGTGGTCAGCTCGTACGAGCGCTGGCCCTGGGGGTCGTCCTGGGTGGAGACGAGCAGCCGGGGACGGCCCTGGAACGCGCTGGGCCGGCCGGTCGGCACGTCGCTCGGCGGCTGACGGATCTCGTCCTGCTCGACCGTGGCGCCCCGGATCACACCCGACCGGATGCGGAAGAGCCCGACCGCGAGGTCGTCTGCGGTCTCGAAACGCACCCGCACCGGCCCGACGAACGAATAGCCCTGCTCCTTGGCGTACTCCCGTGCGAGAGTGGCGAGCTCGTGGCTGATGCTGTCGGCGTACACCTCCAGCCGCTCGCTGTCGGTCGTCGACAGCTCCACCACGAAGTCGTTCGGCACGAGCGTGCGACCCTGAGCGACGATCGCGGCGCGCTCGTCCATCTCCCTCTGCACGGCGCTGGCGACCTCGACCGGCTGGAGATCGGACTTGAACGCCCGAGCGAAGGCACCTTCAACCAACCCTTCGAGCCTGCGCTCGAAGCGCTGAAGGACTCCCACCGGATCCCTCCCTTCCATTGCCACTATGGTCGCGACCGCTCCGGTGCTGCACTGAGCCCCTTCGCATCGTCGTTTAGAAGGATCGTATCCGGGTTCGTAAGCACGGGCGGTTACGTGCTAACCTTTCCAGGCACCCAGAGATGGGGACCAACCGCAAGGGCAAGTGGCGGAATGGCAGACGCGCACGGTTCAGGTCCGTGTGTCCGAAAGGACGTGGGGGTTCAACTCCCCCCTTGCCCACCAAGAACAGGCCTCGCTCGGCAGTAGCCCGGCGGGGCTTCTTCGTTGTGTGACCTAGGGGCACAATCCCGGGGAACTCCCGGGCGGACGAGCGGCCTCGCCCGGCCGGAAGGAAATCTCCGCCCCGGCGAATATTTTCCTCCGCACCGTCGAGGGGGACCGTCTCCTGCGGTCCCAGGGCGGGTGGGCGGCCTCGCCCGGTCGCAAGCGAAGCGTCCACGTCCGGCCTCCCGTTCCGTCCCGGCCCGTACGGCACGGGCCCTCCCTGGCGATGTCGCGGCGGGGGGTCCCGGACTCGGGGCCCCCCGCCGCGCACTGCACATTCTCAGGAGATCGCCTTTCAAACCACTTTCCCCGCGCTTGCAGGGGCGACCTTTACCTTCTGTCCTGGTTCATGAGCTCAGCGGCCTCGCTGAGGGAGATCCCCGGTGCGGCCGCGGGCGTGGGGCCGCGCCGTGACGTCCCAGGCCGGCGCGCCCGCTCACGGGAGGGGAGCGCCGCCTCGGTCGTCAGGCGACGAGCAGTTCGCCGACCAGAGTGGTGAGATCGATCACACCGACGGGCGTGCCGCCGGCGTCCGTGACGAGCCCGAGCTGCGCGCGGGCCTCCTGCAGCAGGGTCACGGCGTCGGAGATCGTGGTGTCCCTCGCCATGCGGGGGACGGGGGTCGCGAGCTCGGCGGCCCTGCGTCCCGGCTGGAGGACCGCGTCGCGCACGTGGAGCACGCCGACCACGTCGTCGGCGGTCGTCCTGTGCGCGAGGACCAGCATGCGCAGGCTCCCGCCGCCCGCGGCCGTCCGGCGCACGAGCAGGTCGTCGGCGTCGGACGGCACCGAAGGCGCCTCGCCGACGGGCACCATCAGCCGCTCGACCGGCTGGGAGTGGACCCGCAGCGCGCGGGTGAGCAGGTCGTGCTCGTCGCGGTCGAGCATGCCCATCCGGCCCGACTCGGCGACCAGCATGGCGAGCTGGCGCGGTGTCCGGGTGGTGGCCAGCTCGTCGCGGGGCCGCACGCCGGCCAGGCGCAGGATGCCGTTGGTCAGCGCGTTCAGCAGGGCCAGGATCGGGCGGACGACCCAGGCGAAGCCGCGGAACGGCAGCGCCAGCCCCATCGCGGCGCGCTCGGGGTGGGTGAGCGCCAGCGACTTGGGCGCCATCTCGCCGACGACCATGTGGAGGAACGTCACCAGGGCGAGCGCCACGACGTACGCCAGGGGCGTGCGCAGCGACTCCGGCAGCAGCGTGAGGACCGGCTCCATCAGATGCTCGATGGAGGGCTCGGCGACCATGCCGAGGCCCAGGGAGGCCAGCGTGATGCCGAGCTGCGCCCCGGCGAGCATGAGCGACAGCTCGCGCCCGCCCCTGACCGCGGCGCGGGCCGTGACCTTGGCCAGCCGGCCGCCGCTGACGGCGACCTCCTCCAGCCGGTGACGGCGGGCGGAGACCAGGGCGAACTCGGCCGCGACGAAGAACCCGTTGACGGCGAGCAGGACGACGCCGAGTAGGACACCCGTGAGAGAGCTCATGCGGGCCTGCCCTGGAACAGCGCGGAGAACAGCTCGGGGGCGTAGTCGGCGCCGCCCGCGCCGCGGGCGGCCGCGCGGGCCTTCTCCCGTTCCGGCCGCTCCTCCTCGTCCGCGCCGGCCGGCGCGTCCGCCGGCGGATGCGTCGACACCCGCACCCACTCGGGGACACGGCGGCGCACGCTCAGGACCGTGAGCGCGGCCCGCTCGGCGTCGTCCTCGTCGTCGAAGAGATGGGGCTCGGGCACGAGGGGGGAGACGACCTGGTCGCCCTCCTCGGCCATCCGGCCGAGGAGGGCGAGGACGAGGCCGGCCACGGTCTCGTAGTCCTCGCTCTCGGGCAGCCGGACGTGCGTGGCGCGCTCGACCTCGTCGAGGCGGAGGGTGCCCGGCACGTCCCAGACGCCGTCACCGTGTCGTACGACGCCGAGGGGTTCGGGGTCGTTCTCGTCCACCAGCTCGCCGACGAGCTCCTCGGCCAGGTCCTCCAGCGTCACCACGCCGGCCAGACCGCCGTACTCGTCGATCACGCAGGTGAACGTCTCACCGGCGGAGGTCATCCGCCGCAGCAGTTCGGGCAGCGGCAGGGTCGCGGGGACGAGCAGCGGCGCGTGGGTGATGCCGCCGACGAGCCCTCGGGAGGGAGAGCCGGCCTTCAGATACTCGGGCAGCCCGGCCACCCCGACGACGTCGTCGGCGTCGGTGCCCAGCACGGGGTAGCGGGAGTGCCCGTGCGTGCGCAGGGCGTCGAGGAACTCGCCGACCGGCCACTCGGCCCGCAGCGAGACCACGCGCGGGCGGGGGACCATGACGTCCTCGGCGGTGCGGTCGCCGAACTCCAGCGCGCGCTCCAGCATGTCGGCCAGCCGGGGCGGCAGCTCGCCGGCCGCGGCCGACTCCGTCACGATGCGCGACAGCTCCTCGGGGGTGGCGCCGTGTTCGAGTTCCTCCACGGGCTCGATGCCGAACAGGCGCACGAGCCGGGTGGCCGCGGCGTCGAACTGGCGGATGAGCGGCCCGGCGACCATGAGATACACGTGCGTCGGGCGGGAGAGGGACTTCGCGACGTCCTCGGGCCGCGCGATGCCGAGGTTCTTGGGGGCCAGTTCGCCGAGGATCATCTGCACGACCGTGGCGATCGCGACGCCGAGGGCGACCGCGACACCGGGGACGGCCGAGCCGGGCAGCCCGGCGGCCTCCAAGGGGCCGCGCAGCACGCCGGCGATCGCGGGCTGGGCGATGAAGCCCACCAGCAGGGTGGTGACGGTGATCCCGAGCTGCGCGCCGGAGAGCATGAACGACAGGCGTCCGGTGATGCCGAGGGCCCGTTGCGCCGCGTCGTCACCGGCGGCCGCCTGCTCGCGGAGGGCGCCCCGGTCGGCGGCCACGAAGGCGAATTCCTGCGCCACGAAGAATCCGGTGGCCAGGGTAAGAAGGAGGACGGCCAGGAGGCCGAGGGCGGCGCTCATCGGGCGCCCGCCGTGCGATCATGAGATCCCGTGCCGGTGCACGGGCAGGTACTCCAGGGGTCCGGAACGGACACGACGATCCTTTCGCGTGGTGGTATACCACCGTAACGGCTGGAATCTCTCCTGTGTTTCCCGGCAACCTTTACTGACTGCTTAGAAGGCGTCTGGGTACCGTGAAGTAGGGGACGCATCGGCAAAGACTTCGGCCGCTGCGATGAAAGCAGTAGCAAGACGCTGAGGGCTGGGGGATCAGGTGGCCGACGAGGACGAGGCGACCCGTGCGTACCGGCGTGCGGCCCAACCCCCCGCTGCCCCGCCCAGGGCGGCCCAACCCCCCGCTGCCCCGCCCAGGGCGGCACAGCCTCAGGCGGCGGCGCCGGGGTCCGGCAGGGAGGACACCGTCCCCCGCGCCCAGTCCAAGGTGTACGGCAAGCCGCGCTCCGGCAGCGCCCCGGTCCGCCCGCTCGGCGGGAGCAGGCACGAGGCCGGAGACCGGGCGGGCGCCCCGCACGGCGGGGGCGGCGGGCCGGCGGGCCGCGACGGGTCCGTGCGCGGCGGCGGACGCGGGCCGCGCCGGACCGGCAGGCTCGTCCTGCGGATCGTCCTCGTGGTGGTCGTGCTCCTGCTCGTCGCCGCCGTCGCCGGATATTTCTGGATCGGCTCCCGGCTCCGGCCGGTCGAGTCGCTGACCGACTACGACGGGCGGCCCGCCGAGACGCCGGGCCAGGACTGGCTGCTGGTCGGGTCCGACAGCCGGGCGGGCCTGACGGCCGCGCAGCGCAGGAAGCTGGCGACGGGAAAGGCGGTCGGCAAGCGCACCGACACGATGATGCTGCTGCACATCCCCGACAGCGGCCGGCCCACCCTGGTCAGCCTGCCCCGTGACTCGTACGTCCCGATCGAGGGGCACGGCAGCGGCAAGCTGAACGCGGCGTACGCCTTCGGCGGCCCGAAGCTGCTGGCCAAGACCGTCGAGCGGGTGACCGGCATCAGGATCGACCACTACATGGAGATCGGCTTCGGCGGGTTCGTCGGCATCGTGGACGCGGTCGGCGGGGTCAACATCTGCGTGAAGCAGGACATCAAGGACCCGAAGGCCGGGATCAACCTGAAGAAGGGCTGCCAGGACATGGACGGCGGCACCGCGCTCGGCTACGTGCGCACCCGTGCCACCGGCGCCATCCCCGACTTCGAGCGCACCCAGCGGCAGCGCCAGTTCTTCTCCGCCGTCGTGCAGAAGGCCGCGAGCCCGGGCACGCTGATCAACCCGTTCACCTCGGTCCCGCTGGCGCTGAGCGCGGCCGACTCGGTCGCCGTCGACCCCGGCACCGGCCTGTTCAACCTGTTGTCGGTCGGTCTCGCGATGCGCGAGGGACCCGTCGCCACCGCCGTGCCGATCGGCTCGCTGCCGACGATCGGGGGCCAGGCGGTGGTCAAGTGGGACACGCAGAAGGCGCTGCGCCTGTTCGAGGCGCTCGCCGCCGACAAGCCGGTGCCCAAGGACGTCATCACCAAGTAGGACGGCGTCACCGAGCAGGGCGTCATCACCGAGCAGGGCGTCGTCACCGAGCAGGACGTCATCACCGAGCAGGGCGTCGTCACCGAGCAGGACGTGGTCTCCACGTAGGGGCACCGCCGCTCGCGCGGGCGCACGACGCGCGCGGCACGAGCGGCAGGGCTCAGCTCGTCGCGGTGACGGCGACCGTCGCTGCGATGGTGGCGGCGGCCACGGCGGCGTGGATCGAGGCGATCGTCTTGCGGACCGCCTCGGCGGTCCACTCGCCCTCGGCGATCTCCTTGATCCGGCCCTTCGGCGCGTCGGGGAACGCCTTGCGGTCGAGCTTGGCCGCGTGCATGACCGCGATCAGGACCGCCGTCCGCTCGTCCGGCTCGGCTCCGGCCAGCACGTTCCGCACGCGCTCCCGTACGCCCTGCTCGTGGCTCGGGTCGAGCTCGGGATAGCGCGTCGTGGGGAAGATCCCCAGGACCTTGCCCTCCTGCTCGCTCAGCACGCCCCGGGCGGCCAGACGGGTCAGCAGCCGCTTGCGCAGCCTGCCCGCGCGGAGCTTGCCCACCCACCAGTCGGCCTTGCGCGGGCCGCGCTCCTCGGTGATGCGGGTGAGCGTCGCGTCCAGCTCCTCGTCGCCCACCCGGGTGGGGTCGACGGGCACGACCTTCGCGCCGTCGAAATCCACCCGGCGGCGCACCACCAGATCCGCGAGCAGGGCCCCGGCCAGGGCGCAGTCGAGCTCCACCGATCCGATGATCGGCTTGCCGGTGTCCTCCCGGTAGGCCAGAAGCAGCACTTCCTCGGCGATCGTCAGTGTCACGGAGTCGAGCCTAACTCGCGGATTACGGCCACAATGAGCCCTTATGGGAATCTCTGCGGACCTGCACGCCATCGGGCGGCCGATGCTGGACGCCCAGCTCGCGCACCCGACCGTACGCGGCATCGCGGCGGGCGACCTGCCCGAGGCGGTCTTCCGGTCATGGCTTGAGCAGGACTACCTGTACCTGCTCGACTACGTCCGGGTGTTCTCGCGGCTGGCCTGGCAGGCTCCGGACGCCCACCTCGGCGACCTGGTCGACTTGGCGCACTCGACGTGGCACGACGAGCTCGACCTGCACCGGACGCTGTCGGCCGGGTTCGGCGCCGACCTCGACGGCGCGGTGAAGGGCCCGGCCTGCGCGGCGTACACCGCGTTCCTGCTGGAGTCGGCGGCGGACTACGGCGAGGGGCTGGCGGCCCTCTACCCCTGCATGTGGGGCTACTCGACGCTCGGCCGGATCCTGGCCGCCGACCCGCCCGCCGAGCCTCGCTACAGGGCGTGGGTGGACACCTACGCCGACCCGGCGTTCGCCGCCCTGTCCGCGCGCGTCGCCGTCATGATCGACGAGGCGGCTCCGGACCCGGCGCGCGCCCGAGAGCTGTTCGTCCGCGGCATGGAGCACGAACTCGCGTTCTGGGACGTCCCCTGAACGCGGAGCTAGTGTGAGGACATGCCGGAGCTGCCCGAGGTCGAGGCGCTCGCCGAGTTCCTTCGCGAGCACGCCGTCGGCCATGCCGTCGTCGGGGTCGACGTAACCGCCTTCCAGGCGCTCAAGACCGTCGACCCGCCCGTCACCGCGCTCGCCGGACTGCTCGTCACCGGCGTGGCGCGGCACGGCAAGTTCCTCGACGTCGACTGCGACGGCCTGCACTTCGTCACCCATCTGGCCCGCGGCGGCTGGCTGCGCTGGCGCGACGACCTCACCGGAGCGAAACCGGTGCGGCCGGGCAAGGGCCCGCTGGCGGTGCGGGTGAGGCTGTCTCCGGACGAGGATGGCCGCGCCCCCGGGTTCGAGCTGACCGAGGCGGGCACGCAGAAACGCCTGGCCGTCTACGTGGTGCGCGATCCGGAGGACGTCCCCGGCATCGCCGGCCTCGGGCCGGACCCGCTGGCCGAGGGCTTCACGCCGGACCTGCTCAAGACGATCGTGGGCGGGAGCCGCACGCAGATCAAGGGCCTGCTGCGGGACCAGAAGGTGATCTCCGGCATCGGCAACGCCTACTCCGACGAGGTGTTGCACGTCGCGAGGATGTCCCCCTTCAAGATCGCCGGAACGCTGACGGACGGCCAGGTCGCCGACCTGCACGACGCGATCGTCAGCACGCTGCGGGACGCGGTCGGGCGGGCCAGGGGGCTGGCGGCCAAGGACCTCAAGTCGGAGAAGAAGTCGGGCCTGCGCGTGCACGGCCGTACGGGCGAGGCGTGTGAGGTGTGCGGCGACACGATCAGGGAGGTCTCGTTCGCCGACTCGTCGCTGCAGTACTGCCCGACCTGCCAGACCGGCGGCAAACCGCTGGCCGACCGCCGGATGTCCCGCCTGCTCAAGTAGGCCCCGCGAGGAGCGGCCGGACCTGCAGAGGGTTCTGCGCATCACCGTGGGTCACAGCTCGCCGCATGGGCCCGGGCACCGATGGTGTGCCGTCAGAATGGGCGCATGACATTGCCGGAAATCGCCCCCGACGCACTGCCCGAGGACGCGTACCTGCTGGACGTCCGCGAGAACGAGGAGTGGGTGGCGGGCCACGCCCCCGGCGCCGTCCACATCCCGCTCGGCGAGCTGCAGGTGCGGGTGGACGAGGTGCCGCACGACCGGCCGGTGTACGTGGTCTGCCGGGTCGGCGGACGTTCGGCGCACGCCGCGATGTGGCTCAACCACATCGGCCGGGACGCCGTGAACGTGGACGGCGGCATGCGGTCCTGGGCCGCGGCCGGACGTCCGATGGTGAGCGAGGGCGGTGAGGCGCCCTACGTCGCGTAGGGGCAGTCGCCTAGGGACCGGGGCGGCGTAGGAAAACGGTCAAAGAAGTGTCATAATCCCCAAGACATCATGAATACCCGCGGGAGCTCGGGCGTGACCGGGCTGAGAGGGCGGATCGAAGTCGTGCCGCCGACCGCATGAACCTGTCCGGATAATGCCGGCGTAGGGAGCGTGTGATGACTTCTGCCGTCGTCGACGACGTGCACGCGGAGGTTCCGCTCACCCTGGACGAGGAGGCTCCGAGGACTCTGGGCCTGCTCGACCAGGGTGCCTTCTGGGCCAACCTCGGCGTCAGCCTCCTCGGCTTCTCGGGGGCGCTGTTCCTGCTCGACCCGCTGGGCGGCAAGCCGCTCACCTTCACCGCGGCGGTGCTCGCCGCCGTCGTCGGCAGCCTGCTCGGGACGGCGATGGTCGGCCTGGCCGCGATCCCCGGCGTACGCACCGGGCGGCCCGCGATGGTGCTGCTGCGCGGCCTGTTCGGGGCCCGGCTCTCCTACATCCCGACCGTGCTGAACATCGTGCAGATGCTCGGCTGGGGCGCCTTCGAGCTGTGGGTCATCGCCAACGGCGCGCAGGCGCTGTTCGGCACGGCCGTGCCGTACGCGGTGTGGGCGGTCGCGGCGGGCGCGCTGACGATCGCGCTGACGATCCGGCCGCTCGGCGCGCTGCGGCTGCTGCGGCGGTACGTCACGGCGGGCGTGGTGATCGCGATGATCTGGCTGTCGATCGCCCTGTTCCGGCAGGGGCCGTCCGTGGGCGGCGGCAGCTGGGACGCCTTCGCCCCCGCCGTCGACTACGTCATCGCGCTGTCGGTGTCGTGGGTGCCGATGGCCGCCGACTACGCCAGGCACTCGCGGTCGAGCGGCGCGGCGTTCACCGGCGTCGTCGCCGGATACACGATCGCCCAGGTGGCCTGCCTGGCCCTCGGCATCGCCGCGCTCGCCCTGGTCGGCAACGACGGGGACAAGGTGTGGGACCCGTTCGTGGCCGCCCCTCTCGGGGTCGTGTTCTTCGGCATCCTGGTGCTGCGTGAGGCCGACCAGTCGTTCGCGAACGTCTACTCGACGACCGTCTCGATCCAGAACCTCGCGCCGCGCTGGGACCGCCGGGTGATCTCGGTCGTGATCGGCGTGCTCACCACGCTGATCGCGCTGTTCGCCGACGTGAACTCCTACGGCGCCTTCCTGAGCGTGATCGGGGCGGTGTTCGTGCCGATGTTCGCCGTGCTCGTGGTGGACTACTTCCTGCTCGGCGGGGCCGCCCGGTGGAACACGGCCAAGGACGCCCCCTCCCGCTGGCTCATGGTCGTGCCGTGGATCCTCGGGTTCGCGGCGTACTGGATCGTGACCTCCACCCCGACCGTCGGCTGGTGGGACGGGATCTGGACCGAGGTCCGCCTCGCCCTCGGGTTCGTCCACCAGCCCTGGATGAACGCCGCGCTCGCCGCGTTCCTCGTGGCCGCGCTGGCGACCGTGGTGCTGTCCCTTCCGGCGCGCCGCCTGCGGTCGCGCCGTTAGAGGCGCCCGGTCTGGCGCTCGGTCCGGCGCTTCGGTCTGGCGCTCGGTCTGGCGGTCAGAGGGCGCCTTCGAGGCGGAGCAGGTGCTCCTTGGCCGCCGGGCCGCCGGCGTACCCGCCGAGCGCGCCGGGGCCCTCCACCGCCCGATGGCACGGCAGGAGCAGGCAGACCGGGTTGCCGGCCAGGGCGTTGGCCACCGCGCGGGGCGCCTGCGGCCGCCCGATCCGCTCGGCGATCTCCTGGTAGGTGGTGACGCTGCCGTACGGCACGGCCGGCATGAGCTGGATCACCGTACGGCTGAAGCCGGTGACCAGGCGCAGGTCCACCGAGAGGGAGAAGGTGCGCAGCCTGCCGGTGAAGTACGCGTCCAGCTCCCTGCGCAGGGGATCGAGGCGGCGCGGGTCGGGCCCGATGAACGAGCCGACGGCGCGGGAGACCCGGGCGAAGACCTTGTGCTCGTCCTCGTAGGCGCAGGCCAGCACGCCACGTGCGGTCACCGCGAGGGCCAGGCGGCCCATCGGCGCGTCCATGGTGCCGAAGGCGACCTCGGGCGGGGCCACGCCGACGTAGCCCGGCGAGGTCACGCGGAGCAGGGCTTCGAGGTCCTCGGTGGACATGGGCGCCCCACTTTCTCTTCTCTGCGTGCAGGCAGCGTATCGGAGCGGTCGCGAGGTGACGGAAAACCCCAAGATCAAAAGGTGAAAGGGGGCACGATGGGGACGTGGGTGACAGCAGCGTGGACGGCCGGGCGGCGGACCTCGCGCCCGTAGTCCCGGACGTCACGGTCCCGGACGTCGCGCCCCTCGGTGACGCGGCGTTCGGCGATCTGGCCTTCGGCGATGCGCCTTTCGGCGACGCGGTGTTCGGTGACGCGGAGGAGGGCCTCGCACGGGCGGTCCTGGCCGGCTCCCCCGATGCGATCGTCGCGCTCGACCGCGACCTGGCCGTGCTGACCTGGAACGCGGCGGCCGAGCGGCTGTTCGGCTGGCCCGCGTCCGATCTGCTGGGCAGGCGGGCCCCGATCGTGCCCGACGAGCTGACGGCCGAGCACAACGCCGTGCTCGAACGCGTACGCGCGGGCGGCCGGGTGTCGTTGACCACCAAGCGCCTCCACCAGGACGGGCGGCTGCTCGACCTGCGGGTGGACACGAGCGCGTTGTGCTCGCCGGCCGGTGTCCTGCTCGGATACGTGAGCGTCTACCACGCCGCCGAGGACGACGACGCCGCGCACGGCAGAATGGTGCAGCGCGCCCGCCTGGTGCGGCGGCTGACCGACGTGGTCGGCGACATCAACGCCGAGCTCGACCTGCCCGTCGTGCTCGACCGCATCGCCGCGAGCCTGACCGAGCTGACCGGCGCCGACGCCGGCGGCTTCGTGTCCATCGAGGGGGAGCGGCTGCGCCTGGTCGGCGTTCACCAGTTGCCCGAAACGCTGCGTGGGGCGACCGCCGGGCTGCACACCAGCCTGGTCGCCAAGCTGCTGCGCACCGGCAAGACCGTGTTGCTCGAGACCGGCCCGGAGGGCTTCCAGGACCTGATCTGGGCGCGCCTGCCCGGCCTGCACACGATCGCCGTCGGCATCGCCGCCGTGGGCGGGCGTCCCTATGGAGCGCTCTACGCGCTGTTCGCCCGGCGCAAGGCGAGCCATCTGGAGCTCGAACTGCTCGAACTGCTCGCCGGACACGCCGGGATCGCGGTCGCCAACGCCATGGCGTACCAGGAAGCGGTGCGGCAGCGCGCCCACGAGCGGGCCGTCTTCGACGCCAGCGCCGACGGCATCGCGGTGCTCGACGGCTCGGGCGCGGTCGTGCGGTGGAACCCCGCGGCGGCCGAGCTGACCGGCCACCCGGAGGACCGGGTGATCGGAGGGCCGCCGCCCTTCCCGCTGCCGGCGCCGGGGGAGAAGCTCACCTTCCAGCTTCCGTCCGGCCGATGGCTCGACGTGCTGTGCGCGGAGATCCGGGAGACGGGGGAGACCGTCGTCGACTTCCGCGACGTGACCCGGGCCAAGGAGCTGGAGGAGGCGAAGGACCTGTTCCTCGCCACCACCAGCCACGAGCTGCGTACGCCGATCACGATCGTCCACGGCTTCGCCAGCACGCTCGACTCCCGCTGGGAGCACCTGGCGGACGAGGAGCGGCGGTCGGCGGTTCACACGATCGCCGAGCGCGCCCGCTCGCTCGGGCAGCTCATGGACCACCTGCTGCTCGGCGCGCGGGCGGGCGCGAAGGAGCTGAAGGTCAGGGTCGAGCCCTTCGACCTGGCCGCGCGGGTGCACGCGGCGACGCTCGGGCTGCCGGTCCTGTCCGACCGGCACCGGCTGGAGGTGGACATCCCGCCCGATCTCCCCTTCGTGTACGGGGACGCGCTGGCCACCGACATCCTTCTGGCCCAGCTCCTGGAGAACGCGTTCAAGTACTCCCCCGACGGCGGCCTGATCCGGGTCGAGGCGTGGCCGGAGGACGACCGGGTCGTGCTGGTGGTGGACGACGAGGGAGTGGGCATCGCGGCGGGCGACCGGGAGCGGATCTTCGAGCGCTTCGTCCAGGCCGACAGCGGCGACCGGCGCAGGTTCGGCGGGGTCGGGCTCGGGCTCTACATCGTGCGCAACCTCGCCCGCGCCCAGGGCGGAGACGTCGCCGCGCTGCCCCGATCCGGCGGGGGAACACGCATGTGGCTGGTGTTGAACTCGGCAGGATCTTCATCCTGATAAGACAGATCGGAGCGTGGCGTCACCACTTAAGGACTGAACTATTGTCCAATGTGCACAAGCTGTGATCCGGAGCACGGTTTCCCAGCCGAGTAAGCGGGGCATTTCGGTCGTACTGGCTCGTGCAGCAGGAACGGGGGAACGGGAGGTGAGTGCGTCGAGCGTCGTGATGCTGCCGTACGCACCGTCGAGCGTCGCCGTCGCACGTCAGCGCCTCAGCGCCGACCTTTCGAACGCGGGGCTGCTCGCCACCGCCGTGGACGACGTCGTTCTGATCATGAGCGAACTGCTGAGCAACGCGCTGCGCCACGCCCACCCCCTTCCGTCCGGCCAGCTCAAAGTGGCATGGCTCTGCTCGGACACCCAGGTCGAGGTGGCCGTGAGCGACGGCGGCGCGTACACGGAGCCCCGTGCCGGTCGCCCGACCCTGTCGTCCCTCGGCGGACGCGGGCTCGGCATCGTCGAATACCTGGCCGAGCGCTGGGGGGTCAGGCACGAGGAGGAGACGACCACTGTCTGGGCCGTCGTCCCCGCCTCATGGCCCGCCCGAAATGCGCATCCCGAGCTGTCCGAAACCCCGGTGCTGCGCGAGGTCGGCTGAGCGCTCCGCTACGCTCCGCGCCCGCAGGCCGTCCCCGCCGGTGTCCCCCGCCGCCCAGGTCATGATCGCGTGGTGACGGGTCCTGCCGTCAGCGTTCCAGGCACCTCGTCACGCGGCGCGCGGGTGGAGGACGGCCCGCTCGGCTGTCGTCCAGGCGCTGCTCACCAGCAGGTAGACGCCCGCCGCGAGCGGGAGGAAGGCCGCCACGGCCACGGTCCAGAACGGTGCGAGGAGTTGCAGGCGCCGCATCGGCGCCGTGGGCTCGACCCTGCGGGCGGCGACCACGGCCACGGCCACGAGCAGCGCGAGCAGCCCGGCGAAGACCAGGACCGGCGGGCCGGCCAGGCCCGCCCCGGCGACCGCGGCGGCGAGGTGCTCCCCCAGCGGCACGCCGAGCACGCTCTGCGCCAGCAGCAGGTTCGGGTGTCCCGCGATCACGGCGGCCGTGAACAGCCGGTAGGTCACCATGAAGAACGGCGACTGCGTGAACGCCGGAAGATAGCCGGTGAACCGGCCGACGCCCTCCTTGGCATGCAACGCGTTCACCTCACGCAGGAGCCGCTGCGGATCGTTCTTCCACCGCGTGCGCAGCCTGTCCACCTGGGGAGCGAGCCGCGTCCTGATCCGCTGGGCGCGGGCGACGCGGACGCTCAGCGGCAGCAGCGACAGCCGTACGGCGAGGGTGACCAGGACGATCGCGAGCCCAGCGCCGGTGACCTGACTGAGTGCCTCGACGAGGCGATAGGCGGGATCGAGCACGAAGTCGAACATGGGAAGCCTTTCGTCTGTGGCCTTCTGCCGATGGATGAGGGCATGACGAAAGCACTCGCGACCGGAGTGGCCGGTCAGACGAGCGCCGGGCTTCCTGATGGTGCGCGGGGACGGGGACGGCCGGGCGCGCCGGGATCGCGCAGCCTGACCATCGCCGTCTCGCCGTTGTACGACGGACTGCCCGGCCCCCGGCGTAGAACGGCGACGCCGGTCAGCCGGCACAGCATCCAGGCGAACACCAGGACGGTCACGCCGGCCAAGCCGACCGCGGTCAGCGCGCCGGGGCCCGAAGACCCGGCGGCCAACCCGGCCAGCAGCCAGACGAGCGATCCGATGGCGGCCTGGAGCGCGTGCACGTCAGCGGGACAGCTTCCCGACGACGGTGACCACGGCGACGACGACGAGGGCGATGATCCCGATGATGAGCAGGAACTTCAGCGTCGCGAACAGTGCGGGGATCACGAATCCGAACACCAGCCAGAGGGCCAGGAGGATCCCCAGTACGGTCAGTACGGTACGGGCCATGGCCCCAAGGTACGCGGTGGCACCGACAACTGCGAGCTTGATCCAGAATCGGTTCACATACCCGCGATCCATGAGGTTTCACGTGAATCATGCGGGGGAGCGCACCCGCGGCGAGGGCGCGCTCCCCCGCCGTCGATCAGCGCAGGACGTAGACGCGGTCCTTGAGCGTCTGGATCGCCTCGTGATCGGCACGCAGCGCCGCCAGGTCGGGACCGGTCATGAAGATGCGCAGCGGGCTGCTCAGCAGGTCGACCGTCGGCCGCATCCGCCGGCCCGGAGCCAGCTTCACGCTCACGAGGTGCACGGTCGGCAGTGAGGAGATCTTCTCGACCACGGTCTCGTCCACCGCCGCGACATCTCCCTCGCGGGTGGTCGCGGTGTTGTGCACGAACGCCTCCTGGCGCTTCGTGTAGACCCGCCCGCCGTAGGTCTCGGCGAACTCCCGGGGACGGAGGTAGGCGAGCGCGGTCAGGTCCGCCTGGTTCGTACCCAGGCAGACCTGGTGGAAGCCGGGGTTCAGGTTGCCGTTCAGGCGGGCCCCGATCTCCACCAGCGCCGGCCCGTCCGGCGTCATGACGACCTCGGCGTGGGCCGGCCCGTTGCGGATGCCCAGCGCGTCGAGGACCTCGTCGACGTATGCGATCAGCTCGGGGACGGGGTGATCGGCCGGGTCGCGCAGGACGTCGTTGTCGTAGATGTTGTTGCCGGTGGCGAGGATCTTCTTCTCGTACTCCCACACACCGCAGACGAAACGCCGTCCGTCCGCGCTGACGGTGTCGACGATGTACTCGGTGCCCGGCAGATAGGACTGGACGAGCGCCTCCCGGTTGGGCAGGTCGAAGATGTCGCGGGCGGACAGCACCCGCTCGGCCGCCCGTCGCACCTCCTCCTCGTTCCGGCAGACGAAGACGTGGTCGGTGGACGCCGAGCTCAGCGGCTTCACGACCACGGGGTAGTCACCGCGGCTTCTCGCCCAGGCCAGCAGTTCTCCGGGGTCGCCGCTCTTGAGCTGGTCGGCGCAGCGCAGTCCCCTCTGCCGCAGGGTTTCGATCATGCGGAACTTGTCGCGCCTGGCGGCCGACCGCGCGCTGCCGTTGGTCGCCAGGCCGAGGCGCTCGCTGAGGGCGTCCGCGAGCGGGACGCCGGGCTCCTGGCCCGCCACCACCGCAACGACCTCGTACTGCTCGCGCAGCACCTTCGCGACGGTGTCGATCTCGTCCTCGTCCCGGCAGATCACGTTGCCCTCGTACGCGGTGAGGTCGGGGGCCAGCATCGACGGCATCAACTCGGCGGTGCTCTGGACATGCACCACACGTGCCCCGAGCCGCCGGAACGCCTGGGGCAGGAAGTTGCCGGAGGAATAGCCGTCGACGATGGCCACGCAGGGGGTGGTGTCGGGTCCGGCCATGGAGGGCTCCTCTCTCTCGTCCACGGTCGTGGTCAGTACTCCTCGCCGAAGCGGACGCGCCCGGGGTCCGCCATGTCGGCCAGCGCGGTCAGCACGTTCGGCGGGTGCTCCGCCAGTCGGTGGAGGAAGTGGAGCCACCAGTTCTCGCCGTAGACCGTGGCCACCCGGCACGGGACGCCGCGCGTCCGGCAGGCGCGCAGGAGGGCCGGCTGTACGCCGTGCAACATCTCGATCTCAGCGAGTCTCCCGATGAGACCGCGTTCGTCGAGGAGGCTCAGGGTGGCCGCGTCGTGGGTCCCGCAGGCGAGCGGAACGCCGCGGTCGAGCAGCCGGGCGGCCAGGTCGGCGTAGCGTTCGTTCAGCTCCGCGCCGCGCGGAAGGGCGACGTGCGGACTCTCCCGGTACACGCCCTTCACCAGGCGGACCTTGCGGCCGTGTCCGGCGACCGCGTCGAGGTCTTCGGGGGTGCGGTGCAGGTGGGCCTGCAGGGTCAGTCCGACGTTGGGGTGCTCGGGCGCGAGCTCGTGGAACACCTTCAGGATGTCGTCGACGAATCCGCTGCGCTCCATGCTGATGACGACGGTGATGTTCTTGGCCTGGGCCGCGCGGAGGATGCGGGAGGTGTTCTCGCGGGCCAGGTCGGGGGAGATCAGGGAACCGACGTTGGACAGGTCGAACCCGAGCTGGACCGGCTCCGCGGTCCCGGGCGCGGCCTCGGCGATCAGCGCCAGGTACTCCTGGACGATCGCCTCGACCTCGGCGGGATCGGTGACCTCCTCACCCACGTACTCGACACCGGTGCGGTAGCCCTTCGCGGACAGCAGCGCCAGCCGGTCGCGCAGCCCGTCCCGGTCGTGGGCGACGACGTAGCGACCGGCGGGTACGGAGAACAGGTCCCTGAGCGCGGAGGACCGCAGGAAGGCGGCGCGAAGGCCGGGATTGGCGGCCATCGCCCTGAGCGCGGCTCCGGCGAGGGTCGATTCGTCACGGCTGCCGGTGCTGGTGACGGTGTCCTGAACTGTCGCGGTGGTCATGTGAGCGTCTCCCAGGGTCAGGCGGCGCGGGCCAGGGCCGCGGTCTCGGCGAAGCTGCGCCCGGCGGTGGCCGGGTCCCCTCCTCTCCGCCGCCACTCGCGGTATTTGGCGGCGTAGCTGATCAGGGTCTCCCGGTCCGCCTCGTCGTGGGAGCGGGTCAGGATCCCCGCCCACATGCGGTCCCAGCGGGCGTACGCCGGGTCTCCCAGCAGGACCCGGTGTGCCTTCTTCATGTTCCAGAACGGCACACCGGTGTTGAGGTGGTGGACCAGGTGGTAGTTGTCGTTGTGCCTGCCGAGCAGGAACCTCTCCACGGCCCAGCCGTGCCGGTTGCGGGTCATCAGGATCTGCTTGTCCTCGCTCTCCGGCAGCGGGTAGTGCTCGGCAAGCTCGGAGAGCCACCCGATGGCGGTCGCCGTCGTGAAGAGCGGAACGATCCAGAACAGGACGAACTCCGGCAGGGACCCGGTCAGTACAACCACGGCGGCCACCACGGTCCAGACGCCGGCCAGCAGGGCCTTCTCCGCCCTCAGGCTGATGGGCATCGACACGGCGACCTGGTCCTGGCGGAACAGCAGCCGGTCGCGCACGACGTACCGGACGTACTCGGCGGCGCGGAGGCCGAACAGCGCGCACAGGATGTTGCGGAGGAAGAAGCTCCGGTTGGAGGTTCGGGGGTCGTAGAGCCCGCACTGTACGTGGAAGTTGTAGTCGGGGTCCCTCTCCAGGTCGCCCAGGAAACGATGGTGGAAGCCGATGTGGGAGCTTCGGTACGGGTTGTACATGTGGAAGACGAGGTGCCCGGAGAAGACCGTCCCCAGGGCGAGGTTGAGGAACCCGTGTTTGGCGAGCACCTTGTGTGACGACTCGTGCAGGAGGTTGACGAACGCCCGCTGCGTCGACCCGATCAGGACCGCCGACAGGGGATAGAGCCAGTACGAGACGCCGACGCAGAGGTAGACGGACAGCGCGATCACCGCGTAGTCGAAGAGCAGCCCCAGGACGGCGTGATGGTTGTCGAGCCGGCACAGAGTCCGCAGTTCACGGCGGATCTCAGGGGCGAGCCGGCTGAAGTCGAGTTCGTTCGCGGGGCTCGGTCCCCGCTCGGCCTTCAGTGTGGATGTCTTGCTGTGCACGGTGAGCTCCTCAGATGGCGCCGGATGTCGGCGATACGTCGAGAGCGGGCCGGTGGGCACGGACAGCGCTTCAGGAGCGTAAAGCTCACAAGCCCGTCAGTCAACATGTTTCCCGATGTTTGGCAACAAAGTGCCTAGACGCCGTGGACCGGATGGCCAAAGCTGGCGGTCATGTCGGGTCGCTCGTTTGCCAAGCGAAGCCGGAGCATGACAATATGGCGCTGTAAACGTATGTGTGCGTCCATGGGGGCGAGATGCTTGAGCAGCCTTACTTCGGGCAGCGCCTCAAGTCTCTGCGGCTCCAGATGGGGCTGACACAGGCTGCTGTCGCAGGCGACAAGATGTCGACAGGTTACCTGTCCCGCCTCGAGGCCGGGTCGCGCGTGCCCTCGCCGCGGATCGTCAAGTACCTGGCCAGTCGGCTCTCCGTGCCGTTGTCGGCGTTCGACACCCTGCAACCGTCCCTGCACGCCCAGGTCCTCACCGCGATGACCATGAGTTCCACGGGCGAGGACGTCCTCGAGCCGCTGGACGCCGCGGTCCGCGCGGACAAGGGCAAGGACCTTCGGCTGCGCTGGCAGGCGTTGTGGCTGCTCGCCTCGCGCCGCGAGAGCGAGGGCAGGCACCGGGAGCGGCACGACCTGCTGGCCGAGCTGGTCGGTCTCAGCGAAGCCCTGGGCATCGCCGAACTCCAGGCGCGCACCCACACCCAGTTGTCCCGCTGCCTGCGCATCCTGGGGGACAACGCCGGGGCGCGTGAGCACGCCGCCGCGGCCGTCGAGCTGTCCCGCGACCTGTCGCTCACGGATCGCGCGATGGCGCTGCAGGAGCTGGTGGCCACCGAGGCGGAGGCGGGCCGGCTGATCGAGGCGCGCACCCACGCCGCCGACCTGTGCCGGCTCACCGAGGAAGCCCCCGCGCCCCTGTTCGCGAAGGCGTTGTGGGCGTCGGCGACGGTGCACAGCAGGCTGAACGACCATGCCGCGGCCCTGGACGCGCTCGAACGCGCGATGGACACCGTCAGCAGCGAGGACGATCTGCAACTGTGGATGCGCCTGCAGCTCGCCGCGGCCTCCCTGTATCTGCAGTCGGACCCGCCGCTGACCGGCAAGGCGCGAGCCCGGCTCGACGAGGTGGCCCCGGCCGTCAAGCTCGTGGGCGGGCTCCAGGGACAGCAGGAGCTGCTCGCCCTTCAGGCCCACCTGGCCTTCGCGGACAACCGCGTGGACGACGCCCGTGAGCTGTGCGAGCGGCTCGGCACCCAGGAGCTCACGCTCTCCTTCCGCGACCGCGTCCGCATCCAGGCCCTGTCGGCGAAGCTGCTGATCCTGGACGGCAAGGTCGACGACGGCATCGCCCGGCTGCGCGAGCTGGCGCAGCGCGCGGACGAGGCGCACAACATCGAGCTGGCCGTGGAGCTGTGGCGCGGAGTGGCCGAGACGCTGGCCCGCGCACACTCCTCTGTGGAACCGCAGTAGGAACCCGCCCTCCGCCCTCGGGCCGTCCCGTGGCGCCCTGCCGTGCCGCCGTGATCCTGACCTCGCGGGCAGATTGAGGCAACTGCTATTGCCAACAGGGCAATAATCGTGTCAATCTCTTCACGCCCATCATTATGCCGCACGATGACGAAGAAGCGAGGTAGCGCGTAATGGCCCATGAAAGCCGACCCGTCGCGGTGCTCGTCGACGCGTACACCACTGGCAACTTCTTGCCTCCGGCGTTCGACCGCCTGGGCGTGGACCTCATCCACGTACAGAGCACGCCGGAGCTGATGCAGTCGATGCTCGCTCCGGACCTGAGCGCCTACCGGGGGAACCTGGTCTGCGCGGACCCGGCGGTCACGGCCGGCGAACTGGCGGCGTACCGGCCCGTCGCGGTCGTGGCGGGCCAGGAGCCGGGCGTCCCCCTCGCGGACGAGCTCGCCGACCGGCTCGGGCTGCCCGGCAACGGCGCGGCGACCTCGGCGGCGCGACGCGACAAGTACGAGATGATCGAGGCACTCCGCCGCGCCGGCGTCCGCTGCGCCCGGCAGTTCCAGAGCGGCGACGTCGAGGAGATCGTCGGCTGGGCGGAGCGCAACGGCTATCCCGTCGTGGTCAAGCCGCTGGCGTCCGCCGCGACCGACAAGGTGGCCGTCTGCCACGGCGAGGCGGAGGTCCGCAAGTCGGCCGAGCAGATCCTGTCCGAGAAGACGATCTACAACGAGACCAACAGCGTGGTGCTGGTCCAGTCGTACCTCGCGGGCACCGAGTACGTCGTGGACACCGTCTCCTACGACGGCAAGCGGTACGTCTGCGGGGTGTGGCAGTACACCAAGCGGCTGCTGGGCACGCACAACATCTACGACATCGAGACGCTGCTGCCCGAGGACGCCCACCCCGTCCCGGAGCTGGTCTCCTACATCCACGACGCGCTCGACGCCGTGGGCATCCGCTTCGGCCCCGCCCACGCTGAGGTGATCATGACGGAGGACGGCCCCGCGCTCGTCGAGGTCGGCGCGCGGCTCGCGGGCAACATGCACCCGGGATTCCATGACGAGTGCCTGGGCGCGAACCAGGCGGACCTGACCGCGCTGGCCGCCACGCGTCCGGACGAGTTCCTCGGCCGCTGGGCCTCCCGGTGTTACACCAAGCGCCTGGAGGCGGCGGTTTACACGGCGCCCACGACCCTCGACGGTGTCGTCGACAGCATCGACCGGTCGGTGGTGGCCGAGATCGAGGCGCTGCCCTCGGTGTACGGCGTGAACGTGAAGATCAAGGAGGGCGGCCGGATCCGGCCGACGGTGGACCTCTACACCAGCACCCTCCGGGTCTTCCTGAGGGCGGACACCACCGAGGAGCTGATGCGCGACTACGAGCGGGTCCGGGAGCTCAAGGACCGCGTGTACCGGCTGCGCTGAGTCTCGACGCCGCGAGAAGATCCCCGGGCGCGGCATCCCCGGGGATCTTCTCGCCCGGACGGTAACGCGCGGGTGCCCGCGCGTGCCGCCGGCCTGCGCAGTCGTGCTCGTGGTTGCCGGCTTCTGCCGGTCCGGGCAGGACCCTCACGGGGCGACGGCCGACCGCAGGGCCCGGCCGAACACGGCGATCTCGTCCGGGGTGTTGTAGTAGTGCGCTGAGGCCCGCACCGCGGTCTCCACGCCCAGCTCGGCCATGTAGAGGGGAGTGTGGTGGCCGAGGATGCGCCAGACGTTGATCCGCTCGGCCGCCAGGCGCCGCACGACGACCTCGGGCGGCACGTCGGCGTGGCGGAAGGTGACGATCCCCGAGTGGGTCGTGCCGGGGCGAATGACCTCGACGCCCGGCGTCTGCGCCACGGCCGCGCACAACGCGTCGAAGACCTCCCGATGGGCGAACGGAGTGCCCGTCTCGAACACTTCGAGCGCCGCGTCCAGACCCGCCACGGCCGCCAGGTTCCGCTCGGCGAGTTCGAGTGAGCGCGCCGTGTCGTCCTCGACGCGGTAGGAGGACGGCGAGTCCACCCGCGCGACGTGCAGGTCGTGGAACTCCGGGACCAGGCTCTCCCGCACCCGGCGGGCGACGTAGGCGAAACCGGTGCCGCGCGGGCCGCGCAGGAACTTCCGGCCCGCGCCGGTGAGCACGTGACAGCCGATCCGCGCCACGCTCACCGGAAGCTGGCCGACGGACTGGCAGGCGTCCACCGCGTAGACGCACCTGTACGGCGCGAGCAGCCGGCCGATCTCCTCCACCGGGTTGACGATGCCGCAGCCCGTGGGCACGTGCGGCACCGAGACCAGGGCGACGGAATCCGAGATGTGCCTCGCCATCCACTCCAGGTCGAGGTCGCCGTCCGGCCGGGTGGGCACCACCTCGATGCGGCAGCCGGTGCGCGCACGCAGGGAGAGCAGTGAGACGAGGTTGCCTGCGTACTCGTAGGGGGTCGTCCATACGCGGTCGCCGGGGCGTAGCGGCAGCCGGAGCACGACCGCGCACCAGGCGCGCGTGGCGCTGTCGAACAGCGCGATGTCCTGCTCCGGAGCCTCCAGCACGCGCGCCAGGCGCCGGTAGACCTCCTCACGCAGGACCTCCCCCCGCAGTTCCTCCGCCTCGTAACAGCCGAGTGCCGCCTCCAGCTCGATGTGCTCGGTCATGGCTCTGCGGACGGCGTCGGGCATCAGCCCTGCGCCGGCCGTGTTGAGGTGGATGAGGTCGCCGGCCCGGCGGGTCGCCGCGTCCGCTGTCTCCGCCGCTCTTCGCCGCGCCTGCGTGGCCGGGTCGAGCACCGTGTCTCTCATTCGCTCCGTCCTCTCGTCCGCTCCGGCCTCTCCTCGTCCGGGGCGGGGGTGAAGCCCAGCGCCCGGCCGTACAGGTCCAGTTCGGCGCGCAGCGAGGCGACGACGCTCGGCGCGCGCCGGAATCCGTGGCCCTCGCCTTCGAAGGTCAGATAGCGGACGTCGAGCCCGCTCCCCTCCAGCCGCTTCAACAGCAGCGCGGCCTGGGCGGGCGGGCAGACCGTGTCGTCCAGTCCCTGCAGCAGTACGAAGGGCGAGCGGATCAGGTGCGCGCGGGCCACCGCGGAGCGTTCGTCATAGCGGTCCTTCGTCTGCGGCCAGGGGCCGATGAGTCCGTCCAGGTAGCGGGACTCGAAGTCGTGCGTGCCGTTGGCGCGCCAGCTCGCGGGGTCGAGGACGGGATAGTAGACGCCCGCGGCGCGGTAGAGGCCGGGCTCGGCGCAGATCGACAGCGCGGCCGTCCAGCCCCCGGCGCTGCCGCCGCGGATCGCGATGCGGTCCGGAGCGGCCAGCCCAGCCGCGGCCAGGCCGCGGGCCGCCGCGGCGCAGTCCTCCACGTCGGTCACCCCCCAGTTCTCGCGCAGCCGCTCCCGGTAGGCGCGGCCGTGTCCGGTGGACCCGCCGTACTGCACGTCGAGCACCCCGACGCCCCGGCTGGTGAAGAAGGTGATCTCCTGGTTGAGGATCATCGGGCTGCGGCTGGTCGGACCGCCGTGCACGAAGACGATCCACGGCGGCAGTTCGCCGTCCGGGCCGGTGCGGTCCGGGTGGTACGGCGGGTAGACGTGGGCGTGCACCTCACGGCCGTTCTCCCCTCGGAAGGTGTGCCGGTAAGGCGTGGTGGCCCACGTATCGAGGTCCTGGCCCGCCGGGGGCCGGACGATGTCGACCTCGCCGGTGGCGGGATCGGCGAGCACGATGTGACGGCCCCGCCGCGGCCCCGCGCAGACCACGGCGATCCGCCGGCCGTCCGTCGCGGGGGACAGCCACTCGGTGCCCGCCCGCGCGAAAGCCTCGGGATCGTCCAGGTCGCCGTCCGGGCCGAGAATCCCCAGCCGCCGCTCGCCACGGCCGTGCACCACCGCCAGCGAGCCGTTCCGCAACGGGAGGCACCAGCGCTGCCCGATGCGCCAGAGCGCCTCGCCGAACTCCTCCTCGCGCGGGCACAGGTTGCGCAGGCCCCCGTCCGGGAGCACCTCGTGCACGTTCCACCACCCGCCCGGGTCGGTGACCGCGTACAGCCTGCCCGAGCCGTCGGCGGCCCAGTCGACCTGGGTGACCGCCTGCCCGCCGCCCACCAGTACGGCGGGTTCGTCGAGCGTGCCGTCCGGGGCGACGGCGGCGACCACCAGCTCGGTGGCGTCCCAGGGCATGTCCGGGTGGTTCCAGCCGATCCACGCGACGCGGTTCCCACCGGGCTCGACGCGCGGGCCGGTCATGAAGTGGTGCGTCGCGGCCAGCACCCGCACCCGGGAAGGGTCCTCGGCGGCGCTGCCGTCCAGCGGCAGGGCCACCAGGTGCCGGCGCACCCGCGTGCCGGCGGCGTCGGCGACCTGCTCGCGCAGGCACCAGACCTCCCCGCCGCGGACGGCGAAGTCGGCGTAACGCAGTTCCGCCGCCCAGGCGCCCGGCGGGCTGAGCGGGATCGGCGCGGCGCCCGGGCGCCAGTGGTAGACGCGCTGGTCGGCGGCGTGCGTGAACACCACGCCGTCCTCGGCCCGGTGCGACAGGGCGGCCCAGGGGCGGCCGCCGTACTCGATGACGCGGGTGCGCACGTCCCAGCCGGGCGGCAGCGCCTCCGCCACGCCTTCGGGGCCGCGGCGCATCAGCGCCGCCCGACCCTCCTCCTCGGGCAGCGCCTCCGTCCACCACACTTCGTCACCCACGAAGCCGACCCATTCCAGCAGGGCCTCGCCCCTCGCGACGTCGACGGGCCGGATCGGAGACGGCCAGGTTCCGTACGGTGCGGTCCTTCGTGCCTGTGCCATGGTCAGCGGCCTCCCGGTCCTCGAAGTTTCCAGGCAAGACCTTGTCACGCTACGTCCGGGTTAGGCAAGAAATACTTTCTCGACGTGATAACCGCTAGTACTGTATGAGCAGTTGACGTCCGTTGCACTCGTGGCTGACGCCGTGGCAAGTAATTGCCAGAAGGTCTCTCCAAGGAGTCGTAGATGACGACGCGAACCTCCGGCTCCCGCCCGCCCGCGACGGTGCTCGTGGGCGGTGCCGGGGCGATCCCCCTCGGCGTGGACGTCGCGCGCACCGCGCTCGCCCAGGCCCGGGCACGCGGATTCGTCACCCACCAGACGAATCAGCCATCCACCCTCGAGCTGACCCCGCAGGTGGCCGAACTCGCCGACTTCTCCTGGGCAGTGGACTTCGCCGACCCCGAGGAGTCGGCCGCCTGGGCCCGCCGGCAGTACGCCGAGGGGCAGCGCTTCGACGTCGTCATCGGCGTGCGCGAGTACGCGCAGGTGGCGACGGCGGAGATCGCCGCCGCGGTGGGGGCGCCGGGCAACCCCCCAGAGGCGGTGCGCACGGTCCGCACTAAGGACCGCTGCCGGGCCGCGCTGGCCGCGGCCGGTCTGCCGCAGCCCGCCTTCCGCGTCTGCGCCGACCGCGCGGAGGCGGAGAGCTTCGTCGCGGCCACCAGCGGTCCGTGGGTCGTCAAACCGCGCGACGCCATGGGCAGCGAGGGCGTGCGCGAGGTCGGCGGACCCGGCGATCTCGACGCCGCCATCGCCGCCCTGCCCGCGCCCGCCGCCGGCGCGCCGCGCCCGCCCTTTCTGGTCGAGGAGTTCGTCGAAGGAGACGAGTTCAGCGTGGAGGGCGTGTTCCTGGGAGGCGCGCCGCACGTGCTCGCGGTGACGCGCAAACGGCTCGTGAACCCGCCGCTCTTCGTCGAGGCCGGGCACGTGCTCCCCGCCCCCCTCCCGGAGGACGTCCGCGCCCTGCTCGAACGCGAGACCGTACGGGCGCTGCGCGCGCTCGGGCTGCGCTTCGGCGTGTTCCACGTCGAGTTGTGGCACACCGCCGGCGGCGTGGTGCTGGGGGAGGTGCACGTGCGCAACGGCGGCGACTGGATCCACACACTCCTGGGCTACGCCATCCCGGGCCTGGAGCTGTTCGGGCTCGTTTACGACGACGCGCTCGGCAGGCTCGACGGTCCGCCGCCCGCGCCGAGCCGGGCGGCGGCGGTGCGTTTCCTCGTCCCGCCCCCGGGTGTGGTGGAGCGCGTCGAGGGCTGGGAGGCGATCCGGCGCCATCCGTCGGTGCTGCGCGCGGAGCTGAGCGTGGAGCCGGGCGCCCGGGTCCTGCCCGTGACCGACTCCCACGGCCGCGCCGGGGAGATCGTGGTGGGCGCCGAGACCCCCGAGCGGGCCGAGTCGCTCGCGGAGGAACTGGCCGAATCTGTGAAGTTCGTCATGGTGGAGGGCTGACATGTCACAGACGTCCCCCCGGTCAGGCGCCCCCGACGCCGGGCGCTCCGCCGCGCCCGTCCCCGAGCGGTCCGTCCCCGAGCGGTCCGTCCCCGAGACCGAGCCGTACGGAGGCCCCGGCGCGGATGGGCCCGCGCTCGGCCGGGCCGCCACCACCCCGGGCGAGGGACGGGAAGCGGCTCCGCGGTTGTTGCGGCCCGCCCTCGCCCTCGACCATCTGTTCGGCAGCCTGGGCCTGTTCAGCGTGTTTCCCGTGCTCGGACTGCTGCTCGCCGCACGGTCGCCCGCCTCGGGCACGGCCGTCGTCGGTGTCGGGCTGTTCTGCTACACGACGTCGGCGGGTCTGGCGGCGATGGCGATGAGCCGGCTGCTGCCACGGCTCACCTACACCACCGGGATGGTCGGCGGTGTGCTGTTGTCGGCCGTCGCCTTCGGCCTGCTGCCGTACGCCCACTCCCCGTGGACGCTGTGCGCGCTGCTCGTGCTGGCCGGCTGCGGCGTGAGCGTGCACTTCACGCTGTCGCGGGTGCTCATCGCCGAGGTGGTGAGCGACGACATCGGTCGCAACCGCATCTTCTCCCTGTTCCAGATCGCGGTGAACACCGCGGCGGCGCTCGGCCCGTTCGTCGCCAACCTGCTCTACTCCTCGTCCGACCCGCGAGCGCTCATGACCGTCGTGGCGGGGTGCTACGTGGTGGCCGGGGTGGTCATGCTGCCCGGCATCCCGCGCGACCGGCGGCCGCCCGCCACCACCGGCCGGTGGCCGGTGAGCAGCCGGACGCTGGTGCGCGTCGTACGGTCGCCGGAGATGTTGCGCCTGGTCGTGGTGAGCACGGTGGGCACCTTCATCTACGCCCAGTTCTATTCCGCCTTCGCCCTGCACGTGGGCGGCGAGTTCGACTCGGCGGCGCTGCGGTCCGCGCTGGTGGCCGGGCCCGCGGTGTCCATCGTGCTGCTGCAGGCCGTCGTGACCGGAGTGACCAGCAGGCTGATGAACTCGGGGACCACGCCGTTCACGATCCTCGGTTACGGCACCCTGCTGTTCGGCGCCTCCATGGTGATCCTCGGGCTGGGCCTGCCGCCCGTGCTCGGCGCTGCGCTGGGAGTGCTGGTGTTCTCGCTGGCGGAGATGATGTTCGCCCCCATGGTCAGCACGGCGTTCGCCGGGCTGCCGATCGGCTCTCACCTGGAGGCGTTCAACCTGCGGCAGGTGTGCTGGTCCTCGGGCGAGGCGCTGGGCTCGCTGGCGGGCGGAGCCCTGTTTCTCGCGCTCTATCGGGAGGGTGACGGCTGGCTCTACTGGGAGCTGCTCGGCGCCGTCACGCTCGCGTGTACGGGACTGCTGCTGTCGTCGGCCCGGCGCGCCGCGGTCCGCGCCGCCGCCTGATCACCCCTGTCGGCCTTTTCCCCGGAGGCATGCTCATGTCCGAAACAGCACCCGTCTCGGTCACCGTGGACGTCCACGCCCGGGCGCTCCTGCAGTCCTTTCAGGTCTCGCATCTGACCACTGAGACGGTCGACGTCGTACGGCTGCGGCTGACCGAACCCGGCGGGGCGGTGTCGGGCGAGGGCGAGATCTCCGCCGACGCCGGGTACGGCCAGGATGGCCAGGCCATCGCGCGTGAGGCACGCGGACTGGCCGCGGCCCTCGCCGCCGATCCCCGCATCGGCGACCCCGCCCACCTGGAGGGCCGGCTGGAGAAGGCGGCGGCGGAGGTGTCGGCGTGCGCGCTGACGCTCGTCGAGATGGCCTTCCTCGACCGGGCCGCCCGATGCGCCGGCGTGCCGGTGTGGCGGCTGGTCGGGTTGCCCGATCCGGGCGTCGTCAGGCTCATGACGACCGTGCCCATAGGGGCGGAGCCGCCTGCAGCGGGACCTATGAAGATCAAGCTCGGCGGCCCGGGTGACAGGGCGCTCCTGCGCCGTCTCACGCGGGTGACCGGGCCGGTCATCCTGGACGTCAACCTCGGCTGGGACCGCGCCGGTTGGCTGGCCGTCCGCGACCTGGTGGCCGAGGTCGCGCCCGCGGTGCTGGAGGACCCGGTCTCCGACCCGAGCCTGCTCGCCGAGGTGCGCGCGGCGCTGCCGCGTACCCGGGTGGTCCTCGACGAGGGCATCGGCTCGCAGGCCGACGTGGAGTACGCCGCCAGGGCCGCGCAGGGGGCGAACGTGAAGGTGATGAAGCTCGGCGGGCTGTTCCCGGCCCGGCGGGCCCTGGAATTCCTCGGCCGCCACGGCGCCACCCGCATGCTCGGCTGTTTCCTGGAACCGCCCACCGCCATCGCGTACGCCGCTCAGCTCAACGGCCTGGCCGACTGGACGGACCTCGACGGGCACTTCTGGCTGTCCCCCGACCACCCTCCGGTGCCGGAGTTCCGGCTCGACGACTCCGCGCCGGGGGTCCCGCGGATCGCCGCCTGAGAGCCGCCGGTCTTGTCTGAGCTTGCCAAAATATTGCCAAAACTTGCCTACCCCTCTAGGCTCGGTTCCGGTTCTGCCGTTGCGCGCTCATGACTCGAGATCAGCGGAGGATGCACCATGAATGCGTCGCACAGCCTCGACATGCCACCCGAGCAGGTTCTTCCCGACGGCGACGGGCTCGACGAGCTGCTCTCCCTCGGGCTCGGCACGCCCCTACCGGAGGAGGAGCGGCCACCGGTGCACGAACTGGTGGCCCGTCTCGCCCGTACGCGGCCGGACGGCATCGCCGTGCACAGCGGCGGAGAGGCACTCGCTTACCGAGACCTGCACGCCTGGTCGGGCCGGATCGCGGCCCGCCTGGCCGCGGCCGGCGTGGCTTCCGGCGACCGGGTCGCCGTGCTCGCCGAGCCCTCGACGGCCATGGTCGCCTCCGTGCTCGGCGTCCTCAGGGCCGGAGCCGCGTACGTCCCCCTGGACCTGGGACACCCGGACGGGCGCATCGCCGAGGTGCTGCGCGACGCCCGGGTCGCCGCGGCGGTGGTCACCCCCGTCACCGCGCCCCGGCTGCCGGGGCTCGGCGTTCCGCTCGTCGACGCCCGGGACGCCGCCGGGGACGGCGCGGGGGAGACGGAAACCGGGGTTCCCGCCGTGACCGTGACCGCCGGGGACGCGGCGTACGTCATCTACACCTCGGGCAGCACGGGCGAGCCCAAGGGGGTCGTGGTCGAGCACGGACAGCTGGCGGCCTCCACCCTGGCGCGCCGGCTCGTCTATCCCGGGCCGGCGGCCTTCCTGCTCGTGTCGCCGCTGGCCTTCGACTCCTCCGTCGCCGGCCTGTGGGGCACGCTGACGGCCGGAGGGCGGCTGGTCGTGGCCACTGCCGACGAGGTCCGCGATCCCGAGCGGCTGGCCGGGCTCATCGAGGAGCACCGGGTGACGCGGCTGCTGTGCGTGCCGTCGCTGTACCGGGTCCTGCTGGACGCCGCGGAACGCGCCGGACGGCACGTGCTGAGCTCGCTGGAGACGGTCGTCGTGGCCGGGGAGGCGCTGCCGGAGGAACTGGTGAAGCGCCACTTCCGGCTGCACCACCCGCGGCCCGTGACCCTGGTCAACGAGTACGGCCCGACCGAGGCCACCGTCTGGGCCAGTTACCGTCGCTTCGACGGCCCCGGTCCGGTGTCCATCGGCGTGCCGGTCCCCGGCGTGCGACTCTACGTGCTCGACGAGACGCTGCGGCCGGTGCCGCGGGGGACCGAGGGCGAGCTGTGCATCGGGGGCGCCGGCGTGTCGCGCGGCTACCTCGGGCGCCCCGACCAGACGGCCGCGGCGTTCGTCGAGGATCCGTTCGCCGGGTTTCCGGGGGCCCGGATGTACCGCACCGGCGACATCGTGCGCTGGAACGACGACGGCACGCTCGACTTCCGGGGCCGCCGGGACCACCAGGTGAAGATCCGCGGGCATCGGGTGGAGCTGGGCGCGGTGGAGGAGGCACTGCGCGGGCTGCCGGGCGTGCGGGACGCGGCGGTGGTGCCGGACGGCGCGCACACCCGGCTGACCGGGTTCGTCGTCGCGGTTCCGGGAACCCTTCCCGAGCCGTTGCGGGAACAGCTCACGCGGCGGCTGCCGGAGGTCATGGTCCCGGCCCGCATCGAGATGCTCGACGCCCTGCCCGTGACCGTCAACGGCAAGGTGGACCGCGCCGCGCTGAGCGCCGCCGCCGAGCGATCGTACGGCGGGGGCGAACCGGCGCAGGCCGTCGCGCGGGGCGACGACCTCACGTCGCGCGTCGCCGCGGCGTGGGCCGAGGTGTTGAAGCGGCGGCATGTACCCGCCGACGTGAACTTCTTCGACCTGGGCGGGAACTCGCTGGCCATGTTCCAGCTTCAGGACGCCCTGGAGCGCCACACCGGGACCCGGCCGTCGGTCGTCTCGCTGTTCCGCCGTACCACCGTGGCCGCCCAGGCCGCTCTGATCAGGGACGGCGGCGCGACGGCCGAGGCGGCCCGCCCGGGTGGCCGGCATCCGGCGGGCCTCGCGGCACGCGCCCGGCGGCAGCGCGCCCGGGGACAGGAGAGCGCGAGATGAGCGAGCGCACCGAACTCTGGCTGCAGTGCCTCCGGCCACGGCGCGAAGCCCGGCAGCGGCTCGTCTGCTTCCCCCACGCCGGAGGGTCGGCGTCCTTCTTCCGCGCGTGGGGCGACCACCTGCCCGGCAGCGAGGTCCACGCCGTCCGCTACCCGGGCCGGGCCGAGCGCATCCAGGAACCCGTCCCCACGGACCTGGTGCGGCTCGCTCGCGACGTCGCCGACGTCCTGGAATCCTTCGGCGACCGGCCGCTGGCGCTGTTCGGGCACAGCATGGGGGCCGTGGTGGCCCTCGAGACGGCCAGGGCGCTGGAAGCCCGGGGCGTCCGCGTGACGCACCTGTTCGCCTCCGGCTCCCGCGAGGGCGACTGCCCCCCGCCGGTGGCGGACGAGGACTTCCCCGAGGACTTCCCTGGGGACGACGCCGCCACGATCGCGCGGCTGATCGAGCTCGGCGGCACCGATCCCGAACTCGCCGCCGACCCGGACTTCCAGGAACTGGTCCTCCCCTACATCTGCGGCGACAGCAGGATGTTCCACGCGTACGAGTTCCGTCCTCTGCCCACCCTGCGATGCCCGGTGACCACGATCGTCGGAGACGCCGACGGCGATGCCGACCGGCGGCCGTGGAGCATGCTGACGGAGGGGGGCTTCCGGGAGCACGTCGTGCCCGGCGACCACTTCTACCTCATCGACGCGCCGCCGTACGCGTTGATCGCCGAGGTTCTGGACGGCGTGACGGTCCGGTGAGGCGCCCCTCCCGGTGAAGCGGGGGCGCGCGGACGAGGTGGCGTGGACGTGGTGACGCGCCGACGTGGTGGCGCGCCGACGTGGTGACGCGGTCGCGCCCCCGCTCCGCCTTCTCCGTGCACGGCCCCGGCCCGGGTTCTCGATCCCGGGCCGGGGCCGCGTGCCGTCAGCTCACGGCCTTCCCCGGCTCGCTCCCCGGCCGCCCGGTCAGGAGATCGCGGACCGCCTCGGCCTGACGGTCCAGTGTGCGGGCGGCCAGCAGGTCGCGGATCGGCACCTTGACTCCGAGCCGCAGGCCGGCCCGCCGCGCCAGGTGCGTGATCGCCAGTGAGTCCCCGCCGAGCTGGAAGAAGTCGGACTCACCGGTCAGCTCGGACGGTTTGAGCAGCTCTCTCCACAGGTCCGCCAGCACGTTGTACACGTCGGGGGCCGCGGTTTCCGAGGGGGCGTCCGCCGGGCGGCTCTCGTCGCCGGACTCCGCCTTCCGATCCGTGCCGGCCTGTACGAGCGCCGCCGGGGCGGCCGAGCGGGCCGCGTCGGGGGCCGGCGCCGCCTCCGGGGCCAGCCATCTCGGCCCGGCGAACGGGTAGCCGGGCAGGCGGACCCGGCGGCCTCCGCCGCACAGCGCGGTCAGGGAGATCGGCAGTCCCCGAGTCCAGAGCGTTCCCAGCGCCGTCAGCACCTCCTCAACCGCGTGCGTCGCGCGGGCAGGGGACAGCGGTACGGCGGACAGCCCCGCCTGCTCGGCGAGCGCCGACAGGACGCGGCCCGGGCCGACCTCCACGGCGGTCGCTCCCGGGACGCGTTCGGCGAGCGCCTCCATGGCGGCGGCGAAGCGGACCGTACGGCGGGCCTGATCGACGAGCAGGTCCGGCGCGATCGGCTCCCCGGCCGGGATGACACGCCCGGTGGCGTTGGCCGCGAGGGCCACGGCAGGCGGGCGCAGGACGGTCCCCGCCAGGTGCGCGGACAGCCGGGGCACGGCGGGCTCGACGAGGGCGGAGTGGAACGCGCGGGAGGTCCGCAGCCGGCGGGAGAAGACGCGGTCCCCCAGCCATTCCTGGAACGCCGCCACGTTCTCGGCCGTGCCCGCCACCGTGCAGCTGCCGGGACCGTTGTCCGCGGCGAGGTCCAGCCGCAGGCCCGACTCACGGACGAGATCCTCGCCGCGCGAGGCGTCGCAGCCCAGGGCGAGCATCGCCCCGGGCGGGCACTGCTGCATGGCCCGTCCGCGGGCGGCCACGAACCCGGCGGCGTCGGCGAGGTCGAGCACCCCGGCGAGGCAGGCCGCGGTGATCTCGCCGAGGCTGTGCCCGGCCACGGCCGCGGGGGTGACGCCCAGCGCGACCAGGGCGGCGGCGGCCGCGTACTCCACCGCGAACAGGGCGGGCTGGGCGAGCTCGGTCTCCTCCAACTCCGCCGCGGGGAAGGCCGGATCCAGCAGGGCGCGGCGCGTCCGCTCGGCCAGGTCGGGCGGGAAGGCGGCGAGGCAACGCTCCAGCCCGGAGGAGAAGCCCGGCAGGGTCGTCGCGAAGGGCACGGCCATGCCCGGGTGCTGGGTGCCCTGGCCGGGGAACAGGAAGACGCACGCGGGCGGCCCGTCCGCGGGACGGCGGCCGCGGACCGCGCCGTCCTTCAGGCGGGCGGCGATCTCGGCTGGAGTGCGTCCCGCGACGGCCAGCCGCTCGGGCAGCTCCGCCCGTCCGGCGGCGAGGGTGAAGGCCACGTCGGCCAGGGCGGGGCCGTCACCGGCCCCGTGTCCCTGAGCGCCGTGTCCCTGAGCGCCGTGTCCCTGAGCGCCGTGTCCCTGAGTGCCGTGCCCGTGAGTGCCGTGCCCGTGAGTCAGATACTCGCGCAGCCGCTCCGTCGAGCGGGACAGGGCCTCAGGGCCGGCGGCGGACAGCACCACCAGCCGCGCCCGCTCCGGCGCGTCCTTGCCACCCCCAGCCTCGTGGACACCCCCAGCCTTCTCGGCACCTAGAGCCTCGTGCACACCTCCAGCCTTCTGGGCACCCGTCGCGTCCGCCGCGGACCGCGGGGCCTCCTCCACGATGACGTGGGCGTTCGTGCCGCCGATGCCGAACGAGCTGACACCCGCTCTACGGGGGCTCGGGCCGGTCCAGGGGCCCGCTTCCACGGGCACGTAGAGCGGCGATCCCGCGGTCTCCAGCAGGGGATTGAGCCGGGTGAACCCGGCCACCGGCGGCACCACGCCCTCCCGGACCACCAGCGTCGCCTTGATGAGGCCGGCGAGACCGCTGGCGTTGTCGAGATGGCCGACGTTCGCCTTGAGCGCGCCCACGGCCACCTGCCCGAGGCGGGCGCCCGTCCCGGCGAGTGCGGCGGACGCGGCGGACCACTCGATGGGGTCGCCGAGCCGTGTCCCGGTGCCGTGCGTCTCCAGGTATCCCAGTGAGGAGGCGTCCACGTCGGCCGCCCGCAGGGCCGCCTGGATGACCGCTTCCTGGCCCTCCGCCGACGGCGCGTAGTAGCCGGCCTTCATGGCCCCGTCGTTGTTGATCGCCGTGCCCAGGATCACCGCGTACGGCTCGGGGCCGTCCTCGAGCGCGTCGGCGAGGCGGCGGAGCACCACACAGGCGACGCCGGAGCCGGCGACCACGCCGTCGGCGCCCGCGTCGAAGGGGCGGCAGCGCCCGGACGGCGAGTGGACGCCCCCGGGCACGGCGAGGTGGCCCGCCTGGGGGAAGGCGACGCCCGCCGCGACCACCAGGGCCTGGTCGCAGTCGCCGTTGAGGAGCGCCTGCACGGCCATGTGCACGGCGACCAGGGAAGAGGAGCACGCCGTCTGAACGGCCACCGCCGGACCGGTCAGGCCGAGCCTGTAGGAGATGTGACTCGCCATGAAATCCGGCTCGTTCCCGTGCACGGCGTCCTCAAGGGTCAGCGGGTCGAGCATGCCCCCGGCGAGCATGCGGTGGAGGTAGCCGCTACCGCTCGCGGAGGCGTACACGCCGGTGACGGGCCCCACAGACGACGGTGCGATCCCGGCGTCCTCCAGCGCCGCCCACGCGGTCTCCAGCATCAGGCGGTGCTGCGGGTCCATCATCTCGGCCTCGCGCGGGCTGATCTGGAACACCTCGTTGTCGAAGCGGTCGGCGTCGGCCAGGTGCCCGCGGACCGGGACGTAGTCGGGGTCGTCGAGCAGGGACTTCGGCAGGCCGGCGTCGAGAAGCTCCTGTCTGTCGTACCGCTTTGTCAGCACCCGTCCCGCCGTCAGGGCCGACCACCATTCGGTGAGGCCGGAGACGCCGGGGAACCGGGCGGACATGCCTGTTACGGCGATGTCGAGAGAACGATCGCGGGTCATGTCACCAACCTTCGGAAGAGGTGCACCGCTTTCCGTGCAGCAGGTTGCCTCAGGAGGCATCCTTGTGACAACTTATTGCCTACAGCTGGCAATTAATGTCCGCGGTATCCCGCCGAGAGGAGAGGGTCATCATGCGACCGGATCCGCAGTGGACGGCAGGGCGTCCCCACACGGCGCCGGATGAGGGGCTGCACCAGACCGTCGCCCGGCTCGCCTCGTCACGGCCGGAGGCGGTCGCGCTCGTGGCGGGCCCGTGCCGCGTGACGTACGGGGAACTGGACCGCACCGCCGACGCCTGGGCCGCACTACTGGCGCACGCCGGGGTCGCACCCGGAGATCTGGTGCCGATCCTGCTGCCCAGGAGCGCGGAACTGGTCACCGCGCTGCTCGCGGTCCTGAAGACCGGCGCCGCCTACGCGCTGCTCGACCCCCGCTGGCCGGAACGCCGTCTGCGGGAGGTCGTCGCGCTGCTCAAGGCGCCGCTCCTGGTCGCCGCGGACGAGGCGGGGAGCCGCCTGGGCATGCCGGTGTGGCGCCCTCCGGCCGGGCCGGTCGCGCCTGCGCCGGACTTCCGGCCCGTCCCGGTCCGCGGCGAGCACCCGTGCTGCGTCTTCTTCACCTCGGGGACCACCGGCGAGCCCAAGGGCGTGCTCACGCCCCACCGGGCCACGGCCCGCCTCTTCCGGCCCGGGGGCTTCGCCCGTTTCACCGCCGGGACCGTTGTGCCGCTGGCCGCGCCGACGCCGTGGGACGCCTTCTCGCTGGAGCTGTGGTCCGTGCTGCTCAACGGCGGCGTCTCGGTCGTCGTGTCGGAGCCGTACCTGTCCGCCCAGGCGCTGCGGGACGCCGTACGGTCGCACGGGGCGGACACCGTCTGGCTCACCGCCGGCCTCTTCAACACCCTGGTGGACGAGGACCCGGAAGCCTTCACGGGCCTGAGCCAGGTCATGACCGGAGGGGAGCGACTGTCGGTCCCGCACGTCCGGGCGTTCCTGAACAGGCACCCGCGGGTCGCCTTGCTGAACGGGTACGGCCCGGTGGAGAACACGGTCTTCGCCACAACCCATGTGATCGGCGAGGCCGACTGCGACCTTCCCGGCGGCATCCCCCTGGGCCGGCCGGTCCCCGGGACGGAGGTGCACGTCCTGGACGGCGACCGGCCGTGCGCGGTGGGCGAGGTCGGAGAGATCTGCGTCGCGGGAGACGGCCTGGCCCTGCGCTACCTGGGGGACCCGGCGCTCACCCGGGCGAAGTTCGCCGACGTGCGCGTCGAGGACGGCAGGCTCCTGCGCGTTTACCGCACCGGCGACCTGGGCGAATGGGGACCCGACGGCCTGCTCCACTTCCGGGGTCGGGCCGACCGGCAGGTGAAGATCCGCGGGCACCGCGTCGAACCCTCGGAGGTCGAGCGCCAGGTGGAGCGGCTGCTGCCGTCCGTGCGGTCGTGCCGGGTGCTGCCCCGCAGGGACGCGTCCGGAGCCGTACGGGACCTGGTCGCGTTCTGCGTGCCCGCCGAGCTGGGGGACCCGCTGGAGGACGCGCTGCCGGTCCTGCGTTCCGCCCTCGTCGCCTACCAGTGCCCGGCCGCGGTGGTCGGTGTCGAGTCCTTCCCGGTCACCGACCGCGGCAAGCTCGACGAGCGCGCGCTGATGGCGCTGGTCCCGCCTGCCACGACGTCCTCTCCCCGCAGCGCCCTCACCCCGGCCGGGGAGATCCCGCAGGACCCGATCCTCGGCGCGGTGGCGGAGACGTTCGGCACGGTCCTCGGCAGGGCGGGGGTGCCGCTCGACGTGCCGTTCACCGAACTCGGCGGCGACTCCCTCGGCGCCGGCCGGGTCTGCGCACGACTGGCGGCCCGGCTGTCCCGCCCGGTCCCGGTCTCCGGGCTGTACGAGCACCCCACGGCGACCGCCTTCGCCCAGTGGCTGCGCGCCACCCGGGCGGCCGGCGGCATCGCCACGGCGACGCCCCCCGCCGCGTCCGCCGCGTCCGCCGGTTCCGTCCCGCACGGGCCCTCCGGCCCGGTCCCCCTGACACCCATGCAGGTCGTGTACCTCACCCGGCACCTGATGGACCCCGCGGACCGGACGTCGCACTGCCTGCTGACCTGGGTGATCGAGGGGCCGCTCGACCTGGCGGCGCTCGAGGCCGCCGTGGCCGCGGCGCACCGGAGGCATGAGCCGCTGCGTGCGGCATACCTGCCCGATCCCCGGCCCTCCGCGACGCCGGTGGACATCCCGCCTCCCCCGCTCCAGCGGTTGCCGTCGCGCCCGACGGTAGACCAGGCCGTACAGGCGCTGCGAGAGGAACTCTCCCTCGACCTCGACCCGGCCGAGGGCGAGGTGTGGCGGGTGGCGGTGGTTCCCGTGGGCACGGGACATACCGCGGTCTTCGGCTGCGTGGTGCACCACATCGCGTTCGACGGATGGTCGGAGGCCGTCCTCGCGCGCGATCTCGGTGCGGCGTACAACGCGGCACGGGGCGCGGACGCACCGGCGGAACCGCCGCCGCCGTCACTCGCGGAGATCCACGCCGGGCGCGCGGCGTACGCGGAGCACGCCGAGACCGGCCGTCACCGGGACCGCCTGGTCGCGGAGCTGGCCGGCGTGCCCGATCTGCGCTGGCCGCTCGACCCCGGTGAAGCGAGGCCGGGGCCGCCGGGGCACGTCGAGGTCACGCTGGATGTCGCCGTCGTGCGGCGGGTGGACGCCCTGGCCGCGCGGCTCGGCGTCACCCGGTTCGCCGTCCTGCTGTCCCAGTGGGCGGCGACTATGGCCGAGGTCACCGGGCAGCGCGACTTCGCGGTGGGCGTGCCCGTGGCCCGGCGGGACGGCCCGGAGCTGGAGCGGGCCGTCGGCTGCCACATCGCCGTGCTGTGCCTGCGCATGCGCGGCTCGGCGCTGGACGGCGGCACGCGGGCGGTCAGGGAGACCGCGCGCATCGCGGGACGCGCCCTCGCCGCGCAGGACGTGCCGTTCACCGACGTGCTGCGGGTGCTCGACCCGCCGCGCACCGGCCGGCCACCGCTGTACCAGACCCTCTTCGCCCTGCAGGACAACACACGGCCGCGGCTCGACCTGGCCGGGCTCACGACCACGTTCGTACGGCAGCCGTACCTCGACCTTCCCCTCGAACTGCACGCGGAACTGTGGCCGGACGACGGCGGGGGGATCACCCTGGTGGTGGGCTTCCGTCCGGACGCCGTCGGGCAGCCGACCGCCCGCGAGCTGGCCAAGAGGTTCACCGACCGCCTGAGCACCCTTCCGGAGGAAGGCCGGCCATGACCGTCTCGACCACGAGCTTCACCGACCTCACCGACCCCGGCCTGCACGCCACCGGCGACCCGCACGCAGTGTGGCGGTGGATGCGGGCGGAGGCCCCGGTCTGCTGGCACCCGCCCGCGGAGATGCCGGGCTTCTGGTCACTCACCAGGCACGAGGACGTCCGCGCCGTCTACCGGGATCCGGCGACGTTCAGTTCGGCGCGGGGGGTCCTGCTCCGCCCCGTCAGGCTGGGCGACGATCCCGGCGGAGGCCTGACGCTGGCGCTGAGCGACCCGCCGCGCCACAAGCGCCTGCGTTCCCTGATGGCGGAATGGTTCAGCACCCGGGGAGTGCGCCGGCTGGAGGAGTACATCCGGTCGGCGACGAGCGCGGTGCTGGCACGGGCCGCCGAGACGGGTGAGTGCGACTTCGTGCACGACGTGGCGGGCCGGCTGTCGATCTCGGTCATCTGCCACATCATCGGCGTGCCGGCCGAGGACCACGAGGACCTGTTCCGCTGGACCAATGAGGCGTTCGAGGCGCACACGTCGCTCGCCGCGCACCAGCGGTTCATGGCGTACTTCATCGACCTGATGGATCGGCGGGAGGCCGAACCGGCCGACGACCTCATGAGCGCGCTGGTCCACGGGGAGGTGGACGGCGAGCCGCTCACCGAGGAGGAGATCCTCCTCAACTGCGAGAACCTGGTGGGCGCCACGGAGAACGGGCGGCTCGCACTGGCCGGCGGCATGCTCGCGTTCCTTGAGCACCCCGACCAGTGGCGGCTGCTGCGGGAGAACCGGGAACTGCTGCCCGGGGCCGGGGAGGAGATCCTGCGCTGGACCTCCAGCGCCACGCACAGCATGCGCACCGCCACCAGGCACACGGTGGTCAGGGGACAGGAGATACGGGCGGGCGACCGCGTGGTGCTGTGGCTGCCGTCGGCCAACCGCGACGAGAACGTCTTCGCCGAGCCGTACCGCTTCGACATCACCCGGACCCCGAACCGGCACATCGCCCTCGCGGCGGGCGAGCACGTCTGCATCGGCGGCACGCTCGCGCGAGCGGAGATGAGGATCCTCTTCTCCGAGATCCTCGACACCGTGCGCGGGATCGAACAGACCGGTCCCGCGGTCCGCCTCCGGTCCATCGCGGTCACCGGGGCGCAGAGCATCCCGGTGCGGATCGCGGCCCGATGACGTCCTCGCCCGGTCGCCGGCGCCGAGCCTTTCGCGGTGACAGGGCCCAGCCTTTTCCCAGGAGGAACGTGAGATGGCGAAGCGGAAAGTCCTGCTGATCGGATGGCGCCCCGAGGCGGTCGCCGCCCTGCGCCGGCTCGGCGCCGAGGTCACGTGCGTGCTCGCCGCGGGCGACGACGCGCTGCGGGCCGGGCTGCTCGACGACGCGCGGGCGATCGCGGTGCCGGATGCGAGCAGCGCCGAGTCCGTGCTCGCCGGTCTGACCCGGTACGACCTGCGCCCCCAGGACTTCGACGTGGTCTGCAGCGAGTTCGAGTTCACGCTGGTCACCGCGGCCGTGCTCGGAGGGTCCCGCAGCCCGATGACGCCCGGGGACGCGCTGGCGCTGCGGGACAAGGACCTGCAGAAGCGGCGGATCCGGTCCGCCGGGATCCCCGTCGCGGACACCCGGTTCGTGGTCCGTCCCGGCGACCTCGCGCGGGTGCCGTACGAACGGGGAGTGGTCAAGCCGCTGGCGAACTCGGCCACCCGCGGGGTGCACGCCTGGCACGGCGAGGAGGAACGCGCGGAGCTCACGCGCCGGCTCCGGGCGGAGGACGGCCCCTGGCTCGCCGAGGCGTGGGTGGACGGGGCCGAACTGCACATCGACGGGGTCGTCAGGCACGGGGACGTGGTGTTCGTCTCGGTCGGGCGCTACCTGCAGAACGTCCTGTCGATCAGGGACGGCGGGGTGGTGGCGTCCGTCGTCCGCCACCCCGGGCGGTTCCCCGGCCTGTACGGCAGGGCGCGCGAGTTCGCGGCGCACGCCATGAAGGCGCTCGGGCACCACGACGGCGTGTTCCACATGGAGGTCTTCGATCAGGGCGACCGGCTGGTGTTCGGCGAGTGCGGCGGCCGCATCCCCGGCGGTTCCTTCGACGAGATGATCCGGCTGCAGCACGGGGTGGACCTGCACGAGGAGTGGGCGCGTGCGGTGCTCGACCTGGAGCCGGGGGTCGCGCCGTCGGTCGCCGAGTCGAGCTTCGGAGACGTCTTCCTGACCACCGCGCCGGGAACGCTGCGGTCCTGCCCGAGCGAGCCGGAAGTGGCGGCTCAGGAGGGCGTCTGGTATGTGTCGGTGCGGGCGCGGCCGGGCGACCGCATGCCCGACGCGCGCCAGGCGTCCTGCGCGATCGCCGGCACCGCGGTGGTGGAGGGACGCGACGAGGAGGAGGCGGCGGACCGGATCAGGTGCCTGGCGCGCTGGTTCACGGAGGAGTCGGTCGTCGCGGATGCCTGACACCCGCGATCGGGAGGCGTGGTTCGGCGGCGTGGTTCGGCGGGGTGGTTCGGGACGTCGGCCCGCCGGCTGATGGTGGCCGGCGGCGCGTGACGGCCCGGAGGTCAGCCGCCGGTCGCCGGGACGGGTTCAGGGACGGGTTCCGGGACGATGGCGAGGGCGTCGATCTCCATCAGCAGTTCCGGCCGGAAGAGGGCGACCACCTGGACCACCGTGCTGGCGGGCGGACGTGTGAGGTCCACGAACTCGTCGCGCACCGACAGGATCGCGGGCACGTGCGCGATGTCCGTCACGTAGTAGTTGAGCCTGATCACATCCCCGAAGGTCGCTCCCGCGGCCGACAGGCAGCGGCTCATGTTCTCGAAGATCTGCCGTGCCTGCGCGGCGGGGTCTCCCTCGCCCACCAGCTCGCCCTTCGGGTCGAAGGGCATCTGACCGGCCACGGCGACCAGGCGTCCCGGACCGGTGACCACATGGGTGTACCCGTCGCTCGGGAAGACGCCCTCAGGGGCGGAGATGTGCGTGAGGCGCGACTGCTTCATGATCACATCCTCCAGTGAGGCTCCCCGGCCGCCCGGGGAGACGACGGTTTCAGAACTCGCAGTACATGACGTGGAGACCGACACGACCCAGCTTCGGATGGTCGAACGCGCCGGGGACCGTACCGACGATCCGGAATCCGAGCCGCTCGTAGAGGGTGACGGCGGTGTGGTTGGACTCCACCACGGCGTTGAACTGCATGCCCGCGTATCCGTGTTCGCGCGCCCAGTCCAACGCGTACCGGCAGAGCGCGGTGCCGACGCCCTGTCCGCGGGCTTCGGCGGCGACCATGAAACTCGCGGTCGAGACGTGCGAACCGCGGCCGGGGCGGTTGGTGCCCATCTTGGCGGTGCCGAGGACCCGGTCACCGGCCACCGCGACGACCGTCAGGCCCGGGGGTCTCTCAATCCAGATGTCGCGCGCCTCCGCCTCGGTCATGGCGGGGTCGTACGGAAAGGTTTCCTCCGCCTGCACCACCTCGCGGACCACCGGCCACACCTGATCCCAGTCGGACTCGACGAACTCCCGAATGCGCATGGGATCACGCTAGTACCGCGACCACCGTTATTGCCAGTTCTTTGGCTTCTGGGGCAACATTTTAGGCAACTCTGGCAAGTCCTTGCCCTCGACACTCTGACGAAACCGGGAGCGACATGACCATCAGCAAGCGAGTTCGCCAGGGCGTGCCGCCGTTCGACCCGGAGCTGGGAGGCCCGCTGCGGGAGATCCTGGACCGGCTGCCCACGCCTCTCACGCCCGAACTGATCGCCGACCGGCGCCGGCGCTCCGCGGAGGGCAGACTGTCGGACGACGACATCGCGCGTGGCGGGATGTTCGAGATCGAGGAAAGACGTGTGCCGGGCCCGGATGGCGCCCGTGACGTGCCGCTGCTCATCTGCAGGCCCACGACCGGGACCGGGCCGTACCCGGTCGTCTACAACACACACGGGGGCGGCATGGTGGCGGGCAGCAACCGGTCCACCGAACTCGCCGGAGAGCTGGACCGGGCCGCCGAGCTGGGGCTCGCCGTGGTGGCCCCGGACTACCGCCTCGCCCCCGAGCATCCCGACCCGGCGCCCGTGGAGGACTGCTACGCCGGGCTGACGTGGGTCGCGGACCACGGGCGCGAGATCGATGTGGACCCCGGCCGGATCATCCTCAGCGGCAACAGCGCCGGGGGTGCGCTCGCCGCCGGTCTCGCCCTGCTGGCGAGGGATCGCGGCACTCCCCGCCTGCTCGGGCAGATGCTGCAGTTCCCGATGCTCGACGACAGATGCGACACGTTCTCGGTACGGCAGATGGCGCGCGTCGGCCTGTGGGACGGCCTGTCCAACCTCGCCGGCTGGACCGCATTGCTCGGCGAACGCCGCGGGACGGCCGAGGTCTCCCCCTACGCCGCACCCGCCCGGGCGGCGGATCTGTCCGGCCTTCCGCCCGCCCTCATCGAGGTGGGATCGGTCGAGGCGCTGCGGGACGAGGGGATCGACTACGCGAGCCGCGTCTGGCGGGCCGGGGGCGAGGCCGAGCTCCACGTGTGGTCCGGAGCGTTCCACAGCTTCGACGAGTGGGTGCCGGAGGCCGTCGTCTCCCGGACCGCGCACGAGGTGCGGGTCGCCTGGCTCCGCCGCCTGCTGTCCCGATGATCTCCGCGGCCGGCCGGACATCCATCCGTACCGGTGCCGCCACCACCGCACGCCGCCACCACACAAGGAGAGAACGTGAGCACAGCCACACCGCCACGCCTGCTGTTCGCCGGAGGCGCGAGCCCGATCTCGACCAGCGTGGACATCTCCACCATCGCGCTGACCCAGGCGCGGGCCCGTGGCATCCACACCCATCTCATCAACCGTCCGCGGTCGCTGGCCGCGACGCCGGAGGTGAACCGCCTGGCCGACGAGGTCACCGCCGTGGACGCGGACGACCCCGGCGCCTGTGCCCGGTGGGTCAGGGAGCGCGCGGCCCGGGGCGACCGTTTCGACATGGTCCTGGGCCTGCGCGACACCGTCCAGTTGTCCGTCGCCGATGCCGCTGCCGTCTTCGGCGCGCCCGGAAATCCGGCCGACGCGGTGCGGCGCGTGCGCAACAAGGACGCCTGCCGCGCCGCGCTGGCGGCGGCGGGCTTCCCTCAGCCCGCGGTGCGGCTGTGCGCGTCCGCCGACGAGGCCGCCGCCTTTCTGGCGGACGGCTCCGGTCCATGGGTCGTCAAGCCGCGGGATGCCGCGGGCAGCATCGGCGTGCGGAAGGTGACCGGGGTGGAGGAGTTGCCCGCCGCCGTCCGGGCACTGCCGGACCCGGACCTGTTCCTGGTGGAGGAGTTCGTCGAGGGGCCGGAGTACAGCGTGGAGGGCGTCTTCCTCGGCGGGGTCCCCAAGGTGCTCGCCGTGACGGCCAAGATGAAGCTACCGCCGCCGTACTTCGTGGAGATCGGGCACGTGCTGCCCGCCGGACTGCCCGGCGACGTTCTCGCGGGTGTCGAACAGCAGGTCACCGGGGCGCTCACCGCCCTCGGCCTGCGATTCGGCGTCTTCCACGCCGAGCTGTGGCTGACGCGGGAGGGCGTCGTGCTCGGTGAGGTGCATCCGCGCCCCGGCGGCGACTGGATCCACCGGCTGCTCGAGCACGCCGTTCCCGGGCTGGAACTGTTCGGCCTGCTCTTCGACGACCTCCTGGGGAGGCCGGTGAACGAGAACCTCACCCCGGTGCGTGCGGCGGCCTCGTATTTCCTCACCGCACCGCCCGGCCGGCTGACGCGGGTGGAGGGCTGGGCCGAGGTGGCGGCGCACCCCGCCGTACTCCACGCCGAACTCGGCGTACGGCCCGGCGACGTCGTCGGCCCGGTACGGCAGTCGGCTGACCGGGTGGGCGCCCTGGTCGTGGGGGCGGATTCCCCGGAACAGGCGCGGGAGCTGGCCCTCGGCCTGGCCGCGTCGGTGCGCTTCGAAGTCGAGCCGGCAGGGGGGCGGAAATACGTTTAAACGGACGCCCGAAAATGGAGAACAGGACGATAGGCAAGTATTGCTTAGCAGCGCCGGGCAACTATTTCCTAATTTAGGCAAATCTATTGCCAAGATGTTCGCCCCTTAGTTAGATTGTCAGCCAGAGCCGATGAAGGGCGCCGGGGCTGCCGATCACGCCCTGCGCTCGACGAGTCATCCTGCGAGGACCAGTCATGTACAAGCACCTTTTCGCTTACATCGCTGCTCTCTGCATGCCTGCTCTGGCCGTGGCCGGGCTTCTCCTGTTCGGCGCAGGGCTGTCGGCGTCGGCGCCCACCGGCCGTCCGGTGGCCGCCGACATCGACTGGCCGGCGGTTCCGGCGGTCGTGTCCGACATCGACTGGCCGGCGGTTCCGGCGGTCGTGTCCGACATCGACTGGCCATAGCCGGTCGGCGCCGATCCCCCGGCACCGCGAGAGCATCCGCTCACACCGGCCGGCTACGTCGGCCGCGACCCGCGAGAGCGGTGGGTACCCGAGGCCCGATCCCTTCCAGGATCGGGCCTCTTTCCGCTGTGGGCGAGGACAAACGTCCGGTGGATTACGGTGTGGAGGCAGGTCGTCCCGAGGAGTCCGATGTCGCCGAACCCCGCCGCCCGTGTCCTGGTCGTGGACGACGACCCCACCGTCGCCGAGGTGGTGGCCCGCTATCTGGAGCGGGACGGGCACCAGGTCGAGTGCGTGGGTGACGGGGCCGAGGCGCTGCGGCGGGCGCTGGCCGACCCGCCCGACCTGATGGTGCTCGACCTGATGCTGCCCAAGCTCGACGGTCTTCAGGTCTGCCGGAAGCTGCGGGAGCGGTGGCCCGTCCCGGTGATCATGCTGACCGCCCTCGGTGAGGAGATGGACCGGGTGGTCGGCCTGGAGACCGGCGCCGACGACTACGTGACGAAGCCGTTCAGCCCGCGCGAGCTGGCCCTGCGCGTGCAGTCCGTGCTGCGGCGGGCCCGCGGCGCGCTGGTGCCGACGGGCACCGGCGTGCTGCGTGACGGCGACCTGGTGGTGGACGTCGGCGCCCACGAGGTGCGCCTGGACGGCAAGGAGATCACGCTGACCGCCCGGGAGTTCGATCTGCTCGTCTACCTGCTGCGCAACCCCCGCCAGGCGTTCAGCCGCACGGCCCTGCTCGACCAGGTCTGGGGCTGGTCGTTCGGCGACTCCTCCACGGTGACGGTCCACGTGCGCAGGCTGCGGGAGAAGATCGAGGACGATCCCACCGACCCGCGCCGGATCGTCACGGTCTGGGGCGTCGGCTACCGCTACGAGCCGCTGTCGTGATCGTCCAGATCGTCGCGGTCGCCGCCGGGCTCGGTCTCGTCATCGCGGCCCTCGGCCTGGCGCTGCTGCGGGTGCTGCGCCGCCGGTCGATCGGAGTGATGCTCGCGGTCGTCGCGGCCGTGACGGTCTCCGCGACGCTGGCCGGGGTGGTCGCCATCACCCTCGCCATGATCCTCGATGGGCGGCCGAAGAACATCGTGCTCACCGTCGTCGGCATCGGCGGCCTGGTGGGCATCGGCGTCGCGCTGGTGAACGCCCGCACGGTGGTGCGCGCCAGCAGGAGCCTCGTCGGCGCGCTGGAGAGCGTGCCGCCCTCCGGCCTGTTCACCCCGCCGCCCGCGCCGCTCCCCGCCGAACTGCAGACCATCAGCACCGCGCTTGAGCAGGCGTACGAGCGGCTGCGGCTGGGCCACGAACGCGAGCGGGCGCTGGAGAGCGCGCGGCGCGAACTGGTCGCGTGGGTCAGCCACGACCTGCGCACTCCCCTCGCCGGCATGCGGGCGATGGTGGAGGCCCTGGAGGACGGAGTGGCCGACGACCCCGAGACCGTCAAGCGCTACCACGTCCAGATCAGGGTGGAGGTGGACCGGCTCGCCGGGATGGTGGAGGACCTGTTCGAGCTGTCGCGCATCCACGCGGGCACGCTGCGGCCCAGGCTCACCCGCACGGGGCTCGGCGACCTCGTCGCGGACACCCTCGCCGCCGTCGAACCGCTGGCCCGCGCCGAAGGCGTGCACCTCACCGGCGAGGCGGACCCGCGGGTCCCGGTGTCCGCGGACGCCGGGCAACTCGGCCGGGCCGTACGCAACCTGGTGGTGAACGCCATCCGCCACACGCCCGCCCGGGGCACGGTCGTCGTACGGGCGGTGGCGGAGGGGACGACCGCCCGCCTGTCCGTGCTGGACGGCTGCGGCGGCATCCCGGAGGAGGACCTTCCCCGGGTCTTCGACGTCGCGTTCCGCGGCGAGGCGGCGCGGACACCCGGCCCCGACGGCGGCGCCGGGCTCGGCCTCGCCATCGCGCGCGGCATCGTGGAGGCCCACGACGGCGAGATCGACGTGGTCAACCGGGGCCCCGGCTGCCTGTTCACGATCACGCTGCCACTGGCCTGACCGCGCCTCGCCGCGGCCGGGGGTCACTCCGGCTCGTTCCCGGCCGTCCCGCCCACGGTGAAGGGCGTGGTGACCCCCTCGTACATGAGATGGGCGACGAGCCCCTCCGTGGCGTGCGGCAGGTTGTGGCAGTGGTCCATCCAGATGCCCGGGTTGCCGGCGACGAAGGCGAGGTCGTACGACTCGCCGGCGCCGACTTCGAGCGAGTCCACCCACCAGGGGCCGCCCGTCGCGCGCACGCCGTCACGGCTCAGCACCACGGCGTGGTGGCCGTGCAGGTGCATCGGGTGCGGCTCTCCGCTGTCGTTGACGATCCGCACCCGCACCACGTCGCCCTCCGCGACGACGAACATCGGCACGTCGGGGAACATGTGGCCGTTGATCGTCCACCAGATTCCGGGACGTCCGTCGAGGAAGCCCGGACGGCGCCCGATCACGTAGTCGAACCGCCGATCGGGCCGGTCCGGGTCGAACCCGAGCGGCGCCGGCGTGCCGTAGGTGAGCAGGTCCAGCGAGGTCGCGGGCCGGGGGACGGCGGGCACGTCGTACGACCGCGAACCGAGCACGACGCCGGCCGGACCGCCGATGTGCACCCGCACCGGCGAGCCGTCCTCGGGCATCGTCACCTCGATGTCGGCCCGGCCTCCCGCCGTGACCGTCACGGCGGTGTCCCGTACGGGAGCGGGCTCGTGCAGGTCCGTGCCGTCCACGGCGATGAGCCGGAACGGGGCGCCGCTGACCCATACGGACGTCTGGCCGTTCTCCGTGTTGATCATCCGTACGCGCACCCGTTCGCCGGGGAGGGCCTCGGCGCGGACGTCTCCCTCACGCCCGTTGATCGTGCGGGCCCCGTCGTAGAGGTGCAACAGCGCCACGACGTCGGCCGTGCCCGCGGGCGGCCGCGCCGCCGGGGTCACCACCAGGGCGCCCAGCAGGCCGCGGCGCACCTGCTCGTGGGACACCTGGTGGGAGTGGTACCAGAAGGTGCCGGCCTGACCGGCGACGAACCGGTAGGTGAACGACCGGCCCACGCCGACCGCGTCCTGGGTGACACCGGCGACCCCGTCCGCGGCGTTGGGCACGTCGACGCCGTGCCAGTGCAGCGTGATGCCGTCCGGCACCGACTCGTTGACCAGGCGGACCTGCACCAACTGTCCGACGGTCGCGTGGATGACCGGGCCGGGGGAGGTGCCGTTCAGCGTGTACCCGTCCACCGGGCGGCCGGTGGACAGGCGGAACCGCTGCCTGCGCGCGACCAGGGTGATCGAGACGTCGGCCTCGCGGTCGGGGTCGGCCGTCAACGACGTCAGGCTGCGCGCCGACGCCGCGTGTTCCGACGCCGCGTGTTCCGAGTGGGTGTGCGCCGAGGGCGTGTGCGCCGAGTGCGCGGAGGTGCCGGCGGCCACGTGTGTCAGGGCGCCGCCGTAGTCCGCGTACCCCATGTCCATGACGGAGTACGCGCCGGGCATGAGGCTGTCCTGCCACATCCAGGCCGGCGGGCCGAGCAGGGCGATGGTCGCGGCGCCCGCCAGGACGGTCCGGAGGCGGGCGCCGCGACGGCGAGTCCCGTCCATGCGAGTCGTCGTCAGACGACGGTCTCGACCCGGGCGTGGGGCTGGGCGGTCACGCTCGCCGCCGCCCGACGCCCGCGAAGCGCCGCGTGGACGGCCGCGCCGAACAGCAGCAGCGCGTTCAGGCCGTGCAGGGCGCCCAGGGCGGGGATCTGGTGGCCGAGGAGGCCCAGGGAGACCTGGACCGCGACGAGCAGGACCACGAGGGCGGCCCCCTTGACCGCGCCGGGGAGCTTCGCGAAGAACGAGGAGACCAGCAGGAGCAGCGCGATCGCAGGGATGATCATCATCCCGTTCATGCCGTGGACCATGAAGGCGAAGAACTCGGGGAACTCGATTCCCCCGCTCTCCACGCCCGCCTTGTCGATCACGCCGCCCTGCTCGATGTACTTGAACAGCCCCGCGTCGCCGAGCACGACCATCATCGCCTGCACGGCGACCTCGACCGCGACGAGTGCGGCCAGGACCTTGTAGACCAGCTTCATGACGCTCTTCCCATCCGGGACCCGGCAAGCCCTTCGACGCCCGGGCTCCGCGGTCCTCTCCTGTGTCGGCCGGCGCCCGTCTCCGCGCACCGGCCCTTACACAGAGGACGTTAGGAACGCCTCCATGGCGAACACTTAACACCGACTTGGTGACTCTTGGCGTCGCCGGTTCCGGCATGAGAAGCGCGGCTCGGCGCCGCGCTCGCCGCCCAGGTCACAGGTCGGTCTGGTGTTCCAGCTGGCCGCGCCAGGAGGGGACGTCCGGGGCGACCTCCCGCCGGCGCGGGGTGAACGCCTCCGCCATGGCCCGGAACGTGGGGCACGGCCAGCGCCACATGCAGCTCCGGCACCGCAGGATCGGGTTGCCCGGGTCGCTGGAGATACCGCCGGCGTCCCGGGGCTGGTGCAGATCGAGCAGCCGGATGCCGAGCTCGGAGAAGCTCAGCAGCTCCTCGCGCGCCTTGGCGAGGAAGTCGAGGTCCTCGGACGCCAGCCGGGCGCTGACCGGGACGTACCCCTCGCGGTTGACCAGGCCGCGCAGCGGCTCGGCCGCGTCGCGCCACGACGAGGCCTTCTCGGTGCGCACCTGCATGGTCTCCAGATGCTCGCGTAGCACACGCCGCTGTGGATCCTCGGGAATCTCACTGTTCATCTGCTCTCGGGCCCGCTGTGCTCGGCGCCCGCCCTCCTTTGCGAAGTGACGACCAAGACGCGGAGGATCCGGGCCCTCCATCCGGCGACGCCGGTGTCGCATACCGTCAAGCTTCGCGCACTCCGCGTTTACGTGGGGCCGGAATCGGGGACAAAGGGCGGACGACTCTTCGACGAATCCGATGGAGCGTGACCCGGGGCCGGGACGACGCTAGTGTGCGCCTCGTGGAGCTCAAAGTCGCGACGCAATCCCACGCCAGTCAGGCCGTCATGGCCGTCTTCGGCGAAATCGACCTATATACCGCGCCCCGGCTGCAGGCGGAGTTCACCCGTCTGCTGGAGACCGGGCCCGACAGGGTGGTCATCGACATGTCAGGAGTGGAGTTCTGCGACTCCACGGGCATGAACGTGCTGCTGTCGGCGCTCAAGCGGCTGCGCGAGCGGGGCGGCACGCTGGAGGTGGCGGCCCCGAGACCGGCGGTACGCAAGATTCTCCAGGTCACCGGCCTGGACTCGGTGTTCACCGTGCACGACACGGTGCCCGCCGACCTGCTCACGGCCGAGCATCAGGGCTAGGCGCATGGGGGAGATGGCAGTACCCGAGCCGGACACCGCGGTGGTGATCCCGGCGAAGGACGAGGCCGACCGGATCGGCGCCACCGTGACCGCCGCCCTGAAGCTGCCCGGCGTGGATCTCGTGGTCGTGGTCGACGACGGCTCGTCCGACGAGACCGGCCGGGTGGCCAGGGCGGCGGGCGCCCGGGTCGTACGGCACAGCCGCAACCGGGGCAAGGCGGCGGCGATGGAGAGCGGCGCCGAGGCCGTGCGCCTCCTGGACGAGGACCATCCCCGGCACCTGCTGTTCCTGGACGCCGACCTGGGCGAGACGGCGGCGGCGGCTCTCCCGCTGATCGCGCCGGTGCGCGCGGGCGAGGCCGACATGACCATCGCGAAGTTCGCGACCAGGGTGAAGCTCGGCGGGCACGGCATCGTCGTGCGGCTGGCCCGCGACGGCATCAAGCGGCTCACCGGCTGGGAGGCCACCCAGCCGCTCAACGGGCAGCGGTGCCTCACCCGGGCGGCGTTCGAGGCGGCCCGGCCGCTCGCGCACGGCTTCGGCGTCGAGACCGGTATGACCGTCGACCTGCTCAGGAAGGGCTTCCGAGTGGTCGAGGCCGAGGTCGAGATGTCGCACCGGGCGACCGGCACCGACTGGCGCGCCCAGTTGCACAGGGCCAAGCAGCTCCGCGACGTCGGCCTGGCCCTCGCCGCCCGCGAGCCCGCAGTGGACCAGGCACGCGCCGCCCTGCGCCCGCCCCGCCGCCACCTCCCCTAACCCCCGCCGTGATCTTGTAGTTTGTCGCAGGCTGCGCGTCTACCTGGGCCGATCGGCTCCGTGATCATGCAGCAAAGCGACCTGCGGGCGTCTTGCCCGCGGCTACATTGTTCGTGATCTTGCACTGTCCGTCGCGATGCAAGATCATCTGCCGAGATGCCGCAGGTGAGTGCCCGTCGGTCGTGATCAGTGCAAGATCACGAAAGGGATAGCCCCTGGTCGACGCCGCCACTTGCGACAAAATCCAAGATCACGGCGCGGGTGTGGTGGAATTTGGGGGTGGATTCGCGGGGGCGTGCTCGGATCGCCGCCCGGCTGGCCCCGGCCGCCGGCGGCCTGTCGATCGTTCTCACGATCACCATCGGCGTCCTCGGGCCGTCGGCGATGGTGCCCCGACTGCCGGGGCGGTCGTGGCAGCCTCCCTACTCGCTCGATCTCGCGCCGGACGGTCGTCTCGTCGTCGCGCTGGCCGCCGCGGCGCTCGTCCTCGGCACGGCAGGCCTGGCCGCCGGCCTCGCTTACGCCGACCGGATGCCGCAGGCGCGCACGCTGGTCGTCGCCGGGTGCGCCGCCGCCGCGGTCCTCGCGTTCCTGCCGCCCTCGGGGTCGGCCGACCACCTCAACTACGCGGCGTACGGCCGGATGGCGGCCCTCGGCCACGACCCGTACGCGACCGTGCCCGCCGACCTTCCCGCCGATCCCGTCGTCGGCCGGGTGGAGGAGTGGACCAGGACGCCCAGCGTGTACGGCCCGGTCGCGACGGCCGTGCAGGCGCTGGCGAGCCACGTCGGGGGCGACTCGGTCCGCCTGACAGTCTTCGTGATGGCCCTGGTCAACGCCGCCGCCTTCGTCGCCACCGGCCTGCTGCTCCACCGCGCCACCGCCGGCGATCCCGTGCGGCAGCGCCGCGCGGCGCTGCTGTGGACGGCCAATCCGCTGCTCGTCTACGAGCTCGTGGCCGGGATGCACCTCGACACCGTGGCGATCGCGTTCGTCGTGGCCGGGCTGGTCGCCCGCCGGGGCGTGCCGCTCGGCCTGGGGGTCGCGGTCAAGGCCACCGTGGGCCTGGTGGCGCTGGGCACGGCGTGGGAGCTGCGCAGGAGCCCCCGGCGGCTCGCCCTGGTCGCCGGGCCGGCGGCGCTGACCGTGGTCGTGGCCTACCTGCTGGCCGGGCCCCACGCGCTCGACCAGCTGCTGAACGCCAGCAAGTCGGTCTCGCTGGCCACGCCGTGGAAGCTCGCGCAAAGGGCCCTGCAGGTGATGTTCGGGTCCGGGGCCTACCGGGCGTGGATCCAGGCGGGGTCGCTGCTCCTGCTGGCCGCGCTGGCCGCCCTCCTCCTGCGTGGACGTCCCACCGCCGAGCGCGAGGGGCCGGTGGTGGCCCTGGCCGTCGCCGTGGCCTGGTTGTTCGCCACGCCGTACGCGCTGCCCTGGTATGACGGGCTGGGGTTCGCGCTGCTGGCCCTGGTCGCCTGGCCGGGCCTGGAGGCGTTCCTGGTCGCCCGGCTCGCCGTGCTCTCGCTCGCCTACCTGCCCGCGCGTCAGGCGGATCAGCCGGCCGACCTGGGGTGGCTCGTCGGCGTGGTCAGGGGCTGGGTGGCGCCGTCGCTCCTGCTGGCGCTGACGATCGCGCTGCTGTGGTGGGCGGCGCGGTCTGGAACGCGCGTACGGACGCCGCCAGCGCCAGCGGCACCGCGACCGTCAGGGCCATCGCCGGAATCGCGATCCCCGAGTCGTTGATCAGGAACCCGGCGAACGCCGCGGTCAGCGCGCCGAACAGCCCGGCCCGCAGCTCCGGCGCCCGCTCGTAGGCCAGGCTCAGCGCGGGCGCGCCCCACCGGGACGGCCGGGCCAGCACGAGGAACAGGAACGCCAGCGCGACCACCGACAGCAGCGTCAGCGGGAGATTGCCCAGCGTGTGGAGCATCGCCCCGAGCTTGCGCCCGACGACCGAGCCGCCCTCGCCGCCGATGATCTGCTGGACGAACGCCCCGAGGTGGGTCCGCCGGTCGGCGGGACGCAGCCAGTCGGCCACCGCGATCAGCGAGATGAGCGCGACCCCCGCCACGCCGATCAGCCCCAGCCGGAGGACCGACACACGCTTGCCCGCGGCCATCAGCACGCACACCGCCACGCCGAGGACGAACGACGGCACCCCGCCGAAGTCCGCGCCCCAGGTCGGCCAGCCGTCCCCCGCGATCGCGAGCAGGCCGTACGCCACGCACACGGCCGCGGCGAGCCTCGGCCGGCGGCGCAGCACGTGGGCGACGGCCGCCAGGAGCAGGATCGTGCCGGTCGAGTAGACGGCGAAGGCCATGTTGCCGAAGCCGTAGAACCTGCCGCCGGTCACGGGCTCGTAGCCGGCCACCGCGTTCACCTGCAGCCGCGAGCCCGTCACCACGTCGGCGAGGAGCGCGAGCGAGCTGATCCCGGCGACCACGGCGGGCGGCCCCAGCACATGGCGGCGCCACGGCCCGGCGTACGCGAGCCCGGCCACCAGGACGGCGAAGCCCAGGATCGTGCCGAGCAGGGCGGGCATCGGGTGCGCGAAGCCCCACCACGGCACGAGCTGCGCCAGGAAGATCGACACCGGGAGCGCGCCGCTGACCGTGGCGACGACCCGTGTGGTCGTCGGCATCCGCCGGTGGCGCCTGATCACGAGCGCGGCCAGGCCGTAGAAGAGCAGTTGCGCGGCGACCAGCGTGATGAAGAACGGCTCTCTGACCTCCCTGAGCACCTGGCTCGCGAGGTCGGCGTCGGCCAGCTCGGCCGCTGAGGGTGCCTCGCCGCCCCCGGACCAGGGCCTGCCGACCGCACCGTCGGGAGTGGGGAGGCCGAGCAGGTGCGTGACCGTCGTCGTGACGTCGGTGATCGTGACCAGCGCCCGCTGCCGGGTCGAGGAGGCGGTCAGCGCCCCGTGCCCGTACGGCCCGCCGGCGGCGATCGCGACGTGCAGGTGGGCGATGGCGCCCTCGCCGCGGCCGGGGGAGTCGGACAGCCCCGCCACGAGCACGGCCGAACCGGCGGGCACCTTGGCGAGCACCTCGGCGACGGTCCGGTCGGCGGCGCTCACGGCCGCCCGCCGCGCCTGCCCGCGCCCGTCGCCGGCCGGGTCACCGGCCTGGTCACCGGCCGGGTCGTCTGCCGGGCCGTCGGCCTGGGCCCCGGTGATCTCCCCCGCCTCCGCGACCACGAGGGCGTACGGCGCGAGGTCGGGCAGCGCGGCGGGCGTCGCGGCGTACGTCGCGACCCTGCCGGACCGGTCGGCGGCGGCCAGGGCGGCCCCCGGGCCGGCGGCCGCGATCCTTCCCCCGGCGGCGGTCACGGTGTCGGCGAGGAGTCCGAGCCGGGCCTTGAAGGGACCGGCCTGCTGCACGGCGACCAGTTCGGACCAGTTCGGGATCGTCGCCGTGCCGCCGGCGGCGGTCACGGGCTCGGGAAGGGGGCCGCAACCGGCGCCGGGAGCTCCCGCCCGCTGGCCCGCGGAGACCGTCAGCCAGCCGGCGGCCGGGCAGGTCACCGGCAGCCCCTCGGGAGGGACCGTCCTCGTGGACAGCGACGCGCCGGAGCCGCGGGCGGCCAGCCCCCACAGGGCGGGGGTCCGTCGCGGGTCGAGGTCGTCCCAGCGCAGGCCGGGCACTCCGATCACCACGACCCGGCCCGTCACCGCGGCCGCCTGCCGTGCGGCCGACGCGGGAGCGGCGGGCAGGACGAGGGCCGCCACGACGAGCACCAGGATCGACGCCAACAGCCTCGCCGCGGCTCGGGCCGCCGGGCCCCGAGCCGGGCCCTGTGCCGGGCCCCGAGCCGGGCCCTGTGCCGGGCCCCGAGCCGGGCCCTGTGCCGGGGCTGATCCAGGTGGCACTGTCCCGCGCTCCCTCATGATCGATAACGGTGCGGACACGGTCCACGGTAGCCTGCCTGGTCATGACGACTGGCCGCATCGCCGGGGGCCGCCGGCCCGCCTGGGCGTGGGCGCTCGCCCTGGTGGCGCTGGCCGCCGCGGCGTCGCCGCTGATCGCCTACTGGCTGACCAACCCCGAGGACCAGCGTCTGGTGGACCTGGACGTCTACCGTACGGGCGGCTGGGCGCTGCTGCGGGGTCTGCCCGTCTACGACGTGATCACGCCGGCTCCCCAGCTGCTGCCGTTCACCTATCCGCCGGTGGCCGCGATGCTGGCGGTGCCGCTCGCCATGATGTCGTGGCCGGTCGCGCAGTGGGTGTGGACGGTCGCCATCGTCGCCGTCCTCGCCGTGACGGTCCGGCACGCCTTCCGGGCTCTCCTGGACGGGGTGCGCGGCGTCCTGGCCGCGCCGCTGCTGTTCGCCGTGCTGTGCGCCGCGTGCACCTATCTCATGCCGATCAGGGACCAGTTCAGGTTCGGCCAGGTGGACCTGTTCCTCCTGGCGTTGTGCCTGCTCGACTGCGTGGCCCGCAGGCCGTGGTGGCCGCGCGGGATGCTCATCGGCCTCGCCACGGCGGTGAAGCTCACGCCCGGCGTGTTCCTCGTCTACCTGGCGATCACCGCCTTCCCCGCCCGGGAGGGGGATACAAGGCAGCGTCACGGCAGCGCAGGACAGCGGCGTGCCTTCTTCATGGCGGTGTTCACGGCGGCCCTGCTCACGCTGCTGCCGTTCCTGGTGATCTTCGACGACGCCCGGGACTTCTGGTTCGGGGCGCTGCTCGACTCCGAGCGCCTCGGCGCGAACGCCGCCACCACCAACCAGTCGCTGCGTGGCATGCTGCTCAGGCTCTACCTGCCCGATTGGCTGACCACGGTGCTCTGGCTCGCCGCCGTCGCCGTGATCGGCTGGTACGGCTTCCGCCGCGCCCGGCGGGCGTACCTGGACGGTGATGTGACGACCGCGGTGGCGCTGACCGGGCTGATGGCGGTGCTGCTGTCGCCGGTGGCCTGGATCCACCACATCGCCTGGGTCGTGGTCGTCCTCGCGGCCCTCGCCGGCTCCGGTCGCGACCCGGTCCGGCTGCTGGTCGCGGCGGGTGTGTGGCTCTACTACGTGCTGCCCATCCCGTGGTGGGGAGTGACGCTCAAGGCGCTGGAGATCCCCGTGCTCAGCCCGGTCGCGGGCAAGATCGTGCAGAACGCGTTCGGACTCGGCGCCATCGGCCTCGTCTGGCTCCTCGGCACCTGGTTGCCTCGGCGGCGGGCCGCTGTCGCCGTTCCCGCTGCGGCCACTTGACCAAGTCATTACGCTCAGTGCCGTGCTGGTTACCGTTGTGGAGATGGCCGGTGTCCTGGCGGGGGTGACCGGCGTGGCCGTCGGCCTGATCGCGCTGCGCGCCGCCCGCCGTTCCGTGCGAGTGTGCCTAGACGCCCTGGATCGGCGGGCCGCCGTCGAGGGCCCGGTGGACAGCAGGGCGATCCGCGACGTGGCGCTGTATCGGTATGAGGCGCTCGACGAGATGACCGGCAGGCTGTCGTTCTCGCTCGCGCTCATCAACGGCTTCGGCGACGGCGTCGTGCTGACGTCGATCAACGGGCGCACCGAGACCCGCACGTACGCCCGGGCCGTACGCGGCGGGAAGGGGCTGCAGCCGCTGTCGCCGGAGGAGGAGCACGCCGTGCGGGCCGCCAGGCTCGGCATCGGGCCCGAGGTCGAGCCGCAACGCCTCCCCGGCTGAGCCGCGACATCTCCCCGGCCGAGCTGGGCCTATGCCTCCCCGGCCGAGCCGGGCCTATGCCTCCCCGGCTGGGCGGGGCCGACGGCTGAGCGGGGCCGGCCGGTTCACCGGCGGAAGCCGGTCGGGCACAGGGGTGTCTCCGCACGCAGGCCACACCTACCTGCGGATACCCTTGGGGCATGTCGAAGCTCGCGTACCTGGGGCCCCAGGGCACCTTCTGTGAGGCGGCCCTGCGGCTCCTGGAGCCCGATGCCGAGCGCCTGCCCTGCGCCAACGTCGGAGCCGCGCTCGACGCCGCCCGCGACGGAGAGGCGGACGGCGCGGTGGTCCCGCTGGAGAACTCGGTGGAGGGGGCGATCACGCAGACCCTCGACGAGCTGGCCGGGGGGAGGGCGCTCCACATCACCGGCGAGTGGCTGCTTCCGGTCGAGTTCTCCCTGCTGGTGCGGCCCGGCACCGAGCTGGCCCAGATCAAGCGGGTCCTCACCCACCCGGCGGCCCACACCCAGTGCCGCGGGTTCATCGAGCGCGAGATGCCCGGCGCCGTGGTGATCGCGGCCTCGTCGACGGCCGCCGCCGCGCAGGAGGTCGCCTCTCCCGGGTCTCCGTACGACGCGGCGATCAGCCCGGCCATCGCCGGGGAGTACTACGGGCTCGACGCGATCGCCTCGGACATCGGCGACCGCTCCGACACCGTCACCCGGTTCATCAAGGTGAACCGCCCCGGGCGGCTGCCCGAGCCGACCGGCGCCGACCGCACCTCGCTCGTGGCCTTCCTGCGCGACGACCACCCGGGCGCGCTGCTGGAGATGCTGAGCGAGTTCGCGGTGCGCGGGGTCAACCTGACCCGCATCGAGTCGCGTCCTACCGGCGACGGCATCGGCCGCTACTTCTTCCACTTCGACTTCGAGGGGCACATCGCCGACGCCCGGGTCGGGGAGGCCGTCGCCGGGCTCCACCGGCTCTGCGACGATCTGCGTTTTCTCGGCAGCTATCCGCGGGCCGACCGGGTCGCGACGCAGATCAAGGAGGGTACGGCCGACCCGGACTTCGCCGAGGCCGCCGAATGGCTCGGAAAGATCCGCGCCGGCCTCGCTTGACGGGCGGGAGCCGCACCGGCTCCGGTAGCCTTTGAGCCGTGATTGACCTGCGAACCCTTCGTGAGGACCCTGACCGGCTCCGGGCGTCGCAGCGCGTCCGCGGCGAGGACTACTCGGTCGTGGAGACCCTGCTGTCGCTCGACGAGCGCCGCCGTGCCGCGCTCAACACCTTCGAGTCGCTGCGCGCAGAGCAGAAGAGCATCGGCAAGTCGGTGTCCCGCGCGTCCGGAGACGAGCGCCAGACGCTGCTCGACCGCGCGAAGGAGCTGGCCGCGCAGGTGAAGGCGGCCGAGACCGAGGCCGCCGCGCTGGCGAGCGAGCTCGACGAGCTGCTCATGACCGTGCCGAACTTCGTCGAGGAGGGCGCGCCTCCCGGCGGCGAGGACGACTACGTGGTGCTGGAGGAGGTCGGCGAGAAGCCGGTCTTCGACTTCGAGCCCCGCGACCACGTCGAGCTGGGCGAGCGGCTCGGCGCGATCGACACCGAGCGCGGGGCCAAGGTTTCCGGGGCCCGGTTCTTCTTCCTCAAGGGCGTCGGTGCGCGGCTCCAGCTCGGGCTGCTGAACATGGCGATCCAGCAGGCCGTCGAGGCCGGCTTCACCCCGATGATCACGCCCGTGCTGGTCAAGCCCGAGGCGATGGCCGGCACCGGCTTCCTCGGCGCCCACGCGAGCGAGGTCTACCGGCTGGAGGCCGACGACCTCTACCTGGTCGGCACCAGCGAGGTGCCGCTGGCGGCCTACCACTCCGACGAGATCCTCGACCGGGCGTCGCTGCCGATGCGGTACGCCGGCTGGTCGTCCTGCTTCCGGCGCGAGGCCGGGTCGTACGGCAAGGACACCCGGGGCATCATCCGCGTCCACCAGTTCGACAAGGTGGAGATGTTCTCCTACTGCCGTCCTGAGGACGCGCACGAGGAGCACCTGCGGCTCCTCGCGTGGGAGAAGGAGATGCTGGAGAAGGTCGAGATCCCCTACCGCGTGATCGACGTCGCGGGCGGCGACCTCGGCTCGTCGGCGGCGCGCAAGTACGACTGCGAGGGCTGGGTGCCCACGCAGGGCCGCTACCGCGAGCTCACCTCGACCTCCAACTGCACCGACTACCAGGCCCGCCGCCTCAAGGTGCGCTACAAGGACGAGGACGGCAAGCCGCACCACGTGGCGACGCTCAACGGCACGCTCGCCACCACCCGCTGGATCGTGGCGATCCTGGAGAACCACCAGCAGGCCGACGGCTCGGTGGTCGTGCCGAAGGCGCTGCGGCCGTACGTGGGGCTCGACGTCCTGGAGCCGCTGTCCCGGTAGATCCACCGGCCCTGATCGAGGAGACCTCCGGCGTGGTGCCGCCCACCACGTCCGGAGGTCTTCGCGTCTCACGCTCTGTGGCGGGTTTCGGCGGCAGTGCCGGGCGGGCATCGATTGCCTCAGATGTCCGGCGAAAGTGCAATCTGCACCTTTGATGGCACGGTGCCGTCAGGTGTGATTTAAATCTCTCGGTTCGGACGGCATCCGAGTGCGAGAAGGGCTCCGTGCGTGAAACTTTCATGCGCGAGGGTCTTCCACGGGTCAGCCCCATGCTTACGGCCGGATGGCCCCGGACATGCGAAAGGCGGGGCTCGCCACCGCGAACCCCGCCTCCGTTACGTCAGGTCACAGACCGCGGACGTTCGACGCCTGCGGACCCTTCGGACCGGCGATGACCTCGAACTCGACCCGCTGGCCGTCCTCGAGGTTGCGGTAGCCGCTGCCAGTGATCGCGGAGAAGTGCACGAACACGTCGGGCTCGCCGCCGTCCGGTGCGATGAAGCCGAAGCCCTTCTCAGCGTTGAACCACTTGACAGTTCCCTGAGCCATTACTGCTCTCCCTAAGGAAGTGAATCTTGGGGACCACACCTCGTGGACCCCGGGTGTGTCGCACAGCTCCCCGGGTGGCTCATACAGTCAAACTGGTTTTCGCTACGGGAACAGCTAATACAACGCCTTCATATCTAACACTATGTAGCCCGTTGGTGTTCCATGTCCGGGGGAGATTTCTCGCCGCCGATGTGGCCACCGGTGTGGGTGTGGCAGCCGGTGTGGCGGTGGCCGTAGGCGTCCGTGTGGCCGGGGTATGGCGGCGGATGTGGCCGTGGCGGTATGCGTCGGGTGGCCGGGTGCGGCGGGGTACGACGGTGGTTGTGGCCGTGGGCGTGACGGTGGTTGTGGCCGTGGGTGTGGCAGTGCGTGTGGCATCGCCCATCTCGGTGCACACTGGAACCTGTCATGACTTGTCCCCGACTCGTCGCCACGGACCTCGACGGCACCGCTCTGCGCACCGACGGAACGGTCTCCCCACGTACCGCCGCCGCTTTCGCCCGGGTGGAGGAGGTCGGCGGCACCCTCGTCTTCGTGACCGGGCGGCCGCCCCGGTGGATGCACACCGTCGCGGGAGCCGTACGGCACCGCGGGCTCGCCATCTGCGCGAACGGCGCGCTCATGTACGACCTCCACACCGAGGAGATCGTCGACTCGCGCCTGATCGACGCCGACGTGCTCGAAGAGTGCGTCGCCCGGCTGCGGCGGCATGTGCCCGGCCTCAGATTCTCGGTGGAGTACGAGGGAGGCTTCGCGCACGAGTCCGACTACCCGCTGGGGCGCTGGGACGCCCGGGAGCTGGCCTACGGGCGGATGGCGGCCATAGCGGCGCTGACATCCCGGCCGTGCGCCAAGCTGCTCGCGCAGCATCCGTCGATGGACCCGGACGAGTTGCACCGCGGAGTGCTGGAGATCGTCGGCGACATCGTGACCCCGACCCACTCCAGCGGGCGGGCACTGGTCGAGATGAGCGCGTACGGCGTGACGAAGGCCACCGCGCTGGCGACGTTTGCCGAGGAGCGGGGGATCAAGCCCGCGGAGGTCGTCGCCTTCGGCGACATGCCGAACGACCTGCCGATGCTGACCTGGGCCGGCACGTCGTACGCCATGGCGAACGCCCATCCCGACGTGCTGGCCGCCGTCGATCACGTGACGGCGGCCAACAACGACGACGGTGTGGCGGTCGTGCTCGAGACCCTGTTCTGAGTCGGCGGGGAGCGGGGTTTACAAGTAGGGGCCACCCGCGCGGTGGCCCTGATCGTCCTGTGAGGCTTGGGTCATGCCGCCGGGGAGTGCGCGGCGCATCTGCTCCAGCTGCGCCCGGGCGGCCATCTGCTGGGCGAACAGCGTGGTCTGGATGCCGTGGAACAGGCCCTCCAGCCAGCCGACGAGCTGGGCGTGCGCGACTCTCAGCTCCGCGTCGCTCGGCGGGGTCGCGCTCTCGTCGTTGAACGGCAGGGTCAGCCGTTCCAGCTCCTCCACCAGCTCGGGGGCCAGGCCCTCCTCAAGCTCCTTGATGGAGCTCTGGTGGATGTCCTTGAGCCGCTTGCGGCTGGCGTCGTCGAGGGGAGCCGCCCGCACCTCCTCCAACAGCTGGCGGATCATGCTGCCGATCCGCATCACCTTGGCGGGCTGCTCCACCAGGTCGGCGACGGACCGCTCCTCGTGCTCGCCCTTACCGTTGCCGCCGGAGGCCGAAAGGCCCTGCGGCCCCACGACCACGATCTGCGGCGTGCTCTCGTCTGCGTTCATCGATCGCTTACAACTCCTGATTCGCCGGGGCACACCGTGCTCACCCCATCAACTTAACTCACCTGACCAGCAAGAGCTTTCCGATGTGTTCACCCTCTTCGAGCATCCGGTGGGCCCGGGCGGCCTGGTCGAGGGGGATCCGCTCGTGCACCACGGGCCGTACGGCTCCGGCGGTGACGAGCGGCCACACGTTGTCCACCACACCCCGGCAGACCACGCCCTTGTCGTCCGCCGGGCGGTTGCGCAGCCCGGCCGCGTGGACCGAGGCCCGCTTGGCGAGCAGCGCGCCGAGGTCGAGCTCGCCCTTCGCGCCGCCCTGCATGCCAATGACGACCAGGCGGCCGCCGGTGGCGAGGGCGCGAAGGTTCCCGGGCAGGTACTTCGCGCCGATGATGTCGAGGATGACGTCGGCCCGGCCCTCGAACCGTTCGGCGAAGTCCTCCTCGCGGTAGTTCACGCCCTCGTCCGCGCCGAGTTCGCGGCAGCGCGCGAGCTTGTCCGCGGAGCCGGCCGTCACGAGCACGCGCGAGCCGTACGCCTTGGCGAGCTGGACGGCCAGCGTGCCGATGCCGCTCGCGCCGCCGTGCACGAGCAGGGTCTCGCCCTTGCGAAGGCGGGCCGTCATGAAGACGTTCGACCACACCGTGCAGGCGACCTCGGGCAGACCGGCGGCCTCGTCCAGCGGGATTCCCTCCGGCGCCGGCATCACCTGCTGCCAGGGGACCGCCACGCGCTCGGCGTATCCGCCGCCGGCCAGCAGGGCGCAGACCCGGTCGCCGGGCGCGAGACGTGGGACGTTCTCGCCGACCTCGATGATCGTCCCGGAGCATTCGAGCCCGGGGATCTCGGAGGCTCCCGGCGGCGGCGGGTAGAGGCCGCGGCGCTGGAGCAGGTCCGCCCGATTGACGGCCGAGGCGGTGACCTCGATGACGACCTCACCTGCGGCGGGACGCGGGTCGGGCACTTCCTGCCAGGCCAAAACCTCAGGTCCGCCAGGTTCGGAAATCACGATCGCACGCATGTGACCTAAAGTAGCGTGGCGGAGAACTCGGCGGTTGCCCGCATTCACGGTATTACGTGGCGCTAATCTGCAATGTGTTTGCTACCCCATTAGCTCAGCCCGAGGGGGTACACGGTGGCGAGACATGATCGTGAGGATCCCCATTCTCTCGAGGACCAGCTGGCATGGCTTGACGCGATCAAGGAAATGCCCGACGAGGTGGAGATAGCGGTCAGCGCGGTCACCTCCGCGACGCTCGCCTCTCCACAGCCACCGCCCGCCGAGCCTGAGCCCACTTCGCCGTACCCCACCGACCCCTGGAGCCTCGTCCCGTCCGAGTCCGCCTCCGGCGGCCTGCTTCGCGGTGCGGGCGAGGGTCTGCTTGGCGGCGCGGGTGACAGCGCGGCCGGCTCCGCGTACGGCGCCCCGGCACGGGAGGACGCGCAGACATCCGAGTCGTCGTCCACCGGCCCCATCCGCGACCCCCTCTTCGATGCTGGCTATTCGGAGAGGTTTGGGTATGAAAGCGGGGAAAAGTCCGGATTTGGGTCCGGCTATGGCGCCGACTCGGCCTACGGCGAGACGAGCTTCGGCGACACGGCGAACGTGAATGACACGACGGCCTTCGGTGAGACGACCGCCTTCGGCGGGACGACGGCCTTCGGTGAAACCGCGGCCTTCGGCGAGACCACGGCCTTCGTGACCAGGCCCGAGTCCTCGCCGCCGGAACAGCGTGAGGACACGCCGTCGGCCGAGTCGCCCGCCGCGTTCGGCACACCGCCGGAGACGAGGGGTGCGGAGCCCGCCACGTCGACCGGGCCGGTGAGCGCCCCGTCGTTCGGTTCGCCTTCCGGTTCGTCCCTCGGTTCGTCTTTTGGGACGGCGTCGGAGCCGTCCTTCCCGGGGTCTTTCGGCTCCTCTTCCGGAGCGGGACCGGAGTCCGCCGAGGCGGCCTCCGACGCGACGCCGGAGACACCCGGCGATGACCAGGAGCCCACGGAGGACGACGGCCGCTCCACCCCGCCGTCGGGCGGCCTGAGCGGTTCCTCGTCCTTCACCACCCCCCTGTTCGGCGAGCAGTCTTTCGACAGCGGCGCCTTCCCCGGCTCCCCGGCGGACACCGACGCCTACAAGAACATCGGCGCGTTCTCGGGCAGCGAGTCGGCCAAGCCCTTCGTCTCCCCGGCGCCCGGCGATTCGTCCTCGGCGACGGAGTCGCTGCGGGGCTGGCTTGAGCCGGCCGTGCCGGTGCCGGCCGCGCAGCAGGAACCCGGTGCTCCCGCCGCTCCCGCGGCTTCTGCGGCTCCTGCCGCCCCCGCGACTCCTGCCGTTCCCGCCGCTTCTGCCGAGCCGGAGGAGCCGCCCGCGCCGCCGCAGAGCCCGTCTCCGTTCGCCACCCCACGGGCCGAGGCCGCGCCGGACTTCACGGACGACCGCTTCACCGGCTCCCTGCGGGAGGACCTGGCCGCCGAGGAGCGGAAGCCGTACGAGCCGGGTCCGGTCGCGGCGCCGACGCCACCGCCCGCACCCGCACCCGCGCCTGCACCCGCACCCGAGCGCGCCTCGGCGCCGAGCCACGCACCGGTCGAGGCCGCGGCCGTGGAGCGGGACGCGGTGGCGGAGCGGGAGGCGTACCAGCCCCCGCGCCGACCGGCTCCCGTCTCCGCCTTCAGCTCGCCCGCGCGTACGACGGGGAAGTCGGCCGGCTCCAAGCCGACCGCCGACAGTCTCGATCCGGGCACCCTGCTGAGGGGGCGGCGCAACACTCCCGCGACGGGCTGGCGGCGGCTGGTCTACAAGGCGTCCGCCGGGCTGATCAAGCCGGGCGAGGCCCCGGAGGTGCGGCGGCGCCGTGAACTCGTGCAGCGCGCCCGCACGCCCGTCGCCACCGGTCACCACCGAGTTGCCGTGCTCAGCCTCAAGGGCGGGGTGGGCAAGACCACGACGACCGTCGGCCTCGGCGCCACGCTCGCGCAGGTGCGCGGCGACCGTGTCATCGCCGTCGACGCCAACCCCGATCGTGGAACGCTCTCCGATAAGGTCGAGTTGGAGACCGCGGCCACCGTACGCGACCTGCTGAACGAGCGCGCGCAGATCAAGCGATACGTGGACATCCGCGCCTTCACCTCGCAGACGACCTCGCGGCTGGAGATCCTGGCGTCGGACCGCGACCCGTCGGTGTCGGAGGCGTTCAGCGCCAAGGACTACCACGCGGTGGCGCAGGTGCTGGAGAACTTCTACTCCATCTGCATCACCGACTGCGGCACCGGCCTCCTGCACTCCGCCATGTCGGGCGTGCTCGGCATGGCGGATCAGATAGTGCTGGTCAGCTCGCCGTCCGTGGACGGGGCCCGGGCGGCCTCGGCCACGCTGGACTGGTTGGAGGCGCATCACTACGGCGACCTCGTCCGGGCCGCAACCGTGGTGCTGTGCAGCGTACGGCCCCGGTCGAAGTCCACCGTGGACCTCGACAAGCTTGAGGCGCACTTCGCCGCCCGCTGCCGCACCGTCGTCCGCGTGCCGTACGACGCCCACCTGGAAGAGGGCGCGGAGATCGACCTGGATCGCCTCCAGCAGGCCACCAGGGACGCCTACCTCCGACTGGCGGCCTCGGTGGGCGACGGCTTCGCCGGGCCGCACGCGCTGGCCGAGCCCAGGTTCTCGGAGATCCCGGATCATCTGTAGGCGAGACGTCGAGGCGAAATGATCTCTTTTGCGTTCGCGGTCACCTACGGGAGAGTGAGAGACTAGGCTGCTGCGTGGCGCTCTGGCATGGGGCGCCCGGGAGAGCTCGCCTAGTGGACGATGGCGGCGGTCTTGAAAACCGCTAGGCCGGGTGACCGGTCTCGTGGGTTCGAATCCCACGCTCTCCGCTCAACCAGCCAAAACGGCGTCTGACCAGCGGATTCGCTCGGTTCAGACGCCGTTGCTCGTTCCAGCCATGCGCAGCCGTACGCCACCCTGAGCAGCCCTCGGCCGCTGTCTGCGGAATATGCGCGGAATGATGCAGCGCGTGTTCTCGCAGGTCGCGCCCTATGAGAGCACGGGCCTTGGGACCTTCCGGGCCCGTGCTCAACTGATCAGTCCGTCCCAGTTCCCCGGGACGCATCCTCACTGGGAAGGCGTAGCATCTGGACGTTGTCCAAGGATGGGCGGCCGGCGAAGTGGCTATATAGCGTCAGCAAGACATCCTGTTCGCTGCGGCTTAGCTCCGACTTGGCGATCGCTCTTTCCACTGGATCGGCTACCTGCGTTAACATGTCGAAGTAGTCGCCAACTGGGATCTCCAGCAACTCTATAAGCTTCCGCACATGGTGGCTCTCGGGAGTTTTCACGCCCCGTTCCCACTCAGACACCTTCGGTTGGGATACCCCCACCTGCCGAGCGATGTCGTGTTGCTGCAGACCCTTTGCTAGGCGAGCTTTCCTGAGCATCTCGCCGGACTCTTGAGAGATCACGTACTAGTAGTACAAGATCATGAAGGGGTGCGTCGTGAAACTGCGAAAGTTGCTCCCGCTGTCACTTGTGATCTGCGAACGGGACTAGGATCTACCGCTTTCCTTGCGGGGGTTTCAGAGTCTGCGCATGTCGGATAGTCGGCCCGAGGCCACCTCCCCGCCTAGGGGACCACTATGGCCTGCCATCAGCGTCTTCATTGAGTTCGATTACTCGGATCAGGTACTGCTGTCGTTTGACCGCACACCCGATGCGATGAAAGTTGGTCTGGACCTTCCTCGCCAGGCTGATCGTCTCCTCGCGCTGCACAAGGCGGTTATTAAGGCAGCTCAGATGATGACAGGTGCGAGAGACGAATCAGATGCCGTGCGCCTACTCCTTCAGTTTGCGAAGAGTGAGGAACGAGAGAGGTTGCGGCCACCAACGATGGTCGCAGAATCGGCCGAGACGACCTGGCGTAGCACGCCTGTGCCGAACCTCAAGCGTGACTACCCGATCGGCGAGGACAGCAACCCCCGCGAGGTCCCTAGTGGTCTGCCCGATAGCAGCAGACGACGACATTGAATGCCCTTAATCGGAGAGACCTCCACGACTAGACGTCATACAAGAAAGGGCCCCGGAAATCCGAGGCCCTTTTTCGCTTCCTTGGTCACCCGGTCAGGGCGATCTTCATGCCGCTGATATATTTGATAGGCGCGCCCAGGCTAGAGTGAAGCTAGCGACACTTCGCAGAGAACTAGACCGTGCTCTCATTGTTGGAATGACAGGTTCAGAGCTAGTAGAGTTGGTTAAGCAGGCACCGGAGTTTTGGATGCGCACAGCGTGACTAACTTTCTCGGTACTCGATACGCTTTCGAAGCCTTCACTCTCAAGGCTTCGAGTGCTATAAATAACATTCTCCTACCCAAGTATTACGATCCCGAGGCAGCTACCACTCTTAGGCTGATGGAAGCAAATTGCGACCTGATCAGCATCAAGGAACTTGTCTCGTTAGGCGTCATCGAGCTTGAGACCGGCGACGAGGTTGGAAAGCTTGCCTACGGCGGTGGAGATGTCTCGTTCGTGCGCACAAGCGACCTTGGTAATTGGGAATTGAAGTACGACCCCAAGCAACGTGTGTCGCAAGCGACCTATCAAGCATATAAGGACAAGCAGTCCGCACAACCCGAAGATATTCTCCTCGTCCGAGACGGTACCTATCTTGTAGGTACGAGCAGTATGGTCATGCCGGCGGATTGTCAAATGCTCTATAGTGGCGGCATCTATAGGATTAGGGTGAAGGATAAGAGGGTAGTCGATCCGTACCTACTTCTCGCACTCTTGAACACAGAAGTCTGCGGGAGACAAATGCGCAACAAGCCAATTTACGCGAGATGTCATCGATACTTTGGGGCGGCGCCTGGAGGAAGTTGTACTTCCTGTTCCCCGTAGCCAGGAGGTTCGGACTGCCATCTCTCACCTGATGGCAGACCTGCTCAAAGAAAGGGCCGAGCTGCGAGAGCAGGTGGCTAATCTTGGCGTCTCGCTTGTTGGCGCATCAGCATAGACGATGACACTTCATCTATGGCCGATGAGCGCTTCTGGTACAACCCCTCTCCCTTGACATCGCTGGCGCTGCCTGTGTGTCTCATTGCGGCCCGCAAGTAACAGCAGCGTTTACGAGAGGGCTAACTAGGAGTAGGGGTCGTGCAGCGGCTTGCGCTATTCGATCTGGACAACACCCTTGTGGATCTCGATGTGGCGTTCCGAGTGTGGGTTGAGAAGTTTGCCGAGGAGCATGGCTTGGGACGCGAGGGCATTGACTGGCTGATCCGTCTTGACCGGGACGGTTACCCACACCGAGAGGTGTTCTTCCGCAAGGTTCGCGAGCGTTTCGCCCTACCTAACTCCGTCGAGGAGTTGTGGGGCAGCTATCGGAGGCGGATGCCGTATCTCGTGCGCTGTCGGCCCGAGGTGCTGGACGGCCTGGTTCGGCTGCGCGTGACTGGGTGGCAAGTCGCGATCGTCACCAACGGGACGGCGGACAACCAGCTTGGGAAGATCCAGCAGACAGGGTTGGCCGAGGCCGTCGACGCCTATGCGCTGTCGGGGCTGGAGGGCATTCGCAAGCCCGACGTCGGCCTGTTCGAGATCGCGGCCAAGCGTTGCGGCGTGACTCTCGCCGAGGGCGGATGGATGATCGGCGACAACCTAACCGCCGACATAGCCGGCGGACGTGCCGCAGGTTTGCGAACAATCTGGATCGACCGAGGCACTTGGCCCGACGCCGACCACCAGGCCGATCACGTGGTCACGGACGCACTTCAAGCTATTGAGATCTTGCTGGCAAGCAGCGAGGGCGGCAGCTCATGATGACAGCAGCGGTGACAGCAACGTCGGCCACCAAGAGCATCCGGCGGCAGCCGTCCACCATCCTCTGACCACGGTCTCTAGATCGAGGGCAGGGCGATTGTTCCGCCTGAAAAGCGGAAGGTCCGTCCTGACTTGGAAGCCGGTTGTTCCGGTCGGTCGGAGAAGCGCCGGATCACGCTACCGTGCGCGGTTGGATGGAGAGCATGTCCGCTCACGACGTGGCCCGGCTGTTGCCCGATGTTCCGGTGCTCCGTGACCTGTGCCGGTCCATGGCGGTGCTGGAGGCCATCCTCAGCCCGGGGTGGGAGAGCCGCTACCACTGCTTCGACGCAGGGTGGGGTCCCGGGGAGGAGATGGCCTCGATGCGCAACAGTTCCGGAGATGAGTACTCCATCGTCTTCTCGGCAGCGGGCGCCTACATCCGCGGCTTCGACCACGAGGCGGCGATGAGCCCGTACAACAACGACGGGCCGTGGCCGGGGGTGCTCGACTCGGTTCCCGAGGTCTTTCGGCACTGCGTGGCCGAGCCCGCGTTCTGCGACGAGGACGGGATGCCGGTCCTGACTGCCTGCCTGTGGCGCGGGACCGGTGACGACTGCTGGCGGGTGGGAGAGATCGACTACCCTGACGGCGCGAGCGACCCCGACGGGGCGTCATACCTATTCGCGCGGCTCACCGATCCGTCTCCGGAGGCGTTCCGGCGGTTCGCCGAGGACTACTACGAGATTCCGGTGGACCTGGACGCGGTGCGGCACGTCTACGCGCTCCGCCCGCTGACACAGGCGGTGGTCACCACACTGAATGTCGACCTCACCATCAAGGATCTCGCCGACGACCTCGCGGCGGCCCGGTATCCATCCGTCACCGGCTGAGAAGACGCTCTGCCCGTGGGGTGGTGGTCGTGCAGAGGCTCGCGCTCTTCGACCCTGGCCGCCGGTGGATGGATGGGTGGTGACGATCTCATCAAGGACATCGGTGGGGGACGGGCCGCCGGCGTGCGTACGGCTCTGGGTCGACCGGCGGAACGGGCCCAATCAGGAGCACGAGGCGGACCACGTCGTCACGGACGTGCTCCAAGCGATGGAGATCATGCACGGCGAAGGCTGACCGGACTGCCGCGAGGTGATCTGCAATGTAGTCCGCTCAGTGCGGATCCAGGGGCAGATGGACAGGTGCGTTACCGTGCGGTGGTGACGTTCATGAACATCGTGCGTCGTAAGGGCGACGAGCTGTATCCGTGTCCGTGCTGCGGGTTCCTCACTCTTGAGGAGCGGGGCATGCACGAGATCTGCCCGGTGTGCTTCTGGGAGGACGACGGCCAGGATGAGCATGACGCCGACGAGGTTCGCAGTGGTCCCAACTACGGACTGAGCCTCACCCAGGGACGGCGAAACTTCGCCAAGTTCGGCGCAAGCAGTAAGCGGTGCGTCGACAAGGTACGTGACCCCCTCCCTCACGAGTACCCAATCCAATGATCTTGCTAACCCGAGTGCTAACAACAGGTCTAGACGGACCTGGACGACCGTGGACTGAGGGATCCTGCAGAGACCGCCCCACCAGGCCCAGAAGACAACCGCGGACGGTCCTGGACGGTCTTGACCTAACTCGTAATGAAGGGGCCAAGGGTTCGATTTCCTCAGCTTAGGCAGATCCGCCTCAACGAGTGTCGGCGTACTCCTTAGTATGCATGCAGAGGTGAGTACGGGTAAACGACGTCCGAGATCGGCCTATGCCGGTTACGATCCATGCCACTGATCAAGCGAGAACGCTCAAGGGCCAAGCCTGTCAATGACGTGGATCTACGATGCGGAGCATCTCGATGAAGCCCTCGACGCTTCTGAGGGTTTCTCCATCGAGTGGATCGGGAGCGAAATGCATAAGCTCGTTACGAACGTCTTTGACGACTTCTAGTATCTCGAGGAAGAGTGCGTGGTCGAGTGGCCAATCGAGACGCTCCCAATGTGAGGGAGGCGCGAGCAGATACTTGTACGCCCCAAGCATCAGGTCGTCCGCCGAATTGACCTTAGCGGCCAGATGTCTAGGCGCTGCCTGTCGTAGTTCGTCGAGGGTGAAGACCTCGTTCGCACGCCTCCTCAGTCGCCGCTCGGCCTCCTCCACCAGTACGAAGGGGCGGGCAAGATGGCCGAACTGCTGCGTCAAGTCGGCTGCGGTGATGATGCCTATCACCTTCTTGTCCGAGTCACAAACGAAGACGTACCCCCTGTCGTAAATCTCGCTTACTTGGCTCAACAGGTCTTCATGATGATCGACGGAGCGGACGGTCCGATCTACCGCATCCGAGACGGTGAGGACCTGCTGCCGCATGGAAGCCTTGCCGATAGACTCCCAGCTCACGGCTCCATACAAGGTCCCGTTCTCGTCGATCACCGCAAGCTGCGAGTACTTGCCGCTCAGCATTTTGGTGTGGGCGATGCTGATCGTGTCTTCCAACCGGACGGAGGCCGCACCTTTGTTCGCGGCCTCTAGCACGCCAACCTGCAAGGTGATTGCGGGCAGGTCGGGGGCATCCTCAACGTCGGGTTGGAGCGACTGGCTGGGAGACTGCGCCGAGCTGTCAGGTTCTTCGCCGACAGGGAGGAGTTCGATGGTGTTGTCGAACCATCCCTCCGTGAATGATGGCCGCGTTGTCACTCCCTTGGCGACAAGATCTGCTTCGATGCGGGCCACCGACGCGGGTGTGCGACGGGTAACTCCCCACCGTTTGAGAAATTCACGGATGGTGAGCCTGATTGGCTCACCCGCAGTATTGGCGATTACTCCGTCGAGAAGCTCATGCGGGGTGGCGAAGCCTTCCAACATAGCCATCTCGTCCGGCGTAGGGCCAGGGTCGATACCCTTCTCTGCGAGATGGGCGATCCGGCGGGGAGCTCCGAAGCGGCTGAGAGCGCAGACCGTCAGCAGAGAACTCATGCTATTGCGCAAGTCTTGCTCTACCGCATTTTTTGGGATATCCGTGCGTAGCCATTCCACGGGCCGCACCTGACGGAAGCCGGGATCAGCGTCGCCCTGGTACCGATATGGCCCGGTGACCCGACCCACGGCAATGGTCTGCCGTGTCTTCAACGGGCACACGATAAGGTCGCCTTCACGGATTTCTCGAAGGAACCGCCATAATTGCCCCGTCCAGTTGGACAGAGTCGCTTTCTCTGCATCCGGGTAATTCTCCTTGACCACTGCTGCGATGTCGGTGCGGGACTCACAGGTACTGAGGTCGCCAAGGTTTGACCAGCCGAGGATCGCTTGCCCTTCATTCAGGGCGACGTTTTCCCGCTGCCCGTTCTCGCCGAGTCGAACTAACCATGCGCGTAATGTCATCGGCACCCGTCCCTTTGCTGCACCTGCAGCCTCCACCCTGCCACAAGGGCCCGCGCTCCCGTCAAGGAGTGGAAGAACCGCAAACCGCGCAAGACCCGAAAGCGGTCGAGGGTGAGGGGACTACCCGAAGGGATATCGCCGAATCTGCTGCGGGGGAACATGAGCTTCCCTGGTTACGTTGCGTGAGCGCCTAACTCCAGCAAGGTGATCTTATGTTAGCTGCGATGATAGCCGGCCAGGACTGGACATTGCGGATGGGCTGCGCGGTCGGCCTGAACTCCTTGGCTGGTTCCTCCGGCGTCCGCCGGCGCGGACCAACTCCACCATCTGCCGCCGGAATTCCTGCGGTACGGCACACATGATATGGGCACTTGGAACTCCTCCCGGAACACATCGTCGCAAGCATTCAGCTGTCCACCAGACCGGGTCACATGAATGCTGCTGGAGTACTGATGTGCGGCTGTAGGCTTTCGCACCGAAAACAGGAAACGGAGACAAGTTGTGATCGAGAAGATTTGGCGTGCGCTCAAGGGCGCTGCGTCGCAGCCGAGCACCGCCCCCGGTGCTCCCCGCAGTCGGACGTTCTACCACTGGCGCTGCTCGTGCGGCGCTCACTCTCGCGGCGGCTGGCTCATCACATTCGACGCGGAGTACAACGCCCAGCGGCACATGTGGCGCCAGGGCGTGGGACATCCGATGCCGGAGGTCTACTTCACCGAAGAGGAATTTGCGTAAATCGGAGTTGATCCCGCTCGCCGAGGACGCTCCGCCAGAGCATGGGCTTCTCTGAACTACCGCACCGGCTCGATCTCACGCATTGCTGCAGGTGGCCGGCTCCGGTCCTTCCTCAGCGGTTGGTGCGGCTCTCTCACGCAAGATGCGTGGCATTGCATACGTGGTTCCATTGACGACAACGGTGACGACAACGTCGGCCACCACAAGCGCCCGGCTTCATTCGCGGAGCACTGCTGGCCCCGCCTGGGGCAGGAGGAGCAGGGTGATTGTTCCGCCTGAAAAGCGGACGGTCGGCAGTTCGATCCTGTCCGTGAATACCGGCATTGACCAGCAAGAACGCCTTGAAATGATCACCGTTCCAGGGCGCTCTTCGTTGCGTTGATGGACCCCAGGATTGGTTTAGGCGTCCACCTCATAGCGATACCAACGCCGCGGATCCCCGTCCTCGTGCACCCATAGCATCCCATCTCTGCCAATCTTCCCCCGTGCCCAGCCGGTCGGGTGTCGGTCGTCTGGCAGCAGCAGGTGCCCACGCTCCGTCTCGGTGACGGCTCCGCCCTGCCGGCGGGCCCTGCGGATCTCCCAACGGAACCCACCGCCTGCTCGGTGCTGATCGAGGAAGGCAAGCTCAGAACCGGAGACGGCCAAGCCGCTGCATCGCGTGACAGGGTTCGGTGTGACGCTCCGGACGCCGTCAGCGTCGATCTCGATCAGCGGAAAGTCGGTGTAGGGGCAGGCGTGGACCACGTCGCGACCGACATTCAACGCATAGCAGTCGCACCAGACGACGCCTGGGGTGTGGGACGGTGCCATCCAGGGCGGGCCACCGTCACTGTCCCAGCGCACCAGACCGATCATGAAAGTGTAGGAGCGGGTGCCGTCCGGGTTGATGGACCAGTAGTTCGACTCGTCGAAGTAGCTGGTCCAGATGTTGCCCTGGGCATCCGTCAGGAGCTGCTTGATGCCGTCACCAGCGTAGAAGGCCGACCGGGTCTGCCCACCTCCGTCGATCACCTGGACGTTGTCGGTGAGGCGTAGTTCGCCCTCGGAAGTTGGCTCCTGGTAGCGCTCGACGTGGATGCCCACGGGCTCACAGCGGGCAGCTGCCAGGACGATGCCATCGCCGAGGGTGTCGATGTGGGTGAACCATAGGCCGAGATCTATCAGCGGGATCTGGCGGATATCGGCTCCGTCGCAGATGACGGCGGTCGCGTCGTAGCGCGGGGGCGGCCGGAGCTCGGAGAAGTGCGGGATGGGGGCGAAGCCCTGGGCGGGGTCGGCAACCAGGGCGGCGAGCCGGCCGCGGTGGTCGATGGTTGAGGCCAAGACCTCACAACAGGCGTAGCGGTCGGGAAGGGTCGCGTGCAGCGCGAGCCGACGGTCAGCGACCATGAGCCTTTCTCGTTGTCATCCACTGATGATCGCATACGAGGCAACGCCGAGTCGTCGAGTCATGGGTGGCAGGGAAGCGCTCGAGCCTGGCGGCCCTCCGCTCCGGTCCGCTTGCCACCTAATGGCTAGGGTGATCGACGCGGTCCGCGCGGGATATGTACGGGATGATCTTCCGTTTCCCCTCTTGGGCGGCAGGCTACGTCGCAGGTGAGAGACGGTGTGGATGCGGAATTCGCAGTGTTCTTGAAAACCGCTAGGCCGGGTGACCGGTCTCGTGGGTTCGAATCCCACGCTCTCCGCCCAACCAGTCAAAACGGCGTCTGACCAGCGGGTTCGCTCGGTTCAGACGCCGTCGCTCGTTCCGGCCATGCGCAGCCGTACGCCACCCTGAGCAGCCCTCGGCGCCGCTGTCCGCGGGATATATGCGGGATGGATCTTGGGGGCGCTCCGGCTCCGGGGTGATCGCCAAGACCTGCGAATCGTGGCCGGCCGTAGATGGCTGAGGGGGGCCTGATCACCCCGCCCGCCATCGACCCGGGACAAGATCGAGCACCGGTGGCTGCGCGCGTCCCTAGTCTCCCCGGGCGGGCGTCGAAAGGGCGCCCACGCTGCCCCTTTTGTTCGTACGATACAGGCTGACCTCATGTGCCAGAGGTCAAATAGCCTGCGGGGAAACACCGGGCGACAGTTGGCAACTGATGGAGGTCAATGATGGCAAGCGTGGCTCTACTTGGGGGGCACGTCGTACGTGGTGACAGGCTGGACCAGTGGACGTACCACGCCTCTGTCGATGGGAAGGTTGGAGTGGTCACCCGGCTTTTCCCGGCAGGGACCGCGAAAGACGTAGTTGAAGATGCTTTGGTGGATTTGCTACGCAAACACCCAGGAGAACTGGGGGGAGTGGCATCCACTCCGACCGATAGTGCCGCAGGCAACAATTCGGGGGACGATGACGGCGGGGACGACGATGACCGGGGGGACGACGATGACAACGGGGGCGACGAAGGCGACGGGGGCGACGATGAGGAGGGAGACGACGATGACGACAGGGACGAAGGCGACGGTGATGCTGATGCTTCCGCCTCCGAAGGCGAAGATGATCGTAGCGATGGAGTCGGGGATGGGAATGACCGGCTGAAGGAACTTGCCGCAGCTATATCGAGAGGCCTGCTAGCAGGAGGAATTGAAATACCCCCCGAGGATGCGGACGGGGACGGTACTGGCACAAGCAACGAGGAGCGACTAGCCAACCTAATCGCGACAGTTCTTGCATCGGGTGGTGGTCACGCACCTGCTGACGGACTCGGTAATGATGTTCATGGGATCGATCCGGAGAAGTTGGCGACCCTTGTTGCGGTGGCCCTTGCACGAGGAGGTGCTCGCCCCCGACCGGACGACAGTGGTGACGGAGACGGCACCGGTCGGCCGGTTCCGATCGCAGTTGTCCGAACCCTCTTGGCCAGAATGTTGTAGGAGATGTTGCCGGTTGCTCAGGCGTGATGAAGCTCTTCATGCGCATGCCCGGCGCTTTAGAAGCCGCTGCGAATGAGGGCCGCTCGTCGGGTCATTCGACGAGCTTGCCGCCCTCGAAGGTCGCTCCGGCGCGGACCAGCGCGATGTCGTGGTGTTTCTCCGCCCAGTCAATACCGCAGGTGATGGCCAATCGAGCCTCCCGTGTTCTGATGTGTGCCCAGCGTGTGAGCCTGTGCGGGGTCACGCAGCGCCCTAATAGAAGGGCTCGGTGGCCCGGCATCCGATGAGCATTTCGCGGCCCCAGCTCACCGCACGGGTGTCAGTCTGTGGGCAGAGCTCGCGGCTCGCGTTGCAAGAGGGGAAGTCACCGTGCGGTCGGCTCAGGTCACGATCATGGCCCTCGTGCGGCCAGGAGCGCATCTGCTTCACGAGAGGCGCGGCACCGGAGCCCGCCGCCTGTGGATAGGGGTCAAGCCCCGGGTTTCAAGTAGGAGTCATCCGGTGCCGTGCAGTGCTATTAGGTTTCAAGCATTGCTCCCGCCGTGCTGCTGTGGCCGACCAGGCGGGAGATCTCTTCGAGCGGGATGCCCTGGTCAGAGAGCAGGGATACGAAACTGTGCCGTAGCTCTCGGGGCGTCCACGGTTCTGACGGCGGCTCCCTCGCGTCACGAGGGAGCCGCCGCGATCAGGCTCGGACGAGAGTGCCCACAGTGGTCCGAAGACGCGGAAGGCAGATCACCGCGGCAATACCCAAAAGGATCAACAGGATGGGCAACGCCGTCTGCTGCCACGGCCACGCCGGGCCGTCCAGTTGCAGGCCGTCGGTCGGCAGTTCCATGGTCTCGGCGGTCCAGCGGGCGGTGGCCACATCCGTTGTCCGGGCCAGGTCCCGCACGGCGTCGTTGTAGGCGAAGTCCTGTCCGGAGTGGACGTACACCGGCTCCAGGCCGTCGGGGACCTGGCCCAACCGAACTCCCGCTCCGGGCACGAGCAAGCTATCCAGGTCCGGGGCCGCGCTAGCGAGATCGGCGCGGGGCAGGAACGTCAGACCATGCCGTGACCGGATCGGGCCGCCGTCCGCGCTCACGGCCAGCGTCCGGTCTGCGAGCGACTTGTCGTGCGTCTCGAACACCGACGCCAGGTCGATCTCGCCGACGCCCGGCGTCAGCATCACGCCGACGGTCGGCGGCGCCCACGTCCATCCCGCGTTGACGATCGCGGCCGGGGCGGGCATGGCGATGCCGGTCACGACCGGCGGCGTGTTGCCGTAGTACCGCCAGCGCACGGCCTTGGCCGCGTTCGCCGCCACCGTCGAACCGGCCAAGCGCTCGATCATGTGCAGGGTTCCGTCGATGCCGGACAGCACGCCCGCGGTCGTGACGACGGTACCGCTGTCGACGAAACGCTTGCCGTGCACCCAGTTCACCGCGGGATAGTCCGACTCGAACGAGCCGATCCGCAGCCAGTGCGCGGTCGCGGGCCGGCCGTCGAGCAGACCCGCCGAGGCGAGGACACCGGCGCCGTTGCACACGCTCAGCAGCAGCGTGCCGCGGTCCACCTGATCACGCAGCCACGTCGTGACCGGGGCGGTGCTGGGCTTGCCGACGTCCGGCATCGCCGGGATGACCGCGAGCTTCGGCGCGGCACCGCCGGTGAGTTCGGCAAGATCCGCGAAGCTCAGGTCCGGCACCAGGTCCAGACCACCGGTCAACGGCAGCGGACGCCTCTGCGACGCGACGGTGTAGACGTTGAACCGGCCCGAGGCGGCGAGGATCTCGTACGGGGCGAGGGCATCCGACGCGACGGCCCCGTTGTCGCCGATCACCACGACCGCGGTCGGTTTGGCGGGGTCGAAGGCCGGGTGAGCGGCGGCGGGAACGGGCCGGTTCGGCCCGGGGGCGTACTCGGCGTTGAACGTGGCGAGGGCGGAGATCGCCCCGCCCGCCACCGGAATCAGGAGAACCGCGATCACCGCGAGCGCGCGGCGCAGGAAGGTGCGCATCGAAACCTCAGTGCCAGTAGTGGTCGCGGCGCCACACCATGGCGGCCAGCATCAGCGGGAACATGATCACGTGCCCGGCCATCATCAACCCCATGGCGGACAACGCCCCGAGCCAGAACGGCACCAGCAAGACGAGGAACGGCAGGTACATCGCAGCCGCCATCTCACCGATCCGCGCCCACGAATGCCTGCGCAAGGCCATCGCCACGGTCATTCCGATGGTCATGTCGGTCGCCATGACGAGCGCGCCGATCTCCGGCCGCGCCGACCAGGCGTCCGGCCACAGCGGCGCCAGTGCGAACATCCCGGCGAGCATGGCGATCACCATCTCGACGTAGTGCCAGACGAACCGGCTCAGCTTGCGACTCGTACTCCGGCTGGTTGTCATGGTCGTCATGACGTCCCCTCAGATTCGGCATCGACTGATACCGACGAGAGTGGCCGCCGGCCGCCGTCCTGCCATGTGCCGGAAGTCATGCCGGAGGTCATGCCCGGGATCATGACCCGGGCGGAAATGGTCAGAGCAGACCGAGTGACCGTGCGCGTAGTGCGGCCTGGGTGCGGTCGCGGGCGTTCAGTTTCGACAGGATGTTGGTGACGTGGTTTTTCACGGTGCCCTCGGCCAGGTAAAGCGTTGTGGCGATTTCGCGGTTGCTGTGGCCGGTGGCGAGGTGGCGGAGGACTTCGAGTTCGCGGTCGGACAGCGGCACGACCAACGGCTGCGGTTCCGGGGCGCTGGTCGAGGGTAGGCGGGCGAACTGGGCGACCACCTTCGCGGCGACGGACGGCTGCAACACCGACTCGCCGCGGGCGGCGGCCAGGACGGCCTCGATCAGCTGAGCCGAGGAGACGTCCTTGAGCAGGTAGCCCAAAGCTCCGGCGCGAAGGGCGGCGAACACGTCCTCGTCGTCGTCGAACGTCGTCAGCGCGATGATGCCGATGCCGGGGTGGTCGGTCCGCAAGCGGCGGGTCGCGGCGACGCCGTCCAGGACGGGCATGCGCAGATCCATCAGGACGACGTCCGGGGTGAGCTCGGCGGCCTGGCGGATCGCTTCGTCGCCGTTGCCTGCCTCGCCGACGACCTCGATGGCGTCGTGCGTGGCCAGGAGGGTGGCCAGGGCCTCGCGGAACAGAGCCTGGTCGTCGACCAACAGGACGCGGACCGGGCTCATCCAGGAACCTCCATGCTCAATGTGTAGCCCGCCCCCGGTGCCGACTCGACGCTCAACCGTCCGCCCAGGTGCTCGGCGCGTTCCCGAAGCCCGACCAGTCCGAAACCGGACGCAGGCGTCGAAGCGGAGCCGGCGCCGTCGTCGCGGATGGCCAGCCGGACAGCGGTGTCAGCGTAGTCCAGGACCACGTCGGCACGGGTTGCCTGGGCGTGCTTGCGGACGTTGGTCAGACCCTCTTGCGCCGCACGGAACAAGGCCTCGCGCGTCTCGTCAGGCAACGGTCGTTGCTCGCCGGATATCGCGACGCTGGTGGTCACGCCCGCGGCGGATGTCAGTTCGGCCAACGCCTGCAAGGCGTCGGGCAGGGGAGGGGTTTCGCGTGGTTCGCGCAAGGTGCGGACCGAGCGGCGTACCTCGGCGAGTGCGGCCTCGGCCTGGTTCTGGGCCTTGGCGAGTACCTCGTCGGCCTTGGCGGTGTCGGTCGGCAGGACCGCACGGGCGGCCTTGACCTGCATCTGGACGACGGTGAGCGAGTGTCCGAGTCCATCGTGGATGTCGCGTGCGACCCGGTTGCGTTCCTGCACGGTTGCGAGCCGCTCCGCCTGCGCGGCGTAGCCACGCAACTGCTCGTGCGCCTCGGCTAGTTCGACACGGGCGCGTTGTTCGCGTTGCAGCAACTCCGTCGCGATCGCGGCGAACACCGCGGCGACAAGTATTCCAAGCCCTTCTCGCAGCCCTTCGCCCCACGACATGCCGAGGTGGACGAACGGGACCAGCCCGACCACGACCGCCGTCGCGGCGATCGGCAACCGTAGCCGCACGCACTGGCTGACCAGCACGACGAGCAGAAGCGTCGCGGCGACCCCTGCGTTCAGCGAGAACACGACGAACGCGATCGGCAGCTGCACGGCCACGTACCCGAGCGACCAGGCCAGCTGATTGCGCGCACGTACCCACGAGAAGCCGGCGGTGGCCAATGCGGTGAACACCGCGCCGAGCACGAGCGACGGCAGGGACTCTCCAGATGCGACGACCCCGATCAGCAGCGTGAGCAGCGCGCCGAAGGTCAGCACGGCCAGAGCCCTGTTCATGCGCTCACTGTGGGCCGTCCGGCGGCGCACGGTCAACTCACGGTAGAAACGCGCCATGATCTCGCGGATCTCGGCTCCGTCGCAGATGACGGCGGTCGCGTCCCGAAGCATGCGGGCGCACGTGCGATGGCACGACAGCTGAGCGAGCGTTCAACTGCCGAGGGCGCGCTTTTGTGGGTGGATCGTCTCGCCGCGGGCGAGCATGTCGACGAACTGGGTGATACGGCGGGCTCGGGTCTCGGCGCGTTTGGCGTTCGCGATCCGATAGAGAACGGCGTAGCGGTTTTGCGAGGTGAGGATGTCGAACATCGCTTGTGCCTGGGGATTCGCGGCCAATGCGGTGGCCAGGTCGGCTGGTACCTCGATGCCGGCTTGTCCCGCGTAGGCCGTGTCCCAGCGGCCGTCGGCCTTGGCGCGTTCGACCTCGGTCATTCCGGCCGGATGCATCCGGCCCTCGCTGATCAGACGGGTGACGATGGAAACGTTCCGCGCTGACCAGGGACTTTGCCTTCCGCGAGGGGTGAAGCGCCGGCAGAAGGTGGTCTCATCCCGCCGTCGTAGCCGACCATCGATCCAGCCGTGGCACAGGGCTTCGTCGAGCGCCTGGTCATAGGTCAGGCTGGTGGGCCCGGTCGTGTTCTGCTTGGCGAGGACCAGCCACACCCCTGCCGAGCTGTCGTGGTGCTCGCTGAGCCACTCGCGCCAGGCTCGGGCATCGGTAACGGTCAGTTCCGGTAGTTCGTTGCTCATCGTCACGTATCCCTATGGTTGTCGGCGGTCACCCGAAGGTGGGAGCCCAGGACGAGGGCCTGCCGGAAGTGGCGCTGGATCGATCAGCGGTGGAGCCGGCCGATCACGTCCTTCGCCGCGTCGCCACCGGGCCCCCTGGACGGCTGACGCCCGCCCGTCTTCACCAGGTCTTGCTGGCCGGCTCCCGGATCGTGTGGTTGATCCGGTTGAAGAAGTTGGTGAGTGCGATGTTCAGGATGATCGCGGACATCTGCTTCTCGTCGAAGTGGCCGGCAGCAGCGTCCCAGATCTCGTCGGTCACGCCCGGCGCGCCGTCCTGGATCCGGGTGGCGGCCTCGGTCAGCGCGAGCGCCGCCCGCTCCTCCTCGGTGAAGAACGGGGCCTCGCGCCAGGCGACCACGTTGTGCAGCCGCTCCTCGGTCTCTCCGTGCTTCTTCGCCGTCTGAACGCCGGCGAACACACACGGGCTGCAGCCGTTGATCTGGCTGGCCCGCAGGTGGACCAGTTCGAGCACGAGCGGGTCGACGCCACCGGCGTGAATCGCCTTCTGGAGATGCTGGATCGCTGTGATCAAATCGGGATTCGCCACACTCTTCATGCGTGCTTCCATGGGTCCTGCTCCTCGTCGGTTACGTGCGCCCATCCGGGCCCGTCCTCTGACGCCCCCTGGCGGAGGTCATCGTGGCCGTAATGGACTTTTCGGCCGAGGTGTTCTCGGTCATGCCGGCGACATTACGGTGTGACCCGGTCAGAAACGGTCCTGGTTATCGAGCAGACTGTTGGCCGTGGTCAACACCTCGGCGCGGCTGCTGCGGCTGCTGTCTTTGCTGTCGACGCGGCGGTCCTGGACGTGCGCTGATCTTTCCGCCCAGCTGGAAATCACCGAACGGACGGTTCGCCGGGACATCGCCCGGCTACGTGAACTCGGCTACGGCATCGAATCGGAGATGGGCCCATGGGGCGGCTACCACCTCGGGCCCGGAACCAGCATCCCGCCACTGATCCTTGACGAGGAGGAGGCCCTCGCGGTCGCTGTCGGGCTGCGCACCGCCGCCTTCAGTGGAGTCTCCGGCAGCGACCAGGCAGCCCTGTCGGCGCTGCTGAAACTACGCCAGGTGCTGCCGGCCAGGATCGCCGACCGGCTCGGCGAGCTGGACGCCGCGTTCACCCACACCGCACGACCCGACGACAGCCAGATCTCCCCCGCGCTGCTGCTCGACCTGGCCACCGCGTGCCGGCGAGGCGAACGCACCCGGTTGACCTACCGCGACGGGGCCGGAACGACGTCCACCCGCCGAGTCGATCCCTACCGGCTCATCTACACCGGCCGCCGCTGGTACCTCCTCGCCTACGACCTGACGCGGCAGGACTGGCGTACCTTCCGTACCGATCGCGTCATCGATGCCACAGCCACCGGGCAGGCCACTGCCCTGCCCGACCCGCCGGATCCGGCACACATGGTCAGCCCGGGCGTCGCGCTGAGGCCCTACCCGGTGCGGGTGACCATCCGCCTGGCCGTACCGGCCGATGAGGCCCGCAGGCTGGTGCCGCCAACGGTCGGCGTCCACCACCCGGACGGCGACGACGCCACGATCATCGACATCGGCGGGCCGGACGCCGACAGCCTGGCCCGTTACCTGCTCAGCCTCGGCCGGCCACTCCGGATACTGCACCCAGAAGAGGTTCGCCAGGCATTCCTCGCCCGCACGCAACAACTCCTCGAGGACAACCGGCAACCGTGACGCTTGGCGTCGCGTGTCAGGTTGGTGGCTGTGGGGGTGGGATCTGCAGAAGGCGGGCGGCCCAGGACAGGGCGGCGGTGAGGCGGCGCCGGCGTTGGTCGAACAGAGCCGGGTTGGCGTCGCGCGCCGGGGTGAGCAGGGGTTGTTGCCCGGCGATCAGCGCGGCGTGGCCCGTGGCGTGCGGCCCCTGGCCGGTGTCCGGTGCGGGGCCGCCTTCGGCGTGCAGGGCGACGAGCCAGAGGTGGTGGTCGAGCCAGGGATCGCCGATCGCCGCCGACGCCCAGTCGGCCAGTACCAGGCGGCCGTCGCGGCACCAGAGGTTCGCTGCGCGTACGTCGCGGTGGATCAGGCTGTCTCCCTCGGTGGGTGCCTCGGCGGCCGCGGCATGAAGCGTTTCCAGGTGTGCGGCCAGCCACCGGCGCGTGCATACGTTCATGCGCAGCAGGCGGTCCGGGTCGGCGGCGATGGTTTCCCAGGGATTGGACGCCTCCCGCAACACCGGCACGCCAGATGGTGCGGGCAGCGTGTGTACCTCGTGGAGCAGCTTCCGGGTGGCTGCGACCAGGGGTGCGGTCCAATCGCGGACCCAGTGGTCCTGCTCCAGCGTTTCCAGCACGAGCATCGGCAGCGGCTCGCCGGTGCTCGCCAGCAGCCGCGGCAGGAATGGGCGGTCGCCCAGCGCCTCGTACACCGCCAACTCCACACCGAGCTCGGCGCAGTCGGCAGGCACGGCGGCCTTGACGAACGCAGAACCGCCACCGGCTTGGTCGGCGATTCGCGTCACGGACCTGCTGTGCCCGCCCGTGACCGGTCGCAGACCCGTGATCTCGCGGCCGAGCGCGCGGCCGGCTGAGGCGGCGATGTCCGCGTCGGTTGCGGGCCCGGTGGTCACGGGCCGGCCGGACACGCGCGACAGCAGCAGTTCGACCACCGGTTCGTTGGCGCGGCGGACCGCCTGCCTGCTGCCCGGGTCCGGTCGGCCGAGCGACTCGGTGACCAGGCGCCATATCAGGGCGCGCAGCAGCAACTGGTCGATGTCGTCCTCGCCGTCCAGTTCGTCGAGGATGCTGGGCGGTGCGGCGGACCAGGCCAGCAGGTCCACGGCAGCGATCGCCAGGGCGTAGCCCGCCGGCCGCCGGCTCGGTGAGAAGTCGATGACCGCCGGTGGCTGCCCAGCCGCGAACAACACGTTGCCCGCGATGTCACAGTGCACGAGCTGGTCGGGCAACCGTACCGGCCGGATGGCGGCCCGCAAGCCCTCCACCAGATCCGACAGTTCCGGCGCCAGCTCGACCTCGGCCTGGTCCCACGCCACCCGTTCGGCCACCGCCCAGCGGTTTCTGCCGCGTCCCAGCCAGCCCGGGGCGGGGACACCGGCGAGGGCCGCGTGGAAAGCCCGGCTGGCCGCGACGAGCTCCGGCCACCGCGCCACGGGATCCGGCTCGCCCTCGACAGCGGTCCACGCCGCCCACCCGCCGGCGACCCACGAGCCGTCAGCCGCGCGCACTGGCAGGGGCACCCGGAAACCCGGACCGCGCAGATCGGCGAACACCTCGGCCAGCCACGACGCCACCACCGGACGCGGGGCGGGCTTGAGCACCAGTTCGCCCGCCAGCCAACAGGTGCCGTGCCCTCCGGGCAACAGCCGCGCGGGACCGGAGGAAACCCCGAAAGCCGTGCGCACCTCCACCGGCAGATCATCAGACACCACGCCACCCTCCCCACCGGATCGCGCCGGTGTCAATCGAAATACCGCCCCTGCCGGCGTCCTCCCTTGGTTGCGTCTCCGCTTGAGGGTGAGCCGCAGGTCAAGGTCATTTCGGGCGGGATAACCGTAGTGCTCTGTACGGAGCCTGTATCCCCGCTGAACCCCCGCTCTTTACGATCGGGGTCAATCACGTCCGGCGAAAGGAAGTGGTCATGAGAGCGCTGATCAGACGGGTCGCCGACAGGATGGTCGACAAGGTGGTCCCGCACGCCGAAGCCCGCGCCTGCGGATGGGAGGGCTACTGCAAGTGCGTCGGCGGCGACATCTACCTTTACTACTGCGGCCGCTGCACCTACTACGCGCACGCCGGCTGCTGACAGGCGGCGCGTGACGGGGTGACGGGTGAAAGGGTCACCGAGCCGGACCCGGTGCGACCATCGGGTCCGGTGGCACACGAGGGGGATGGCGGTTGTCGCTTCTGCTCACCGTCGCGGCGATGGCGGTCCTCGCGCTGGTGACGGCGACCTTGGGGATGCGCCGGGCCTTCGTCGTGGTGACCGTACGGGGCAGGAGCATGCAGCCCACGCTCCGCGACGGTGACCGGGTGCTGGTGCGGCGACGTGGTGTGACGGCGGTCCGCCCCGACGACCTGGTCGTCTTCGCCGACGTGATCGACGCGCCTCCCGTGCCGGCGCCCGCCGGGGCGGCGGAGGACGACGGCCCCCGCACGGTGTGGGTGGTGAAACGGGCGGTAGCCGTTCCCGGAGACCCCGTCCCCGAGGCGCGTGTGCCCGTGCTGGCCGGGGGGACCACGTCCGTCCCCGCCGAGCGGCTGGTGGTGCTCGGAGACAACCCGGCGGTGAGCCGGGACTCCCGCCTCTACGGGTACGTCGCCGCAGAGCGTCTGCTGGGGGTTGTGATCCGGCGAATGTGACCGTCTGATGGGGATTCATGCTGAGGCTGATGATCGGCCAGTTACGCCGCCAGTCGGTGCGCTCGATGACGATGCTGCTCGGCGTGCTGCTGGCCACGAGCGGGTTCACCCTGCTCACCGGCTCGGTGGAGACCTCACGCCTGCGCGTGACCGGGACCGTGGACGACAACTACCGGAGCACGTACGACGTGCTGGTGCGGCCCAGGGGGAGCCGGGACGCGCAGGAGCTCACGCACGGGCAGGTGCGCCCGAACTTCCTGTCCGGCCAGTTCGGCGGCATCACGCTCGACCAGTGGCGGCGGATACTCGCGCTGCCCGGCGTCGAGGTGGCCGCTCCGGTGGCGATGGTGGGGTACGTCGACGTGACGGCGACCGCCGAGATCGACCTCACCGAGCAGCTCGACCGAGGGGCACGACAGCAGTTGCTCAAGGTGGACAGGACCTGGATCAGCGACCGGGGACTGTCGACGATCGACGACCCGGGTGACAGGTACGTCTACGTCACCCGCAACCCCGTGCTGTGGCCGAGGTTCACGACGAACAAGGCGAACTTCGTGGAGTTCGACGGCTACCGCTACGAAGGCCGGAAGGTGCGGGTGGACGCCGCGGTGTGTGACCGCCCGGGGATGTCGTCCGGCTACCCGGCGGCCGAAGTCCTCCCGGACGGACGGATCCAGCCGATCTGTCCCACGGCGCGCAAGCGAGAGCCCGGACGCACCTACCTCACAGCGGCGGACCGGTCCCGCGTGGACGTCTACCAGATGCTGCCGGACGGCGGTTTCCGCACCCGGCTCGGCGACCCGGGTGGTGGGATCATTCCCCGGCAGGTACGGCTGCCGCGCCTGACGCTCCCTGTCGGCTGGCCCGTGCCGCTGTTGCTGGCGGCCGTCGATCCCGTGCAGGAGGCGGAACTGGTCGGGCTGGATCGCGCCGTGGTCAGCGGGCGTTACCTGCGCGCGACCGACGGCCCGACACCGACCAGGTGGGAGCTGTTCGCCGATGTTCCCATGCTGCTCTCGTCGACCGCGCACATCGACGAGCAGCTGACCGCCGGAGTCTCCCGGCTGGACCGGCCGCCGCAGATCGCGAACCTGCGCGGCGATGAGCTGTGGAAGCGGCTACGGGCGGAGCCGGTCCGGCGCACGTCGACCGTGCGCATCGACGCGGAGAGCGTCTACCGGCAGGTCGGCGAGCGCCCGATCACCGACCCCGGCGACACGTGGCTCAACGTGGACCGCGTCATCCAGTCCGGCCGCCCGCGCTACGGGGGCGCGGAGGGGGTGCTGAAGCCGGATCCCGTCACCGTCGGCCTCGACGAGGTGTGGCGGCAGGAGAACTCCCTCGTGGACACCTCGGCCCCGTTGTTCGCGCACGATCGAGCGCTCCGGCCGATGACCGCGCGTGAACTGGCGGGTCCGGGTGGCGTGACCGAATACGCGTTCCCGCAGGTGGTGGGTAGGTTCGACGCGGCCGGGCTGACCGAGTTCTCCGCGTTGTCCGCGGTGCCGCTGGAGACGTACCAGCCGGCGAGCGCGACCGGCGCGGACCGGACCGCGCGGGCGGCGCTGGGAGACCGACCGCTGCTGCCCAACGGCAACCCCGGCGGCTACCTGGCCACCCCGCCCCAGCTCCTGACGACGCTGACCGCGCTGCCCATGCTCATCCGCGGCGACGACCCGGCGCAGGAGGCGCCGGTCTCCGCGATCCGGGTGCGGGTCGCCGGGGTCACCGGGCTGGACGATCTGTCCCAGGAGCGGATCCGCGTGGTCGCCGAGAAGATCGCCACCACGACCGGGCTCGAAGTGGACATCACCATCGGCTCCTCCCCGGCCCCGCGGCCGGTCGAGCTGCCCGGCGGCTCGTTCGGCCGCCCCGAGCTGCGGCTGCTGGAGAACTGGACGACCAAGGGCGTGGCGGTCGCGCTGACCAGGGCCGTCGACCAGAAGAGCGCGCTGCTGTTCGGCCTCATCCTCGTGGTGTGTGTGCTGTTCCTGGGCAACGCGGTGGCCGCGTCGGTCCGGGTGCGGCGGCGCGAGCTGGCCGTCCTCGGCTGTCTGGGCTGGCCGGCCGGGCGGCTGGCCGCGCTGGTGCTGGGGGAGGTGCTGCTGGTCGGCCTGGTCGCCGGAATCCTGGGCGCCGCCGTGTCCCTGCCGCTGGCCGCCGCCACCGGCATCGGGGTGGGCCCCGGACACGCGCTGCTGGCCGTACCGGTCGCCTGCGGGATCGCCCTGCTCGGCGGGCTGGTGCCCGCGCTGCGCGCCGGGCGGGCGCACCCGATGGCGGCGATCCGTCCCCCCGTGGTCACCCGCACCCGGGCACGCCGGGCCCGGACGGTGTACGGCATGGCGGTGGGCAACCTGGTCCGGGTCCCGACCCGCAGCCTGGTCGGCGTGCTGGCGCTCGCGGCCGGAGTGGCGGCGGTGTCCACACTGCTGGTGATCACCTGGCGGTTCCACGGCGAGGCCCAGGGCACGCTGCTGGGCGACGCCGTCTCGCTCCAGGTGCGCGGGGTGGATCTGGCCGCCGCCGTGACCACGGTGGCGCTCGGCGTGTTCGCCATCGCGGACGCTCTCTACCTGAGTGTCCGGGAACGCAGCGGCGAGCTGGCCGCGCTGCGCGCGTGCGGGTGGTCCGACGGGGAGCTCGGCCGCCTGATCGTCACTGAGGGAGCGCTGCTCGGCCTGACCGGCGCCGTGCTCGGGGCCGGTCTCGGCCTCGGCGTGCTGGCCGCGTTCCTGGGCGGCCTCACCTGGGCGACGGTGAGCGCCACGCTCCCGGTCGCCGCGGCCGGAACCGCGTTGGCGGTGCTGGCCGCCGCCGTCCCCGCGCAGCTCATGCGCCGCCTGCCGCTCGCCGCCGTGCTGGCGGAGGACTGAGGCCGTCGATGAGACATGTGGAACTCGCCTGCCAGATCCTGCTCGCCGTGGTCTTCGGCTGGTCGGCGGTGAGCAAGCTGGCCTCCCGTGAGGCGTTCCGGCGGTTCGGCCGGTCGATCGAGCCGCTGACCGGAGGCGGCACCTGGCCGGCCGCGGCCCTGTGCGCCGCCGAGGCGCTGGTCCCTCCGCTGGTCGTCGTGGCCCCGCCGGTGGGGTTCGGGCTGGCGGCCGGATTGGTCGCCGTGCTCACGGCGGGGGTGGTCGTGGTGCTCCGCCGGGGCCTCGCCGTACGGTGCCGGTGCTTCGGGGGTGGCGAGGCGGACCTCGGCACGCGGCACGTGGTGCGCAATCTCGCCCTGCTCGGTGTGGCCGCGCTGGGCCTTGCCGCGGCGGTGCTGCCGGGCGGCGCCGGGATCGACGGCCCCGGCGTCCTGCTGGCGGCCGGGGTCGCGCTGCTCGCGGCGGCCCTGGTCATCCGTTTCGACGACGTCGCCGACCTGTTCGGCCAGTGAATGTGTGGAGGTGCGTTGTGGGATACGTGGTCGTGGCCCTCGTGCTCGTGGGACTCGTGGCGGTGCTCAACCTGGTGTTCACGTTCGGCGTCGTCCGGCGCCTGGCCCGGCAGGACCGTGAACTCGCGACCCTGCGGGCCGTCCTGCCGTCGAATCCGGAGGAGGTCATGAACGCACCGGGGTCGGCGCCGGAGGACTTCGGCGAGGTCACGACGACCGGTGGTGAGCACCTGGGCAGGGACTCCCTGACCGGCGGCATCATGCTCGGGTTCTTCACGCCGACCTGTGCTCCGTGCCTCGCGCAGGCGTCCCCCTTCGCGGAACGCGCGCGGTCCCTGGGCCGCGACCGGGCGCTGGTGGTCGTGGTCGGATCGCGGGACGATGTGGGCGAGCTGGTCGCGCTGTTCGAGCCGGTCGCGCGGGTGCTGGTCGAGCCGGATCAGGGCCCGGTGCAGCGGGCCTTCGGCGTACGGGGCTTCCCGGCGATGTGCGTGCTGGACCCGGACGGGCGGGTCGCGGCCGTGGACACGGGAGTGGACCGGCTCCCGGAGCCCGCGGCGAGGGCGGAGAGGTGACGATGGAGGCGCGCACGACCGGCACCCGGCGCGGTGTCGAGGTGACGATCAGGGGCCTGACCAAGCGGTTCGGTCAGGGAGACAACCGGATCGTCGCCGCCGACGACGTGTCGCTGCACGTGCCGGCGGGGCAGCGGGTCGCCGTGGTGGGCGCTTCGGGCTCCGGCAAGTCCACCCTGCTCCACCTGATCGGCGGCATGGAGCGGGTGGACGGCGGCACGATCACGGTCGGGGACCGGGAGGTGACCGCGCTCGGCCGCCGTGAGCTGTCGGTCTACCGCCGCAGCGTCGGTTTCGTCTTCCAGCGGTTCCACCTGCTGCCCGCGCTCACCGTCCTGGACAACGTCCTCGCGCCGGTGCTGCCCCGCCGGGTGGAATTCGACCGTACGGAACGGGCCCGGCAGCTGCTCGCCGCCGTGGGCCTGCTGGACCGGGCACAGGCCGTGCCGTCGCAGCTGTCCGGCGGGCAGCAGCAGCGGGTCGCGGTCGCGCGCGCGCTGATCGGCGACCCTCGGCTGATCCTGGCCGACGAGCCCACGGGCAACCTCGACTCGGCCACCGGCCGGGAGATGATGGAGCTCGTCGATCGCCTGGTCGCCGAGCAGGGGCTGACCCTGCTGGTCGCCACTCACGACGACGGGGTGGCCGCGCACTGCGATCGGATCATCCGCATCCGGGACGGCCGGATCGTCGACGACACCGCGCGCTGACCGCCCGGGGCTCAAAGCCGGAGCGGGTCGCCTGTCCTGTTCTGGACGCCCGGGCGGAGCAGGTCGGGGTCGCGCCGGAGGATGGCGGCCTGGAGCCACTCGACGCGGTCGTCCGGATCGAGGCCCAGCGAGCGCCGGAGCACCTCACGGGCGCCGGCGCACGCCCGGAGCGCCCCGGCGACGTCGCCGAGCCGGTACAGCGTGACCATGAGCTGCCGGTGCGGGCGCTCGCGCACCTGGTGCTCGGCGAGGTGCCCGCGCAGGTCGGCGATGAGGGCGGACCCGCTGCACCGGTCGGTCGCGGTCAGGTCGAGCCGGACGTCGAACCAGTCCTCCAGCACTCCGATGCGGCGTTCGTCCAGCGCGGTCGCGGTGGCGGTGAGGATCGGCCCGCGGCGCAGCCCGGTCAGCGCGGGCCCGCGCCACATGTGGAGCGCGCGCTCGTACGCCGAGGAGGCGGCCGGCAGGTCGCCGTTCATCTGGTCGTTCCTGGCCCGGGCGCACAGGTCGGCGAAGACGTCGACATCGATCTGTTCCCTGTCGACCTGCAGCCGGAGGCCGTCGGGGTCCGAGACGAGCTGCGGCCCGCCGTCGAAGACGACCCGGCGCAGTTCGGTCGCGTACGTCCGCAGGTTGGACATCGCCGAAGCGGGCTGGGCGCCGTCCCACAGTTCTTCCAGCAGCCGGTGCCACAGCACCAGCTTTCCTGAGTTCAGCAGCAGCATCACGAGCAGCGCCCGGGGCTTGTGAGCGGTCAGCGAAATCGGTTGTGCCCCATTGAGTATTTCGAGTGGACCCAATAACCGGAACTCAAGCCCCATGAAGACCCCGTAAGCCCCCGGAAACTTTCGGGCGATTGTGGAAAATATAAACTCCGACAGAACGTATTTCAAGTAAAGGGCATATCCGGCGTAGCTGATGGCCGGTCCCGATGCCCCGGCTCGGAGAACTGGTAGCCCCGCGCCTGGAGGGTGAACAGCCGCGCGTAGACGCCGCCGGCGTCCATGAGCGCCTCGTGCGTCCCCCTCTCCACCACCTGTCCCCGGTCGAGGACGACGAGCAGGTCCGCGTCCCGCACCGCGCTGAGCCGGTGGGAGATCAGCACGCTGGTGCGTCCGGCCCGGTGCGCGCGCAGGCCGGTGTGGATCTCGTGTTCCGCCTCGGCGTCCAGTCCGGAGCTGGGTTCGTCCAGGATGAGCAGGTCGCGTTCGCCGCGCAGGTACGCCCGGGCGAGGGCCAGCCGCTGCCACTGCCCGCCGGACAGGTGGACACCGTGCTCGCCGTCGTCCCCGTCGAGGAAAATGCGCGACAACAGGGTGTCGTAGGCGCGGGGGAGCTTCTCGGCGAAGGAGTCGGCGCCCGCCGCACGCGCCGCCGCGACGATCCGGTCTCGATCGCCCAGCACGGCGAGATCGCTCAATCCGATGTTGTCCGCCACGGTCAGGTCGTATTCCATGTAGTCCTGGAAGACCACGCCGACGCGGCGCCTCAGCTCGTCCGGCGCCATGTCGCGCAGGTCGACCCCGTCCCAGAAGATCGTGCCGCGCTCCGGGTCGTACATCCGGCACAGCAGTTTCACCACTGTGCTCTTGCCCGCCCCGTTCCTGCCCACGAGGCCGAGGGCTCCGCCGTACGGGATGTCGAAGCTGATTCCGCGCAGCGCCCAGTCCTGTTCGGGGGAGTAACGGAACCACACGTCCCGGAACTCGATGCCCCGCCTCAGCACGGGGACGGGCCGCGGACTCGCCGCGACCGGGATGTCGGGATGGCCGGACGTCACCGCGATGTGGTGGGAGAACAGCCGGAGGTGCTGATGCGCCTGGGCCACCTCGGTGACCAGTCCGGTGAGCGAGCCCTGCACCCCCGCGACGGCGGCGACGAACATCGAGACGTCGCCGATCGTGCGGCCGCCGTCCAGGGTGCCCACCAGCGCCCACAGCAGCCCGGCCCCGGCCGCCAGCGCGCCCGCGAGGCCCGTGCAGGTCTGCACGGCCAGCTCGCGCCGGTCCGTACGACTGCGTTCCGCGTCCGCTGCCCGGCGCTGGTCCATCATGAGCCGGCGCAGGTGGCCGGCGATGCCGAACAGCCGGATCTCCTTGGCGGCCCGCACGTTGACGAGGAGGTCACGGAAGAAGATCTCCCGCCGCTCATGCGGGCCTATGTCCCACAGCATGGTCGCCCGCCGCCGGGACAGCCACAGCTCGGCCAGCAACATGGGGGCGGCGGAGCCGAGCACGAGGACGGCCATCCACGGGCTGATCGCGGCGAGCGAGGCCACGAAACCCACCCCGACCAGGGCGCTCCTGGCGATCCCCAGGAGAGCGGCGACGAGCAGGGCGGGAGTGGCCCCGCCGTGCCGCTGGGCCAGCTGCAGCCGGTCGAGGAAGGCGGGATCCTCGAACCGGGCCAGCCCGACGAAGCGTTCCGTGGCCAGGAACAGGCGGTCCTGGGCGATCCGGCTCACCCGCCGCCCGGTCTCCTCGCGCAGGTAGTGCGTGATCGCGGGAACCGCCGCGGCGCCCGCTCCGCACACCGCCAGGGCGGCCCCCAGCGTGACCACCAGGGCGATCGTGGCGTCGCCGTGCGCGATCACGTCCAGCGTCACCTTCGTCAGCCAGGCGACGGCGAGTGGGACCGCGGCGGCGAGAACGGTGAGCGCGGCGAACAGGACCAGGCGGCACCGGCCGGCTTTCCAGGCGAGACCGAGCGCGTCCCTCATTCCGCGCGGCCTTCCGCCTCGCTGGTCGCGTCGGCGAACGCGAACGCCGGTGCGGGCGCCGGTAGCGCGGTGACGGGGAACGGCATGCGGCCAGCCCTTTTCGATCGGGGACCCGGGGTCGCGGGACCGGGAGGACCACGCCTGTGACGTGGGCATCCTGACCTGCCGGTCTTCTCGCAGATTAGGGGCGCCGCGTATAGGAGTCGTACATTCCCGGCACAACGCCATCGCGGGTTGGCGCTGTTCGGCCGAGCCGCCCGTACGGCCGTGGGCATCGGCTGGAACTCGGCCGGAGGGCCACGGCGACTGGCCGCCCTGCTTTCACCGGGGGAAAAAGCACGCGGGTTTACGCCTGTCTGCCCGCACACCCTCGGGGGCTCCCCCTCTTTGGTGTCCGACTCGGGCTCCCCAGCACGACCGAAGGAGGTCGGCCCTTTGCGATGGATAGCATGGCGTTATGACAAGGGGCAGAAATCTGGCGGAGATACACGATGTCGTCGTTGTGGGTGCGGGACCGGCAGGAAGCAGCGCGGCCTTGGCGGCAGCTCAGGCCGGCGCGCGCACGTTAATCCTTGATCGCTCACAGTTTCCGCGTTATAAAACGTGTGGAGGCGGGCTTATAGGCGTCACGCTGCGTTCCTTGCCACCAGACCTCGATGTGCCCGTCCGGCAGGAGATCTTCACTACGACATTCAGTCATATCGGTCGTAACGTGCACCATAAGATGTCGCCTTCACGTATTTTGTCGCTGGTGGATCGATCGGAGTTCGATCAGGCTCTACTGGCGAGGGCAACCCAAGAGGGAGCTGTTGCGCAGCTGCCCACCACCGTATTGTCGGTGACGGAGGACGGCGACCATGTTGTGCTCAATACCGACCGTGGTCCGGTCAGGGCCCGTTATGTCATCGGTGCAGACGGAAGCGCCAGCCGGATGGCGCGATACGTGGGAGTGGAGCTCAGTCAGGTAGACCTGGGCCTGGAAGTCGAGCTTGACGCGTCGGACATCGCGCACGCATGGACCGGCCGCATCCATCTCGACTGGGGCCCGATACCCGGATCGTACGCATGGGTATTCCCGAAAGGCCGGCGACTGACCGTCGGAGTGATCGCTCGCAAGGGGACGCCCCAGCAGACGCGTGATTATCTCGCCGCCTTTCTCCGTCAGCACGGGTTGTCCGACGTCAAGGTCCTTCATGAGTCGGGACATCTCACTCGCTGTCGTTCTCCTCAATCTCCTGTGGGCCGGGGAAGGGTTCTCCTCTGCGGGGACGCCGCCGGGCTGCTGGAGCCGTGGACCCGCGAAGGAATCTCCTTCGCGATCCGGTCGGGCGGAATCGCGGGCAGGCTTGCGGCGGAGGCGAGCAGAGCGGCCGGAGAGCCATCACTTATGCAGGCGGATTATCGGGGCCGGATAGGATCCGGCCTCGCGCTGGAGATGCACGCCGGCGTGCGGTTCCTCGCCGCCTTCGAACGCCACCCGCGGACCATGCACACACTGCTCAGCCGCACGCCGTGGGGATGGCGGGAGTTCCGGAGAATCACGCAGGGTGACACCACGTTGGCAAGGGCCATGCGCCACAGTCCGGTACGGCTTGCGCTTGGACTGCTGACAGCAGGATCGGCGAATGCCGCGTCCTAGGTCCTGGGCCTTCAGATGGTGGCGATCTGTCGCGGATCGAACACGCGACGCTCAACGCCTCAGGAGTGAGGTCTTATCTCGGCTGCTGAAGCATTTGGAGAAGCCGAGGGCGGCGGCCGGGAGAATGTGGGCGGACTCTCGGACTGAGGCGGGCGCCACCCTAAGGAGCCTGCTGGGAAAGCGAGGGATCGGGAGAAGGGACTTCCTCTCCAGGAGGCGCGATCTCTGGGTGCGCCCTCACCGCAATTATCCATCACTACAGTATCGCTACGCTCATGACATAGGTCATGTTCTCGGACTCCGCTGCTTCGGCGTCAATGCCGTAGCGGGGAGGCTTCGATGGAGGCGCCGATGGGTGGCGGCCCCACTGGTCGTGGCGTCGGCCCCTGTCGTGTTGGCGATTGTTCTCGGTTGGAGGTCGCCGCCCCCACAACAATCGGCGGTCGCGTACTATGGATGGTTGATTTACTTCTCCCTGCTGGTCCTGGTGGTTACGGCTTTCTCTTGGTGGGGAGTCAAAATCTTCTATCAGCTGACCCCGCAGCTGGAGAAGATGCTGAGCGTTGCTGGGCGTGGCGCGTATGACCGTTGGGCGAACATCACCACCGCAACCGGCCCGCAGCTCTCGTTTTCGATGCTCTTCTCCGCCGTGAGTGTGGTGGCTATACGGGTAGCCGCCTCCGTGCCTGGAATGTCTCAGCGCTTGTATGTCGACCAGGCATCCTATCTGGCAGTCCTGGTCGCCGCTTTTTTCATCGGGGGCGGAGTCTATTGGATAGTCGTGGGGACCACGTTGTCGATCGTTCTGACACGGCCGGGGCATCTGATCCTTCACTGGTACGCTCCGGCTCACACCCCAGGCATGGAGCTGCTTTCGCGCTGTTATCGGATGGGGTTCTACGGCTCCTCCGTTGGCGTGGCTCTCTGTCTTTTTCCTTTGCTCGCCTGGGCTTATAACGGTCCGGACTCGACTCTGCTGCTCATCGTCAAGATTGCCTTGTTCCTGACGGCCGCGACGGCCACATCGCTCATTGCGGTCATTCCGCAGTGGCGGCTGAGTGCGGTGGTCGCGGAGCGGCGTCGCAGATCGCTTGAGGAAATCAATGCTTTGTTGCCTGACACCGTCGAGCGAGTGAGAGACGGGGATCGATCTGATCCCAGTCTCCTCGCCTGGCTTCAGGTGCTCACCACTACTCCTGCCACCACCGTGAAGGAGTCGACCGTCGCCGGCTTGCTCCTGGGAATGGCGACTGCGCTCCTGCCGTACATCATCAAGATTCTCGCTTAGAAGTCCTAACAGAATGATCAGCGGGTGAGGCGTCGCCAGCAGATGACGGCGGCGGCGAGGGTCATGAAGGCCTCGTGGATGTGGTCGCGGATTTACCAGCGGATGCGCAGGCGCCGGAACCAGTGCAGCAGCGCGTGGGCTGCTCGTTTACCCACCGATGCACGCCGAGGCCGGAGCCGTGCGGGGTGCCCCGGCGGGCGATGACCGGTTTGACTCCCTTGGCCCAGACCATGCGGCGGTACTTGTCGTGGTCGTAGCCCCGGTCGGCGTACACCAGCGTGGGTCGGCTGCGGGGCCGGCCCCTCCGGCCCCGCATCGGATCGTCAGTCGCTCGGGCACGGTCAGCCTGGCCGGACGCGTCATGCCGGCCGCCGTCCCCAGACGGTTCCGCCTCCTGTGCATCACGCCGCTGTCATCCCAGAACCGGTGGGCTCGGGGGCCAGGGCCCGTGCGGGCTCCTGGCGGCTGACCCGCCAGAGGCCGTACGACGCCACAGCGGCGCCCACGGTCATCAGGCAGACGCTCGCGATCTCGCCGACGCCGCCGGTGACGACGTTGTCTCCGACGATGCCGGCCGCGAACAGAACGGGCGCCAAGGGCGAGGTGACGCCACGGCGCACCAGCGCGATCAGCACCAGCAGCAGGGAGAGGAACCCCAAGAACACGTAGTAGGTCACCGGCACGGCCCACAGGCCTGGGCCCTGGAAGCGCTCCACGACGAATTGCTCCATTGCCGTCTGGTTCAGACCGGAGGCCCCGGTCTCGACCAGAATCAGGTGGAACATCGCAAATGCGCCGGAGCACGGGACCGCGGGCACCAGCAGGGCCCACCCGATCCGTCCCGCGACGCTGCCTCGCATGATGGGCCCCAGACCGGCGAGGGCGAGCCCGAGCAGGGCCGCGGCGCCGAGCGCGATCAAACCGCCGGCTGTGAGCCGGCCGCCGCCCTCGGCGATGGCCGCGATCGAGGTGGTTTCGTCCAGGTCCCCGAAAACCGACTCCGCGACCGCGACGCACAGCCACGATCCGACCAGCGCCAGCGCGGTGACCCGGAGCGACGGCGCCTGACCCGCGCCCTCGCCGGGCCGGAACGGGGGGAGGGGCTTGAGGAGTTTCATGAGTTTCCTCCGGTGATCGGCGAACAGTGCGGCCACGCTAGGTCGCCGCCGGCCGCCGGTGCGTCCGCCGTGACGGACCTTTCGCCTACTCCAAACGGAGGAGGCCACCGCCATCAGGGGCATGATCTGCGGCCGGTCCGCCCGCATTAAAGTTCGCTCATGCACAGTCGGTTGTCGCGGCGCCAGTGGGCCTTCGACCTCTTCCTCGCAGTGGTCGCCGCGGCCGTGGCGATCGCACAGCTCGTCATACCGAACAACGACGGCTACTTCGGTGGGCCGATATGGCTCAACGTGGTCGTCTCCCTGCTGAGGACGATCCCCCTGGCCGTACGCCGGGTCTGGCCCGTCCCTGTCGCGGTCGTCGTGTTCGGGGCGGACATCCTCACGAGCCTGTGCGTTCCCCACACCTCCACCTTCTGGGGCATGGTCCTGCCGATGGCGATCGCGATGTACTCCGCGGCACGCTGGAGCGACATGCGACGGACGCTGCTGGTACTGCCGCTCCCGGTGGCCGCCTTCACGCTGTATCCGATCCACATGCAGACCTTCGGTCGTTCGTGGCAAGACATCGCCTTCCCCCTGGTGGTCCTGTGGGCGACCTTCATCGCGGGGTACGTGATCAACCGGCTCCTCCATCAGCGTCAGGACCTCAAGGAAGCACTGCGCCAGCTTGCCGAGCAGCGCGACGCGCACAGCCGTCACGTCCTCCTGGAGGAGCGGACCCGGATCGCGCGTGAGATGCACGATGTGCTCGCGCACGGCGTGACCGTCATGGTGGTGCAGACGGGCGCGGCGCGGATGGAGCTCGACGAGTCGGCGACGGCGGCCCGCGAGTCGCTTCTCGCGGTGGAGGCCACCGGGCGACAGGTCATCGGCGAGTTGCGCCGCACGCTCAACCTGCTGCGGCTGAGCGACGACCTCCCCCTGTCGGGACAACCTTCACCCGGTCTGGCGGACCTGCCGGAACTCGTCGCGTCGATGCGTAAGGCCGGCCTGACGGTGGAGCTGCACCTCCCCGAGCACGTCGACGCCGATCCCGGGCGGGAGCTGGCGGTCTACCGGATCGTGCAGGAGGCTCTGACCAACGCGCTGCGGCACGCCGGCCGTACCCGAGTGCACGTGCGCATCACCGCCGCCCCGCACCTGGAGGTCGAGGTATCCGACGAGGGGCCGCGCCACGGTGACGGCCGGGGATCCAGACTCGGAGGCGGTCACGGGCTGATCGGAAGAAGGAGCGGGTCGCGATGTACGGCGGGCGGCTGCTGGCCGAACCACGCGGATCAGGATTCGTCGTGCACGCCGCCTTCCCATCCGGGGAGCGTACGCATTGATCCGGGTGCTGGTCGTCGACGATCAAGTGCTGGTGCGTGCCGGTTTCCGCTCCATCCTGGAGAAGCAGCCGGACATCGACGTTGTGGGCGAGGCTGGGGACGGGACCGAGGCCGTCCACATGGCCCGAACGCTGCGGCCCGACCTGGTGCTGATGGACATCCGGATGCCCCGGCAGGACGGGCTCTCGGCCACCGAGGAACTGATGGCCTCCGCATCGCCTCCCCGTATCGTCGTGCTCACCACTTTCGACGCGGACGAGTACGTATACGCCGCGTTGCGCGTCGGTGCCACCGGGTTCCTGCTCAAGGACATCTCCCCGGAAGACCTGGCCACGGCTGTGCGCAACGCGATGTCCGGGGACGCGATGCTCTCCCCGCGAATCACTCAGCGTCTGATCGAATCCTTCGTGCGGAGCCCGCCGCCGTCCGGAGGTGTTCCCGAGCAGCTCCGCGGTCTCACCGGTCGCGAGATCGAGGTACTCCGCGAGTTGGCGACCGGAGCGACGAACGCCGAGATCGGGGCCCGATTGTGCCTGGCGGAGACCACGGTGAAGACCCACCTGGCGCATGTCTTCGCCAAGCTGCAGGTGCGAGACCGAGTGCAGGCGGTCGTGCTGGCCTACGAGTCCGGATTGGTCCGTCCTTCGGCCTGACGGCGTGGGTGGACAACCCGTATGCCGTCTACGTCTACGTCGTCGTCGACCTCGCCACGCTGGCGCCCTGACCCCCGCCTGCCGTTCCCCGACGGCGCAAGAAAATTGGCGGGCATATGTGCTTTAGCCACCGTGCGAGCAGTTGCGCCGCTTGATGCGTTATCGATGCCGGCCGGACTGACCACGACGTGGCGATACACGGCCGCTCGTTCGCTCGCTCGTCGTGGCCAGGGGCGATCCCACGCTGTCAGATGCCCAGGTCGCGGCGCTGGTGCATCCGTCCGTCCCCATCGAGCTCGATGACGGTGCCGACGCCGATCCGTTCGAGGAACGCGAGATCGTGGCTGACGACGAGGAGCGCGCCGCGGTACGCGTCGAGGGCTTCGGCGAGTTGCCCGACGCTGGCGATGTCGAGGTTGTTCGTCGGCTCGTCCAGGATCAGCAACTGGGCGGGCGGCTCGGCCAGCAGAAGCCGCGCGAGCGAGACCCGGAAGCGCTCCCCGCCGGATAGCGTGCGGACGGGGCGGTCCGCGGTGTCGCCACGGAGCAACAGCCGGGCGAGCTGGTTGCGGATCGTGCCGGCCGGCGCGCCCGGGGCGACGGCCCGCACGTTCTCCATCGCGCCGGCGTCTTCGTCGAGCCCGTCAAGGCGTTGCGGAAGGAAGCCGACGAGTTCGGTCACAAGGCGGCCGTGCGGTCGCCCGGGAGTCGGCTCGGCACGCCGAACGAGCTGCTCGATCAACGTGGACTTCCCGGCACCGTTCGCGCCGATGAGCGCCACCCGTTCTGGGCCCTGGATCACGATGGTCCGGCCCTCGTCCTCCAGCTCCGCCAGTCGTCGTCCGCGCGGGACGTCCGGATCGGGCAGCACGAGATGGATGTGCTCCTCATCGCGGACGCGTGCGTCCGCGGCGTCGACCGCGGCCTGCGCGGCTTCGACCTTGTCGTCGAGCGTGGACCGGAGTGATCCCGCCGACGCCTGGGCCTTGCTGGCGCGGTTGCCGGCGAGGATCTTCGGGATGCCGCCGTCCTTCTGGGTCTTCTTCCCCGTCCGTTCGCGACGTGCCAGCTTCGTCTCTGCCTCGATCCGTTGCCGCTTTTCGACCTTGAGCGTCTGCTGGGCTGAACGAGCGGCCTGCACCGCGGCCGCCTGCTCCTGCTCCTGGTGCTCCTTCCATGCGCTGTACGGGCCGCCGAAGGTGTCCAGGGTGCCGCCGTACAGCTCCGTGGTGTTGTCCATGTGCTCCAGCAGTTCGAGGTCGTGACTCACGACGACGAGCGTCCCGGGCCACTGGTCGACGAACTCGGCCAGCCTGGCGCGGGTGGTGCGGTCGAGGTTGTTCGTCGGCTCGTCCAGCAGTGTGATCGGGGTGCGGCGGATGCGCAGCCCGGTGATCGCGATGAGCATGCCTTCTCCACCGGAGACCTCGGCGACGCGACGGTCGAGATCCGCGGCGGAGAATCCGATCTGGTGCAGGGCTTCGTCGGCACGGGACTCGATGTCCCAATCGTCACCGATCGCATCGAAGTGGCGTTGGTCGACGTCGCCGGACTCGATCGCCTTCATCGCGGCGAGGATCCCGTGGATGCCGAGCAGCTCGGCGACGGTGGTGTCCTGCCGCAGCGTGAGCGTCTGCGGCAGGTAACCGACCTCACCCACGGCGACGACCTGCCCGGCGGTCGGCTGCAGGTCACCGGCGATGAGCCGGAGCAAGGTGGACTTGCCTGCGCCGTTGCGGCCGATCAGCCCGGTCCGACCGGTGCCGAAGGTGCCGTTGACACCGGCGAGCGCGACGGTGCCGTCCGGCCACTCGAACGTCAGGTCACGGAGGGTGATGACAGATTTCGTCGACATTGCGGGGTTTCTCCTTCTCTGTCCCGTCAACCGTCGGCAGGCCGGACGGGAATCAGTTCTGTGTCGTCGGGGGCGGCCCCCGGGGAGGGCGTGGCGAGACACCCCGCGTGCACGTGGCCGCAGGCGGCGCCGGTGCCCGCGTCGAGACCCGCGCCGGTGCCCGCGCCGAATCGGCGCCGCCTGGTTGCGTGCACGCCTTGGCTCATGCAGGCGGGGTTCATGCAGGCGGGGTTCATGCAGGCGGGATTCATGTACGCGGGATTCATGTACGCGGGATTCGTACAGGCGGTATCCATACAGCCGGGATTCGTGCAGGTGGTGGGGCCGGAGCGCTGGTCTTCCAGTGCGTGCGGCGGTGACGGGTGCGGGAACGCGAGGTGCGGTGGTGCATGGCAACGCCTTTGTGAACGGGTTGCGGGAGCCGGTGAAAACCGGCAGGACAACCGACCATGGGGCCGTGTGCCGATGCGGCGGCGGGTTCGACCGGAACGGGCACGGAGTCACGCTCCTGCGGCGATGGAGCCGCTGCCCGGACGCCGGGCAGGAGGAGGTCGCGTACCCGGCAGGTCGTGGTCGCGCGTTCGCAGACATGCACCTGGACCGAGGTCGGTGCGATGCGAACGTGCCGGCGAGATTCACGCGGCGGTGTCAACGCCCGGAGAGGGCGGACTCATGCGCGTGCGTTGAAAACGATCGATCACCGGTGCGGACGATGCCCACACGAGTGAAAGCCACCGGCAGTTCGGTGGCTAGGCCCTGTCCACCTCAATCAGCTCCATGGCCGGGATGCTACCAGCCTCGCATCGTCGCACCGTCGCCCGAACGCTGTCGGCGGGGCGGCCAGATGCGCCGGCGGCTCCACGATCGAGGCTAAATGTCGGTGGCGCCTGTCAGGCTTGCCTCAACCACGAACTCTTGTGGGACCCCGGGCTGGGACGCCAGCCGCGACCATGTCGTTTCCCGCCGACCCCTGATCGAGGTGCCGTGTCCATCGCACAGCTTGATTCGCCCGCCGAGCCCGCGACCGCCGCTCCAAGGCGCACCCCGGCCGTGATCCGGCTGCTGGTGCTCGCCACGTTCGTGGTCATCCTCAACGAGACGATCATGATCAACGCGATCCCTCGGCTGATGACCGCTCTGCACATCACCGAGCAGACCGCGCAGTGGCTCTCGACCGCCTTCATGCTGACGATGGCCGCCGTCATCCCGGCCACCGGGTGGTTCCTGCAGAGGGTGCCCACCCGTCACGCGTACGCCACGGCGATGGGTCTGTTCCTGCTCGGCACGGCGTTGGCCGCCGTCGCGCCGTCGTTCGAGGTGCTGCTGGGCGCCCGCATCATCCAGGCGTCCGGGACGGCCGTGATGATGCCGCTGCTGATGACCACGTTGATGCAGGTGGTGCCGGAGTCGGAGCGGGGCCGGGTGATGGGCAACGTCAGCCTGGCCATCTCGGTCGCGCCCGCGATGGGGCCGACGGTCTCGGGCCTGATCCTCCAGTTCGGATCCTGGCGGCTGCTGTTCGCCGTGGTGCTCCCGATCGCCGCGGTGATCACATGGCGTGGCCTGAAGCAGCTCGAGAACGTCGGAGAGACCCAGGTCAGCGCGATCGACTGGTTGAGCGTGGTGACGGCCGCCGCCGGCTTCGGCGGCCTGGTCTACGGGCTCAGCCGGTTCGAGGGCGGTGACGTCCGCGTGGCCGCCGCGATCGTGGCAGTGGGCCTGGCCGCCATCGTGGTCTTCGTCGTCCGCCAGCTGTCGTTGCAGAAGCGCGGCGTGCCGCTGATGGACCTGCGAGCCCTGCGTCACCGCACCTATACGGTCGCCCTGGTCCTGACGTCGGTCGCCTTCATGGCGATGCTCGGCTCGATGATTCTGCTGCCGCTGTACCTGCAGAACGTCCGCGAGCTCAGCCCTCTGGAGACCGGACTCCTCGTGATGCCGGGTGGCCTCGCGATGGGGCTGCTCGGTCCGGCCGTGGGCCGCCTGTTCGACCGGTTCGGCGGCAGGGTGCTGGTCATTCCCGGCGCGATCGGAATCGCGCTCGCGCTCGCCGGCTTCACACAGGTCACCATGACCATGCCGTACTGGCAGCTCCTGGGTCTGCACGCGCTGTTGATGGTGAGTCTGGCGGCGACCTTCACCCCGGTGTTCACCCTCGGGCTCGGAGCGGTTCCCTCGAAGCTCTACTCCCACGGCAGCTCGATCCTGAGCACTCTGCAGCAGGTCGCCGCGGCCTTCGGCACCGCGCTTGTGATCACGGTGATGAGCGCGCGAGCCGATGCGCTGAAATCCGCGGGAGTCGCAGAGGCGCTCGCCAACCTCGACGGCATGCGGCTGGCCTTCATCATCGGCGCGGTGCTGTCGCTGGCGGTGGTCGTCACCGCCGTGCTCCTCCCGGCCCGAGCCGGCGGCGTGGCCGAGAGCGAGGAACCCGCCCGATAAGACGGGCGTCTCCGCGCGGCCGGTCTCCCGGCAGGCGTCACGCGTGGCGGCACACCTCCGTGGAGACGACGCCGCCACGCGTCACGTGGCCGAGTGCGGCGAACGGGGCCGCCCCGTGGAGTGCGGCCCCGCGCCTGTCGTTACGGTCAGTGGCGACCCGCGCCCGGGCCGGACCGGTGCGGCGCGCCCGCGGCCAGGGCGAGGTCCTGCTGGATCACGTAGTACTGCGACTTGGGCTTCAGGTCCGCGTCATACAGCAGGGCGGCGCCCTCCTGCGGGTTGTTGAACCAGCCGGGGATCCAGGAATAGGTGTCGCCGAAGCCCCACGGGGTGAACGAGATGCACTCGCGCACCGCCAGGCAGGCCTTCAGGGCGCGGGACCAGTAGCTCTCCTGCGCGTAGGAGGCCAGCGGGCTGGTCGGGGTGTTCACGTTCGGCGCGGCCTCGGTGAACGTGCGGACGTCCACCTCGGTCTCGGCCACCTTCAGGCCGAGATCCGCGAAGCGCTGCAGGTTGTTCTGCAGGTCCGGGAAGCCGTACTGGGTGTCCAGGTGGCCCTGGAAGCCGACGCCGTCGATGGGCACGCGCTGGGCCTTCAGGGTCTTGACGAAGTCGTAGACGGCGTTGCTCTTCGGCCCGGTGAACTCGAGGTTGTAGTCGTTGTAGAACAGCAGGGCCTTGGGGTCGGCCTCGTGCGCCCAGCGGAAGGCGTCGGCGATGTAGCCGAGGCCGCCCCACGCCTTGTACCAGACGGTCTGGCGCGGCTGCCCGTCGTCGTCGAACGCCTCGTTGACGACGTCCCACTGCCAGATGTCGCCCTTGAAGTGCTTCGCCTGGTCCTGGACGTGCTTCTTGAGCAGGGCCTTCAGCTCGTCGTTCGACAGGGTGGTGGTGGTGCCGTCGGAGGAGAGCCAGGTGGGCAGCTGGCTGTGCCACACCAGTGTGTGGCCGCGGACCAGCTGCTTGTTCTTCTTCGCGAAGGCGACCAGCCGGTCGGCGGCAGCCCAGTCGTACGTGCCGCGGGTGGGCTCCACCAGCTGCCACTTCATCACGTTCTCGGGAGTGACGCTGGAGAACTGCTCGGCCGTGATCCGGGTGTAGTCGGCGTTGCTGCCGAGTTCGTCCGTGTTCACCGCGGTGCCGATACGCAGCCCGACCCGGTCGCCGAGGGCGCGCAGCGAGTCCGCGGCGGGCGGGGCCGGGGGCGGTGCGGGGACGGGGTGCGGGGCCCCGGGCGGCGCGGGGGCGGGGCCGGGTTCGGCCGAGGCCGAGCCGGCGAGGGCCACCCCGCTCAGCAGTGCCACGCTCACCAGGCCGATGGCCAGTTTGGGACGACGCAAGGGAACTCCTCGGGTTGGGGGGAAACGGGGGGTGATGGGTGGTGCGATCAGGTCAGCCTCGGCGGGCGGGCAGCGACAGGCGCCATCCGGGCCGCCATGTCGTCGTGGCGCATGCCGTGATTGCACAGGGTGTGCCCGTCGGCGGCGATCCGCCGGACGACCTCCGGGTGCTGCCGCACATGGTCGCCCCAGAGGCAGAAGACCGCCTTCACGTGGTGTTCGCGCAGCACGTCGAGCAGGCGCAGCGTGTCGGGCGGGTTCGGGCCGTCGTCGAAGGTGAGGCCGATCGACAGCCCGCCGCCGCGGGTCGAGTCGACGACCGAGGGGGGCGGGTCGTCCGCCAGGGCCGGACGCGCCATGCCCAGCAGCAGACCTATCGCGGCCAGTGGAACCGCGAGAAGACGTGGCCTGCGTGGGCGCCGGCTTCGGTTGACCACGATGACTCCATCTTCAGGCGGCGATGACGTCCGAAAGTTTCTGTGAGATTACGAAAGTAATGCAGACCATAGGAACGCGCCTGTGGTACGTCAAGGGGTCAAAACCGCTCGTAAGTTCGCGGGAGTCGCGGTGTCAGGGGCGGGGGCGCGTGATCCGCCGTCCTTGCTGCCTCAAAGTGACGGACAGCGCGTCCGAAACATTTCGGTCATCGGAGAGATGTGATCATAGGAGGTCGTCGAGGTACGCCGACGCCTGCAGGGTGAACAGTTCGGCGTATCTGCCTTCGAGCCGCATCAGTTCGGTGTGGGTGCCGTCCTCCACGAGCCGGCCGTCCTCCAGGAACATGATCCGATCGGACTGGCGGACGGTGGAGAAACGGTGCGAGATGTAGAGCGTGGTCTGCCCCGCGGCCAGGGCGCGCAGCCGGGTGAACAGGTCATGCTCGGCCTGCGCGTCGAGCGCGGAGGTCGGCTCGTCGAGCACGAGGATCGCGGACTCGCGCATGAACGCCCGGGCCAGTGCGATCTTCTGCCATTCACCGCCGGACAGGCTGACGCCCTGGTCGAACCACCGGCCGAGCGGGCTGTCGAAGCCCCTGGGCAGCCGCTCGATGCGCTCGGCTATCCCGGCCCGCTCGGCCGAGCTCACGATCGCCTCCCTGTCGTCGAGCTGCGGCAGGTCGCCGAGGCCGATGTTCTCGCTCGCGGTGGCCTGATAGGTCACGAAGTCCTGGAACATCGCGCTGATCCTGGCGCGGTACTCCTCCGGGTCGTACTCCCTGATGTCGACGTCGTCCAGCAGGATCCGGCCCTCTGTCGGGTCGTACAACCGGCACAGCAGCTTGATCAGGGTGGACTTGCCCGCGCCGTTGCGGCCGACCACCGCGACGGTCTCGCCCGGACGGATCTCGAAGCTGACCCGGTCGAGTGCCTTGACGTCGGATCCGGAGTAGCCGAACGAGACCTCCTCGAACCGCACGTGACCGCGTACGTCCGCCGGCATCGGGCGGGGCTGATCCGGCCTGCGGATCGCCGGGCGGGTGCCGAGAAAGCGGTACAGCAGGTCCAGGAACAGGTTGTTCTCGTACATGCCGCTGAACCCCAGGAACAGGCCCTGGACGGAACTCTGCACGGCGGTCGCGGCGCCGGTGTACAGCGCGAGGTCACCCAGGGTGAGCCTGCCGGAGACGGCCTGCAGCGCGATGTAGAGGTAGATCGCCGAGCTGGTGAGGGTCGTCAGCATGCTCCAGGCGGCGGCGGCCATGTTGCGGGTGCCGATCAGCCTGCGCTGCCGTTCGTAGTAGACCTGGCCGAGCCGGCGGAACCGGTCGACGAGATAGCCGCCGAGCCCGAAGTGCTTGATCTCCTTGGCGTACGTGTCGGTGGTGACGAGCCCCGCCAGGTATTCCATCCGGCGGCGGATCGGGGAGCCGAGGAAGCTGAACGCGAAGCTCCGGGCGGAGTAGCGGGTTTGCGAGACGAACGCCGGGATCGGGGTAACGAGCGCCACGACCGCGAGCAGGGGGCTGATCGCGATCAGCATGGCGATCATCGTGCAAAACGTGATCACGGTCCTCACCAGGCCGAACGCGGAGTTCATCATCGACAGCGGGCGGCTGGGCGCCTCCTGGTCGGCCTGCCGCAGCAGATCGTAGGACTGGGAGCCTTCGAAGAAGGCGAGATGCAGGTTGCCGGCGTGGTCCATCACCTTGTGCCGGATGGTGAGCACCATCTTCTCCTGCAGCAGTTGCTGGGCGATGTTCGTCAGCGACGTGATGACCGTGGTCAGCGTGAAGAGGAGGAACTGCAGCGCGGCCACTGCGCTGATCTTGGCGAACGACGTCATGGCGATGCCGGGGAACAGCGGCACCGTCAGCATGACGACGTCCGGACGGTGCTGGGCGTGCACCTGAATGCCCTCGACCACCGCGTCCATCAGCAGCTTCGTCATGTACGCCGCGGCGGTGGGCAGCAGGCCGCTGACGACGGTGACCACGCCGATCACCACGGTCAGCACGGGACTGGCCTGCCACGTCAGCCCGACCACGCGTGGCAGGCCGCGTACGGTGCCGGCGGAGGTCTGCCGAATCCGTCGCCACCGTGACCTCAGGTCCCTGGGCTGTTTTCGCGGTTTGGGGTCCGGAATGTCGATGGGGCCCGTCAGCCCGCTGTCGGCGACGCTGGTCGGGTCGTCCAACCCGAGTGGCAGGCGGCGCATCGCCGATTCGATACCGCCCCCACCGTGGTCCACTAAGCACCGCCCGGAAACTCGGCCGGCAGTTTGGTGTGGTCGAACGCGCCGTGCAGGAACAGCTCGATCAGCGAGGCCAGGCAGATCGGTTCGCTGTCGGCGTCGGGCCGGCGGGAGTGGGCGAACAGCACGTCCAGCAGGACGCCCGCGAGCTGGTCCGCGGGTAGGCGCAACGCGGGCTGCTCGGGGGCGAACAGCTCGGCCAGCGCCGCTCTGGTCGCGGCGATGCTGGCGACGCGGCTGCTCCGCCCGCGCGGCTGCGCGGACGCCTCGCCCCGGTGGGGTTGCGCGGCCGTCTCACCCTGCCGGGGTTGCGTGGCCGCCTCGCTCCGCTGGGGCTGCGCGGCGGCCTCGCCCTGCTGGGGTTGCGCGGTCGTCTCGCCGCGGTTGCGGGGGCCGCTGCGGAAGCCGGAGGCGTGCATCGCGCCGAGCACGCGGCCCATCCTGTCCATGTGCGCCTCCATCGCGGCGGCGGCCTCGTGCAGCCTTTCGTGCAGCGGGATATCCAACGGGATGGCGCGGATGGCCTCGACCACGTTGTCCGGCCGCAGCGCCTCGGCGATGCACGCTTCGAGAAGCTCGTCCTTGTCCTTGAACACCCGGAAGATCGTGGCTTCGCCGATCCCGGCGGCCGCGGCGATCTGGCTGGTCTTGACCGCGGCGCCGTACTCGGCCACCAGCGGCAGGGTCACGTGCACGATCATTGCGCGGCGTTCTTCGGGGCTCATGCTCGGGGCCCGGCGCCGGGTCGGCTGCGGGGAGGGGACTGCGTCAGGGTCGTTCGGCGTGGATTTCATCATGCCCCGACCGTACGAAGTGAGCGCTCACTCCGTCAAGGCGTTTTCGCCGATCCGGATCGTCCGCGCCCCTGCCGAGGCTCGTGGACACCCCACTAGACTCGGTGAGGTGACCTTCGATCTTCACGGGCGGACGAGGCGGCTGGAGCTGGCCGACCAGGGCCTGCGGTCCTTCGAGGCCGTCGTGCTGGAGGCCACGCCGGACGGGATCGTCCTGGACCGATCGGCCTTCTACCCGGGCGGCGGAGGCCAGCCGCCGGACCACGGCGTGTTGCTGTGGCAGGGCGTCGAGACCCGCATCGAGGGCGTGCGCAAGGGAGACGACCTTCATCTCGTCCCGGCCGCGGACGACCCGATCCCGCCTGCCGGCACGGTCGTGCGGGCGGCGGTCGCCGACGAGCGCCGCTCCGCGCTCATGCGCACCCACTCGGGCCTGCACGTGCTGTGCGGTGTCGTGTTCCGCGACTACGGGGCCCTGGTCACCGGGGGGAACATGGAGCCGATGACCGCGCGGATGGACTTCAACCTTCCCGAGGTGCCGCCCGGCTTCAAGGAGGCGATCGAGGACGCGTGCAACGCCGAGATCGCCGCCGACCGCCGGATCGACGTACGGGTGCTGCCCCGCGCGGAGGCCTTCGCGATCCCCGACATCATCCGCACCGCGACGAACCTCGTGCCGGAGGAGATCCCCGAGGTGCGGATCGTCGACATCGTGGGCCTGGACACCCAGGCCGACGGGGGCACGCACGTCGCCTCGACCAAGCAGATCGGCAGGATCAAGGTCGCCAAGATCGAGAGCAAGGGCCGCGGCTTCCGCCGCCTCCGCATCACGATCTCCGACTGACCGCGCCGGACCCCGGCGCGACGGTCAGAAGTCGATCCGTACGACGGCTCGCCTGAGGGTCGGCCTGCTCACCTCGGTGAACCCCGCGTCGAGGAAGACGTCGCGGCTGCCGACGTGAAGCTCGCCCCAGGTGATCTCGACGCCCGGCCGGGTGATCATCGGGTAGGCCTCCAGGGCCCGGGCTCCCCGCTCACGCGCGAAGTCGATCGTGGCGCGTGCGAGCGCGTACGTCACCCCACGCCGGCGGAAGCCCTTGCGGGTGACGAAGCAGGTCACGGCCCAGACGCTGTCATCGGTCTCGTCCTCCTGCCGCCCCTTCCAGGGGACGCGGGTGCGGGCCAGCTGGGGGTAGGCCGTCCGGGGCTCGACCGCGCACCACCCGACCGGCTCACCGTCCAGATAGGCCACAAGGCCGCTGGTCGACCGGGCTCCGGGGGTTCCGCAGCCGGTCTGCTCACGCAGACGCGCGGCACGCTCGGCGTCGGAGACCGAGCGCCACTGGTAGGTGAAGATTTTGTAGCGCTGGCAATGGCAGTCGGTCGTGCCGAAGACCGCCTGAAGGTCATCCCACGACGCCCGGTCGGCGGGGACGACGACGAGCTCATCGGCGGGAATCGGCTCGGGGATGTCCTGCCTCATCCCGCCGGCCGGTCCTCTCCGACCAGGCCGTCGACGGACTCGCGGATGAGGTCGGCGTGCCCGGCGTGGCGGGCGTATTCCTCGATCATGTCGATCAGCAGGCGGCGGAGGCTGGGTGACTCGCCACGTGAGCCGGTGTACGCCGCGAGCCGCCCGAGGCCGCCCTCGGCCAGCGCCTGCCGTACGTCGGCCCGGGAGCGGGCCACCGCGTCCTGCCACAACGTTGTCAACTGCTCGGGAGTGTCGTCGGCGGCCGTGCGCCACTCCCAGTCGGGGTCGGCGTCGAAGTCCACGGTGTCCCACGGCGGCGCCGGCGGTCGCCCGAACAGCTTCTGGGAGAACATGTCGTCCTCCACCAGGGCCAGGTGCTTGAGCAGCCCTCCCAGGGTCATGGACGACGCGGCGACGGTCGCCCGCAGGCCGGCCGCGTCGACCCCGCCGCACTTCCACGCGAAAATGCGGCGCTGGCGGTCCAGCGCGCCCAGCAAGGTGTCGATCTCGTCGCCGGCGACCGGCGGCTCATGAAGGACGTTTTCGGTCATGCAGGGCAGGCTACGGTGCATTCCGGACGATCCACTTCCGGAATGCGACGGGTTGCCGAATGACGCACGACGCGAGCCCGACCGCGCGGGCGCTCCTGCTCCTCGAACTGATCCAGAGCAGCCCCGGCATCACGGCGGAGCGGCTGGCCGGCCGGCTCGGCGTCTCCGAACGGGCCGCCCGGCGCTACGTCGGCATCCTGCGTGAGGCGGGCATCCCGGTCGAGTCCGAGCGTGGCCGCTACGGGGGCTATCGCATCGGCCGGGGGCTCCGGCTGCCTCCCCTGATGTTCACGCAGGCCGAGGCGCTCGGGCTGGTGATGGCCGTGCTGAACGGCCACCACGACCTGGCGGACCCGGCCGATCCGGTGGCCGATCCGGTGGCCGATCCCGTGGGCCGCGCGCTCGGCAAGATCCTGCGGGTGCTTCCCGAGGCGGTCGCCGGTCCGGCCGCGGCCGTACGGAGCCTGAGCACGAGACACCCCGAGCCCGGGGCCAGGACTCCCAGCCCCGAGACCACCGCCGTCCTCGTCCAGGCCTGCGCGGGTCACCGCCGGCTGCGGCTCGGATATCGCATCCGCCCCGGAGACGAGCGGGTCATGGAGGTCGACCCGTGGGCCGTCGTCGTACGCCGCGGTCGCTGGTATCTCCTGTGCTGGTCGCACACGAGGAACGCCCGCCGGGTGCTGCGGGTGGACAAGGTGGCGGGCGTCGAGGTGCTCGACGTGCCGGCCGCCCCTCCGGCCGATCTGGATCCGGCGCAGATGCTGGAAGACCATCTGTCGGCGGGGTGGCGGCACGAGGTGGAGGTCGTCGTCGACGCGCCCGCCGAGGCCGTTGCCGAGTGGATCCCGCGCAGCCTGGGCCGCCCGGAGCCGATCGACGCGACCACCACGCGCCTGGTGGGCAGCACGGACGAACCGGACTGGTACGTCCGGCAGCTCACGGCGATCCGGGCGCCCTTCCGGATCGTCGGATCACGCGAACTGCGGGAGGCCGCCGAAGCCCTCGGACGGCGCCTCCTCCAGGCCGGATCCTGAGGCGCCGGTCCTGTTTTCCCGATCAGGTGCGGCGCTGGCCCGCGTGCAGTTCTAGGCGGAGCAGGTGGCCCAGAGCTCGGCCCAGTTCTCGGCCATGAAGTCGTCGTTCTGATACCAGACCGAGTACGAGTGTTCCTCGGGGTGGACCGAGGTGATGCTGACCTTGGCGGGGTGGCGCTCGTCGACACCGGTGAGGCGAGGGTGGGTGGGCGGGCAGGCCACCGTGAGCAGAGCCTCGCCGCCCGGCGGCAGCTTCGTGCTCTGCATGAACTCGAAGCCGGTCATGGGCTCGTGCCGCACATTCGAGCAGAGCACCTCGATCTTCACGGAGATGCGCATCCCATGCGGGTCCGACTTCGACTGGGAGTTGCTGAACGATACCTTCACCTCGCGCCCGTTCACGGTGATGGCCTTGTAGTCCAGCAAAGGCCCGTCGTAGGTGTCCTGGATGATGGACGAGGTCCGGGTCGACACCGGGTACGGCTTCGTCGATGGGCACTGCACCGAAACGTAGGCCGAGATGCCCGGCCCGACGGAGGTCGAGTTCGTCATGACCACCGTCTCCTCGGCGAACGCCGGCGCGACGAGAACCGTGAGTGCGGCGGCGGCCATCGCCGTTATCGCGCCCGTCCGCGTGAGCTTGCGCATGTATGCCTCTCCTTGTTCGTCAGGCTTGTCCGTGCGCCGACGACGTTAGAGAGACGGTCTTGCCGCGATCTTGCGCTCGTCGTGTGGAGCGCTTGACGGGCGCTTGGGGCGGGTGTTTCAGCTCGGCATGACGATGGTGGAAAGGAGGCGCCGGGTGCGGCCCGGCGCGGGCTGGTTGGCGAACCTCGGGGCGAGTATTTCTCGCAGGTCCTGCAGGAAGTCCCGGAACTCCTCGTCGCTGAGGTACATGGCCGCCTGCCGGAATCCCACTCCGTCGCGCGCGTGGACGACCCGCAGGCCGTGGTCGCCACCCTCTCCGGCGTCTGAGACGGATCGGCGCGATGCGCGACCTCGACCTCGGCTTCGCCTCGGGCGGCGAGCGGCTCGCCGGCACGCTGACCCTGCCCGACGGCGACGGGCCCTTCCCCGCGGTGCTGCTGGTCCCCGGCTCGGGGCCCGTCGATCGTGACTCCGACCACCGGCGCCTTCCCCTCGGGGTGACCCGTCAACTGGCCGAGGCGTTCGCGGCCGCCGGGATCGCGTCCCTCCGGTACGACAAGCGGGGAGTGGGGGCCAGCACCGGTGGCTTCCTGGCGGCCGGGTTCCGCGACAACATGGACGACGCCGGAGCCGCACTGGCCGCGCTGCGCGAACGTCCGGAGATCGACTCCGGCCGCGTGGCGTTGACCGGGCACAGCGAGGGCGCGCTGATCGCGGCGAACCTCGCCGCCCACGACCCGCGGTGGCGGCGGTCGTGCTGCTGGCCGGCACCGCCCGGAGCGGGGCGGAGACGTTGCGCTGGCAGGCCGCGCGTCTCGCGCCGACCATGCCGGCCTTCGTCCGCGCCGTGCTGCGCCTCACCCGCACCGACCTGGTCGCCAAGGTGACGAAGAACCACGAGCGCATCCGCCGTACGACGACCGACGTCGCCCGCATCGGCGGGGTCCGGGTGAACGCCCGGTGGACCCGCGAGTTCCTCGACTACGATCCCGCGGCCGATCTCGCCCGGATTCACGCGTGGGCCCCGGCGTCCGACGGCCGGGGCGCGGCGTTTCCCCGGCTGCGGCCGGGGGCGGGCGTCAGCGCAGGCCGGCGAACAGGTCGTCTTCCTGGTCGGGGGCGGCCACACGGGACGTCGTCCGGATGAAGTACTCGCGCGAGAAGGCCTGGTGCTGGGCCTCCGGCGGCATCTTCAGGAAGGGGATGTTCTCGCCCTGGCTCGCGTGGGCCGCCAGCGCCTTCAGCTTGTTCTCCACGTACGGCGAGACGTCCACGACGCTGGTGATGAGCTCGTCGGGCGTGCCGAAGTCGTCGGGGAGCTCGAAGTCGTCCGGCGCCATGCCGTTCGCCCGCATGAACTCGAACATCTGCCGGATGCCCTCACGCGGCACGGCGGCGTAGTAGAACTTGTCCGGAATGCCGGTCTTCTCGGCCGCCGCGACCGCGATTCGGTGGGCCTGGATGTGGTCGGGGTGCCCGTAGTTGCCGTTCTCGTCGTACGTGACGATCACCTGGGGGCGGTAGCGCTCCATCAGCGCGGCGAGCCTGGCGGCGGCCGTCTCCACCGGGACGTTCGCGAACGCGTCGGGGTGGCCGTTGCCGTCCCAGCCGTCCATGCCGGAGTCGCGGTAGCCCAGCAACTCCAGGTGATCGATGCCGAGGTGGGCGACCGACTCGCGCAGCTCGGCCAGCCGCCGCTCGGCGACCGCGGCGTCGTCGTGGCCGGGCTCGCCCGGCTTCACCCCGCCGGGGCCGTCCCCCTGCTCGCCGTTGGTGCACGTCACCAGGACCGTGCGGATCCCCTCTGCCGTGTACTTCGCGAGAATTCCGCCGGTGCCGATCACCTCGTCGTCGGGGTGCGCGTGCACAGCCATGAGGGTGAGCTCTCGGTCCATTCCGTCCCCCGGAGTGTCGTTTACCGTCACCTGGACGAGCCTATATCGCCCGTTTATCGGCGCGCGGGCGCGTGTCGTTTGAGGCAGCCCGGCCCGGTTAGGCGACCGCTATGGGAATTTATCGAGACATGGCGGCAGGAGCGGTCGCGGGCGCGGCCGGGACGACCGCGCTCAACACGATCACCTATCTGGACATGGCGGTGCGCGGCCGACCGGCGAGCTCGCTGCCGGAGCAGGCGGCCGGCGCGGTCAGCGAGCGGCTCCACGTCGGCCTCGGCGAGGAGGAGGACGCCCGCAACCGGGAGCGGGGGCTCGGGCCGATGCTCGGCATCCTCACCGGCGTCGGTGTGGGCTTGGCCTACGGCCTGTTCCGCCACGCCGTACGGCGGAGGGTCAGCCTGCCCGCCGCGGCGACCGGGGTGGGCGTGGCGGCGGCGGTCGCGGGCAGCGCGCCGATGACCGCGCTCGGGCTCACCGACCCGCGCGAGTGGGGCGTCGGCGGCTGGATGTCCGACCTGGTCCCCCACCTCGGGTACGGCCTCGCCACGGTCGCCGCGTTCGAACTGACCAGGTCCCGCCGCCGGCGCTAGGCGCTGTGTGCGTTAGGCGTTAGGAGACCGTGCGGGCGGCCGGGGCCATGCGGGTGGTCACCAGCCACCAGATGACCAGTTGCAGCAGGGCCAGCGCCACGGCGAAGGGCGGCAGCGTCCAGGCGCCGATCCCCTGGGCGATCGCCCCCGTGAACCAGGGGAAGACCGCGCCGCCGACCACCGACACCCCGTTGATCAGCCCGATGGCGGTGGGCACCAGCCGGGCCACGGTGAGCCGGGGCGCCACGGCCATCGTGGTGGGGAAGACCGGCCCGAGCCAGAAGCCGAGCAGCACGAAGCTGACGCTGGCCATCGCGGCGCCGGGCACGAGCCAGGCCAGCATCGTGCTGAGCGTGACTCCGGCCAGGCAGAGGAAGGTCATCCCGGTCGCGGTCATGCCGAGCCTGGTGGCGATCGGGCTGATCAGGAAGCGGCCCAGGGTGAGCCCGAGCCAGTAGCCGGAGATGGTGTAGCCGGCCACCAGGTCGCTCTGCCCGTGCTCGTCGACCAGGAAGCTGAATCCCCAGTTTCCGACGCTGATCTCCAGGCCGACGTACACGGCGAGGAACACCGCGCCCAGCAGGACGGCGGGCTGCCGTGACGCGGTGGCCAGCAGGCCGGCACGCTCCGCCTGCTCCTCGGCCGTCGCGGGTGGCGGGGCCTCGCGGGCGGGCAGGGTCAGGTAGAAGCCGATCAGCAGCGGCAGGCTGACCAGGGCCAGCACCAGCCACACGGCCGTCCAGGGCAGGAAGGTCAGAATCCAGGTGGCCAGCAGCGGCCCGAGCAGCGCGCCGACGCCGAAGAACGCGTGCAGGCGGTTGAGCAGCGTCGTCGCCCCGGGCAGGTCGGTGAGGTAGGCGTTCAGCACCGATTCGAAGATGCCCGTGCCGTACCCTGCCACGATCTGGGCTACGAGGAAGGCCAGGAACGGCGGGCGCACGGCCGTGAAGAGACCGGCCAGGGCGAACGTGCCGCCGCCGAGGATGAGCGAGGCCCGGATCCCGAGGCGGTGGATCAGCGGGCCCGCGGTCGAGCCGGACAGCATGAACCCTGCGGAGAAGGCGAAGAACTGGGTGCCGATCGTGGCCTTGTCGAGGCCGTAGTCGTCGATCTGCGCCGGCAGCAGCACCCCGCCCACGCCGGAGCTCAGGCCGACCAGGATGAAGGTGACATAGGAGAGCGCGACCGGCGCCCAGAAATCGCGCCGCAGAGCGGACACCTGACCTCCCGCGTACGAGCAGCCTTCCGGCCACCCGTCAGGCGGGATCGGCCGTATCCGTGATCAACGGTGATCCCGTTTTCCGGCGTCATGCTACTTGGTGCGCCTGTTGCTCCCATAGGGGTTTATCAGGGTTATTGTCGCCATGTGACGGATCACGCGGTGGTTGAGGCCAACGGCGTCGGGATCGCGTACCGGACGTACGGCCCGGTCGACGGCCCGGTCGACGGCGCGGTCGACGCCGCGCCGCTGATCCTGCTGCACGGCCTGGGCGACGGCATGGCCGGCTGGGACGGCGTGGCCGGGAGATTGGCCGCCGACCGGCACGCGTACGCCCTGGACCTGCGCGGCCACGGTGCCAGCGACTGGCCGGGAGACTACGGCCTGGAACTCATGCGCGACGACGTCCTCGCCTTCCTCGACGTGCTGTCGCTCGGCCCGGTGGACGTGATCGGGCACTCGATGGGCGGCGTCGTGGCCTACCTGCTCGCCGCCGAGCGGCCGGGCCGGGTGCGGACGCTGGTCCTGGAGGACGTGCCGCCCCCGGTGCCGCGCGACCCGCCCCCGCTCGTACGGCCGGAGGAACCGCTGTCGTTCGACTGGGCCATGGTGGAGGCGATCAGACCGCAGATCGACCACCCCGACCCGGCCTGGCTGGAGCGGCTGGGCCGGATCACCGCGCGCACGCTCGTGATCGGCGGCGGGCCGGACAGCCACATCCCCCAGGACCGGGTCGCCGAGATGGCCCGCCGCATCCCCGGCGCCGCGCACGTCACGATCCCGGCCGGGCACCTGGTGCACGAGAACGCCCCCGACGCCTTCGTCCGGGAGGTCGCGGCCTTCCTCGGCTAGAGCGAGACCGCGGCCTTCCTCGGCCACAGCACGGCTAGGCCGTGGGCGGCAGCGAGAAGACGGCGAACAGGGCGGGGTTACCGAACACGACGTTCCGCGCGATGCCGTCCTCGGCGATCGTGAGCACCTGGAGCGAGTGGGCCCGGAAGACGCCGTCGCCGCCGTCCACGTAGGCCGCGAGCGCGGGCTGCCCGTTGGCACGCGTCGGCACCATCCGCCAGGGTCCCCGGATGGCGCAGACCCAGCGGATGAAGCCGCCGAACGCCTCCCGACCGGAGAACCACGACAGGAACGGCGGCATCTCCAGGACGGCGTCCTCCCGCAGCAGCCGCTCCAGGGCCTCGACGTCGGCCTTCTCGAACGCCGCGACGTAGCGGTCGAGCAGGTCGCGGCAGGCCGGGTCGTCCGGTTCGAGGAGGTCGTCCTCGGTGGGAGCCACCCGGGCGAGCTGGGCGCGGGCGCGCTGCAGGGCGCTGTTGACCGCCGCGACCGAGGTCTCCAGCAGGCCGGCGACCTCGCTCGCCCGCCAGGCCAGCACCTCGCGCAGGATGAGCACCGCCCGCTGCCGCGGCGGCAGATGCTGCAGGGCCGCGACGAACGCCAGCCGGATGCCGCCCCGCGACGCGACGACCGCGGCGGGATCCACCAGCGCGTCGGGGACGGGCTCCAGCCAGGTCACCTCCGGCAGCCGCCGCTGCGGTCCCGCGTCCGGGTCGTCGGACGGGCCGGTGAGGCCGGACGGCAGCGCCCTGCGCCCGCGCTGGTCGAGTGCCGTGAGGCAGGCGTTCGTGGCGATGCGGTAGAGCCAGGTGCGCGGGGAGGCCCGCCGCTCGTCGTAGTCGCCGGACGCCCGCCACGCCCGCAGCATGACCTCCTGCAGCAGGTCCTCCGCGTCGTGCACCGAGCCGAGCATCCGGTAGCAGTGCGTCATCAGCTCACGCCGGTAGGGCTCGGTGATCCGCTCGAACTCCTCGTCACTCCACATGTGTTCTCCCGCGTCGCGTGGCCGTCACCGGTATCTACCGCCGCGCCGCACCGGACTCATCGGTCGCCGATGAGTTTCCCGGCCGGTCCCGGTACGTACCGGCGAACCCACTGCGGAAGGACACGAAGTGACAATCAGCCATACCGTCCGCCCCGTGACGGCCCGTGCCGGCCGGCCCTGGCCGATGCTGGCGGTGCTGCTCGCCGGCCAGTTCATGGGGCTGCTCGACCTCTACATCGTCAACGTGGCGATCCCCAGGATCGGCGCCGACCTTGGGGCGTCCGGCGCCGCGCTGCAACTGGTCGTCGGCGGCTACATCATCGCGTACGCGACCCTGCTGATCACCGGCGCCCGGCTCGGCGAGCTGTACGGCAGGCGCCGCATGTACGTGATCGGGGTCGCCGGGTTCACCGCGGGCTCGCTGCTGTGCGGGCTCGCGCCCGACGCCGGGACGCTGATCGCCTTCAGGTTCGTCCAGGGAGCCGCGGCGGCGGTCATGGTCCCGCAGATCATGAGCGTGATCCAGACCAGGTTCACCGGCAGGGCCAGGGCCACCGCGCTGAGTGCGTACACCGCGGTGCTCTCGGCCGGTTCGGTCGTCGGGCTGGCGCTGGGCGGGGTGCTGGTCGGCGCCGACCTGGCCGGCACCGGCTGGCGGCCGGTGTTCCTCGTGAACGTGCCCGTGGGCGTTCTGCTCACGCTCGTGGTGCCCCGGCTGGTGCCGGCGGACGCGCCGCCGGACCGCCCGCGCGGCCCGCGCCGGCTCGACCTGCGGGGCCTCGCGCTCGCGCTGCCCGCCACACTGCTGGTCGTGCTCCCGCTCGTGCTGGGACGGGAGGCCGGCTGGCCCATGTGGACGTACGCGTCGATGGCGGCGGGGATCGTGCTCGCCGCCGTGTTCGTCGTGGCGCAGCGGCGTACGGCGGCCCGGGGGGACGACCCGCTGCTGAACCTGGACGTGCTGCGCGCGGCCGGCATGCCCTCGGGGCTGACGACGCTGATGGCCCTGATGGTCTCCTACGGCGGGTTCCTGTTCACCTTCGCCGTGCACCTGCAGGGCGTCCTCGGGGAGAGTCCGCTGCGTGCCGGGCTCACGTTCCTGCCCATGGCGGCGGCGTTCGGGCTGGGCAGCTTCTACTGGCGCAGGCTTCCGGGGCGGGTCCACCACCTGCTGCCATCGGCCGGGCTGGCGCTCAGCGTCCTCGGCACCGCGGCTCTGGCCGTCTCGGCGACCGGCGGCCCGGTGATGTGGGCCGCGCTGCTGGTGTACGGCGCGGGGCTGGGCGTCTCGACCAGTCTGCTCACCCACGCCCTGGTTCACGTGCCGCCCGCCCGCGCCGCCGACGCGAGCGGCCTGCTCACGACGACCATGCAGTTCGGCCAGCTCGGCGGTGTGGCGGTGTTCGGCGCGGTGTTCCTCGCCCTGGCCGACCCGCCGCGGCCGGAGGCCATGGGCGTGACCGCCTGGTGGCTGGCGCTGGCCGCGGCCGCGGGCGCGGCGGGCGCGGTCGCCCTGGCCCGAGCCGCACGGCCCCGGCCCGCGTGACCCGGCCCGCGTGACCCGAGGCCGAACGGATCCGCGGGATCGGCGCCGGGCCCTCGCGCCGATCCCGCCTGCGCACTCCTGCGGGTGCGTCCGCGAGCCCAGGGACGCCGCAGGCGCTTCGCCCGTTGCATCCGGCGGTGTTGCGTCTCCTGCGGACGGCCTTTGCCATGGCGGCGTTACCGTGGATGTACGCCTCTGGGGAGTGAACCGCCATGCCTGACGGCCGACAGCTCGCCGACCGCGTGCTGGACGCGGTGAACGATCATGACCTGGCCCGGCTGTCGTGGTGTTACGACCGGCATGCCGTCCTGTCCACCCCATTGGGCGTGTGCGAGGGGCGCGAGCAGATCGTCCGCTACTGGGAGAGCTTGTTCAGGAGCTTCGCCGACTTGGCCGTGACGGTCTGGAACAGGATGGAGTGCGCCGACCCCGTCTTCAGCGAGTGGACGATGACGGGCACGCACACCGGGCCCTTCACGCTTCCGGACGGCGGTGTCGCCGGCGCGAGCGGCCGGCGGATCACCCTGCGCGGCTGCGGGGCGTGTCAGACGAGGAACGGCCTCGTGGCCGCCCACCGGAACTATTTCGACCTGCTGGAGCTGTATTCCCAGCTCGGTTTCTCACTCGCCGCCGGCTAGTTAACCCACCCCCGCTTTCAGGTGATTTGTGGTGGTTTACGTAGCCTGAAAGCTGGGAGAGGGGAGGCGTCATGCCCGATCCAGCGGACGCGACCGTGTTCTTCGTTGGAAACGCCACCATGATCATTCGTTCTCACGGGTTCACCCTGCTGACGGATCCGAACTTCCTGCACCGGGGGCAGCGGGCCCATCTGGGCTGGGGGCTGAGCACCCGGCGCCGTACGGAACCGGCGATGGAGGTCGGGGAGCTTCCGCCGCTGGACCTGGTCGTGCTCTCGCACATGCACGGCGACCACTGGGACAGGATCGCCAGGAACAACCTCGACAAGGACCTGCCGATCGTCACCACCCGGCACGCGGCGGCCCGGCTGCGCCGCCAGGGGTTCGGCCACGCCGTCGGACTCGAGCCGTGGGAGTACCACCACGAGCGCCACGGGGACAGCACGCTCACGGTGACGGCCACGCCGGCCCGGCACGCGCCGGGTAGGGCGAGCTCGCTGATGCCGCCGGTGATGGGGAGCGTGCTCGACTTCGCCCACGCCGGTGAGGTGGACCTGCGCCTGCACATCAGCGGTGACACGATCATGGACGAGTGCCTGTCGGAGATTCCACGCCGTTTCCCGGATATCGACGTCGGCATCGTCCACCTCGGCGGAACGCGGATCCTCGGCGTCACGGTGACCATGGACGGCGCCCAGGGGGTCGAGTGGCTCAGGCTGATGCAGCCGGATTCGGCCCTGCCCATCCACTACGACGACTACGAGGCGTTCGCCTCTCCGCTGAAGGACTTCCAGCAGCACGTCCGGCAGGCGGGGCTGTCGCATCTGGTCCACTACCTCATGCGAGGCGAGACCTACCGCCTTCCCGTACGGCAGTCCGGCACACGTCCGCGCCGCCCCGTCATCGGGCCCGGCTGACAAGTTCGAGTCAGGGCCTATTGACGCTCCGCGCAATGGGGTGTTGCATCTTAATTCAAGCCGTAAAGCTTGACTGAAGCGCTGGACACGCCGGCGCGCGCCTCCGCCAACGGCGACGGCGCGCGCCGGAGATCCTGCTGGCATCCCCCCACCAACCGGAGATCTCCATGCGCAAACCCCGGCTCCTCATCATGGCCGCGGCCATGGTCGTCACCCTCAGCGGCCTGGTCGGCGGCACGGGCGCCGACCGGGCCGAAGCCGCCATCGGCCCCGTCACCTGGTCGGACGAGTTCAACGCCGCGGCGGGAACGCCCGTCGACGGCTCCAAGTGGAAGTTCGACACCGGTGGCGGCGGCTGGGGCAACAACGAGCTGGAGTACTACACCAACTCGACCCGCAACGTGTACCACGACGGACAGGGACACCTCGCCATCACCGCCCGGCGGGAGAACCCGTCCAACTACCAGTGCCACTACGGCACCTGCCAGTACACCTCCGGCCGCATCCTGACCGCCGACAGGTTCAGCCAGGCGTACGGCCGTTTCGAGGCGAGCATCAAGATTCCCAAGGGCCAGGGCATCTGGCCGGCGTTCTGGATGCTCGGCGGCGGCAACTGGCCGAACACCGGCGAGATCGACATCATGGAGAACGTCGGCAACACGCCCAACACCGTCTACGGCACCGTGCACGGCCCGGGCTACTCCGGCGGCAGCGGCGTCGGCGGCAACCGGACGATCGGCGCGCCGCTCGGCGACGCCTTCCACACCTACCGCGTCGACTGGTCGCCCAACCTCATCGTCTGGTCTCTGGACGGCTCGGAGTACTTCCGCGTCACGCCCGCCGACATCCGCGGCAACCAGTGGGTCTTCGACCACCCGTTCTTCATGATCCTGAACGTGGCGGTCGGCGGCTACTGGCCGGGCAACCCCGACTCCACCACGTCGTTCCCGCAGACGATGCTGATCGACTGGGTCCGCGTCTCCGCCTGGACCAGCGACGGGGGAGGCGGCACCGGCGGCACCGGCACCGCGCTGAAGTCCAACCTGAACGGCCGCTGCATCGACATCCCGAGCGCGAACCCCGTCGACGGCGCCCGGCTGCAGATGTACGACTGCAACGGCACCGCCGCACAGCAGTGGACGGTCAACGGCGACGGCACGGTCCGCGCGATGGGCAAGTGCATGGACGCGGCGGCGGCCGGCACCGCCAACGGCACGCCGATCCAGCTCTACACGTGCAACGGCACGGGTGCCCAGCGCTTCACGCTCACCTCGGCCGGCGACCTCGTCAACACCGCCGCCAACCGCTGCGTGGACATCGCGGACGTGAACCCCGCCAACGGCGCACGCCTCCAACTGTGGGACTGCACCGGCGGGGCCAACCAGAAGTGGACCCGCGGCTGACCGCGTGACCCGCTCATGGGCTCACCGCCAGGAGCAGGAAGGCGGCGAACAGCGTGAGATGGACGCCCGCCTGCAGGAGGGTGGCCCGTCCGGGCACCACGGTCAGCGTCGCCACGACGACCGTCAGGACGAGGAGCACGATGTGCGTCGGGCCGAGCCCGAGCAACAGCGGCCCCTTCAGCCACAGCGACGCCGCGGCGATGGTCGGAATGGTGAGCCCGATGCTGGCCATGGCCGAGCCGAAGGCGAGGTTCAGGCTGACCTGCACCCGGGCTCGCCGGGCCGCGCGTACGGCGGCGAGGGTCTCCGGCAGCAGCACCAGCAGCGCGATCACAACGCCCACCGCCGACTGCGGGAGGCTCGCCGCTCGTACGGCCGTCTCGATGGCGGGGGACTCGATCTTCGCCAGGCCGACCACCGCGACCAGTGCGCCCAGCAGCAGCGCCAGGCTGACGGCGGCGGCGCGCGTGGTCGGCGGGGCGGCGTGCTCGGCGGCGTCCGCGCCCTGACCGGCGGGCTCCACCGGCAGGAAGTAGTCGCGGTGCCGCAACGTCTGGGTGAGCACGAACAGGCCGTACAACGCGATCGAGGCGAGCGCGGCGAACGCGAGCTGGGCCGGGGAGAAGGCGGGCCCCGGGCTGCTCGTGGTGAACGTCGGCAGGACGAGACTCAGCGTGGACAGCGTGGCGACGGTGGCCAGCGCGCCTCCGGTCCCCTCCGCGTTGAACACCGCCACCCGCCGCCGCAGCGCCGCGACCAGCAGCGACAGGCCGACGATCCCGTTGCAGGTGATCATTACGGCGGCGAACACCGTGTCGCGGGCGAGTGACGACGCGGCCGGCCCTCCGGACGTGGTGAGGCTGATGATCAGTGCCACCTCGATCACCGTAACCGCCACGGCGAGCAGGAGTGACCCGAAGGGCTCGCCCACGCGGTGGGCGATGACCTCGGCGTGGTGCACGGCCGCGAGCACGGAACCCGCGAGGAAGAGCGCCGCGATCACCACCACGGCGACAGGGATGGTCCGCCCCCACGCCAGCGCGAGCACTGCCACGGCGAGGATCGGAACGAGCGCGGTCCAGGTGGTGGCCAGTCGGCGGAAGAGCAGGATCACATGCTCCTTCCTGCCCAAATAGGACGAATGGTATGAAAGTCATGCACTCGCGGCCGTAGAAGCAGTCGGCGGGCCAGAGCTGTTCGGCCCGGTGCGGGCGTGGGTCAGAGCCGCTTGAGCAGGCGTGGGGCGTGGGCCAGAGCTGTTGGGCAGGCGGGGACGTGGCCGGAGCTGCTTGAGTAAGGCGTGGACGTGGGTCAGAGCTGCTTGAGCAGCCAGCGAGGACCGGTGACCAGGGCGCCGAGGGCCGTCACCCGCTCGCGCAGCCCCCGGTCGGCGGTGACGACGAGGGCGGTCTCCCAGGGCCGCATGTCGCGCACCGCCTCCACGATCGCGTCGTCTCCGCTGCCTCCGGCCACCACGACCGCCAGGTCCCCGGTCACCGGCCCCGGGTCGGCGGCGGAGGCCGCCGCGCCTTCGAGGACCGCGACCATGCGCGGGAACCACCGGGTCAGGGCGGGCACCCCTTCCGGCATCTGGCCGAGGCCTTGCCCGCAGAGCGGGGTCAGCTCGTTGAGCAGGCGGTTCGCGGCGCCCGCGCGGTCCTTCCACCAGCCGTGCTCGGCCCGCGCACCGATGATGTTGGCCATGTCCAGGACGACGACCACGGGGCTCAGCGCGGGCCGGATCCTCGGCCACGAGTCGGCGAAGCCGGGATGCAGCTCCTTCGACACCACCTCGTCGGCCGCCACCCAGCGCATGTCCGCGCTCTCGCCGTTGGCGGGCGCGGCGTCGAGCAGCCCTTCGGCCTCCGCGATCACCGTCTGGAACGACCAGCCGCCGTGGTCGTCGACGTAGAGCCCGCGCACCCGGACGAGATCGGCGTCCAGCGTCGCTTCCTCCTGGGCCTCGCGCAACGCGCCGGTGATGGCGTCCTCGTGGCTGTCGCGTGCGCCGCCCGGCAGCCCCCACGTCCCGCCGTGATGGCTCCACCAGGCGCGCTTCTGCATCAGCACGTACGGCATGCCGTCGAGCGTATGGTGCACGGTGAGCAGGCCGGCGGCGCCGTACAGTCCCCAGTGCTGGTGCCCCAGCGCGCACAGGGCCCAGCCGTCGCCGTCCTTCGCCGTCATGCGCCCATCTTGCCGCAGCCTGCCGGCGCGCTCCGAGGGTCACCAGTGTTCGAGGGGGACCTCCATCCCGGCGACCAGGTCGAAGAGGGCCGTTCCGTCCTCGATGCGGACGACCTGGACCTGTGTCGCGAAGCCCACGTCCCGAAGGCGCGCGGCGGCTTCATGGGCGGTTCGCGAAAAGTGGTAGCGGTCGGCCGCGCCGCCGTCCGGGATGGGCCGGGCCGAGCGGACCTCGAACCGGTCCGGCGGCCATATGGGGGGAAGGGGAGCGAAGTGCTGCCAACCAGACATGTCTCTCCCGTCGTGCCGTCTTCACAGCAGTGGACCGGTGAGGTCCAGTTGATCGCCAGGGCGTGACGGGGTCGTAGGCCGATCGTTATTAACCGGTAAGCGATCCTTTCTGGTCCGGAGTCCGGAGCCCGTTAGCGTTTGAGCCCTCACTCGTGATTCCCCATTTGTCTGGAGAATCAGGAGATGTCATATCTGGAGAGACGCCCGCTTCCTGCGGCCGGAGGAGCGGGCGTTGTCCTCCCATTTCTCTCTCCACCTCTTCGCGCCGTCGCCGGTGCGGGTGGTGGTTGTTACCCGATCGCCGTCTCCTACGGCTCGGCTCTTTCCCCTGCCGGTGCATCCCGCGCCGGCAGGGGTCGCCGCCGTCACGCGTGTCGAGGGGCGGTGCCGGCAGGGGTCGCCGCCGTCATGCGTATCGAGGGGCGGTGCCGGCAGCCCGAGGTCTTGGGCGGCAGCGGTCCGATCAACGCCGGGTCCCTCTGCCGCCGCCGCGCTGTTTTCCGCGTTCTCGCCTGAACGTTTCAGCCGATCCCGGAGTCCCGTTCGTCGGTCCCGCGGTCCCTGTGCAAGTGGGAGTGGTCGTACGCGCAGTGCCGTTGTGGCGTGTCGTTGACCGGTGATCTGCGTGCTCGTAGCGTGATCCGCGACGTTCCTGTGGATGAACGTGGTTCAGGTGGATGAAACCCTTGTGGGGCCAGGAGCAAGTCCTCGGTCAGGGGCCCTGCACGACCTGCGAGGAGCTCGGGCGTGAAAAGCAGAACCACAACGGGCACCGGGATGATCAGCGCGCTCGCCGGAGTCGTCGCCCTGACCGGCCTGGCCACCGCCGGAACGGCACAGGCCGCGACCGGATGCGCCGTGACCTACACCACCAACGACTGGCCGGGCGGCTTCACCGCCGCCGTCACGATCCAGAATCTGGGCAACGCGATCAACGGCTGGACCCTCGGATTCACCTTCCCCGACAGCAGCCAGAAGGTGGACACCGGATGGTCGGCCACCTTCAGCCAAAGCGGGCAGAACGTCACCGCCACGAACGTGGACTACAACGCCGCCATCGCCACCGGCGCCTCGGTGGCCATCGGCTTCAACGGCACCTGGTCGGGATCCAACCCCCAGCCCGCCGCCTTCACCCTCAACGGCGTCACCTGCACCGGCACCACCATCAACCCATCACCCACACCCTCACCCTCGCCTTCCCCCACCCGCTCGCCCTCGCCCTCGCCGTCGCCTTCGCCCACGCGCTCTCCCTCACCTTCGCCCTCGCCCTCGACGACACCGTCGAATGGTGCGTTGTACGTGTCGCCGAACGGCAGAGACGGCGCGGCGGGGACACAGTCGGATCCGACGACCCTCACTTCGGCGATCAGCCGCGTCGCCCCCGGCGGGACGATCTACCTGCGCGGCGGGCGGTACGACTTCGTGCAGACGGTCACCATCGCGGCGGGCAACAACGGCAGCTCGAACGCCCGCAAGACCCTGTCCGCCTACCCCGGTGAGACTCCGGTGCTGAACTTCTCGGCCCAGAGCGAGTCCTCGTCGAACCGCGGGATCACCGTGAACGGCTCGTACTGGCATGTGTACGGCATCGTCGTCGAGCGTGCCGGTGACAACGGAATCTACGTCGGCGGCAGCAACAACATCATCGAGCGCACGGTAACCCGGTTCAACCGCGACACCGGGCTGCAGCTCGGGCGGATCGCCTCCAGCACTCCCCGCGACCAGTGGCCGTCCAACAACCTCATCCTCAGCTCGGAGTCGCACGACAACGCCGACGCCGACGGCGAGGACGCCGACGGCTTCGCCGCCAAGCTCACCACCGGAACGGGGAACGTCTTCCGCTACGACGTGTCCCACAACAACATCGACGACGGTTGGGACCTCTACACCAAGACGGACACGGGAGCCATCGGGCCGGTGACCATCGAGGACTCCCTGTCGTACAACAACGGCACCCTCACCGACGGCAGCCAGGCCGGCGACGGCGACCGCAACGGCTACAAGCTCGGCGGCGACAAGATCTCCGTCAACCACGTCGTCCGGCGCAGCATCGCCTACCGCAACGGCCACCACGGGTTCACCTACAACAGCAACCCCGGCACGATGTCGATATCGAACAACGTCGGCATCGACAACGCCGAGCGGAACTTCTCCTTCGACACCGGCACCTCGGTGTTCCGCAACAACACCTCCTGCCGTAGCGGCAGCGGGAGCAACGACAAGATCGTCGGTAACATGGACAGCTCCAACCAGTTCTGGTCGGGCTCCAACGGGTCCCGGTGCTCCTCCTACACCGGCGCCCTGGGGTGGTCCTACGCCTCGGACGGCCGCCTCGTCGTGACCTTCGGCGGCAGGACGGTCACGCCGTAACCGGTCGTCTCGTCATGCGGGGTACGGCACGGGCCGGCCGCCGCGGCCTGGCGGGTCAGGTCGGCCGGCAGCCGATCGTCGCCGGCGGTGGCATGCGCTCTGCGGCGGACCACGACTCAGCCCTGCCGGCCGTACCCCTCCCAGGGTCACCGGCGTCCATGGAACCGCGAGGCCTTGGGCGATCCGGGCCACGGTCAGGTGCTGGACCACGATCGCCTCCAGTGCTCACCGCAGCCCGCGGCGCGAGAGCTTCGTGGCTCGGCGGCACGGGTGGTGTCCTGGCGCCACACGCCCGCAGCCGCCGCACCGGTAATGGCGGATCGTGACCAGCAGCGTCGTGGGACGCCACCCGAACGGCTCGTGAGCAAGGCGCCTGGTCACGGTGTCCCGCGGCGATCCCTCCGACCCGCAGCGCCGGCACCACTGGTCAGGTTCAACGACACGGCAGGCGAGGACGGCACGGTCGGGGTCGAGTCGTTGGCCGGTGACCTCGAGTCCGAGTTCGTCGAGTCGGCAGAAGGTGGTCAGATCAGCGCAGGCGAAGCCCGCGCCGCCTGTCAGGCGCGGTCGTGGAGAGTGATCTGGTAGCCGTCGGGGTCGGCGAAGGTGAATGTCCGACCGAAGGGGCCATCGATCGGTGCGGAGACGATGGTGTGACCATCGGCGACGAGAGCATCGTGAATGGCCTGGACGTCTGTGGCGTGGAGCCAGATCGCGGCACCGATGCCGGGCTGAGCAGCGGATGCGAGATCGGTGCCGGGAACGATGTCGCGGAGTGCGAACGCGATCGGCTTCGTCTCGAAGACGACGGCGTGCGGAGGTCCGGCCTGCGAGCGGACGAGGCCGAGGTACTGCTCGTAGAACGCCTGCGATGCGTCGAGGTCGCGCGCTTGGAGCGAGATGAAGTCGGGGCCGGTGGCGGGCATGATGATGCTCCTTCTCTTCGTGTCAGTTTTCTGACATGGGCTAATCTATGTCAGAATGCTGACATGAGTCAAAACGGTGTCGGCGTCGACCTGGAGACGTCACTGGGTTACCTGCTGAAAGAGGCTTCGAGCGCGCTTCGCGCAGCCATGGAGGAGGTGCTGCGGCCGCTCGGGATGAGCGTGACGCACTACTCCTGCCTCGAGCTGCTGGCTCAACGACCGGGCTTGTCGAACTCCGAGCTCGCGCGGGGCGCGTTCGTGACCCGGCAGACGATGAACGTGCTGCTCCAGGCCCTGGAACGAGACGGCTACGTGACCAGGCCTGCGGAGGCACCCGTCGGGAAGGTTCTTCCCACGCGGCTCACGCCTCGCGGCCGACGGAGCCTCGAGAAGGCGACCGTAGCGGTCCGGTCCGTCGAGGTCAGAATGCTGGCCGGCATGACCGAGACCGAGCAGTCAGACGCGTTCCGGATCCTGCAGAGCATGATCCGTTCCCTGCGCGATGGCGGGGAGGTGATCGCCACAGGTTGAAAGCGGCCTGGCTGGCGCCGTACCCGCCCTTGGCGAGCGAGATGACGACGATGTCCCGGCTGTGGGCGAGCGTGATCAGATGGGACGCGACGAGACGGCGTCCCATGCTCTGCCCACGTTCGCATCGAAGGGCTCGGGACGAAGCGATCCCAAGCGCGGGCACAACGGGGGCACACCAAGTGCGAGATGCCCGAAAACGTCGAGAAACGATGAGGGATCGAATCGCAGGTCAGAGGCCCGCCCGTGGCATTGGTGCTGGTCTCAGCGGCCGTTCTCCGAGAAGTGCTGGTAGTCCTTGGCGCCGGACCACGAGCCGCCCCAGCCCCAGCCGATCTGCCCGAAGGCCCGAACCACGCGGTCTCCACTATTGATCACGCCGGGCTTCTTGAGCGGCCGGTCCACGAACGCGTCCGCGTTGCGGTGGGCGTTGGAGCCGTTCGCGTACACGTACGGGTTCTCCCGCGGGTTGAGGTCCACCGCCAGGCCGTACGCGTGGTTGGACCAATTGCCCGAGCCGGTGGCGTTGCGGCAGTTGAAGGCCGAGGTGTTGTCGGCGTCGATGGAGTCGTTGTCGCTGCCCTTGTAGACGTCGACGGGCACCATCCGGCGGATGGGGTAGCGCATCTCGTAGAGCTTCCCGAAGACGGAGGCCACGTCATCGGCGACCTTCTTGTTGATCACGAGTACGCCGGTGTGCGCCTGGTCGTCGAAGCCCCAGTAGGTCATGGTGATCTTACGCAGCCCGCTCAGCGGAACCGGGCAGCCCGGCCGCCAGGACTGCCGGACGTCGTCACGGGACACCTTTTCGATCTTCGCGGAGAAGGGGGGTGGCCCGCTCGGGCTCGGCGCGGGCCCGTTCCCGGGCGCGGGTGAGCCCGGCGCGGGCGAGGGCATGGCGGACGACGGGGTGGCGGATACCGAGGAGGTCGGTCCGGCGGAGGGGGCGGCAGGCGTGGACGAGCCCAGTGCCGCTGACGCCGGGGCGGGCACGGACACCCGGGTCCGGGCGGTGGCGGACGCGCCGGCGTCGCCGACCCCGGCGCAGCCGGTCACACCGACGAGGGCCGCCATCACTACCGCTGACCTGCGGTTCCACAAGGAGGTCATAGGCGCAGGTTACCCCTGGCCGAGGCGTGCGGGGGGCGGTCGCGCACGCTCCTGTGGACAGCGGGATCCCTGTGGACAAAGACCCGCACGGTTGGCGGGAATCGCCGTGGTGAAGGGATGAGAGCCGTATGAATTGACGATCGGAATCGTCGCGGGCCGCCGCTAGGGTGGCGTCGTGCTTGAGCAACTACGCTTCGGCGGGGTGACCGTGCCGACCCACGCGTTTTTCGTGGGTCTCGGCGTGATCCTCGCGAGCGTGGTGTTCGTCCTGGAGGCGCGGCGCCGGGGGGCCTTACGGGAGGAGTCGCTCGTCGCCGTCACCGGCGCGTTGGTCGGCGGGGCGATGGGCATGCGGCTGTCCGGCTGGGCCGAGCATCTCGACCCCGCGCTCAACCCCGGCCTTGTCGAGGCGTGGATGTTCGGCGCCCGGAGCATTCTCGGCGGCCTGACCGGCGCGTACGTCGGGGTGCTGGTGGCGAAACGGCTGGTCGGCTACCGGGAGCGGACCGGTGACCTGTTCGCGCCCGCCGTCGCGCTCGGCATGGCCGTCGGCCGCATCGGCTGCTTCCTCACCGAGGCCCCCGGCCGTCCCACGAGCCTTCCCTGGGGCGTCCACGCACCCGCCACCGTGCCGGAATGCCCCGGCTGCCTGTCCGGGCAGGCGATGCACCCGTCTTACCTGTACGAGACCGTCTTCCAGCTCGCCGCCTTCGGCGCGTTGCTGTGGGCGCGGAGCCGGGTCGACCGACCGGGCGAGCTGTTCACCCTGTATCTGGGCGCGTACGCCCTCTTCCGGTTCCTCGTCGAGTTCACCAGGGCGAACGAGACGGTCTGGCTCGACCTGACCCGCCCGCAGTGGTTCCTCGTCCCGGGGCTCATGCTCCTCGCCGTCCGCCTCGGGCTCGGATATCGCAAGGGGTTCTACGATCGGCTGCTCTCCCGGCGGGGTGAGCGGCGACCGCTGTTACCGGCCGCCCGGCTGTCACCCGCGGGCGAGGAGGAAAGATGAGCACACCCCCCGAGCCGCCCGAGCGGCCGCACGACCCACAGCCGGACGATGCTCCCGGGCATCCGCACGATTCCCAGCCGGGCGATAGTCCTCCCGGGCACCCGGGCGACCCGCAGCCGGGCGATGCTCCCGGGCACCCTCCCGTGCCGCCGCCTCCTGGCCCGCCGTACGGCCCGGCAGGCCCACCGCCGGGCCAAGGTCCGGGCGGCCCGCCGCCTTTTGGCCCTGGTGGGCCGTACGGGCCCGGGGCCGGTGGTCCGTACGAACAGGGCGGGCCCTACGGACAGGGTGGGCCCTACGGACCGGGCGGGCCGCCGCGCGCGTGGCCGCCGCCCCCGCCCCCGGCCCCGAACACGACCGGCGTGGTCATCGCGATGACCATCGCGGGGATCGTGGCCTACGTCGTTGTCAACTTCGTGCTCTTCCTCGCGACCCTCGCGGCGGCGGACGGAGTCGCGAGCGATCACAAAAAGCTCGCGCTCATCGGCGGATCCGTGCTCCTGGCCGTGATCGCGTTCGGCGGTGGAACGCTGCTACTTCTCCTCCGCAAGCCCTGGTCGCGGGGGCTCGGGCTGGGTCTGATGATCGGCTGGGCGCTCCTGACGATTTTCACCGCCGGCTTATGCACCGGCGTCAACCCCTCGTTCTACACGGACGGATTCCTGTGACCACCGGAATGCCCCTGCGGGGAGATCGCATCCTCCGCTACGTCAACGCGTTCTGCCCCCGCTGTCATGACGAGCGGCCGGACCGTCCGCTGGCCGAGGTGCCGCGCCTGTCCGGCTGGCTCGCGGCCCGCGACGGCCGGGTCTACCTGGAGCGCGGCTGCCGCACCCACGGCATGGTCAGGACCCTCTACGACGAGGACCCGGAGATCCTCGCCTACCTGGAGGAGTGGACCGCCCCCACCAAGGCGCATCTGCCCGACGTCGCGGGCAACTTCGATCCGGTCCCCGAGGCGTACCTGCGGGGGCTGCCGGAGATGCAGACCCAGCACACGTGCATCCTCCTTGAGGACGTGGCGGAGGTGTGCAACCTGCGCTGCCCGACCTGCTTCACCGACTCCTCGCCCGACCTGCGGGGGATCGTGCCGGTCCGCGAGGTGCTCGCCAACGTGGACCAGCGCCTGGCCCGCGAGAACGGCCGTCTCGACGTGCTCATGCTCAGCGGCGGCGAGCCGACCCTCCACCCCGACCTGCCCGAGTTGCTCGCCGAGCTGACGGCACGGCCCGTCACCCGCATCCTGATCAACACCAACGGCCTCCTGGTGGCCCGGGACGACGCCCTGCTCGACCTGCTCACCGAGCACCGCGAGCGGGTCGAGGTCTACCTGCAGTACGACGGCCTGTCGGCCGAGGCGTCCCGGCACCACCGGGGCGGCGATCTGCGGCGGCTCAAGGCGGAGGCGCTGCGGCGGCTGTCGGAGCGGGAGATCTTCACGACGCTGGTCATGACGGCCGCCCTCGGAGTGAACGACGGCGAGATCGGCGACGTGGTGCGCCTGGCCCTCGACACGCCGTACGTCGGCGGGGTGTCGATCCAGCCGCAGTTCGGCTCGGGGCGGTCCCTTGCGATCGACCCGATGGACCGGCTCACCCACACCGGTGTGCTCAAGCGCCTCGGCCCCCAGACCGACGACCTGGTCACCTGGCGCGACCTGACCGCCCTGCCGTGCTCGCATCCGCACTGCTGCTCGGTCGGCTACATGATCAAGGACGACGCCGACCGGTGGCGCTCGCTGACCGCGTTGATCGGGCACGACCGCCTCAAGGAGAACCTCGGGCTCGTCGCCAACCGCATCGCCGACGGGGAGATCCCCCGCCAGCTCCGCGCGGCCGTGCAGGAGTCGCTGCTCGGCCTGCTGTCGGAGCAGTCGTCGCTGTCGCACCCCGAGATCGGCAAGGTCTGGCGCGACATCTGCGAGAACTGCGACCTCGGGATGACGACCCTGCTGACGCTCGCGTCCTCGGCCCTGCCCGGGCGCAGGCGGCGGTTGAGGCGGCTGCTGGGCGAGAGGGTCGTACGCATCACGATCAAGCCCTTCATGGACATGTCCACGATGCTGGAGGAGCGCCTGGTGCAGTGCTGCGTCCACGTCGGCACCCGCTCCGACCAGGACCAGTGCGCGCCGTTCTGCGCCGTGCAGGCCTGGCCCGCGCTCGCGCGTCAGCGCCTGTCCGCCGTCGCCGCGGCCGATGCCGGCCTACGGCTCCCGCTGCTGGAGATCACATGACAGGCGTGAGGCGGCGGTGACCACCGGAGAGGGACCGGCGCCCGCCGACAGGCCGAGCGGCGACCGGTCAACCGGCGGTCCGTCAAGCGCCGACCGGTCAACCGCCGACCGGTCAACCGGCGGTCCGTCAACTGCCGACCGGCCAACCGTCGACCGGCTGACCGGTGACCAACCGACCGGTGACCGGCCGACCGGCGTCGCGTACGAGCAGGCGCGCGCCGCCGAGACGGCCCGGGCGTCCGAGGGTGGGCAGGCCAAGCCGTACGACCCGCTGAAGCTGTGCGTCTACGCGACGGTGGCGCTGCTCGCCTGGCTGTTCGGGGCGTGGGCCGTGCTCGGGTTCGCGGCCCTCGGGTTCGCCGGATACTGGCGGGCCCGCCGTGCGGGGCTCACCAGGAGCAAGTGCTATCTCAGGGACACCCGGCTCGTCCTCGCCTACCTGGGGCTGCTCACCCTGGTCGCCGCGGCGGCCCTCGTGCTCCCGCACACACTGCGGTAGGCGTTCCGGCAACGGGCGCCGGTAACACCAGGACGTGGAGCACGAGTCTCATCAGGCGTCGGGAGCGGCCCCGCGCCGTATGTGGCCGAACTCGTCCGCCGGATAGCGCGCCTGCTTGCTCTCGCAGAGGCGCCGGTGGAAATCGTCCATCACCGCTGCCGTTCCCGCATGCCTGTCAAGGATCTCGGCGGCGGGCGCGGCGACACGCGCCAGGCGCCGCTGCTCCGGATACGCCATCAGTGCCGCCTCTTTCCCCATCGGCCCCTTGGCACTGATCGTCGCACCGTCGGTGCCCGGAGGGTCAGGGGCGCCGCTACCCGGTGAGCCCGAGTTCGCCCGCGCGCAGCCCGGCCTGGAAGCGTGAATCGGCCTCCAGCGCGTCCATGAGCTCCGCGACTCGCCTGCGGTAGGTGCGCAACGACAGGCCGAGATGCCGCGCCGCGGTCTCGTCGGTGTAGCCCGCGCCGAGCGCGCGCAGGACCGCCCGGCTGTCGTCGTCGAGGTGCGGCGCGTCGCCGCGCAGGTAGGCGGTCAGCTCGGTCGCGGCGTCCCAGGCGGCCGCGAAGAGGGAGTACACGCCGTTCACCAGCGTGGGCGAGGTGGTCACGGTGTACTCGCGCGAGCCGGGCCCGTCCCGTTCGGCGAGGATCATCACGCGCCGGTCGATGACGATCGTCTCGTGCGGCAGCGGTGTGGAGCTGATGCGCACCTCGACGCCGTTGGCCACGACCTCGCGCAGGTGCGCCCGCGCGGCCTCGTCGGCGAGGGCGACGGGGGTGAACAGCTTCTTGACGGCCAGGCCGGAGGCGCCGTGCCTCGGCAGCCGCCGGGCCACGGACTGCCGCGCGTCGGGCAGCGACCACGTGTCGAGGTCGCGGGCCGCGCACACGAACTCGTGCCGGGCACCGGTGAACAGATGACCGGCACGGGCCACGAGCTCCGCATCGCCGCGGACTGTCATGACCTTGTCAGCTGCCACCCATTCATTATGACCCGCCGCACGTGGCAGCTTGCTGCCACCACGTTGGCCGTCGTCTCCGGACGCACGAGGCTGACGGGTATGACGACGAACACGAACGCCGCGCTCGGCGGCACGTTCCTCCTCGGTGGTGACCTCCCCGTTCACCGGCTCGGCTTCGGGGCCATGCGGCTGCCGACCGGCACCTTCCAGGGCGCTGTCCGCGACCCGGAGACGGGCGTCGCCGTGCTGCGCCGCGCCGTCGAGCTCGGCGTGGACCACATCGACACGGCCTGGTTCTACCGGAGAGGGGGCGTGGCGGCCAACGACCTGATCCGCCGGGCGCTCGCGCCGTACGCGGACGATCTGGTGATCGCGACCAAGGTCGGTCCCCTGCTCGACGACGACGGCGTGCCGAGCAGCCAGGCCGGCCCGGATGAGCTGCGCGGGCTGGTGGAGGACAACCTGCGCACCCTCGGGGTGGAGCGGCTCGACCTCGTGTATCTGCGGGTCGGCGGCCTGAGCCCCCCGGGCGGCGAATCGATCTCCGACAGGTTCGCGGTCCTGGCCGAGCTGCGCGAGGAGGGGCTGATCCGGCATCTGGGCATCAGTAACGTCGACATCGCTCTTCTGGACGAGGCGCTGGCGATCGCCCCTGTGGCCGCCGTGCAGAACAGCTTCCACGTGCAGGACCGGGGCGACACCGAGCTCCTGGCCCGGTGCGAGAAGGACGGCATCGCCTTCGTGCCCTTCTTCCCGCTCGGCGGCGGGTTGCGGCCCATCGACCAGACACGCCTGACGGCGGTGATGCGGCGCCACGGGGCAACCGCCGCACAGATCGCGCTCGCCTGGCTGCTGGCGACCTCGCCCGCGGCGCTCGCGATCCCCGGTACGGGGTCCCTCGACCACCTGGAGGAGAACATGGGGGCAGGACGGATCCGGCTGACGCCGGAGGACCTCGCCGCCCTGGAACAGGACTAGCTTCGATCACCCGCATCCGCCTCGTCGACGGCTCGGCGCGCAGAGCCGGCGAAACTGTCGGTGGGCCACGCCATGATCCGCATACCTACTCATCGAGGGAGCGTCATGGCTGTCGCCCACGAAGCGGACTGGTCCGGCATCGGCTGGGACTCCTGGAAGAGCCTGAGGCTGATCCGTGCCCGGCTGGACGCGGGTGCCGATCCCAATATCGGTGTGTTCTTCCACAGACGGCCGTTGCACGCGGCCGCCGAACTCGGCTCTCCCGATGTGGTGGCGGAGCTGGCCGCCCGTGTCGACGACGTCGATGCCGAGCACGAGGGCCGTACGGCGTTGTGGGCGGCCGTCTTCGCCGACCGTCCGGACAACGCCCGGGTCCTGGCGCGGGCCGGTGCCGACCCGTGGCGGCCGATGATGAACGGGTGGTCGCCCGGGCGGCTCAGCCTGGCCACACCGACCCCCGACCTGTTCGGCGATCCCGCCGGTCGCCCCGGTCTGTCCGATGCCGAGGCCGTTGCCGTGGCCGAAGCCCGGCATCTGATCGCCGCTGTGGGGGACTCCCATGACGACGGGATGGGGCTGGCATGCGTCGCCGGGATCAGCGCGGCGGAGGCGGTGCGCCGCCTGGAGGCGGTCCCGGCCGACGCTGCCGAGGTCGAAGAGATCCTGGAAGACCCCTGGTCCTTGATGGACGAGAGCCTTGACGTCGTCGGCGTCACGGACGTGCCGGGCGGCTGCGTCGTCAGCCAGCCGTGGGGATATGGGCCGTACATGCCCGGCGTCACGAAGCTCCTGTCGGCCGGCACCGTCTGTTACGCGATGTTCGTCAACCCCAAGAGCGGCAACCAGGGAAGCGTCACGCGGGACGGCGAGATCGTGGACTGGGACACCCACCCCGGCGGTGGCAGTCCCCATCCGGAGCAACCGGCCGGGGAGATCCTCATCGAGTACCTCTATCAGGGCAACGCCATGGCGTACTGCTGTGCCGGAGCGGGCCTGCGGCTGGACGACGCCGCGGCGATCGCCGGGGAGCCCGACATCTGGGTGCGGCTCCCCGAACGCGACTACTGAAGCTGACCGCTCCGGGGGAGTGCGCAAGCCGTTGCCGGGGCGGCGACAGCGGGGGTGAGGCCGCCGGTGAACGACGGCGTTTGACGGCGCTTTCGTGGAAAGCTCGCGCAGGTGTTCGATGACGCGCTACAGTCATGGCCATCGGATCGAACACGGGTTCGGTCGAGTCCTGCCAGGTAAGGGGTGTGTGATGGCTGTGCCCACGGTGTCCGCCGCCCCCGTGCCGGCCCTCGCCGTTCCCGTGGCGTTCGATCCGGTCGTGCCCTCCCCGGCTCCGCTCGCTGTCGTCCCGGTCGTCCCGGTTCAGGCTTCGCCCACCGCCGTGCGGTGCGTGCCGAGGCCGCGCCGGGCGACACGCCGTAGCGCTCTCTACGGAAATCTACGACGGCCGCTATATCCCGTCATAAAGTCCGAGAGCGTGGACCCCGTGCGCAATCCCTACGCCCCCGGCGCCGGCCAGCGCCCCCCGGAGCTCGCCGGCCGCGACCGCGAGCTGCAGCAGTTCGAGATCGTGCTGGAGCGGGTGGCCCGGGGCCGCCCTGAGCGGAGCATGGTCCTCACCGGCCTGCGCGGCGTGGGCAAGACCGTCCTGCTCAACACGTTCAAGTCCATGGCCATGCAGCGGCTGTGGGGCACCGGCAAGATCGAGGCCAGGCCCGACCAGTCGATTCGCCGCCCGGTGGCGGCCGCGCTGCACATGGCCATCAGGGAGCTCGCCCCCCGGCACCGCGCTCCCGAGCGCATCGAGGAGTTCCTCGGCGTGCTCAAGGCGTTCGCGATGCGCGATCCCGCCGCGGCGAAGGGCACCTCGCACTGGTCGCCGGGCATCGACGTGCCCGCCGCGCGCGGCCGGGCCGACTCCGGCGACCTGGAGATCGACCTGACCGAGCTGTTCGTCGACGCCGCGGGCGTGGCGACGGACCTCGGCGTCGGCATCGCGCTGTTCATCGACGAGATGCAGGACGTGCAGGCGCCGGACGTCTCGGCCCTGTGCGCGGCCTGTCACGAGCTGTCGCAGAACGGCGGCCCGCTGATCGTCGTCGGCGCCGGCCTGCCCCACCTGCCGAGCGTGCTGTCGGCGAGCAAGAGCTACTCCGAGCGGCTGTTCCGCTACGCGCGCATCGACCGGCTCGACCGGGACGCCGCCGACCTGGCGCTCATCGCCCCCGCCGCTCGTGAGGACGTCGAGTTCACCCCCGACGCGCTCGACGCGTTGTACGAGGCGGCCGACGGCTACCCCTACTTCGTCCAGGCGTACGGCAAGGTCGCCTGGGATCTCGCCCCGCGCAGCCCGATCACGGCCGAGGACATCAAGGTGTCCGCCCCGGAGGCCGAGGAGGAGCTCGCGGTGGGCTTCTTCGGCAGCCGATACGAGCGGGCCACCCCCGCGGAGCGGGACTACATGCACGCCATGGCCCAGCTCGGCGACGACCCCGTGCCGACCGCCGAGGTGGCCGAGACGCTGGGCCGCAAGCCGTCGAGCCTGTCCCCGGCCCGTGACAGCCTGATCAAGAAGGGCCTGATCTACAGCGCCGAGCGCGGCGTGATCGGGTTCACCGTTCCGCATTTCGGGAGGTTCCTCCGCGCGCAGCCGCTGTGAGCGGCGCGCCCATCGACCTCTCTACGGCTTTCTAGAGGGGAAGCTAGAGAGCCGTAGAGAGCTGAAGTGAAAGTCCTCGATGCGGGAATCTACGCCTGTATAGCGTCAGGCCGATACAGGCGTAGATTCCCGCAGAGAGGCATCGCCGTGATCGTCGGACCCGGCGATCCGGCCGTCGGCGCCGACCACGACGGCGCGTACGGCGGGACGCCGGCCGCCGAGATCCACGGCGAACACGACCTCCGCGTCGCCCCGGGCGGGGAAGACGAAAAAGCGCCAGCACAGTTCACGCCACATGTCGGACGGCTCGTCCGCCAGCAGCGACCCGGCGTGGGCCCGCCACTCCGCGCTGCCCCGCAGCCGCGACAGCGCCCGCGCGGGCGGCATCGGCCGCTGCTCGCACGGCACCCGGCGACGCAGGCGGGAGACGACCCCGTCGATCTCGGGTGAGCAGGCGAGCAGCAGGGCGAGGCCCCCGCCGATCCAGGGCGCCGTCTCCACCGTGACATGAGGTAGTCCGGTGACGCCGTCAGCCCCGACGAGGGCCGCCATCACGGTCAGCGCCGCGGCCCGGCCGATCGACCGCAGACCGACAGGGGCGTCGCTCACGTCTCCGAAGCAGCCGCACCCCGCGTCCGGCCGTCGCCTGCGCAGATCCCACAGGACATACGTCGCCAGGGCGAAGAACACGCCCGGCAGCCACCGGGCGACCGGGTGATCCACGACCAGCAGACCGGTCGCCAGCACGAACTCGACCAGGGCGCACACGATCATGGCAGACCTGGCGAAGCGCTCGGGCATGAGCACCGCCGGGCCGAGCCGGGCCAGCGCGCCCGGCGACGTCTCGCGCCCGACCGTGGCCAGCTTGGCGACGCCGCCCAGTGCCAGCGTCACCACGAGGATCGGCAGCGCGGCAGCCGCGATGGTCGAAAGCACCGGTCACCCCAATCCGACGCGGGCATTGAAGCAGCCCTTGGTCAAGTCTCCACCGAGCGCGACGTACGAGCACGCGGCCAGTTCCACGATCCTGCCGCGCGGAGATGTGCCGCATTCCAGGCATCGGTCGCAGAACCGGCCCGCGAGGCACCCGCACGCGACGATCGGCAGCGTGTCCGCGCGGCCGTCGCACACGTTCCGTACGCGCAGCAGCGAGCCCAGCGCGAGGTAGGGCAGGCCGGCGCAGGAGACGCCGGCGTCGTCGCAGCCGGTGTCCTCGCGTTCGAGCATGGGATAGGCGACGCCCTCCGTGATGCCCCCCTCGGCGAGGCCGGGGAGGTCCGGGAGGCCTGGGAGGCCCGGGAGGCCCGGGAGGTCCGGGAGGTCCGGGAGGTCCGCGAGGTCTGCCCACACGGCGCTGCCCGAGACGCCCGCCGCATCGCCGCCTCCGTACGCGACTGAGGGCGGGGGCACGGCCGTGGCCCGATAGGGCGGCTGCGAGGTCGCGGGGAGATGCGCGAACGACGTGCCCTGGTCGAGCAGCCCGATCGCGTCGAACAGGTAGCCCGGCTCCAGCTTGGGATGTCGCACCCGGATCCGCCCGGAGGAGCGGTAGGGCACGACGATGGAGCGTTCCCCCCGATGGGGCCCGCAGTCGAGCTCTACGGTGAGGTCGCGCCGGCCGCTGACCTCCCGGATGACGCCGGTGATCCGGGTGATGTCGGCCCAGATGCGCTCGGCGACCGTGCCGCCGCGCAGCGCCCGGACGACGACCCGGGCGCCGGCCGGCAGATCGGCGGGCGCCACCGCGCCCCCGCGCCACGCGGTCGCCCACGGCGCGATCACCAGGCGCCGCTGCTCGCCGTCGGCGGTCTCAAGGATGATCAGGTGCGGGCTCACGTCGAGGAGGTCGCCGCTGACCACGTCGAACGGCTCCGTCTCCTCCGGCGATCGCGGCGCGGGCCCGGGGTCGCGGCCGAGAACCGCCGCCGCCAGCTTCCGCCTGCGCTCTCCGGCCCGGTATGGCATCGCCCCATCCACGCTCTCCAGCCTCACATGCCGGACGGGGATGGAGAGGCGGTTTTCCGGGCGATGGTGGCGTCCGGGAGCAATATTCCTCCTCTCGGTGCAAGGCGTTGCCACCTGTTGCGGGCAAACCACCGCCCGGCAGGACGTACGGCACGCGTGACGGGGACGCCACCGGCTTGCCCGCTCTTTGCACAGGCAGATGCGAAACCTGAATTTCGGTTCAGCCGGATCCGGGAGCGCGGCTGCGATTCTGGCACGAGATGCCTCTCTGGCCGGGTTGGTGATCCCTGATCGTGAACCATGAGGAGTTCCGCACGTACGTTCAGTCTCGCGGGGCGGCCCTGCTCCGCGTGGCCAACCAGTTGACCGGCAACCCCAGCGACGCCGAGGACCTCCTGCAGACCGCCCTCGCGCGTACGTACCTCGCGTGGGACCGCATCCGCGACCGGTCGTCGCTCGACGGCTACGTGCGGCGGGCGATGGTGAACATCAACATCTCCTGGTGGCGGCGGCGCAAGCTGGAGGAATACCCCTCCGAGGAGCTCCCCGACGTACCGGTGCAGCAGGACGCGCGGCACCGGTACGACGAGCTGGAGCAGGCGCTCGACCGTCTCCCCGCCCGGCAGCGCACGGCGATCGTGCTGCGCTACTACGAGGACATGACCGAGCCCGAGATCGCCAGGACCCTCGGGATCAGCGTGGGCACGGTCAAGAGCTCGGTCTCGCGCGGCATGGCCAAACTGCGCGGCGACCTGGTCATACCCGACGCTCGCAAGAGGGTCAACTGACCGTCTTTATTCGCAGACCTTGCCGTCGTTGTCGCTGTCGATGTACCAGTCGTACTCGGGGTCGATCCCGCGGCGGTACGGGCCGTGTCCCGCGGCGATCGCCTCTTCACAGGTGTTGTACCGGGGATCGGTCGAGCGACTCGGGCTGGCGCTCGGGCTGGGGCTGGGAGTCGGAGAGGGGCTGACCGCGACCGATCCGGTGGTGTTTCCCTGCGGGATGGGCTCGGGGGAGTACGTCGTGCCGGGCGGGGCCGGGGACGCGTCCGCCGGCTCGATCGGCGCCGGAGTCAGGGCGTCGCCGCCGGTCCCCGACGGGACCTGGACACCCGAACGCTTGTCGTAGGTGTCGGCCGCCCAGCAGCCCGACCACAGTCCCAGCTTGTCGGTCTGTGCGCGGACCTGCTCCCAGTATTGCCACTCGGTGTAGCTGTGCTCCGGGAAGGAGTTCACGGCCTGGGCGAGGCCGATCCTGACCATGTCGCCGTTGACGTAGACGCCCGTGGACGACCACAGGTAGATAAGGATGCGTCCCTTCTCGGGCACCTGCTCGGCGGCCCGGACGTACGCGGGCTTGCCCGGCGGGAGCAGGGTCATCAGCCGGGCGAACGCCTCCTCGGACCAGCAGGCGCCCTTGCCGGGGGCGTCCGCCTCCAGCAGGCCGATCCGTACGGTCCGGCCGCTCTCGGTGACGACGTCGGCGGTGTCGCCGTCCACGACCTTCTTGACGGTGACCTGGACGGTGTCCTTCGGCACGGATTTCGGCCGGGTCGTCGTCGTCGGGGTTTTCGTTGTCTTGGGGGTCGCCTTGGGGGTGATCGTCTTGGTGACGGTGACCACCGGCTGGGGGCTCGGGCTCGTCGCGGCGGCCGTCTGTGTCTGCGTCTGAGTGGGCGTCGGGCTCGGGCTCGGGTTCGGGCTCGGTGAGGCCGCGGCCGCGGCGAACGCGGAGGTGGAAGCGGCGACGGGAACCGCGAGGGCCGCGGCGGCGAGGACGGCGAGTGCGTGCGAGGGGAAACGCACGGATGCTCCATTGGCTCGGGTACGGGGGGCTGCGTCGGCTGTCGGAGAGCCGTTACCTGAATTACGGAGTCCACCAGAAATCGATCGTTAACGCCACCCCGTCCGGTCAGTTCCCAGGAATCACGTTCGGTGGGTATCAGCCCGACTTGGCCCGTGGTGCCCTGCTCACCTCCCGCACGCCTGCGGTCGCGCAGGGCCGTACGACGTCGCGGATCACGCGCAGCGCTCCGAGGAAATCGGCGAGCTGGTTTTCGGTCAGCAGCCCGGTGAACCAGGCCTCGATGTCCTCGATGTGCTGGGGGAGCAGCGCCCGCAGGCGTTCCGCCCCCGTCTCGCTCAGCACCGCGTAAGAGGCGCGGCGGTCGCTGGCGCAGGCGCGCCGCTCGACAAGCCCGTCGCGTTCCAGGCGGTCTACCACGCGGGTGATCCCGCTCGTGGACAGCGAGGTCTGGGCGGCGAGGTCGCTCATCCGCAACTGCCGCTCGGGCGAACGGGCAAGGCGAAGCAGGGTCTCGAAGTCGACCTCGGAGAGTCCGGCGCCGGCCAGGGTCGCGCCGGTCTTGCTCGACAGTCCGGTGTAAACCTCCGCGAACAGGCCCATCGCCGTGAGCCGGGGGTCGTCGAATGGGTCCATGCGAGCAGTCTACGACACGATAGTTGACGTGAGGAATATTTGTCGGGTAGACATTTGCTTAGTGAGACATCCGCACAGCAACAATCTGGGGAGTAGCCATGAGCATCCGTGAGTGGGAGGGCCTGAAGGTCCCGACGGCCGGCGAGTTCGCGCTGGACAAGGCGCACACGCGCGTCGGTTTCGTCGTCAAGCACATGATGGTCAGCAAGGTCCGCGGCCACTTCGCCGACTTCGAGGGCAAGATCGTCATCGCCGAGAACCCGCTGGAGTCCAGCGTGGACGTCGTCATCAAGGCGGGCACGATCGAGACCGGCGCGGCCGACCGCGACGGCCACCTGCGGAGCGACGACTTCCTGAGCACCGACAAGTTCCCCGAGGTCACCTTCCGCAGCAAGCGGGTGAGCAACCTGTCGGGCAACGAGTTCACGCTCGTCGGCGACCTCACGGTCCGTGACGTGACCAAGGAGGTCGAGCTCAAGGTCGAGTTCAACGGCGCCGCCACCAACCCCTGGGGTCAGGAGATCTTCGGGTTCGGCGCGGAGACCGAGATCGACCGCGAGGAGTACGGCCTGACCTGGAACCAGGCCCTGGAGACCGGCGGCGTCCTCGTCGCCAAGAAGGTCAAGATCGAGATCGAGGGCGAGGCCGTCCGTCAGGCGTAGCCTGTGCCGACGCTGAGGCGGGTTATCCACACTGCGTGCACAGTCCTTGTCCCTATCCTGTGGACAAGGACTGTGCATCGATCCAAACGCCCCGCGGATTGGATCCTCAACGTGATCCAGCGCGGCACTCGGCAATCCGCTTTGCCGCCTTGGACGATCGCCGGTACGCTGTGCTGAGCAACGCGCTACCAGGAGGCTTCGCCTAGTCAGGTCTATGGCGCCGCACTGCTAATGCGGTTTGGGTCTACAGCCCATCCGGGGTTCAAATCCCCGAGCCTCCGCAGTTCAAAGCCCCTCTCGCTGGCTTCAGCGAGAGGGGCTTTTTGATCTCCACGGGGCCTCTAGTTGCAGTTGGGCGTGTTCCGTGATCCTGGCGTCAGGCGTGCGAAGCAGGCTTTGTGTGCAGGCCGATGTGTCTGCCACGATCATGGGCAATTTTGGATCTTGACCGGTGGGGGCCCACCACGGACAAACGTGCTGGCCTTCCTCTTCCGAGACGGGGACCAGATGCGTCGCGGTGGCCCTGCGGGGCAGTCCGGCAGGGGGCGATCTTGAGGTATGGAGAGGGCTCCGGATCGTTGACGTCATCCCTCTGGACGCGGACGGCTCGTGGGTCTGGAAGCCGGCACGGCTCCCCTCGACCGGCCCCGACGGTGGAAGCGGCGATCACACCGGCGGGTTCCTCTACGGAGCGGGATCGTATTGACCGGATCCCCTTGCGTTAACGATCGTTTCGTGTCGGAAGAACCACCAGCTCCGGTAATGTCGCCTCCGTTTCCGCGTACCCGTGGAGGATGAATTGCAAGGGTCGCAGCAGCTTCGCGCGGATGATCCCCGTCAGGTCGGTGCGTACCGGATCGTCGGTCTGCTCGGTGAGGGCGGCCAGGGCGTGGTGTACCGGGGCGTGGGGGTGAACGCCGAGCTTGTCGCGGTCAAGTTGTTGCACGCGCGGTTCAGCGGGGACGCCAAGGCCCGAGCACGGTTCGCGGCTGAGCTGGCGCACGCCGGAAAAGTCGCCGCGTTCTGTACGGCACGCGTGCTGGACGCGGACGTGGAAGGCGACAGGCCCTACATCGTCAGCGAGTTCGTGGACGGTCCGGCGCTCTCCCAGGTGATCGCGGCCGGCCGGGCGCCTCAGGGGCCCGCACTGGAGAGGTTGGCGATCGCGACGGTGACCGCGCTCGCCGCCATCCACGAGGCCGGGATCGTGCACCGCGACTTCAAGCCCAGCAACGTCATCATGGGCGCCGATGGGCCACGCGTCATCGACTTCGGCATCGCGCGCGCCCTGGACGCGACCGGCACGTTGTCGAGTGCGATCGTCGGCACGCCCGCTTTCATGGCACCCGAGCAGATCGAGGGGGGCGAGGTCGGCCCGGCCGCAGACGTCTTCGCCTGGGCGTGCACCATCGCCTACGCCGCCAACGGCGTCACGCCGTTCGGGCAGGACTCGATCCCCGCGGTGATGCACCGCATCCTGACCGGCGAGCCCGACCTCGGCCGGCTTGTGGGAGCGCTGCACGGCATCGTGACCGAATGCCTCGCCAAGGACCCTGCCGGGCGCCCCAGCGCACGCGCGATCCTGCTCCGCCTGCTCGGCGGGACGCAGTCCTCGTCGACACCGGAGACGTTGCTCATCGCGGGTGCGCAGGCCTCGGCATCAGGCACCCTGCTTTCCGCTGAGCCCACCCGGCCGGTCGGGGAGCCGCCTACCCGGCAGGTCGCGCGACCGGCGGCGCCAGGCGGCGAGCGGGCCGGTGCGGGCCGCCGGGCGACGGCATACGCGGTCGCGGCCGCGGCCCTCTTCCTGGGTGCCGCGACGTTCCTTCCCTGGGGAAGGGTCGGCAAGCTGCTCGGGTCGATCACCCTGCCCATCGACAATGCCGACGTCGCCGGTCTCGCGACACAGTGGGGAGTCATCACCCTGGTCATGGCCGTGGCCGCGATGGCCGTCGCCGTCACCGACGCGCTCACCCGGCGCCTGTCCGCCGCCTGGGCGGTCGTGCCCGGCGGCGTCGCGGCCGCGTCGATGGCCGTGTTCTGGATTCGCCAGGACGACCTGCACTCCAAGCATCCCAGCGCGGGGATGTTGACGGCCGATGATCTGCGCGAACTCGGAACGAGCTTCCACGTCTCCATCTCCTACGGCTGGTACACGGCGATCGCGCTGGCCGCGGTCCTCGTGGTGCTGTCGCTGGTCTCCCTGCTGGTCCGCCGATCCTGACGACTCAGCCATGGGCGGCCTCGGTGACGGCCTCCCACTCCTCCCGTACCGTGACATCACACCCGATCTCTCCAATTATGATCATGTCTCTCGTGGCGTCGACCATCGAGGCGAGGCCGCCTCACGGCTGATGAACAAGTCGGAGGTCCAGAAGTATCGGCCGTTGAGGCATTCGCCCGTGTCCTGTCAGCGCTCCATGACCCTGCTGACAACTCCGAGGGTCATGAAGGTGGCGAAGTGGCGGGTGCCGTCAGGAAGCGTGATGGTCGCGTCGGCCTCCCTCTGCGGTTTCAGGGTCATGCTCTTCCCAGCGAGGGATCAGCATCTCGAAGCCAGGTTCGCTGGGATCGCCCAACGGCAGCGAAGAGATGAACGGGAGGAGGAGGTCGAGCAGGACCAGGAAGGGCGTCCAGACCTTGACGCGGCGGACGACGGCGAGCTGGACGACGAGCGCGGGCTGGACGACGAGCGCGAGCTGGCCGATGTAGAAGAGGAACGGACCGCCGTCGTGGACGGCGATGGAGACACCGGGGACGGCCTGGATCTGATCGGCGAGGACGCCCATACCGGCATGGTCGGCGGACAGGAAGCCGGCCGCCACACCTCCCCTCTACTCCTTCCGAAGGCAGCGAAGCCGGAGCGGTCGACAAGATGGTCCCGAGGCTCTGGCCCTTAGGCGGCCGACGTGAAGAAACGCCGCAGTTCGGCCGCCACGATCTCCGGACGGCCGGCGGGGTTGCGCTTGCTCACATCTCCTGACGCGTCATGGTCGAGTCCGGGGAACTCGATCCGTTCGACGTGGGGAATGGTCTTCTCCAGACCGGACAGCGCGGGCTTGAGGAAGGGGAGTCCCTTACTTCCGCCGAGCAGGAGCACCTCAGCCTGTATGTCGGCGAAACGGTCCAGGGTGTCGGCCAGCTCGGCCATCAGCACGCCTTCGTAGTGCAGAGTCGGGGCGAGCATGCGCATGGTCGCATCGCCTGGCTTGGCATTCTTGTCCTCGCTCTTCGTCAGCAGGCCGGTCAGCCAGGTCAGTAGCCCTCGCGGCATGACGTTCATGATCGGCGGCCCAAGTCGAAGTCCGAGCATGCTGGTCACCAATGCGGCTGCCACCTTGCCTTCGGCCATCTCCCGGTCGAAGCGGTCGATCCACCCGGTCAACTGAGGGATGTCCTCCAGAAGCAGTGCCGGTTCGTACACGGCGACCTTGTGAATCGCCGGTAGCGTGCGTGCCGCCTGGAGCACGGCGACGCCACTTGCGCTGACGCCGAAGACGTAGTGGGCACCCGTCTCCTTCAGAACCGCGTCGAGGTCTTCCACTTCCTTCCGCACGCTGTAGTCGTCCCCGTACGGCCCGCTCTGGCCGCGGCCGCGGCGGTCGGGCAGGTGGACGGTGAACGCGTCGGCCAGCTCTTCGGCCATGGTCACGTGATTCCTGGCCGTCTCCATGGAGCCGTGCAGCAGCACAACACCGGGTCCGCGCCCGATGGTGTGGAAAGCGATACGGGTGCCGTCGTCGGAGGTGACGAAGCTGGTGGCGAGCTCTGCCGCCTGCGGCCGTTCCTGGATGGTCATTGTGGAGTCCCTTGGATCGCTGCGAACCGACTCTCCGGATAGTGTCACGGTAACTAGTTTCTAGTCAACTAGTGTCCGGTGTTAGTGTGGGGGAATGACCACTCCTCGTACCGGCTCGCCTCTCGCCCTGACCGTCCTGGCGCTGTTGCAGTACAAGCCGTTGCACCCCTACGGCATCCAGCGGCTGATCAAGCAGTGGGGAAAGGACAAGGTGGTCAACGTGGGCCAGCGAACGAGCCTCTACCGGACGATCGACCGCCTCGTCACCGCCGGCCTGATCGGTGTGCGAGAGACCGAGCGCGACCAGGCGTATCCGGAGCGAACCGTCTATGAGATCACCGATGCGGGACGCGCGGTGGCCCGCGAGTGGCTGCTGGACATGCTGGCCATACCCAAGCAGGAGTTTCCGGAGTTCCCGGCGGCGTTGTCCCATCTGCTGATGCTCGCCCCTCAGGAAATAGGCGATGCCTTGGATCGGCGTGTCAGAACGCTCAGCGAAGCACTGGCCGCACTAGAGGCCGAAATAAGCGCTGAAACCGGACACGGACTCCCTCGCATCACCATGCTGGAAGCCGAATATCTGCGCGTCGTGACTGCGGCGGAACTGCAGTGGCTCCGCTCGGTCGTCGACGAACTGCGCAACGGTGAGCTGGCCTGGTCGGCCGCTGACCTCGTGGCCTTCGCGGAAAGCCCGGAGTGAAGTTGGCACCGATGCGGCGGACCGTCGCATGGCGTGGCTCACGCACGACTTCACCGTCAGCGTCGCTCACTGGCACGAACGCCGCGATCGCCACGCCCGCCTGCTCGGCGAGCTCCTCCGCGACCGATGTGCACAGGTCGGAGGTGAACGCCGCTGTCGCGTGACCGGCTTCTCCTGCCTAGCGAGCAGGAACTCGGTTGAGCACCATGGCGTCCACCACAGGCGCATCGGGCGCCGGTTGTACGGTGCCGACCTTCCGCCAACCCCACCGCTCGTACCGGGCGTGTGCCGGCGCGGCCGGGTGCGCGAGCAACGTCGCCCACGGCTCGGACCGCCCGGCCAGGAACGTCTCCAAGAGCGCCTTGCCGTGCCCGCACCCCCGGTACGCCTTGCGCAGGACCAGCTCGATCACCGCGACCTTCTCCACGGTGATCACGTCGGCGGGCGGCTCGGACGTCTCGCCGCCCCACCAACCGCCCTCTGGGAAACAGAACCCGAAACAGAACCCCGCCAGCGCCTGGGTGCGGGCGTCGACGGCGGCCAGCAGCTCGAACCCCGGCCGGTATACCTGCCGCCCCGTCCGCTCCAGGAACCGCTCCCGCGAGTACAGCGGCCCCGAGTCGTAAGGCGGCTCGGCGTAGATTTCGGTGTAGGCGTCGGCGTACTCCTCCGACAGGGCGCGGGCTGCCTCCGGGCCTCGGTAGTGGACGAATTCCACATCACCCATGTGTCATGCCTCCATGATCGGGTGGGCGGGGGAAGCGCCGGCCGCTCCCGATACTCCTCTACCGCAGGCGTGTGCGCGATCTCCACCGCTGGCACCGACGGTCGGCGCGGACGTGGGGGGACCGCTCGTCCTCCTGGTCGTAGGCGAGGAGTTCGGCAGGGATGAGGAGCCGTGCCGATCGGCGGCCAAGGGCAGCAGGTCCTCCTATACCGCAGGTACCGCCCGGTCAGTGCCCCAGAACGAAATCCGCCGGTTGAATGACTTCCCAAGGTGGTGGAAGAAGGTGCCACCGAATTGCAAGTCCGCACATGAAAATCGCTCGGATGTGCACCTCTCAGGACTAATCTTCTGGAAGTGGAAGGGCCTCCTACCTGCTGAAGGTGACGCCCGGCGCCGGTAGGAGGCCCGACCACCCCTTACGAGGTGCGGTGGGATTCGACCACGATCCAGATGATCCACGAGATCATCCGGAGCGCTGCGAGTGCCGTCCGGAGCTTCCGCTCAGGGCCGCGCTCGTTCTCACCGTGACAGCGGCATGACATCGCTGACTCCTCTCCCCAGCCGGAGCGTTCGTCCGGCGGATCCGGTCCGGACGACCTCGGCGAGGGAGGCTTACCTCGATCGGGTGTGGTGCTGAGCTCCAACCTAGAAGGTGGCGTCAGGGGCGTGTGATGCGGAGATTGCGGCGGATTGAGGAGAACCACCTTTAAGTGATGGATTCTTCCACTGGATGTGGAAATCCTTCATCGTGGATGTGCGTCGAGGCGCGTTGTCCTTCGCCGGCTGCCACAGGACCCGATCCCAGCTGTCGAGCTTCGGGGCCGTTCGGCCATGTCCTCGTGGCCCGCGACCAAGCTTCCGCGAGAGTGCGACGTTCGTCGTGACCTCGTTCCGGCGTACGGCGATCTTCAGGGCACGTGACGAAACGTGGTCAGAGCTCAAGCACCATAAGGATCTCGTCGCGATCATCGCCGGGGGCGAGCCGTAGCGCAGCGGGCCACCGGCCGATCTCTTTCCAGCCAAGCCGCCCATAGAAGTCTTCGAGCCCCACACCGCCCCGGGCGGCGAGGCGCAGTTGCTCGAGTCCCATCTCTTCGCGGGCCACCTGGCGCGCCTGGCGCATCAGCGCAGCGCCGATGCCCCTGCCACGGAAGCTCGTGTGTGTTTGGACGTGATGAACCGTGCCCCAGTGAGCGATCAGCGGGTCGACGTTCCTGCGTACGTTCAGCCAGCCGGCGAGAGTCCCGCCGACGAGGGCCAGGAGTAACCGGCCGCGCTCTGGGTCGAGGCTGGCGATGAGCTGATCGGCCACAGGCGCCACCTCGTCAGAGGTGACAGGAGGGAAGGGAAAGCCGGCCGCGCCCCCGGCGTTGGTCACCGTCACCCAGCACTCGACCAACTCCTGCCGCAGGTCGGGAGACATCTCCCGTCCGTCGGTGATCTGCGTGAACACCGGAACACTCTTATTCATCACGGCCCAGCTTGACAGAGCCCTCCGACAGACCGGAGAAATGGTGCGTGCCCCTGGACAACCGGATCAGGGGAACGGCGCCGGCGCCGAGCCGGACAGCGCGGGCCGTATTGGCTGAGGTAGCAGCCCGAGCAGGTCAAGAGCCCGATCTGGCGGTCACATCTTCGGGGCTGGCTGCGGGCGGAAATCCCGTGCTGGCCCCCCACATCTCCGCGAACCGGCCGCCCTCGATGCGGAATATCTCGAACAGCATGGGCTGCGCGTCACCGTCCGGGGCCGTGATCCCCTCGACGGTCGAGCGGACGGCGGCCTTGTCGCCGTCCACCAGGATGTCCTGGGCGACGACACGTACGCCGGGAAACCGGGCGACGAGCGCGCGCCAGGCGTCTTTGCCCGCCTCGAATCCGGGGGTGCCGAGCGGATGGCTGAAGAAGCCGGGGGTGTGCAGGTTGGCGGCCTGGTCGAATCGCCGGCTGTTGAAGCACTCCTGCATCCGCCGCACCAGGGCGGTCGCGTCCTCGCGTGTGGTCATCGGCCTGGTCCCCTCGTGGCTGGTGGATCCGGTCATGATGAGCGGCGTACGCCCTAACCGGTGCGGCGCCCCGGTTATCGCCATACTATGCGGTGCGGCGCCCCGATTATGCTGATATCGACATGTCCAGCCAGCCGCCTCAGCCACCTCAGCCGGCCTCGGCGAGCCCGACGGCGGCTCACGGGAGCGACCGGGAGCTGCGGGCCGACGCGCGCCGCAATCGCGAGCGTGTCCTGCGAACCGCGCAGCAGTCGTTCGCGACGGAGGGTCTCGGTGTCTCGCTCGATGAGATCGCCCGCCGCGCGGGCGTTGGCCCCGGCACCGTGCACCGGCACTTCCCGACGAAGGAAGCGCTCTATCTCGCCGTCGCGACAGACCAGCTCAGGCAACTGGTGGCGGACGCACACGCGCTTGCCGCCACCAGCGATCCCGCGGCCCTGTTCAGGCTGCTGTCCGCGATGATGGCCAGCGGCGCGGAGAACGTGGCGGTGAAGAGCGCGCTGGTGGCGGCCGAGTTCGACCTGCGTACCGCGGCCCCGGACGTCGCGGCGGATCTCACCCGCCATGTCGCGGACCTGCTGGATCGCGCACACGTGGCCGGCGCGGTACGCCCCGATCTCACCGTCGACGAGGTGATGGCACTGGTCGCCGGCGCCTTCGCCGCGATCCGCCACGCCGGCGCGGAAACCAGCCGCGAGCGCTCCGCGCACATCGCCCAGCTCATCCTCGACGGGCTACGACCCCGGCTCCGGTAAGCAGCACCTGGCTTGTCGTGTGACGCGCACGTCGTATTGATCCGGTGTCTTAAGGGCATGGCCGAACCTCCCAAGATCGGCGGCTGCGCAGGAACGGCCCGGCCAACCACCTGCGTATGCGCGCCGATGTCGACATCGCCCTGGTCAACTCCCGTCCGGAGTTCGCCGAACGGATTCGGCTGCTCCAGTCGGGCCGCGGCTCGTAGACGACCTCTGTCAGACGTCTACGGCCAGGATGCGATCGGCCACCGCGGAAAGGTCGGCCCCGATGATGTCGGGCCGGCGTCCGATCGGATTCAGCACCATGCCGGGACGCGCGACGAACGCGGCGGCGCACCCCGCCGCCAGCGCGCCGGACACGTCCCACCAGTGAGCGGCCACCAGCCGCACCTCGCCGATGCCGACGTCGAACCCCTTCGCCACGGCCAGGTACGGCTCCGGGGCCGGCTTGAGTCGTTTCACCGAGTCGGCCGAGATGACGGCGTCGAAGTGCCCCCGGATTCCGCTGCCGGTCACCTGTGCCTCGGCGACCGGTCCAGGAGAGTTCGTCAACGCCACCAGCGTGAGCGAGCTCTGCCGCAGCCTTCCCAGCGCGTCCGCCACCTCCGGGTGAGCCGGCAGCGAGGACATCAGGCTCACCACCTCCGTCACCTCCTGGGAGGTCACGGTCAGGCCCTGCCGTTCCGCCAGCATCGACAATGCGGCTCTCTGGGCGGTGCTGAAATCCACGTAGTCGCCGGTCAGCCCGCCCACGAAGGAGATCTGCAGCATCTGCGCGAACCATTGCGCGCGCAGACCCCCCAATCCCAGGCGGTCGAACGCGAGGTCGAGCGGTCGCAGGTCGAGCAGGGTCTCGTTCACGTCGAACGCGATGACCTTCACCATTGCCCTCCTCGCCGTCAGGCCGTCATCCCGATCGGTCCCCCGGCTTCCGGCGTTCATGCGGCAGGGCGCTTCTTCGGACAGGCCGCCCCCTTGTACGGCACCTGGCGCCGGCCCTGTTCTCTTCGAGAAAGATCACCTGGTCGAGGACAGCTCGCCGGTCGTCGGGGTACGTCGTTCGTCGGCCACGTAGATCTCGATCCACGAAAAGGGGCTGATGTGGGCTCTTCGTACGTTGTCACCGGGGGTGGCCGCGGCGTCGGACGTGCGCTCGTCGAACGACTCCTTCACGACGGCAACAGCGTCGTCGTGATCGAATTCGACCCGTCGGCGCTGGAGTGGACCCGCACCCACCCGGCGGGTTCCCGGGTCATCGCGGTGGCCGGTGACGCCGCCGACGCGACCGTCACGGAGCGGGCCGCCGACCTGGCGCAGGCAGCGGGCCCGCTCGCCGGCTGGGTCAACAACGCCGCCGTGTTCCGCGAGGCCTCACTGGACTTCCCGCCCGCGCGCGAGGTCCTGGATCTCATAGGCGCGAATTTCAACCCGGCGGTCGTCGGATGCATGACCGCGATCCGCCGCTTTCTGAGCGCCGGTGCGGGCGGGGCGATCGTCAACGTCTCCTCCCACCAGGCGCAGCGGCCGGTGCGTGGCTCCCTGCCGTACGCGACGGCCAAGGCCGCTGTCGAAGGACTCACCCGTGCGCTCGCCGTCGACTACGGACCGCGCGGCGTCCGGGTCAACGCGGTCGCCCTCGGCTCGATCGGCACCGAACGCTATGAGGCGTTCCTCCGCAACCAGGAGCCCCCGGCGGCCGCACGCGTCGAGAACGAGATGAGCCTGCTGCACCCGGTCGGCAGGGTGGGACGCCCGGAGGAGGTGGCCGCCGCCGTCGCCTACCTGCTGTCCGACGAGGCGAGCTTCATCAACGGCGCGACCGTTCCGGTCGACGGAGGCCGGTCGATACTCGGACGCGACCCCGAAGAAGCCTGAAGGTTCGGCTCACCCGCGGGGATCAGCGGCCGACGCCGGCGTCCCCGGCGCGGACGGCATGTCCGTGCCGGACGTCGTCGGGTGCGGCCCACCTGCTCGCGGGCCACGCCGCGACCGGCCTCGTCACCGCGACCGGCCTCGTCATCGCGATCCGTCCCGAGCTCGTACGCTCCGAGGGCGCGACGACGGGGCCGTCACCATCCGGGAGCCGCGACACCGGCAACGCGGGTGAGGTCGAGCTTGGTCTCGTCTTCGCTGCCGGGTACGGCCGTGTAGACGACGATCTTCAGGTCGGTGTCCGAGTCGGAGAGCACATCGCAGTCGACGGTGATGTCCCCGACCGCCGGGTGCCGGATCGTCTTGCGGTCCTCCGCGTGGGTACCGACGGCGCCGGAGTGCCACAACCGGGCGAACCGCGGGTTGCCGTCAAGCTCCCGGCGGATCAGCCCGCTGAGGCGCGCGTCCCGGGGATAACGGCCGGAGGCGCGGCGCAGATCGGCGACGATGGCCCGATCGGTCGCCTCCGCGTTCTCCGAGACGACGGGCCACGCCGCGAGGCGCCCCCGATCGGACGGAACAGGAAAACGCGAGCGCACCAGATTCCGCTCCTCCGGCGCGAGCACGGAGGGGTCGCCGAGGAGCGCCGCCCAACTGCGGTTCCACCACACCAGCCGCCAGTCGGCGGCGAACACGGCGACCGGCGCGTCGCCCAGCCGGGTGAGCACCCGCTGCATCCCGGGCGGAATGTGTTCGTTGATCACATCGTCCGGGGGCGGCTGCAGCCCGGCGAGCCGATAGAGATGATCGCGCTCGGCGTGGTCGAGCCGCAGGGCCCGTGCCAGTGCGGCGGCGACCTGCGCCGACGGTGTGGTCGCCCGCCCCTGCTCCAGCCGTACGACGTAGTCCACCGACACGCCCGCGAGGTCGGCCAGCTCCTCGCGGCGCAGCCCGGCGGCACGGCGTACGCGGCCGGCGGGCAGGCCGACGGCCGCGGGGGACAGCCGGTCGCGCCAGGCGCGGATCGTCGCGCCGAGGCTCGTCTCGTCCGTCGTCATGCGCCCATTCTGCGTCGGCGGCGGGACGCCAGGGTGGTACTGCCTGTCCTACCGGCGAGCTCTCCCTGGCTGCCCGCGCCCGGAAGGCCGACGCTCGGAAGCATGACCATCACCTTCATCACCGGGGCCAACAAGGGCCTCGGATTCGAGACCGCCCGCCGCCTCGCCGACCTCGGACACACCGTCGTCCTCGGTGCCCGGGACCCCGAGCGAGGCCGGGCGGCTGCCGAGAAGCTCGGCGTACGCTTCGTGCGGATCGACGTCACCGACGCCGCGTCCGTGACCGCCGCGGCAACCGACGTCGCCGCGCACGAGGGCCGCGTCGACGTTTTGATCAACAACGCCGGGATCCTCGGCCCGCACGTGCCCGCCGACGAGTTGACCGCGGACCAGGCCCTTGAGGTCTTCCAGACGAACGTCGTGGGCATTGTCCGGGTGACCAGCGCCTTCCTGCCTCTGCTCCGCAGGTCGGCGCACCCGGCGATCGTCAACGTGAGCAGCGGCACGGGGTCGTTCGCGCTGACCCACGACCCGCAACGGGTGGAATCGACGGTCGTGGGGCCGCTGTACACGTCGTCGAAGGCCGCGGTGACGATGCTCACGACGCAGTACGCGAAGGCGTTGCCCGGAATCCGGGTCAACGCCGCCGACCCCGGCTACACCGCGACCGACCTCAACGGGCACAGCGGCCCCCAGACCGTGACGGAGGGGACCGACGCGATCGTGACGCTCGCGACCGAGGGAGCCGACGGCGGAACGGGCCGGTTCATCGACCGCTTCGGCCCCGTTCCCTGGTGACGTCCGGGCCGGAGCGGAGAAGGGAGCTATCGGATAAATGGATGTTGTTCGGTGATCCGTCCTCCCGGAAGGACAGCAGGACTCCTGACGTGGGGACTCGCCACCACGACTCGCCCGGCGCGTACGGCACGCACTCCTCTGCGGCTTCGCCTCGCGACGCCAGGTCGCGGAGCAGGGTGTCCTTCACGGGGGCCTCGATCGTCCTGGGACGCATCGGCGCAGGCAGTGTGATGCGGGAGCCGGATGGTTCGATCGCGATGTGCCACACGACGTGGTGCCCCGAGAGCCCGATCTGGAGGTCGTCGTAGTACCACATGACGGGCTCTCCCTCCGGCTGTCCCGTGGTGCCGTCGGGTGGACCGAGTTCGGCGAGGAGTTCCGATCGATGCATGCCCAGTCTCAGGGGGCCGAGGGCTCCCCGTGCGGCGAAGTCGGTGATCGGATCGAGCATGGCCCTGTCCTCCCCTGTGGCCCGGTGGGGATCGTACGGTCGATCAGGCCAAGGCGTCGATCAGGCCAAGGCGTCGATCAGGCCAGGGCGTCGATCAGGCCAGGGCGTCGATCAGGCCAGGGCGTCGATCAGGCCAGGGCGTCGATCAGGACAGCGCGTCGATCAGGCGGTGACGGAGCCGGGACGTGTGGGTGGGGTCCGTGTGGAGGGTCAGGGTCAGCCCGGCCTCGGCGGCGCCGGCGAGGACGGCCAGCAGGGTGGCGAACTGCCCGGGAGGTTCGGCGTCGAGCAGCTCCTCGGCGTGCCGCACGGCCAGGTGGACCGGCCCGATGTCGCGCAGAGAGTCGGTGAGGGCGTCCCAGTTGTGGCCGAAGTAGGCCGGGAGGCCCAGGGCCCGTGCCACCTCGTCGAAGAAGGCGGCACGGGTCCGGCAGGCCCGCCCGTCGACGACCGCCGGGACCGGATCGGTGGTCATTGTCAGCCACGGAGGCAGCGGACGCGCGGCGGAGGTCATGAGACGTCCTAAAGCCTGTAGAAGTCGGTGTAGTGGTTGGGCGAGAACCAGGTCACGCCGGTGCTGCGGTTGACGACGATCCGGTACGCGTCACGCGAGGCGCCGCGCGCACGGGAGTAGACGTCGTACTCGTTGTAGGTGGCGCCGCTCGGGAGCTGGCCCTCCCGGTTGTAGAAGCGCCCGCCGGTGTAGTTGTACTTGCCGTCCGGCCAGGAGTACCAGCCGCTGCTGGTGGGATACCCCTTCCCGGCCCAGATCGCGTTCGCCGAGCGGGCGTCGGCGCAGCGCGAGATGGTGCAGGAGCCGTAGACCGACGCGTGGGCGGGGACGGTGCCGGTCACTCCGGTGAGGGACACGATGGCGGCGATCACGACGGTGAGCCGTCCCGGCCAGGACGGCCGGGAGCGTCGCGGAGTCTGCACGAGACCTCCTTGTGGGGGCGAGGGGACAGACATTCGCCAGCATCACCTCGAAACCGGGACGAACCAAGGTAGAGATTGGTGAATTTCCGTTGTCTTCTTCCGTATGCCCCGGGGTGAGCTTCGTTCTTCTATAGGTCGATCCAGGATTGACGCTTGAGCGCAGCCCCAAACGGTACGTACGCGCCGGGCCCGGCGACGAAGGCCGGCCACGTGCCGGAGCGGGTGGGGCCGTTCCGAAGGAGTTCGTGGTCGGGCTACGTGAAGGTTGTCGGCCCATGACGGATTGAGCCGTACCCGAGGCGCGTTGGTGGGTATGAGGCATTTGAAGCGTTATGCCCGGATGGTCGAGGCCGATCAGCCGGTGCTCGGCCGTCCGGTGAAGGATCGGGGGATCTGATGCTGAGATGGCTCATCGTGCTGGTGGCGGCCCTCGCGGCGGCCCTGGTCGCGGCGCTGTCAGGGGTCACCGCAGGGTACGCGGCGCCACCGCGTGTCAGTGACCAGGACAAGGCATTCCTGATCGGTGCGCACCAGGACAACCTCGCGGAGATCCAGGGCGGGCAGCTCGCCGAACGGCAGGCCGGCAAGCAGTCGGTCAGAGACGCCGGCAAGAAGTTCGTGGAGGATCACACCTCCCTCGACGACCAGCTCAAGCGGGTGGCCGAGAAGCTGCGCGTGGACCTGCCGAGCCGGCCGAGCGAGGAGCAACAGGCCGAACTGCGACGGTTCGCCGCCAAGGGCGGCACCGAGTTCGATCGCGCGTGGATCGACGCGCAGGTCAAGGACCACCGCGACACCCTGAACTTCCTGGACAAGGAAATCTCGACCGGTTCTTCCCCGGATGTGAAGAACCTGGCCCAGGACGCCAAGCCGGTGGTCCGGGAGCATCTCAACCTGGTCGAGAGCATTCAGAGCGGCGAGTGACGACCGGTGCCGGCCGGGGCTGGTCTCCGGCCGGCACGTCCCCTCCCCGCGGGCTCACCCGAGCAGCTTGACCAGCAGCAGGATGATGAGCGCCCAGAAGACGAGACCCGCGGCCACGACCGCGATGAGCCCGCGGAGTCGATACCGTTTGCCGGGTGGGCCGGGTCGCTCGTCCACGTCTCCTCCACGTCGGGGTGTGTTCCGGCGTGCACCCCGCGTTGTGCTGATACCCCGCAAGCCATGACTCGTCCGTCACCCACGGTGACGTACATCTTGCCGTTGGTGGTAAAGCTCGCTCGCCCCCCGATGGAACCAGTGTGGACGGCGGCGCGCTTCGAGTCCCCCGATTCGGCCGGTCCCGGGTTCGCATGAACAGGTGCGGTCATGCGGATCCTCACGAACCTCGCCGAACTCAAGGCGAGCCTAGAGCGAGCATCTCGGGTACGGCGACTGGCGAGAGGTCGGTCGGTTCGCTCTCCCGCCGTGCTGAGGAGTCGGCCTGACCGGGGGCGGAGCGACTCTCTATTGGCGCAAGCGGGGGTGACGGGTCTGGTAGAGTTACACCTGTTGCAGGGCACCGCAGGTGAACAGGCAGCAAAGCGGCCGTAGCTCAATGGATAGAGCATCTGACTACGGATCAGAAGGTTAGGGGTTCGAGTCCTCTCGGCCGCGCCCAGCTCAAAGGCCCATTCCGATCATCGGGATGGGCCTTTTTGATCTCTGTACAGCAGCGTGATACAGCACAGCATCTACTGGCGATCCCAGAGATCCCGACCGTCGCGGCCTGAGGGGTCCATGGTGAGTAGGTCCTCGTGAAGATGCCGGACTGCTCTGCCTGTTAGTTCACCTGATGCTGTGGTCTCCATCAGTCGCCAGCCAGGGGAATCGTCTGGTGCTTCGCCGTCGCGGCCGGCGGCGGTGAGGTTGTAGAGCAGCCCGAATATCGCCTCATAGGCGGTAACTCGCGCGAGCTGGGCAAGATCGCTGCGGTCCGCACCGTGTGCGAGTAGTCGGGCCGCTGCCGGGATGTTTTCCAAGGCACCTGGAGCAGCCCAACTGTCGATCAGCTCTGGCCAGATGCGTCGTAGCGCTAGAAAGCGAGCCAGTTGAGGGATGTCTTCCGATATCTCCGAGAGAGCCAAACTGTCGGGATCCGCCGCACCCAGTGCCGCGAAGCTATCCCGCAACGCGAGCAGTGCGGCGCGATCTTCATCATTCATCTTGATATTTCAACATAAGCCGACATGAGGAAGGCCCTGCGGGTCATCCCAGGGTCCTACCTACATTCGTGTCAGTCGGACGTTGCCTGCCGATCGCCGGCCCATCGGGGGCAAGATGGTGCCCGAGCGGTAGGACGATCGCTTCACTCATCGCCGAGGGACTTGCGGAGACGAGAGACCCAGTCGGCGGGAAAGACCTGCTCAAGCCGCTCTCTGCTGATCTCTGAGATGGCCTCATTGGCCAGTCGGGCGCTCCACCTGGACCTGGCGGCCTTGGCCCGCTTCCCCTTCGGGCGGGTCGACGGCACACGGGGTGATCAGGCAGGCGGAGGCTTGCGCGCCGCGCATGAGAAAGTGACCTCGTGGTCGACGATCCTTCCACCCTCATCAACTACTGGCTCAGCGTCTGGGAGCTGAACAGCTTCTACGCCCATCAACCCGAGCAGGGCGAAGGACAGCGAGTGTGGGCAGAGACGGCCATGTATGCGATTGGCAGAGCCGAGGCTGCAGGTCTAGATACGACCAGCGCCAATGCAAGCCGCTTCTACCTGCGCGCAGGTTTGATCAACGACCTCGGCCCCATGGGCTCATCCCTGTGGAACCCCGACGCACTCGCCGCGGACATCCTGGCGGCCCTCCCTCTGCAACTGGAGCAAGCCACAGAGTGGGCCACCAACTGGCAACAGCGGCCTCGGACGGAGATCCTGGCCCTCCGCCGGTGCAAGAACCTGCTGGGGTCAGCCCAGTACATCCGGGACTATTTGTCGACGACGCCGACGGCGAGAAGGCTTGACCAGTGGCTGACGCTCCGAGAGCAACTTCCCTAGCTGATCGAACAGCAACGAATGCACTTGATCAGTGTGCAATCAGCGTGCAATTAGACAGGGTGACGAGGGGCAACCACGGTCACTCATGACCCGCCTCACGTCCAGGTTAGCGCCCGTACGGGTCGTGATCCATGCATTCCAAAGCTGAAAATGCAGATCGTTCTATTCCATGCCAACTTGACTAGATCATCCAGGGTTCAGCCAATATTGAAAGGACGAACTCGTTGATTTGAGCACGGTGGGATCACGTGGCGGTTCAGGCCAGATCTGCAGGAAGTAGTGATCACCTACCTCGATCGCGATTTCTTCGTCCATGCCTCTGACGTGATATCGCAACCGATATGTTCCGGGACCGGCGGACAGCGGAGAAAGAGGATACGTCCTTCCTCCTCCCCACTCCTGCAGCGAAAGCCGGCCCGATAGGGACTCGTAGCTGATCTCGACGATGTCTTCGTAGCCATCAAGGTCAGCACCCGGATCCCGATCGGCAACAGCCACCGTGAACTCCACGGGTCCCCACTGAGGGCCCACAAACAGGAGGGCACTGCCTTTCTCCACTCGGATGATCCCCACAGGGTGGCCCGGCACGTCATCAAACTGGCCGTACGCGTCACACCCCTCATCCACGAGATAAACCTGGCCGTAATCCACCTCCACCTCCACATCCATCTGCTTTATCTGCACGGCAGGAGTCTTATCTCTGGTCATGGACGGAAAGCATAGACTCCGCTACCGACAAGATCGGCTATCAGAGGCAGCACAACCAGGCTGCCGTCAAGTGATGAACAATGAGCGGGTTTCCCGTGCCAGATGCGTGCCAGAACAGGCGGGGAACCACGGTCACTGACAGGGAATCACGGGGACTCGACGCGCCCTAGCCTGCAACCCTGTTTTCCCAGCTCAGCACGGCAAGGTCAGTAGCCTATTCCCAAGCTGACAGCGCATTACGCGGGGTAGTCGGTGTTCCATGGGTAGGCGAGGTGCTCGGGCGACACACCCCATGCCTGAAGCCGCACTACGAGCCCTGCTTCATCCTGAGCCAAGGCCTGCTTGATCTCGCTGCTCCCCATGTCGTAGTCCCAGCCGTCGAGGTACTCGGCGACGAACTCACGATGCACAAGTCGGAAGGCGCGTCCCGCATCGCTTCGCGTCCATCCCTCCCGTCGAGCGGAGGCATCGGCCTCCGTCAGGATCGGGCGGATCTCGACCCATGCCCGGCACCCCGGCCGACTCGTCTCCACCTCGGCGACGAGGAGTCGGCCGAGCCGAAGCGCATTCAGCTTGTCCGAGGGAAGCGCCTCGGCAAGATCATCGGTCATCCATCGCTCTCCAGCTACACCGTCAGCACACCTTTGATACCGCTGGGCCAGCAGATGTCCTACCCATCCTCCGGGAGCCGCCTTGGGAGCCACGCAAAGCGACGATATGAACCGAGCCGGACGGATCTGAACGGCCGGAGTCCCGTCGACCAGCATGGCGAACGACTCTGAACGATCCTGGAGGCCGTTCAGTGACCTAGGGATCAGAAGGTTAGGGGTTTGAGTCCTCTCGGCCGCGCCACATGAAGAAGGCCCTTGAACAGGCGATATGCCGTTCAGGGCCTTCTTGCTTTCCAGATCATCCCAGCTCGTTGCCAACACCCTTGCTAACAGGGGGGCTCCCAACCGTTCTCGCGATGCCTTCTTCCGTCATGGAGCCGGGCCGTCGGCCGTTCCTGGCAGGCGCGTGATCGTGAGAGCCTCGGCGTGGCGTCGATCAAGGAGCTGCCGGGGATGTCTGCTTGAGTCGCCCCCGGAACGATGCACGGGCAGGGAGCGGGAATGCGGCAGTCGGAGCGCCTTTGGCATCTCGTCCGGTCCTATGGCATGGGCGAGTGGTTCATGGCCGCGTGGGTGGAGGGCTTGGAGGTGTGGGAGGCCGCCCGGCGTCTGGGGGTGTCGGTCGCGGATGTGGACGACTCGGTCGAGTGCACCTGGACCGATCTCCTGCGCGAGCGGTATTCCGACCGTGAGGGGGTCGTCTGGGCCGGTCGGCTGACGACGGACTGGACGCAGATCATCCAGGTGCAGGGGTTCGAGTGCGAGCGGGCATTGCGGGAGCTGTCGTTCGGCGGGCGGGCGCTGCTGGTGGGCTGGGATCTGAACGGGCCGCGTGATCTCGAATACGCGGTCAACGGTGAGTACGTCACTGGACTCAGCGTCACCGTCCCCGGCAAGCGCTGGGGAAGCGACCCGCAGGCGCTCGATCCCTACCTGCAGGGGTTGCAGTTCGACTGGGGCGACTCCAGTTGGGAGGACGACCCTGATCTGCCGGCGGGATGGCTGGAGTACTGCGCGTGGGAGGAGGCCCGCCTGGAGAGCGGGGAGGACTACGGAGAGGCGGAAATCCCCGACGAGTGGCAGGACTTCATCGGACTCGCCTGCAACGGGTACAGCCCGCCCCTGGCGACCTGCCTCACCTCTGCCCTGGCGCTTGTCGGCCGGGTGACGGGCCGGGAGATCGACAGGGAGTGGATGTACGGGGCTCACACCCGCTACGTGATCCGCGAGTGACATGACGGCTGATGAGCGACCCGCGATTCTCCGGCCTGACCAAAGAGGAAGGTGGGCTGTCAGCGGTTGGTGTGCCCATGGTCAGCGGGCGCGGACAGAGTGCTGTTCATCGAGACAGACACCTGACGGAGGTTCGATCATGAACGACACCGGCATCACCGCGATCCGCGGCGAGCTCCACATCGACGGCCGCCGACTGTCCTACCTGGACTTCGGTGGACCGGGCCGGCCGCTGCTGGCCCTGCACGGTCACCTCTACGAGGGCCAGACCTGGGCGCAGCTGGCCCAGGGACTAGCACCGCAGTATCGGGTCATCGCACCCGACCAGCGCGGGCACGGCGACTCCGACCGGGCCGCCTCCTACACTCGCGACGACTACGTCGCCGACGCGATCGCCCTCCTGGACCACCTCGGGATCGAGGAGGCCGTGACCCTCGGCCACTCCGGCGGCGGCATCACCGCCTTCCAGATCGCCGCCCGGCACCCCGAGCGTGTGTCGGCCATCGTCAACGTCGAGGGCCCGGTCTGTGATCTCGACGATGGCCCCAGCGCACTGTCGTTCGTCCTGTCGATGCCCTACACCGCCCCCGACCGGCAGGCGCTCCTGGACGCCATCGGCCCGCTGGCCCCGATGCTCGGCGACAAGCTGCGCTCCACGGCCGACGGCGGCTGGCGTCTGCCGTTCCACCCGCAGGACACCATCACCTCGGAACAGGGAACGCACGGCGACCACTGGGCCGACTGGACCTCCACCGAGTGCCCCGCCCTGTTCGTGCTGGCCCGCGACAGCCAGGTCATCACCCCCGAGGACGGCCGGGAGATCGTCGCCCGCCGCGCCAACACCCGGCTCGCCGAACTCCACGGCGACCACTTCGCCCACACCACCGACCCGGATGGCTTCGCCGCAGCCGTCAAGGACTTCCTGAACACCCTCAGCTGACCACCCGAAGACCGGCAGGGCCCTGCCGATCCCCGCTCACGGCGCAGCCCGTCCGCCGGCAATGCCGGTCCAACGACCGCGACCCGAGCCGAAGCGATGGGGTCGGCCGGTCCGTCGATGACGCGCCTTGGCGTCGCGCGCAGAGGCGATGACGGCCGAACCTGCCCGCACCAGCAGCCACCGACCCTTGGCGGCGAGTCGGACGACCCGGCTCCCCACCGCAAGCTGCTTGGCCGTGCCGACGCTGTCGTCGCCAGGCATGTCGATCCACGACATCGTCGGGACCCCGGGCAGGCTCGGCCTGCGGAGAACCGTGGCGGGGTGACGGCCCGGACCCGAGCCGGCGAAGCTCAACGACGAACGGGACGTCAGCTCGGGTATCGCAATCTCAGCTCGTCCATCGCGAGGTCCCAGAAGGACCTGTAGCGCTTGGCACCGGGGAGCCATGGCGCGAGATACCAGGCTTCCCACTCACCTTCAGCGGTGCTGACGTGGGGATTGAGGAGAACGGCTCCATCGTCCCAATATCCGATCAGAAGGGTGTCGGGCACATACTCCCCTCGGTAACGGATGGAGTCCTGCTCCGGTCCGTAGACGAAGTAGAGCTCGTCGGGCACGCTCCAGGAGTTATCCGGCTTGGGTGCTGACCAGCTCTCGGCGATCGGGGGATCGACATCGCGGAGCCAACCGACTTCTTCGATGCGCAGCAGGCGGCAGTCATCGTCGCTGCCCCACCCGTTGGCGAACAGGAGAAACTGCCGGTAACTCGGCGGCAGCTTCACACCCAGCCCCGCTTCAAGCTCGCGGACCTCGGCTTCGGCAGCCGGAGGGTACAGATCGCCCAGTGGACTGACCGCCGGGTAATCAGAGCCCTTGGTCACGGGACGCCCCGCAGGGAAGCGTTCGGACCATGCGTATCGGGCACTCATTGTGAAGAACATCCCCGTTTCGAGTGGCTGCTGCACGTGCTGCACAACGTCAGACGTGTAGCACGAAGCTAGGCGTGTAGCACGAAGCTAAGCGCGGGTCGGGTTGCCGCCGGTCACGAGGGTTGTCTGCTGTACGGCGCGCAAGTGCAGCAACGCCGTCACACAGGACCGGGCCACCTCGCACACCAGCACTTTGCTGACCAGCCAGACAAACCCTCGCCCACGGTCCACGCCGCAGTCCACCGCAGGCGAAGCCGATTCCCACCGGCCCGAGCGCCTCACCGCGGCTGGACGCGTCCGCGTCGACCTGCCCGAGCGCCGCCCCGCGTCAGGCTGCGGGGCTCGCTCGCCCTGGGATCACCTGTCAGGCGGCGCGTACGCCTGTACGAGGCGCCTGCCGTACAGGCTGACAACACGATCTCCTTGAGGACAGCGTGAGCGATCCGAAACCGTGGATCTGCCGCAGGAATCACCTGCCGGCGTTCGTCACCAGGAGAAACGATGAAGCTGCCTCCATGCGCCGCCGCCCCCGTGGCGGCCGTCCTGCTCGCCTGCCTGACCGGAGTGTCCGGGACGTCGGCGGCACAGGCAGCCGACGCCGCCGCCCTTCCGAGCGTGGACATGGAGGCCACGGTCAAGGCGGCACAGATCGACCCGAGGAGATCTGACGACACGCTGACCCCGGGCGCCAAAGCCGGCGTGCTCCTCGTCGAGCGGGCGCTGCGCGACCGGCACCTGCTCGACGCGAAGTGGGTGGACGGCTACTTCGGCACCACGACGGTCGCCGCCCTCGCGAAGTTCCAGAGGTCGCTCGGCTTCACTGGTCTCGCCGCCAACGGCCTTCCGGGCAAGGTGTCGCTCACCAGGCTCGGAGCCGGCCGTTTCACGGTCACCCACGTCATCGGGCCGGGTCCCCGGGTGTCCGTCGGCGGTGTCGTCGTCGACACCCGTACGCGGAGCATGCTGGTCGAGGCGAAGCGGCTGCTCGGCCGCGATCTCGTGCTGTTGCAGGGGTCGTACAACCGGGGCGGCGACCCCACGTCCGCGGGCACCCACGACGGCGGCGGCGTCGTCGACATCTCGGTCAAGGGGATGAACTCCGCCACCCGCACGGCCGTCGTCCATGCGTTGCGACGTGTCGGCTTCGCGGCATGGCTGCGCAACCCCGATCAGGACGACTGGCCGTGGCACATCCATGCCGCCGCCATCAACGACACCGACCTCTCCAGCCAGGCCCAGCACCAGATCGGTGACTACTACCTCGGCCTGAACGGGCTCGCCGGCCGTGGCCCGGACGACGGCCCGAAGGTGACCATCCGCACCTGGGAGGAGTACCAGGGCCGCTGACCATCCGAGAACCCAGGCCGCACAGACACGAAGGAGAACACCATGGGAACCCTCAACAAGATCCTCACCACGGCCGCCACCGCGACGGTGCTCGGTGGGACGGTGCTCGCCACCGCCTCGCCGGCCTCGGCGGCCACGCGCAACGGCGTGTGCGAGACCGGTGAGTTCTGTTACTACTTCAACAGCAACAACCAGGGGTCGCTGTCCGACTTCACCGGATCGGTCGGTGACTACGGCACCCGGCAGCCCTCCTGTTTCGACTTCAAGGGGCCCGGCGCCGGCAAGGGCAAGTGCGTCAAGAACGCCGCGGCCTCGGTCTGGAACCGCAGCGGCAAGACTGTACGCGTCTACTTCAACAGCAACTACGGCGGCAGCGTCTACCAGGACTTCGCGCCCGGAGCCAAGGGCAACCTCAAGCCCGGCCTCAAGAACGAGAACGCCTCCCACCAGTTCGGCCCGTCGTCATCGGTACGCGTCAACATGTCGTACGCGCTGTACAAGACCGGCGGCGGCCACATCAGCTGCGGCTTCGACGGTTACGTGCACACCTCCGGTCGGCATGAGGGCATCGACATCGCCCGCAGTGTGGATTCGGATGTCCACGCCCTGGTGAGCGGTCAGATCATCAACCTCGTGCGCGGGCGCAACGGCGGCTCGGGACTGTCCACGATCGCCGTCTACAACGCCTCGCTGAACAAGACGATCATCTACCTGCACTCCGCTCCGCTGTCCTCGCTGCGTGTGGGCCAGCAGATCTCACGCGGTCAGGTCATCGCGGACGAGGCGTGGCACGGAGTGTCGTCCAAAGGGGCCGCCCACACCCACGTCGAGATGCGCCCTGGACGGCAGAAGCTCGCCGCCAAGAGCGTCGGCGACTCGACTCTGAGCAATCCGAACCCGACCTCGTTCTGGATCTCCCAGGGCTACAACGTCCGCTGACGCGCCGCGGTCTCTGATGGAGAGGAAGGCAACGGTGTTTCCACGAACTGCACGGCTGATCTCGCCTCTGGCCGCGGCGTCCGCCGCGCCGGTGCTCGGCAGAACGGTGCTCGGCAGGGCGATGCTCGGTAGGGCGGCGCTCACCACGGCTGCCGCCGCGACGGTGCTCGGTGGGACGGTGCTCGCCACCGCCTCGCCGGCCTCGGCGGCCACGCGCAACGGCGTGTGCGAGACCGGTGAGTTCTGTTACTACTTCAACAGCAACAACCAGGGATCGCTGTCCGACTTCACCGGATCGGTCGGTGACTACGGCACCCGGCAGCCCTCCTGCTTCGACTTCAAGGGGCCCGGTGCCGGCAAGGGCAAGTGCGTCAAGAATGCCGCGGCCTCGGTCTGGAACCGCAGCGGCAAGACCGTACGCGTCTACTTCAACAGCAACTACGGCGGCAGCGTCTACCAGGACTTCGCATCCGGAGCCAGGGGCAACCTCAAGCCCGGCCTCAAGAACGAGAACGCCTCCCACCGGTTCCTGAGCTCCGCACCGCCGACCGGGTGTAAGACCGACGGCACGTACACCAAGCTGCCCACGACGATCCTCGTCTACCGGAAATCCCTCAATCGCGTGGATCGGGTGGATTTCAAGACCTACATCAAGAACGTCCTGCCCAACGAGTGGCGGTCGTACTGGCCGAGGGAGTCTCTCAGGGCCGGGGCGATCGCGGTCAAGCACTTCGGCTGGTACTGGGCGCTGAGGTCGGCGAGCAAGACGCCGAGCGGCCAGTGCTACGACGTCTCCGACAACACGTCCAGCCAGGTCTACAAGCCCGGCTCCGCGACGGCGGCGACGAACGCCGCGGTGGACGCGACATGGGGCGTCCGGATGACGCGCGGCGGGAAGATCTTCAAGGCCCAGTACTGCTCCACGACGACGGCGTGCCGCCACTGGGCCACCGGCGACTGGATGTCGCAGACCGGCTCCCGCGACAAGGCCGAGGCGGGCTGGAGCTACTCCAGAATCCTCACGTACTACTACAAGGGGATCGTTCTCGGACGCTGAACCCCCGGCGACCGTCAGCCCCTGGTTCCCCGTCGTGTCATGCGCGGCGGGGAACAGGTGTGTCAGCCGACGATGACCTGGAAGTTGAGTGGCCGGCCCCCGGGGAACGCGACCTGCCCCGAGCCCTCCATCATCTTGAACCGCACGTAGCACAAGCCCGGCTTCTTCGGCGTGGTGATGTCGGTGCGGATGTCGACCATCTCTCCGGGCCGCGTGTCCATGATCGGTACGTCGGAGACGGTCTGGCATTGATCAGGTTGCTGCGGGAGGTCGAGGCGATGTAACGAATATCCCCTCCACGGCACGGTTCCGGCGTTCTTGAGCCGCCACACCTTGGTCACGGTCTGGCGGGGGCCGACGCGCGTGCAGTCGGGCAGCGTGATGTCTCCGATGAACTTCGCCGAATCACCCTCGTGCGCAGGCGGGCTCCACGGAGGGTTGGTGGGGTGCACCGGGCAGTCGGCTGCCGACAGCGAGGTCGTCGACGGGCTCCCGGACGCGTTCGCGCTGTGCCCGTCGGTCCCGGAGCCACGATTGACGGCGACCGCGACGAGGACCACTACCGCCACGCCGACGGCCGCTACCGCGAGCGCGGTCACAGCCGGGCGGGCCGGCCGGAATCGCCCGCGACTCCCTGGCGCAGAGGGGATCGGCCGGACGTCGCCCGCGATCTCGCCGGGCGGTGGCGGCGGCGTGGGCAGAGATGCCGGAATCTCACCAGCAGGCCGTAAGGCATGCGACCCGGTGGCGCTGTCCACGTTGGCGCTGTGCATATCGGCGCCGTCCACGGTGGCGTTGTGCACGTTGGCGTTGTGCACGGTGGCGTTGTGCACGGTGCGGCCGTCCGCGACGTCCGCGGCGGAGGCTTCGAGTCCATCAGGCGGACGGGCCGCGAAGACGCCCGCGCGGTTCGAAGGACCTGCGGCGCTCGATGACCTGACCGCCAAGTTGGCGCTCTCCCAGCGTTCGCGGTACGCGGCCGGGTCCGCGCCGCACGCCTTGACGAACTCGACGGTGGTCTCCCAGCTCGGAAGCCGGTTGCCTTTGGTGGCTTCGTGCAACGTCGTGTGTGAGATCGCCCCCGACCGGCCCGACATTTCTCGAAAAGGTGGGTTGCCGACCGTTTTGCGAAGTTCTCGCAGTGCCGCCGCGAAGTGCTCGATCGCCTCCGCCCGTGCACGCATGTCGTCCACCGGGTGAAGCTAACAGCGCTCACGGTAACCACTCAAGCTTATGGAGCATCTCGCCCCTCGCCCGGCGGCCTCCGGCGCCGTCGGCGGACGGCCCCGGAGACCATCGGCGGACGGTACGGATAGCCGCCTGAAAATCGTTTGAGACGTACGCGGCCGCACTCTAGCGTGACGCGGTGGCGACAAACGTGATTGTCCTCAACGGCGGCTCCAGTTCGGGCAAATCCGGGATCTCCCGGTGCTTGCAGGCGGTCCTGCCGGATCCGTGGCTTGCCCTCTCGGTCGACACGATGGTCGAAGCGATGCCCGCCTCCATGCGGGCGTCGGACGCGGGGATCGAGTTCGCCCCGGACGGGCGGGTCCTTGTCGGGCCGGCATTCCTGACGCTGGACGCGGCTTGGACGGCGGGCATCGCCGCGATGGCCCGCACGGGCGCGCGGGTCATCGTGGACGACGTGTTCCTCGGCGGGGCGGCGTCCCAGCAACGCTGGCAGAAAGTCCTTGCCGGGCTGGAGGTGCTCTGGGTCGGGGTGAGGTGCGACAGCGCGGTCGCCACAGGACGAGAGATCGCGCGGGGTGACCGTGTCAGAGGGATGGCCGCGTTGCAGGCGGAGGTGGTTCACGAGGGCGTGGTCTACGACCTCGTGGTGGACACCACGCACACGGAGTCCCTGGTGTGCGCGCAGACCATCGCCACCCGGGTGCGCCGCTGACGCCGGCGTCCTTCGCAGTTCGGCGAACGACCGCTGCCGCCGATCGCCATAGGCACTGCTCGGCGACCCGCCGAGCACGGCGATCGACGCTCGAACGTTTCCACGTCGCCCTGACCGCCGAACCCGGCGCAAACTGACCTCATGGTCGATCACCCTTCCGGATCCATCAACCACTGGCTCGCGGTGTGGGAGCTGAACAGTTTTTACGCTCGACGGCCCGAGCAAGGAGACGGACGGCGAATGTGGGCGGAGACGGCCATGTACGTGCTCGCCAGAGCCGAGGACGCGGGCCTGGGCGCCGTCGCCGCCAACCTGAGCCGATTCCACTTGCGCGCAGGGATGATCTCTGATCTGGGCCCCACGGGCTCGCCCCTTGTGAACCCCGATGCCCTCGCGGCGGACATCCTCGCGGCCCTTCCTCTTGGTCTTGAAGAAGCCGCGGAGCTGGCCTCCGGCTGGCGACAGCGGTCGCACGCGGAGATATTGGCCCTCCGTCAGTGCAAGAACCTGTTGGCGCCGGCCCAGGCCATTCGTCAACGACCTCCAGGCGCTCGGCGTCTACCAGGCCGCCCGCGAGCTGGGACTGCGGATTCCGGCGGACCTGAGCGTGGTCGGCTTCGACGACCTGCCCATCACCGCCCTCGTCGATCCACCGCTGACCACCATCCACCAGCCGCTCACCGAGATGGCCGCGGCCGCCACCGAGCTGGCACTCGCCCTGGGACGGGGAGAGGAGATGCCGCAGGTGGGTGTCGAACTGGACACCACCCTCACGGTCCGGGAGAGCACCTCCCCGCCGGCCGGACCGTCTGAGTAGAGGTCTGTCTGAGTAGAGGTCCGTCTGGCTGGAATGCCGGTCGGCGCTACCGGCCGGCCAGGGACGACGCGAGCTTCAGCCAGCTCTCGAGGACGGTGGTGGCGGCACCGCTGTCGAGAGCGCGGCGCGCGTCCTCCAGGCAGGTCGTGAAGGCGTCGCGCAGGCTCCCGCCGAATCCGCGGTGAGCGGCGAGGGCGCCGGCCGCGTTGGCGAGGACGGCGTCACGTGCGGCACCCGCTTCACCGGCCAGGACCCGGTGGACGACCGAGGCGTTGTAGGCCGCGTCACCGCCCCGGAGCGCGTCCTGCCCGCTGCGGGCCAGTCCGAAGTCGGCGGCGTCCAGCGTCTCCTGCCGGACGCCACCGCTCTCGGTGATCCAGACGCTTGTGGGCGCGGCGGTGGTGATCTCGTCGAGGCCGTCCTGCCCGCACACGACCAGGGCGCTCGCGCCCCGTTCCGCGAGGACGTTCGCCAGGACCGGGGCGAGGGCGCGGTTGGAGCAGCCGACGAGGGCGGCACGGGGACGGGCGGGGTTGGTCAGCGGCGCCAGATAGTTGACGGCGGTGGGGACGCCGAGCGCCTTGCGCACCGGACCGGCGTAACGCAGCCCCTGGTGGAAGCGCGGGGCGAAGGTGAAGCCGATGCCGACGTCGCGCACGCACCGGGCGACGTCGTCAGGCGTGAGATCGAGCGGCAGGCCCAGGGCTTCCAGGACGTCGGCGGCACCGGCCTTGCTGGACGCCGAGCGGCCGCCGTGCTTGACGACCGGGGCGCCGGCGGCGGCCACGACGATCGCCGCCATGGTGCTCACGTTCACGGTGTGGGCACCGTCTCCGCCGGTGCCGACGATGTCGACGACCTCCGCGCCGTCGACGGGCAGGGGTACGACCCGTTCCATGAGGGCGTCGAGCATGCCCCGGAGTTCCGCGGTGCTCTCACCCTTGGCCCGCAGGGCGACCAGGAACCCGGCGAGCTGGGCGGGGTCGGCCGCGTCGTCCATGACCTGCCGCATGGCCCATCGGGTGTCTTCCGCGTCGAGATCGTGCCCGCGCAGGAGCGTGGTGAGCAGGCGTGGCCAGGATCGGGACGGCTCGGTCATCAAGGTCCTCTCGGCATGGGCACGGCGGCCGCTCGGTGCTCCCAGCGTAGTGACCGGTACCGTCGGCCGTTGGCATGAACCCGACCTATCCCGACCTGCACGGATCCCGCGAATGTCGGCCGTTCCCGGGTAGCGATGACACGAACGGGAGAAACGGAAGGCTGTCATGCGAGCGACCCTGATTTACGGCGCCGGCGACGTGCGCGTGGAGAACGTGCCCGACCCGGTGATCGAGCAGCCCACGGACGCTGTGGTGCGAGTGCTGCGTGCCTGTGTCTGCGGCAGCGACCTGTGGCCATACCGGTCGCGGGCCGCCACGCAGCACGGCGACCGCATCGGTCACGAGTTCCTCGGCGTGGTCGAGGAGACCGGCTCCGAGGTGCACGGGCTGAAACGGGGCGACGTGGTGGTCGCGCCGTTCGTCTGGTCCGACAACACCTGCGACTTCTGCCTGGAGGGCCTGCAGACGTCGTGCCGGCACGGCGGGATGTGGGCCAGGAACGGCGTCGACGGCGGCCAGGGCGAGGCCGTACGGGTGCCGCAGGCGCAGGGCACGCTGGTGAGGTTGCCGGTAGGCGAGGACTCGGCTCTCCTGCCGTCGCTGCTCACCCTGTCCGACGTGTTCCCCACCGGCTACCACTGCGCGGTCACGGCCGGCGTGAACGCGCGTACGACGGTGACCGTGATCGGCGACGGCGCGGTCGGCCTGTCGGCGGTGCTGTCGGCCCGGCGCCTGGGCGCCGAGCGGATCATCCTGATGGGGCGGCACAAGGACCGCACCGACCTCGGCCGCGAGTTCGGCGCCACCGACGTGGTCGCCGAACGCGGTGAGGAGGGCGTCGAGAGGGTCAGGGAACTGACCGGCGGCGACGGCACCCACGCGGTGCTGGAGTGCGTCGGGCTGGAGCAGGCCATGGACACCGCCTTCGGAGTGGTCCGCGACGGCGGTGTGGTCGGCCGGGTCGGCGCCCCGCAGTACGAGAAGGTGTCGATGGGGTCCCGGGAGTTCATGAGGAACATCACCCTGACCGGCGGTGTCGCACCGGCCCGCGCCTACATCGAGGAACTCCTGCCCGACGTGCTCGAGGGCACGATCGAGCCGGGCCGCGTGTTCGACCACACCGTGCACCTGGAGGAGGTGCCCGACGGCTACCGCGCCATGGCCGCCCGCCAGGCGCTGAAGGTGCTCATCACGCCCTGACCCGTCCCCGGTTCCGCGGGGGTAGCGTGGCCCGAAGATCGAGTTGAGGGGGAGCGGGACCGGTGCTGCCGATCGGCGAGATGCTGCGGGTGCTGAACGCGCTGGAGGCCGCCGGATGCGAGGTCTGGGTCGCCGGCGGCTGGGGGATCGACGTTCTGATCGGACGCGTCACCCGGGAGCATCATGACCTCGACCTGCTCCACCGCGCCGAACAGGAGCCGCTGGTGATCGGCGAGCTGGAGTCGTCCGGGTACGCCGAGCGGCCCGGCGCGGTGCCCGGGCGGCCGGCCAGGTTCGTCATGACCGACGGCCGTGGACACGAGCTCGATCTCCATCCGCTGCACATCGCCGGGGACGGCTCGGCCGTGCAGCACCTGGACGACCGCGGCGCGGCATTCCACTACCCGGCCGCGGCGTTCGTCACGGGCACGATCGAGGGCGTGCGGGTGCGCTGCCTGTCCGTCGATCAGCAGGTCGCCTTCCACCAGGGCTACGATCCCCGCGACCGCGACCTGCGAGACATGGCGAGCCTGCGCGCGGCGTTCGGCGTCACCACGCACTTTTGACTGTGCCGGGGGAGCGGTCAGGTCGCGTACAGGAGTGACAGCGGCCGCGCCGGCTTCCGATCGCCCAACTGCGTGGCGGTGCGCCCGATGTAACGGCTCAAGGACCGGGCCAGGTGTGGTTGGTCGAAGTATCCGAGCCGGTGGATCACGTCGTGGGCCGGCACGCCCTCCTGGATCAGGACCGCCGCACGCCTGGCGCGGTCGATCTGCCGGATCGCGCCGCGGGTGAGCCCGGTCGCCGCCAGGAAACGACGCTGCACGGTGCGTTCGGACACATCCGGCGGCGCGCCGCTGAGCACCGCGGCGACGAGCGGGTCGCGCTCCACGACACCCGCACGCACCAGCCGTCGCACGAACGCCTCGGCGTTGTCCCAGTCGGGCAGGTGCCAGGCGGAACCCTTCAGCCAGAAAGACCTGGGCGTCGGGTCGGGAATCTCCGCGGACCCGTCCACGAGCCGGCCGAGGGGAAGATGGGGCATCGCGGTGCCGAGGGAGAAGCTGATCCCGAAGAACGTGGCGTCCTCGGGAACGGGGGCCTGGCTCGCCCTCGTCTCCGGTCCCTGGACAGAGGCGCTGACCTGGCCGCGGTGCGTCCAGAAGACGAGATCCCAGTGGGCGGTCGCGACCGCCGTCATCTGTTCCACGTCATGGCTGCTGCTGCGCCAGACCCGCTCGATGTAGGGCGAGTCGGACGATCGGCTCTCGATGTCCAGGCCCATCCGGGCAGCTCCCCCCTGACTCGCGGACCATGGTCCTGCGGCCGGTCCAGGCCGTCCACCCGGTCATGGTACGTCCCCTGACGACGGGCGAGATGTCCGAAGGCCAGGCCCCATGCCGCCTTTCAGGCCGGGCTGATCCGGGTGTTGCGGATGTGCTCGTAGACGATCGACGTGCGGACGTCCGCGACCTCGGGCCGTTCGGTGAGCCTGTCGATCACGAAGGCGTACAGGCTGGCGTTGTCGGGCACCGCCACGTGCACGATGAAGTCCTCCGTGCCGGTCGTCACGTAGACGCCCAGGGTGTCGGGGAGCGCGCTGACCCAGTTGCGGAAGCCCTCGATGTTGCGCCGTGATGGGGGACGCACGCGGATGGCGATGAGGGCCTGGACCGGGCGTCCGATCTCCGCCAGGTCGACGTCGAGGATCGCTCCCCGGATGACGCCGCGCTGACGGAGCGCCCGCGTGCGGTCGAGTGCCGTTGTCGGCGAGACCCCGACCGAGGCGGCGACGTCACGGTTGGTCTTCCGTGCATCCGACTGCAGTTCCGCCAGGATCGCCTTATCAAGTTCGTCCATGCCCGCCTCCACGCTCCTGATTTCGATACAAATACGGATTCCTTGCAGGTTAATCGTACGGGTGCCTAGCATCTACGGCATACGTCCGAACGCATGAACAGGAGGCTGGATGATGGCCGACGAACAGCCAACCTCGGGTGTCGGGTTCGCCCCCGAGGAGATCGACCCGGCCCTCCCGACCCGGGCGGCTCGTCTGAAATGGGTGATCGTGGTCGACCGCGACCTTCCCGCGGGCCGTGCTGTGAACGCCGCCGTCTGCGTGGCCGCGGCGACCTCGACGACGGTGACCGGGCTCCTCGGCGACGACGCGGTGGACGCCGACGGCGGCACTCACCCCGGCCTGCCGTGGGCGGGCTGCTCGGTGCTGGCCGCGGACGCCGCCACACTGCGCGTCATCCGTGCCAAGGCCGCGTCGTCCGCCGGGTGCTTCGTGGCGGACATGCCCGCCGCGGCCCAGCGGACGCGGGTCTACGCCGACTACCTCGCCGCGATGAAGGAGACCGCGGCCGACGACGTCGAGTACTACGCGGTCGGCGTGGTCGGGCCGCGCAACCGGGTGGACAAGATCGTGGGAAAGCTGCCCCTGATGCCGTGACCCGGCTGTCGTCATCCGGCCTGCGTGGCCCGGCCTGCCGGATGGTGCCGGCGGGCGAAAGCTGTCGGCGGACGGCGCGGTGCGTCCTGACTTTCCGAGATTTCCCCTGAACGTTTCACTCGATCCCGGAGCCCCGTCCGTCGTTCCCGCGGCCCCTGTGCAAGTGGGAGTGGTCGTACGCGTAGCGGCGTTGTGGCGTGTCGTTGACCGGTGATCTGCGTGCTCGTAGCGTGATCCGCGGCGTTCCTGTGGATGAACGTGGTTCAGGTGGATGAAACCCTTGTGGGGCCAGGAGCAAGTCCTCGGTCAGGGGCCCTGCACGACCTGCGAGGAGCTCGGGCGTGAAAAGCAGAACCACAACGGGCACCGGGATGATCAGCGCGCTCGCCGGAGTCGTCGCCCTGACCGGCCTGGCCACCGCCGGAACGGCACAGGCCGCGACCGGATGCGCCGTGACCTACACCACCAACGACTGGCCGGGCGGCTTCACCGCCGCCGTCACGATCCAGAATCTGGGCAACGCGATCAACGGCTGGACCCTCGGATTCGCCTTCCCCGACAGCAGCCAGAAGGTGGACACCGGATGGTCGGCCACCTTCAGCCAAAGCGGGCAGAACGTCACCGCCACGAACGTGGACTACAACGCCGCCATCGCCACCGGCGCCTCGGTGGCCATCGGCTTCAACGGCACCTGGTCAGGGTCCAACCCCCAGCCCGCCGCCTTCACCCTCAACGGCGTCACCTGCACCGGCACCACCATCAACCCATCACCCACCCCCTCACCCTCGCCTTCCCCCACCCGCTCGCCCTCACCGTCGCCCTCGCCCACACGCTCGCCCTCACCTTCGCCTTCCCCTACGCGCTCGCCCTCACCTTCGCCGTCGCCTTCCCCCACCAGCGGGAAACCCACAGTGGCCGCCGACGGGACAGGCACGTACCGGACCGTTCAGGCCGCGATCGACGCCGTGGCCTCGGGTAACTCCAGCCGGAAGGTGATCACGATCAAGCCGGGCACGTACCGGGAGATCGTCACGATCCCGGCGAACAAGCCGTACATCACTTTGCAGGGTCTGGGCTCGTCGCCCGGGGACGTCGTGATCGTCAACAGCCACTACGCCGGGGGGAACGGCGGCACCTTCAACAGCGCCACCGCGTTCGTGAGCGGCCACGACTCCGCCCTCACCAACCTGACGATCTCCAACGACTACGTGGAGGACGGCACGACCGTCAACCAGCAGGCCGTCGCGCTGAACCTCAACGCCGACCGGGCGGTCCTGTCGAACGTCCGCCTGCTCGGTGACCAGGACACCTTCCTGATCAACGACTCCGCCCGCACCTACGTCAAGAGCTCCTACATCGAGGGCACCGTCGACTTCATCTTCGGCGGCGGCACCGCGGTTCTCAACGACTGCGACATCTACGAGAAGCGCAGCAGCGGCGCCCCCATCACGGCCGCCAGGACCGACGCCGCCAAGACCTACGGCTTCCTCGTCTACCGGTCCCGCATCACCGGCGCGACCGGAAACACCACCCAGCTGGGGAGGCCCTGGGGCCCGAGCGCCCAGGTGCTCTACCGGGAGTCGTCACTCAGCTCGACCATCAAGACCTCCCAGCCCTGGACCGACATGTCCGGCAACTCCTGGAAGAACGCCCGCTTCTTCGAGTACAAGAACACCGGCGCCGGCGCCACGGTGAACTCCAACCGCCCGCAGATGAGCGACTCGCAGGCGGCCACCTACACTCCGCAGAAGTATCTGGCCGGATCCGACGGCTGGAACCCGATCGGCTGAGGCCCGGCCGGGACAGCTCCGGTTCGCATGCCGTGCGGGACACTCGGAGGACCGGCCACGTCGGGCACTACGAGTCGGGCGTGCGCAGGTGGCGGGTGTCCACCCGGTGTCCCGCCTCCTCCAGGACGGTGACCGCCTGCTTGATCCTCGGCTCCGGCACGAGGACCAGGTCGGCGTGGAACGTCGAGGCGACGAACACCGGGATCGCCGCCTCGGCCAAGGGGCCCACGATCGCCGCCAGCATGCCCGGGACGTCCAGTTGGTGTCCCGCGCCCCCGCCGTACAGGCCGATCCACCGGTCGCCCGAGCCCGTCGGCCAGGTCTCGCGGATCACCGTGAGGCCCTCCGGGGCGCGGACGAGCGCGATCCAGTCGTCGTCTTCGGGGAATGTCGCCTGAGGCAGGTGCTGGACGGCGAACACGGACGGCACGATGCCGAGCTGCTGGGCGGCGGGTGAGGTCATGAAACGTGTGTAGCAGAGCCCCCCGACGGAATCGCCGCGCCAAGACGCGAACGCCAAGACGCGAAGACGCCAAGATGCCTAGTCCTGGGACCACCCGGTGATGGAGGCGACCAGCAGCGGCCCGTCGAAGGAGTCCGGGGTGACGGTCACCCCCGTGATCCTGGCGGCGAGGGCGAACGCACTGGGGAGCGCGTCGTCCCACCGCGTGTCCCAGGCCGCCTTGCCGGTCGTGGCGGTCGACGGCAGCCCGACCCTGCGCATCGGCTCCTTCAGCCGATCCGGGTCACTGCCCCAGCGGGTGACCGGCGCGTGCGGCGTGAAGGCGACGACGATCTCGCCGTCCACGGCGTAAAGGAAGGTGTGCTCGCCGTAGTCGTGGCGTCCGACGGCCACCGCCTCGCATCCCTGCGCGAGGCGCGCCAGGTTCTCGCCCCGCGCGGTGTGCCAGCCACACGGTTCGACCGCCATGCTCCACTCGCCGATCCGGGTGATGCCGACATATCCACCGCCGTCGCCGCCGTCGGTCTCCTCGACGAACTCCGCGACCTCGTCGTCGAGCTCGCCGAGAGTCATCGAGCGGACCGCCGCTCCGGAGGGCTCGAAACGGGCCGCGACATCGGCGGGCTCCACCTCGTGGAAGAACGACAGGGTGAAGACGTCGCCCAGCGGGTTGCGCACGTTGTGCGTCGCCGGGGCCGTCAGCCACCGGAAGGGGGCGAGGGGATCGGGCACCTGGGCTCCCATGGTCGTTTCGCGACATCGTGGCAGCCGCCGCCGACAAAACCGGGGCCGTCGCCGTTCGCCGCGTTCCTGTCCTCCGGCAGCACAACGCCGCCGATCGGCAGCGGGAGGCCGCCGATGCCGAGAGGATCGCGGCACGCTCTTGGAACCGGCTTGGATCTTGTTGTACCCGCGTCGTCACGGGGTGGGCACGACGGCCTTCGAGACGAGCCGGTCGCGGGCGAAGCACAGGCGATAGGCGCGGGCCGAATCGGTCTTCATGGTGTAGTAGACGCAGTCCTGGCCCCGAGGCGGATCCGGAGTGCCGTCCGGCGGGCCGTCCCTGGTGAACACGGGAAGCCGGGACCGCACGTCGTCGCGTGGTTCGCCCGCCTTCAGCCCCTCGTACGTCGCCGGGTCGAGGCCGGAGAACGACGAGCTGACGAAGCTCAGCGGGATCAGGAGGGCGAAGATCCCGGTCAGCACGGCCGCGGGAATCCCGGCCGCCTCCGCCAGCCGCCGCCGTACCCGCCGACGGGCGAGGTCCAGCTCCCGGGCCGCCGTGGTCTCGGACGTGCCGAGGCCGGCCGCTGTCCGCACCTGCTCGTGAGCCGCCCGGAGCCCGGTGACGGGCAGTTCGGCGGCGACCTCGAAACCCCCGCCGGGAGCCGGGCCGGCCCGCAGGACGCCGCCCGCCAGGCGCACCCGTTCCGTCAGCCCGACGAGCCCGGAACCGCCCGAGGCCACGCCCGTCGAGGCCGCCTCCGGGGCGGGGTCGTTGACCACGCGGAGGGTGACGACGCCGTCGCCGGAGGCGAGCCGGACGCGTACGGTCGCGCCGGGAGCGTGCTTGGCGGCGTTCGTCAGGGCCTCCTGGAGCACGCGGCGCACGGCGAGCGCGGTCATCGGGGGCAGCTCGTCGATGTCGCCCCAATGGTCGCCCGGCTGGTAGCCCCGGTGGTCGCCGTGCTGGTCGCCCCGGTGGCCACCCGGCTGGTCGCCCGGCCGGTCGTCCCGGTGGTCGCCTGAGTGGTCGCCCGGGTGCTCGACGACGATCGGCACTCCGGAGTCGCGGGCGCGCTCGACGAGCGTTTCGACGCTCTCCTCACGCGGCGGCACGGCGGTGTTCTCGTCGTCGTCCGCACGCAGCACCCCGATGATCTCGCGCAGCCGTTCGGTCGCGGCCGCGGCGGCCTCACGCAGCTCGCGTACGGACGCCTGCTGGCGCGGGTCCAGGCCGGGGTCGAGCTCCAGGGCGCCGGCGCGCACCGCGAGGAGCGTCAGGTCGTGGCCGAGCGAGTCGTGCATGTCGCCCGCGATGCGCGCCCTCTCCCGCAGGCGGGCGCGGTCGGCGACGGCCCGCTGCTCGCGCTCCAGCCGGTCGGCGAGCAGCCAGCCCGTGCGGACCAGTTCGGCGTGCTGGCGGCGCCAGCGGCCGAGCAGCCAGGGCACCACCACCGCGAGCAGCAGCGTGATGAGCTGCGTGGGCCAGCCCCACAGGTCGCGCAGGACGAGCGCGGACAGCGGCAGCCCGGCGAGGGCGACGGCCGCGAAGAACCACAGCGCCGGCCGGGCGGTCGCCATCCGATGCCCGGCCAGATAACCGAAGACCACCAGCGCGGCCCACGTCCACGCCAGAGGGCCGAACATCTGCACGTCCAGGGCCAGGCTGACCGCCACCGGTACGGCGAGCGCCGCGAGCGGCCACCCGCGGCTCATCGCCGTGGCGGCCCCGAACAGCGGCACGGCCACGGCCGCCGCAAGCACCCGCCGGGCGTCGCCGTCGTCGAGGGCCAGGGCGACGGGCGGCGCGCACACTGACAGCCACAGCCCGAGGTCGAGCAGACGGGACGGCCGCACCATCTCACGCCCTCCGGTCGGGCGGAGCCTCGGCCACGAGATTCGCCTCGTACGCGAGGATCGCGGCCTGGACGCGGTTGCGGAGGCCGAGACGGGTGAGGATCTGGCTGACATACCCCTTGACCGTGCCCTCGACGAGATGCAGGCGCCGGGCGATCTCGGCGTTGGACATGGCGGCACCCACCAGGGCGAGCACCTCGCGTTCGCGGTCGCCGAGCTGGTCCACGAGGGCGCGGGCGGCGGCCTCCGTGCCGAGCGGGCGTGCCCGGAGCCGGGTGATGACCCGGCGCGTGACGGCGGGGGAGAGATAGGCGCCACCCGCGGCGACGGCGCGGACCCCCGCGATCAGTTCGCGTGGATCGCCCGATTTGAGGAGGAAACCGGACGCGCCGGAGCCGAGCGCGCTCGTCACGTAGTCGTCCTCGTTGAACGTCGTGAGCATCACGACGGCGACCTCGGGGAGGACCCGGCGTAGCTCGGCGGCGGCCCTGAGCCCGTCGAGCCGCGGCATCCGGATGTCGAGCAGGCAGATGGCGGGACGGTGCCGCAGAGCGAGGTCGACGGCCTCGCGCCCGTCGGCCGCCTCGGCGACCACCTCGATGTCGCCGGCCGTGCCCAGGATGCTCGCGATGCCGGCCCGGATCAGCGCCTCGTCGTCCGCCAGCAGGACGCGGATCATCGCATTTCTCCCGAAATCCGGCTTATCACGCATTGACTGCTGGTTCGCCCACTTCGCTCGCGCATCCGTGGACGTTACCAACGGCCCGTCGCCGCAGGCGTACGGCGTGGACGAGGCGGGCGGCCACGACGGCGACGGCGGCCAGCGCGCCGGTGGCGGCCCAGACGTACAGCGCGAGCCAGACGTAGGTGAGCTGGTCCAGCGTGCCCACCCGGTTCAGCAGCAGCCCGGCCAGCTCCGCCAGCCCCAGGTAGAACGCGACCGGCAGCGAGTACGGCACCAGCCGCGCGATCATCCGCCAGGCGCGCCGCTGCGCGCGGCGGGCGGCCCAGCGGCGCGAGCGCAGGACCCCCGTCACGCCGAGGGCCAGGTTGAGCAGCGACAGGCCACCCAGCCAAGGGTCCGTCTTCATGGTGAAGGGCGCCGCGCCCGCGTCGGGCCGTCCCTCGATCAGGTCGACCAGGCCGTCACTGATGATCAGGGCGTCGTCGCCGGAGATCATCCCGGTGTTGGTGACGACCGCGATGCCCCACCCGCTCCCGGGCAGGAGGGTCTGCGCGGAGTTGTGCGTGAGCAGCCAGCCGGTGTGCCGCAGCATCGGCGCCCCTCCGGCCGTCCGCTCGGCCGACCACCCCATGCCGTACGTGCTGCCGTCCACGCCGGACGGGGTCTGGGTGACTCTGACGAGGTCTCGGGGGAGGACGTCGCCGTGGCCGTTCTGCGTGATCAGCCATTTGGCCAGGTCGCCGGCCGTGCTAACGACGCCGTAGGAGCCGTTGACGAACCACTTCGGGTGCGCGCGCTCGATCACCTTGCCGTACGCGCGGATGTATCCGGCGCCCGCGCCGGGCAGTTCCTCCGTGGTGTCCACCGTCCGGGTGGACGTCATGCCGAGCGGTGTGAACACCGTGGCGGCCATGAAGTCGGCGAACGGCGTCCCCGACACCACCTCGGCCAGCCGCGCCGCGACCGCGTAGTTGGGGTTGTGATAGATCATCCTGGTGCCGGGCGCGGCGGCGAGCGGCGCGGTCCTGAGCATCGCGACGGCGCTCTTGAGGTCGTCCGGCGCGGGGAGCGTCAGCTCGGGGAAGGTCCGGTCGCTCATGCCCGAGGTCTGCTGGAGAAGCTGCCGTACGGTGATCTTCTCGGCTCGGGCGTCGGCCATGGTGAACTCGGGCAGGTAACGCCGGACCGGCGCGTCGAGGTCGATCCTGCCCTCGTCGGCGAGGCGCAGCACCGCCAGGGCCGTGAACGACTTTGACAGCGAGGCGAGCGGCATGGCCGTGTCCGCGGTGATCGCCTCGCCGCCGGCCGTGTGACCGTGCCCGGCGGCGTACACGACCCGGTCGTCCTTGACGACCGTCACGACGGCACCGGGCAGGTCCGTGCGCCGGATGTAGTCGCGTACGTAGCGATCGACGGACTCCGCGGTCAGGCCGCGCCGTCCGTCCGGGGGCGCCGCCCGCGTCGTGACGGCCACCGCCGTCGTTCCCGTCGTGAGCAGCAGCACACCGGCCAGACCGGCGGTCGCTGCGATCCTGCGCATGCGCACCGTGTGTCCCTCCGAGCTCTTTCCGTTCGCAGGTCACGAACGGTAGGAGCGGCGGGAGGGGCGGCACAGCGGGCGATCGGAAGGCCCTCACCTGACTTTCGTCAGGTCGCCCGGCTCCGGCGGGTCAGCGGAGCCAGCGGGTCAACGGCGCCCGAACCAGCGGAGGAAGGAGCGCTTCGGCCGCTTCGGCTGTTCCGGGTCTTCGAGGTCTTTCGGGCTTTTCGGGTCTTTCGGGTCTTTCGGAGGGGCGGGCTTCCTGCCGGCGGCCGGGTGAAGGGCCCGCCACTGTGCGGCGATCTCGTCAACGTCGATGAGCGGCTGCACGACGGGCGGACCGGACAAGGGTGTGCGGTAACTGTCGCGGATCTTGTCGTTCATCTCCTCGACGATCCTGCGTGCCTCGGCCTCGGTGCGCGCGCCCAGCGCCTCCGCCCGCGCCTCCTCGGCCTCCTTGCGCAGCGCCAGCGTCCCCGGCAGCGGGAACGACAGGTTCTCCGCGCGCATCTTCTGCTTGATCCACCACATCTCGTCGTACGGCTTGCCCTGGCCGGGGATGGGCTTGCCGGCGCCCGGCAGGTCGTCGAACTCGCCACGCTCCGTGGCCTCGCGAATCTGCCGGTCGATCCACGACTCGAAACTCACGCCGAGGGGCTTGCGTTCGGTCACGGCCTCACCTCGCAATCCTCTTGCGAGGATAACTTCCGGCGTGGGCGGCCCCGGGAAGGGGGCAGGGGCAGGGGTCAGGGCACCCGCAGCAGGTCGCCTCCATCCCTTCCGCTCCGCCCCCTCCGGTGAACGTTCGTGGACCGGTGGACCGGTGGACTGGCGGACGGGCATCCGGTGTTCACGGGGTGGTCTCGTGGCCGGGCTGCCCGGGCGTGCGCCGCTGCTGCTTCAGCTCGGCCTCGTAGAGGTGACGTCGTCCTCCGGCCAGTTCGGTGCGGGCCTGGCGTTCCAGCTCCTGGAAGGCCGCGTAGTAGCCGTCGTCGTACTCCTCCACGATCTGGAAGGTCCAGCGGCCGGGGATGACGTTGCGGCCGATCAGCTCGCGTTCGATCCGGTCGGCCCACTTGTCGTGCCCGGCCTGCCGCAGCAGCCGTACGGCGTTGTCCAGTTCGAAGTCCGCCGTGCCGGTGAGCTGGTGGAAGGAGTACAGGTGGCCCCTGACCCGGTGGATCGTCTCCAGCGCCTTGCTGAGCCTGCCCAGCGCGTCGACCGTGACGTCGTCCAGCCCCTCGGGGCGGCGGTGGTCGGGATCGGGCAGGCCGGCGGGCTCCTCACGTTCGGTCATGCCCCACCGCTACCCCTCGCGGCGGCACCTCTATCCGTGTGAGCAGCGGTGCGGACGCTCAACCGGCGGGCGTCCGGGAGGAGGACGCTTCGGCGGGCGAGCGGATCGCGGCCAGCGCGCGGTTCAGATCTCGCGACGACAGCAGAAGCTTGTACATGATGAGGGCCTCGAAGAGGAGCAGCAGGGCGGCCGCGCCGATCGTGACCGGGACGACCGCGCCGAGCAGCGGGCCGACGATGAACACCGCCATCTGGAACTCGATGCCGCTGACCAGGTGGGTGCGGATCCGGTGCTCGCGCAGCCACTCGCGCATACCGGGGTACCAGGAGAAGCGGCTGCGGAACTCCTGCTGCAGGTCCACGGTCTGCGTCAGGCGGACCCTGATCTCGTCGGGGTCGGCGTCGAGGTCCTCGCACAACAGGGACGCCGGCAGCGCGGCCGCACCGCCGGACACCGACTGTTCGTAGGTGTTCCGCAGCGTGCGGCGCATCTGACGCCGGACCTTCGCGATCTGCAGGGCGTCGACGTAGCGCAGCATGTCGAGGAACACCACGGCGATGCCGAGGAGCAGGTAGATCTCCTGCCCGGTCGCGCGGTACTGCCCCCACATGAGCGCGGCGGTGCAGGCCAGCACCCGGATCCGGTCGAATACGTAGTCGAGCCAGCCGCCGAGAATCGTCCCCGTTCCCTTGAGCCGGGCGATCTTCCCGTCCATGCAGTCGAGGACGAAGCTCACGTGGTAGATGGCGGCCCCGGCGACCAGCCACGACCACTCGGCCTGGAGGAAGCACCAGGCCGAGCCCAGGCCGAGCACGAAGGCGCCCCAGGTGATCTGGTTCGGGGTGATGGACGTGCGGTTGGCGGTCGTCACCACCAGCCGGCCCGCCAGGGGATCCACCAGGAAAACGGTCCACCAGGCGTCGCGCGCCTTATATGTCCGAGAGCGTACGTCATGAAGCGTGAACGTCATTTGGGGGCTTTCTCGATTGTGGGGGGATTTCAGGGGAAACGTCAGAAGTCGTCGTCCAGATCCTCCATCTCGTCCGCATCGTCATCCTGATCAAGGGCGTGCGCGTCGTCGCCCAGGTGCAGGTCGTTGTCGGTGTCGAGCAGCGTCGCCATTTGCTGGAGAAGCATCTTAAGCATGTCTTTGCCCTTTGACCGGCGTTTGTTTCGCTACTGCTCATCAAAGCATCGCCCGGCGTCGCCCGTCGACTTTTTCCACAGGCCCTCCAGGCATGCGGAATTCTCCAATTAAACCGAATTTCGGCTTTATTGGTATATCTGCTTCTTGTGGCTTGTTGTCCATCTCCCGCTGTGGGTCGAGCGCGTGGTGCTCGTTCGTCTGCCTGATCCGTGCCGTGCCACACGGCCCGGGTGAAGCGGTGCCGGGGAGGCGGCGGCGCGGCCATCAGCCGGGCGCGGGGCCATGTCGGAAGAGCGCGTCGAAGGCTGCGTCGAAGGCTGCGTCGAAGGCCGAGGCGCAGGCCGAGGCGGTGGGCGGGCAACCGCCGGAGCTCCCGGGCGAGCGGGCACTCGCGAGGCGTCCCTTCTGTGGGTCGTCACCTCTACTCCGCGGCAGGGCCCGGCTTGCTCCTCCGGCTCCGCGGGCCGGGGCCGCTCAGGCGGTCGCGCGGGCGAGATCCGAGAGCCACCGCTCGTGGTTGGCCCGGAGCATGGACTCCCGGTAGAAGAGCGGCAGCAGCGGACCGGCGAGCGACTCTTCCACGGTGATCCTCGTGCGTCCGCCCTCCAGCGGTTCCAGGACGTGCCGGTCCACCGCCCGATAGCGGCCGAGGAAGGTGCCCGTCCAGGTGAGTTCCCGCTGGGGGTCGACCACCGCGAACCGCGACCGCAGGGGCACGCCGTTCAGGCGCCACCGGAAGGGCGCGCCGGGGCGTACGTCGCCGAGTTCGAGGATCCGGATGCCGGAGGCCCATGACGGCCAGGCCCACAGGTCGGCCATGACCGTCCAGACCCGGTCCACGGGCGCGTCCACGACCAGCCGGGACGAGGAGGTCAGCTGGGCGTCGGGGTCGACGCGTCCCCGTGCCGCGTACTCGTCGTGCAGGACGGCCAGAGACGGACCTGAGTAGAGCAGCGACATGGACAGCTCCGGGAGACTAGTGCTCATTGACGAGAGCAATGCTCTCTTGTTCGTGAAGGGCATGTCAAGAGCAGTGCTCTCGTACGCGAGATTGTGGAGTTGGGGCCGTCGGCGGGGCCGGGAGGAAATGCCGTCGACACGGCTGTCGCCGGCTGCCTATGGTGCGGGCCATGACGGACAGCTCCCATGCGGGTCGGTGTGAGTGCGGCGCGGCCGCCGGTCCGCTGGGCGAGTGCGTGGACTACTACCACGCGATCCTGGCCGAAGAGCAGGCCGACCCTGAGATGTACAGGTGGCACACGGTCGTGGTCTGCGCCTATCTCCTGCAGCACCCCGCCCGGGCCCACGACAGGCACCTCGACGGTCAGTTCCGCATGCTGCAGCTCTACCTGGACAAGGGCCTCGACGCCCTGCTCCACGTGGCGGCACATCAGGTGGGGCGGAACAGGCGCGGGGCACGGCCGGGCTACGACATGGCCCCGCTCGCGGAGTACGCGCCACTTCCGCAGGGCGGATCCCCCGGGCCCTTCCGCGACGGCTTCTGCGGGTTGCCGTTCAGGGACGGCAGCCTCGTTTGCGACGGATATCCGGCGTACGGCCGGCGCATAGGGAGCATCGCGGCAGCGACCGTGGAGTCCTGGAGAGACCTCACGACCTGACGCCCGATCTCCCGGCCGTCAAGAACGGCGCCGGAAAGCACGCGGCGCTCCCGCTCCCCCGCCGTGTGGGCGGGGGACGGGAGCGCCGTGTGGAGCGGCGGGCCTATCCCTGCAGACCGGCCTGGGCGGCGGACGGGGAGGCCGAGGGTGAGGCCGCAGCCGAGGCCGACGCCGCGCCGGCGGGCAGCGCGCTGCCGCGCTTCCACTGGGTCCAGTTCAGCTGCCAGTAGCTCCAGCCGTTGCGCCAGTCGAGCTTGCGCTTGGTGCCGGTGACCTGGATGACGTCACCGCGCTGGCTGATGCCGTAGAACCACTTGGCCCCCGCGGGGGTGGCGCGCACGCAGCCGTGGCTCTGGTTCGACTTGCCGAGGAACTGGTAGTCGCCCGCGCTCTGGTGGACGTACTCGCCGCTGTCGGAGATCCGGACCGCCCAGGGGATCTCCAGCTTGTAGTAGAGCGGGTCCTTGGGGTCGGTGACGCCGAGCCAGGACGAGGTCATCGTCTCGACCCGCTTCTTGCCCATCGCGAGGTGCACGCCGGTGGTCGTGAGATAGACGTCGACGCCGTTGCGGGGCAGGCCGCCGCGGCCCGCGCTGATGGGGATGGTCTTGGCGAGCTTCCCGTCGCGGCGCACCTTCATCACGTGCCTCTTGGTGTCGACCACCGAGATGTTGGCGGTGCCGACGGCGAAGCGGCGCGAGACGTCCTTGGCGGCCTCGTTGCCGGGAATCAGGCTCAGCCTCGCGGTGAACAGGACCTTCTGGTGCGGCTTCCAGTAGGTCTTGGTGCGGTAGACGACCTTGCGGTCGGAGACCCAGCGCCATGCGCCCTCGACGGGCTTTTGCGCCTGGACCTGCAGCACCGCTTCCGCGGCCGCCCTGTCGCGCACGGCGCGGTCGAAGGTGACGATGATCGGGAAGCCGACGCCGACCCGCTCGACCTTCTCGCCCATGGGCGTGATGTCGGCGATGCCGAGCTTCGGCTTTTCCGCCTTGCGTGCCGTCTGGGACGCCGCGCGCGGGGCGAGTGCCGCCGCCGCCTTCGCGTCCGAGGCCTGAGTGGCCGGAGCCTGAGTGGACGTACCGGCCGCACCAGTGACTGATGCGGCGGGAGCGGTTGTGCCTCCCGCCGAGCAGGCCGTAGCGACGGCGATGGCGGCAACAGTCAGTGTGACGTGGGCCGCCCGCCGGAGGGTATTCACGGTCTACTCCTCATTGGGGGTTTCACAGGGATTTGCACTGACTTGGAACGTGTGAAACCACTGTTTTGTGCGGCCGATTTCGTAACGATCAAGTAACGCCGCCGTGGGCGGCGACGGGTCGTTCGCGGCCTCCCGGGCCGTCGTGATCGGCACGGCGCGCTGCCTAGACGTGCGCCGGCGGCCCTTCCGGTCAGGCGCGGACCCGCCGGCCGCCCTGCCGTACGATCGGCCGCGTGCTGCTGATGACGCTGGACGCCTACCCCGGCGGCCCCGGGCTGTCCGCCCGCGACGACGAGGAGGCGCTGCGGGTCGCCGCCGCGACCTTCCCCGGCACGGATCCCGTCGTGGCGGTGGACGAGGACGACCCGGGCGCGCCCCTCCGCTTCCTGCGCCGGGACGTCTCCGGAGCGTTCGTGGCGATCCAGGCGCGTCCTCCGATCGCCGAGGCTCTCGGCCTGCTGCCCCACCCCGAGGGCGGGTGGTATCGCGAGACGTGGCGCGCGGCGGTCTCCGTCGAGCCGCCCGGGTACGGCGGCGCGCGGGCGACCGCGACGGGCATCTACTTCCTGCTGGAGCCGGGTGAGGAGTCGGTCTGGCACGCCGTGCGGTCCGACGAGGTGTGGCTGTGGCATCGGGGCGGTCCGCTGACGCTCGTGCTCGGCGGCGCGGGCGAGCGACCCGGCCGTGAGCACGTCGTCGTCCTGGGGCCGGACGTGGAGAACGGACAGGTTCCGCAGGCGGTGGTGCCGGCGGGCACCTGGCAGGCGGCCCGTCCGGCGGGGGCCGAGGGCGTGCTGGTGAGCTGCGTCGTGTCACCCGGCTTCGACTTCGCCGACTTCACCGCTCTCTGAGGGGCACCGCGGCGCCCGGCCCGTCGCACGTGTGCCCGGCCCGTCGCGCGTGTGCCCGGCCGTCGCATCCGAGAAGTCGGAGAAGCCGGGTGATAACCGTACGTGCGGGGGGGTAGCGAGCACGGGTGGAGCGAGCACGGCGGCGTGAGCAACGGGAGGAGATCGGGGTGCGGGACAGGGATCGCTGGGTGTTGACCGACGGCGCGTGGACGGCGAGCGCGAGCGAGCGGCACCGCACGGTCGCCGACCCGGCGACCGGGGAGCCGGTGGGCGACTTCCCCGCCGGGTGCGCCGAGGACGTGGAGCGGGCGGTCGACTCGGCCCGCCGCGCCCAGCCCGGCTGGGCCCGTACGGCTCCCGCCGAGCGGGCCGCGTGCCTGCACCGGATGGCCGAGCGGATCGAGGCCCGCGCGGACGAGCTGGCCGAGCTGGTGACCGGGGAGATGGGCAAGCCGATCGGCGACAGCCGCGGCGGCGTGGCGGCGGGGATCGGCACGCTCCGGCAGTACGCCGAGCTGGGGCCGCTGCACCGGGGACGGAGCCTGCAGGGCGGCTGGGACGCCACCGACCTGATGGTCCACGAGCCGCGCGGCGTGGTCGCGGTGATCACGCCGTGGAACGACCCGGTGGCCATCGCCTGCGGGCTCGTCGGCGCGGCGGTGGTGACCGGCAACACGGTCGTGCACAAGCCGTCGGAGCGCACGCCGCACACCGGGGCGCTGCTCGCCGAGCTGATGGCGGCGGAGCTGCCGCCGGGGGTGCTGACCATGGTGCCGGGCGACCGGCACGCGGGCGAGGCACTGGCCGCGCACCCGGGCGTCGATCTCGTCGCGCACGTCGGCTCGACCGCCGCGGGCCGGGCCATCGCCGCCGTGGCCGCGCGCACCGGCGCCGCGACCCTGTTGGAGAACGGCGGCAAGGACCCGCTGATCGTGGACACGGGTGTGGACGTGAAGTGGGCCGCGGGGCAGGCGGCGACCGGCTGCTTCGCCAACGCCGGGCAGATCTGCACCTCCGCCGAGCGGATCTACGTCCACCGCGACGTCGCCGAGGAGTTCCTCGCCGCGCTCGTGCAGCGGGCCGAGGAGCTGCGCGTGGGGCCCGGCAGGGACGAGGAGACGGCGCTCGGGCCGCTCGTCGACCGGGCCCAGCGCGACGTCGTGGACCGGCACGTACGCGGCGCGATCGAGGCGGGGGCGCGGCTGCTGACCGGCGGATACGTGCCCGAGGGGCCGGGGGCGTTCTACCCGCCGACCGTCCTGGCCGACTGCACCGAGAACATGGACGTCATGCGCGAGGAGACGTTCGGTCCTGTGGGGGCGGTGCGGGTGGTCGAGTCGTTCGACGAGGCGCTGGAGCTGGCCCGCGAGTCGCGATACGGCCTGGCGGCCACCGTCCTCACCCCGTCGATGGCCAACGCCCAGCGGGCCTGGCGCGAGCTGCCGGTGGGCACAGTGAAGATCAACGCAGTCTTCGGCGGAGCGCCCGGCGGCGCGGCCCAGCCGCTCCGCGCCAGCGGGCACGGTTTCGGGTACGGCCCCGAGCTGCTCGACGAGATGACCCACACCAAGGTCGTCCACCTGAGCCCGCTCCCCTGAGTCGACCACTGGGGCCGATCACCGGGGCTGATCATCGGGGCTGGCTGCAAAGAGATTCCGAGCTTTGACCCGACACTGAGCGCGGGGCGTGCGATCGGCGTGAGCGTGCTGCCTACCGTCTTCCTCATACGATGCACGATCCGTGACCTCGGGGGAGACTCATGATCATCTGCTCGGCCGCCGCCGCCCTCGCCGCGACCCTGATCGCCGGACCGGTCGCGTCCGCGGACCCCACGCCGTCCGCGGGCGCGTCCACGGGCGGCGCGACGACGATCGCGGCGCCGCTCGACACGGCGGTCTACGACCCCTACTACGGCCCTTCCGGCCCTGACAACGCCCCCGGATACGGCCCCGGCGTCGGCCCCGGCAACGGCCCGGGATACGCGCCCGTGGCCATGCCCGTCGCCGCCGGCCCCGCTCCTCTCATCGGGCAGGCCGGTGAGCCGAAGCAGGCCGTCTATCACACGAAGGGCAAGGACGGCGTGCGGAAAGACGTGTTCATCGTCCCGATCCCCGACGACCCCTCCAAGCCGATCACGTTGCCCGACTTCGGTTTCCAGAAGTTCCAGGTGGCGGGGAAGCCTCGTGCCCACACCCCGCGTGCCCACACCCCCCGCGCGCACAAGTCCCACAACCGGGCCGCGCGGCAGCACCGCACCGCCCAGGGAGGGGCGAAGAAGCACCGCCACGGCGGCAAGGGCCTGCGCCGCCACCGCTGACGATCAGGCCGGGACGGGCAGGCGGGCCCTGGTCCTGCGGCGCTCGGCCTCGGCGCGGGTCGCCGCCTCCCTGACCGGGCGCTGCACGAGCACTCCCACGAGCGTGGCGGCGGCCGCGCTGCCCAGCGCGATGACCCAGCCCGCCGGGCCGAGCGGCCGGCATCCGAAGACGGCGCTGACTCCCGGCACCGTGACGATGAGCCACAGGACGGCCAGCGACGACAGCGACGCGAGCACGACGATCTTGTCCCGGCCGCCGCCCGCGAGCGTCTGCAGGAGCTGCGCGGACACGAGCGCCACCAGACCGATGGTGTTCGCGCGCCCGCGGGTGCCGGTCATGCGTCCCAGGATCCACGCGGCCGTCGCCGCCGCCGTCGTGACCGCCGCGCGCAGGTAGATGTCGCGGGTCAGCGACTCGCCCAGCGATGCCTCGGGGCCTTCGGCGAGCAGCTTGTCGGGATCGGTCGAGGCGGGCGGCCGTACGGCGACCGCCATGGCCGGCACCATGTCGGTGAGAAGGTTGACCAGCAGGAGCTGCCGGGCGTTGAGCGCGCTCCCGCCGGCCAGCAGGTTGGACCCCACGGTGAACGCGATCTCGCCGATGTTGCCGCCGAGGAGGATGCTCAGCGCGTCGCGCACCGAGCTCCACATCGCCCTGCCCTCGACGATGGCGTCCACGATCGTCTCGATGCGGTCGTCGGTGACGACGAGGTCGGCGGCGGACCGCGCGGCGGGCGTGGCGCGGGATCCCAGGGCGATCCCGACGTCGGCGGTGCGGATGGCGGGCGCGTCGTTGGCGCCGTCGCCCGTGACGGCGACGACCTCCCCCGCGCGGCGCAGGCACGTGACGATCCTGGCCTTGTGCGCGGGCGTGGTGCGGGCGAAGACCGCCACGTCGGGCAGGATCTTGGTCAGCGTCTCGTCGTCGAGCTCGTCCAGCTCGGGGCCGGTCATGACGCGCTGGCTGTTCAGCGCGTTGAGCTCGACCGCGATCGCCTCGGCGGTGCTGGGGTGGTCGCCGGTGACCATGACGATCCGCACCCCGGCCCGCATGAGGCGCCCGACGCTCTCCGCGGCCGTCGGCCTGACCGGGTCGGCCAGGCCGAGGAAGCCGAGGAAGCACAGCTCGTCGATGCGCGACTCGTCGAGGTCGCTCCGGTCGGAGGCGGGCCGCTGCGCGACGGCGAGCACGCGGTAGCCCTGCCGGGCCAGCCGCTCCACCTCGCCCTCCAGCTCCCTGCGTACGGTCTCGTCGCAGACGATCGACCCGTTGTCGCCGTGCATGGTGGTGCAGTGGGTGAGCACGATCTCGGGGGCGCCCTTCACGCTGAGCAGGTGCCCGTGCTCGGTGCGGCCGAGGACGGCGTGGTAACCCCGGGCCGGCTCGAACGGCATCTCGTCCACGCGTTCCCAGCTACCGAACCCCTCGCTGGACGTGACGTTCAGCCGGTGCGCGCCGTCCAGGACGGCGCGGTCGGTCGGGTGGGCGATCACCCGTCCCCCGCCGGACTTGGGGCTGGCCCGGACGGCCGCCGCGAGGACACGTCGCAGCCCGGCGTCCGCCTCCTCGACGGGACGGCCCGCCCGCCCGTCCGACAGGTGCCGCAGGCTGATGCGCCCCTCGGTCAGCGTGCCCGTCTTGTCGAAGCACAGCACGTTGACGCGGCCCAGGGCCTCGATGGTGGACGGGTTGCGTACCAGTGCGGCGCGCTTGGACAGCCGTCGTGCGGCGGCCAGCTCCGCCACGGTGGCGACGAACGGGAGCCCCTCGGGAACGGCGGCGACCGTCAGGCTGACGGCGGGTGTGAGCGCGGCTGCCAGCGGCCGTCCGCGCAGGAGGTCGGTGAGGAGCAGCGCGACACCCGAGGCGATCGACAGCGGCAGGATGCGCCGGCTCAGCTCCCGCAGGCGCAGCTCGACACCCGTGGGCGGGCCCGGCTCGCCCGCGAGCCTGGCGCTGCGCCCCGACTCGGTCATGTCCCCGGTCGCGACGACCACCGCCCGGCCGCTGCCCGCCGCGATCGACGTCCCCTGGTAGACCATCGAACTGCGGTCGGCGATGGCCGCCGCCACGGTCGGCGCCGCCGTCTTGGCGACGAGCTGGGACTCGCCGGTGAGCGTGGACTCGTCCGCCTCCAGTCCCACGGCCTTGACGACGCGGGCGTCCGCGGGCACGGCGTCCCCCGCGCGCAGCTCGATGACGTCGCCGGGCGCGAGCTCGGCCTTCGTCGTCTCGACGACGCCCCCGGGGCGGCGCAGCCGTACGAGGACCTCGGTGGACTCGGTCAGGCGGTGCAGCGCGCGGTCGGCCTTGAACCGCTGCACGCCGCCGAGGAACGCGTTGATGACCATGACACCGCTGATCAGCACGGCGTCGAGGGCCGAGCCGACGAGGGCCGAGATGCCCGCGCCGGTGGCGAGGGCGGGCGTGAGCGGGTTGGCCAGCTCCTCCATCGTGGCGCGGGCCAGCGACTGCGGTCCCTCCGCCTCCTCGGGCGCGGCCTCCGCGCGGCGTCTGCCCGCCTCCTCCTCGGCGATGCCCTCGGAGGAGGAACGGAGCCGGGAGAGCACCTCACGCGCGGACATGGCGTGCCACGGGGTGGTGTCGGCGCGCGGCGGGGTGGGGACGCGGCCGGCGTTCTGCCCGGCCCACTCGCCCAGCGCGATGGCGCCCAGCGAGACGGCGGCGCCGGCGAGCTGCGCCCGGCGCAGGGCGGTGGCGGCCGGGCCCGCGATCGCCAGCAGGGTGCCGACGCACGCGCCGGCCGCGCCGAGCCGTACGGCGTTCGCGCTGTTGCCGCGCGCCCGGGGCAGGCAGCGCAGGAACAAGTGGACGCCGGGCAGCTCGCCGGCGATGTCGGCGTCCCACGGCACCATGCATCCGGGCTCGGCGGCCGCGGGATCGATCACCCCGAGGCCGATGTCGGCCTGGGCGAGCGATCGCCAGGCGCCCCTGGACACGACGACCACGCAGTGGCCCGCCGCCTGCAGGTCGTGCACGTGCCCGGCGAGCTCGGGGCCTCCCGGCAGCGTGCGGCCGATCGCGAGGCGCTGCGCCAGGCCCTCGTAGCCGCTCTCGTCGCCGCCCGCGAGCAGGACCGTGCCGGCCGCCTTGGCGGCGCCGACGACCGGTACGGCCAGGGCGTCGATCTCCGGGGCGAGACCGGCGACGGCGACCCGGACGCCGTCCCTGGACACCTCCACCGCGCGCAGTCCGCGTGACCGCCAGAGGCCGGCGTCCGGCAGCTGGGGATCGGGGTCCGGCAGCGGGCGGACCGACCAGCCCTCCACGGTCCCGGTGCGGCCGGGGTCGGAGAAGTCGATGAGGGAGTAGAGCCGGGAGTACAGCTCGTCGGTGTCCTCCCCCTCACGCAGCGGCTCGACCCGGTCGATCGTCCACGAGCCGGTCGTCAGCGCGTCGGCGTGCAGGACGACGGTGTCGACGCGGTCCATCGTGCGCAGGCAGCCGGCGTCGAGGACGACCGTGTCGTGCCTGCCGAGCGCGCGGGTGATCGCGCCCGCGAACGCCTCCCGGCTGAGGTCGGCGGCCCTCGGGGTGGTGGAGACGAGGATGGACACGGCCCGTTCGCCCCGGGTGAGCACCCGTGTCACCGCGTACGCGGCGGCGCTGATCGGGGCGACCACGTCGGCGTAGCGCTCGATCGGCCCGTGCGGCAGAGGGGCCGGCCGCCGCCGGGCCTCGGCCCTGATGTGGTGGTACGCCCCCGGACGCGTGGCCAGCCGCTCCTCCAGGCTCTCCCATGCGTGCCGGCTGGTCCTGGTCTCGATGTAGCGGCCCACGTTCGCGACGGCCTGCACGAACAGCGCGGTGGGGCGGAGCGTGAGGGTCTGGGTGACGAGGTTGGCGGTGGTGAACAGGGCCTCGGCGGGGCGGCGCCCCAGCCGGCGGTCGAACTGCTCGCGGATCGCCGGCGTGCCGTTGGCCAGTTGCAGCAACGCGGGCACGACCGCCGGGAGCTGAGGGGCCCGGATCGCCTTGCCCAGGAAGATGAGCCCGAGTCCGGTGACGCCGGCCGTCAGCCGCACGGTCGCCAGCAGATGCTCCTCCACGAGGCGGACGGGGCTCTCGTGGGCGTGCTCCTCCTGCTCGTCCAGCTCGGTGGTGACGGCCAGCAGCTTGTCCTGATCGACCCGGTCGGGGGCGCAGGCGACGAAGACCGCGGAGATGCGGCCGTTGACCTCCGCCCGCTCGACGCCGGGGATGCTCTCCAGCCGCTCCTCCAGCAGGCCGGCCGCCGCCTCGGAGCCGGGCCGGCCGATCCCGCGCAGGTTGATGTGCAGCCCGCCGGGGCAGGCGCGCACCTCGCGAGGGCAAGGAACCAGATCTCGGAACGGCTCGGGCAGCACGCCGCGCAGCAGGGCCGCGGACGTCGTGAGCAATCGGTTCAGGAACATTCGGCTCTCCAGCAGACGGGAGCCCGGACGCTGGGTCCGGGCCGGAGCAGGCGGCCGCACCGGCTGATCAGCCGGTGGGGCCGGTTCGCCTTGTCACCGCGGCGCGAGCGCGCGGCGGCGGCTGCGCCATGTCGGCGGATGGCCGCCGGCATGGGTGGCGGGCTGCCGGAGTGCCCGGAAATACCTCATCACCCCTCCTCGCGAGAGTCGGGGGGAACTCACGGATGAACTTCGCCTGAACCCGTGCGAAGGCCCAGGCGCTGGTCATAACGGTCGTACGACCGTCTTCCGATACCTTTCCTCCATCCGGAGCACGAGAAACGCGCGAGCGCGATAAACGCCGGAAGGCGCCGGAGCGCGAGGAACGCCGGGGGGTGTCAGAGACCCGGGTGGTGAGAGACGCGGGGGGTGTCAGAGACGCCGAGGGGTGTCGGAGACGCGCCGCCCGCGACAGGCGCGTCGGGGCGCGTGGGGCCGCTAGGTCACCCGATGGTGAAGGCGGGCCAGTCGAGCATGCCGAGCAGCCTGCGCAGGCCGGGCCTGCTGTTGTGCACCCGGATCGGCCGGCCCAGGGGGGTGTCGGACAGCAGGGCCAGGGCGCGCAGGCCGTAGAGGTCGATGAACTGAAGCTCGGAAACGTCCACGGTTCCGGTCCCCGGCCTCACCCACTCCTTGTGCAGGGCGTCGGCGATCGCGTCGCCGTTGGTGAGATCGATCTGCCCGATCAGCTGTACGGAGCCGTTCCCGGAGGCGCGTACGACCAGTTGCTTGTCGAGGTAGAGCAAGGTCTTGTTGTCCGGAGGCGATGCGAACGACCCATTGACGGTCATCATGCCGGTGCCGCCTTCCTGTAGAGGGGCAACCACCTCCGAGCATCACCGTCACTACTCACCGATGTCAACCGTACGGCCGTCCGGATGGCCGTACGGCCGATGGTCGCTCCGCCGTCGCATGACCCGCTGCCTGCGACGAAGCCCCGCCGGCCGTACGGTTCCGCAGTGACGTAACTCACGTTTATGGCAGGAGGGAAACTTCAGGGTTTGTGCGCCACGCCGCCGACGAAGGTGTGGTAAGTGATGCCGGGCTCGAAGACCTCACCGGGGTCCGGCCTCCACTCGGGGAGCGGCACCAGGCCGGGTTCGAGGAGCGGCATGTCACCGAAGTAGGCCAGGATCTCCTCGCGGGTGCGCCACCGGCCCGTGCCCAGGTTCTCGTTGAACAGCTTCTCGGCCGAGGTCGCCTGCGCCGACACCTCGGGCATGTCCGGCCCGGGGTTGTGGAAGTGGGACAGCGCGAGGTAGCTACCGGAGGGCAGGGCCGCCCGGAAACGGGCGGCGATGGCCTCGGGCTCCTCGTGGTCGTTGAGGTGGTGGAGGATCCCGAACAGCAGCAGGGCCACGGGCTGCTCGTAGTCGATGAGCGCGGTGACCGCGGGGTTGGCGAGGATCGCCTCCGGGTCGCGGATGTCGGCCTCGACGACCGTGGTGCTGCCGTTCCTCGCCAGCAGCGCCCGGCCGTGCATCAGGACGATGGGGTCGTTGTCGACATAGACGACCCGGGATTCCGGGGCGACCTGCTGCGCGACCTCGTGCACGTTGCCCTGCGTGGGCAGGCCCGAGCCGATGTCGAGGAACTGCCTGATGCCCGCCTCGGCCGCCAGATGGCGGACCGCCCGCCGCAGGAACGCCCGGTTGGACTTGGCCGCGGCCGGGGCGTCGGGGGCGATGCGCAAGGCGGCCTGCGCCACGTGGCGGTCGACGGCGTAGTTGTCCTTGCCGCCGAGCATGAAGTCGTAGACCCGCGAAACGCTCGGTGTGTTCGTGTCGATCCTGGCGGCTGCCCGGTCGTGTCCGGCCGGGCCGTCGCCCGCGTGCTGGTCGTTGTCGGCCATGATCCGTCCTGTCCCTCGCCGTACCGGTTCAGATCATGATCATCGTATGGGTATCCGAGGGCCCAGAGAAGGATGTTTGCGCTAAATGGCGCGAACAGGCCGGTCAGCGGACGAGATCGGTCAACAGACGAGATCGGTCAGCGGGCGGGGCCGGTCAACGGACGAGATCGGTCGGCGGGCGAGACCGGTCAGAGAGCGAGACCGGTCAGCGGGCAAGGCCGGTCAGTGGGCGAGCCGGTCGGCGGGCGAGGCCGGCGCTCGTGGGCGGTCACGGGGAAGAGGGCCGCCCACGAGCGCAGGATCAGACGCTGACGCCGATCCCGCCGCGCGTCTCCGCGCCGTACCGCTCCAGTTCCTTCGCGAGGTCGAGCGGCTTGATCTGGGCACGCCCGTCGAGAATCTCGTCGGTGAGCAGGCCGGCGGGCACCAGCCAGGAGACCTCGAACTCCAGCCCGTCCGGGTCCTTCGCGTAGAGGGCCTTGGTGGTGGAGTGGTCGGACGCGCCGACCAGGGCGTTCATCTCCGTCAGCCTGGTCGCGATCCGGTCGAGCTCGGCGAGCGTGTCGACCTCCCAGGCGAGGTGGTAGAGGCCGACCGTCGCACGCCCGGCGGACGAGGGCCCCGCCTGCGCCCCGATCTGGAACAGCCCGAGGTCGTGGTCGTTCGAGGAGCCCTCGGCCTGCAGGAACGCCGCCCCCGGGAACGCCTGCACGACGCGGAACCCGAGGGCCTCCTGGTAGAAGGCCACGCTGCGAGAGACGTCCCGCACGTACAGCACGGCGTGGTTGAGTCGCTGGACCGGCATGGTGCCTCCTGGAAACTTGAACTCTCAAGTAATTGTACCTCGGTGGGTTTCCCGGAAACTGTCGGTGGCAGGTCGTACCGTGTCCACGGGCCGCCGTCAGGGGTGGCGCAGCCCGCCCACCGGCGCATCGCACGGCGCCGGACGTGGGCGGTCCGGCGAGGGGGGCCGGCGACGAGGCCGGCGGAGGGGGACGTCATGATCGTGGACAGGGCGACGCGGGAGCACGAGAACAACCTGGTCCTGTTCCGGGTGGTGCACGAGGTCGCGGTCCGTCATGCGGGCGCGCCCTACCACCAGGTGATCGCGGCGCTGACCGCCTGTCTGCCCGGCGCGCCCCGGCTGGCCGCCGACGAGCTGCGGCGCATCGCCGAGGAGATCAGCCTCGGCCGCGACCCCTCCGGCCTGTGAGCCGCTGAGCGCCTGAGCGTGACCGTCCCCGCCTCTTGGGGCGGCACGCGGTGGAAGCGGAGCGGGTCACTGCCGATTCCCTGCGCCGGTCTGTGCCGGTCCGGTCCGCGCTGGTCCGCGCAGGGGGGCTCGCGTCGCGTCAGCTGTGCAGGAGGGCGGCGGGGTCGGCCATGACCTGCTCGATCACCTGGCCGGCCGCGCCGAGGGCGGCCGCCTCGGCGCCGAGCCGTGACACGACCACGGGCGGCACGGCGCCGCGCATCTGACCGAGGCGGGCCTTCATCGTGTCGGTGACCATGTGACCGATCCAGGGGAAAAGTGGCGCGTAGATCCCGCCGAGGACGATCGCGTCGGGATCGACGAGGTTGACCGCCGACGACAGGGCCACACCGAGCGCCCAGGCCGCCCGCTCACAGGCGGCTCGTGCCTTCTCGTCGCCCTCCCGGAGTCGGGACAGCATCCACGACACGCCCTGCTGCGCGGGCAGGAGCATTTCGAGCGGGATCGTCGCGCTCACGGCTCCGGGCGTCTCGGCCGGTTTCTCCTGCGCGGCTCCGGGCGTCTCGGCCGGCCTCTTGTGGATGGCGCCGGGGGTTTCGGCCATCTTCTCCTGCGCGGCCCCGGGGGTTTCGGGTGCGTCTTTCTGCCCGGCCACGGGCGTCTCGGCCGGTCTCCTGTGCGTGGCTCCGGCCTGTGTTGCTCCGGCCTGCGTTGCTCCGGCCTGTGTGGCTCCGGAACTTCCGGGCGTCTTCTCCTGCGCGGCCACGGGCGTCTCGGCCGCGTCCTTCTGCGGTATCCCGGCTGACACATACCTGGACGTCGGAGGCGTATCGGCGGCGCGGCGGTCCAGGGCGGCGCGGCGGAACGGCGCGGCGCGGGCGGCGGTCAGGAGGGCGTCCTGGCCGGCGTACTGTTCGAGGCAGCCCCGCCCGCCGCAGCGGCACGGCGGGCCGGCGGGAGAGACGACGACGTGCCCGAGCTCCCCGGCGAAGCCGTGCGCACCCCGGAAGAGCCGGCCGCGGACCACGAGGCCCGCACCGATTCCGATCTCTCCTGAAACGTGCAGGAAGTCGGGCAGTCCGGACCCGAACCACAGCTCGCCGAGCGCGGCCAGGTTGGCCTCGTTCTCCACCCGTACGGGGAAGGGGAAGCGCAGAAGCGACGCCAGTGGCACGTCGCGCCAGCCGAGGTTGGGGGCGTTGTGGACGACCCCGCTGGTCATGTCCACGGGGCCGGGCACGGCCAGCACGCCGCCGACCACCCGCAGGCCCTTCTCCACAGCTTCATCCACAACCGCGGCGGCCAAATCCCCAAGTTGTGCGATCACATCCACAGGTGGCGCGGCCCGGTTGTCCACAGCCTGTGTACGGCGCAGCCGCACCGTCCGGGCGAGGTCGACCACGCACACCGCGAGGTAGTCGACGTTGATCTCCAGCCCGAGGGCGGCGACGTGCTGCCCGCTGATCCGGATCTCGACCCCGGGCCTGCCGCGCTCGCCGTCCCGGACCGCGCCGGTCTCCACCACGAGCCCGCCCTCGATGAGGTCGCCGACGAGCTTGGACACGGTCGTCTTGGTCAGGCCGGTCATCTCGGCGAGGGCGGCCCGGGTCACCGATCCCCGGGCGCCGACCGCGCCGAGGACGAGCGCCAGATTCCGTGCACGCATCGCGTCATGCCGCAGGGCCTGCGTCATGGCACCCCCCGCGCGAGTCCCGCCGCACGCCGAACGGCCCACGTCATCCGCACCTCCACACGCCAGCCACGTCACGCCGTACGGGCTGCGTCGTCACATCCTCCACACACCGGCCGCGTCACGCGTACGGGCTTGGTCATCACATCCTCCACACGCCCGGCCGGGTCGCGCCGTACGGGCTTGGTCATCACATCTTCCACTGCCGCGTGTCGAGAATACGGACACACCCTCTTGACCCTGCGGCTCATCACGTCAGATATTTAGTCCACAACGTAGACTAATTCGGAGGCGATTCATGTACACCCCCACTCCCGAGGACCGCTTCACGTTCGGGCTGTGGACCGTCGGCTGGCAGGCGCGCGACCAGTTCGGCGACGCGTCCCGGGCCCCGCTGGACCCGGTCGAGAGCGTCCACCGCCTGGCCGAGCTCGGCGCGTACGGTGTGACCTTCCACGACGACGACCTCCTCGCGGTGGAGTCGGATCGCGCCAAGGCGATCGAGAGGTTCAAGAAGGCGCTGGCCGACACCGGTATGAAGGTGCCGATGGCCACCACCAACCTGTTCACCCACCCGGTCTTCAAGGACGGCGGGTTCACCAGCAACGACCGCGAGGTCCGCCGCTACGCCCTGCGCAAGGTCATCCACAACATCGACCTCGCCGCCGAGCTGGGCGCGAAGACGTACGTGTGCTGGGGTGGCCGTGAGGGCGCCGAGTCCGAGGCCGCCAAGGACGTGCGGGTCGCGCTCGACCGTTACAAGGAGGGCTTCGACCTCCTGTGCCAGTACGTGATCGACAAGGGCTACGACATCCGCTTCGCCGTCGAGCCCAAGCCGAACGAGCCGCGCGGCGACATCCTGCTGCCGACGATCGGGCACGCCCTGGCGTTCATCAACTCGCTGGAGCACCCCGAGATGGTGGGCCTCAACCCCGAGACCGGCCACGAGCAGATGGCCGGGATGAACTTCGTCCACGGCATCGCCCAGGCGCTGTGGCACGGCAAGCTGTTCCACATCGACCTCAACGGCCAGCACGGCCCGCGGTTCGACCAGGACCTCATCTTCGGCCACGGTGACGTCAAGAACGCGTTCTTCCTCGTCGACCTGCTGGAGAACGGCGGCTACGAGGGCCCGCGCCACTTCGACTACAAGCCGCTGCGCACCGAGGACAAGGAGGACGTCTGGGACTCGGCCGCGGCCAACATGCGGACCTACCTCATCCTCAAGGAGAAGTCGAAGGCCTACCGCGCCGACCCCGAGGTGCAGGAGGCGCTCGAGGCCAGCAAGTGCAACGAGCTGGCCCAGCCGACCCTCGCCGCCGGCGAGACCTACGAGGACATCCTCGCCGAGTCGATCGACGTGGACGCGGTGGCCGCCCGCGGCTTCCACTTCACCCGGCTCAACCAGCTCGCGCTGGAGCACCTCTTCGGCGTGCGCGGCTGACCGGTAAGACGAGAGCGGAGGGACGACTGTGACGCTGGTCGCGGGGGTCGACTCGTCGACCCAGAGCTGCAAGGTCGTCATCCGGGACGCGGAGAGCGGGGCCCTCGTGCGCGAGGGCCGCGCCTCCCACCCCGGCGGCACCGAGGTCCATCCCGAGCACTGGTGGACCGCGCTGCAGAGCGCGATCGAGCAGGCCGGAGGGCTGGCGGACGTCGCGGCGGTGAGCGTGGGGGCCCAGCAGCACGGCATGGTCTGCCTCGACGAGGACGGCGAGGTGGTCCGGCCCGCGCTGCTGTGGAACGACACCCGCTCGGCCGGGGCGGCGACCGAGCTGATCGCCGAACTGGGTGGTCCGAAGGCGTGGGCCGAGGCCGTCGGCAGCGTTCCGGTGGCCTCCTTCACGGTGACCAAGCTCCGCTGGCTCGCCCGCAACGAGCCGGACAACGCCAGCCGTACGCGCTCGGTGTGCCTGCCGCACGACTGGCTCACCTGGCGGCTCGCCGGCCGGCCGGACGTGATCACGACCGACCGGGGCGACGCCTCCGGCACCGGTTACTGGTCGCCCGCGACCGGTGAATACCGGACCGACCTGCTCGAACTCGCCATGGGCAGGGTGCCGGAGCTGCCCCGCGTGCTCGGTCCCGCGGAACAGGCGGGGACGGCCGAGCAGGGCGGTGCGCTGCTCGCCCCCGGCACCGGCGACAACATGGCGGCGGCGCTTGGCGTCGGCATGCGACCCGGCGACGTGGTCGTGTCCATCGGCACGTCGGGTACGGCGTTCGCCGTCTCCGAGGCGCCGTCCGCCGACGCCTCCGGAGGGGTCGCCGGCTTCGCCGACGCCACCGGGCGCTACCTGCCGCTGGTCGCCACGCTGAACGCGGCACGGGTGCTCGACGCCGCCGCCGGGATGCTCCGGGTCACGCCCCAGGAGCTGAGCGATCTGGCCCTGCGGGCCCCCTCGGGAGCGGACGGGCTGGTGCTCGTGCCCTACCTGGAGGGGGAGCGCACCCCGAACCGTCCCGACGCCACGGGGTCGCTGCACGGGCTCAGGCTCGCCACGTCCACCCCCGAGCACCTGGCCAGGGCCGCGGTCGAGGGCATGCTCTGCGGCCTCGCCGACGCGCTGGACGCTCTCGGGGTCGAGCCGCAGCGGGTGCTGCTCATCGGCGGCGGGGCGCGGTCGGAGGCGGTGCGCCGCATCGCCCCGACGGTCTTCGGACGTCCGGTGCTCGTCCCCACTCCCGGGGAGTACGTCGCGGACGGCGCGGCCAAGCAGGCCGCCTGGCTGCTGTCCGGGGAGCCGGAAGCGCCGGTGTGGGACACCGGCGCGACCGAGCGGTACGAGGCCGACGCCACTCCCGGCCTGCGTGAGCGGTACCACGAGGCCGCGCAGGAGTGACGTCCCGGGTGGGGCCCCCGGATACCCCGGGGTCCCCACCCTGAGACGACCCTGACCCCTTCTCGGGGGGATCTACGCGTTGTCCCGGATGTTAGAAACGGGCTGTACGCGGGATCCTCACCATATGGTCAAGAGGTTCTATCCCCTGCTCGCCGGCGGCGGCATCCTGCTCGCGGTCGTCACCGTGGTGGCGGCGCAGGTGAGCGGGGATTCCTCCCTGGACCCCGTCTCCATGACGATCAGCGAGTACGCCGCCCGTGACGGGGGCGGCGCCGTCGAGGCGGCGATGGCCGTCCTCGGCCTGGCCTCGCTCGCGCTGCTGGCCGGGATGCGTGCGGTCGGCGCGCCGGTGCACGGCTGGCCGGGCCGCCTGATCGGCCTGTGGAGCGCCTCGCTCATCGGCGCGGCCGTGGTCCCGTCGGGCGCGGTCTGGCAGGGAGACCTGCACGGTGTTCTGTCGGCGGCGGCCTTCGTGAGCGTGCCCGCCGCCACCATCCAGTTGGTGGGCCGCCTGGGACAGGACGAGCGGTGGAAGGCCGCCGTCCGGCCGCTGGAGTGGCTGACGCTCGCCTCGGGTCTCGGCCTGGCGGCCATCACGTACGTCGCGCTGCCCGGCCACGGCGTCATGATCGGCCTGGTGGAACGGCTGCTGCTGACCGCCGAGGTGGCCGTCCTCGGAGTGCTCGCCGTACGGCTCCTGCAGCTCACCTGGGGGCCGGTGCTGCGGGAGCGGATCGATGGCCGGCGCGCCGTGCGCGACTTCCTGGTCCACCGCTGACTGGTCCACCGCTGACTGGCCCACTGCTGAGTGGTCCATCGCTGGGCCGTGTTCACCGCCGGGGGGAGGGGGGCACGCCGGACCGTGCGGGCGCGGGGGCGCCGCACGGCCCGGCTGCGGCGTCAGACGTTCGCCGACAGCTTCCGGGTCAGTTCGCTCAGGCGGCGACGGTAGTCCGGGTCATACGCCTCTTCGGCGGCCCGTGCTTCCTTCTCGCCGTCGAAGTAGCGGCCGGTGACCTCGGCCAGTTCGGGGGCCTCCACCAGACGCCGGGTGGCGGCCACCCCTTTCTCCAGCGTGTCGACGACCTCCATGCCGGATCTCCTGGACATGGCCGTCGGCATGTACGAGCCAGGATGAACGCTGTTCACCGTGACACCGCTCCCCTGGAGTTCTTCGGCCAGATCGCGGGTGTGGCAGATGAGCGCGAGCTTGGAGCGGCAGTAGGCGGCGACGTCGGTGTAGCCGCGTTCGAGTTGCGGATCGTCGAAGTCGATCGGCTGCTGACCGATCGAGGCGACGTTGACGACCCGGGAGGGTGCGGCTCGGCGAAGCAGCGGAAGCAGCTCCCGGGTGAGCAGCACCGGCGCGAGGTAGTTGACCGCCAGGCGCAGTTCATGCCCGTCCGCCGACAGCTGCCGGCTTGTTCCTTCGACGTGGAACCCGATCCCGGCGTTGTTGACGAGCACGTCCAGCCGGTCGTGGGCCTCGGCGATCCGCGCGGTGAGACGCCGGACCTCGGCGAGGGAGGAGAAGTCGGCGGTGAACGTCTCGCCGCCGGTGGCCTCGGCCACTTCGGCGAGCCGCCGGGAGTCTCGTCCGTGCAGCAGCAGCCGGTGCCCGCCGGCGGCGAGGTCTTTGGCGAGCGCACGGCCGAGGCCGTCCGATGCGCCGGTGATGAGAATCAGTGCCATGTCTTCCACCTTTCTGGTGGTCGCGTCTCGTGCCGTGGCCGGACGAGGGTGCGGGCGTTGGTCAGCCCGGCCAGGGCCACGAGCACGACGAGGGCGAATGCGCCCGCGCCCAGGGCGAAGCACACCGTGAACCGGCCTTCGGCGGGCAGTGCGGACGCCTGGGTGGCGAGGTGCGCCGCGGGCTCGACCGCGGGCTCGACCGCGAGCAGCGTCGCGGCCAGGGCGCTGGCGACGGAACTGCCCACCGAGCGTGCGACCGAGTTGATCCCGTTGGCGATGCCGGTCCGGCCGGCGGGCACGGCACCGGCGAGGACGGCCGGGAGGGTGGCGAAGCCGAAGCTGACGGCGACGCCGACGAGGATACCCGCCGCGATGACGGCGACCGCCGAGCCGTGCGCGGCGGCGAGCGCGGCGAAGCCGGTGGCCCCGCATGCGGCGCCCACGGCGAGGGTCGCGTGGGCGCCGATCATCCGGACCATCGCCCCGGCGACCTGGGCGGCGGCCAGGGAGACCAGGGCGGGCGGCATGAGGTAGGCGACGGACGCCTCGAACACCGTTGCTCCGAATCCGTATCCGTCCGGCGGGGCCGGGAGCTGGACCAGCGCCGAAATGCCGAGGAACTGGGAGAACATCGCGAAGCCCAGCAGGAAGCCCGCGAGATTGGCGAGCAGCACCGGTCGCAGGACGAGCATCCGCATGTCGACGAGGGGCTCGCCCGCCCCCCGCTCGAGCATCACCCAGACGGCCGCCGCCGCCACCGCCGAGGCGAAGCAGCCCAGAGTCGGAGCGGACGACCACCCCCACCTGGCCCCCTGTGACAGGGGAAGCAGCAGCAGGGTCAACATCGCGGCGAGCGCGATCGCTCCCGGCCAGTCGGTGCGGCCGCCGGGCCGTACGCGAGGACGGGGGATGACGGCGGCGACGGCGGCCAGGGTGAGCGCGGACACTCCGGCCGACAACCAGAACACGTGGTGAAAGTCCGGTGCGGCGCCTTGGGTGAGCAGCCCCGCGCCGACCAGGGCGACCGCGTTGCCGACCGCCAGCGTCCCGCTGAGCAGGGCCATCGCCCCGGGAAGGCGTTCGCGTGGCAGTTCGTCTCGGACCACCGACTGCGCGAGCGGGAAGATCGCGGTGGAGGCCCCTTGCAACGCGCGTGCGACGATCAGCCAGGGCAAGGTGTCGGTGGTGGCGCCCAGCACGGACCCCGTCAGCGTGAGACCGAGCACGCCGATCAGGGTGCGTCTCGCGCCGTGCTGGTCGCCGTACCGGCCGAGCAGGGGCGTGCAGACGGCGGCGGACAGCAAGGTGGCCGTGGTGAGCCAGCTCGCGCCGGCCGTCGTGGTGTGCAGATCTCGCTGGACGACTCCGAGGATCGGCACGGTCAGCGTCTGCATCATCGAGACGACCATGGCGCCGAGGCCGAGGACCGGAACGAGCAGCCGGCCACTGCGCCGGCCATTGCGGCGGGTGATGGGCGTCGGGGCGTCGATGCGGGTCATGTGCATGAGAGAGCTCCTCGGCGGCCGGCCCTCTGTGGCCGAGGGCCGGCGCAGGGACCGGTGCAGGGGTCAGCCGAGGGTCTTGAGCAGTTCGGCGGCCAGCGCGGCGGAGGAGGCGGGGTTCTGCCCGGTGTGGACGTTGCGGTCGACGACCACGTTGGGCGCCCACGGCTCGCCTGCGGAAAATCGCACTCCCAGGGCGACCAGCCGGTCCTCCAGGAGCCACTTCGACCGGTCGGCGAGCCCGGTCAGGGTCTCCTCCGCCTTGGTGAAGCCGGTGATCCGGTAGCCGGTGAACGGCGAGGTGCCGTCCGGCCGCTCGGTGGCCAGGAGGGCGGCCAGGCCGTGGCAGACCAGGCTCACCGGCATGCCCGCGTCCATGGCGTCGGTCAGAAGGCGGGCCGAGTCGGCGTCGGCCGCCAGATCCTCCATCGGGCCGTGCCCACCGGGGTAGAACACCGCGGCGTACCGGGCCGGATCGACGCCTTCCAGCGTGATCGGGTTCCGGAGCTCCGCGGCGGAGCGGAGCGCGGCGGCCATCGCGTCCGCACCGGCCTGGCCGCCGTTGACCTCAGGGGCGAGGCTCGCCTGGTCGACCGTCGGCACGACGCCGCCGGGTGTGGCCACGATCACCTCGTGCCCGGCCGCGGTGAACGCCTGGTGCGGGGCCACGAACTCTTCGGACCAGAAGCCAGTCGGATGCTCGGTTCCGTCGGCCAGCGTCAGGTGGCGCGCACCGGTCATCACAAAAAGAATCTTCGCCATCACTTGTGCTCTTTTCCGCGGTCCTCGCAGACGGCGAGGTGGGGTGAGCTGACGATGCTCTGCTGCCCGTCAGCGGGAACGAGCTGGATCGTAGGCCGCTCAGGCATAGGACAACCAATAGCATCGGCTCTATGAGTCATAGGAAGGCCGATACCTCCGTCACCGCCGTGGGAGGCCGGGCAGCAGGTGGGCCGCTGGATCTGATGCTGCTGCGGACGTTCCTCGCCGTGTACCGCGCCGGTTCCTTCACCGCGGCCGGCGCGCTGCTGGGGCTGTCCCAGCCGACCGTGACGAGTCAGGTGCGCACCCTGGAGGAGCAGCTCGATCGCCGGTTGTTCGAACGGCTGCCCCGGGGAGTGGCCGCCACGTCGGTGGCCGACGAGCTGGCCGCGCAGGTCGCGGGCCCGCTGGACGAACTGGCGGTGGTGGCCGGACGAGGCCGTCCGGGTGACGAGTCCTCAGAGCCGGTGCATCTCGGGGGTCCGGCCGAGGTGCTGAGCGCCCGGGTCCTGCCCGCCCTGGCGCCGCTGGTCGAACAGGGTCTGCGGCTGCGGGTCACGGCCGGCCTGGCCGACGACCTGCTGGAGGGCCTGCGCGCGGGGCGTTTCGACCTGGTTCTCTCGGCGATCCGCCCACGGGGCCGCACCGTGGTGGCCGTACCGCTCATGGACGAGGAGTTCGTGCTGGTGGCCGCACCTGCCTGGGCGGACCGGATCGGCCCTGTCGGCTGCGACGACCCCGGCCCCCTGAACGATGCCCCGCTGGTCGCCTATGCCGAGGACGTGCCCATCCTCCGCCGGTATTGGCGTCACGTCTTCCGTACGCGTCTGACCAGGTCGCCCGCGGTGGTCGTCCCCGATCTGCGCGGTGTGCTGACGGCCGTCGTCGCCGGAGCCGGAATCACCGTGCTGCCTCGCTATCTGTGTGCCGGCGAACTCGGCAGCGGCGAACTCGTGGCGCTCCTCGACCCGGACGACCCGCCCATCAACACCGGCTTCCTCGCACAGAGGGCGGGCGTGCTCGAACGCCGCTACGTCACCCTCGTCAGGGACCGGCTCCTGCAAGAGGCCCGCCACTGGTGAAAGGCCGGGCCCGAGCTCGCGGCGGTCCAGGGCGCCGGCCGGTGCCCGACGGCGCTTCAGGCGGGACGGGCCCGCAGGTGGGCGCGTTCGCCCTGCGGACCGAACAGGACGAGCAGTTCAACGGGGCGCGCGTCGGCCGACCCCAGCCAGTGCGGGACGTGGGTGTCGAACTCTGCCACCTCGCCGGGCTTGAGCAGCAGATCCCGGCCGTCCAGGAGCAGCCGCAGCCGGCCTTCGAGGACGTAGAGCCACTCATAGCCCTCGTGCGTCTTCAGGTCGGGCTCGGCCTTGTCGCGGTCGGGTGGGATGACCAGTTTGTAGGCCTGCATGCCGCCGGCCCGGCGGGTCAGCGGGACGAAGGTCATGCCGAGGCGGTGCACCGGACGCAGATGCACGCGCGGGTCGCCGGTGCGCGGGGCGCCGACCAGCTCGTCGAGGGGCACGCCGTAGGCGTGGGCCAGGGGGAGCAGTAGTTCCAGGTTCGGCCGGCGGCTTCCGCTCTCCAGCCGTGACAGCGTGCTTTCCGAGATGCCGGTGCTCCGTGACAGGTCGGCAAGCGTGACGCCGCGCTGTTTGCGCAGGTCACGCAGCTTCGGCCCGACGGCGGCGAGGACGTCTTTCAGCTGCTCCATGCCGACCAGCTTGCCGAAACGGCATGAGAAATTGCAACGGAAGCGGGGGGCGGGTCACTCTCGACCATGCCCGCGGGCCGGCCGGACCGCCGCCCCGGGCCTCTGCCCGCTCCCGTCTTCGTGCCCGGCCTTCGTGTCCGGTCTTCGCGTCCGGTCTTCGCGCCGAGGCAGCCCGGGAGCCGCCCCGATCCCGTAACTCGTAAGGACATTTCGATGACCACCGACTCAAGCACCACGCGGCGACAGCCGGGCGCCCGCGACCCCGATCCGCGCCGCTGGGCCGCCCTGACGGTGATCTCCCTGGCGACGCTGATGGTGGTGCTGGACGCCTCCGTGGTGAACATCGCCCTCCCGCACGCGCAGCGCGAGCTGGGCATCGCCGACGCGGACCGTCAGTGGATGGTCACCGCCTACACGCTGGCCTTCGGCGGACTGCTGCTCCTCGGCGGACGCATCGCGGACTTCGCCGGCCGCAAGCGGGTCTTCCTGATCGGGCTGGTCGGTTTCGCCGCGGTCTCCGTACTCGGCGGCCTCGCCCCCAACGGACTGACGCTCTTCGCCGCCCGCGCACTCCAGGGAGTGTTCGCGGCCCTGCTCGCCCCGGCCGCGCTGTCACTGATCAGCGTGACCTTCACCGACCCTCGGGAGCGCGCGAAGGCATTCGGCGTCTACGGCGCCCTCCAGGGCGGCGGCGGAGCGGTCGGTCTGATCCTCGGCGGTGTGCTGACGCAGTACGCCGACTGGCGCTGGTGCCTGTTCATCAACACTCCGATCGCCCTGGTCGCCGCACTCGCCGCGGTGCCGGCCATCCGCGCGAGCCGAGCCGAGGGCGGGCGCCATTACGACATACCGGGAGCCGTCCTGGTCACCGGCGGTCTGGTCGCTCTCGTGTACGGCTTCACCGAAGCCGCGGAGGGCGGGGGCCGGCACATCGGAGCGGTTCTGGCCCTGCCGGCGGCCGCGGTCGTCCTGCTGGTCGCCTTCGTCGCCGTCGAACGGCGCGCCGCACACCCGCTGCTGCCCCTACGGGTCGTACGGCACCGCGACCGCGCGGGATCGCTCCTGGCCTCCCTGCTGACCGGCGCCGGCATGTTCGGCATGCTGCTGTTCCTGACCTACTACCTCCAGGTCGACCTCGGCTATACGCCGCTGCGGGCGGGCCTGGCCTTCCTCCCCTTCAGCGGCGGCATCGTCGCCGCCTCGGTGCTGGGAGCGGGATTGGTGACCCGTCTGGGTCCCAAGGTTCCGATGGTGGGCGGCATCGCGGTGGCCGCGGCCGGCATGCTCTGGCTGGCCACGTTGAACGGTTCCTCGACCTACCTCGCCGGGATTCTGGGGCCCCAGATCCTGACCGCCCTGGGCCTGGGCCTGTTCTTCCTGGCCCTGCCCACGATCGTGCTGTCCAGTATCGAGTCGCGGGACGCCGGGGTCGCCAGCGCCACGATCAACACCACTCAGCAGATCGGCGGAGCACTCGGCCCGGCGCTGCTCAACACCCTCTATGTCGCGGCGCTCAACAGCGCCCTCGCCGGGCGGCGGTCCGCGTCCGGGCAGTGGATCCAGGCCGTCCCGGCGGACAGCTACCTGCACGGCTACCGCACGGCCTTCCTGGCCGCGGGCGGGCTCTTCGTTCTCGCCCTGGTCATCGTCGCCGTGATGGTCACGAGATCCGGCGCATCCACCGGCGCATCCACAGGCGCATCCACCAGGGCCTCCGGCACCCGCTGAGTATTTCGCCCACGCCCGCCGCGCGCTCGCCGATCCCGTCGCGCGGCACCCACCCACCTCACGAGGAGAGACCTTCCATGCCAGACCTGTTCGAGCCGGTGACCGTCGGCAAGTGGACGCTGAACAACCGGATCGTCATGGCCCCCATGACCCGCAACCGGGCCGGGACCGCAGGCGTGCCACGCGACATCACCGCGACGTACTACCGGCAGCGGGCGACCGCAGGCCTGATCATCACCGAGGGCGTCCAGCCCAGCGCGGCCGGGCAGGGCTACCTGAACACGCCCGGCCTGCACACACCCGAGCAGATCGAGGGATGGCGCCGGGTCGCCGACGCCGTGCACGAGGAAGGCGGCCGCATCGTCGCCCAGCTCATGCACACAGGGCGCATCGCCCACCCGGACAACAAGGACGGCCACGAAACGGTCGCTCCCAGCGCCGTCGCCGCGCCCGGCCAGATCTTCACCGCTCACGGTCTCATGCCGCATCCCGTGCCTCGCGCCCTGGAGACGGCGGAGGTGGCGTCCGTGATCGGCGAGTACGCGCACGCGGCACGCTCGTCCGTCGAAGCCGGCCTGGACGGCGTCGAACTGCACTCCGCCAACGGCTACTTGCTCCACCAGTTCCTCGCGCCCTCCACCAACCGGCGCAGCGACGCCTACGGCGGCTCCGCCACGGCCCGAGCCCGGTTCGCCGTCGAGGTGGCCCGTGCCGTGGCCGAGGCGATCGGCGGCGAGCGGGTGGGGATCCGCATCTCCCCGGCGGTCAACCTCCATGGCGCCGTCGAGGACGATCCGGCCGAGACGGCCGCGACCTACCGGGCGCTGCTCGACGGGATCGCACCGCTGGGCCTGGCGTACCTGCACACCATCGGCGATCCCTCCAGCCCGCTGCTCGAAGACCTCCGCGCGCGGTTCGGCGGCCCGCTCATCGTCAACGACGGCTGGGAGCCCGTGACAGACGAGAGCACCGCCCGCCGACGTGTGCGCACTGGTCAGGCAGACCTCGTCGCCGTGGGACGGGCCTTCATCGCCAATCCCGACCTGGTCCGGCGCTGGCAGAACCACGCCCCGGTCAACGAGGCCGACGCCGCCACGTTCTACGGCGGCGACACGCGGGGTTACATCGACTACCCCGCGCTGACGGACTGATCGACGCCGGAGCGCGGGGCAGACGCTCTCGTCCGCCTGGAGGACGCGCCACGCCGCACCACGCCGCAGCACGCCGCACCAGGCGCCGGGCGGACCGATCTCGGCGGCTTCGGCCGACCTGCCACTCAGGCCTGTGACAGCACGGTTTTCAGCTCCGTCGCGACAGCGGAGGCCCAGAGGGCAGGGGTGATGGTCCGGTACGCGTTCCGGAGGGGGCCCGGCTCTACCGCTGGGCCGCCGTCAGCATCTTGAGCGCGTGCTCCACGAGCGTGACGAGCACGACCTTGGCCGAGGCGCGGCGCCGTACGTCGCAGAGCAGGACGGGGACGTCCGGGTCGAGGTCGAGAGCGATCCGCACGTCCTCGGGCTCGTGCCGGTCGGCGTCCTCGAAGCAGTTGACCGCGACGATGAACGGCGTGCCGCGCTGCTCGAAGTAGTCGATCGACGGAAAGCAGTCGGTCAGCCTGCGGGTGTCGGCCAGCACGACGGCCCCGAGCGCGCCGTAGGAGAGCTCGTCCCACATGAACCAGAAGCGCTCCTGTCCGGGGGTGCCGAACAGGTAGACCACGAGCCCTTCCCTGATGGTGATGCGGCCGAAGTCCATGGCCACCGTCGTGGTCGTCTTGCCTTCCACGCCGTCGGTGTCGTCGACGCCGACGCCGCGATCGGACAGCACCTCCTCGGTGCGCAGGGGGCGAATCTCGCTGATCGCGCCGACCAGCGTGGTCTTGCCGACGCCGAAGCCGCCGGCCACCAAGATCTTGAGGGCGACCGGCTCCTCAGAGGGCGCGAAGGCCATTGATCACTTCCTTGAGAATGCGCTCGCTTGGCAGCGGCGCCACCTTGCCCGGAGCTCGTACGTCGACGAGCCCGAGGTCGTGCAGATCCCCGATCAGAACACGGACTACGCCCAGCGGCAGGTCGACGTCGGACGCGATGTCCGCCACCGACGCGCCGCGGCGCGCGATCTCGAGGATCCGCCGCTGCTCAGGGCCAATGCCGGAGACATCCGTCGGTGACCCCGTGGCGGTCACCATGGTGATCAGGTCGAGCCTGGCCCCGGAGTGCCGCGCCCGGCCCCCCGTCAGCGCGTAGGGCCGGACCAACGGCCCGGCCTCCTCGTCCATCCACTGGGGTCCCGTCATGTGGCCGCCCATCTCATGGAGAGATCCGCCGCGGGTTGGTGGAGATGTGCTGGCCCACCCGCTTGACCAGCATCGCCATCTCGTACGCGATGTGCCCGACGTCGGCGTCGGAGGCGGCCAGGACGGCGAGGCAGGTGCCCTGGCCGGCGGCCGTCACGAACAGGAACGCGGCCTCCATCTCCACGATGGTCTGCCTGACCTCGCCCCCGCCGAAGTGCCGCCCCGCGCCCCGCGCCAGGCTCTGGAACCCGGCCGCGACCGCGGACAGGTGCTCCGCGTCCTCCCGGCTCAGCCCCTGGGAGGCCCCAACGACGAGGCCGTCGGTGGAGAGGATCACCGCCTGGTGCACGGCGGCGACCCTGCTGATGAGATCGTCGAGCAGCCAGTTCAGTTCGCCGGTCGACGTCGCTTTGCCGGTCATTCGTCACCCTTCTCACCGTGCGTGTTATGTACGTGGTCGCCGGGTGCGGCCCCACCCGGCTGATCGGAGTCCTCCCGGCCGCGCAGCGCGCCGCGCTGGAAGGCGCTGAACATCGCCCTGGCCTCCTCCGGCGACCGCTCCTCGACGGTCGGGGCGGACAGCGGCGGCGTCTGCGGCGCCGTCTCCTCGGACTGGGTGCGAAGCTGCGGAGCGATGTTGGCCTGGCGAACCCTGCGCGGCAGGCCGGCGTGGGTTCCGTTGGAGACGGCGCCCCTGGCCCGCTGTTTGCTCGTCCGCTGCGCCAGGCCGTTCGGCGCCGCGCCCGCGGCGGTGGTCGCCGGCGCGGAAGACGGCGCGGAAGACGGCGCGACGGACGGCGAAGCGGAGAATGCGGCGGACGGCGAAGCGGAGGGCGCGGCCTCGCTCCGGAGGGCGGCCGGCGTGAAGAACGGGGACGGCTCGGACGCGCCCGTACGCTCCTCGCGGTCCTCCGCCTCCCTGGAAGCCTCCCCGGGAACCTCCCTGGAAGCCTCCCTCGGAACGCCGCCCGGAGCCTCCACGGAAATGCCGCCTGTGACCTCCACCGAAACGCGGCCGGGAAGTTGCACGGGAAGCCCGCCGGAAGCGTCGTCCTGTGCGTCCCCGGCGATCTGCCCGGTGAGCGTGCGGGCTCCCCGGGGGTCGCCGGCGGGGGCGGGGCCTCCCAGCCCGAGGTCGGCCTGGAGGGTGTCGCTGAGCGAGATGTCGGTGTCGTTGCCGCCGGCGGCCGGCGAGGGCTTGGCGTGGACGCCGCGGGGGGCCGGGCCCGCGAGCGCGGCGCGCGAGCCCTTGTCCGTCATCAGGGTCCGGGGGATGAGCACGATCGCGGTCGTCCCGCCGAACGGCGAGCCCCGCAGGATGACCCTGATCTCGTGCCGGGCGGCGAGCTGGCCGACGACGAAGAGCCCGAGCCGGTCGCTGTCCGCCAGGTCGAACTCCGGCGGGTCGGACAGCCGTGCGTTGATCTCGTCGTACTCCTCGGGCATCAGACCGAGACCGCGGTCCTCGATCTCCACCGCGAGCCCGTTGGCGACGACCTCTCCGCGCACCGCCACCTTCGTCTGCGGAGGCGAGAAGATCGTGGCGTTCTCCAGCAGCTCGGCGATCAGGTGCACCACGTCGGCCACGGTCGCGCCGGCGATGGCGGCGTCCGGCATCGGGGCCATCGCGACGCGGGTGTAGTCCTCGACCTCGGAGATCGCCGCGCGGACCACGTCGATGAGCGGCACCGGCTTGCGCCACGAGCGTCCGGGCGCGGAGCCGGACAGGATGATCAGGCTTTCCGCGTGGCGGCGCATGCGGGTGGTCAGGTGGTCGAGCCGGAAGAGGTCCTCCAGGCTCTCCGGGTCCTCGGCGCGGCGCTGCATCGTGTCGAGGAGCGTGAGCTGGCGGTGCAGCAGGGTCTGATTGCGACGGGCCAGGTTGAGGAAGACGTGGCTGACGCCGCGGCGGAGGGCGGCCTGCCCGACGGCGGCCTCCACGGCCGTGCGCTGGACGGAGGTGAAGGCGCGCGCGACGTCCTCGACCTCGTTGGAGCCCGTCGCCTTGATCGCGGGCGCCTCGGACTCGACGTCCACCTCCTCGCCCCGCCGCAGCCTCTCGACGACCTGCGGCAGCCGTACGACGGCGAGTTCGAGCGCGGCGTCGCGCAGGCCGGCGAGGTCGCGGGCGAGACGGCGGCCGAACCGGACGGAGAAGACGATCGTGACGATGATCACTACGAGGCCGAGCCCGCCGGCGATCAGGATGCGGAGCATGACCCCGGTGGCGACCGTTGTGGCGGAGACGCTGAGCGCGTCCGAGGCCTTCACCCGGGCCGAGTCGAGCCGGAGGATCAACTGGTCGACGGTGGGCGACCACTTCTCGGCGTCCGCGGGGAGCGGGCCGCCGGAGCGCACCTGGTTGATGATCTGGTTCTCCAGGGCGGTGAACCGGTCGAACAGCGGCGAGGTGAGCACCTGCTCGTACGGCGCCCGCATCTCACCGCTGAGGACCGGCCGGTTCTTGCCGTAGAGGAACCGCCGGGTGGCGACCCACTCGCTGAAGGCGTTCTGCTCGGCGGCCGTGATCGTGCCGCTGGCGAGTGCCCCGCGCACGAGGGCGTCCTCACGAGTGATCATCTCGTGTGCGTTGCCCATCGCCTGCATGGCGCTGGCCTGCTGGAAGGTGGCCAGGTCGGGCACAGAGACGAGCCGCTCGTAGAGCGCGAACAGGTCGTCCATGATCGAGTTGTAGGCGGTGATCGTGGTCAGCCGGTCGGCGCTGCCGAGCGAGACGCCCTCACGGATCGTGGGCAGGCGTTCGAGGGAGGACAGCAGCGACTCCAGGGGCGCCGTGAGTTCGTCGCTCATGGCGTCGTGGGCCGCCTCGTCCTCGGCGGACTTCTTGAACGTGTCCACGGCGGCGGTGGTCTTGGCCTGCTGGGCGGTGAGCGCGGCGGAGGTCGTCCGCCCGCTGCTGAGGACACCGGCGGTCAGCGCGCGTTCGGCCTGGATCTGGGTGCCCAGGTCGGTGGAGGTCGTTCCGATGGTGTCGTACAGCGTCTTGGAGCGCAGGAGGACGAGGCCGTCGCCAACCGTGAGTTTTAGGGCAAATCCCCACATAGCGCTCAACATGAGCAATGGTAGGAGCAGCAACAAGAAGATCTTGAACCGAATCGACCGGTTTCTCGAACCCATAGCCACTCCTGCGTTGCTGGAGGCTCGCGCCGCATTTATGGGGAAATGCACCTCCGGAAGATCGCACAGAAGGCTAGCACCGATACAGTTCTGGCGCAGTGGGAGGAACTGATGATTACAGTGATCACTGGGGCTGGTGCCGGAATCGGTGCAGCTTCTGCCCTTGATCTCGCCCGGCGAGGTCACCAAATCGTGCTCGTCGGACGTACGGCGGAGAAGCTGCGTGCGGTCGCGGACCGCGCGCAGCAGGCCGGTGGCAGCCGTCCGGACACACTCCTCGCGGACTTCTCCTCCCTGGATCAGGTGCGCAGGCTGGCGGCGGAGTTGCTGGCGAGGTACGAGCGCATCGACGTGCTGATCAACAACGCCGGCGTGATGACGCCCGACCGCCGGACCACCGTGGACGGCAACGAGTCGATGATGCAGGTCAACCACCTGGCGCCGTTCCTGCTGACGAACCTGCTCCTCGACCGGCTCACGGCGTCGTCCGCCCGGGTGGTCACCACCTCGTCCCGGGCCGGGAAGACGGGCCGCCTCGACCCCGCCGACCTGTCCAGGGAGCGGCGACGCTGGAACGGCTGGCTGCAGTACGGCGACTCCAAGCAGGCCAACGCGCTGTTCACCGTGTCGCTCGCCGAGCGCGGGCTGGCGGCCACGTGCCTCCATCCCGGTGTGCTCAAGACCTCGTTCGCCGAGGGCACGTTCTTCATGAAGCTGGTGTGGCTCCTCCCCGGCATGGGCGAGCCGCCGGAGGCCGGGGCCGAGCGCATCGTCCACCTCGCCACCCACTCCGACGGCGTCGACCACCCGGGGCGGTATTTCGTCAAGAACGCTCCCGTACGGGTGCCGGAGAGGCTGTCCGACCCGGCTCTCGCCGCCGCCCTGTGGGACGCGAGCCTCGCCGCCACCGGTCTGTCCGCCTGAAGGAGCGGCTAACCGGCGAGGGCCTGGGTGCCGAGAACGGTGATCAGCTCAAGGCGCCCGGCGTCCTGCGTGCCCGGCTCGGCCGTGTAGACCATGACGCGCAGGTCGCTGCCCGCCACGGTGAGCACGTCGCAGTCGAGCGTCACCGCGCCGACCCGCGGGTGGTCGATCGTCTTTCGGGCGGCCTGGTGGTGCCCGGCGATGCCGCTCTCCCACAACCGGGCGAACCGGTCGCTGCGGACGAGCAGGTCCGCCACCAGCCGCTTGAGCCGCTGGTCGGCGGGATAGCGGGCGGTGGCCGCGCGCAGGTCGGCGACCAGGGCGGCCTGCAGGTCGCGCCGCGACTGCGGGGTGTGCCGCACCCGGACGCTCAGGCCGAGGAAGTTGCGCCACACCCCGTTGCGCTCGTGGCCGCGCCAGCCGGAGGGATCGCCCATCAGGGCGGCGTAGGGCGGGTTGGCCTGCAGCAGCGTCCAGGTGGCGTCGAAGACCGCGACAGGAGTGCCGGTCAGCCGGTCCAGCATGCGCTGCACGCTCGGGGTGAGGTGCACGGGCACCGTGCCGGGCCCCGGCGGCTGAAGCCCGCCCAGCCGGAACAGGTATGCGCGTTCGTCGTCCGACAGCCGCAGGGCCCGGGCAAGGGCCTCGACGACCTGGTCCGAGGGATTGGTGGCGCGGCCCTGTTCCAGGCGGGTGACGTAGTCCACCGAGATCCCGGCCAGCAGGGCCAGCTCCTCGCGCCGCAGGCCCGGCGCGCGCCGCTGCCCTCCCACGGGAAGTCCCGCCGCCTCCGGCGAGACCCGGTCGCGCCAACGGCGTACCGCCTGCCCGAATTCCGACGTCGCCATGCCTCCAGTCTGCCCGTTCCGGCCGGGATCAGCTTGGTACTGGCAGTCCCAGGAAGACCGGACACCTGGCCGGTCGCCACGTCGTCCTGCAGCCTTGGGGCACGGGCGCGGTTTCCACGGGGGAGGCCGGGCGCCACAGCGGCATCGAAAGGTACGACACTCATGCGCAAGCTCGCACTCGTCACGGGCGCCACCTCCGGGATCGGCAGGGCCTTCGCCGAGCGCCTCGCCGCCGACGGCCACGACCTGGTGATCGTGGGCCGGCGGAAGGACCGCCTGGAGGAGTTCGCCGCCTCGCACCCCGAGGCCGAGGTCAGGACTGTGGCCGCCGACCTGTCGACCGACGCGGGCATCGACACGGTCGCCGGGATCTGCGCGGCCGAGCCGCTGACCATGCTCGTGAACAACGCCGGCGTGTCCCACTACATGCCGCTCGCCGAGCTCCCCGCCGACAAGGCCAGGGAACTCGTGCACGTCAAGGTCGTCGCGCCGACGATGCTCACCCGCGCCGCCGTCGCGGGCATGCGGGAGCGGGGCGAGGGCGCGATCGTCAACGTGGCCGGCATGATCGCCTTCAGCGGCCCCGCACCGCACTCGCAGATGCCCCGCAGGGCCGTCTACGCCGGAACCCTGGCCCATCTCGTCGCGATGTCCCAGACCCTGAGCGCGGAGCTCGACGGCACGGGAGTCGCCGTGCAGGTCCTGTGCCCCGGCGTGGTCGCCACCGAGTTCCACGAGCGTCAGGGGCTCGACCTGAGCGGGGTGCCCCGCATGAGCGCCGGCGACGTCGTCACGGCCGCCCTGCGCGGCCTGGAGCTGGGCGAGACCGTCTGCGCCCCGGGCGTCGAGGACGCCGGGCTCCTGGACGCGGTCTTCCGGGCCGAGCTCGCCGCCTTCGGCGCCCAGAGCCCCGAGCTCGCCACGCGCTACCGGGACGCCTGAGCTCGCCACGCGCTACCGGGGCGCTTGAGTCCGCCGCGCGCGGGTCGTCGGGCCGGGTCGCCCGCGTCGGGGGCGGTACGACCGCGGCGGCAGGGCGGCCGGGCGGCGGTGTGAAGAGTTCGGGCAGTGTTCGCCCGCGGTTGCGCCGGTGCTCACGGACGGGTGACTAGGGTCCGGCCGCATGACCGTGACCGCTCCCGCCCGTCCCTCCGGTGCGGCCGTCGCCCGCGACCCGCTGCTGGACAACGCCAAGTTCCTGGCCATCGTGCTCGTCGTTTCCGGACATCTCATCGAGGATTTGAGGGACGTTCCCGCGGCGCACGCGCTCTACTTCTTCGTCTACCTCTTCCACATGCCGCTCTTCATCGTCGTCAGTGGCTATTTGTCCCGGAATTTCACGTTTTCTCCTGGTAAGGCACGCAAGCTCATCAGCGGTCTCGCGGTGCCGTACGTCATCTTCGAGGTGGCCTATTCGCTGCCCCGCCTCTTCCTGTACGGCAAGCTCGAAATCAGCCTGCTCGACCCGTACTACCTGACCTGGTTCCTGATGTCGCTGTTCCTGTGGCGGCTGTCCACCCCGGTCTGGCAGCAGTTGCGCCATCCCCTGGTGGTCGCGGTCGGGCTGTGCCTGCTGTCGGGCACCAGCGCCCTGCCCGACGAGTTGTCGATGAACCGCACGTTCGGCCTGCTGCCGTTCTACGTGCTCGGCCTCATGCTCACGCCCGAGCACCTCGACCGCCTGCGCGTGCGCCGGGCGAGGATCGCGGGCGGGGCCGTTCTGGCGGCGGCGCTCGCCGCGGCGTTCGCCGTGCACACGCTCGTGCCGACGGAGTGGATCCGCTGGCGTCACTCCAACCACCAGATCGGCGTGGACGACCTGACCGGCACGCTGATCAGGATCGCCATGCTGGCGGCCGGCGCTGTGCTGGTGGCGGCGTTCCTCGCGGTCACTCCGCGCCGCCGCACCTGGTTCACCGGGCTGGGCGCCGCCACGATGTACGCCTACCTGCTGCACGGGTTCGCCGTGAAGGTCGCCGAGCGGTTCCACGACGTCCTCGTCAACCCGCTCGGCGTGACCGTCATGGCGGCCCTCGGAGCCGTCCTGGCGACCCTGCTCTGCACGCCCCCGGTGCGCAGGGCGTTCCGGTGGGCGGTGGAGCCCGACGTCTCCTGGGCCTTCACCAGACTCCGCCGCCCCGGAAAAAGGGAACCCGCCGCGACGTGACCGGAACTTCCCGCGTGATCCCACCGTTCGGCACAGTGATGGTGCAGAGTAGGGCGAATCGCGCGGCCGGTGGGGCTGGAATCGGAAGACGGCTCTGTCACGGCAAGGTGATACGGGGTAACCTGCGCATTCGCGGTGCGGCCAGGAGCGGTGAAAACGACGGGGTGACGCGGGTGGTCGGCAGGCAGGGCAGGGTCACAGGCAGGATCGGCCCCGGCCTTGTCGGCGAGGTGATGGTCCCCATCCGCGGGGGTGTCGAGGCGTTCTACGCCTATCCGAGCATTCCAGACGAGGAGATCCTGGTGGGGTCGATCGTCGTCATCGTGGAGTATTCGCCCCCGCGCACCGTCTACGTCGCCCGCGCGATCGTCTGACTCGCTCCCTCCTCCCTTCCCCCCACTACACGGAGGCTCCCATGTCAACGGAGATCCTGGTCGTGGGCGGTGTGGCCGTCGTCGCCGTCATCGTCCTCATCCTTCTGTTCAAGGCCATCTGGCGGGTGGCCGAGCCCAACGAGGCGCTGATCATCTCGGGTCTCGGCGCCCACACGAAGAACGAGCTCGCCGACAGCCTCGGCTTCAAGATCGTGACGGGCAAGGGCACCGCCGTGCTGCCCGGCTTCCAGACCGCCCGGCGGCTGCGGCTCGACAGCCGGGCCACGAACCTCCAGGTCAACTGCGTGACCCAGCAGGGCATCCCGGTCCAGGTGCGCGGCGTGATCATCTACAAGGTGGGCGACGACTTCACCAGCATCGCGAACGCCGCCCGGCGCTTCCTCGACCAGCAGGACTCGATGAACGGCGCCATCCACGAGCTGTTCACCGGCCACCTGCGCTCGATCATCGGCAACCTGACCGTCGAGGACCTCATCCTCAACCGCGAGCGGCTCACCAGCGAAACCCGCAGCTCCGCGGCCGACGAGATGAGCAAGCTCGGCCTGGTGGTCGACTCGCTGCAGATCCAGGAGATCGAGGACGAGACCGGCTACATCACGAACCTGGGCAAGCCGCACGCCGCGAAGATCGCCGCGGCGGCCCGCATCGCCGAGGCGCAGCGCGACCAGGAGGCCACCGAGGCCGAGCAGGTCGCGGCCGCCAAGAAGGCCTCCGCCATCCGCGAGTCGCAGATCCAGCAGGCCGGCTACCAGGCGGAGGTGGACCAGGCGTCGGCCAAGGCCCGGCAGGCCGGCCCGCTGTCCGAGGCCACCGCGCGCCAGGAGGTCGTCGTCCAGGAGACGAGGGCCGCGGAGCTGGAGGCCCAGCTGGCCGAGCAGCGGCTCCAGTCGCAGGTTCGCAAGCCCGCCGACGCCAAGGCGTACGAGACCGTCACGCTGTCGCAGGCCGAGCGCGACGCGCGCATCGCCCAGGCCGAGGCGGAGGCCAGGGAGACCGAGCTGCGCGCCACCGCCCAGGCGTCCCAGGTGAAGCAGGCGGCCGCGGCCGACGCCGAGTCGGTGCGGGTGCGCGGCGAGGCCGCCGCGGCGGCGACCAAGGCCACCGGTCTGGGCGAGGCGGAGGCCGCCAAGGCGCGGGGTCTCGCGGAGGCCGAGGCGGCCAAGGCGAAGGGTCTGGCCGAAGCCGAGGCGGCCAAGGCCAAGGGCCTGGCCGAGGCCGAGGCGATCAGGGCTCGCTCGGAGGCGCTGCGGGAGAACCAGGAGGCGGTCATCGCCCAGCAGCTCGCCGAGAACTGGCCGCAGATCGTGGAGGCCGGCGCGAAGGCGTTCGGCAACGTCGACCACATGGTGGTGCTCAACGGCGCCCAGGGCATCGAGGAGATGCTGGCGAAGGCGCTCACGCTGGGCGGCACCGGGCTGGGGCTGGCCCGCTCGCTGCTGGCCGGCGGCACCCCCGCCGCGGCAGGTGACGGCGCGAGCGTCAACGGCGCCGAGCCCCCCACGAAGAACGCCATCGACGCCGCCTCCTGACCGGGCACGCGTTCGTCCCCGTCGTCCGGGCGGGGACGAACGTCTCGTGCATGGCGAACCCATCCGCCGACGAGATCGTCGAGATCCACGCAGCGGACGTCGCCCCTGCGGCTCGGCGGTTCAGCCGCGGATCAGGTCCTGGAGGCCGACCACGCGCAGCAGCTCCAGCCGCTCGTAGGACTCGCTGCCCGGGCGCGCGGTGTAGACGATCAACCGCTGGTCGTGCTCCGGGCTCAGCATCACCTCGCAGTCCAGCTCTAGCAGGCCGACGACCGGATGCTGGAAGCGCTTGACGTCGGCGCGCCGCACGGCGACGTCGTGGGCGTCCCACAGCGCCGCGAACTCCTCGCTGCGGGCCCGGAGCCGGCGTACGAGCCCTGCCAGCCGCGCGTCGTCCGGGCGGCGGGCGGATGCGGCGCGCAGATCCGCCACCGCCGTGCGGGCGGCGTGGTCACGGTCCTCGGCCGGGAAGAGCTCCCGCGCGGACGGGTCGGTGAAGTAGCGCCAGATGATGTTGCGCTCCGCCTCGGGGCGGGCGGACGCGTCACCGTGAAGTGCCTTGTCCATCGAATTCTGCGCGAGGACGTCGCCGCGGTCGTTCACCACCTGGGCGGGCGTGTCGATCAGCCGGTCGAGGATGAGCAGCAGGCCGGGCCGGACGTGATCCGTGGCCGACCGGTCCCGCGGCGGCTCCTCGCCGGCCAGGTGGAAGAGGTGGTCCCGTTCGTCGCCGGTCAGCCGCAGCGCGCGGGCGACTGCGGCGAGCATCTGGCGGGACGGGTGTGAGCCCCTGGCCTGTTCGAGCCGTGTGTAGTGGTCGGTGGACATGCCCGCCAGCTGCGCGACCTCCTCGCGGCGCAGTCCCGGGGTGCGCCGCCGCGCGCCGTGCGACAGCCCCACGTCGGCAGGGGCGACTCGGGCACGGCAGTGACGCAGGAAGTCGGCCAGTTCGGTTCTGTCCACACCCTTCACCATGCCCTTCACCATGCCCCGGAGCGCCGGACGTTGCCAGGGACGGCCTGTCCCCGGATAAGGGCGTCTCTCCCGCCGGCGCCCGCACCGCCGGAGGCTGGGAGCCGGCTCGGCGGACCGGCGGCGCCCTCGCGGGGGCCGGCGGGACGAGCACCGACGCCACGATGCCCGGATTGTTTGACGAAGGAAGGCATGGTTCGCATGCAGTACCGCACGCTCGGCCGCACCGGTATCAAGGTCAGCTCCTATGGGCTCGGCGCATTGATGTTCGCCACGTCCATCGGCAACTCCGATCCCGACGACTCGGCCCGCATCATCCACAAGGCGCTGGACGCCGGGATCAACCTCATCGACACCGCCGACGTCTACGGCGACTCCGAAGAGGTCGTCGGCAGGGCGCTCAAGGGGCGGCGGGACAACGTCGTGCTCGCGACCAAGGTGAGCCGCCCCATCGGTGACGATCCCAATCAGCAGGGCGCCTCGCGGCGCTGGATCATGACCGCGGTCGAGAACTCGCTGCGCCGCCTGCGGACCGACCACATCGACCTCTACCAGATCCACCGGCCGGACCCCGCCACGGACGTCGAGGAGACGCTCTCCGCGCTCTCGGACCTGATGCACAGCGGGAAGGTCCGCGCGATCGGGACGTCCGCCATGCCGGCGTCCGACATCGTCGAGGCCCAGTGGGTCGCCGAGCGGCGCGGCCTGGAGCGGTTCCGCACCGATCAGCCGCCGTATTCGCTGCTCAACCGCGGCATCGAACGCGAGGTGCTGCCGGCCGCGCAGCGCTACGGAATGGGCACGCTCGTGTGGGGCCCGCTCGGGCAGGGACTGCTCACCGGGCAGGTCCGCAAGGGACGGCAGAACGAGCTCCGCCGCGCCGGCCTCCTCAAGCACGTCAACGACGAGCACCGCATCGAGGTCGTCGAGCGGTTCATCTCGCTCGCCGAGGAGGCGGGTCTCCCGCTGACCCACCTCGCCATGGCTTTCGCCATCGCTCATCCCGGCGTGACCAGCGCCATCGCCGGGCCGCGCACGATGAGCCACCTCGACGACCTGCTCGCGGGCGTCGACGTCGCGCTGACCGACGACATCCTCGACCGGATCGACGCGATCGTCCCGCCCGGCACCGACGTCGGCACGCTCGACCAGGCGTACGTGCCGCCGGCTCTCCAGCAGGTGAGCCTGCGCCGCCGCCCCCTCGGCGAACGCGCGGCCGCCTGACATCTGCGCTGGGAGCGCTCGGTCAGTCGAAGGTCAGCTCGGTCGTACGGCGGGGCATGAGCAGCAGCGCGGCGACGCTGAGCACGGCCACGACGACGAGCGCGACGAAGATGTGGTGGACCGCGTCGTACAGCGCGCCCCGGACGAAGGACGCGGCGGCCGAATGGGCCGCCGCCCCCTGGGCCTTCAGCACCAGGCTGGTGGCGTCGAGGCTGTCCGGCAGCCGTCCCGCGACGTCGGCGGGCGGGTGGGCGAAGCGGTCCGACAGCGTCGCGTTGGAGATGGCGCCGAGCACCGCGGCCCCGACCGTGCTGCCGAGCGAGCGGCAGAACATGTTGGTCGCGGTGACCACGCCGCGGCGTTCCCAGCCGACGACCGACTGCACGGCGACCATCGTCGGGCTGGCCGACAGCCCGAGGCCGACGCCGACGACGAAACAGGCGGCCGCGACCTGCCAGATCATCGCGTGCTGCCCGAGCAGCGCGCACAGCACGGTGCCGGCCACCACCACGACGATGCCGATCAGCGCTGTGTCGCGGAACCCGATGCGCATGTAGAAACGGCCGGAGAACGTCGCGGCGAGGGGCCAGCCCACGGTGAGCGCGGCCAGGGCGAAGCCCGCCACCAGCGCGCCGGTGCCCAGCACGCCCTGCGCGTACGTCGGGACGTACGAGGTGAGCCCGATGGTGAGGGCGCCGATGCCGAGGGAGGTCAGGTTGCCGCCGGTCAGCGTGCGGCGGCGGAACACCCACAGGGGCAGCACCGGCTCGGCCGCGCGGCGCTCCACGAGCACGAAGGCGGCGATCAGGAGGAGGCCCGCCGCGAAGATCAGCAGGCTGGGCGCCGAGTTCCAGTCCCAGGCGACGCCGCCCTCCAGCAGGCCGAGGATGAGCAGCGAGGAGCCGCCGGTGAGCAGTGCGGCGCCTGTGTAGTCGATCCGGTGGGAGCCCCGCTTCACCTGCTCCTTGAAGCGCCGGGCGAGCATCCAGGTGGCCAACGCGCCGAGCGGCAGGTTGATGAAGAAGATCCAGCGCCAGGAGACGTACTCGGCGAACACGCCGCCGAGGGTCGGGCCGACCACCGCGGAGATGCCCCACACACTGGCGAGGTAGCCCTGGACGCGGGCCCGCTCCTCGACCGTGTACAGGTCGCCGGCCATCGTCATGCTGATCGGCTGCACCGCCCCGGCCCCGATGCCCTGGATCGCGCGGAAGGCGATCAGCGCGGGCATGCTCCAGGCCACCCCGCACAGCACCGAGCCGATCAGGAACGCCGCGATGCCGAAGAACATGACCGGCTTGCGCCCGAACACGTCGGCGAGTTTGCCGTAGATGGGCACGGTCACGGCCTGCGTGAGCAGGTAGATCGAGAACAGCCAGGGAAACTGGGCGAACCCGCCGAGGTCGGTGACGACGGACGGCACCGCGGTGGCGATGATCGTGCTGTCCAGCGCCACCAGAGCGGTGCAGAGCATGATGGCGGCGAGCACGGGGCCGCGCTCGGACCGCAGCCCGATGCCTTTCGATGCCGTCGTCGCGGTCGACTTCGTGGTCACGTGAGGGGCTCCCCTGTCCGGCGTGCACGTACACGGGACCCGCCCGCCCGAAGGCTGGAGGGTCCCGGAACAGGGCAACCGCCGCACCGCCCGGGACATTCCGGGCGGTATGACGATTTCAGATGAGAACGTGCGCCTCGGGGTTGCCGGCGAAGCAGAACTGCGCGTTGCGGGTCAGTTTGTAGTCCGCCGCCTGCCAGGTGTGGGCGGTGGCGTCCGAGCCGCGCATGTAGATGAAGTTGTACCGGTCGGCCGAGTAGATCCGGACGCCCTCTTCCTTGCAGCGCCGCACGAGCCGGGTGTCCTCACCCGCGTTGACCGGCTCGAACGGGAACGCCCGCAGCAGGTCGGCACTGGCCAGGATCGTCGCCCCCTGGATGAGGTGGGCGTAGCGGTGCTCCAGCCCGGGCAGGCGGAAGATCGTGACGTCCTTGTCGGGGAAGTACGTGTAGTGCGCGCCCTTGCCGACCATCTCGGCGTCGGCGTAGTCGAAGGAGCGGACCAGGTCCGACAGGTAGTGCTCGCCGTAGATGTTGTCGTCGTCCATCTTGGAGATCAGCTCGCCCTCGGCGTGGGCGATGCCGTGGTTGAGCACCTCGCCCAGCGTCCAGGACGGGTCGGCGGTCAGCACCTTCACGGCCGGGATGCCCGCCGCGAGGGCCTTGTCGCGCACGACCGCCGGGTCCTCCGACAGACCGTGCATGACCAGCACGAGCTCCAGGTTGCGGTGCCGCTGCCGCGCGACCTGGCTGATCGCGTGTTCGAGCTGGCCGGCCCGGTTGGTCGGCAGCACCACGGAGATCGACCGCGACCGCGTGACGACCGGCAGGCCGAGGTCACCGAGGATCTGGTCGACCCGGTGGGAGAACAGGTGCTTGTCGAACACCTCGCGCATCGCCAGGTGGCCCTGGCGTGCCCGCAGCTCGGGGCTGTTGATCAGATAGATCGCCCGGTTGTACGCCTCCTCCTGAGAGTGCGCGACCGGGATGAGCGGGCCGAACGTCTCCTCGATGGCCCTCGACCATCCCGACAGCACCGTGGTCGAGCAGGCCGACAGCTCGAAGACCCGGCGCGCGCACATGGTCGGCGAGTCGATCACCGAGTTCACGTTGAGGAAGACCTTGTACATCTTGTACGCGGCCAGCATCTGCTCGTACGGCAGCTCGCCGACGATGTGGGGGCGATACTCCTCGGGCCAGGCGTACTTGTCGGCCACCGAGGCGTTCCGGGCGTAGATGTGCAGGCCGAGCGGGCGCACGGGCGCGAGGATCGTCTCCATCTGCTCGCGCCGCTCGGGGTGCTTGTCGCGGAAGTACATCCCCGCGAAGACCACGTCGTACGGCCGGCCCTGCTTGGTCTGGATCGGGTTGTGGATCCGGGGCTGGGCGGCGAACTGCAGCACGCCGACACGGTCATGACCCAGCGTCTCGCGATATTTCGGGATCATGTCGCCGTCGCACGTGTACACGTAGTCGAACAGCTTGGCCGTGTCGATGAAGAAGTCGAAGTTGGGCGGGTCCTCCTTGTTCCAGAAGACCGTGGGGATGCCCTCCTCGCGGCACCAGGCGATCAGGTCGCGCAGCTCCTGCTTCGGCGCGTTGGTCCCGGTCATCTGGAAGCGCCAGCGGCCCTGGTTGCCGTGCCAGGCCGACTCGCAGAACAGCATCTCGGGACGCTTCTCCGCGAAGATCTCGCGCCAGTCCTGCAGCCCGAACTCGATCTGGTCCCATTCGTACCTGAACGCCATGCGGGAGAAGTCGTCGAGGATCACCGCGACCCGCATGTCCGGCCGGACGATCGGGCCGTCGGGCCACTTGAGACCGGGGATCTTGACCTCGGGGCCCCGCGCCTCGGCGGCGGCGGCGACCTCGATCGCGGAGGGCGGCGCCTTCGGCGCCTTCCTGCCGTCCTTCATCGCCTTGCCGAGGTCGCGCGGCAGCCGGACGATCTTCTTGGGCTTCGACGCGTTCGTCAGCACCTGCGCGACCCGGTAGGGCTTCTGGGTCTGGGTGGCCTGGAGCCTCCAGAGGGCGTAGTCCGCACGGGCCTCCTGGTAGGCGAGCCGGTTCTCCAGGTCGCGGATCCGCTGCTCGTACTGCTCGACGTGCTTGCGCTCCTCGGGAAGCCAGTTCACCGGCCCCAGCCGCTGGAAACGCGGGCCTTCCGAGGCCTCAGGAGTCTCGTCGGTCTCAGCCATGCCTCTCCCCCTTACGGACATGCCATCGTAAAGGGGCTGCGGAGACCTTTGTGTCGATATAGGGGTTTCAATCGACCGAGCCGGCGGGGTCGCTCGTGGCGAGGGTGATCAGCACCGAGCGGAAGCGCTCGACGAGGGGATTCCCGTCGTTCGTCCGCCAGACCACGTGGAGGGTCGTGGAGGTGCCCTCCAGAGGGCGGGCGCGAACACCGACGCGGCGGATCCGAGCTGTCACCGCGAGACCGGCAGCTCGTCACCCTCGGCGTCCTGACGGCCCTCGGGGGCTGCGAGATCGAGCTCGACGTGCACGTCAACACCGCGCTGAACGTGGGCCTCACCGCCACCGAGATCGCCGAGGCACTCCTGCACTCGGCGGTCTACGCGGGCATGCCGAGGGCGATCAACGCCACGCTGGTGGCGAAGAAGGTCTTCGCCGAGCGCGGTCTTCCCCCGTTCAGAACCTGTCCTGAGAGCCGGCTAGCGCAGGACGCCCTTGGCGGCGGGGGAGAGGCTGTCGCCGCGGAGCCAGGCCTCGATGACGCGGGCGATCCGCGGCCCGGCGGCGCCGTCCCACAGCGGCGGCAGCTCGCCGCTCGGCGTGGCCGCGCCGTCCGCGAGCGCCTTGGACGCCGCGGCGGGGAGCGAGGCGGGAGTGACGAGCCGGTTGGTGCCGTGGGTCACGGTGATCGGCCGCTCGGTGTTGGGCCGGACGGTCAGGCACGGGACGCCCAGCATGGTCGTCTCCTCCTGGACGCCGCCGGAATCGGTCACCACCAGGGCGGCGCCGCGCACCAGGGACAGGAAGTCCACGTAGCCGAGCGGGTCCACGATCTTCAGATTCGGTCGGTCCACGAGCCCGGCGTCGGCCAGCCGCTGCCGGCCGCGCGGGTGCAGCGGGACGACGACCGGCACCTGCTCGGCCACCCCGAGCACGGCGTCGACCAGTTCGCGGGCCGCCTCCGGGTCGTCCACGTTCGCCGGACGGTGCAGCGTTGCCACGGCGTACCTGCCGTCGATGCCCAGGCGCTCCGCGACGGGCGCCGGGTCGAGCTTCGGCAGCGCGGCGAACAGGCTGTCGATCATCGGGTTGCCGACGAGGTGCACCTTCGCCGGGTCCACGCCCTCGTTGGCCAGGTGCGACAGCGCCTCCGGGGAGGTCGCGAACAGCAGGTCCGACAACGCGTCGGTGACGACCCGGTTGACCTCCTCCGGCATCTCCCGGTCGAAGGAGCGCAGGCCCGCCTCGACGTGCGCGGTCGGCACGTGCAGCTTGGCGCAGACGAGGATCGCCGCGAGCGTCGAGTTCACGTCGCCGTACACCACCACGAGCGCCGGGCGGTGTTCGAGCACGACGTCCTCCAGCCCCGTGAGCAGGGCGGCCGTCTGCCGGGCGTGGGTGCCGCTGCCGACGCCGAGGTTCGCGACCGGCTCCGGCAGGCCCAGATCGGCGAAGAACACGTCCGACATCAGCGCGTCATAGTGCTGGCCGGTGTGGATGATGCCCTGCCGGATACCGAGCTCGGCCAGCCCCCTGACGACCGGGGCCGCCTTGACGAAGTTGGGCCGGGCTCCCAGTACGTGCAGGACGAGGGGGTTGTCTCTCATCTACCTCGCCTTTCATCTTTTCTCCGACCTGGGTCGTGCTCAAAAGCCATGCCCTACTGCGCGCGGCCCAGATGGCGCCTCGCCGCGTTGTCGTCGTCGCCCATAGCTCCGCTATGGGCTCCTCCTCCGCCTTGCGATGCATCCATCTGGATCCGCGCTCGCGACGGGCAGCGCGTTTTCGCACGCCCTGGGCCAAACGTTTGCCTATGGTACGGTCGCGCCGTGGAAACCGAGGCCAACAAGCCCGTGAAGGTCGTGTCCGCCGCGTCCGCGAAGGCCGGCCTCGGCGGCTTCCTCCGGGGGTTCGCGAGGAACCCCGTCCTCGTCTCCCGGATCTTCGTGAGCAAGGTCAAGTCCGACCCGATGCGGGTCGCGCAGGCCGCCGCCGACGCGATACCTCCCGGGGTGCGCCCGGTCGTCGGACGCGTCGCCTGGCCCGCGGCCCGGTTCGTCAAGGTCAGGACCCGCAAGATCCTGCAGCGTGCGGCCAAGGGCCCGCTGCGGGACGCCAAGGCCCACTTCGAGGCCGGCCGGATGTCGGACGCGGTCAGCGTGCTCCAGCCGCAATCCCGATGGCCGTTCGTCCGCCGGAGGATGGCCTACTACGAGGGTGAGAAGGCCGCGCTCGGACCGAACCCGATCCCGCCCAAGCCGAAGATCATCATGGGTGAGCGGACGCCGGGCCGGGTGCTGCACATGGTCACCAACGCCCTGCCGTACACGCAGGCGGGTTACACCGTGCGCACCCACCGCATCGTCACCGCCCAGAAGGCGGCCGGGCTCGACCCCCACGTCGTGACGAGCTGGGGCTGGCCCATGCTCCAGGGGCACACCGACGCCGAGCCGTACGAGGAGATCGACGGCATCCCCTACTACCGGCTGCTGCCCAAGGGCGAGATGCCGTTCGAGAGCCAGGGGCGGATGATCCGCGGTGCCGCGGACGTCTCCGAGCTGGTCAGAACCCTCCGTCCGCAGGTCCTGCACGCGGCGACCGACCACCGCAACGGCTCGGTCGCGCTCGCCGTGCGCGAGCGGACGAACACGCCCTTCGTGTACGAGGTGCGCGGCTTCCTGGAGGAGACCTGGGTCTCCCGCGACCCCGCCAGGAACGGCAGCGAGCGGCACAGACTGCAGCGTGAGCGCGAGGCGCAGATCATGCGCGAGGCCGACGCGGTCGTGACGCTCGCCGAGACGATGGCCACCGAGATCATGGAGCGCGGCGTGCCCAGGGAGCGCATCTTCCTCGCGCCCAACGCCGTGGACGACTCCCTGCTGACCGCCGACTACGACGGCGAGGCGTTCCGCGACCGGTTCGGGATCGGCCGGGACGAGATCGTCGTGGGCTCGGTGTCGAGCATCGTCGGTTATGAGGGCTTCGCCACACTGCTGGACGCCGCCGCGCTGCTGCGCGACGCCGGATCTTCGGTGAAGGTCCTGCTGGTCGGAGACGGGGCCGAGCGGCCCGCGCTGCTCGAACAGGTCGAACGGCTCGGCCTGAAGGAGGCGATCCTGCCCGGCCGGGTGGGCCCGGACGAGGCGTTGCAGGCGCAGGCGGCCATCGACATCTTCGTCTGCCCGCGTGAGGACCTGCGGGTGTGCCGCCTCGTCACGCCGCTGAAGCCGGTCGAGGCGATGGCGCTCGGCAAGCCGGTCGTGCTGAGCGACCTGCCCGCGCTCTCGGAGCTCGTCGGCGGTGAGGGCGCCGGTCTGCTGGTGCCGCCCGGCGATCCGGCCGCGCTGGCCGAGGGGATCGCCGCGCTGCGCGACGATCCGGAGCGCCGCCGGCTGATGGGCGAGGCCGGTAAGGCCGAGGTCGCCGCCCACAGGACCTGGAGCAGTCTGGCCCGCACGTACCAAGGGATCTACCGGTCCTTGACCGAAAGCCGATAAACAGCGGAAAGTCGGATGTGTTGCATCAGGCATGCTTGGTTCCGAGTTGAGATAGCCTTTGCCACCATGAAGTGTTGTTTCCGCCCTCAGGTTCCGCCCAAGGCCGCATCGTGACAGCCTTCGATCTCACGATCATCGGGCTGGGATACGTGGGCATGCCGCTGGCCAAGGAGGCCACGGCGGCGGGCCTGCGAGTAGCCGGTCTGGACGTCGACCCCCGCAAGGTCGAGGCACTGAACGCCGGCCGCTCCTACATCGACGACCTGACCGACGCCGACCTCGACGCGATGCTCACCGGCGGCTTCACCGCCACGCTGGACGCGTCCGTGCTGGCGAGGTCGCGCACGATCGTCATCTGCGTCCCGACGCCTCTGGACGAGGACCACCGTCCGGACCTGTCGGCTGTCGAGGGCGCCACCCGGACCGTCGCGGAGCACCTCCAGGCGGGCACGCTCGTCGTGCTGGAGTCCACCACGTGGCCCGGCACCACGGACGAGCTGGCGCGGCCGATCCTGGAGCAGTCCGGCCTGGTGGCCGGCGAGGACTTCCACCTGGCGTTCTCGCCGGAGCGGATCGACCCGGGCAACCCCAAGTTCGGCCTGCGCAACACCCCCAAGGTCGTCGGCGGATTCACCCCCGCATGCAAGGAGCGGGCCGCCGCCTTCTACGCGCAGTTCGTCGAGCGGGTCGTGCCGGTCAGCGGCACCCGCGAGGCGGAGATGGCCAAGCTGCTGGAGAACACCTACCGGCACGTCAACATCGCCCTGGTCAACGAGATGGCGATCTTCTGCGACGAGCTCGGCGTGAACCTGTGGGAGGCCATAGAGGCCGCCTCCACCAAGCCCTTCGGCTTCCAGAAGTTCCTGCCGGGCCCCGGCGTCGGCGGGCACTGCATCCCCGTCGACCCGTCGTACCTGTCCTACACGGTGCGCAAGCTCGGCTATCCCTTCCGGTTCGTGGAGCTGGCCCAGGAGATCAACGAGCGGATGCCGTCGTACGTGGTGGCCCGCGTGCAGCGGCTGCTCAACCGGGCCCGCAAGCCCGTGAACGGCTCGCGCGTGCTGCTCCTCGGTGTGACGTACAAGCCGGACATCGCCGACGAGCGGGAGACACCGGCCATCCCCGTGGCCGAGGCGCTCCTGGAACTGGGCGCCGACCTGTCCTTCTGCGATCCGTACGTGAAGGAGTGGGCGGTCGAGGGCACGCAGATCCCCCGCGAGGAGGACTTGGCCGAGGCCGTGGCCGCCGCCGACGTGGTGGTCCTGCTCCAGCAGCATTCGGCCTTCGACCTCGATGTCGTGGAGGAGCGAGCCCCTCTCGTCCTGGACACTCGCGGCGTGCTGGCCACGAGCGAACGCGTCGAGCGGTTGTAGGAAGGGTTTCGCGCGTGCACGTGCTCGTCATGACGGTGGTGCATCACCCCGAGGACGCCCGGATCCTGCACCGGCAGATTCGGGCGCTCGTCGACGCCGGTCATGAGGTCACGTACGCCGCGCCGTACTCGGCGCGGGGAGTCGTGCCGCGTTCGTGGGTGACGGGTGTGGATCTCCCCAGGGCCGCCGAGCGACGCCGCCTGGCGGCGGTGCGGGCGGCCCGCAAGCTCTTCAAGAGCATGCGCGGCAAGGTCGACCTGGCCCTTATCCACGACCCCGAGCTGCTGTTCGCGGTCGCCGGGGTGCGCCGTCGCCCGCCGGTCGTCTGGGACGTCCACGAGGACACCCCCGCGACGCTGTCGCTCAAGCCGTGGCTGCCGGCGTTCCTGCGCCCGCCGATGCGCTTCCTCGCCCGGCTCCTCGAAACCACCGCCGAGCGCCGGCTGCACCTGCTGCTGGCCGAGACGGCGTACGCGGGCCGGTTCAGGCAGCAGCACCTCGTGGTGCCGAACGAGACATGGGTGCCCGACCGGGTCAGCCCGCCCGGCGACGACCGCGTCGTCTACCTCGGCTGGCTCTCGGAGGCCCGGGGAGTCCAGGAGGCCGTCGAGGTGGCCCGCCTGCTCCAGCCGCACCGGGTGGCCGTGGAGCTCATCGGCTACGCCGACCCCCAGAGCCGCCCCCTGCTGAACGAGGCCGTCGCCCAGGGCGTGCTGGAGTGGCGCGACTTCATGCCGAACGACGAGGCGCTCAAGCGGCTCGACGGCGCGCTCGCCGGGCTGTCGCTGCTGCACGACGAGCCCAACTACCGCCACTCGATGCCCACGAAGATCGTGGAGTACATGGCGCACGGCATCCCGGTCATCACCACCCCCTCGCCGCGCGCCGTGGAGCTCGTGGAGCGCTACCAGTGCGGCCTGGTCGTCCCCTGGCAGAACCCCCAGGCGGTGGCGCGGGCGGTGCTCCAGCTCAGGGACAACCCCTTCGAGCGGATCGGCACCGGTGGGCGCGGCTACGCCGCCGCGCGGGCGAACCACCACTGGCCCAACTCCGCACGCCGGTTCGTCACCCAGTTAGAGGCGTGGGCGGGCGTCAAGAGCTGACCGCTCAGGAGCTGAACGCGCGGTGAACACTACGGCGGGCGGCTCGCGACACCGGCCCGGCAGCGCGCACATCCGGGTAGTCTGGGGCGGCAAGATCATTTGAACGACGGGCGGTAGTGTCCTGAAAGTGCGCTGGCTCACTCTGGTCCTGGGCGTGGCGATTCTCGCCGGCGTCGCATCGGTGGTGATCGTGTTCCGCGACGGGAGCATGGGCTCCGGGAACGCCAGCGCCGGGCAGACCGCCCCCTCGACTCCCGTGATCGGGTCGCCGACGCACAGCGAGTTCACCGACCCCTGCGGGACCTTCGACACCGCGGCGACCACGCCGTACGCCGTGAGCGGCTACTGGCTGATCCCGACCTCAGATCCCTGCACCTGGCGGAGCCAGCTGCAGGCCATCCACCGCCTCGGAGGGGACACGGTCGTCCGCCTCGGCTTCGGCCTGTCGGCGCGCGAGACCGACGACGAGGGCCAGGTCCTTGAGGCGTCGACTCCCGAGGGCAAGGAGCCCAAGCCCGACGCCAGGTACGCCCGCTGCGTCGAGAACGGGCTGTCCTGCATGAAGGCGGCGGAAAAGGAGCTTCAGGCGGCCAACGCGGGCAACAGCATCACGAGGACGTACGTCTACCGCACCGACGAGCGGTTCGGCCCCGGCATCTTCCGCTGCCCGCAGATGGAGCACGAGGTCGTCGTGGGGGACGACGTCTTCTTCCGGCTCCTCGCGCCCGAGGACGGCTCAGACGACCCCACGTGCGACTTCACCCGCGAGGGGCGCGGCTACCACCTGATCCTCGTGTCGGCGGGCGCCAAGGACAGCCTCAGCGAACTGCTCGACCTCGGCGACCGGTTCGGCATCAAGGTCTTTCCCGCCCTGCCGCTCGCGCCGCGCGACCCCGAGGAGTCCACCCGGGCCGACCCCCGCCACATCGGCACGCTCACCACGCTGACCCGGCGGATCCTGCAGGACTACGGTGACCGCTTCAAGGGCCGCGAGTCGCTGGGCGGCGTCTACCAGCCGTTCGAGCTGCAGTTGCGGGACTGGCCCGACCCGAGCAAGGTCCAGACGCTCCAGGTGTACGCCGAGCAGCACCTGATCGTCGAACAGGAACTGCCCGACAAGCCGATCCTGGTGAGCCCGTACATCGACAGCCGCAGACGGGTGAAGTACACCTCCACGCCCAGCCAGGTGGCCCGGGGCTTCAAGGCCCTCGCGCGCACCGGAGTGGAGATCATCGCGCCGCAGGACGGCCGGGGCACGGGCAAGGTCGGCCTGTTCTGGCCCAACTGGAAGAACAAGCCGGTAGACGACAGCCTCAAGCCGGTCGTCGGGGAGAGCACGTACGCCACGGCCTACTACGGCAGCACCCGCGACTACTACCGCGCGATGTCGCAGGCCCGTCAGGAGCTGGTCCAGGAGGGCGTCCAGGTGGACTTGTGGGCCAACGTCGAGGCGTTCGAGCCGTCCACCTCGACGGAGAACTGCGGCCGCCAGGGCACTCGCGGGCGTACCGACAAGCCCAGGCTGGACACGCAGGTGACGCTCGCCGCGCCGTACGTGTCGAAGATCATCTCGTACATGTGGAGCGACTTCTTCACCTGTGGCTCGCCGTCGCTGTCGCAGGAGATCGCGGCGGACTGGGACCGCCCGATCCCGATCGAGGCGCAGCGGCGCGCGCGGCAGATCCAGGACGGCCTGGAGGTGCGCGGCTACCACGTCGGCTCGGCCAAGGTCACGCTGAGCTGGCCGGGCCTGGACACGCCGCGGGTCGTCGACTCGGCCACGGTCGGCTGGCACGACACCACACCGATCCAGGGGCTGCCGGCGGGCACGGAGAAGATCTGGATCCCGGTGGACTGGGCCACGGTCCCCGACGACGTCTGGATAAAGGTGGAGGTGACCTCCGCCGACGGGAGGAAGTCCGCCGAGCCGGTCTACTACCACAACACCGGCTGACCGCCTTCCGGCCGAGCCGGCCGGTTCCCCGGCCCGTCCCCCTGCCGCGCCGAGGTGCGCGATGAGCACGGCCCGCAGGCGCTGCGGTGGGTCCGTGCCGGAGGCGCGCGATGAGCACGGCCCGGCAATGTGCGCGCAAGGAGCGGACAAGGACCGGACAAGGCCGCGGCGGGGCGCGTGCGTGGCCGGCCCCGCCCGCTGATCTCCTATGCCTGCCCCGCCGCCGAAGGCGGAGCGACGGTTGACCCCGTCCACGCCGGCATCGAGATGTCCTCCCCACAGGGCACTCGACGATCGACAAGGAGACCGCCCCATGAACCGACTTCGTCACCTGCCCGCCGGTCTCGCGGCGGGCGCGCTGGTGGCCGCGATGGCCCTGGCCGTCCCCGCGGCCACCGCCCAGGCCGCGAGCGGGCGTGCGAACGTCGTCACCGCGCTCGACTACAACAGCACGGGCTGGGCCTACCTCCAGGTGCCCGCCACGACCCAGGTGGCGGGCTTCGCCGAGCCGGGATTCGACGACAGCGCCTGGCAGCGGGGGCAGGCGGGCTTCGGCACCACCAACGGAACCTGCTCGTGGAACAACCAGACGAACGTCAAGACCCCGTGGGCGGTCAACACCGACATCCTGGTGCGCCACTGGCTGCACCTGCCGCGGGACGCGCAGGCGGTGCGCATCCAGGGCACGGTGGACAACGACGCGCAGGTCTACTTCAACGGCCACCTCGTGCAGAGCGCCAAGAGCGGCAAGTGCGCCGCCGGGGCGATCGACGTCGTGGTGCCCGCGACCTACCTCGACTGCTGCAACCTGCTCGCCGTACGCGGCCACGACTACGGCGCGGCGGCCTACCTGAACCTCCGTGTGACCTACGTCAAGCCCGCGCAGGCGTTCTGACGTTCCCGGCGGTGCGTCGCCCGGCATCGGCCGTGCCATGCCGGGCGTGCCGCGCCGTGCTGTGCTGCGCTGTGCTGTGCCGATCATGCTGTGCCGGGCGTGCTGTGCAGGCCGCCCGGCATCGGGCCGGTGCTGTCCCGATCGTGGTGTGTCGATAGGTGGTGTGTCGATAGGTGGTGTGCCGGGCGACGTCCGGGGACGCCTGTCCCGGTTACGGGGGTGTGGAGCGGTGGTGACGCTCCCGCGAGGGGCCGGACCGGCCGACTCCGGACGGCCCGAGTCGCGGCCCGCGTCCTGTAGCGTGCTGCGCATGATCCCGCGTATCCCCGTCAGCGTGGATCTTGTCGTGCTCACCGTCAGGTCCCAGCAGCTCAGTGCTCTCGTCTGGCGGCGCGACCGGCCGCCGTACGAGGGCCGGTGGGCGCTTTCCGGCGGTTTCATCAAGCTGGAGGAGGACCTCCCCGCCGCGGCGGCCCGCGTGCTTGCCGAACGGGCCGGCCTTCCCGGGGCGCCGGTCCACCTGGAGCAACTCCAGACCTACGGCTACCCGGACCGCGATCCGCGCCAGCGGGTCGTCAGCGTGGCCTACCTGGGCCTCGCCCCCGACCTGCCCGCGTCCACCGAGGCCCACATGAGCTGGCAGCCGGTGGCCGAGCTGACGCAGATGGCCTTCGACCACCGCAGGATCATGCTCGACGGCGTGGAGCGGGCCAGGGGCAAGCTCGAATACACCTCGCTCGGCGCCGCTTTCTGCCCGGCCGAGTTCACCGTCGCGGAGCTGCGCCGCGTCTACGAGATCGTCTGGGGACGTCCGCTCGACCCGCGTAACTTTCACAGGAAGGTCACCAAGACGGAGGGCTTCCTCGTGTCCACCGGGCGTACCACGACGCGGGACGGCGGCCGTCCCGCCATGCTCTACCGCCGGGGCCCCGCCGTGCTGCTGCACCCGCCCATGCTGCGCACCTGACCGGCCTGCAATACCTGACCAGTCTGTTCCTGGCCGGTCTGTTCCTGACCGGCCCGTTCCTGACCGGCCCGTTCCTGACCGGCCCGTTCCTGACCGGCCCGTTCCTGACCGGCTTGCCTGCCCGACCGGCCTGTGTGCCCGCCCGGCCGCGCCCGGCGGGGCGGGTGGGCGCGGGCGCATGCTCCACAACCAGCGCTGGGTGAATGTCCGGCTCACAGGAATCTTTCAGGATATATTCCGGCCTATGCTGGCTGCGGCCCCCCGCATCACCGATGCGCCGGCCATCCCTCCTGGCCCGTCCCGGCTGCGCGTGCTCGACCTTCTGCGGTTCTGCGCGGCTCTCGGCGTCGTCCTTTTCCATTTCGGCGAGACGCGCGCCTGGGGCACGTCCCACGCCTTTCCCACGCTGAGCACGGCGACCGTGTTCGGCGTGTACGGCGTGCGCCTGTTCTTCCTGATCAGCGGATTCGTGATCCTGATGAGCGCCTGGGGCCGCACGCCGGGCCACTTCACGGCGTCGCGGATCGCCCGGCTGTTCCCGGCGTACTGGGCGAGCGTGCTCGTCCTGGGCGGCCTGGCCGTCTTCGGGCTGACCACCGATCACCGGCCGAGCCTCACCGAACTGCTGGCCAACGTGACGATGCTTCAGCACGGCTTCGCCGTACGCGACCTGGAGGTCGTCTACTGGACGCTGTGGCAGGAACTGGTCTTCTACGCCCTCATCGCCTGCCTCGCGGCCGTGGGGATCACCTACCGCCGGTGCCTGGCGTTCATGGGGGCGTGGGTGCTGCTGCTGGCGATCGCGGATCGGGTGGACGCCGACCTGCTGCAGGTGGTGCTCGTCCCGTTCAGCGCGCCGTACTTCATCGCGGGGATGGCCCTGTTTCTCGTGCACCGCTTCGGCGGGTCGCTGTTCCCCTGGCTGTTCGTGGGCGTGGGCTGGATCCTCGGGCTCTACACGGCGCTGAGCGAGGGATCACCGGTGGTCCGCAGATATGGGCAGGCGCTGGGCTCGGCGCTCGTGGTGGGCGTGATCTCGCTGATCTTCCTGGTGATGGTCCTCGTGGCGGTCGGCGCGTTCGATCGGATCGACTGGCGGTGGCTCACCTTCCTCGGCGCGCTGACCTATCCGCTTTACCTCTTCCACCACCACATCGGGTTCCTGGTGATCCGGTGGCTGCACCCGGCGCTGGGCAACCGCCTCACGCTCCCGCTGGCCGTGGCCGCCGCGCTCGTGGTCGCGTACGGCGTGCACCGGCTGGTCGAGCGGCCCCTGCAGCCCCGGATGCGGGCGGCCCTGGACCGCTCACTCACGGCAGACGCGGGCCGCGTCCCCCTGACGGAGACGGCGGTCGCCTCTGCCGTGTCCCCGATGGCACCGCCGGTGCCGGCAGTGTCCCCGCCGGTTCCGGCGGTGCCCCCGCCGGCCTCTCTGCCGGTGCCGGCAGTGCCCCCGCCGGCGTCTCTGCCGGTGCCCCTGCCGCCGGGGGCGTCGGCTCCGCACGCGGAGCCGACACCGGGGGCCGGTTACCTGCCGCGGGGCGGGTAGACCTCGCCGGGGCGCAGTGTGCGGCCCTGCAGCAGGGTCGTCAGCGTGACGAACTTGTAGTGCCGCTTCTCCAGTGCGGTGAGCACGCCGGGCATGGCCTTGACCGTCTCGGGGACGATGTCGTGCAGCAGGATCACGCCGTTGCGCCTGGCGAGCTTCAGCGTGCGCTGGGCGATCACCTTGGTGTCGCGGGCCTGCCAGTCGAGCGTGGACCCCGTCCACAGGATCTGCGGCAGCCCCAGATCGGCCATGAGACTCGCGACCCTGGAGTTGGTCGCCCCGTTCGGCGGGCGCATGTAGTCGGGCGTCTCACCGATCGTCTGGTTGATGATGTTCGAGGTGCTTGAGACCTCTTCGAACACCTCACCGTCGGACAGTTCGGTGAGCGAGGGGTGGGTCCAGGTGTGGTTGCCGATGTCGTGCCCCTCCTCGTGGATCCGCCGGGTGAGCTCGGGACGGTTGGCCACCTTCCTGCCGAGCAGGAAGAAGGTGGCCTTCGCCCTGTGCTTCTTCAGCGTGTCGAGCAGCGCCGGGGTATAGGGCCACGGGCCGTCGTCGAAGGTGAGGGCGATGCACTTGTAGCGGGCGCAGTAGGGCTTCTTCTTCACCCCGGCCGGGGTCGCGGCCTTCGCGGCCACCGTCCCGGTGGTCGCGGTCTTGGCGGTCGCGGTCTTGGCAGGTGCGGCCTTTGCGATCGCGGTCTCGGTGGTCGCGGCGGTCGCGGGTCCGGTCGCGGTGGGGACGACGCACACACCGGCCGCGCAGGCGCCGGCCATCACGATTCTTGCTTTCCGCCACATGCCGGTGGATCTTAGTGCTTGCCTTCGAGCCCGGAAGTGAGATCTCCGGCCCGCCAGGGAGGTACAGCGGACGTCAAGGGGCTTGAAAGCGCCCCGGGACAAGCTGTCCGCAACAACAGAGGAAAGGACCCCGCCATGACCCTCACCCGCTCCCTGGCAGGCATCACGATCGCGGCCGGCATTCTGGCCCTCGCCCCGCTCGCCACCGCGACGGCGGCCCAGGCCTCTTCTTCCAAGTCCTGGGGCCCCTACTACGCGGCCGGGTCGAAGGCCAAGGTGAGCGGCTCCCTGACAGCCGCGGCCAAGGACAACCTGAGCCTGCCCGCGCCGTACGTCAAGGTCGCCGGCAGCGTCACCAGCCTGACCCACAAGCCGTCCACCTGCGGCTGGGCCCTGTTCCGCGTCAGCTACTTCGACGCCGCCAACAAGCCGCACCTGGCCTACCGCAACTACCGCACCTGCTCCTTCGGCGCGAAGAAGAAGTTCGCCTTCACCGCCAAGAACGTCGGCGTGGTCGAGCTCAAGACCTGCTCTGAGCGCAAGGCCGCCAAGCCGTCCCTCAACTGCCAGTACGCCGGCACCTGGAAGGTGCTCTACGCCTACTACGAGTAGGGGCGGGGCCGCCCGGTCGTCCACAGGGGGCGTGCGGGGTGCCGCCCGGCCAGGCGGATCTCCTATCGTTAGGACATGTCTCGATTCCGCTCGATCCTCGACACCATGCCGGCCTACAAGCCGGGCAAGGCCGTGGTCTCCCCGGACGGCCGGTCATACAAACTGTCCTCCAACGAGAGCCCCTTCGGACCCCTGCCGTCGGTGGTGGAGGCGATCGCGCGGGCGGCCACAGAGGTTCACCGCTATCCCGATCCCGGCGCGGTCCGGCTCACCGAGACGCTCGCCGAGCGGTTCGGCGTGCCGTACGACCACGTCGCGCTGGGCGCCGGATCGGTGGCGGTCGCCCAGCAGATCCTGGAGGCGGTCGGCGAGCCCGGCGCCGACGTGATGTACGCCTGGCGCTCGTTCGAGGCATATCCGCTGCTGGTCGGCCTCTCGGGCGCCAACGCGGTCGAGGTGCCGCTGCGCGACGAGACGCACGACCTCGACGCCATGGCCGACGCCATCACGCCGGCGACGCGCCTGGTCTTCGTGTGCAATCCCAACAACCCGACCGGGACGGTGAACCGGGCCGACGAGCTCACCCGGTTCCTCGACCGCGTGCCCGAGAACGTCACCGTCGTCCTCGACGAGGCCTACCGGGAGTACGTCAGGGACGCGGACGTGCCGGACGGCCTCACGCTCTACCGCGAGCGACCCAACGTCGCCGTCCTGCGCACGTTCTCCAAGGCGTACGGCCTGGCGGGGCTGCGGGTCGGCTACCTGATCGGCCAGGAGCCGGTGGCCGCCGCGGTCCGCAAGACGCTGCTGCCCTTCGCGGTCAACCACCTCGCCCAGGCCGCCGCGATCGCGTCCCTGCAGGCCGAGGACGAGTTGCAGGAGCGGGTCGAGACCGTGATCAAGGAGCGCTCCCGCGTCAGGGAGTCGCTGCTGTCGCAGGGCTGGACCGTCCCGCCCACCGAGGCCAACTTCGTCTGGCTGCGCCTCGGCGAGCGCACGATGGAGTTCGCCGCGAAGTGCGCGGCCGCGGGCGTCGCGGTGCGTCCGTTCGACGGGGAGGGGGCCCGGATCTCCATCGGCGACCGCGAGGCCAACGATGTCTTCCTCGCCGCCGCCGAGGCGTTCCGGCACGCTTCCTGAAGGACGTCTCATTCCGCGACGCGCAGCGCATAGTGCTCTGACGCCTCGACGCCGACCGTGGCGACGCGCACAAGAAGTGGTACTTCTCGCCATCTTTCAGGCTGAAGCACTCACTTAGGCAGCACCGGTGAATCCCATCCGGATTCTGTCGTGATCTTGGCGCGGGGGTGACGGCAGTGGATCTCGGCGAATTCCGCGGGCGGCCGCCCGCGGAGTCGCCCGCTCTGCGTCCCCGCGAGACGTCGTCGCCTTTCCCCTTCGAATATCGCGGGATGATTGGCGGATCGCAGCGGAATCAAGCGCCTGATTCGGTCACGGCCTCGAATTACCGGTTTCGCCCGCGCGCTCCATCGAACCGGTCCGATTTCACGGTTCGGTGGTCGGCCGGGACGCCGTGACGCGCCCTGGGACCGCGGCGGTCTCCTCCTCCGGCGGCGGCGCGGTCCGGCCGCGGCGTTCGGTGGACACCACCAGCGCGACCCCCACCACGATCAGGGCTCCCGCCACGAGCATGGCCGCGGTGACCGGCTCCGACAGAACCGCCATCCCGAGGAGCACCGCCACCACCGGGTTCACGTACGCGTAGGTGGACACGAGCGAGATCGGGGCATGGCCGAGCAGCCAGATGTACGACGTGAAGCCCACCAGTGAGCCCACCAGCACCAGGTAGGCCAGGGCCGTCCACGACTGCCAGCTCACCGCGCCGACGTGCAGCCGCTCGCCCTGCACGAGCCCCATGACCAGCAGGGCGACGCCGCCCACCGCCATCTCGACCGTGCTGGCCACGAAGGGGTTGGCCGGCATCGGGATGCGCGGGGAGAGGAACGATCCCACCGACCACGACAGCGAGCCCAGCAGCACCACGGTGATGCCCGCTCCGCTGCCGGACGCGCCGCCGCCCCGGAGCGAGAGGAAGGCGACTCCGGCGAAGCCCACCAGCACGCCGGCCAGCGTCAGCAGGTGCGGCCGGTCCCGGAAGGCCGTTCTGAGCACGATCAGCCACAGCGGGGTCGAGGCGACGAGCAGCGCGGCCAGGCCGCTGGAGATGTGCTGCTCGGCCACGGCGACCATGCCGTTGCCTCCGGCGAGGAGCAGGAGCCCCACCAGCGCGGCGCTCCCGAACTCTCTCCACCGCATGCGGAAGGGCACGGCCCTGACGAGCAGGACCGTGCCGAGAACCAGCGCCGCCGCGACGAAACGGAGTCCACCACTCGTCATGGGCGGAAGGGTCTGGATGGCGATCGCGATGCCGAGATACGTCGAGCCCCACACCACGTACACGGCCGCCAAGGCCAGCCATACCCGAGTGTCATGACCGTTTCGTTCCATGGGTCATGACAATAGACCGTCGCTTCTGTACGGTGATTACCGGTTCAGCTTCTCCACGATCAGGCGGTAGAGCTGCCGCGGCCGGCCCGGCTGAGGAGTGCGGTTGGGCGGAAGCGGCCACGCGAGTCCCTCGTCAACCAGCGTGCGCAGCAACCGCCTGGCCGTCCGCGGGGTCACCCCGAGCATGCGCCCGGCGCCCTCCGCGTCCACGACCGTGTCCCCGCCCTCCAGCTTGGCGGCCAGGCGCGCCAGCACCTCGACCCCCTTGGGCTTGACCGGTCCGCCCGGCTGGGGCGGCATCCGGGGCGGTGGCACCAGCGCGCGCCCCTCCCGGTCGACCGCGAAGCCCTGCGGCTGCTTGCCGCCCTGGGTGCGGGCGAGCGCGCCCCTCGCGTGCGTCTCGGCCTCGTGCGTGGTGCGGCCCATCCCCACACCCACCTCGACGGCCAGACCCAGCTCCTCGCGGATCCGCGCGGCGAACGGCAGCACGCGGAACCCGTCCGTGGCCGTCGCGATGGAGCCCTTCGTCGCCACCACGAGATAGCTGTGGTCGTCGATCGGCCACACGCTCGCGTTGATCCGGTTGGCCTCCTGCACCAGCAGGCGGTGCAGTGACAGCCGCAGCTCGTCGCGCCAGTAGCGCGGCGCTGCCCGCCGCACCGGCTCGCGCAGTGTCGGCACCTCGACCAGCACGACCGTGAGCTGCGACTCCTCCAGCCGGTGACGGGCGCCGAGCAGCGACGCCGTGTGCAGTGCCGTACGGACGGCCGCGGAGGTCGGCCGGATCGGCACCACCGGCACCCCGGCTGCGGTCAGCCGGTCGGACACACCCTGGACGCACGTGAGAGCGCCCGTCGTGGCCCCTTGGCGGAACAGCCGCTCGTGAAAGGCCGTGATCGTGCCGACCGGGCCCGGCTCGTCACGGCTGTGGACCTCACCCGAGGAGAGGTTGAGGTCCATGTACGCCTCGTCGATGTCCGGCCGCCCGAGCACGTCGAGGCTGACCCGGCGCGGATCGATCCGCTCGTCCAGCGAGGCCCGCGCGATGGCCGCCACGAGCGCGGCCCCGCCGAGCTGCACGTGCGTGGCGGGCATCGTCAGCACGCCGGCCCGGCGGGCGAGTTCGAAAGGCACCGGACTCGCGAACAGGCACGCGTCCACACCCGGACCGAGCCGGGTCACCTTGTCAGCCGCCTCCTGTTCATCTCGGTACGCGGCCGCGACCAGCCGGCAGGGCACCGGGGCAGCCGAGTGCCCCATGAGCATCACCCGTTCGACCAGATCGTGCGACCCCACCACACCAATGGTGAGGTCGGGTGTCACCGTGCCCAGACGTGACCCGCGCGGAGTGTCTTCCGTGCGCTCGACCAATGTTCGTCCCATCCCACGTCGCCCTCGTTTGTTGTGGCTTCTCTTTGGAACGATCGCTGGTTAAGGCCGTAATGTCACGCCCAGATTCGCCGGAATACCATTCTGGGTGGTCCCGGCTGTTCCGTAAATCGGAAGGTCCCCGCTGGTCAGGGCATTAGTAAAGGTTTCCGGACTCAGACCTCGTCCGAAGTGGAAATTTCACGCACCACATCTGCGCCGAGTGACTGCATACGCTGCGCGAGCGCGGCGTGACCGCGGTCGATGAGATATCCGGACCCGATCGTGGTCTCGCCCTCCGCCGCGAGACCGGCGAGCACGAGCGCGATTCCCGACCGCAGATCGTGCGCCGTCACCTCGGCGCCGCGCAACGGCGTCGGGCCGTGCACGACCGCCCGGCTGTCCTCGACCTCGACGTTCGCCCCCATCTTGTTCAGCTCGCCCGCGAGCGCGAAGCGGCCGTCGAAGATGCGCTCGTGGATGTAGCTGGAGCCTTCGGCGAGGCAGGCCACGGTCATGAGCGGCGACTGCAGGTCGGTCGCGAAGCCGGGATAGGTGTCGGTGATGACGTTGATCGGGCGCAGCGGGCGGTTGCGGCGGACCTGGAGCACCGCGCCGTGGTTCTCGAACTCGACGCCCATCTGCTCCAGCTTCCACCGGACCACGCCGAGGTGTTCGAGGGAGGCGCCGACCAGGCTGACCTCGCCTCCGGTGATCGCCGAGGCCATCGCGAACACGCCGGCGTCGAGCCGGTCGGGCATGACCGTGTGCTCCACCGCGGTCAGCTCGTCCACGCCCTCGACGGTGATGAAGCCCGTGCCGCCGCCGCGAATGCGCGCGCCCATCCGGGTCAGCATCGTGATGACGTCGAGCACCTCGGGTTCGAGGGCGGCGTTCTCGATGATGGTGGTGCCCCGCGCCAGCGCGGCGGCCATGATCAGGTTCTCGGTGCCGGTGTGCGACGGGGTGTCGAGGTAGAGCGGGGCGCCGATCAGGCCGCCCGCCTTGATGTGGATGACGGACTCGCCCTCGTCCACCATCGCGCCGAGGCGCTTGTAGCCCAGGTAGTGGAAGTCGAGGTTGCGGCTGCCGAGGTTGCATCCGCCGATGCCCTCGATGATCGCCTCACCGAGGCGGTGGAGCAGCGCGGGGACGAACAGCACCGATCCCCGGAACCGGCGGGCGATCTCCGCGGGCAGGACCGGGCTGGTCAGGCGGGAGGCGTCGATGACGAGCGTCCGCTCGCTCTCGTGGAACTCCACCTTCGCGCCCACGGCCTGGGCGAGCTCGACCGCCCGGCGCACGTCCTCGATGACGGGCACGTTGCGGAGCACCGTGCGGCCCTCGGCCGCGAGCAGCGCCGCCCCGATCATGGGCAGTACGGCGTTCTTCGCGCCCTGGATGAAGGCGGTTCCACGCAGTACGTTGCCACCGCGCACGCGGTAACGGACCATGAATTGCTCCTATTTCGGGGGAAGGGTGGGGGACTCCCGTCAGCCGGCAGCCGGGTTGTCGGCGAGGACGATCGGCCTAGAGTAGCCGCTGTTCCGGGAGCTTCGGGGAGGAACTACCCCCAGAACGCAGGGGGGAACGAGTCACTTGAGACTACTTGTGTGACCTGTGTGATTCAGCCGCGGAAGTGCTCGCCGGTCAGCCGCTCGTACGCCTCGACGTAACGGCTGCGGGTGCGCTCGACGATCTCGTCGGGCAGCGGCGGGGGCGCCTCTCCCGACGACCTGTCCCAGCCCGACTCGGGGGACAGCAGCCAGTCCCTGACGAACTGCTTGTCGAACGACGGCTGGGAGCGGCCCGGCTCCCACTGGTCGAGGGGCCAGAAGCGGGAGGAGTCGGGCGTCAGCACCTCGTCGCCCAGGGTCAGCACGCCGTCGGCGTCCCAGCCCAGCTCGATCTTCGTGTCGGCCAGGATGATGCCACGTTCCAAAGCGATCTCGGCCCCGCGGCTGTAGACGTCGAGGGTGATCCGGCGCAGCCGCTCGGCCACGTCCTCGCCCACCTCCGCCGCGACCTCCTCGTACGTCATGGGTTCGTCGTGCTCGCCCATGGGGGCCTTGGACGACGGTGTGAAGATCGGCTCGGGCAGCCGGGACCCGTCGGTGAGCCCCTCCGGGAGCCGCACGCCGGAGACGACGCCCTCCCGGCGGTAGTCCACCAGACCGGAACCGGTGAGGTAGCCGCGGGCCACGCACTCCACCGGCACCATCCGCAGCCTGCGGCACAGCACTCCGCGGCCGGCGAACTCCGCCGGGACGTCGGTCGAGACCACGTGGTGGGGAACCACGTCCTTGAGCTGCTCGAACCACCACAGCGACAGCCGGGTGAGGATCTCCCCCTTGTCGGGGATGCCGGGTTCGAGCACGTAGTCGAAGGCCGAGATGCGGTCGGACGCGACCATCAGCAGCAGCCCGTCGGGGGTCTCGTAGAGGTCGCGTACCTTGCCGGAGTGCAGGTGCTTCACCGTTCCATCTTCCCAGTCCTGCACACCGCCTTGAGCAGCGGGACAGAGCGCGGCCGGGCATGGACGCGGCCGGCCGCGTACGCAGGCGCCGGGCGCCACCTGCGTACGGACGGCCACGAGAGGTCGGGAGGACGCGGTCAGGAGGAGGCGGCGGCCAGGGCGATGTCGGACCGGTGGTGGGAGCCGCGCATCGTGATCTGCTCCAGCGCCTCGTAGGCCCGAGCCCTGGCCTGGGCGACGTCGGCGCCCGTGCCGACCACGTTGAGCACCCGCCCGCCGTTCGACGCGAGCCGGTTGTTCTCGTCGAGGGCCGTGCCCGCGTGCAGGACGTACGCGTCCTCGACCGTCACCGGAAGCCCCGCGATCGGGTCGCCCTTCACCGGGTCGGCCGGGTAGTTCTCCGCGGCGAGCACCACGGTCACGGCGGCGCCGTCGCGCCACCGCAGCGGCGGGTGCCCGGCGAGCGCGCCGGTCGCGCACGCGAGCAGCAGCTCTCCCAGAGGGGTCTCCAGCCGGTCGAGCACGACCTGGGTCTCCGGGTCGCCGAACCGCGCGTTGAACTCGATCACCCGGGGGCCGTTCGCGGTCAGCGCCAGCCCGGCGTACAGCACTCCCGTGTACGGCGTGCCGCGCCGCGCCATCTCGGCCACGGTCGGATGCACGATCTCGGCCATCACCTGCTCCGACAGGCCCTCCGGCGCCCACGGCAGCGGGGTGTAGGCCCCCATGCCGCCGGTGTTGGGGCCCTTGTCGCCGTCGTAGGCCCGCTTGAAGTCCTGGGCAGGCTGGAGCGCCACGGCGCTCGTCCCGTCGCACAGCGCGAACAGCGACACCTCGGGGCCGTCGAGATACTCCTCGATGACGACGCGCTCGCACGCCCTGGCGTGCTCCAGGGCCTCCTCGCGGCTGTCGGTCACGACCACGCCCTTGCCGGCGGCCAGGCCGTCGTCCTTCACGACGTAGGGCGCGCCGAACGCGTCGAGCGCCGCCGCGGCCTCCTCGTCCGTGGTGCAGGTGTACGCGCGTGCGGTCGGCACCCCGGCGGCGGTCATCACGTCCTTCGCGAACGCCTTGGACCCCTCGACCTGCGCCGCCTGCGCCGACGGGCCGAAGCAGGCGATCCCGGCGGCCCTGACGGCGTCGGCGACGCCGGCCACCAGCGGAGCCTCGGGGCCGATCACGACGAGGTCCGCGCCCAGCCGCTCGGCGAGCGCCGTCACGGCCGCCCCGTCGGTCGGTGTGACCTGGTGCAGGGTGGCCACCTCGGCGATGCCCGCGTTGCCGGGGGCGCAGTGGACTTCTACGACGGCGGGGTCGAGCCGCAGGGTCCGGCACAGAGCGTGCTCACGACCCCCGGAACCGATGACAAGTACGCGCACCGGACCATTGTCGCAGCGGTCGGCCGCCTCCCGGCCTCTGGCGTCCTCTCCGGCGTCTTCTCGGGTGTCTTCTCGGTGTCTTCTCCGGCGCCGGCGCGTGCCCGGGTGGGGGCGCCGAGGATGTCACGTGGAGCTCGCCGCCGTCGCCGGCGAAGCGGCGCCGATGTGCCAGGTACGAGTGGGGATACACACCGATGGCCAGTTTGTGGAGGCTGTTTTTGGCAAGAAGTGCATGATCGGCGGGACTTGACGCCGCTACCCTGGAACAGGTGTCCAACGGCCGTGTGGTAGGTTGGATAGGCTTCGCGCTGTCTCGTGGCGATTGGAGGTGGTCTGGGATGAATTCTGGTGATCCCGTCAGTACGTGCTCGCGCACGTACGTCGTGCGCAATCCCGACCACTCCACAACTGAAGCCCGAGGGACAGCTCACGCCTGTATGAAGGGGTGACATCACGTCGCGCGTAGAGCGTGTCGGCTCGGGCGGGAAGGGACCGCCATGCGCTCCACTCTGCTCTTTCCCCGCATCAACAGGCACACCCGCGTCATGTCCACGCACCTCGGCGCCGCGTCGATGAACGCGGAGCCGGTCGTCGGCTGCGTCCCACCGAGCAACTCCCTCGTCGAGTTCGGCGCGTACGTCGGCGGCAGGAAGGTCGACGCCGGCGGCATTCCCGAGGCCGTGCGCCTGGTGCGCGAGCACAACGAGGCCAACGAGGTGCCCGACGCGTACGTCTGGGTCGGTCTGCACGAGCCCGCCGCGCCCGAGGTCGAGTGGCTCGCCGAGGTGTTCGGCCTGCACCCGCTCGCCGTCGAGGACGCCATCAAGGCCCACCAGCGGCCCAAGGTCGAGCGGTACGGCGACTCGCTGTTCGTGGTGCTCAAGACCGTCGCGTTCCTCGACCACGAGGTGTCGACGGCGAGCGGAGAGATCATCGGCACCGGCGAGATCATGGTGTTCGTCGGGCCCGACTTCGTCGTGACCGTGCGGCACGGACGGCACTGTCCGCTCGGCGACGTCCGCGAGAAGCTGGAGTCGAAGCAGAAGCTGGTCGGCCGCGGCCCCACGGGCGTCCTGCACGCCATCGCCGACCACGTCGTGGACAAGTACCTGCAGGTCGCCGACCTCATGCAGGCCGAGCTCGAAGAGGTCGAGGCGGCCGTCTTCGCGGAGGTCAGCTCCCGCGACATCAACAGGATCTACCAGCTCAAGCGCGAGATGCTGGAGCTCAAGCGCGCCGTCGGACCGCTCCTGACCCCCTTCAACGCCCTTCCCCAGCGGCGCAGCATCCCCTCCGAGATGCGTGAGTACTTCCGCGACGTCGGCGACCACCTGTCCCGCGTGTGCGAGCAGGTCCAGGCGTCCAACGAGCTGTCCGACTCGATCCTCCAGGCCGCCCTGGCGCGCTCCAACGCCCTCGCCAACGAGGACATGCGCAAGATCTCCTCATGGGTGGCGATCATCTCGGTCCCCACGATGATCGCCGGTATCTACGGCATGAACTTCGAGCACATGCCCGAGATCCAGTCTCTGTACGGCTACCCCATCGTGATCGGCGTGATGGTCGTGGCCTGCACGCTTCTGCACCGCGCCTTCCGCCGCAACGGCTGGCTCTGACCGCCCTTCTCCCCTTCTCCCCGGGACGCCCGCACGCGCGTCCCGGCGGGGAGTCTCCCGGCTCGCCAGGACGCGCGTGGGCCGGATCAGGCGGCCCGGCCGGCCTTCAGCAGGGCCGCGGTGTCGGCGACCCGGCGGCCCTGGTGACGGGCCGCCTGCAACGACACCTCGCCGGGTGCGCCGTCGCCCGCCACGTGCGAGGCGCCGTAGGGATTGCCCGACTGGAACTGGACGGGGTCGGTGTAGCCGGGGGGCACGATGATGCCGCCCCAGTGGTAGAAGGTGTTCCCCAGCGCCAGGAGGGTGGATTCCTGTCCGCCGTGGGCGGTGTTGGAGGCGGTGAAGGCCGAGTACACCTTGTCCGCGAGCTTGCCCTGGTACCACAGCGGGCCGGTGGTGTCGATGAACGCCCTGAGCTGGCCGGCCGGGTTGCCGAAGCGGGTGGGGGCGCCGAACAGCACGGCGTCGGCCCAGACCAGGTCGTCGAGGGCGGCCTCGGCGACGTCGGCGGTGTCCTGGAGGTGCGCGACCCACTCCGGCCTGGTGCCGACGACCTCCGGTGGGGCCGTCTCCGCGACCTTGCGCAGCCGCACGTGTGCGCCGGCCTTCTCCGCGCCCTCGGCGACGGCCTGCGCCAAGGCGTGCACGGTGCCCGTGGCACTGTAGTAAACGATCGCGACGTTCACGGGTTCCATGATCGGCTTCCTTCTTCAGGGGTGGTCTCAGCGGTACGACGACACACCCCCTCGCAATGTGAGGCGGCGCCGCGATCTCCCAGAGCCGGGACCTCCCAGAGCCAGGACCGCACAGAGACGAGACCTCCCGGCACCGAGACCTCCCGGCACCGAGACCTCACAGTCGGGTGGGGTGTCTCGTCGTACCGAGTGAGGACGGATGCGACCAAGGGGGCCGGCGACACCATGACCAACCCATCGGGGCCGGGAGACGGCCGGCTCGACCCGAGCCTGAGCGTGATCATGAGCGAGCGGCGCCGGTTGATCAATCTCGCGTATCGGCTCCTCGGCTCCCTGGCCGACGCCGAGGACGTCGTGCAGGAGACCTACGCCCGCTGGTACGCCATGTCGCGGCAGCGGCAGGAGGCCGTCGAGTCTCCCGGCGGGTGGCTGATGACGGTCGCCAGTCGCATCTGCCTCGACCTGCTCGGCTCGGCGCGAGCCCGGCGGGAGCGCTACGTGGGCGAATGGATCCCGGAGCCGCTGCCCGAACCCGCGGAGTGGATCGGCGGGCGACCGGGCGGCGCGACGGCCGATCCGGCCGACCGGGTCACTCTGGACGAGTCGGTCAGCATGGCCTTCCTCGTCGTGCTCGACTCGATGACCCCGGCCGAGCGCGTCGCGTTCGTCCTGCACGACGTCTTCCGCTATTCCTTCACGGAAGTGGCCGAGATCGTCGGCCGCACCCCGGCGGCGTGCCGCCAGCTGGCCTCCTCGGCCCGCCGCCGCATCCGCGACGCCCAGGCTCCGGCGACCCCGGTGGCCCGGCGCGCGGGGATCGTGAGGGACTTCAAGCAGGCGTGGGAGGCCAAGGACATCGACGCACTCATCGGCCTCCTGGCCCCCGACGCCGTCGCGACCGGCGACGGCGGCGGGTTCGTCGGCGCCGTGCCCCATCCGGTCGAGGGCGCCGAGCGGATCGCACGCTTCTTCATGGACCGGGCCAGTGCGGTGCCCTCCGTGACGGTCCGGGAATGCACGGTCAACGGCCAGCCCGGTCTGGTGGCCCGGCAGGACGGCGTCACCGTGTCGGTGATGGCGTTCGACATCGCGGATGACCGGATCACGCACATCTGGGCGGTGCTCAACCCCGACAAGCTCCGGCCTTGGGTGACGGGCTGACCACCGCGGCATCCGTTTCGCCGCGTACGCTTCATGACCGGAATCATGAGCAATTAGTCATTGCGATATGTCAGATGATGTTGTTAGGTGGGGGGAGCGGGCCGCTCGACACATCGACCGTTTCCACTCGCACAGGAGCGTGTCATGACAGAGGCGACACCCCGGCTGGCGACTTATCCCCTGACCCGGGAGCGTGCCTTCGATCCACCGGACGAACTGGCACGCCGTCGCGCCGAGGCGCCGGTCCAGCGGATGACGTACGCGGACGGGCACGAGGGCTGGCTGGTGACCGGCTACGCCGAGGCCCGCGCGATCCTGGCCGACAACCGTTTCAGCACCCGGCCCGAACTGCTGCACTCGCCGATCCCCCAGCGTGGCGATTTCCGCGGCGAGCCGCTCACGCCGGGGTTCTTCCTCCGCATGGACGCTCCCGCGCACACCCGCTACCGCCGCCTGCTGACCGGGCAGTTCACCGTGAGGCGGATGAAGCAGCTCGAACCGAGAATCCAGGAGATCACCGAGAGCCGCCTCGACGCCATGGAACGCGAGGGCGCCCCCGCCGACCTCGTCGAGTCCTTCGCGCTGCCCATCCCCTCACTCGTGATCTGCGAACTGCTCGGCGTGCCGTACGAGGACAGGCAGAAGTTCCAGCGTGACTCGGCGGTGCTGCTGGACCTGGGCTCCTCGATGGCGGACATCCGGGCGGCGGTGCAGGACCTGTACTCCTACCTGCACGACCTGGTCACGGCGAAGGCGAAGGAACCCGCCGACGACATACTGAGCGGCCTGGTCGCGGGCGCTGAGCTGACGACCGAGGAGATCGCCGGCGTAGGGCTGCTGCTGCTCATCGCGGGTCATGAGACGACCGCCAACATGCTCGGCCTCGGCACGTTCGCGCTGCTGACGAACCCGGACCAGCTCGCCGTCGTGCGGGACGACCCGGCCGCCGTCGAGAACGCGGTGGAGGAACTGCTGCGCTACCTCAGCATCGTGCACATCGGGCCGACCCGTACGGCCCTGGAGGACGTGGAGGTCGGCGGCGCCCTGATCAGGGCCGGTGAGGCGGTGACGCTGTCCATCGGGGCGGCGAACCGGGACGCCGGGCGGTTCGAGGGCGGCGACGTCCTCGACGTGAGCCGGTCGGCGCACGGGCACCTGAGCTTCGGGCACGGCATCCACCAATGCCTGGGTCAGCAGCTCGCCCGGATCGAGATGCGCATCGCCTATCCCGCCCTGCTGCGCCGCTTCCCCAACCTGCGCCTGGCCGTGCCGGCACGGGAGGTTCCGTTGCGGTCCAATATGGCGATCTACGGTGTGCACCGCCTGTCGGTGCTGTGGTGAGACAAGTGGTGGGAGAACGATGAAGATCAAGGCGGACACCGGACGGTGTATCGGTGCGGGGATGTGTGTGCTCACGCTGCCCCAGGTGTTCGACCAGAGCGAGGACGACGGGACGGTCGTGGTGCTCGACGCCGAGCCTTCGGCGGATGTGGCGCCCGCCGTGAACAGGGCCGTGCAGCTCTGCCCGTCCGGCGCGCTGTCCGTGGAGGAGTGAGTCGCCCGGGGCCGCGCGACGGCGACCGCGCCGGGCAGGGTGCCGGGCAGGGTGCCGCTCGGCTACGTGACGGCGCGGCGCGGGCCGTGCGGGCGGTGCGGGCGGTGTGGCCCCGGGATGCCGGGCTTCAGGCTCCTACGGGGCGGAGCGGGGTCACCGGGTCGGGCAGCGGCAGGCCGCGGGCCTTCCAGAGGCGGCGCATGCGGTCGGGGTAGTCGGTGACGATGCCGGCCACCCCCAGGTCGATCAACCGGGCGGCCTCGTCGGGTTCGTTGACCGTCCACACCACGACCGGCAGGCCCTGCCGGGCCGCTCCGGTCATCAGCGCCTCGTCGACGAGCACGCGGTCGGGGGACAGCGTCGTCGCCCCCACCGCCGCGGCCGCCGCCGCGAGGTCGCCGCCGACCTCGCCGAGGCGGATGCCGTTCATCCAGGCGGGGGTCATCGTGTCGCGCTCGACCAGGGCGTACCGCCGCTCGACCAGCGGCCTGGCGATCTCCAGGATGCGCCAGTCGAAGCTGAGCAGGGCCGCCCTCGACAGCCGGTCGTGCCGGTCGAGCTCGTGCACGACCTCCTCCACGAAGCGGCGCGGGTCGGCGCACAGGTCGGGGCGGGTGGGATCGGACTTCAGCTCGACGTGGAGGCGCACGTCGTCGGCGCCGAGGGCGCCGATCAGGCCGAGCACCGCCCCCAGCGTCGGCATCCGGGTGTCCGGCAGCGGCACCTGCGTGAGCGCGAAGCGGTCGTCCGGCCGCTCGGGCAGCCGTACGCCGACGTCGAGGGTCCGCAACTGGGGCAGCGTGAGCGCGACGATCGGCTTGCCGACGTAGGGGAACATCTCGTCCCCCGGCGCGGCCATGCCCGTGTCGGCGCTGGTCACCGGGGACACGTGCAGGTCGTGAGTGAGCACCAGCTGCCCGTCCGCGGACATGGCGACGTCGAACTCCAGCGCGTCGACCCCCAGCTCCAGCGCGAAGGCCAGGCCGGGCAGGGTGTTCTCGGGCCTCAGGCCCCGGGCTCCGCGATGCCCGTGCAGCTCAACGTATCCATGCACAGCGGCGTACCTTACCGCCTCGGTCGTCCGCGGCCCGGAACCCTCCGGTTCCGGGCGCGTACGCCACCGATCATCAGATAAGGGAGCGAATCCGGATGGTCCTCAGATGAGGGAACGAATCTGGATGGTCTGCGTGCGGCCCGGGCCGACGCCGATGGCCGAGATCGGGGCGCCGCTCATCTCCTCCAGCGCCCTGACGTACGCCTGCGCGTTCGGCGGCAGGTCGTCGAACGTCTTGGCGCTGGTGATGTCCTCCTGCCAGCCGGGCAGCTCCTCGTAGATCGGCGTGGCGTGGTGGAACTCGGTCTGCGTCATGGGGATCTCGTCGTGGCGGACGCCGTCGACGTCGTACGCCACGCAGACCGGGATCCGCTCCAGCCCGGACAGCACGTCGAGCTTGGTCAGGAAGAAGTCGGTCACGCCGTTGATCCGCGTGGCGTACCGCGCGATGACCGCGTCGAACCAGCCGCAGCGGCGGTTGCGGCCGGTGGTCACGCCGTACTCGCCGCCGGTCTGGCGCAGCCAGTCGCCCTGCTCGTCCAGCAGCTCGGTCGGGAACGGCCCCGATCCCACGCGCGTGGTGTACGCCTTGAGGATGCCGATGATCCTGGTCAGGCGGGTCGGCGGGATGCCGGAACCGGCGCAGGCGCCGCCCGAGGTGGGGGAGCTGGAGGTCACGAAGGGGTAGGTGCCGTGGTCGATGTCGAGCAGCGTGCCCTGCCCGCCCTCCAGCAGCACGACCTTGTCCTGGTCGAGCGCCTGCGAGAGCACGAGCGAGGTGTCGGCGATGTGGGGGCGCAGCCGCTCGGCGTAGCCGAGGTACTCCTCCAGCACCTTCGCCGGGTCGAGCCCACGGCGGTTGTAGATCTTGGTGAGGATCTGGTTCTTCTCGCCCACCGCGGCCTCGATCTTCTTGCCGAGGATGCCGGGGTCGAGCAGGTCCTGGACCCGGATGCCCATGCGGTAGATCTTGTCGCCGTACGCCGGGCCGATGCCGCGGCCGGTCGTGCCGATCTTGGCCTTGCCGAGGAAACGCTCGCTGACCTTGTCGATGGCCTTGTGCTGGGGCATGATCAGGTGCGCGCTGGCCGAGATCAGCAGCCGGTCGCAGGAGATGCCCCGCTCGGCCAGCCCGTCGATCTCGCTGAGCAGCACGCCCGGGTCGATGACCACGCCGTTGCCGATCACCGGCACCACGTCGGGCGACAGCACTCCCGTCGGCAGCAGGTGCAACGCGTACTTCTGGTCGCCGATGACGACGGTGTGGCCCGCGTTGTTGCCGCCTTGGTAACGCACGACATAGTCGACGTCGCCGCCCAGAAGGTCGGTGGCCTTCCCCTTGCCCTCATCGCCCCACTGGGCGCCAACGAGAACGACAGCCGGCATGGTTCAACTCCTGCACCAAGACGAAAGCCCCTGACGCAAGCGCGGCAGGGGCCCCTTGCACACAGAGACTACCTGAGGGGCACCCTGACGGTGAACGGAGTCTTAAGCCGCGAGACGGGCCCACGGCTCCGCGCACAGCCCCGTGTACGGCCCTGTTCAGGCAGTTCATCCGGGAGGTCGTCCGACAGTTCGTCCGGGAGGTCGTCCGGGGGTCGTTCAGGAGTTCGCGGTGAGCGCCTGCGCGGCGTCCTGGCTGCTGTCACGCAGGAACTGGGCGCAGCGCTCGGCCTCGTCCTTCTCGCCGATCGCCTGGGCGGCCCGGGCGAGGGCGTTCAGGCAGCGCAGGAAACCCTGGTTCGGCTCGTGCTCCCACGGGATCTGTCCGTGCCCCTTCCAGCCCGCCCGGCGCAGCTGGTCGAGACCCCGGTGGTAGCCGGTGCGGGCGAACGCGTACGAGGTGACGGCGTGACCCGCGGCGAAGTAGTCGTCGGCGAGAGCGGCCCAGGCCGCCGAGTAGGCGGGAAAGCGAGCCGCCACGTCTGCCGCCTTGGCGCCCGACTCGAGCATCTGCCGCGGCTCGGGGGTGTCCGGAAGCAAGGTGGGCGGCGGGCCGGCAAGGAGGTTCTCGTGCGATTCCATGGTGACAGTCTTACCTGTCACGAGCCCGAGGGGTATGGGCCGCCCGGCGGGAACAGAAGATCGATACAAGAATGGATCTTCGTGTTTCCCGCCGGGCCGTTCCCTTACTTGATCCTGGTGCCCGTGGAGTTGAGCTGCTGGCACGCCTCGGCGATGCGCGCGGCCATGCCGGCCTCGGCGGCCTTGCCGTACGCGCGCGGGTCGTAGGCCTTCTTGTTGCCGACCTCGCCGTCGACCTTCAGCACGCCGTCGTAGTTGCGGAAGATGTGGTCCACGATCGGGCGGGTGAAGGCGTACTGCGTGTCGGTGTCGATGTTCATCTTCACCACGCCGTACGAGATCGACTCGCGGATCTCCTCAGCGGTGGAGCCGGAGCCGCCGTGGAAGACCAGGGAGAACGGCTTCTCCTTGCCGTACTTGGCGCCGACGGCGTCCTGGATCTCCTTGAGCACGCTCGGGCGCAGCTTGACGTGGCCCGGCTTGTACACGCCGTGGACGTTGCCGAAGGTGGCGGCCACGATGTAGCGGCCACGCTCGCCCAGCCCGAGGGTCTCGGCGACGGCCAGTGCGTCCTCCGGCGTCGTGTACAGCTTCTCGTTGATCTCGCCGACGACGCCGTCCTCCTCACCGCCGACCACGCCGATCTCGATTTCGAGGACGACCTTGGCGGCGGCGGTCTTGTCGAGCAGCTCGCTGGCGATCTGCAGGTTCTCGTCCAGCGGCACGGCGGAGCCGTCCCACATGTGCGACTGGAACAGCGGGTCCTGGCCGCGCGCGACGCGCTCGGCGGAGATCTCCAGCAGTGGACGGACGAACGAGCCGAGCTTGTCCTTCGGGCAGTGGTCGGTGTGCAGCGCCACCGTCACCGGGTACTTCTCGGCGACCACGCGGGCGAACTCGGCGAACGCCACGGACCCGGTGACCATGTCCTTCACGGTGGTGCCGGAGAGGAACTCCGCGCCACCGGTCGACACCTGGATGATCCCGTCACTTTCCGCCTCCGCGAAGCCGCGCAGCGCGGCGTGCAGGGTCTGCGACGAGGTCACGTTGATCGCCGGGTACGCGAAGCCGCCCGCTTTGGCGCGGTCGAGCATCTCGGCGTAGACCTCTGGAGTCGCGATAGGCATGCGAAGTCATCTCCTTCTGACGGTATGCGGCGTGGCAAGTATCCCGAAGGCCGGGCCGATCGGGAAAGCCGGGTATGTGGCGTGCCCGGAAAGCCGCGGTCATTCCGCGATTCACGGTTTTCCACAGCCCTGCCGCTTCTCAGTCTCATCGCATCCGGGACAGGTAGGCTCGCCCCGTGGACGTGCTCTTGGACCTTCTTGACCCGAAGTGGTGGCTGAGCATGCTCGGCGCCTTCGCGACGATCGGCGTCATCGCCATCGTATTCGCCGAGACGGGGTTGCTCGTCGGGTTCTTCCTGCCCGGTGACTCGCTGCTGGTGACCGCTGGAATTTTCAGCACCGCCGCCGCCGCGAAGGGATTCGGGATCGCGCCTCTGTCGCTGCCCACTCTGCTGATCGGCGCGCCGCTGGCGGCGATAGCGGGAGCGCAGCTGGGCCACCTCCTGGGGGCGAAGGTCGGCAGGAGGATGTTCGACAAGCCGGACTCCCGGCTGTTCAAGAGGGAGCACGTCGAGAAGGCGGAGTACTACTTCGAGAAGTTCGGCCCGGCGAAGGCCGTGGTCGCGGCGCGGTTCATGCCGATCGTCCGCACCTTCATGAACCCGGTGGCCGGCGTGCTGGAGATGGACGCGCGCCGTTTCTTCGTCTGGAACGTCGCCGGCGGTGTCGTCTGGGTCGAGGCCCTGCTGCTGCTCGGCTATTTCCTCGGCAGCAAGGTCGAGGGCATCGACAAATACATCCTTCCCGGGGTCTTCGTCGTCATCCTTCTGTCGGTGATCCCGATCGTGCGCGAGGTCATGAAGAGCCGCCGGAGCGCCACCGCCGCTCCCAAGGGCCGCCACCACGCACCCCGGTAAAGCCGCCGACGGGACGCGCCCGTCCGCCGGCGCCTACGGGGAGCCGGCGGATGACCTGCGGGAAGTCCTGCCGCACGAGAAGTGACCGGTCAGTACTGAGATATGCCTCACACCCGCTACCCTCCCGATTGTGGGACGCCACAGGTCTGATCCCCTTGGCATCGCCAGGCTGGCGCTGGTCGGTCTGGCGGCCGTGCTGCTGCTCGCCGTCATCGTGGTCGGCGCGGGAGCGCTCTTGTCCACGTTCGGCTCGGAGGAGCCCGGCTCCGGCGTGGCCTCCACCCCGTCGGCGCAGCCCTCCGCCGGGTCCTCCGCAGGGCCCTCCGCCGAGCCCTCCGCGCCCCGCGCGCCCACCATCCGCGTGGTTTGCCGGGCCGAACGGTGTCCCGTGTTCGTCCGGGTGCCCGGCGGCGACGTGCTCATCGACCGGGACCTGACCCGGGGCGAGGAGGCGTCCTATTTCCAGCCCGAACTCGACGTCGTCCTCGACGACGCGAGCACGGTCCAGGTCTTCGAGAACGGAACCGTCAGATCCCCCGGGCCGGCCGGTGAGCGGCAGGCGTTCAGTGTGAAGCGATCCGCGGATCAATGAGCGACAGATCGGCGAGCGAGTAGGCGGAGCGGTACGGCACGCCCGTCGCCGCCAGCGCCTCGTCGCCACCCCGGTGCACGATCGTCGCGATGCCCACGACCTGCGCACCGGCCTCGCGCAACGCCTCCACGGCGGTGAGCACGGACCCGCCCGTCGTGGTGGTGTCCTCCACCGCGAGCACCCGGCGCCCGGCGACGTCCGGCCCCTCGATCCTGCGCTGCAGGCCGTGGGCCTTGCCCGCCTTGCGCACCACGAACGCGTCGAGCGTGCGGCCGCGGGCCGCCGCGGCGTGCAGCATCGACGTCGCCACCGGGTCGGCGCCCAGCGTGAGACCGCCGACCGCCTCGTAGCCCAGATCCTCGGTGAGGTCGAGCATCACCCGGCCCACCAGCGGCGCCGCCACACCGTCCAAGGTGATGCGGCGCAGATCGACGTACCAGTCGGCCTCCTTGCCGGAGGACAGCACGACCCGGCCGTGCACGATGCCCTTGTTCTTGATCTCGTCAAGCAGTCTGTCGCGGTCACTCATGAGGCTCAGCGTACGGCCGGTCTCGCGGTGCGGGCCGTACGGGCCGGGACGCCCCGGGTGTGGCGTGCGAAGACTACTGAGAGTAAAGAGGCTCCAGCGGTTTAGCCAGGACATGGACTGCGGAATGTATCGCCGTGCAACTCACCGTAATCGCGAGGTCGCAATGGGTAGAGAAGTCCGGCATGCCGACATGGAACTGCTTGAGGCCGTGCGGGGAGGCGACACGGCGGCCTTCGGAACGCTCTACCGGCGACACTCGGCCGCCGCGCGGTCCCTGGCCCGGCAGGTGGCGCAGAGCGAGGGCACGGTCGAGGACCTCCTCGTCGAGACCTTCGCGAGAGTTCTCGAGGTGGTGCGGCGGGGAGGCGGGCCCGTCTGCGCGTTCCGGCCCTACCTCCTCGCGTCGGTGCGCCGCTACGCTGCCGCCGGAGTGGTCGACCTGGCCGACGGCGACTCCCTCTACGTCGATCCCGAACTCACGGGGCTGGAGCGCTCGCCGCTCGCCCGCGCCTACCGCTCGCTGCCGGAACGCTGGCGCGCGGTGCTGTGGCATGGGGAGATCGAGGGCGGCAGGCCCGCCGACGCGGGTCCGATGCTCGGTCTGTCGGGCAGGGCCACGGCCCTTCTCGCCCGGAAAGCGCGTCAGGGCCTGCGGGAGGCATACCTGCGGTTGCACCTGGAGAGCGCGCCGCGTGCCGAGTGCCGGCCGATCCTGTCGATGATCCTGCGCTATGTCGAGAACGGCCTGCCCAAGCAGGAGGCCGGTGCGGTCGACGCCCACGTGGCCGAGTGCATCGACTGCCGGTCGGTCTTCCTCCAGCTGGTCGATCTCACGCAGGAACTGCGGGCCGTCGTCGGTCAGCTCGTCGCCGGGCCGGCCGTGGACGACTACCTCGCCGACCTCGCCACTTCGGCCGCCACGGGAGCACGGCCGTACGGGGGCATGACGAGCCGCATGAGCGGGCGCGGTTCGAACGGCTGGGCGGACGGCAGGCTGGGTGGCGGGTTGGGCAGCGGGTTGGGGAGCAGGGCGCAGGCGCGGCTGGAAGCCGTGCGTCATCACATGGGGGCGTTGGCGAGCCGCGCGGACCGCATGAGGGGGGCCGGGCGGACCGCCCAGGGCGGGACGGGCCCGGCAGGGCGTGCGCGTGGACGGGCGGGCGCGCTGCTGCGAGGGGCGTACGCCAGGGCTCGGACGACGACCCTGCGCGCGTCCGCGAAGGTGCGTGCGGTGCCGGGGGCGGTGTACGGCCGTGCGCGAGTGATCACCAGGCGCGTGTTCGCGAAGGCGGGCCCGAAGGTGGGTGGGGTGCCGCGACTGGCGTTCGCCCGAGCGCGGGCGACGCCGGCGCGGCTGTCCGCACTGGTGCGGAGCGTGCCGACGTCGCATCGGGCGGTGCTGGGAGGCATCGCCGTGGCCGCCCTCGCGACGGCCGCCTTCCTGCTCGTCGCCCAGCCGACGGGCATGATCTTCACCGGCGGCTCGGGAGGGCAGGACGGGACGCGGGCTCTGGACCGTCCGCAGCCTGCGGACAGTGCCTCCCGTTCGCGGGCCGCGACCGGCCACCCCGAATCGACGGGCGCCACGTCTCCCTACGATTCGCCGAGGCCGAGTGCTCAGGAGTCCCGGACGGATGTGAGCGCCCCGACGCCGGAGACCTCGGACGATCCTGCGGCCGTAAGCGGTGCCGACGGGCCTAGCGCGGGCATCGCGCTCGGCATGCCCGAGATCACCGGAAGGGTCACACCCGGTGCCGATCGGCAACCGTCGCGGGAGGAACCCACGGCGCGGGAGAACACAGCACGAGAGGCCACGGCACGAGAGGCCACGGCGCGGGAGGCCATCGCGCGGGAGGCCACGGCACGGGAGAACACGGCACGGGAGAACACGGCACGGGAGAACACGGCGCGGGAAGACAGGGCACGGGAGGCCATCGCGCGGGAGGTCAGAGGTCAGGCCGCCACGGGTCAGGCCGCCAGCGGCCAGACGGCCACGGGGCAGGCGGCCACGGGTCAGGCGGGTAAGGGCCAGGGGGCTAAGGGCCAGGCGGCCACGAGCGCCTCACGGGCCTCCGCCCCGGAACGGCAGCAAGTGCGAGGTCAGCTCTCCCGGGACCCCTACCAGGACCGTCCCGTTCAGGCCCGCGCGCAGGGCAGTACCCAAAGCACCACCCAAAGCACCACCAAAAGCACCACCCAAAGCAGTGGCCAAAGCAGCGTCCGGGCCCGCGCGCAGGGCGGTACCCAAGGCGCTGCCCAGGGCAGTGCCCAAAGCAGTGCCCAGACGCGCGAGCGGGACAGTGCCGGCGGCAGTGCCCGGGGCCGCGGGCAGTCTGAGGCGCGGCAGACGCCGGAGCGGGCTCGGGAGCGAGGTGAGTCGCAGGCAGGCCGCCCGGCCACCGAGCGCGCGCCACTCGTGCGGCCAGGAACCGCACAGGGCCGCTCGCAGGCAGAGGAGCGCGGCCGGGCGGCCCGTGAGCATGTCCGGTCGGGCCAGAGCGGCACCGGACCCCGGAAGGCCGCAGGCGCCGGGAGGAAGGCGAAAGAGACGCTCGTCGTCGCCGTCGATCCGCTCGGCGCCCTGCTGCGCGGCCAGTCCGGGCTCCTCGCCGTACGGCTGCGCAACGCGGGCGACGCGGCCACCGGCGAAGTCGCCGCGACGGTGACCCTCCCGCTCGGCGTCCGTTACCTGGGTCAGGACGGGCGCGGAGGCCCGAGCCGCGCGGCGGGCGGCGGCACGCGGCAGGGGCACGAGCCGAAGCCGGGCGCGGTGGGGCAGAACGGTGCGGTGCGGGAGGACCGTGAGGCGGGCGACGGCGCCGGTCAGGGGCGTGCGCCGGGCGAGCGCGCGGAGCACGGCCGGACGGAAAACGGCGCGGGCGACGGCTGGTCGTGCACGGCGTCGGGCCGCCTGGCACCGGGTAAGGCGGCGCAGGGTAAGGCGGCGCAGGGCAAGGCGGCACAGGGTCAGGTGGTGAGGTGCGTCCGGGGACCGCTCGCCGCCGGCGAGGTGACAGCGATCTTCCTGAAGGTGGCCGTGGCGGCGGACGCTCCCACGGGCCGGGCCTTCACCGTACGCGTGCGGTCGGGGCGGCTGGAGACCACCGCCGAATCGACCGGGGGAGTGCGCGCCTCCGGCGCGGCCGCGCGCTTCGCCGCAGACGGGCGCCTCCTCGCCCGGGTCGTCGGCAACGCGCTCGTGGGCTCCGCCGCGCCGGCCGCTCCCTGCGGAGCCGCCGCGGGCGGCCGGGACTCGGGCGTGAGCGTGCCGATCGACCTCGACAGGGACCCCTCGACGCCTACGTCCAGTTGCGCCGATCTCGGCCTGCCCGCCGGAGGCAAGGTGCTGTGGGCGGGCCTCTACTGGTCGGGCGGCGGCCGGGGGACGGTTCCCCCGGAGGACATCCGGGTGCGCGCGCCGGGGATGCCGGGATACACGACCCTGCGCGCCGCCGAGGTCGCCCGCCGGAATCTGACCAATGGGTCCGGCTATCAGGCGTTCACCGAAGTGACCTCTCTCGTCCGTACGGCGGGTGGGGGCCGCTGGTGGGTCGCGGGCGCCCCAGCGCGTGCGGGAACGGTCCGGCACGCGGCCTGGGGCCTGGTGGTGATGGTCGAGGACGAGCGGCAGCCGTACACGCGGGCCGTGGTCCTGGACGCGGCGGCGGTCATCGGGAGCGGGGAGAAGGCCCTGCGGCTCCCCCTCGACGGCCTCGCCCCGGGCGGCGCGCCCGCGCGGATCGACCTGATGGTGTGGAACGGCGCGGGGGTCAGGGCGGGGGTCGTCACCATGAGTGATCGTGCTCGCGGGGACCGGGAGGACCCGAGCCGGGAGGGCGTCCTGGGCCAAGGAGACGCCGGAGGCGTCGCGGTCGACACGCTCCACGCTCTCCTGGGATCCCACCCCGCACTTCAGCTCGCCACCCGGCGCGACCCTGTCTTCTTCGGCGTCGCGGTCGTGAGCGCGAGAACGTGGTCTTGACAGCTCCCCTCACTGTGGAGAGGGGAATCAGCCGTCGCCGGGGCCGGATTCCCGCTTCATTGCTGGTCGCCTCTTTGCCCGCTTTTCATAACAAATTGGGGGGAGGCGATACATGGACAAACTGGTACGGTCGGCGTGAACGCTTCCGATCCCAGGGTCGTGGGTGTCTCGATTCCTCTACCAGGCGGGCGAGGGCTGAATCGTCGGGAATCACCCTCGCGGGAAGACACGCTTGTCTACCCTGAGAGAGCCACGTAGGAAGGGCGGTGTCGCGTGGATCGCTGCGCGCTGTTCGTTGACGCCGGCTACTTGCTGGCAGACGGCGCGATGGCCGTCCATGGGACCCGCCATCGCGAGGCCGTCTCCTGGGACTATCCGGGCCTGCTGCAGCTCCTGACCAGCTTGTCAAGAGAGCGCACCGGCCTGCCGCTCCTGCGCTGCTACTGGTACGAGGCGACCGTCGAGGGCCGCCGTACGCCGGAGCACGACGTGCTGGCGGACATCCCCGGGCTCAAGCTCCGCCTCGGCCGGATCCGGCCGGGCCGGCGGGAGGGCGTCGACGCCCAGGTCCACCGGGACCTCATGACCCTGGCGCGCAACAACGCGGTCTGCGACGCGGTCGTGGTCAGCGGTGACGAGGACCTCACTCAGGTGGTGAGCGACGCGCAGGACCTCGGTATCCGTGTGACCGTCATGCAGATCGCCGCCGACGGCGCCTGGTCGGCGGCGCGCACCCTGCGGCAGGAGTGCGACGACCTCGTCGAGATCGCGAGCGGCCATCTCCGGCCGTTCGTCGCGATGCTCACCGGAGCGGACCCCGGTCCCGGCCTCGGCAACGGCCAATCCCACGGCAACGGCCAGTCCCACGGCAACGGCCTCGTCCCTCTCTCCCACGGCAACGGTTCGCTGTCCAACGGGACCCACCTCACCGGCTCGCATCAGAACGGGACACCGCCGAACGGGGCACCGCCGAACAGCAGTCAGTCACAGGGGAGCCACGCCGCCGGCCTTCACGGCGGGGCGACCCCGGTGACGGGATCGCACGGCCCCCCCTCGCCGAGCGTGTCGCAGGACCCGGGTGCTTCCGGCCCGGCCTCGAACGTCACTCAGCCGCACGCCATGGGGACACCCGGCATGGGCACCCACAGCGGCGGATCGCACGGCACGGGCCCCCAGGGGACCGGAACTCACGCGAACGGCATCCACGCGAGCGGCGCCCCCCAGGGAAGCGGCCTTGAGGGAGCCGGCGCCCAGGGGACCGGCACCCACGGCAGCCAGGGGACCGGTCTTCAGGGAACCGGCGGGCATGGCTCCCAGGGAAGCGGTCTTGAGGGGACCGGTATCCACGCGAACGGCGCTCAAGGACCCGGCCTTCAGGGAACCGGCGGGCATGGCGCCCAGGGAGCCGGTTTCGAGGGAACCGGTACTCACGCGAACGGCGCCCAGGGAGCCGGCACCCACGGCACCCAGGGAACGGGTCTTCAGGGAACCGGTGGGCATGGTGCCCAGGGAAGCGGTCTTGAGGGGACCGGTATCCACGGGAATGGCGCTCAGGGAGCCGGTCTTCAGGGAACCGGCGGGCACGACACTGGCGCACACGGCACTGGGGGGCACGGCACTGGAGGACACGGCACTGGGGGACACAGCGGCGGGCGGTCCTCCGCCGCCCACGCGCGTCCGGCCCTTCCCGCGCAGCCGTCCCCGCCGGTCTACAACGGCTACTCGCCGGAGTCCCCGCAGCCGCCCGTGCAGCCCTCTCAGCAGCAGCGCCAGGCTCAGCCGCCCGGGAATACTCCGCTGCCGGCTCCGCCGGCGTCCGCCGCGGCGTCGCCGCCCTCGGGAGTTCAGACGCCGCCGAGCAGCCCGGTGCAGAGCCAGTATGGCTCCGGTGCCTCCGGGAGCCAGTACGGTTCGGGTCCCGCCGGAGGCCAGTACGGCTCCGGCTACTCCCCCTCCCAACTGGGGCCGTACACGGGGCCGCAGCCCGCGCCGGTGCCGATCCACACGGGAGGGACCACGACGCTCGCCGAGGCGGTGAAGGCGGCGCACAAGGAGGGCCACGACTTCGGCGAGTCGGTCGCCAGGGACGCCCCCGCGCTGTGGCTGGAGGCCGTGCTCGCCCGCAAGCCCCGGATGCCGTCCGATCTCGAGGCTCGCCTGCTGCAGGGGTCCTCGCTGCCGATCGACTTCCTGCTGCACGACGAGGTCCGGCACGCCCTGCGCCGCGGCTTCTGGGACGCCCTGGAGCGTGCCCGCCGCTGACCGGGCGTCCGTGACGGTCCCGCCCGGCTGAGCCGGGGGAAGAGCGGAGCGGGTGTGCCGGGGAAGAGCAGAGCGGGCATGCCGAGGGAGAGCGGCGTGGGCGTGCCGCCACGCCCACGCTTACCCTGACCCAGGCGAAGGCGAAGGCGAAGGCGAAGGCGAAGGCGAAGGCGAAGGCGAAGGCGAAGGCGCCCCGTCCCCCGGCCTTGCTGAACGGGGCGCGTACGCGATGTCAGCCCAGGGCGTCGAAGCCGGCCCGAAGGTGGGAGACGCGCTCGCCCAGCTCGGCGACGGCACCCTTCAGGGGCGTGTCACCGGACTTGTCCGCCAGGTCCCGCACCCGCCGCAGCTCGTCCTCGACGGCGGTGACGCGGCTGGACAGTTCGGCCAGTACGGAAGTGTGGTCGCCGCCGCCCGGAAGCTCGTTCGACAGGCGTTCGCGCAGCAGCGCCGCCTGCTCGGCGAGCCGCCGGTTCATCGTGTAGAGCTCCACGAACACGGCGACCTTGGCGCGCAGCACCCAGGGGTCGAACGGTTTGGTGAGGTAGTCCACGGCTCCGGCGGCGTACCCGCGGAAGGCGTAGTCGGGGGCGCTGTCGACCACGGTCAGGAAGATGATCGGGATGTTCCTGGTGCGCTCTCTCCGCTTGATGTGCGCGGCGGTCTCGAAGCCGTCCATGCCCGGCATGCGCACGTCGAGCAGGATCAGCGCGAAGTCGGTCGCCAGGAGGGCCTTCAGCGCCTCCTCTCCGGACCGGGCCCGCACGGGCAGCACGTCCAGGGAGCTGAGGATCGCCTCCAGGGCGATCAGGTTCTCTTCGCGGTCGTCGACCAGCAGGACCCTGGCGCGGTCAGGCATCGATCATGCCTCCTGGGAGTCTCGGGCCTCTGGGGACAGCACGCCCCTCGTTCGTTCTGTTCCCCCGTTGCGGCCGCGCATGAGCCATCCACGCAACCGTTCGAGCAGCCGGTCGACGTCGACGGGCTTGGGCACGTAGTCGGAGGCGCCCGACGCGATGCTCTTCTCGCGGTCTCCCCGCATGACCTTCGCCGTCAGCGCGATGATCGGCAGGTCGGCGAACTGCGGCATCGTGCGGATCGCCGAGGTCGTGGCCCAGCCGTCCATCTCGGGCATCATGATGTCCATCAGCACGAGCGCCACGTCCTCGTTGCGTTCGAGCTGCTCGATGCCCTCGCGGCCGTTCTCGGCGTACACGACGGTCGAGCCGTGCCGCTCCAGCACGCTGGTCAGCGCGAAGACGTTGCGGATGTCGTCGTCCACGATGAGGATCTTGGCCCCGGACAGCGGGTCGTCCCCCTGCCAGTCGTGGCCGTCCACCAGCGGCGTGTACTGGGGGACCGGCAGATCGGTCGGGAGAGGGATCTCCGGGAGGATGTCCTTGATGTGCAGGTCGGGCACCACGTCGACGCGGCTGTCCGGCTCCACGGGCGTGGCGATCGCGCCGCCGTCGGGTGCGGCGAGCGGCCCCGAGTAGCTCGGGGGCAGGTACAGCGTGAAGGTGCTGCCCTCTCCGGGAGCGCTCTGGACGTGGATCTCGCCGCCGAGGAGACGGGCGATCTCCCGGCAGATCGACAGGCCGAGGCCGGTGCCGCCGTATTTGCGGCTGGTCGTGCCGTCGGCCTGGCGGAACTGCTCGAAGATCACTTCGAGCTTGTCCGGCGCGATGCCGATGCCGGTGTCGACGACCTTGAAGGCCAGCATGTCCTCCTGCGATCCCTGCAGTTTCTCGTCAACGTACGGCACGTTGGCGGGCGCGTGGGTGACTTCCAGCCTGACCTCGCCCTCGTGGGTGAACTTCACCGCGTTGGACAGCAGGTTGCGCAGCACCTGCTGCAGCCGCTGCTCGTCGCTGCGCAGGTCGTTGGGCACGGAGGGGTCGACCTGAACGGTGAACGACAGGCCCTTGTCCTGCGCGAGCGGCGCGAAGGTGGCCTCCATGTAGTCGACCAGCGCGGACAGCGACATCGCCTGCGGGTGGATGTCCATGCGGCCCGCCTCGACCTTGGACAGGTCGAGGATGTCGTTGATGAGCTGCAGCAGCGCGGAGCCGGCGTCGTGGATCGTCCGGGCGAACTCGACCTGCTGCGAGGTCAGGTTGCCCTCGGTGTTCTCCGTCAGCAGCTTGGCGAGCACGAGCAGGCTGTTCAGCGGGGTGCGCAGCTCGTGGGACATGTTCGCCAGGAACTCGGACTTGTAGCGCGAGGACACCGCCAGCTGCTCGGCCCGCTCCTCCAGCGTCCGTCGGGCCTGCTCGATCTGGAAGTTCTGGATCTCGATGGCACGGTTCTGCTTGGCCAGCAGCGCCGCCTTGTCCTCCAGCTCGGCGTTGGACCGCCGCAGCTCCTCCTGCTGGCGCTGGAGCTCGTCGGAGCGCTCCTGCAGCTCGATCGCGAGCCGCTGCGACTCGGTGAGCAGGTCCTCGGTCCGGGAGTTGGCCATGATCGTGTTGATCGTGACGCCGATGGTCTCGACGAGCTGGGTGAGGAACGCCAGGTGCACCTCGCTGAACTGCCTGAACGAGGCCATCTCCAGGACGCCGAGCACCTTGTTCTCGAAGAGGATCGGCAGTACGACGATCTGCGCCGGGTTCGACCGGCTGAGCCCGGTCTCGACCGTGATCGAGTCGACCGGCACGCCCTCCAGGATGACCTGCTTGGCCTCCAGCGCGGACTGGCCGATGATCCCCTCGCCCAGCTCGAAGCGCGGCTTGGGGGCCGATCCCGGCTGGATGCCGTAGCCGGCGATGAGGTTGAGCCGGCCGTCGTTGTACAGGTAGCAGGCGCCGTGGCTGGCCGAGACGAGCGGGGTGAGCTCGCTCATGATCAGCCGAGCGACCTCGATCAGGTCGCGGTGGCCCTGCATCAGGCGCGAGATCCGGGCCAGGTTGGACTTGAGCCAGTCCTGCTCCTGGTTGGTCTTGGTCGTCTGGCGCAGGGTGGCGACCATCGTGTTGATGTTGTCCTTGAGCTGGGCCAGCTCGCCCGGAGCCTCCACGGTGATCGACCGGGTGAGGTCGCCCCTGGCGACGGCGCTGGTCACCTCGGCGATGGCGCGCACCTGGGTGGTCAGGTTGCCGGCCAGTTCGTTCACGCTCTCGGTGAGCCGCTTCCAGGTGCCCTCGACGCCCTCGACGCGGGCCTGGCCGCCGAGCTGGCCCTCCGAGCCGACCTCGCGGGCGACGCGGGTCACCTCGGAGGCGAAGGACGACAGCTGGTCGACCATGGTGTTCATGGTGCTCTTGAGCTGGAGGATCTCGCCCTGGGCGTCGACGTCGATCTTGCGGGTCAGATCGCCGTTGGCGACGGCGGTGGTGACCTGGGCGATGTTGCGCACCTGGTAGGTGAAGTTGTTGGCCATCGAGTTGACGTTGTCGGTGAGGTCCTTCCAGACGCCCGACACGCCTGGGACGCGCGCCTGGCCGCCCAGCCGGCCCTCGGTGCCGACCTCGCGGGCGACGCGGGTCACCTCGTCGGCGAAGGCGGACAACTGGTCCACCATCGTGTTCATCGTGTCCTTGAGCTCCAGGATCTCGCCCTGGGCGTCCACGGTGATCTTCTTGGACAGGTTGCCCTGCGCCACGGCGGTGGAGACGACGGCGATCTGACGGATCTGCGACGTCAGGTTGTTGGCCATGAAGTTGACGTTGTCGGTGAGGTCCTTCCAGATGCCGGACACGCCGCGCACCTGCGCCTGGCCGCCCAGCCGGCCCTCGGTGCCGACCTCGCGGGCGACGCGGGTCACCTCGGAGGCGAAGGACGACAGCTGGTCGACCATCGTGTTCATGGTGCTCTTGAGTTCGAGCATCTCGCCCTGGGCGTCGACGTCGATCTTGCGGGTGAAGTCGCCGTTGGCGACGGCGGTGGTGACCTGGGCGATGTTGCGCACCTGGTAGGTCAGGTTGTTGGCCATCGAGTTGACGTTGTCGGTGAGGTCCTTCCAGACGCCCGACACGCCCTTCACCTCGGCGCGGCCGCCCAGCTTGCCCTCGGTGCCCACTTCGCGGGCGACACGGGTGACCTCGTCGGCGAACGCCGAGAGCTGGTCGACCATCGTGTTGAGGGTCTCCTTGAGCTCCAGGATCTCGCCCTGGGCGTCCACGGTGATCTTCCGGGACAGATCGCCCTTGGCCACGGCGGTGGAGACGACGGCGATCTGCCGCACCTGGGAGGTCAGGTTGTTGGCCATGAAGTTGACGTTGTCGGTGAGGTCCTTCCAGACGCCCGACACCCCGCGCACCTGCGCCTGGCCGCCCAGCTTGCCCTCGGTGCCCACTTCGCGGGCCACCCGGGTGACCTCCTCGGCGAACGCCGATAGCTGGTCGACCATCGTGTTGACGGTGTGCTTGAGCTCGAGCATCTCGCCGACCGCGTCGACGGTGACCTTGCGGCTCAGGTCGCCCCGCGCGACGCCGGTCGTCACCTCGGCGATGTCGCGGACCTGCGCCGAGACGCGGTCGGACATCGTGTTGACGGCCTCGGTGAGGTCGCGCCAGCTTCCCGACATGCCGCGCAGGTTGGCCCGGCCGCCCAGCTTGCCCTCGGTGCCGAGGTCGCGGGTGACCCGCGTCACCTCCGAGGTGAACAGCGAGAGCTGGTCGACCATGCCGTTGATGGCCTTGCCCAGGCGGCGTACCTCGCCCCGGGCCGCGCGGTCCACGTCGATCCGGCGGGACAGGTCGCCCTTGGCGACCGCGTCGATCACGTCGGCGGCGCCGCTGACCGGCGTCACAATGGCGTCGATGAGGTCGTTGACCGAGCCCACGCTCTCCGCCCACGCGCCGACGCCCGGCCCGGGGCTCAGCCGTTCGGTGAAACGGCCCTCCTTGACGATCTCGCGTCGCACCCGGGCCAGCTCGTTGGCCAGGTGTTCGCGCCGGTCCGCGACCTCGTTGAGCAGCAGCCGGATCTCGCTGAGGACTCCCGGCGGGGCGTGGGAGACGCGGCGGCGGAAGTCGCCGTCACGCCATGTGATAAGCGTCTCAAGGAAGGGAACGAGATCGGATTCGCGGTAGACCCGTTCGGTCCCGGCCAGCTCGGCGTTGGCGGGCGACATTTAGCCTCCTTTACCCCGACGGGGCTGACGCGACCAAGGCGTAGGGCTTCGTACGGCCTGTCAAGCCGCGGACTCCATGCCAGTCTGTCACGTTCCGTGGGGTGCGGGGCCCCCTTGCTTGACCCAAGGTCGGCCGGGAGTGTGGTAAGCACAATGGTGGTGTCAACTAGTCCCCGAGCCGTCCTGGCGGCGTCCTTCACGCCAAGTGAGACGGCTGTGCCCGAAGTGAAGCGGTTCACGCGCGAGGTGATGACGGCGTGGGCCGCCATGTCCGTGTACCCCGAGGCCGAGCGTCTGGTACGAGAACTGGTCGCGGAGTCGGTCGGCGCGCCCTTCGAGGTCGTGTGGCTCCACCACGGCGAGTCCATCCAGGTGGAGGTGCGGGAGAAGACGGACGGCCAGGACTTCGGGCCGCCGGCCGACGCCGTCGCGTGGGGCGTCACGTTCACCTCGTCGTTGCGCACCCGCTGGGCCCGCCTGGAACTTCCGGGCGGGGAGCCGGTGCAGAGCGACGAATGGCTGCTTGAGGCCGCACACGGCCCGGGCTGGCTGGGCTTCCTCGCGGACGCGAGCGATCTGCTCGCGGGCACGCTCAACCCGGACATGGTCCCGGCGATCATCGCGCAGATCGTGGTGCCGCGCCTGGCGAGCTGGTGTGCCGTCTACACCGACCAGGACGGGCTGGGCGAGCTGCGGCCCGCCTATCTCTGGCACGCTGACGAGACCCAGATCGACGTCATGCGCGACGAGCTGGAGGAGATCGCGCTGCCGGCGGACGACGCCCCCGCCGTGCTGCCGATGAGCGAATGGCAGGCGCTGGCCTACCCGCTGACCGCCCGGGGGCGGCGGCTCGGCGTGATGTGCCTGGGCCGGCGCGACCGCTTTCCCGACGAGGCCATGCAGATCGCCGAGGACCTCAGCCGGCGTGCGGCGCTCGCGCTCGACAACGCCCGGTTGTACGCGCAGCAGGCGGCGGCCAACAGGGCGCTGCAGCGCAGCCTCCTGCCCCCCGACGAGCCCACGACCCCCGGGCTCGACTTCCATGTCATCTACGAGCCGGCCGGGGAGAACAACGAGGTCGGCGGCGACTTCTACGACCTGTTCCCGATCGCGGAGGGCGTCTGGCGCTTCGCGATCGGCGACGTCTGCGGCACCGGGCCCGAGGCCGCCGCGGTCACCGGGCTGGCCCGTCACACGCTCCGCCTGCTCGCCCGCGAGGGGTACGGCGTGGCCGCCGTCGTGGGCCGGCTCAATCAGGCCATCCTGGAGGAGGGGGAGCGCGCCCGCTTCCTGACGCTGCTGCACGGCCAGATCACGGTCACTCCGGAAGGACTCGACATCCGCCTCGTCTCGGCCGGGCATCCCGAGGCCCTGCGGCTGCGGCCGAACGGCGTCGTCGAGGTCGTCGCCTCGCCGCAGTCGCTGCTCGGGGTATTCCCCGAGGCCAAGTTCCAGGAGGACAACCTGCGGCTCACCCCGGGCGACGTGCTGCTGGGCGTGACCGACGGGGTGACCGAGCGGCGGTCCGGCGGCCGGCTGCTCGACGACGACGGCGGCCTGGCCAAGCTGCTGGCGGAGTGCATCGACCTGTCCGCCCGCGCGGTGGCCGAGCGCATCCGCCGCGCCGTGCAGGACTTCGCGCCCGAGCCGAGCGCCGACGACCTGGCCATCCTCGTCCTGCGCGCCCCCTAGTCCTGGGCCTGATCTCGTCGGCGACATCGTGCGAGGGCCTGCTCGTAGGTCATCACCGAGCCGTGCTCGCGGGTCGTCACTGAGCCGACGGCTGCTCGCGGGCGGACAGGGCGCGGACGGCGAAGTCGATGGACGCGGTCATCTGGTGCACGCGCTCCTCCACTCTCGGCGTGCCCGGTCCGGTGTCGTACCGGTAGACGGACGCCTCCCTGCCGTGGTCGGCCAGGGCCCGCACGTAGTGCTCCACCTGCCGTGCCGGGCAGCGCGGGTCGTTCGCCCCCATGAGAATCAGCAGCGGGGCCTCCACCATGTCGGCGTAGGTGATCGGGGAGGACGCGGCGTACCGTTCGGGCACCTCGGCCGGTGAGCCGCCCAGCAGCGCCCGGTGCGCCGCGCGCAGGCACTCGGCCTCGTCCTCGTACGCCGCCGCGTGGTCGGCGATGGGCACGGCGGCGATGCCCGCCGTCCACGCCTTCGGCTGGGTGCCGAGTGCCAGCAGGGTCAGGTAACCGCCCCACGCCGTGCCGGCGAGCACCAGGCGGTCGGGGTCGGCGATGCCGCGCTCCACCGCCCACTCGCGCACCGCCGTCACGTCGGCCAGCTCGATGTGGCCGACCTCGCCGCGCAGGGCGTCGCGCCAGGCCGAGCCGTAGCCGGACGAGCCGCGGTGGTTCACCCTGATCACCGCGAAACCGCTGTCGACCCACGCGGCGACCTGCGGCCGGAACGAGTCGTCGTCCTGGCCGCCCAGGCCGCCGAACCCCGGCAGCACGCTGCGCAGGAGGAACACGGTCGGGTACGGCGCGGCCACCCGCTCCGGCCGGGAGACGAGGGCGTGGATGCGCCCGCCGGGGCCCTCCACGTCGATGTCCTCAAGCGGCACGGACGGCGGCGGTGTGCGCCCGGGGCTGAAGACCACGTGGCCGTTGCTCGACTTGACGACCGGCGGGTGGGCGGCGCTGGACCAGGCGTATTCGACGGTGCCGTCGGGGCGCGGCGCGGCCGCCTCGATCACCCCGTGCGGGCTCTCGATCGGGGTGAGGCCGCCCCCGGCGAGGTCGTAGCGGAGCAGCTCCGTGCGTCCCCGCTGGTTGTGGATGATGAGCAGCGCCCGGCCGTCGTCGTACCAGTCCGCGGAGATCTCGCCGCGCATAGGCAGCCAGATCTCCCGCTGCTCGCCGGTCACCGGGTCCCAGACGAGCGGTTCGCGGCGGCCCCGGCGCTCGTGCAGGAGGAGCAGGCGCCGGTCGCCGGGGACGGGGGCGAACCTGCCGCCGGTCAGGCCCCTGCCCGGTCCGTCGTCCAGCTCGGCGACCGTCGCGCCGTTCGCCCTGATGACCCGTATGGCCGGGTGCAGGACGTCGCCGTGCTCGCTGTGGTGAACGGCGATGAGCGATCCGTCGAGCGACATGTCCGCGACCGCGGCGTACTCGTGGTGGCGATACAGCGTGACCGGCTCGTTCCCGGGCCTGGCCAGCAGGATCTCGAAGCCGTCCCGGGAGGAGCGGCCGACGGCCGCGGCGCCGTCCGAGGAGAGCGCGAGCCCGCAGGGGTGGCCGGGCGGCATGGCCAGGGGCACGTCCGGGCCGCCGTGGAACGGCTGGCGCGACCACACGCCGTGCCCGTCGTCGTGCCCGTCGTCGTGCCCGTCGCCGTCCGTGTCGCTTCGGGCGTCGCCGTGAGTGTCGCCGTGGGCGTCGCCGAACCACCAGATCCACTGGCCGGTGGGGTCGATCGCGCCGTACCGGGTGCCGCGGGGGCGGTCAGTGACCTGGCGGGTCTGGCCGCTCGCCCGGTCCCAGGCATAGATCTCCCAGAAGCCGGAGGCGTTGCCGCGGTAGACGGCACGCTGCGGCGCCTGGCGTGCCCACGTGGGTAGGGTCACCCGCGGTGCCCGGAACCTGGCCTGCCAGCGTTCCTCGGCCTTCATGCCGGCCCTCCCCTGCGCTCCTACGGGGTCGGGTTCAGTATGTCTCGCCACTCGCGACAATGCCTCACAAATGGGCGATGTCGGGCCGTGAGTTCGGGCGGCGGACCGGTCAGGACAGGTCCAGGCCGGCGAGCTGGGCGCGGCTGGCCACGTTGAGCTTCGGAAACGCCCGATAGAGGTGGTAGCTGACGGTCTTCGGGCTGAGGAACAACTGCGCGCCGATCTCCCGGTTGGTCAGGCCCTTGGCGGCCAGCCGCACGATCTGCAACTCCTGCGGGGACAGCGCGGACAGCACTTCAGCAGGCGCGGCCGGGGAGCTGGTGTCGCCGGTGGCGCGCAGCTCGGTGCGGGCGCGCTCGGCCCATGGGCGGGCGCCCAGCCGCTCGAAGGTCTCCCACGCGGCCCGCAGGTGCGGCCGGGCGCTGCCCTTGTCGCGCTCTCTGCGCAGGCGCTCCCCGAAGGCGAGCCTGGTGCGGGCCGCCTCCCAGGGACGGCCGCTGCCGGCGTGGAGCCGTACGGCGGCGCCGAAGTCCTCGTGCGCCCGCTCCCAGTCGGTTTCGAGCAGGGCGCGGCAGCGGTGCAGGACGGCCAGCGCCCAGTCCTGTCCCGAGGCCGTCGCCCACTCCTCGAACCGGCGCAGCGGCTCACGCGCGGGCAGCCCGAGCCGTACGGCCGCCTCGATCTGGTCGGGGGCGAAGTAGACGGCCTGGATCTGGTGGCGCACCGGGCCGGTCATGGCGGTGTCGAGCCGGTCCAGAGCCTCGGCGAACCGGCCCTGGCCCAGGTCGAGCAGGGCCAGCGCCCACTCGGCCCACGCCAGGCCGTTGACGATGTGGTTGGCGTCGAAGCGGTCGCGCGAGCGGGCCGCGAGCTCGGCGCATCGGTCCGCCTCTCCCCGCACGGCCGCCAGCCACGCCAGCGTGCCCTCCAGGTAGCCCGCCCGGTTGCGCTGCCCCGTGCCGGAGGTGAGCCGCAGACCCTCGGTCGCGGTGGCCTCGGCGTCCCGGAACCTGCCCAGATACAGCTCGGCGGCGGCGAGAGTGACGTGGACCAGGGGGAGTTTGCCGATGTCACCGGCGGCCCGGCACTCCGCGGCCATGGCGGCGGAGATGTCGTGTCCCGTCCTGAAGTCACCGACGAGCGGGGCGACGAAGGCCGCGTTGATCCGGAACGTGTGCGCGCCGGAGGCGATCCCGCCGCCCCTGGCGACCATGCCGCGCATGATGGGGAGCCCCTCCGCCGGCCCCCGCTGCAGCAGCGCCGCCGCGCCGGTCACCGCCTGGACGGCGGGATCGAGGCCGTCCTCCGGACGCAGGCCGAGCCTGTGGAGGTGTTCGGCCGCCTCGGCGACCCTGGCCGGGTCGCTGAGCTGCCAGGCGTTGCGCGCGGCGTCGATCAGCATGAGTCCGGCCGCGATCAGGTCCTGCCGCGCCTGCCCGCCGGGGCCCTCCGCGCTCGTGAGCGCGGTCAGCTCCTCCGCGCCCGCCAAGAGCAGATCGTGGGCCAGGTGGGGGGCGCCCTCGTCGAACGCGATCCTGGCGCGCAGGTCGCACAGCCGCGCGCGGGAACGGGGGTCGTCCACCAGCGCGGCGGCGTCCTCGACCAACTCCCTGGCTCGGCGGGCCTGGCCCGCGTCGGCGGCGGCGACGGCGGCTTCGGCCAGCCGCCCCGCCTTGAGCGCGTGGTCCTCGGTGAGCTCGGCGGCCCGTTCGAGCGCTGCGCAGGCCCCGGCGTTGCCATCGCGTTCCCGGGCGCGCCGTGCGGCCTGCTCCAGCGCCCGCGCCGCCGTCTCGTCGGGGCCGGTGGCGGCGGCGGCCAGGTGCCAGGCTCGCCGGTCCGGCTGATGATCGAGCAGCCGCGCCAGGATCGCGTGGATCTCCAGCCGCAGATCGTAGGTGCCGTGCCGGAACGCCGCCGCGCGCATGAGGGGGTGGGTGAAGGTCACCCGCCCCCCGTCGATCGTGACCAGGCCGGACTTCTCGGCCACGCCCAGCGCGGTGGGCGCGATCCCCAGCTCCCGGCCCGCCCGTACGATCACGTCCGGGTCGCCGCCGTCGGTCAGCGCGGTGACCAGCAGCGCCTTCTGGGCGTCCGGGGGAAGTTCGGCGATGCGGGCCTCGTACGCCTGCTGGATGCGGGCGGGCAGCGGCAGCGGGCTCCGGTCGTAGGCGGGCAGGTCCGTGCGCGGGAGTTCGAGCAGGGCGAGCGGGTTGCCGCAGCTCTCCTCGATGACGCGGTCGCGCGTGCCGGGGGCGAGCCCGGGGGCCGCGTGGGCGAGCAGCGAGGCGGCGCTGCCGGCGTCGATGCCCGACAGCCGGTGCACGGGCAGGCCCGAGGGGTCGAAGCCGTCGCGCGCGGCGAAGATCATGACGATGCCCTCGGCGTGCAGCCGGTGGGCCGCGAACCGCAGCGCCTGCGCCGACTCCTGGTCGAGCCACTGCGCGTCGTCGATCAGGCACAGCAGCGGCCCGCCCTCGGCCAGCTCGGCCAGCAGCGACAGCACGGCCAGGCCCACCAGGAGCCGGTTGGTCACCGGGGCCAGGCCGAAGGCGCCGCGCAGGGCGGCCGCCTGCGGCTCGGGCAACGCGTCCAGCCGGTCGAGCCCATGCCCGAGCAGCAGGTGGAGCGAGGCGAACGGGATCTCCGCCTCGGTCTCGATGCCCACGCCGCGCAGCACGCGCATGTCCTGGGCGCACTCCGCCGCGTATGCCAGCAGCGACGTCTTGCCGATGCCCGGATCGCCCCCGACCACGAGCACGCCGGAGCGTCCGGCACGCGCCCGGTCGAGCAGGCCGTCGATCAGCGCATGATCGGTCGCACGCCCCCACAGCACGCCGGAATCCTAGTGCCCCTGATCGCTCCGCCCGGCCCGGCGTCCCGGGGCGATGCGCCGGGGGCCCTTCCGGTGACAGCACCGGTCATGTGTCCGATACCCCTCGGACATCGGCATTCCTAGCGTTCTCAGGGTGAACAACACGCAAGCGGTCGATCTCCTCGGGGTCACCAAACACTACGCACACGGCGTCACGGCGCTGGACGACGTCACGATCGGCTTCGGCGCCGGCACGTTCACCGCAGTGATGGGGCCCTCGGGGTCGGGCAAGTCGACGCTGCTGCAGTGCGCGGCCGGGCTGGACCGGCCCAGCACGGGCCGGGTGGTCGTGGATGGCCGCGACCTGGCCGCACTCGGCGACCGGAAGCTGACGCTGCTGCGCAGAGACCGGATCGGCTTCGTGTTCCAGTCGTTCAACCTGCTGCCCTCGCTCACCGCGGAGCAGAACGTGGGCCTGCCGCTGCGGCTCGCCGGGCGGCGCCCCGACCGGGAGCTGGTGCGGCAGAGCCTGGGCGCCGTGGGCCTGGCCGAGCGCGCCGGGCACCGGCCCGCCGAGATGTCGGGCGGGGAGCAGCAGCGGGTGGCCATCGCGCGGGCGCTGGTCACCCGCCCCGCCGTGCTCTTCGCCGACGAGCCGACCGGCGCCCTCGACGCCAACACCAGCCGCGACGTGCTGCGCCTGCTGCGCACCCTGGTGGACCGGCAGGCCCAGACCATCGTCATGGTCACCCACGACCCCGTGGCGGCCTCGTACGCCGGCCGGGTCGTGTTCCTGGCCGACGGCCGCGTGTTCGGCGAGCTGCACGAGCCCACCGCAGAACTGGTCGCCACCCGGATGCTGCAGCTGGAGGCGTCGTGCTGAGGATCGCCTGGTCCACGCTGCGTACGCGCTGGATCTCTTTCGCGGGCACCTTCGCCGCGCTGGCGCTGGGCGCCGCGTTGATCGCCGCGCTCGGCCAGGTGCTGGCCTCCAGCGTCACGTCGCCGCCACGGGGGCCGCAGCGATACGCCGCCGCGCCCGTCGTGGTCGTGCCCGACGAGAGGCTCACCGTGGACACCTGGCGGGGCGGCAGCAGCGCGCCCCTGGCCGAGCCGCGCGGCCTCGGGGACGACCTGGTCGCCCGCTTCCCCGGCGCGGTGGTGGACCGGATCTTCGCCGCCCGGCTCTCGGACGGGCCGGCGGCGGTGGGCAGGCCCTGGTCGGCCGCCCGTACGGCCCCGCAGACGCTCGTGGCGGGCCACGCGCCCTCGGCGGACGGCGAGATCGCGATCAGTTCCGGGACCCGGCCCGAGCGGCGGCGCGCGTCCGCCGGGGCGCGGGCGCTGGTCGGCACGCGGGTGCCCGTGGTGACCGCGACCGGGATCGAGACGTATCGGGTGGTGGGCGTCACGACGGCGGGGCCGCAGCCCACCGTGTTCTTCGCCGACGCGCGCGCCGCCCGGCTGTCGCCACGCGTGGACGCGCTCGCGCTGTGGCAACCCGCCGCCGAGGTGACGAAGGCGGTGGCGGGGGCGGCCCAGGTGCTGACCGGGCAGGACCGGGCGCTGGCCGATCCGTCCCGGGAGGCCGACGAGCGGGCGCGCAACAACGCCGACACGATCGTCGGCATCGCCGCCGGGTTCGCCGCCTTCATCGCGATTTTCGTGGTCTCGTCCACGTTCGCGTTCGCGGTGGGGCAGCGGCGGCGCGAGTTCGCCCTGCTGCGGGCCATCGGCGCGACCGCGGGCCAGGTCAGGCGGATGATGTACGGCGAGGCGGCCCTCGTCGCGGTGGCCGCCTCCGCGGTCGGCGCGGTCCTCGGCCCGCTGGCCACCCGGCCGATCCTCGACCGGCTGGCCGCGCTCGGGATGGCGCCGGAGTGGCTGACGCCGTCGCGGTCGTCCGTGCCCGCCTGGGTGGCCTTCGGCACCGGAGTCCTGGTCGCCGTGACCGGCGTGACCGTGGCCGCGCGGCGGGCCGGGCGGGTGCGGCCCGCGGAGGCGCTGCGCGAGGCGGCGGTGGAACCCCGTGCGATGACCTGGGGCCGGTGGATCGCCGGGCTGGGTCTGCTGGGCACGGCGGTGGTCAGCATGGCGGTGAACGCCGTCGGCGATCCAGGGTCGGCCACGAACAACAAGACCTTCATGCCGATCGTCATGCTGCTCATCGCCGCGCTGGGCCTGCTCGCGCCGGTCTTCGTGCGGCCCGTCACCCGCCTGCTCGTCGCGCCGCTGGAGCGGCTGCGCGGCGCCGGCGGCGTCGTGGTCGCGGGCGGGACGGCGGCCTCGGCCAGGCGGACCGCCGCCACTGCAGCGCCCGTCCTGGTCACCGTGGCGCTGGCGGCCTCGCTGCTGGGCGGGGCCGCGATGACCGACGCCGCGAAGTCGGCGCTGCAGACCCGGCCGGTGCGCGCCGACTACCTGGTGCTCCCCGACGGGGACGCCGGACTGGACCGGCAGCTCGTCCAGCGGCTGCGGGCGATCCCCGGCGTGGACGTCGCCACCGAGACCGCGACCAGCGTCTACACCCTCGAAGGCGACACCCAGCTCATCCGCAGGCCCGCCCAGGCCGTCGAGCCGGGCACGCTGTCCACGGCGCTGTCGGTCCCGCTGGTCGCCGGATCGACGGCCGGGCTGCGCGACGACACGATCGTCGTCTCCCGAACCTGGGAGCTGAGCGTGGGGCAGCGGGTGCGCATGTGGCAAGCCGACGGCAGCCCGGTCACGCTGACGGTGACCGGCGTGCTCGGGGACGATTCGCCCGCCGACGCCTACGTCACACCCGCCCACGCCTTCTCCGCCCTGCCCTCCGTCGCGTACGTGACGCCACGTCCCGATGCCGCGGCCCCGGCCGTACGGGCCGCGCTGGAGGATGCCGTACGCGGCCACAACGCCCGCGCGGTGAGCAGGGCCGAGTGGGTGCGGGAGTCCGGCGACCGGCAGGCCTCGGCCAGCCGGCTCGGGCTGCTGGCCGTGCTGGGGATCATGCTCTGCTACACCGTGATCGCGCTGGTCAACACGCTGCTGATGGCGGCCTCCGACCGGGCGGCGGAGCGGGGCGGCCTGCGGCTGCTGGGCGCGACGCGGGCGCAGGTGCTGCGATACGTCGTGGCGGAGGCGCTGGCGGTGGTGGCGGTCGGAGTCGTGCTGGGATTCGCGGCCACGGCGCTCGGCCTGCTGGGGCTGGAGGCGGCCCTGCTGCGCCTGGCCGGGTTGTTCGCCTTCGACGTGCCGTGGCTTCCGGTCGTCTCGGTGATCGCGATCTGCTTCCTGCTGGGGGCGGTCGCGGCGATCACTCCCGCGCTCCGGACCAGGGGTGTGGCGATCCCGCGCCTGTGATCCGCGCCTGTGATCCGCGCCTGTGATCCGCGCCTGTGATCCGCCCTGTGATCCGCCCTGTGATCCGCGCCGTGTGGTCAGGTCGTCGGGGGCCGGGCTCGCCTGGTCAGGACAGCGCCGTCCAGCGGGTGATGTGGAAGGACGCGGTCACCGGCATGGGGGCGGGCAGCGCGGCGATCTTCGCGGCCAGGTCCTCGGGCCGCGTGTGCCAGGCGCTCGGGCCCATGCCGACCACCGCCTCGACCTCGTCGTGGCCGAGGGAGAGCGTGATCTCCTCGGTCTCCTCCGCGGTGCGGGCGAACCGGCCGCCCAGCGTGTCGTCCAGGCGGCGGTCCTTGTCCTCGTCCACGCTCAGCAGGCCGAGACGCTCGACGAGCGGGCTCAGGTGGCCGGGGCCGGGCGTGACGACGACCAGGGAGCCGCCGGGCCGCAGCATCCGGGCGAACTCCTCCGCGTTGCGCGGCGCGAAGACGTTGAGCAGCACGTCCACGCGGTCGTCGCCGACGGGGATCGGCCGCCACACGTCCGCCACCAGGGCGCCGACGCGGGGGTGCGCGCGGGCGGCCCGTTTCAGCGCGTGCTTGGACACGTCGATCGCGATGCCCACCGCGTCGTCGCCGAGCGCCGCGGCCAGGTAGTAGCCGGTGCCCGCGCCGGCGTCGGCGACCACGGCGGCGCCCTCGCACATCCGGGCGAGGCGGCGGGCCAGCGGGGCGTAGTGGCCCGCCTCAAGGAAGCGGGCCCGCGCGGCCACCATGGCGGGCGTGTCGGCCGTGCCGGCCGGACGGGTGAGCATGTTCACATACCCCTGCCGCGCCACGTCGAAGGAGTGGCCACGCCCACACCTGACCGACCCCTCGGCCAGGTGGATTGCCGTACGGCAGGCCGGGCAGATGAGGTGGTCGACGACGTCGGCGAGCATCCGTCCATCATGCACCCCGTGCGGACTGCGACCCGGCGACAAGCCGGCTGCAGGAGCACGGCAAGCCGGCGGAGGTTCCATGGACGCGCAAGGAGCTTTCGAAGGGGGAGACCACGATGACCCGCACTCGCCGCCGCTGTCCGCGCTGCCGCACCGAACTCGACGAGGGTCCGATCCTCTACCGCTGCGCCCACTGTGAGCGCGCCGTCTACGCGGCCGACGTCGACCTCGACTACACGCCCGTCCCCGCCGCCGCCCGCTGAACCGGGCTTCTTCTGGCACGGGTGCTTCTTCTATCGTGATGCGATGCCGCAAGAGCCGAGAATCGTGGCCGGTGTCGAGATCGTCCCGCTTTGTGATGCCGTGGGTCCCATGAAGGAACCGGTCCGCAAGCCGCTGCCCGAGATGTTCGCCGGTGCGGTGTTCGAGCCCGGCGAGGAGTGGGTGCTGCACTTCCACTGCTTCCTGGTGCGGGCGGCGGGCCGTACGGTGCTGGTGGACGCCGGGATCGGCGGCGCCGGCTCGCCCGCGACCTGGGCGCCCCTGCCCGGCCGCCTCGTCGGGGAACTGGCCGCCGCCGGGACCGATCCGGCCGACGTGGACATCGTGGTGCTGACCCACCTGCACAGCGACCACGTGGGCGGTGCGGTCGTGGACGGCGCTCCCGCCTTCCCGAACGCCCGCCATCTCGTGCAGCGCGCGGAGGTCGAGTGGGCCGCCGGCCCGGTGCGCGAACTGATCCTCGATCCCCTGCGGGACCTGCTCGACGTCGTCGACGGGGACGCGGAGCCCGTGCCCGGGGTCCGGGTGGTGCACGCGCCGGGCCACACGCCCGGCCACCAGATCGTGGAGGCGGGAGACGTCGTCATGAGCGGCGACGCCCTGCACCACCCCGTCCAGCTGGCCGATCCGACGATCCGCTACGTGTACGACGAGGACCCCGGCCTCGCCGTACGGACGCGCAGGGACATCCTCGCCCGGGCCGCCGTCCTCGCCCCCTCTCACTTCCCCGACCCCTTCGTGCACATGAAGTGATCGGACGGCCGCTCCGCGCTCGTCTCCTTGCCGGGCTCTCGGCCGTGGGCACACACGGATTTCCCTCATCGCCGATGCCGTCCCCCCTGTCGCGGTGATCCCCTTTCGTCCGGATCTGCTCGTTCTCGATAGTCTTGTCCGGAAAGGGGGGTATGTAATGCCCGACGTCGTGGGGCTCCGGGGGACGATCAGCTACGGTGACGCGCTGGCGACCGAGCTGTGCATGCCTCTGACCTTCGCCACGACCGGCTAGCGCCGGCGAATCCTCTCCCGTGCGCAAGACGAACGACCTCCGCGGACAACCCATGGCCGGATTCGGCGTGCTGCCCGTGCTGCTCATGCCCCCCTGGACCGGCCGCCGCGCTGCTGCCGGCCGTGCCACACCCCACATTTGGAGGAACCGATGTACACCCGAATTCTCGCCGCGATCGACGGCTCCGACCGGGCCGACCGAGTCATCCGGGCCGCCACCGATCTCGCCCGCCTCACCGGCGCCACCGTCCACGTCCTGCACGCCGAGGCGAGCGAGGCCGTGTACGACCAGGTGGTCGCGCTGGAGGACGACGCCACGGCGCACGCGGTGGTCGACCAGGCCCTCACCCGGTTGCGTGAGGCCGGCGTCGAGGCGGACGGAGAGGTGGTCGACGTCCTGCGCGAGGGCGTTCCGGACGCCGTCCTCAACCGAGCCCGCGCGATCAACGCCGATCTCATCGTGCTCGGCCCCCGCCACCATGGCAGGCTCGGCGCTCTGCTGGGCGGCAGCGTCAGCCACGAGGTCGGGCTGCACACACCCACCTCGCTCCTCCTGGTGCCCTGAGCCGCTCGGCCGGTGAGGAGCAGGGTGGCGCAGACTGGACGCATGGGCGTCCGGGCGGGGGCGGGTCACTGCGTGGTCGTCGTCGTGTACGACGGCGTCCGGTTGCTGGACGTGACCGGCCCGCTCGAGGTGTTCACCGTCGCCAACGAGCACGGAGCGACGTACCTGCTGCGCACCGCCTCACCGGGCGGGCGGGACATCAGGACCAGCGGCGGCGTCCGCCTCGGCGCCGACCTGGCGCTGGAGGACCTGGCCGGGGAGGCGCCCGACGTACTGCTCGTGCCGGGCAGCCCGGACATCTCGGCCACCGAATGCGACCGGGCCCTGCTCGAACAGGTCCGCCGGCTGTCGGAGCGGGCCGGGCGCACGGCATCGGTGTGCGCCGGGGCCTTCGTCCTCGCGGCGGCCGGGATCCTGGACGGCCGCCGGGCGGCCACCCACTGGGATCTGGCAGACCGCCTGGCGCTCACCTACCCCCGTGTGACGGTCGACCCGGACGCCATCTTCGTCCGGGACGGCCGGGTCATCACCTCGGCCGGGGTGACGTCCGGGATCGACCTGGCCCTGGGCCTGGTCGAGGAGGACCACGGCACCGCACTGGCCAGAACGGTCGCCAAGCACCTGGTGGTGTTCATGCAGCGGCCGGGCGGCCAGTCGCAGTTCAGCGTGCGGCTGCGTTGCGGGGGCACACGCGGCGAGGCCCTGCGGCCGGTGCTGGACGCGGTGACCGTCGATCCCGCCGCGGACCATGGGCTGAGCGCGATGGCCGCCCGGGCGGGGCTGAGCGTCCGCCAGCTCACGCGCCTGTTCAAGGGGGAGACGGGCATCACCCCTGCCCGGTACGTCGAACTCGTCCGAATCGAGACCGCGCGGGGCCTGCTGGAGGCCGGGGACGATCCGCTCGACGTGGTCGCGCGCCGCGCCGGGTTCGGCTCGCCCGAGACCATGCGGCGGGCGTTCGTCCGCGAGATCGGTGTGCCGCCCGCCGCGTACCGGTCGCGTTTCCGCACCACCCGCGCGTAGGGCGTGCCGGCGCGGGTGGTGCGTGACCGCTTCATCGAGAGCAGCGCGGGCAGCACGGGCAGCACGGTCAGCGAGCCGACGACGGCCGTGAGCACCACGAGGATCGTGCCTCGGCGAAGCCCATGAAGATCCCGTTGCCGGTGAGGAACATTCCCGCCATGGCCACGATGACGGTGATGCCGGAGATGAGCACGGCGCGTCCGGACGTGGCCGCCGGGACCAGCACCACCTCGACAGCGACGGACAGCCCCTAGTGGGGATCGGGACTCGTGGAGACCGGGCCGGGGTCCGGCGGGTCGGCGAGGGCGTGCACGCCTGCGCGAATACGTTCGGTGGCCATGTGCCGATGCTGACGGAGGTAGTCGATGACGTCGGCGCGGAGTGCGGTGAAGACGGCGTACGCGAGGTAGCCGGCGTCGACGGAGGGCCGGGCGGCACGGATCCGGTCGGTGAGTTCGTCGATCCAGAACTGGCTGGCGGGGTTGGCGTAGTAGGCGTGCGGTCCGTAGTGCTCCAGTGCGCGGATCAGCGTGCGGTTTTCCGCGACGAAGTCGAACAGGGCATCGAGGTAGGCATGGAGTCGTGCACCGGCGTCTCCGCCGGGTCCGAGTGGGGGCTCTCCCGATCGCACGCGGTCCTGCAAGGCGGCGACGCGTGGTGCGATGAGCGCTTCGACCAGTCCCAGCAGGTCGCCGAAGCGGCGCATGACCGTGGCCTTGCCGACGCCGGCGGCCTGGGCGATGCGGGCCAGGCTGACATGCTCGAGGTCCTCTCGCTGGAAAAGCGCTTCCGCGGCGGTCAGTACGGCGGCGCGGTTGCGAGCGGCATCGGCGCGTTCGGTCACGGTCACGCTCCTTGCATAAGTGGACCGTTGGACCGTATCGTACCGGACCAGCGGACCGGTTCACCCTCTCCGGCGTCGTTCGCCGGCTGCGTGGCTCCGGTGAAACGCATGGGCCGGGCCCTGTCGCGAGTGGGGCGCCATCCGGGAAAGGAAGCTATGAAACGGATCTGCCGGGCTGTCATGTTCTCCGAGTACGGCGAGGCCGAGGTCCTGCGTGTGGCCGAGTGCGAGGTGCCCGACCCCGGCCCGGGACAGGTACGGATCGCGGTCCGCGCCGCCGGTGTCAACCCGATCGACTGGAAGGTCCGCAGCGGTGCCATGGCCGCGGTGATGCCGGTGCGGTTTCCGGCCGTCCCAGGGGTCGACGTGGCCGGGATCGTCGAGTCCATCGGGCCGGAGGTGGCCGATGTCGCCGTCGGAGACGAGGTCTTCGGCAAGGCGGCCTCCGGGAGTTACGCCGAGCTGGCGCTGGCGAGCCGCGATGCCATCGCGGTGAAACCTGCCACGGTGTGCTGGGAGGTCGCAGCCGCTCTGCCCGTGGCCGGCGCCACTGCTTATCACGCTCTCGCCCAGCTCCGCCTGGCGCAGGGCGATACGATCGTGATCGACGGGGCGGCCGGTGGCGTGGGAACCGTCGCAGCCCAGCTCGCCCGGCTTCGCGGGCTCACGGTGATCGGCACGGCCGGCCCAGGCAACCACGACTACCTGCGCTCTCTCGGCGCCGTCCCGGTGAGCTACGGCGACGACCTGGCCGACCGAATCCGCGCTGTGGTCGCCGGCGGTGTGGACGCCGCTGTCGACGCCTCGGGGCGTGGTTCCCTCCCCGCTTTGGTGGAGTTGACCGGGGACCCCGATCGGGTCATCACTCTCGCCGACGCGTCGGCACAGTCACTGGGCGTACGGTTCGTCTACGGCGAGCCCGACGACATGCGCGGCATTCTGACCGAAACGATTGCGTTGGTGGCGGCAGGCGCGATCACGGTGCCCATCGCCCTCTATCCCTTGACCGACGCGGCCGCCGCTCACCGCGACAGCCAGGCAGGGCATGTCCGCGGCAAGCTCGTCCTGGCGCCCATCTGACGGCTGCGGCCGGGACGAATTCCGAAACGAGTTTCTCCGTCAAGGTGTTGACCTTGAGTCCACTCCAGCTACCAGACTCCTGCCTGTTTCGGTCGAAGGGAGCACGATATGGAACACGTGAACCTCGCGCTTGGGGCGATGCGCTTCGGCAGCCAGGTGGACAAGCGGGCCGCGTTCGACCTGCTGGACCGCTTCGTCGACGGGGGCGGCACCCTGATCGACACGGCGAACTGCTACGCGTTCTGGTCCGACCCGGACGGCGCCGGGGGGCACAGCGAGAAAGTGATCGGTGAATGGCTGGCCAAGCGTCCCGGCCTCCGCGACCGCGTGCGCCTCAGCACGAAGGCGGGCGCGCAGCCGGTCGGCGGCGGAGAGTGGCCCGCCAACCGGGAGGGGCTGTCGGCCGCCGCGATCAAGACGGCGGCCGAGGACAGCCTCCGCCGCCTGCGCACCGATCACGTCGAGCTGTTCTGGACGCACATGGAGGATCGGTCGGTTTCGCCGGAGGAGACCGGCCACGCGCTGGCGCTGCTCGTCGAGTCGGGAACGGCCGGTCGCCTCGGCGCGTCCAACCACCCCCTCTGGCGGGTGGAGCGCGCCCGCGAGATCGCCCGGGCCAACGGATGGCCGGGGTACACCGCCCTGCAGTTGCGCCACTCCTACCTCAGCCCACGCCCCTGGGCGAAGGTGCCGGACCAGACCCACCGCTTCGGCTGGGTGACGGACGAGATCCTCGACTACGTCGCCGTACACCCCGAGGTCGCTCTGTGGGCCTACACTCCGCTGCTCAACGGCTCCTACACGCGCGACGACCGCCCCCTGTCCGAGGCGTACGACCACCCGGGGACGAGCCGGCGGCTGGCCGTGCTGACCGACGTGGCGGCCGAGCTCGGCGTGACCCGCAACCAGGTGGTGCTCGCCTGGCTGGCCGGGGGCGTCCCGCCGCTGACGCCGATCGTCGGCGTCAGCAACGCCGCTCAACTGGATGAGGCCCTGGCGGGCGTCGCCCTGACACTCCCCGGAGAGCTGCGCGCGCGCCTGGACGCGGTGGCCTGAGCGGCGCCGCCGGCCCCACCGCCTGTCCGGACACGATCTAGGCTCAGGACATGAGATCGGAGCTGCGATGATCCCGGCGGACACCTTCTACGCGGGGCTGTTCAAGGTGGCCGCCGCGGCGGCCGGTTTCCTCACCGACTCCTCCGGGCGGGTCCTGCTCGTGAAGCCGGGCTACCGCGACCACTGGGGCTGGCCGGGCGGGCACGTCGACGAGGGCGAGTCGCCGGAGGCGGCCTGCGGCCGGGAGCTGGCCGAGGAGCTGGGCCTCACCCGCTCGGTGGGCCGCCTCCTCGTGTTCCAGTGGGTGCCGCCGCTGGACGACCGGCCGATCCCGCTGGTCCACTTCCTGTTCGACTGCGGCACGGTCGAGGACGGGACCAGCGTGACCCTGCAGGAGGAGGAGCTGGACGACTACGGGTTCTTCACCGCGGAGCAGGCCGCCTCTGTCATGCCGGCCTACCTGCTGGCGCGGCTGACGGCCGCGCAGCGGGCCCGTACGACCGGCGAAACCGTCTATCTCCCTGCCGCCGTCGCCGAATAGTTTCCCGTCCCCGTGGAATGGGGTGGACGAACGCGACATGGCGCGCGTGAGTGACGCAACGGGATGGTGAGGCATGGACGATCCGGAGCTCAAGAAGGAGCTCGACGAGGTGGACACGCAGATCGAGCGCCTGCGCGAGGAGACCAGGCAGATACGCGAGGAGATCGGGCAGAGCTGGGACGCGCCCACGGATATGGCGGAGAGGGCCACCCTGCTGACCAACGTCGAGCAGCAGGAGGCGCTCATCGACGACCTCCAGGTCAGACGCGAGCAGATCCTGCGGCGGATGAAGGGCTGAGCCCCGCCCCGGGCTGCCCTGCCGGCGGACCGCTTCGACGAGTGGGGCAGAGCGCGGCCGGAACCGCGTTTGTACGCTGGTATGTGCCACGACGTGGTGGTGTACCGGACGACGGGGGCGGCGTGGGTGTCATGACCGCTATGCGAACGAGAGCTGTCAGGGGGGAACCGGCCGGGCTGCCCGCGGAGGTGACCAGCTTCGTGGGGCGTCGGCACGAGCTGGCCGAGCTCAAGCGCCTGCTGGGGAGCGCGCACGTGGTCACGGTCATCGGCGTGGGCGGGGTGGGGAAGACCCGCCTCGCACTGCGGGCGGCCGAGGAGGTCCACAGGAGCTTCCCCGGCGGCGTACGGCTGGTCGAGCTGGCCGCGCTCGAAGATCCCGGCTTGCTGGCGCAGGCCGTGGCCGAGGCGTTGACGGTCAACGAGCACTCGACCCGGCCGCCGCTCGACGTGCTGGTCGAACGCCTGCAGGGCAGGCAGAGCCTGATCGTGCTCGACAACTGCGAGCACGTCCTCGCCGAGTGCGCGGTGCTCGTGGACACGCTGGTCCGTGCGCTGCCCGAGCTTCGGGTCCTCGCCACCAGCAGGCAGGCGCTCGGCATCGGCGGTGAGCGGATCGTCGAGCTCGCGCCGCTGCCGATGCCCGGCCCGGACGGCGACTCGGCGGTGCCGCTCGCCGAGTCGGACGCGGTCCGGCTGTTCGCGGAGCGGGCCGCGGCCGTCGTGCCGGGCTTCGAGGTGACCGAGGAGAACGAGGAGGCGGTGGCCGAGATCTGCCGCCGGCTCGACGGCCTGCCCCTCGCGATCGAGATGGCCGCCGTACGGCTGCGCGCCCTGTCGGTGGGGCAGGTGCTGGCGCGGCTGGACGACCGGTTCCGGCTGCTCACCGGGGGATCGCGGGCCGCGCTGCCCCGGCAGCGTACGCTGCGGGCGCTGTTCGAGTGGAGCTACGAGCTGTGCACCGGGCAGGAGCGGTTGCTGTGGCAGCGGGTCTCGGTCTTCGTCGGGTGCCTGGACCTGGAGGCGGCCGAGCAGGTGTGCGCGGGCGACGGCATCGCCCGCGAGGACGTGCTCGAACTCGTCGCGGGGCTGGTCGACAAGTCGGTCCTGCTCCGCCGGGAGTCCGAGGGGGCGGTCCGCTACTGCCTGCTCGACACGGTGCGGCGGTTCGGCCGTGAGCTGCTGGCCGCCTCCGGGGAGGAGGCGACGCTGCACCGGCGGCACCGGGACTACTACCGGAAGATCACCTCACGGGCCTGGGCGGAGCTGTTCAGTTCCGCCCAGCAGTCGTGGGTGGAGCGCCTGCAGCGCGACCACGCCAACCTCCGCAAGGCCCTGGACTGGTCGCTGCGCGAGCCGGGAGAGGCCGAGACGGGCCTGGCGATGACCGCGGAACTGCTCTACCACTGGAGCGGCTACCACCTGTCGGAGGGGGCTGGCTGGTTCGACCGGAGCCTGGCCGCCGCGGCGGAACCCGGTGAGGTGCGCGCCCACGCGCTGTGGGCGGGCGCATGGATCGCCTTGCTCAGGGGCGACTGCGCCACCACACTGGCGCGGCTGGAGGAGGCCACGGAGATCGCCGAGAGGCTCGGGCTGCGGGTGACGCTCGGCTACATCGCCTTTCTGTCCGGCATGGCGGCCGTGTCCGGGGGCGACCTGGAGAACGGCATGCGGCGATACGAGGAGGCGGCGGCCGTCCATCGCGCCCTCGGCAACCCGATCGGGCTCGCGCTGGCGCTCAACCGGCTCGCCCTGGCCAACGCGTTCCTCGGCCGTCCGGGCGTCCGCGATCTCGCCGAGGAGTGCCTGGCCCTGTGCGACCTCTACGGCGAGGGCTGGCACCGGGCGTACGCGCTGCTGGCGGTGGCGATCGACGCCTGGCACCGGGACGACATGCGCGAGGCCTGCGAGATCGACAACGAGAGCCTGCGCCACAACACGGCGGTGGGCGACCAGCTCGGCCTGGGCATGAACCTGGAGGCCCATGCCTGGTTCGCGGCCGGCGAGCAGAAGTACGAGCGGGCGGCCCGGCTGCTCGGCGTCGTACGGACCTGCTGGCAGGCCGTCGGCGCGCGGCTGCCGGAGTTCCGCTACATGGGCCGCTGGCACGACGAGTGCGAGGCGGCCACAAGAGAGGCGCTGGGCGAGCACGCCTTCCAGGCCGAGGTGTCCCGAGGCGCGGCCATGACGCGGGAGGAGGCTCTGGCGTACGCCCTGCTCGAACGGGCGCCCGCCGCGCGCGGGCCCGCGCCGTTCGAGGGCCGGATCGCACCGCTGACGCGTAGGGAGACGGAGATCGCGCACCTTGTCGCCGAGGGACTGAGCAACAAGGACATCGCCGGCAGGCTGGTCATCTCCCAGCGCACCGCGGAGGGTCACATCGAGCACATTCTCGACAAGCTCGGGTTCAAGTCGCGCGCCCAGGTCGCCGCCTGGGTGAAGGAACGGCTGAGCGAGCGCGCGGACGGATCGGCGAGCGGGCCGGTCAGTGCGAGGCGTAGGCCGGCAGCTCGAACCACATGATCTTGCCCTGGCGGGTGCGCTCCGCGCCCCAGCAGCAGGCCAGCGAGGCCAGCAGCCGCAGTCCGCGCCCGTGCTCGTGCTCGTCGGAGACGGGCTGCCGGGTCATCGCGGGCATCTCGCAGTCGCTGTCCTCCACCTCGCAGCGCAGCAGTCCTTCGACGGCCGACAGCCGTACGACGAGGTCGCCGCAGCAGGTGTGGCACAGCACGTTCGTGACCAGCTCGCTCACGAGCAACTGCGTCACGTCGGACAGGTTCTCCATGGCCCAGGCGGTCAGGCGCTCGCCGACCAGTCGGCGGGCCTGCCCGGCGGAGGTGGCGTCGGCGGGCAGCCGCCAGGTGGCCGCCTCGACGTCGGGGTCGTCCACAAGCTGGATCGCGAGGTCGCCGACCCGCTGCCGCAGCCTCTCCCAGCGCTGCCGGACCGCGGAGTGCCAGCGCTGCGAGGCGGTGAGCGCCTCGTCGGCCTGGGCGGACGACGGTGATTCGTCCCGGACGGGACAGTAGAGCAAAGTCATGACTTCTCCTCGCCCTCGGCTCGGAGTTCGGTCGAGCCGGGGGCACGCGATTCGGCACCTCGCCAGACGCTGTGTCGCCTGATTCGCTCGATACGCTCACTCATGCGGCACACCCCAGAGACGCGCGCGCCGGGATACTGCGGCCATCCGGCATGAGCTCACCGCTGTCGTCGAAGAGCACCACGCCGTTGCAAAGCAGTCCCCATCCCTGCTCAGGATGGAAGGCGATCAGACAGGCCGCGTCGCGGTCGGGTGCGTCCGCTGACGGGCACTTGGGGTGGTGCTGGCACATGATCGGTCCCCCTGGCTCTCATGCACTCTTAAAGACGTTTTCAGACTGCCTTCTCCTACCTTGGGGTGATGAGGGGGAAAACACCCGTATCGATACCTGTTCGAGGCATACGTACGTATTGGGTGCTGGCAGGGTCGACGGCAGGTAAAGTCCTTCGGGACCCTCACTCGTTGAGGGAGATCGTGCGTCCTCGGCCGATCAACCGGTGGCCTGAAAGCCGTACGGCGTCCGGGGCCGACGCCGGGCGCCGCCGCGGAGCCGGGACGTTCCCGGCCTTGCCCGAGGTCGTCGGCGAGCGGAGCGAGGACGGGCGCGGCGCGTGCCTCGACGACCTGTTCGAGCTCGGTCATGCGGCTTCTGCTCGACGGCGTCACCTGCCCAGTGGAGCGGAGCCGTGCCTCCGGTGGTGATTAAAGTGGCCGCATGAGTGAGCGCAGCGAGCGAATCAACAGGTACGGCGTCCGGCGAGGTGCCGGATCCCGTGCCTGCGGCACGACCGAACTCCGGACCGCAGGCGAGGAGCGAGCATGAGTCCCAGGATCGCGACCGCGGAGACCGTCTCCCGTGAGCAGTTGCTCGATTTCGTCCGTGATCGCCACCGCGCGATCCTGATCACCACGAGACGCGACGGCGGCCCCCAGGCGTCCCCGGTGACGTGCGGCGTCGACGCCGAGGGCCGCATCGTCGTGTCGACCTACCCCGAACGTGCCAAGAGCCGCAACGCCCGCCGCGATCCGCGCGCGAGCGTGATCGTGCTGTCGGACGATTTCGACGGGCCGTGGGTGCAGGTGGACGGCACCGCCGAGGTGCTCGACCTGCCGGAGGCCCTGGAGCCGCTGGTCGAGTACTACCGCTCGATCTCCGGCGAGCACCCCGACTGGGAGGAGTACCGCGCGGCCATGGTCCGCCAGGGCAAGTCGCTGGTGCGGATCACCCCGGCGTCCTGGGGGCCGGTGGCCACGGGCGGGTTCCCGGCCCGCCTGGCCTGAGGCGACGCGGCCGCGCGGAAGCCGGACCGGCAGGTCCGGCCGTCGGGCCGGCCGCGCAGGGCCGCGGACACGACCTGGACGCTCAAGGGGCTCCCCCTGGATCGGTGATTCCCTCCGAGGCTCCGAACAGGGGGAGGCAGGGTTCGAGGCCGTGGATCTCGAACCCGTCGGGGGCGGTCCACTCGTCGCGCGACAGCCGCAGCCGCTGCTGCAGGGCGGCCTCGCCTCTGCGCTTCTCCACGGCGAATCCGTCCTCCCGGTAGCCGAGCCGCCTGGAGACCGCCAGCGACTTCGTGTTGTCCAGGAAGGCGGACGACGTCGCACACCGTGCGCCGAGCCCGGCGAAGGCGAGGTGCAGGACGGCGGCGCGCATCTCGGTGCCGATGCCTCTGCCCTGGAAGCGCCGCCCGAGCCAGGAACCGGTGTCGACCTCACGGGTGACCGCGAAGTCGCGGGCCCGCATCTCCTGTACGCCGGCCACCTGGCCCTCCCATACCGTCACGAACGAGCACGCCCAGTGGTCGGGCGACCAGGTGCCCCACTGCCGGAAGTGGATCTGGACGGTCGAGCGGGCGCGTTCGTGCGGCGGGGCGTCCGTCCACGGCTCGCCGAACGGCATCTCGCCGGGATCGTGGACGCCCTCGGCCGCCCGGTCGGCGAGCGCGTCCAGGTCGTCCAGGCCGGGCAGGCGAAGCTCCAGCCGGGGGGTCGTCAGTCGCAATGTCAGGAGCGGCCAGTGTCGCATGGCACGATCCTGACAAGACGGGCCGCCCGCCGGACAGTGGTTTTCCCGGAGAAAACGAGTGTCCGTCGTGTCGGGGTGCGGCTAGCCTCGGAGGCCGCCACGAGCGCCGGGGCCGCGAACCGGCGCGGACAAGGAAGAACGCATGCCCGACCCGCTCACCACGCCGGCCGCCGAGCTCCCCGTACGACGACTCGGACCCGAGGACCTGGATCGATGCCTGGCCCTGAGCGAGGACCGGGCCTGGGGCCGGGAGGAGCGCAAGTGGCTGTTCCTCCTGGAGAACGCCGAGGTCTACGCGATCGAGGCACCGTCGGGAGAGCTGGCGGGCACGGTCACGCTGACCCGGTACGGCACGACCGCGGCGGGCATCGGCATGATGCTCGTCGCCACCCGGTACGGCGGACGCGGCCTGGGCCGCCGGCTGATGACGCACGTGCTCGACACGGCCGGTGACGCGACCGTCTTCCTCTGGGCCACCGAGCTCGGCCGTCCGCTGTACGAGAAGCTGGGGTTCGAGACGCTGGGCGTGACGGAGGCGCGGGTGGGGCGGCTGCGCCCCGGGGACGACCCCGTCCTGACGAGGCCGGCCGATCTCGGCTCCGATCTCGACGCGGATCCCGGCTCCGATCCCGGCTCCGATCTCGACGCCCTGCTCGCGCTCGACGCGGAGGTCTTCGGCGCCGACCGGGCCGCGCTGCTGGCGCGGCTGTTCGCCTTCGCCGAGGAGGTCAGGGTCGTCGAGGACGAGACGGGGCCGACCGGCTACGCCGTGTCGTGGCGGGCCATGAACAACTTGCTGTTCATCGGGCCGGTGGTCGCCGGCGACGAGGCCGCCGCCCGCGCGCTCGTCACAGACCTCGCGCGCGACGCCGACGGCCTGGTGCGGATCGAGGTCGAGCGCTCCCGGCCGGGCCTGCTGGGGTGGCTCGGAGAGCGGGGCACGTCACAGGCGTTCTCGACGACCTTCATGGTCCACGGAGGCAGGCCGCTCCCCGGCGACCGGACCCGCATGTACGCCCCGATGATGCTCGCGATGGGCTGAACCCCCGATCACGGGACTCCTGGCTCTCGGGCGTCCCGGCTCACGGTGACTCCCGGCCCGCCGGGTCCTGACTGGCGCCGCTCGCGGGGTCCTGGCTCACCGGAACTCCCGGCCCGCCGGGTCCTGGCTGGCGGGACTCCCGGCCCGCCGGGTCCTGACTGGCGCCGCTCGCGGGGTCCTGGCTCACGGGATCGCTTCGATGCCGGCTCTGATCCGGCTCTGATCTGTGCCGTCTACCGTCGCGACGTGGGACACCGGCGCCCGCGCAGCAGCCGGCCGCGTCGTCGGTGCGGGCGGGTGCCTCGCGAGACGAAGGAGCCGGACATGCGCGATCCCGTCACCCACGCCACGCACCACGAACGCACCGAGCCCAGCACCGAGCCCAGCAACGAGCCCAGCACCGAGCCTGGGCTCTACGCGGCGCCCCGCACCGGGTCCTGCGCCGAGCCCTACGCCGAGCCCTGCGCCGGGCCATCGGAGCCCGACGGGCCGTCCGGGCACGCCGCCGACGCGTTCCCGCACGTGCTGCTGGAGGCGCTGCGAGGCTCTCCCGGCACCCCCGCCTTCGAACAGGGCGCGAGGATCGTCTCCCGGGGCGAGGTGCTGGACCTCATCGGGCGCATCGCCGTCGCCATGCGCGATGCGGGGCTCGGGCCCGGCAAGGGCGTCGCCGTCCGCACCGGCCTGTCGCCGGAGGCGTTCGCCGCCCAGATGGCCGCCCATGTGCTGGGCTGCCGCGTGGTGAGCGTGAAGCCCGGGTACACGCCCGGTCAGCTCGCCGATGTGCTCGGCGTGGGAGTCGACGCCGTGGTCCTCGACCGGTCGACGGCGACACCGGACCTGCTCCATGCCGCCGGGGCCGCCGGGTCCGCCGGGTCCGCCGGGGCCGCCGGGGCCGCCGGGTCCGCCGGGTCCGCCGGGTCCGCCGGGTCCGCCGGGTCCGCCACGGTGCTGTCACTGGGGCCCGCCCCCGGGGTGGCCGGCGCGGCCGACCTCCTGGCCCATCCTGGCGACGGTCGCTTCCCCGCCGTGACGGCGCGACCGGACGACACGGCCCTGCTGACCTTCACCAGCGGCAGCACGGGCCGGCCGAAGGGTTGCGCGCTCACCTACCGGGCCCTGGCGGCGCACTGGTCCGCCCTTCGCGGCTGGTCGTCGGCAGCGCCCCGTTTCGGCGAGTCCTTTCACCGCTACATGCTCTTCGGCACCCTGTCCAGCCTGGTGGTGCTGGAGTTCCTGGCGCCGTGCCTGCTCGGCGGCGGCACCGCGGTGATCCCCGACGAGGACGGCCGGCCCCTGTTCCCGTACGCGATCGAGCGGCACCGGATCACCGGCGCGATCGTGACCGTGCCCCGGCTGTGCCAGATGCTCGACCTGCTCCGCGAGGAGCCGGTCGACCTCGGCAGCCTGCGCGCGCTGACGGTCTCCGGGTCGCCCCTCAGCCCGCATCGGCTGCTGGAGGCGCTGGACCGGCTGGGCCCCGTCGTCCACGTCGTGTACGGCGCGACCGAGGCCGGCGCCATCTCCATGCTCACCCCGGAGGAGGGCCACGACGCGCCCGGCTCGGTCGGCCGCCCGCACCCCGGCGTGGAGATCAGCGTGCGCGACGAGGAGGGCCGCCCGGTCGCCCCGGGACGCACCGGCGAGATCCACGTGCGCGGCCCCTACCTGATGGCGGGCTACTGGAATCAGCCGGAGGAGACCCGCGACGTGCTGCGGGACGGCTGGCTGCGCACCCGCGATCTCGGTCACCTCGACGAGACCGGCCTGCTGCACCTGGCCGGCCGGACCAGGGACGTGATCATGGTGAACGCGATCGTCGTCTATGCCGGTCCCGTCGAGCGGGCGCTGGCCGGTCATCCCGGCGTGGCCGAGGCGTACGTGACCGGCGCGCCGGACGAGCGGACCGGGGAGGCCGTCCACGCGTTCGTCGTCCCGGCTCCGGGCGCCACCCTGGACCACGCCGCGCTGGCGGAGCTGGTGCGCGCCGAGCTCGGCGCGGACAGCGTCCCCCGGACGATCACGACGGTGTCCTCCGTGCCGGTCGCGCCGAGTGGCAAACCCGACAAGCGCGCGCTGGTGGAGCGGCATCTGCCGCCGGCGCTCTGATCCATCTCTGAGAATCACCCGCCAACACTGGTGAAACTTCAACCACCCCAGTGAGGGAGGCGTCAGTGCCCGACAACACCCTGGACTATCTGGTGATCGGCGCCGGACCGGCGGGCCTGCAGATGGGCCACTTCCTGCATCGGGCGGGGCGCGGCTACCGGATTCTCGAAGCGGCGCCCGAGCCCGGCGCGTTCTTCCGGACCTTTCCCCGCCATCGCAAGCTCATCTCCATCAACAAGAAGCACACCGGATGGGACGATCCGGAGCTCAACCTCCGGATGGACTGGAACTCGCTGCTGTCGGACGACCCCCGTCTGCTGTTCACCCGCTACAGCGACCGCTACTTCCCCGCCGCCGAGGACTTCGTCCGCTACCTGGAGGACTTCGTCGCCTTTCAGGGCCTGCACGTCACGTACGACGCGCGGGTCGCCGAGATCGCGCGCCCGGACGCCGAAGGCCCGTTCCAGGTGACCGACGAGCACGGCCGGACGTACCGGGCACGGCGGGTGATCGTCGCGACGGGGGTCTCCCTGCCCAACGTCCCGCCCATCCCCGGCATCGAGACCGCCGAGCAGTACGGCACCCACTCGACCGACCCCGCGGACTACACGGACAGGCGGGTGCTCGTCATCGGCAAGGCCAACTCGGCCTTCGAGACCGCCGACAACCTCCTTGAGACGGCCGCGGTCGTCCACGTGGCCGGACCGCACTCGCTGCGCCTGGCCTGGCGGACCCACTTCGTCGGGCACCTGCGCGCGGCCAACAACAACTTCCTCGACACCTACCAGCTCAAGTTGCAGAACGCCTTGCTGGACGGCGACATCAGGCGCATCGAGCGCCGGGCCGACGGCTCCTACCTGGTGACGGTGGCCTTCGCCCGAGCCGACGAGGTCACCAAGGACATCCCGTACGACCGGGTGATCGTCTGCACCGGATTCCGGTTCGACGCCTCCGCCTTCGCGCCCGAGTGCCGTCCGGAGCTGACGATCGGGGGCAGGTTCCCCGCGCTGACCCCCGCCTACGAGTCGGTCAACGTGCCCGACCTCCACTTCGCCGGCACGATCACCCAGTCGCTCGACTTCAAGCGCGGCACCAACGGGTTCATCCACGGGTTCCGATACGGCGTGCGCGCCCTGCACCGCACGCTGGAGAGCAGGCATCACGGCGTCCCCTGGCCGGGCCGAGACCTCCCCGCCGATCCGGACGCGCTCGCGGCGGCCGTGCTCGAACGGGTCAACCGCAGCTCGGCCCTGTGGCAGCAGTTCGGGGTGCTGGCCGACATGATCGTCCCGGACGGGCGCGGCGGCATGCGCTACCTGGAGGAGCTGCCGCTCGATCTGCAGGGCCCGCCGATCGGCGACGGGGGCCACTTCGCGATCACCCTGGAGTACGGCCCGAACCACGACCAGGTCGACCCCTTCGACATCGCGGTGGGGCGGATCAGGCAGAGCGACGCGGAGCGTGCGCACGAGGGCCACTACCTCCACCCGGTCGTACGCCGCTGCCGAGGCGGTGTGGTGGAGGCCGTCCACCATGTCACCGAGAACCTGGAGAACGACTGGACCTCGGAAGAGGTGCACCTGCGCCCGCTCCGGGACTTCTTCCAGCGCCAGAGCATGCCGGTCTCGGTGTGACGGCCGTGCTGCCGGCGATCCGGGACTTCGAGGCGGCGGCCCGCGACCGGCTGGACCCCGCTCACTACGACTACTTCGCCGGCGGGGCCGGCGACGAGCTGACGGTGAGGGCCAACGAGGCGGCGTTCGCCCGGCTCGCGCTGCTGCCGCGGGTCCTGCGCGGCGCGGGGAGCCCGCGGATCGGGGTGACTTTGCTGGGCAGCCGCGCGGCGATGCCGGTGCTGGTGGCGCCGACCGCGTTCCACCGGCTCGCCGACCCGGAGGGGGAGAAGGCCACGGCCCGCGCGGCCGCCGCCGCGGAGACCATCATGATCGTGAGCATGGCCGCCACGGTCGCCGTCGAGGACGTCGCGGCCGCGGCGCCGGGCGCCACCCTGTGGTTCCAGCTCTACGTCCAGCCGGACATGGCCTTCACCGAGGCGCTCGTCCGGCGTGCCGAGAAGGCCGGCTGCGCGGCGCTGGTCGTGACCGTCGACTCCCCGGCCCGGGGACGCCGGGACCGGGACGTGCGCAACGGCTTCGACGACCTGCCCGCGGGCATGCGCTGCGAGAACCTGCGCTGCGAGGACCTGCGCGACGGCGGCGCCGGGCCGGTGCGGCCGATCGTCATGTCGCCCGTTATCTCCTGGGAGCACGTGGACATGCTGCGGCGGATGACGCGGCTGCCGATCGTGCTCAAGGGCGTCACGCACCCCGCAGACGCGCGCCTCGCCCTGGACCACGGGGTGTCGGCGCTGTACGTCTCCAACCACGGCGGGCGGCAGCTCGACACCGTTCCGGCCACCGTCGACCTGCTGCCGGAGATCGTGGCCGCCGTCGGCGGGGCCGTACCGGTGCTGATGGACGGAGGGATCCGGCGCGGCACCGACGTGATCAAGGCGATGGCGCTCGGCGCGTCCGCCGTCGCGGTCGGCCGTCCGGTGATCTGGGGCCTGGCGGCGGGCGGCGAGTGCGGCGTGGCCCGCGTGCTCGGGCTGCTGCGCGACGAGGTCGAGCACGCGCTCACCCTGTGCGGCCTCGCCTCGACGCAGGACCTGGAGCCGGGGCTGGTGCGGCGATGCTGACGGCGGCGTGGGTGGCGATGCGGGTGGTGCTGTGGGCGGCCGCGGCCGTCGTCGTGATCAGCCTGCCCCGGTGGCTCCCCGGGCGCGTCGTAGTGCTGCGCGGGTGGGTGTTCACGAGGATCAACGGCGAGGAGAGCATCGCCGTGCCGGGTGACCTGGTCGGCGTGGACCGGTTCAGGGAGGTCTACTCCCATCCGGCGGCCTCGGGCCGGAGCAAGGGCGCCGTCCTGTCCGACCTGTTCTGGTACTGGCTGTCGCCGGGGCCGGAGATGCACCAGGAGCACCTGGAGGCCGGGGAGCGGTACGACGCCGTCGCCCTGGCCACCCGCCGCATCCTGTCGCGCCCGCGGGCGCAGGTGGAGGAGCTCACCCGCCGGTGCGTCCGCCGGACGCTGGAGGGCAGGCACGGGGTCAGGCGCGGGGTCAGGCACGGAGTGGTCCGGCTGCGCGACCTGATGATGCCGGCCTGGGCCGAGTTCTCCTACGAGCTCGTCTTCCGCGAGCCCTGCCCGCCGCACGCCCGCGACCTCATCGTCGGCAACGCGGACGACGTCGTGACCGCGCTCAAGTGCTGCGGCCTGCGGCACATGGACCGGCGCGACCGGCTGACCGAGTATCTCGTCGAGTCACTGCCGCGGGTGGGGCACGAGCTGCCGCCGGGCCTGACGGCCCGGGAGCAGGCGCTGTATCTCCAGGGCGCCTTCTTCAACACCGCGGTCGTGCAGATGTCGGAGGCCACGGCCCATGTGCTGATGGCTCTCGCCCGGCACCCGGACGTGCAGGACCGGGCGCGGGCCGGCGACGACCGCTTCCTCGACCAGGTGATCGCGGAGACGCTGCGGCTCTACCCGCTCTTCGGCATCGCCCACCGCGTCACCACGGGCGACATCCCCGTGGCCGAGAACGTCGCCATCCCGGCCGGCTCTGTGCTGTGCTTCGACTACCCCGCCTTCCACCGTGCGGGCTTCCCCGAACCCGAGCGCTTCGATCCCGGACGCTTCGATCCCGGGCGCGCCTCGGTCAAGGAGCTCAACCACATCCCGTTCGGCATGCCGGCGAACCGGCCCTGCCCGGCGTGGCGGCTCGCGCCGCTCGCCATGCGGGTCGCGGTGCGGGAGGTCCTGCGTTCGTACGAGCTCGACTCCACCGCCGCGCACACCCGGTCGCTGCCCAACCGGGGACCATGTCTGCTCACCCCGCCGGGCGCGCGGCGCGGGCGGGGCCGGCGCCTGACGCTGCTGTCCATGCGGCTCAGGGACGGCTGGGAGGACGTCTGGCGCAGCCTGGTGCAGCTCGTCCTCGGCACGTACATGGTGTGGGACGCCCGCCGGCTGCGGCTGTGCGAGCGCCACTTCTCCGGCGACGCCCGTTCAGAAAGCACGTAGACCCCGGCCGATCTCAGGTCCCGATCACGAGCGGAGGCGCAAGCCATGCCCGTTCCAGCTCTTCTCCCCGACCTTCTCCCAGCACAGGCGTCCGCCGCCGACCCCAACCTCGAACTGGCCCTCAGAGTGCTGCCGGCATTGGCCGTCATCCTGCTGACCGCCGCACTGTGCGGCCGGCTGGCCACTTTGGTGATGCAGCCGCGCGTGGTCGGCGAGATGGTCGCCGGCGTCCTGCTCGGGCCGACGCTGCTCGGCGCGGTGTTCCCCGACGCCCAGGCGGCCCTGTTCCCCGCCCAGGTCAGGCCGGTCCTGTACGTACTGAGCACCCTCGGCCTGACGTTGTACATGTTCCTGGTCGGGGCCGGGATGGACCACGACGCCCGGGCGCCGGGCGAGCTGCGCAAGGCGAGCGTGCTGGCGGCGTCGGGGATCATCTCCCCGCTGGTCCTCGGCGGCGCCGCCGGGCTCGTCCTGTGGGAGCGGCTGTCCCGCCCGGACGTCGGCCGGCTGGAGTTCGCCCTGTTCCTCGGGGGAGCGCTGTCGCTGACCGCGTTCCCCATGCTCGCCAGGATCCTCTACGAACGCGGGCTGCAGAACACCCGCGTCGGCCGGATCGCCCTGCTGTCCGCCTCCATCGACGACGCCGTGGCCTGGTGCCTGCTCGCGGCGCTGTCGGCGGTGCACCTCGGCGGCGGCACCGGCGACACGCTGCGCACCATCGCCCTGGCCGGGGTGTTCGCCGCGGTGATGCTCGGGGTGGTGGCTCCGCTGCTGCGTCCCCTGGGCCGCCGCGTCGCGCGTACCGGGCATCTCGGCGCCGGCGCCGTGTACGTGGTCGTGCTGGTGCCGATCGTGGCCGGGTGGATCACCGACGCCATCGGCGTCTACTCGGTGTTCGGCGGCTTCGTCGCCGGGTTGGCCATGCCGCGCCAACCGGCGTTCCGCGCCGCTCTGCACGGCCGGATGATGGACCTCGTATCGACCCTGCTGCTGCCCGTCTTCTTCGCGTTCTCGGGGCTGAACACCCATCTCGGCGGCATCACCGGGGGTTTCGCGCTTCTGGCGTTCGCGCTGATCCTGCTGCTGGCCTTCTCCGGGAAGTACTTCGGCTGCTCGCTGGCGACGCGGGCGCTGGGATTCGGCTGGCGCGAGTCCTGGGCCATGGGCGCGATGATGAACGCCCGCGGGCTGATGATCCTCATCTTCATCAACATCGGCCTGGCGCAGGGCATGATCACGCAGGAGCTCTTCGCGATGCTCGTCCTCGTGGCCGTGCTCACCACCGCGGCGGCCCTGCCGCTGTACAAACTGGCGCTGCCGGAGCGCCATGAGCCGGCGGATGCGGAAGGCGCGCAGAAACCGGCCCCGGTGGGCGCGGCGACGGGAGAAACCGGTTTCATCTAATTTCATGTGAAAGCTCGGGACAACCGCAGAACATGGGGCGGCCTCCCGGCAGCGGCAATCCGGAGTCTGGATATTTCCTGATACTGGTGCGACGGTTGGCCGGTGGCACGGATATCGGGGACATCCGAACCGCGCTCGTCGCGTCTACTGCTCGTGGAGGACGACCGTGAGCTGGGAGACATGCTGGTCGAGGTGTTCACCGGCCAGGGATACACGGTCGACCTGGCGCTGGAGGGACAGCGGGGCCTGCACCTGGCGCTGAGCCGCGGCTACGACGCGATGATCATCGATCGCGGACTGCCCGTCGTCGACGGGCTCGATCTGCTGCGGCGGCTGCGCCGGCAGGCGGTCACCGTGCCGGTGCTGATGCTCACCGCCTTCGGCGCCCTCGCCGACCGGGTCACCGGACTCGACGCGGGCGCCGAGGACTACCTGGTCAAGCCGTTCGAGATCGACGAGCTGCTGGCCCGGGTGCGCGCCCTGCACCGCAGGAACCTGGACCAGGCCGCGCTGCTGCCGCTCGGCGCCGCCTGGCTCGACTCCGCGTCCAGCACCGTACGGCTGCCGTCCGGCGAGCAGGTGACGCTGTCGGGCCAGGAGTGCCGGCTGCTCCACGCCCTGGCGGCCCGTCCGCAGCAGGTGCACACGCGCGCCTCGCTGCGGCAGCGGATCTTCGACGGCGCCAGGACCGAGTCGATCGTGGACACCTACGTCTACTACCTGCGCAACAAGCTGGGGCCCGGCGTCGTCCGCACCGTGCGGGGCGTGGGATACCGCCTGGGCGAGCTGTGACGATCAGACGGCCCTTCGACCCGGAGCGGCGCCTGCTGATCGGGACCCGCCGCCGGATCACCGCGCAGGTGGCGGCCGTGTTCTCGCTGGCGATCGCCCTCCTGGGCGCGCTGGTCTACTTCGTCGTGGTCGACGCGCAGGATGCCACCGCCCGGCGCGATCTCGCCGTGGCCGCGGCGTCGGCCCCGATGGACCACCCGCCGCCCTGCGTATGGCTGTTCGAGCTCCGGGCGAACACCCTGCGGAGCACCCCCGGGGCGCCGGAGAACCTGCCGGTGCGCGAGGCGCTCGACCGGGTCGCCGCCGACGGCCGCACCCGGGTCGAGGTCGCGGAGGCCGGCGGCAGCACCTACCTGGTCCGTACGCAGCGGCGCGGCGAGGTGCTGCAGCAGGCGGTGATGGACCTGTACTTCCCCGTCACCGAGCGGCGGCGACTGCTGCACACGCTCTGCGCGGCCGAGGTCGCGGCCCTGCTGGCGGCGTTGCTGATCGGCCAGGTCCTCGCCCGCCGGGCGATCGCGCCGCTGGGCGAGGCCCTCGACCGGCAGCGCCGGTTCACCGCCGACGTCAGTCACGAACTGCGCAGCCCGCTGACCCGGCTGCACGTCCGCGCGCAACTGGCCGCCCGGCGCCTGCGCGGGGAGCCCGATCCTCTGCTCGTCGTGGGCGACGTCGACCGGCTGGTCACCGGCATCGGGCAACTCGGCGAGGTGATCGAGGACCTGCTGCTGTCGACCCAGCTCAGGCAGCGCCGCCGGCCGTTCGGGCTCGCGGACCTGGGCGCTCTGGCGGAGGAGTCGGCCGAGGCCGAGGCGGCCCGCGCCGGGCAGCACGGGGTGACGATCGACCTGCGGCGGAGTCCGGGTGACCATGTGGTGTGCGGAGCGCCGTCCGCGCTGCGCCGGGTGATCTCCGCGCTCCTCGACAACGCGCTCCGCCACACCTCGGCGGGCGGCCACATCTGGGTGACCGTGGGTTCGGATCCGGAGACGGTTCGGCTCAGTGTGCGGGACGACGGCGTGGGGCTGGACCCGTGTGACGGCGAGCGCCTGCTCGTCAGACATGCCGGCGCGCCCCACGCCGGGGGTCTCGGTATCGGCCTGGCTCTCGTGAACGAGGTGATGGACGCGCACGGCGGCACGATCGACGTGGACGGGCGGCCGGGAGCCGGAGCCACCTTCACCATCCGTCTGCCACGGGCGGCGCCGGACCCCGCCGCGCGCCTGTCCGGGATCTTCCTGCCCCAGGAGGCGCGGAGCGCGACGAACAGAACGCCCGAGGCGACCGCCTCCGGCCCCGGCGACCCCTCCCTGTAGTCCTCCGGGAAGGGCGCAGCGGTCGCGGGCACACGGACGCTCCGCCTGGAGAGCATCCGCACCGACGCGGCCACCCTGACGTACGCGCAGTGGCCGGCGCGGAAGTCGCCGATCGCGATGCTCTCCAGGTATGCCGCCATCAGCGCGTCCTTCGATGGGTAGCACTGGTAGAGCGCATTTCCGGACAACGATCGTTGTCTCGTCCGGGGAGGAGAGCACGATGAGCACACGTCCGCCGCTTCCGCCGTTCACCGAGGACAGCGCCAGGCAGAAGGTGCAGGCCGCCGAGGACGCCTGGAACACCAGGGACCCCGAACGCGTCGCCGCCGCGTACACCGAGGACTCGGTGTGGCGCAACCGCGCGGAGTTCCTGACCGGACGGGAGGAGATCGTCGCCTTCCTGACCCGCAAGTGGGAGCGCGAGCGCGACTACGCCCTGCGCAAGGACCTGTGGACCTTCGGCGGCGACCGCATCGCCGTGCGGTTCCAGTACGAGTGGCACGACGCCGAGGGCCGGTGGTGGCGCAGCTACGGCAACGAGCTGTGGGAGTTCACCGCCGACGGCCTGATGAGCCGCAGGGAGGCGAGCATCAACGACGTGCCGATCGAGGAGAGCGAGCGGCGCATCCGCGGCCCGCGCCCCGAGTCCGAGCACGGGGCCGGCTTCCCACTCGCCTGACCGGCGGGGACGGCCCGAGGTCCGTCACCCGGCCATGCCGCCGAGGGACTCGGCGCGGAGCGCGTCCGGCCGCGCGGGCGACGACTTCTTTCGAGGTCCTCGTGTCGTCCATCGCGCTCAGGGCCGCCCAGGAGCAGCCGTCCGGATCGCTGCTCTCCTGGGCGGTCCCGCCCGTCCGGACCGGGGCGGGCGGTTTTGTCGTACGGCTCGGCTACTTTCCGGATCATGACAGACCGTTCCCCCAACGGCGCGACCGTGTGGGCGCGACACAGCAGGCTGCGGGTGGTGCCGCCGGTCCAGCCACGCAAGCTGGCGAAGGTCCCCTTCGTCGAGCTGGCCGACGGCCGGCTACAGGGCGTGGTGTCGAGCGGCTCGGACATCGGCCGGGTCTACGTCTCCTCCATCGCCGCCGGCTCCCACAACTACAACTGCAGCACCAACAACAACCGCCCCTGCGGCGGCTTGTACGGCTCGCCGTGCAAACACCTGCGGGCCCTGGTCGCCGAGGCCGTCGTGCAGTACGGCGCCGACCGCGTGGCCCGATACCTGCGGGTCGAGGTCCCCGAGGGCGCGGATCCGGCCGACTGCCTGGGCGGCGTCCACGAGCCCGCCCCCGCCGCGGTCGTGTTCAGCCGGTTCCTGCGCCACCTGGCCTACCTGGAGGTGCCCGACACGACCCTGCCGATCCCGGAGCTGCACTGGTTCCCGGCCGCGGGGACGGTGGGCTGATGCTCGCCGTGCAGCTCGCCGCCCTGCTCGGCGGTGACTCGGGAAAGGCCGGTGAGGGGGCCGAGGAGGCGCTCGCACTGCTCGACGGCTTCGACGACGCCCTGGTGCACGGCCTCGCCCGGCTCGCCGACGAGCGCGCCGAGGCGGTGGCCGCGCTGGCCGCCGCGTTCGCCGCCACCCCTCTCGGCGATCGGCTGGCGGAGGCCGCCGATGCGGTCGTGTCCGGTTCGATCACGCAGGAGCATCTGACGGCCCTGGCCGGCGGCCGGGTCGCGTTGTCCGGCGCCGTGCACGACGCCCTGCTCGAAAGCCTGGACACGGCATTGGGACGGGAACGGGAGGAATGGCCGCCGGCGCCCGATGGCCTGGGGACGACGGGCGGCGCCACGGCTCAGCCTGCCGTTGATCAGGCCGCTCAGCCCGCCGTTGAGTCGGCCGTTCAACCGGTCGGGAACGTGCTCGGTGGCGTCCGCTCCTGGCTGCGCGAGCTGGCCATCACCGGCTGGCGCGGCGTCGACCACGACCTCGTCTCCGCGGCGGACCAGATCGTCGAGGCCCTGCTCGCCGCGCCGGATCTGCGCAGGCTCGCGGTGCTGCTCGACGGCTTCGCCGCCGAGCTGCGCGCCTCCTGCCCGATCGGCTCGGCGGAGCACCTGCCGGTGCGGCGCTGGGCCGACCTGTGGACCCGCGCCCTGCTGTTGTCGCAGGACGGCGTCCTGACCGGAGAGCCCCGGCCCGCCGCTACGGTGTCGGGACGGCTGCTGGTGCTCGGCGTCGACGTGCACGAGCACGGCACCGCCGTCCAGTTCCAGGTGCACGCGGTCCTGGAGCCCGCCGACGGCGGCAGGCCCCGGCTGCTGCGCACCTCCGTCGCGGTCGCCAAGGTCGACACCATCGCCGGGCCCGCGCTGTGGAAGCTGACGCAGCGCCACAAGATACTGCTGGCCGCGCTGGCCGACCGCCGCTGCGTCGAGATCACGGACATGCCCCTGCTCGACAGCGGTGACCTCGTCTGGGACGACGACCACGCCTTCGTGAGCAAGCCCGCCGACCCGTTGGCGGCCGCCCGGCTGTGCCTGTCCGGCGCGCTCGCTCCGGCGGTGCCGCCCCTCGACCGCGTTGCCGTACGGATCGCCGAACCGGTGCTGGTGGAGGGCTACAAGGTCACCAAGGACGGCTCCTTCGACCTGGGCGGGACCGTCCTCGCCGTGGACGCGCAGCGGCTGCCCGAATGCGGTCCGCTCACGCCAAAGCTGGTGGCGGCCTCGTCGGCGTGTGTGGGGCTGGTCCGGTGGGACGCCGGCCGCTGGACGCTGCAGCCGCTCGCCGTGCAGGCGAAGGTCAAGCGGGAGGCGGTGGTGGTCGCCACCGGCGACTGGGCGCTCGGCCCCACCGACCCCAAGGCGGCCAAGGCCGAGGCCAGGGCCGCCGACGCGGTCACCGTGCTGCGGGAACGAGCCGGACGGTTACTGCGACGATGAGCGACGACATCCCCACGACCGGCGTCCCTACGGCCGATATCTGCACGACCGGCGTCCCTACGAGCGGCATCTCCGCGGACGGCATCCCCACGACCGGCATCTCCGCAGCCGGTGTCCCCACAGCTGGCATCTCCGCGGCCGATATCTCCACGACCGGCGAAGACGGTCTGACGAACGCCGACCGGAACCGGCGTCAGGTGCTCTACTGGCGGCTGCTCGCCCGGTTGTTCGACCACGAGGAGCAGCCCGCGCTGGAGACCGCCGGCGTCGCGGTCGTCGGCGACCTGGGGCTGCCCGCCGGGCTGCTCAACCCGGCCGTGTCGGTCGACTCGCTGGTGCAGCGCTTCCCCGACCTGGCCACCGAGTTCGAGACCCTGCTCACGCCGGGCGAGCATGTGCCGGGCGGTGAGGTGCGCCGGGCGGCGCTGATCTCGAAGCTGCTGCTCAACGTCTTCGCCACCGGCTCGGGTGACGTCAGCGCCACCCAGCTCGCGGCCTGGCAACGGGACGCCGCCTGGCTCAAGTGGGCCCTGTGCGCGGGCCCGGCCCCCGGATCGGGAACGGGCGCGGGGACGGGCTCGGCACCGGGAGAGCAGGACGGCGAAGCCGGGACGGGAGCAGGATCCGGCTCCGGCCACGGCTCCGGGAGCGGTCACGGCTCTGGCCCCACGGCCGGGTCCGGGCCGGGCTCCGGCGTCAGGGTCGGCGACGACGACCTGGCCAAGGCGCTGGCCGGCATCGAAGCCGGGCTGGTCAGCCGCATGCGGCTGCGCGAGGTCCTGGCGGACCCGGCCCTGGCGCGGCAGCTCACGCCCAGCATGTCGCTGGTCGAGCAGTTGCTGCGCGACAAGTCCAACCTGTCGGGGGTGGCGCTGGCCAACGCCAAGGCGCTGATCCGCAGGTTCGTCGACGAGGTCGCCGAGGTGCTGCGCACGCAGGTCGAGAAGGCCGGCGTGGGCACGATCGACCGGTCGGTGCCGCCCAAACGGGTGTTCCGCAACCTGGACGTCGAACGGACGATCTGGAAGAACCTCACCAACTGGAATCCGGAGGACCAGCGGCTCTACGTCGACCGGCTCTACTATCGGCGCACCGCGAGGCGTACCACACCGGCCAGAATGATCGTGGTGGTCGACCAGTCCGGTTCCATGGTCGACGCGATGGTCAACTGCACCATCCTGGCGTCCATCTTCGCCGGGCTGCCCAAGGTCGACGTGCACCTGGTCGCGTACGACACCCGCGCGCTCGACCTCACCCCGTGGGTGCACGATCCGTTCGAGGTGCTGCTGCGCACTCAGCTCGGCGGCGGCACCGACGGCACCGCCGCCCTGGCCCTCGCCCAGCCGAAGGTCGCCGACCCCCGCAACACGGTGGTCGTGTGGATCTCCGACTTCTACGAGTGGAACTGTCCCGCCGTCTACGCCGGGATGGAGGCGCTGCACCGATCCGGCGTACGGATCATCCCCGTGGGCTCGGTGGACAGCGGCGGCCAGCAGAGCGTCAATCCGTGGTTCCGGCAGAAGCTCAAGGACCTGGGCACACCGGTGATCTCGGGCCACATACGCAAACTCGTGTTCGAACTCAAGAACTTCCTCGCCTAGGAGACCCCCACATGACCAACGAGATGCTTCGCGCGCCCGCCGAGGTGAAGTACGCCGAGGAGCTCGACTGGCTGGAGTCGGTCGACGACGGCCCCAAGCCGTTCTCCTGGCGGCTCAGCCCCCGCATGGTCCGGCTGTTCGTGCTCGGCAGCGAGCGGTCCGACGGCCTGGACCGCGAGATCCCCCAGAAGTGGTTCGGCGACCGGAGCTTCGTCGAGCGCAGCATCGTGACGCTCGCCTCCGACCGCGGCCTGCTGCTGATCGGCGACCCGGGCACCGGCAAGAGCTGGCTGGCCGAGCTGTTGTCCGCCGCCATCTGCCGCGACTCCACCCTGGTCGTGCAGGGAACGGCGGGCACCACCGAGGACCACATCAAGTATTCGTGGAACGTCTCGATGGTGATCGCCAAGGGCCAGTCCCGCGAGTCGATGATCCCCTCGCCGATCATGACGGCGATGGAGCAGGGCATGATCGGTCGTTTCGAGGAGCTGACCCGTTCCACCAGCGACGTGCAGGACGCCCTGATCTCGATCCTGTCGGAGAAGTACGTCTCCATTCCCGAGCTGGACACCGACAACACGGTGTTCGCCAGGCCCGGGTTCTCGATCATTGCCACTGCCAACAGCCGGGACCGGGGCGTCAACGACCTGTCCTCCGCGCTGAAACGGCGGTTCAACTTCGTCCGCATCCCCGTGGTGACGAGCAAGACCAGCGAGGCGGAGATCGTCCGCTTCCGCACCACCGAGTTGCTGCGCCGGCACCGCATCGAGCTGGACGTGCCGCCCGCGCTCCTCGACATCCTGCTGCAGAGCTTCGCCGACCTGCGCGCCGCGGCGGTGTCGGCCACGAGCGAGGACGAGAAGCTGGAGTCCGCCCTGTCCACCGCCGAGCAGATCGGCGTGCTGGAGGACGCCATCCTGCACAGCCACTTCTTCGGCGACCGGACGCTACGCGCCGAGACGCTGGGCGGCGCGCTGGTGGGCTCGTTGGCCAGGCGCGCCCCGGAGGACCTGGCCATCCTCAACAAGTACTGGCACGGCGTGGTCGAACCCCGCAGCAAGAACGACGGCGGGGAGTGGACGCGGTTCCTCGACGGCGGCCGGCAGACGATCTCGACGCTGTCATGAGCACCTTCGACGCCCTGCGCGAGCAGCTTCTCGACGCCGCCACGGCCTTCTCGGGCGACGGCGACGCCCTGGCCGGCATCCTGTCCGGCATGGTCGACGACGTCGACCGCATGCTGCGCGAGGAGCTGGAGATCTTCCCGGTGTGCCACCACTCGCCGGCCTCCGCCCTGGCCATGACCCGGCGGCTGCGCGACAGGCGGCCCAAGGTCGTCTACCTGGAGTTGTGCGAGGACCTGCGCCCCCTCCTGGACGAGCTGCGCAACTGCCGGCTGCCGGTGGCACTGCAGGCGTTCGCGACCCAGCTCGACGGGTTCCCGCCCGGCTCCGGGCCGCTCAGCGTGATCGCGCCGGTCACGGAGGCGTCGGCGGAGTATCAGGCCATCGCGTACGCGCTCGACACCCCCGGCGTCGAGATCGTGCTGGTCGATCGCTCGGTGGACCACGTCTTCCAATGGCTGCCCCGGGAAACGGACGGCCCGGCCGGTCCGGCTCCGGAGGAGTCCGGCTCCGCCGACGACGGGCACGGTGACGAGGTGGCGCTGCACGGGGACGCCGTGGGCGTGGAGATCGGCGACCTGCGTCCGCGCTTCGCCGAGCTGGAAAAGCACCTGCTGCACCACGGCAAGGTGCGGCACTGGTCGGAGTGGTGGGACCAGTACGTCGAACAGCCGCTGACCGGGGCCGACTACGGCACCTACCGCCAGGCGATGGCGCTGGTCGGCAGCCTGTTCCGGCGGCTGCGCCCCGACGGCGACGGACGCCTGGCCGTCGACGAGGAACGCGAGCGCCACATGTGGGCGCGTATCCGCGAGCACCTCGCCGCGTCGGGCGCGGACCCCGCCGACTGCCTGTACGTGTGCGGAGCCTTCCACGCGGTCAGTACGGTCGCCGAGTTCGGCCTGCGGTCCGAGGCGCCGCCGTACGAGATCAGCCCGCGCACGGGCACCCACTGGCTCTACGGGCTGATCCCCTCCAGCCACTCCGCGATCGAGGCGCAGTTCGGCCTGGCCCGGGGCTCGGTGTCCATCGCCGCCGCCACCTGGGCCAAGGCGGTCAAGCGTGGGGGCCTCACGCCCCACCGGCTGGAGGGGCAGCAGGGCGGGTCCGGCAAGCGGACCACCAAAGCCACCAAAGCCACCAACGCGACCGGTCCCGCCGGCCCCGCCGCCGCACCGCCCGCCGCCGAGCCGTCGGCCGACCGGCTGACGGGGTTCCTCGCCGGCCCGCCCGCGCTCGACGGCCTGGACGAGGACGAACTGCGCGGATGGTGCGTCGACATCGTGCGGCTGGCCCGCCGCAACGGCTATCTGGCCAGCACGGCCGACGCCATCGCCGTGTTCGAGACGTCGATCCTGCTCGCCGGCGTGCGCGGCCGGGCCAGGCCCACGCCGTACGACTTCGCCGACGCGGCCGTCACCTGCATCGAGAAGGACGTCGTGCCGGGCCGCCGGGACGTCCGCCGCCTGTGCGAGATCCTCCTGGGCGGCGACAAGATCGGGATGGTCGGCTACGCGGCGCTGCCCCCACTGGTCCGCGACGTGCACGACCGGCTGGAGCCGCTCGGGCTGGACCTGACCAGGCGCACGCAGCAGCGGGTGCTGCTCGACCTCAAGGCGGATCCCGAGCTGGAGCCGTGCTCCGATCTGCTGTGGACGCTGCGCTACCTGCTGCCCGACGGCGCGATCCGGCCGATCATGGGGGCGCGCCGCCTCGGCGAACGGCCGATCCAGGAGAGCTGGGACGTGGCGCTCGGCCGGCACCAGCGGGAGATCATCGAGCTGGGCTACGAGGGCGTCACGGTCGAACAGGTGCTGGAGCAGCGGCTGCGCCGCACGGTGTGGGACCCCCAGGCCACGGCGGGAGTCGCGCTCGCGGCCGTTGAGGACGCCATCCTCTACCTGGGCGGCCGCCGCCTCCCGAGCGAGCTCGGCGCCCGCGCCGTCGAGCTGCTGGCCGCCGAGCGCACGGTGGACGACGCACCCGAGGTGCTGCGCAGGATCAGGCGGCTGCTGACCTACTACCGGGCGAGCGAACCGGAGCTGCCCGCCTGGTGCGAAGACTTCGTCACGGCCGGATACGCCCACTACTGCACACTGCTGCCCACCGCCTTCGCCGACGACGACACCGGCGTGCGTCAGGTCGGCGCGATGCTCGGCTTCCTGTTCACCCTGGAGGGCCTCGCGCTGTCGCTGGGCTGCGACCGGGCCCAGCTCGAACTGGCCGTACGGCAGTCGCACCCGCGGGCCCCGGCCAAGGTCGCGCTGCTGTGGGCGGCGCAGACGCAGCTGGGCCTGCTGACCAGGGAGGAGCTGCGCGCCCGCTGTGACGAACTGCTGGCCAACCCGCTCGTCGTCCCGGCCTATCCGCTCTACGTGAGCGGGTTCGTCCAGGCGCTCGAACCTGTCCCCGGCCTCGCGCCGTTCGTGGTCGAGGCGCTGTCGAAGGCCTTCGCGCGGCTGCCCGACCCCGTCCTGCTGCCGTGGCTGCCGACGCTGATCACCACGTTGCGCCGGCACGCGCCGGAGCTGGTCCCCGTGCTCGTCCGTGAGGCCGGCCGGACCTTCCCCGGCACCCTGGCCGAGCTGGACGCCTGGACCCCGCCGTGGGAACGGCCGGCCGCACCGCCGCGCAGGGCCCGTGCGGCGCCCCTGCCGAGCGGGCCGGTGCCCGCGCTGCTGACCCGGCACCCGGCGACGACCGGCGCGGTCGCCGCGCTGCTCGGCTGCACGGCGGAGTGGGGGAGCCGGCAGGAGAACGGCGAGGTGGCGGCCCTGATCGCCCGGCACCCGATGACGACCGGGGCGGTCGCCGATCTGCTCGGCGCGTGAGCCTGCGCCCGCGGCTTCATCCGGTGGCGGCGTTCTCGACCCGAACTCGGCGGCGCCCCCCGACGGCGGCGCCCCCCGACGGCGGCGCCCCCCGACGGCGGCGTGCCGGGCGGAGGGGCGGCCGGCGGGGGGTTACCAGTCGCCGTCCCCGCCCTCGTCCTCGTCGTCCTCGAAGATCTCTTCGATGACCTCGCCGGCCACCAGGCCGCCGACGACCCCGGCGGCGCCGGCCGCGGCCACCACGCCCCAGCCGGGGCCACCGCGCTGCTCGTGGTGACCGTGGGGATGGTGGTCCTCGTAGTGGCCGCCGTGCCCATAAGCGGGCCCATGAGCGGGCCCATAGCCGTGCCCGTGTTCCCCGTGCCCATAAGCGGGCCCATAGCCGGGCTCACCGTACGGTGCGCCGTGATGGTCGCCGTACGGTGCGCCGTAGGGGGCGCCGTGGGGAGCGGCGTGCCGGGTGCCGTACTGGGCGAGCCCGGTCAGCCAGCGGTCGAGCTCGCCGGGCCAGTCCATGCGCGCCGCGTCCTCGTGACTGACACGGAAGCGGCCGATGGCGTCGCCGGAGTAACGACCGGCCCGCTTGTCGGCCTCCAGGATCACCTCCAGACCCGCGGGGTCGGCCACGAAGGTGAGCTCGGCCTCCCCCACCACACCGGCGTGCCGCGGGGGCGGGTAGAACTCGATCTCCTGGTAGAACGGCAGCTCCTGGCGCACGCCGTACAGGTGGCCGGCCTCGAGATCGGCCGACTTGAAGGCGAAACCGAGCTGGAGGAGCGCCTCCAGGACGCGGAACTGCGAGGGGAGCGGCTCGACGGCGATCGGGTCGAGGTCGCCCTTGTCGACGGCCTTGGCGATGGCCACCTCGGTGCGTACGCCGAGGGCCATGCCGGTCAGGCGCTGCCCGTCGATCTCACTGATCGGGGTCTCCCACGGCACCGGGATCTGGAAGGGGACGCTCCGGTTCTCGCCCTGGCGGAGGGTGAACGGGCCGGACACCCGGGCACGGGAGAACTCGCCGAGCCCCCCGCTCTCGCCGTCGCCGTGCTCGATCTCCACCGCGGCGACCAGGCCGAGAGTGATGTCCTCGATCTCGGCGTCGAAGTCGCCGCCGGTCAGGCGCACCTCGCCCGTGAGCACGCCGCCCGGCCGGACTCGCGGGGTGGTCAGCACGGTGTCCACCGAGGGGGCGCCCACTCCGAGAGCGCCCAGCATCCGCTTGAAGACCACGTATTTCTCCCTGTAGACGATCGATGAGGTGTGTCAGCCGCCCACCTGAACGATCAAGGGCCATGGCCGGGTTCCGCCCGCCGGTAAAGACCGCCCCGAGGTGATCAAGATCTCGTCGGCACGGCCCGTACGTCCGGGACCCGGAGCTCCCGCACCCCCGGGAAGAGCACGGCCAGCATGGAGACCAGCACCACCATCGCGCCGCACCCGATCAGCGCGGGCTGCGCGCCGACCGTGACGGCCAGCGGACCGGCCAGCAGCATGCCCAGGGGCCCGAGCATCAGGGAACCGAGCGAGTCGTAGGAGCTGACCCGCGACAGCGACTCGCCCGGGATCTCCCGCTGGACCGTGGTGTTCCACAGCACGCCGTAGATGTCGAAGCAGACGCCGGCGACGAGGGCCCCGCTCACGATGGACCACAGCGGCGCGCCGACGCCGAGCAGCACGTACGGCGCGGCGGTGGGCAGGGTGAGGAGCGTCGCGACCATGACGGGCCGCCGGGGACGCAGCCGGAACGCGAGGACGACCCCGATGGCCATTCCGACGGCCTCGCCGGCGAGGACCGCCGACCAGGCGGGAGCGCCGCCCATGTGCTGCCTGGCGACCAGAGGGCCGAGCACGCCGTACGCCGCCTGCACGGCCATCATCAGGATCGAGAACTGTGCCACGGCCACCCACAGCCACTGCCGGGAGACGAACTCGCGCCAGCCGTCCCGCAGATCGGCCAGCACCGAGTGGGCGCCACCGGGTGAGCCTTGACCGGGGGAACCGCGGAGCATCGTGACCAGCACGGCGGCGACGGCGAACATGACGCCGCTCGTCATCAGCACCCAGCCGCTGCCGATCAGGACCACGGCGCCGCCGCTGAGCACGAGACCCGCCATCTTCGAGACGTTGGTCCCCATCCCGAGCAGGGCGTTGGCACTGTGTAACCGGCCGGGCGGGACCACGTCGCGGATGATCCCGGTCAGCGCCGGGAACAACATGGCGCCGGCGATGCCGCTGACGGCGCTCGCCACCAGGAGCGGGGGGAGTGGCGCCCACTTCGTCAGCATCATCGCGGCCAGGCAGAGGTGGGCCGCCGCGTTGACGGACTCCGCCGCGGTCATCACCCGGTGCCTCGGCATCCGGTCCGCGACGACCCCTCCGAGCAGGAGGAAGGCCACCATCGGCAGCGCCTGGGCGGCGAGGACCGCCGACAGCGTCGTCGCCCTCGCACCGGGCAGCGCGAGGACGCCGAAAGCGAGGGCGATGGGAGCGAAGCCACTGCCCAGCACCGAGACGGTGCGAGCGGCGAGCAACAGGGCGAACCGCCGCTCCCTGACCATGGCCAGATCGCCGCCGAGCCCGTACGCGTCGCCCATCCGGAGCGGCGGGGAGCCCGGCTCTCGCCCCTGATGTTCTCGCCGGCCGGAATTCGTCCCGGTTTCCGCGGCCGGATCGGCGCCTGGCGCCGGGAAGGGCCCTCGCCGGGTGTTTCCGGCCCTGTCGACGTCACGAGAAGGTGCCCTGTCCATCAGCCGCCCTCCGCACGAGATCAGTACGTGGTGGGCGCCCGCGCCTCGGACCGGCCGTCCGCGCCGCGCTTCGGGTTCCTCCTGCGGCCTGTCCTGGATCGGACTCCGGCCCCCACTCGCGCCCGGTATCCGTCGGCCCCGCTCGAACACCGAGGGCCCGGAGAGGGATTGATGCCCGTGTATCCCGCGCCACTCCTGATATGGCCGGATACAGCGTCATATCCTGCGAAAAGGGGGTGACATGTTCGGGCAAATCAGCACCGACATCCCCGGACGGCTGGACCGGCTCCCCTGGGCTCGCTGGCATTGGATGGTGCTGCTCGGTCTCGGCACCGTCTGGATCCTCGACGGCATCGAGGTCACGATCGTCGGCGTCATCGGCCCGAGGATCACCGAGCCGGGCAGCGGACTGGGGCTCACCGAGAGCCAGGTCGGGATCGCGGCCGGGATCTACATCGCCGGCGCCTGCGCCGGCGCGCTCCTGTTCGCCCACCTGACGGACCGCTTCGGACGTACGAGGATCTTCCTGGTGACGCTCGCCCTCTACCTGGCCGCCACCTTGGCCACCGCCTTCTCCCATCACGCGTGGGACTTCTACCTGTGCCGGTTCTTCACCGGCATGGGCATCGGAGGCGAGTACGCCGCGGTCAACTCGGCGATCGACGAGCTCATCCCCTCGCGGGTGCGCGGGAGGGTCGACCTCGCGGTGAACGGCTCCTTCTGGCTCGGCACGGTTCTCGGCGCCCTCATCGCGATCCCGGTGCTCAACATGAGCATGCTCCCGACCGACCTCGGCTGGCGTCTGCTGTTCGGGCTCGGCGCGCTGTTCGGTTCGGTGATCCTGCTGGTACGGCGGCTCGCGCCGCCGCCGGAGAGCCCACGCTGGCTGCTGATCCACGGTCGCGTGCGGGAGGCGGAGGAGACGATCGGTCACATCGAGGCGACGGTGCGGGAGCAGGCCGGCCGGAGGCTCGATCCGCCCCGCGCCAGGATCAGGATCACCCCGCGGAGGTACACACCGCTGACCGAGGTGGCCGCCACCCTGATGCGCCGATATCCCCGGCGGACGGCGGTCGGCCTGCTGCTGTTCGTGGGCCAGGCGTTCCTCTACAACTCCATCTTCTTCACCTACGCCCTGGTCCTCTCGACGTTCTTCACCGTCCTGGACGACGACACGCCCTGGTATCTCATCCCGATCGCGATCGGCAACTTCCTCGGTCCGGTGCTGCTGGGCCGGTTCTTCGACTCGGTCGGACGCCGTCCGATGATCGCCGGCACGTACGGGACATCGGGGGTGCTCCTGCTCGGGACGGCCGCGCTGTTCCAGGCGGACCTGCTGTCGCCGGAGACACTCACCATCTGCTGGATGGCGGTGTTCTTCTTCGCCTCGGCCGGGGCGAGTGCCGCGTACCTGACGGTCTCGGAGATCTTCCCGATGGAGACGCGGCCGGTGGTCATCTCGTTCTTCTACGCGCTCGGCACCGGCCTCGGAGGCATCGTCGGCCCCGTGCTGTTCGGCCACCTGGTGGAGAGTCACAGCGTGGGCAACGTCGTCGTCGGATACCTCATCGGGGCTGTCCTGATGATCGCCGCCGGGCTCGTGCAGTGGTTCATGGGAGTGGAGGCGGCTCGCCGTTCGCTGGAGGACGTCGCCGAGCCGCTGGGCGCGGAAGGCCCGCGAACGGTCTGATCGGCGCTGCCGTAAATTTGCCGCCCATTTTGCTCAAAACGCATGTTTGGGATTGTTCTTCATTTGACTCGCTAATCCGGATGAAGCGGACAGGGTGGAGGTGGCGAACCGGCGTGGAGACCATTTCAGCGGCGGCAGAGGCGGAGGCGGACGCGGGGGCGGACGCGGGGGCGGACGCGGGGGCGGAGGCGGCGACGGGCCGCGCGCCCCGGAGCAGGGTCGTCATGTCGCTGATCTCCCTGGCGCTGGCGGCCGTGCTCATCTCGTTCCTTCCGCACATCACCGGAGTCACCTGGGGGCAGCTCGACGAGCGCCTGGTGCGGATCGGCTGGGGCGCGATGGCGGTGCTCACCGGGGTGTGGGCGGCCGGGCTGTGGGCGTACTCGAACGTGCTGAGCGACTCCCTGCCCGGGTTGAGCAGGCGCCGGGCGCTGCTGGTCAACTGCGTCGGCAGCGGCGCCAGCAACATGCTGCCGTTCGGCGGGGCCGTGGGCGTGGCCATGACCTTCACCATGATGACCAGGTGGGGCTTCGGACGGCGGCCGGTGGTGGCGTCGACGGTCGTGACGGGCGTGTGGAACCTGCTGTCCCGCTTCCTGCTCCCCGCCGTGGGACTCGGCTGCCTGCTCGGCGCGGGATACATGCCGGATCGCCGGCTCGCGACGGCCGCAGGGGTCGGCGGCGCGTTGCTCATCGGCGTCGTCGTCGCCATGACGGCCGCCCTCCACCGGGAGGCGGTGGCCGACCTGCTGGGGCGGGGCCTGGATCGGGTGGTCCGATTCCTGCCGCTCAGGCGAAAGCCGTGCCTGCGCGACTTCCTGCTCGACCTGCGTCACTCCACCATCGAGATCACTCGTACGCGGTGGCCCCGGCTCACGCTCGGCATGGTCGCCTACATGGCGCTGCAGTGCGTGCTGTTCATCGGATGCCTGCGCGTGACCGGTGCCGAGGTCGCCGTCCCCGAGGCGGTCGCGGCCTTCGCGATCAACCGGGTGCTGACCACCGCCGTCATCACACCCGGCGGATCGGGGATCAGCGAGTCGGCGACCGCGCTGGCGCTGATCGGCTTCGGCGTCGCACCTGGGGCGGCCACGGCGGCGGTGCTGCTGTTCTGGTTCTTCGCCCACCTGATCGAGATCCCGGTGGGCTGGTTCGCCTGGAGCATCTGGTCGCTGACCGCACGGGCGCGGCCGTGAGCCGCCGGCCGGCGTGCGGCGCGGGGGTCGAGCTACCTCTGCACCGGGCGGCCGGAGGGCGTGGCCCTGGCGCGCTCCGCCCTGGCACACTCCGCCCTGGCACACTCCGCCACGACAGACTCCGCCCCGACAGACTCCGCCACGACCGGCGTTCGGGGCCGGGTCAGCCGGTGGACGCCCAGGCCGGCGGCGGCCAGCGCGACCAGGCCGGCCGCGACCAGGAGACCGACACGCCCGGAGAACTGCTCCACCAGCTCGTACGAGCTCCCCGCGGCGTACCCGAGCGCGACGGTGCCCGCCCCCCAGGCCAGCCCGCCGGGCACCCCGTAGGCGAGGAATCTCGCGTACGGCAGGCGTCCCATGCCGGCCAGCATGGGGACCAGGGCGCGCAGCAGACCGACCCAGCGGCCGAACAGGACGGCCCATCCACCGCGCCGCCGCAGGTAGTCCTCCGTGCGGTCCCATCGCTCCGCGCTCACCCGGCGGCCCAGCCGGCTGGCGCGCACGCGAGGCCCCAGCCGCCTGCCGATCCGGTAGCTGATCGAATCACCGGCGACCGCGCCCACGCCGGCCACGACCATCATGACGAGCAGGCTCACGTGCCCCGTGAAGGCGAGGAAACCGGCCATCAGCAGGGTGATCTCACCCGGCACCACGAGCCCGACGAGCGCCCCCGTCTCCGCGCAGGCCATCAGCCCGACCACCAGGTAGGCCCATGGGCCCGCCATCGCCATGAACTGGTGCAGCCCCTGCGTCATCGGATGCCCCCCGCCGCCGCGACGACTGTCTCCCCACAATGCACGCCCTCCCCACAATGCACGTCACATGGGGAACGCCAGTAGTTCGAGGCGGGAAAGCCTCAGTAAGCGTCCAGGCGGCAGGGAAAACGTCAGACCGCGCCGGAGAACGTGTCGCACCGGGCGGGAGAGCCCGTCGTATAGCCCGTGGTGAACCATTTGACCCGCTGCTGGGAGCTCCCGTGCGTCCACCCCTCGGGGTCCACCCTGCCCCGGGAGCGCTCCTGGATCCTGTCGTCGCCCACCGCCGCCGCGGCGTCCAGGGCCTCCTGGATGTCCGCCTTGGTGAACGGGCTCTCGTAGAACCCCGTGTCCACCGCGTTCTTCGCCCACACCCCGGCGTAGCAGTCCGCCTGAAGCTCAAGCCGTACGGAGGCGCTGCCCGCGCCCTGGCTGTCGCCGGCGGCCCGCCGGTTGGTGCCGAGGATGTTCTGCACGTGGTGGCCGTACTCGTGACCGATCACGTACGCCTGGGCGAAGGGCCCGCCCTTGGCGCCGAATTCGCTCTCCAGCTCCTTGAAGAAGCCGAGGTCGAGGTAGACCCGGCTGTCGGCCGGGCAGTAGAAGGGGCCGACGGCCGAGCTCGCCTGGCCGCAGCCCGTGCTCACGGCGTTGGTGAACAGGACGGTCCGCGCGTTGCGGTACGACTGCCCGCCCCGCTCGGTGAAGGCGTCCCGCCAGTATTTCTGGACGCTGTTGACCACCCCCACCACGCGGCACTTCTCCGACTGGTCCGCGTCGCTGCCCTTCTTGCACTCGCTCAGATCTCGGGAGGTCGGATCCGAGGCCGGGCGCGCGCCCGTGGACCCGCCGGACGAGGAGCCTCCACCGCTGAGGAGATCGGCCGGGTTGACCCCCAGAACCAGGGCGACGACCAGGGCGACGACACCGACGACGCCCCCGCCGATCGCGAGCCCGCCGCCGGGGAACCCGCCACCTGAGAACCCGCCACCTGAGAACCCGCCACCTGAGAACCCGCCGCCGCCCTCCTCCACCTGTGACGCGTCGAGATCCACGTCGTCGCGGAAGTCCATCACGCCCGCCTTCCTGTCCCGGGACCAGCCACGTCCTATGATCCCCGACGCGCCGCACCGGGAGCGGGCGCAGTTGTCGATCTACCGGCGTAGGCGGGGCCGATCCCCACCTGGCGCTCGGACCTCGCCCGGCGGTCCCTGCCGGCGTGCGGAGCCCGGATCGTCATCCCCGGCAGTGCGGGCAGCGCCCTGTCCGAGCCCCTCTGGGGCGGCCGGCCGCCCGGCTTCGTGACGAGGCCCGGACCGTGGTCGAATCGTTCATCCACCTCCTTCCGCTGAGGAGCCGCAGACCATGAACGATCGATCCCTTGAGGAGACCAGGGAGTTCTTCGCCGCGAGGGCGGCCACCTGGGAGGAGAAGTATCCCGACGACGGCCCGGCCTTCGCCGCCGCGATCGCCGAGATGGCCCTGCCCGCCGGGGGGCTGGTCCTCGACGCCGGATGTGGAACCGGCCGTGCGTTCCCCCTGCTGCGGGACGCGGTCGGGGCCGCCGGGCACGTGGTGGGCGTGGACGTCACCCCGGAGATGATCCGGTCCGGTCGCGAGCGGGGACGGGGCGAGTTCGGCCGGCTGGTGATCGCCGACGTCGGGCGGCTTCCACTCCGCGACGGCGTGGCCGACGGCGTGCTGGCCTCCGGGCTGATCTCCCACGTTCTCCTGCCGGCGGCCGTGCTGTCCGAGCTGGCCCGGGTGACCCGCCCCGGCGGGATGCTGGCGTTGTTCCACCCCGTGGGCCGCGCGGTGCTCGCGGCGCGGCGTGGCCGCACCCTGACCCCCGCCGACATACGGGCCGAGCACAATCTCCGTCCCCTGCTGGATGCCGCCGGCTGGACCCTGCTCGACTACGACGACACCGAGGAGCGCTACCTGGCGCTGGCACGGAGATGAGCGACCGATGACGCGGGTGACGTGGGTGACGGGGGTGACGGGGTGACGGGGTGACGGCCCAGGAGGAGATCGCCGCCGGCGCTCGCGCGAACGCTGCGGACCACGCTCTCCGCAGGAGAGGTCCCGTCAGCGGCGGTCGTCGGTTCCGCGACACTTGGTCCTCGACGAGTGCCCGAATCGGCGCCTGCGCGGCCCGGCTCGAAGGCGACCGCGCAGCCGACGAGGACCGAACGCAGGAGACGACCGTGAGCCTTGAGGCACAGCGCGCCCACATCCTCACCGGGCGGATGTACAACGACCTGACCGGCGAACTGGTCGCCGCCCGGCAGCGTGCCGTGCTGCTCACCAACGCCTACAACGACAGCTTCGGCGCTCCCCAGGCCCAGCGCGAGGCCCTCCTCCGTGACCTGCTCGACCACGTGGGCCCCGGCGTGCACTTCGAGCCCACCTTCCGGTGCGAGTTCGGCTACAACATCACCGTCGGCGCCGGCTTCTACGCCAACTTCGACGCCGTCATGCTCGACGGCGCACGCATCACGATCGGCGACAACGTCCTGCTCGGGCCGCGCGTGAGCATCTACACCTCCAACCACGCCATCGATCCCGACGAGCGCGTCGCGGGGGCCTGCTACGCCAGGCCCGTGACCATCGGCGACAGCGTGTGGATCGGGGGTGGAGTCACCATCAACCCCGGCGTGACCATCGGCGACGGCGCGATCGTCGGCTCCGGGGCCGTCGTGACCCGAGACGTCCCCGCACGCGTCATCGCCGCCGGCAACCCCGCCCGGGTCCTGCGCGAGATCACCGAGCGGGATGCCACCGGCTGGCGCCCCGACGCCCTGTAACCGCGCCCGACACGGCGACGTCGAGCCCACTTGTGTGGATCGACACTCCGGGTGCGCCCTCGCCCGGGCCGCGGAGACATTCCGCCCGTGGACGCAACCCATGTCAGCGTCAACGCGGCATTGGACAGGCCCCTACTCTTCTGCGGGAGTTCTGCGATTAGCTGATTCCTCGTAGGCACTTCTCAGAAGCGCGAGCACCTCGTCGTTGATGTCGCACTTCAGGTAGTTGTTCTGACCGATCTGGCCAGGAAGCCGTTCGTCCAGGCGGGCTAGTGCGTTCGGCGCCTCGGCTTGGATGACGGTGCGCTGCGGGCTCACATAGGCGCCTCCGTCATTCCAGATCGTGAACATTCCACGGCTCTGGCCGGGAAGACGCGGATTGAGGATCCAGCGGCCCTTGCCCACGGTGGTGAAGAGGGTGGTCAAACGGTCCGACTGCAATTGCTCCGCCCAGTCGCACAGCCGGCGGAGCAGTTCACGATGGGAGGGATCGGCGCTGTCGATGCTGTCGCGGAAGGAAGCCGATCCCGAAGCCGGCTTGGCTTCCCGCTGCATCCTCGACGGCGAAATCGAGGCCGCCAAAGCGCGCTCCGGTTCGACCAGTTGCGGGACGAGCACCTGGCTACCACCCACGTCGTAGGCTGTCACCGTCACCAGATCGATGTCCAGACGATCGTTGGTGACGGTCTGCAGATACCCTGCGAGCTCGATCAGGTCGGTCGGCGCGGCATCGAAGACCACAACGCAGCGCGCATTCCCTTTTTCGAATTCCTCAGCCATGCCGTTGCGAAAGGAATCGATGTCGAACGACCCGTCACCGACCTCGGCAGCCACCAAGGCGGCGACAGTCGCGTGTCCACGCTCGGTCACATAACGCTGCATGAGCTCTTCGAACGCGGTCGCCGACAGCCGGAAAATATAGGACGCGTATCCGAGAACCTGTGCGAAGACGGTTCTCCGATCCGAATTGGCGGCCAGTTTCACTTCAATGACCACTGGTCGCCCACTGTCCGCGTCCACGGCCACGAGATCGGCATAGCCATTGCCGAGCTGCACCTCCCGGCCCAGAATCACCAGTCTGGGCTGACCGGGAAGCGGCAACATCGCTGGAGCGCGTTCGATGCTGCTGTGTAGCGCCTGCTCGTCCGCGTAACGCTGGGCCGGGAGAGGCACGAGCCCTTTTCCTTCGTCATGCCAAATACCTGTCACCGATGCTCCCTTGCTGACCGTCACTGTTGCCCGATGACCGGCGGGCTTGCCGTCTACTGCTCAGCGGCAGGCGATCAGTCGTCGAACTCGAACCCGTCCGCCTCGGCGGCCGTGATAAGCCGCCGCATGCGGTCGGCGTCTGCGGCGACGGCCGCCATCCGGGCGCCCAGGTCCTCCAGCGCGCCACGGTCCCCGCCGTACGCGCAGAACATGCCGCCTTCAGGGTCGTATGCGAACCGGCCTTCCAGGGCAGGGGCCTCGGTGCGGACGAGCACCTGTGCGACGCCTTCCCAGAAATATCCGTTCGGCTCGTGACCGAGTTCTTCTATCACGTCGTCCACCTGCGTGGTTCCCGCGTTCAGCACCAGCGTGTACTGTCCCGGGGTCGAACCGATCAGCTTCAACGGATGCATCGGCGCATGCTGTCACCTTCGAACCCACGCTGCAAGGCACGCTCGTCGCCCACTGGTATGCCGCCGCAGCGCAGCACGTCGTGAGGGCCGGTCGGCGCGACGCGCGTGCCCGCCTCGGCGCGACCGGCCCGTCCACTGCGGATGCGAGCGGCGGTTGGGGCGGAGACCAATCGAGCGGTTGCGCGCACCGCGGAGCACAGGCCATTATCGAGGCATGATCTCCAACCGAAAGGGCGGCGACGCCCACGCGCGGTGACCGCGCTCACGCGGCGCTATGCCGCCGCCGAACCTGTGGCCGACGTCCGGAGCAAGAGCGCTCACGACCGGTGGCAGGAAGCAGTCAAGATCCGGCAGGAGTGGCTGGACCACGGTCTGTCCACACAGCCCGCCGCCCGGCAGACTGCCGAACACAGCCTCACCGTGATCTACGCGAGGATCTCTCGCCCGAAACCCCGGTTCGAATGGGTCGACTCACCGGCCAAGGCGATCCCGCTTGTCACCGGTCTGCCCACTCTCGACCAGCTCTACGGGTGGATCCGGGATCCTCATCCACGGGGGACACCATCACTGGCCAGTGATCTGGCCATGCTCGAGTCCCAGCTGCGCGGCGCACTCAGCGCCGGTGTCTCCCACACCGACCCTGAGCTGTCCCCGACGCGGAAGGGTAAGCGGGGCGAGCCCTGGCCCGAACTGCCCCCGCTGAAGGCACTCGACGCCGGCGTTCCACTGGGTGTGGTGCTGCACCAGGGCATCCGCACCGCACTGCACCGGAGCCTCGCGCACGGATACCGCGTGCCCGTCCGCAACGCGCTGTCCGGCGGCAGGCCCTTACCGGCGTGCTGGTACGGGCAGCAGGACGCGGCATGGGTCGCCTACTACGACGCCCTGCACCGGCTCGGACTGGCCTCCTACGGGCCGGACGAGGTCGAGCACCTCGGCCACTGGGCCGCACTGGTGCGCTCCTGCGGCTGGTGGTGGCCCGGCGAGGATGTGTGCGTCGTCGTGGATCGGCCCGAAATGGTCCGCGTCGAACCAGTGCCAGGAACCTGGCACGACGAGGTCCGGCTCCGTCGCGGTGGCGTCCGCTACCGGGACGGCTGGCACCCGTTGCTTACGTGACCACGGGGCTTACCTGATCACGGGGCTTGCCTGACCACGGGCGGGCTGGGGACGAGACAGGTTGTTCCGTCCCCGGCTCGCCCCCCAGCCCGCTCCCCAGCCCGTCCCCCGGCCTGCCCCGACAGCGGGGCCGCGCCGGCGCGGGCATGAAGCCGGGTTACATCCGGCTGCAGGGCGTTGCCAGGCGCCGGTGCCTCTGAGACCAGAGCAGGGCGGCCGAGACCAGGCAGGCTGCGGTGAACCACAACGGTGAAACGGTCGGCCTCGAGAAGGTCGCGATCATGCCGTACAGATCGACGTCATCCGGCCGGGAGAGAACCCAGCCGCCAGGGAGACCAGGCCCACGCCGGTCGACCAGGGTCACGGCGAGCCCGCCGAGCGCGGTGAGGAACAGGCCGCTCATCGCCGCCCAGAACACGGCCCGCCGATGCAGAGCGACAAGCACCAGTACGGACAGGCCGCCGACGCCGACGAACAGCTCCAAAGCGTGCCAGAACGCCGGGGATACGGCGCCCACCACGTCACCCACGACGGGAGGCAGTCGTTCGATCGACACGTGCGGGCTGATCCACGCCGGATGCTTGTTGGCCAGCGGCGGAAGGAGCAGAACCAGGCACGCGGTGAGGCGGGCCACCACCATGAGCGTGGCTCTGCGGTCGGCCGGCGGGACGTACGGCGCGAGCCCGCTGGGCGCGCCCCCGAGCTCGTGGGCGGACCGGGCCAGCCAGATCACGAAGAGGGCGGAGGCGGCCGAGGTGGCCTCGTCGTACACGTTGTAGAGGTCGCCGGTCCCGCTCAGCGGTATGCGCCCGAGGAGGAGCGCGTCCGGAGCCACCAGTGAGGCGACGCCGTACCACACGGTCGCCCGCCCCCAACGGCCGTCCCGCCACTGCGCCACGAGCACCAGCACGGACCACACCAGAGTCCCGACGGCGGCGAACCCGCCGAGCGCCGCCGCGCGCTCCGCCGCGCGCCAGTCGAGCACGTCGAACACCTCGGTCGCCGCCACGCTCCCCTGGGCCAGCAGGCCGGCGCCCAGGGCGAGGCCGGCGTGACGTACGTTGCGGCGCAGCACCGGGTGGAACAGTATGACGACCGCCGACGTCACGAGCACGTCGAGCAGCACGGCCCACCACGGCCAGGTCGGCATGACCGCGTAGAACGCCCAGAACGCCACTGCCGCATACAGAGCCCGTCGCAGCGGGCGCGTCTCGGGGTCGGCCGGGAGCGTCTTCCCGTACGGCAGGCCCCGCAGGCTCTGCCACAGGGCCCAGGCCCACAGCCCGCCCGCGAAGACGAGGATGACCACGATGGGCCACGTGGCCACGGCGTCCTCGTCCGCTTCGACGAACAGCGACAGCCGCCACAGGAAACCGACGTCGCGGCCGGTCAGCGCGAGCACGACGGCGACCATGAGCGCCGCCGTATATCCACCGGTCACGAGCACGGCGGGAAGGATCGACCGGTAACGGAGCACGCGTCACGTCCAGGAGATCAAGCGGGGGGACGCTCACTCTAGCGATTCCTGATCACGAATTCGATCGGCAGCCGAACGGCCAAGGGATCACGGCGGAGGAGCCGGCGTGCCCAGCCCGGCCAGGGTGACGGCGACCAGGCGGTGGACCGCGTCATGGCTGTCGACCGTGCCGGCCGCGGTGAGGGCGTGCAGGCAGTAGCCGGCCAGTTCCCGGCCGCTACGTCGTCACGCAGGTCCCCGTCCTGTGCGGCCTCGGCGATCAGGTTCTCCACGAATTCCCGTAGCCGCTGCCGCGCCCTGTCGACGTGCTCACCGCGGCGATCTGCGACGTGGATGGCGCCGGAGGTGACCGTTCGAGCCTGTCGATGACAGGGCCGGGCGGTCTACCAGTGCGGATCGAAGGGCAGCATCGGGATCATCCCCAGCAACGAATCCCGTATCAGCGTGAGTATCCACAACACACCCGCGCTGAGTACGACGCCAATCAGAAGTGACACCACGACCAGCGTCACCAAAGTTCGCCCAGAGGACCGGGGCCGACGCTGAAGAACCATGCCACCAGCCAAGCAAACGGACGGCAGGCATACCAGTCTCGATGGCGTTCGCTGCGAATTCGATACGAGTCGTCAACCGGCATAGTCACCAGGTCGGCACTCGGGAATGCAGAAGGCCGGTTCCGATCTTCGGAACCGGCTTGATCGTACAGCCGCACGGCAGGCGCGACGGCGACACTCGCACCTCCGGGATCAGCGTCCCTCCGGGTGTCCAGCAGGGACGGCCCTCGGCCTGGTAGGCCGCTGTGCCCCCCCGGGCGGCAGGCGATCCTGTTCGTCCCCTGCACCGACCCCTGCACCGACCGGGCCGCGATCGGAGAGCGGAACGTGTGGCCGAGGCGCGGTGGAGTTGCATTCGCGCCCCTGGGGCGCCGTCGGGGCGTCGGCGCGACCAGGAAGTCTGTCTGAAATTTACAGCGGTGTCCGTGACGGACCAGCGGTTCGAGTACGTCGTCTCCCTTTCTGTTGACGCGCTACCGCCTCCTCTCTAGCGTGTGGCCTCCGTGGGTGTTGTTATCGCTAACAGTGTGCACAAGTGAGAGTTCGACCCAGCAATTCGGATCTCGTGATGGGACATTTCATGGCACTGAGCATGGCGTCTGATGATTACTCATCAGGACCAACGCGGAGCATCCGGTCGTTGCGCCAGTTGCTGATCGCCCTTGTGGTGACCGCGCTCGCCGCAGTGGCAGCCCTCGTCCCCGCGTCGTCGGCCAATGCCGCCACCAGCCAATTCCGAGGCATGAACTGGGCCGTGCTGGGTGACAACTTCAGCACCGGCACGCTCGTCCTGCAGGGCCTGAGCCAGTCCGACAGCAACGCGACAGTACGGGCCAAGGCCAACGCGCTCTACGACCACATGGCCTCCACCATGGGGGTCAACACCGTCCGGTTGCCCATCAACACTCACACGGTGGCCAACACGACCTGGTGGAACTCCTATCGCGGCGCCATCGACGCCGCCACCGACCGTGGATTCAAGGTCATCCTGGCCTACTGGGAGGACGGCGCAGCCTCCGGCGGCAGGATCACGAACCTCGCCGCATGGAACTCGATGTGGTCCACCGTGACCAACACGTACGGCTCCAACAGCAACGTCTACTTCGAGCCGATGAACGAGCCACACGGCTACTCATCGGCGGACTGGCGCAACGTCGCGGCCAACTGGCTCAGCTCCCACCCCTCGGCGGCGCCCGGCCGGGTGCTCATCGGCGGCACCGGCTTCAGCCAGGACCTGCGGGACATCTGCAACGACAGCCGCTTCAACTCGACGCTGCTGTCCTTCCACTACTACGCCTTCTTCTACAGCGCGATGACCTACGACGCCTTCCGAAGCCACATTCAGACGCTTCTGGGCAACTGCGCCTCCCGCGCGATCGCGACGGAATTCGGCGCGCCGATGTCCACCGGCCTCAACTACGCCGACGCGAACAGCACCGACAACTTCGTGCGCTACCTCCGCGCCGTGGCCCAGGTCATGCGTGACAACCAGATGGGTGGCACCTACTGGCCCGCCCTCGGCGGCAAGCCGGGCACCATCGGGTACGACTGGTACTCGATGTACGCCCTCGGCGGCAGTGGCACCAATCTCACCTTGAGCATCCGCAACCAATCCGGCGCCGACCGGATCCGCTACGCCTGGGGCGACACCATCGGCAACTCCACCCCTTCGCCACAGCCCGAAACGTTCTACAGGATCGATGCGCGCCACAGCGGCAAGACCATGGACGTCCTGCAGGCGAGCACCAGCAACGGCGCGCGCGTCGACCAGTACACCTACGGCGGCAATCCATGGCAGCAGTGGCAGTTCCAGGACGCCGGCAGCGGCTACTGGCGCATTATCAGCCGCCACAGCGGAAAGTGCCTCGACGTGACGAGCGCCTCGACCGCCGACGGCGCCGAGCTCATCCAGTACACCTGCGGCACCGGCACCAATCAGCAGTTCCAGATGGTCGCCAACGGTGGATACTTCCAGCTCCGGGCACGACACAGCGGCAAATGCGTGGACGTACCGTCCGCATCGACCGCGGACGGCGTGATCCTCAAGCAGTATTCGTGCAACACCGGCGCCAACCAGCAGTGGTCGCGCACGGCCGTCTAACGCTCGTCTCGACGTGACCGCGGATCCGCGGATCCGCGGTCACGTCCCTTCCCCGGTGCCGCACGTGAGGTTGTTCGAAGGATCCCGGGTCCGTGCAGTGAAGATCACCGTACAGTCCCCCCGACCTGTTCGTACTCTGAGGCGGTGCGTACCGGCTCTCCCGACACTCGTCTGATCGTTCTTCGCGGGAACTCCGGCTCTGGGAAGACCAGCGTCGCCCGTGCCGTGCGGGCCGCCTATGGCCGCGGTCTGGCGCTGGTCGGCCAGGACGTCGTACGCCGGGAACTGCTGCGGGAGCGGGACGTGGACGGCGGAGTGAACATCGGCCTCATCGACACGATCGTCCGGTACTCCCTCGACCACGGGTATCACGTCCTGCTCGAAGGCATCCTCACCGCCGGCCGGTACGGGGCGATGTTGCAGTCCCTCCGCCGTGACCACGCCGGGACCAGCGTCTTCTTCTACCTGGACGTGTCCTTCCCGGAGACGCTCCGGCGGCACGACAGCCGCCCTCAGCGGTTGGAGTTCACCCCGGACCAGATGCGGGAGTGGTATCAGGAGCGCGATCTGCTGCCGGACGGGTGCGAGACGGTCATCGGCGAGGACAGCCCGCTGGAAGCGTCGGTACGGCAGGTGCTGCGCCAGGCGCGCCTGACTCCAGCACAGACCAGCCAGTGACAACGCCGCTCGATGGCGGTCGCCTCAATCCGATCTCGGGACTGTACGGTCTTTGACCAGACAGACCCCCACCAGCGTCGAAACTCGGCCTGCCCGGATCTCGAACGCTCCCGCGACGCCGTCAGCACCAGCTCGGCGGCGGTGTTCCTGACGGCCGGAGCACCAGCGGAGAACAGCGTCGCCGACGTGGGCGACGGGAGAACTCCGCACCCAATCCGATGCGGCACGCCCGTTCACTCCGGGCGTGTCCGGCGGTCCCGCTCCTCCACCATCGGGCGCCCGAGCAGTTTGTCGATGCTGCGGCGCTCGCGTTTGGTGGGACGTCCCGCGCCACGAGCCCGAACGGCCACCGTCACGGTTTCCTCGCGCGGAGGAGGCGGAGGGCTCTTGTCGACGTAGCACTCGGCGGCCACGGGGGCGCCGACGCGCTTGGTGATGACGCGGGAGACGACCACGATGCGTTCGCGCCCCTCGTGCCGCAGGCGGACCTCGTCACCGACCCGGACGACGTGCGCGGGCTTGACCCGCACCCCGTTGACCCGGACGTGACCGCCCCGGCAGGCGTCGGACGCGATCGAACGAGTCCTGGTCAGCCGTACCGACCAGATCCAGATGTCCACCCTCGCGCCCACCTGCTCACCCGACACCCCGCCACTGTACTGAGACCGGGCGCACGGCGGGCTGAGGTCCTGGTCGCTTGAGATCCGCTTGAGGAGGGCGAGTTGGCGGGGATTGACGGGGTCCCAACGGTGCATGACGGCAGCTCGCACCTGCTCGCGGAGCGGGGGCAACCCCTCGTGTCGTACAGAGCGCGGAGAGCCATGCCGGGTGAATTGAACTGCCGTCGATGGCCGGAGCTTGTTCATCAAGGTGCCCAGGAGAACCCGTCCGTGCCCCCTGGCGGCGTTCAGACTGACGTCGAACGATCAAGGGCCTGATCGCTGTCTCCAGCGATCAGGCCCTTGACCTGCAACTACCTGGTCGGGGTGGCGGGATTCGCGTCGCCACACGGAGACACCCGAAATCTCACCGTTCGCCCGAGCGAATGGGTTGTCCGCGGAGTCCGGCACGCTAGATCTAGTTACCGAATGGGTTTCCCCCGTCGTCCCCCTCCGGCGGGTCGGTCGGCGGGTCTGTGGGCGGCTGCTGTGCGGGGCCGCTGGAGACGGTCAGCGTGATCGTGGTCTCTGGCATGCGCTTGGTCCCCTCCTGCGGCGCCTGGTTGATCACGTTGCCCTGCGCGACGACGTCGCTGGGTTGCTCCGAGGACTTGACCTTGAAACCGGCGTCCCGGAGCGTTTTCGTCGCGTCCGCCAATGTAAGGCCGACCACGCTGGGCACTTCCGTAGTCAACCTCGGTGTGTTCTCTGGCCTGGGCGAGGTCTGTCGTGGCGATGAGGACGGCGATGACAGCGGTCGCGACGGCGATGACGACGGCGATGACGACGGTGATCGGGACGGCGATCGAGACGGCGATCGCGACGGCGACGGTTTTGGTCCCAGGGACACCCGCAATGTCACCGATTCGTCCGAGCGAATGGGCTGCCCGCTGGGGGGATCCGTGTCAATAACGATGCCGGCGGAGATCGTGTCGCTGTTCTCCTCGACCAGGGTCGGCGTCACGCCGAGACGGGTCAGCTTGCTGATCGCGGCCTGCTTGGCCATTCCGTTAAGTGGGGGTACGACGGCCGCGAGCGGATCGGGTGGGATCAAGTTGGTCGCGAGTAGGACACCCAGCACTATGGCGGTTATCGTGCCCGCAGTCGCGACGATTCCCAGCACGCCCCTGCGTCGGCCGGACGCGTTCTTTCGGGACTGGACTGGCTGGGTCGGGAGTGTGGGAGGCGCGACCGCCGTTGGTACGGGCGCGGTCGGGGGCACGGACGTGTTGGCCACCAGGCGGAAAGGCTGGGTCGCCTTGACCGACTCATCCTCAGCGTCGTCTTGTCCGGGGTCGGCACTGCCGGAAGAAACGGGTCGGGCGTGAGGTGCCCATCGGGGGTTACGAGCGATGATCAGCTCGCCTCGTACTGTACTGATCTTCTCGGGGGTCTGATGCGGTGTGATCTGACGAACGTGATCGAACAGGTAGTCGTACAGTTCGTCCACAGACACGATGCCGTCGCTGTCGATGTCGGCCTTGCCCGTCCGAAGCCCTTCGACCAGCACCCCTGTGAACACGGATGGTCGCCCGGCGCCGCGCAGGAGTCCCGTGTCGGATTCGTATGCATATTCCAGGGCGGTGGACGCGCTGATCACGACCCGGCCGCGTCCCTGGAATCGATCCAGGCCCATACGGTCCGACGACCGGGGAATGAGGTTATGGGGAAACGCTCCGCTATAACAACAATCCAATAACAGGACTATTTTCTGGGACCTGCTGCGGTCGATCTGCTCGTTGACGAACGCCGCGGAAAGGCCGGTGGCTGCCAGCCGGTCAAGTCTGGTCGACGACATTGCGAAGTAGAGGCGGCCCGACTCGTCCTTGACGCCGTGACAGGAAAGGTGCAGCACGAGAAGATCGTCGGCCCGGCGGTCGGCGAAGAACCCCTCAATCTCCTCCGCCACCTCATAGGCGGGCCGGTTGAACAGTTGGCGGGTGGAGAAGCCGCCGATTCTTGGATCCGACAAGACCTCAGATAGTTCGCGGCCGTCGTGCGTCGGAGATCTCAACTGTCCCAGCGCCTTGTCGGCGTAGGTATCCGCCCCCACAATCAGCGCATACGAACCGGGCTCAGGGCTTGGCATGACGCTCGATCCAGTGGTCGATCAGCCGACGCTGGTCCTCCCGGGAAATTCCGGTCACCTCCAGCACGTCCTTGCCAAGCTGGACCTTCACCGAACGCCCCTGCCCCCGGCTCGTCCACCCACGGATCAGTTCGATCACTGCCGTCACTCCGGCTGGCTCGATAAGGCTGACGAGCATCACGCCAATGGCGCCGACGTCAACACCTTTCGCGCCTTCGGGTGGAGCGCTCGGAATCGCGTCGACTGCCAGAATGTCGAGCTGCAGAAGGTCCCGACGCAGAAGGATGGCGGCTTGGGCGACCTCTTCCGGCACCCCCCACGGCCCTAGACCGATCTCAACCCGAAGTGAAACAGGCCCGTTAGAGTGAGCCCTACCTTCTTCCACCGAGCAAGACTCCTCAGCAGGGATGTCCGAAATACTCAGTCCTCAAAACTTCGTCTCCGAGCATATCCGGCGGCATGCCCGCGGACCAGACGGTGACGAGTGATGTCGGCTCTTCGACATTCAGCGGCTTGGTGACGTTCCGGTCCGTCCATCCACGGCCGAGATCCGCCGGGTCCTGGCCTGGGCTCTTCTGCCCTGCCACAAATGCGGTCGAGCATGTCCTGACTTGGTCGAAGCTCCGTAGAGCGCATCAGGCACGAGCGCTGATCAGCCAATACCGCAGGCAGGGAGAACCGCTGCCAAGCGATCTACGAATGGGGGTACCGGGACCAACGCGTGCCGCTTCCCGAAGTCCACCACGCCTTCCAAGTGCCGCGTCGCTTTGAGATCTCGATAAGCCCTCGGTGGCGTAGTGCGTGCGCCGAGTGCCGTTCGGGCACGTCGTCAGGCCTACGGAGGTTTTCGCCCGCTGAGATCCGCTTGCGGAGTGCGTCTCCGGAGAGCGCGGAGAGTCATGACTGCGCGACCTGGCATAGCCGGGTGACCAAGGTGCCCAGGAGAACCTGTCAGTGCCCCCTGGCGGCGTTCAGACCGGCGGTCGAATGCCAGTAAAACGATCAAGGGCCTGATCGCTGTCTCCAGCGATCAGGCCCTTGACCTTCAACTACCTGGTCGGGGTGGCGGGATTTGAACCCACGGCCTCTTCGTCCCGAACGAAGCGCGCTGCCAAGCTGCGCTACACCCCGGTCGCTTGGACTTTTCGTCCTGCGCCTCGGCAAGTCTAGCGGACTTTGCGGCTGCTTGTGTCATCCGGCACGACAGGGCGGCGGGGGACGAGCGTCAGCAGGGTCGCCTCGGGCGGGCAGGCGAAGCGCGCGGGCGCGTACGGCGAGGTGCCGAGTCCGGCCGAGACGTGCAGCCAGGAGCTCTCGTGCCTGCTCAGGCCCTTGACGCGGGCGCGGTCGATGCCGCAGTTGGTCACCAGGGCGCCGTAGAACGGAATGCACAGCTGTCCGCCGTGGGTGTGCCCGGCCAGCAGCACTTGATACCCGTCCTGGGCGAAGCGGGACATGTTGCGCGGCTCAGGCGAGTGCATGACGCCGAGTCGCAGGTCGGCGTCCACGGGAGCCTGGCCCGCGATCTCGTCGTATCGGTCCCGGTCGATGTGGGAGTCGTGGATGCCGCCCACATGGACGTCGAGATCGCCCACCTTGAGGCGGGCCGTCGCGTTGTTCATGTCCAGCCAGCCGGCCTCCCGCATCGCCGCGCCCAGCTCATCCCATGGCAGGTTCGGCACGTGCTGCCGGGGGTCCCCCTTGGACGTGCGCCACAAATAGCGGACGGGGTTCTTCGGCCGGGGGGCGTACATGTCGTTGGAGCCGTAGACGAACAGACCCGGCCGGTCGAGCAGTGGCTCCACGGCGTACATGTACGACTCGACCGCGTCGGGGTGTGCCAGCGTGTCGCCCGTGTTCACGACGAGATCGGGGTCGAGGGAGGCCAGCGAACGCACCCACTCGATCAGCCGGTGGCGCCGGGGGGTGAGGTGCAGGTCGGAGATCTGCAGGATCCGGACCGGCCGCTGGCCGGGAGCCAGGACGGGGACGTCGAACCGGCGCAGCCGGAACCAGTTTCGCTCGATCACCGAGGCGTAGCCGATACCGGCCACGCCGAGGCCGAGGATGGACAGGGGAATCGCGGCTGCTTTCCTCACACAGCCATGATGCCCGACGTACGGCCCGTCTCCCGCATAACCTGGCGAAGACGGGAGCCCGGGCACGGCAAGATGGACGCATGAGTGCGTTGAAGGACAAGCTGAAGGTCGACCTCGCGACCTCGATGAAGGCTCGTGACGAGGTACGGGTCCGGACCATCCGGATGGCTCTGGCCGCCGTCAACGTCGAGGAGGTCGCCGGCAAGGAGGCTCGCGAGCTCTCCGACGACGAGGTGATCAAGGTGCTGACCCGTGAGGCCAAGAAGCGCCGGGAGGCGTCCGAGGCGTTCGCGGGCGCCGGGCGGGCCGCGCAGGCCCAGGCGGAGCTGGACGAGCAGGCGGTCCTGGAGGAGTACCTCCCCGCCCAGATGAGCGACGAGGAGCTGAACGTGCTCGTCGACGAGGCGATCGCCGAGAGTGGCGCGCAGGGCCCCAAGGCCATGGGTCAGGTCATGAAGATCCTGAACCCGAAGGTCGCGGGCCGCGCCGAGGGCGGCCGCATCGCCCAGGCCGTACGCGCCCGCCTGTCCGCCTGACGGCCGCGGGTGTCCGGCCGAGGCCGGGAACTCAGCCTGACGGCGGAGGGCTGAGACGCCGATGGGCCGCTCCTCGGCGAGAGGAGCGGCCCATCGGGAGAAGGATCATCCAAACGGGTTGAAGGGCGCGTCACCGCCACCGTGGCCGCCGCCCCGGCCGCCACCGGGACCGCCACCGTGGCCGCCGCCCCTGCCACCACCGGGGCCGTCCCCACCGGGACCGCCGCCAGGGCCGTCGCCGTCGCCCCGGTCGGACTTCGGCTTCGGCGGGGGAGCGCACTGGTGGGCGCAGCCGCCGAATCTCGACATGTCCGGCTTGGTGAACGACGAGGCGTCGACGCCCTTGAGCGCTGACATGAAGGTCGCATTCCAGATCGGGCCCGGGATGCTGGCGCCGAAGACCGAGCCGTACGACCGGCCGCCGATCACGCGGTTGCTGAGCGGGTACCGGACCGGACCGCGCGGGTCGCCGAGGCTGACCGCACCCGCCAGGTCGGGGGTGAAACCGGCGAACCAGACGGTCCGGGAGACGTCGCCCGTGCCGGTCTTGCCGGCCGCGTCCCTGCCGATGCCGCCGACGGCCGACATGGTGCCCTTGGTGAACACGCCTGACAGGATGTTCGTGGCCGCGTCGGCGACCTCTTCCTCGACGACCTGCTTGCACTTCGGCTTGAACGAGGTCACCTTGTTGAAGCGGTCGGTGATCTCGGTGATGGCCATCGGTGTGCAGTACTTGCCGCGGGCGCCCAGCGTCGCGTACGCCGTGGCGACGGTGACCGGGTCCATCTCGTTGAAGCCGAGCGTGAACGGCTCGAACTCCTGGAGCTTGCCGCCGTCGGCGCGCTTGATGCCGAAGTCCTTGGCGGTCTTCACGACGTCGCAGAGGCCGACCTTCTGCTCAAGGGTGAGGAAGAAGGTGTTCACCGAGCCCCAGGTGCCGGTCTGCAGGGTCAGGAACCCGCCGTGGCCCTCCGCGTTGTGCAGCGGGGTCTTGATGTCGCCGACGTTGTTGCCCTTGCAGTCCTTGAACGCGGAGTAGCTGGGCGCCGTGTATGTGCTGCCGACGTTGAAGCCGTCGTTGAACTTGTAGCCTTCCTTCAGCGCCGTCACCAGCGTGAACATCTTGAAGGTCGATCCGGCCTGGAAGCCCGTGCCGCCGCCGTGCAGTCCATCCGCGACGACGTTGATCGACATCTCGTTCTTCTTCCTGCTGGTGCCGAACTTCCGGCTGGAGGCCATCGCCCTGATGGCTCCCGTGCCGGGCTCGACGAGCGCCTCGGAGGCGACCGGCTTGTCGCTCGGGAAGACGTACTTCTTGATGGCCTTCTCGGCGGATGTCTGCATCTTCCGGCTCAGCGTGGTCCTGATCGTCAGGCCGCCGCGGGCCAGGAAGTCCTGACGGGCCTTCTTGGTCTTGCCGAACTGCTGGTCGTTGAGGATCTCGTTGCGCACGTACAGGCAGAAGTACGGGTAGTCGCTCTCCTCGCAGCCGCCGGGGATCTCCTTGTCCTTCCACCCCAGCTTCTTCTTCTTGGCCGCGTCGCGCTCTGCCTCGGTGATGATGTGCAGCTGCTGCATGCGGTCGAGCACGACGTTGCGCCGGCTCAGCAGCCGGTCGCGGAACTCCTTGCCCCGGTTGGGGTCGGTGGCGTTCGGGTCCTGTACGGCTCCCGCCAGCGTCGCGGCCTCGCTCAGGCTCAGCTCGGAGGCGTGCTTGCCGAAGAAGCGCTTGGACGCCGCCTCGATGCCGTACGCGCTGGCGCCGAAGTAGGCGATGTTGAGGTAACGATTGAGGATCTCGTCCTTGCTGTACTTCTGCTCGATCCCCATCGCGTAGCGGATCTCGTTGAGCTTGCGACCGACGGTCGGCGCGACGGCGGCGGCCTTCTGCTCGTCGGTCTCCGCCTTGTTGTACAGCACCTGCTTCACGTACTGCTGGGTGATGGACGAGCCGCCCTGGGTCACCCCGCCCGTGGTGAGGTTCCTGACCAGGGCGCGGGTGGTGCCCTCGACGTCGAGCGGACCGTGCTCGTAGAAGCGGAAGTCCTCGATCGCCACGATCGCCTTGAGCATGATCGGCGCGATACGGTCCATCGGGACCGATTCCCGGTTCTCGAAGTAGAACTGGGCGATCTGCTTGCCGTCCGCGTCCAGCAGGACCGTCTTCTCGGGCAGCGGCGGTTCGTCGAGCTTCGCCGGCTTGAGGCTCAGAGTGTCGATGCTCGACTTGACCGTCACGCCGGCCCCGCCCACGGCGGGTAGTGCAATCGCCGCCGCCAGCACTCCCGCGACGCCTGACGCGCCGATGAGGCGCAGGGCCGCACCTGTCCGGGATGCCAGAGTTTTGCCGTGAGCTTGCACGGAACCAAGGGTACGTCCGTTTGGCGGCTCTCCCGGCATCGACGTCACGGGTCGGCATTACCCGCCGGAGGGGGGGACTAGTCATTCCCGGCCACATGGCCTGACATGACCATGCAAGAATTTGGTCCCCCCGGGGTATGTCGGTTCGATCGTTTCGTTGCGTACTTTCTCCTCTGCGGCTACTGCAAACCAGGAGGCCCGACGCCCGCGCCCGTCGGCCGAAACGACGACTGACCACCTAAGGGGAGTGGGGTCGAACATGTGGATCACGGATTGGACCTCCCGTGCCGCCTGCCGAGGTGCGGATCCTGACGCACTCTTCGTGCAAGGCGCCGCCCAGAACCGGGCCAAGCTCATCTGTCGTGGATGCCCCGTCCGTACCGAATGCCTCGCCGATGCGCTGGACAATCGCATCGAGTTCGGGGTGTGGGGCGGGATGACGGAAAGGGAAAGGCGTGCACTGCTCAGGCGCAGGCCGGACGTGGAGTCCTGGCGCGACCTGCTGGAGTCCGCCAAGGAAGAGTACGAGCGGACCAACGAGTTGATCGCCGGCTGAGCCGGGCGCGGCGTCCCGCGGCGAAGCGGGACGCCGGATGCCGCGTCTCACAGGACACGCGTCGCGTCTTCAGGACACGGAGCGCGTCTTCAGACGCGAGTCATGTCTTCAGGACGCGAGGAGTCGCCCGATCTGGCGCAGTCCGGCCAGATCGTGCACATCCTCGGGCATCGCGGGCACCTGCGCGATGGGCACCGTCGGGTGGGCCGAGGTGAAGTGCTCCTGCTGGCGCTGCTCCCGGGAGGCGAGCTGCATCCTTCCGGCGTGCAACCGCAGCACGGCCGCGGTGAGCTCGTGTTCGCCTCTGGCGTCCAGGTCCTCGGCGGCGGCGGAGCTGCGCGCCGCCGACAACGACGGCGCCAGCGGCCGGTGCACGCGGTTGACGACGAGCCCGGCCAGCGGCATGCGCTCGTCGGCCAGCCGCTCCACGAAGTAGGACGCCTCGCGCATCGCGTCGCGCTCCGGCGCGGCGACGACGACGAACGCCGTGCCGGGGGCCTGCAGCAGCCGGTACGTCTGCTCGGCGCGCTGGCGGAAACCGCCGAACACCGCGTCGAGGGCGGTGACGAACATCTGAATGTCCCGGAGCACCTGGGCCCCGATCACCTTGGTCAGGATGCCCGCGACCATCCCGAAGCCGGCGTTGAGCAGCTTGAACGCGCTGCGCCCGCCGGCCTTGGCCGGTGCCGTGAGGATGCGGATCAGCCTGCCGTCGAGGAACCGGCCGAGGCGCTCGGGAGCGTCGAGGAAGTCGAGCGCCGACCGTGACGGCGGGGTGTCCACCACGATCAGGTCCCACTCGTTCGAGCGGCGCAACTGGCCCAGCTTCTCCATGGCCATGTATTCCTGGGTGCCGGAGAAGCTGGACGACAGCGACTGGTAGAAGGGGTTCGTCAGGATCTGCTGGGCGCGCTCCGGGTCGGCGTGGGCCTCGATGATCTCGTCGAAGGTCCGCTTCATGTCGAGCATCATCGCGTGCAGCTCGCCGCCGGCCTCCCCGGCGCCGTCCACACCGTGTACGCGCCTGGGGGTGTTGTCGAGCTCGGTCAGGCCCATGGCCTGGGCCAGCCGCCTGGCGGGGTCCACGGTCAGGACGACCGCCGAGCGGCCCCGCTCGGCGGCGCGCAGCCCGAGAGCCGCGGCCGTCGTGGTCTTGCCGACACCGCCCGAGCCGCAGCACACGATGATCCGGGTGTCCGGATCATCCAAGATCGCGTCCATGTCCAGCGCGGGCGCCGTCCTCGTCACAGCTCAGCCTCTCACTCGGTCGAAGTTCACACCGCACCGTTCACGCCGCACCGGTCCACGCCGCACCGTTCACGCCCACGTTCACGCCACACACTGGGCTCGCAACGCGTCGGCCAGCTCGTAGAGACCGGCCAGGTCGGCGCCGTCGGGCAGCAGCGGCAGGTCGTACCGCGGCACGCCGGCCTCCTCCAGCGCGACGCGCTCGCGCTTTTCCAGCTCGGTCCGCAGGGCGTGCTCGGTCACCTCACGGGCGAGCGCCTCGGCGACCGCCGTGGTGTCGGCCGTGGCGTCGGTGAGCCCGGCCGTCTTGAGGCCGAGCGCGAGCTCGGCGGAGTCGAACCGCCCCCGGGCGGCGGCTTCGAGCACGCTGCCGGGCAGCCCGGCGGGGCGCACCATGTTGACGAACACGCCGCCCACCGGCAGGCCGGTCGTGCGCAGCTCGTCGATGCCGTCCAGCGTCTCCTGGACGGGCATCTCCTCAAGCAGCGTCACGAAGTGGACCACGGTCTCCGGGGAGGTGAGGACGCCTCGCACCAGGTCGGCATGGTTCTTGATGGGCCCGACCCGGGCCAGCCCGGCGACCTCCTGCGTCACGTTCAGGAAGCGGGCGATCCTGCCGGTCGGGGGGGCGTCCATGACGATCGCGTCGTACACCCTCCGGCCCGACTTGTCGCGGCGCCGTACGGCCTCGCTGGTCTTTCCGGTGACCAGGACGTCTCGCAGGCCCGGGGCGATGGTCGTGGCGAAGTCGACCACACCCATGCGGGTCAGCGCCTTGCCCATGCGCCTGATGCCGTAGAACATGTCGAGATATTCGAGCATGGCCTCTTCGGGGTCGACGGCCAGCGCGTACACGTCCCCGCCGCCGGGCGCCACGGCGATCTTGCGTTCCTCGTACGGCAGCGGTGGCAGGTCGAACGCCTGGGCGATGCCCTGCCGTCCCTCGACCTCGACGAGCAGCACCTTGCGCCCGCCCGCCGCCAGAGCCAGCGCGAGCGCGGCGGCGACCGTCGTCTTCCCGGTGCCGCCCTTGCCGCTCATTATGTGCAGGCGCACGCCGTCCCAGTCGGTGTCACGGGCCTCCCCGTTGCTCCCGCCGCGACTGCTGGTCGGCTGACTCACCGTGCCTCCTCGGGACGGCCGGCGAGATCGCGTGCGCGGGTCGTCGCGCGGTGGTTCCCGTCGGCGTGCCTGCTCCACTCGCCCACGTGAGGAAGGCTACCCAAGGGTCACCTGCCGATTCGCGGGGGTCGTCCGGAGTCGCAACCAGAGGTACGGCTTGCGCGTCGATCGGGCAAGGGTTCGCCGATGGGTGTTTGCCCGATCCGGCCGGCGGAGGAGGCGCCGGCCGTGGAGCCGGTGCTGTTGACGCCGCTCTGCACCTGATCGTGGCGATCGTCGAACCGGATGCAAAAAGTGGACATCCGGATCGTCAGGATGGGGGTGCCCGTGCAGGAGGGCATCACCGGGGACGACGTTTCCGTCCGCGCGCCCCGGCCGGAACCGCGTTCCTGAGCATCCCCGGCGGGCCGTGCCTCGATAGCCTTTGCCCATGACCAAGTGGGAATACGTCACGGTGCCGTTGCTCACGCACGCCACGAAGCAGATTCTGGACAATTGGGGCGAGGACGGGTGGGAGCTCGTCTCGGTCATCCCGGGGCCCAACCCCGAGCAGCTGGTCGCCTACATGAAGCGGCCGAAGTGATGGCCACCCCGGAGGAGCGGCTCGCCGAGCTCGGGATCACGCTGCCCGAGGTCGTGCCCCCGCTGGCCGCGTACGTGCCCGCCGTGCGGACGGGCGGCCACGTCTACACCTCCGGCCAGCTTCCGCTGGTGAAGGGTGAGCTGGCCGTCGCCGGCAAGGTCGGCGCGGAGGTGTCGGCCGAGGAGGCCAAGGAACAGGCGCGCATCTGCGCGGTCAACGCCCTGGCGGCCATCAAGGCGCTGGTGGGCGACCTGTCGCAGGTCGTGCGGATCGTGAAGGTGGTCGGGTTCGTCGCGAGCGCTCCCGGCTTCACCGGGCAGCCGCAGGTCGTCAACGGCGCCAGCGAGCTGCTCGGCGAGGTGTTCGGCGAGGCGGGCAAGCACGCGAGGAGCGCGGTCGGCGTGGCGGTCCTCCCGCTCGACGCGCCGGTCGAGGTGGAGGTCATCGCGGAGGTCCGCTGACCGTCCGTAAGGCCGGAACCGGTGTTTGCGGTTCCGCCAACGCGTGGGGGAGCATGGGGGCCGGTTGACCCGATCCTTGTTCTGGAGGGCCTCATGGGGTTTCCACTGCCCGGCGAGGTCGGCGAGCGGGCGCGGGAGATCCTGGCCGGCCGCCTGGCTCCCGTCCCCGCCAGGGACGCGGCCACGGTGGTGCTGCTGCGCGACGACCCCCTGGAGGCGTACCTCCTCAGGCGCAAGGCCACGATGGCCTTCGCCGCCGGCGCCTACGTCTTCCCCGGCGGATCGGTCGACCCGCGGGACGCCGACCACACCGTGGCCTGGGCGGGCCCGCCGCCCGCCGCGTGGGGCGAGGTCTTCCGGGCCGACGAGAACACGGCCCGGGGCCTCGTCTGCGCCGCCGTACGGGAGACGTTCGAGGAGTCGGGCGTGCTCCTGGCCGGGCCGGACGGGGACACGGTGGTGACGGACACGACGGGCCCGGACTGGGAGGCCGACCGCCTCGCCCTGATCGCGCGCGCGCTGTCGTTCGCCGAGTTCCTCGACCGGCGCGGTCTCGTGCTCAGGTCCGACCTGCTCAAGGCGTGGGCACACTGGATCACGCCGGTCGTGGAGCCCCGGCGCTTCGACACCCGGTTCTTCGTGGCGGCGCTGCCCGCCGGGCAGCGTACGCGTGACGTGGGCGGGGAGGCATCCGGGGTGGCCTGGATGCGCCCGAGTGCGGCGCTGGCCGCCGCGAGGGCGGGAGCGGCGCACCTGCTGCCGCCCACCTTCCGGACGCTGGCCGAGATGGCGGCGTTCGAGTCGGCCGGCGACGTGTTCGCCTGCCCCCGGTCGATCACGACCGTCCTGCCGGAGCCCGCCGAGGTGGACGGGCAGATGGTGCTGATGATCCCCGAGACAGGAAAGGCAGCCGAGTGAGCGGCCTGCGCATCCCCGGACCGGACGGCGTCGTCGGTGGTGACGGCGTCAACGGTGGCGTCAAGAGTGGCGTCAACGGTGACAGCCGCGGCGGCCTTGACGGCGCGGGCACGGCGAGCGCCGTGAACGTGCTGGCGCCCAACCCGTCGCCGATGACCCTCGACGGCACCAACACGTGGATCGTCGGCGGGGCGGACGCCGTACTGGTGGTGGATCCCGGCCCGGACGACGAGGCGCATCTGCGGCGGGTCGCCGAGCGGGTGGACGGCCGCCGGGTGACCGCCGTCCTGCTCACGCACGGCCACCCCGATCACAGCGAGGGCGCGACGGCGCTCGCGCGGATGCTCGGCGCGCCGGTGCGGGCGCTCGACCCGCGCCTGCGCCTGGGCGAGGAGGGCCTGGCCGACGGCGACGTGGTGGCGGCGGGAGACACGGAGGTGCGGGTCGTCGGCACGCCCGGCCACTCGTTCGACTCGCTGTGCTTCTGGCTGCCCGGCGACCGGGCGATGCTGACCGGCGACACGATCCTCGGCCGGGGGACGACCGTCATCGCCCCCGACGGGGACCTCGGCGACTACCTGCGCAGCCTGGACAGGCTCAGGCAGGGCGCCGAGATGCTGGAGGCCACGGTGCTGCTGCCGGGGCACGGGCCGGTCCTGCCCGATCCGTCCGGGGTGCTCGACGCGTACATCGCCCACCGGCGCGTGCGGCTGGAGCAGGTGCGCGAGGCGATCCGCAGGGGTGCCAGGGACGCGCGCGAGATCGTCGAGATGGTGTACGCCGAGGTGGACCGGTCGCTGTGGCCCGCCGCCGAGATGTCGGTGGCGGCCCAGCTCAACTACCTCAAGACGCTCTAGCGCCGCCTCAGCGGGAGCGGTTGAAGAGCCGCTCCCTGTCCATGATCACCACGGCCTTGGCCTCGATGCGCAGCCAGCCGCGCTGGGCGAAGTCGGCCAGCGCCTTGTTGACCGTCTCCCGCGAGGCGCCCACGAGCTGGGCGAGCTCCTCCTGGGTGAGGTCGTGATGCACCCGGATGCCGTCGTCGGTCTTCTGCCCGAAGCGGTCGGCCAGGTCGAGGAGCTGCTTGGCGACGCGGCCGGGCACGTCCGTGAAGACGAGGTCCGCGAGCACGTCATTGGTGCGGCGCAGCCGCTGGGCCAGGGCGCGCAGCAGGTGCAGCGCCACTTCGGGCCGCCCGGTCAGCCACGGCCGCAGGTCGTCGTGCCCCAGGCCGGCGAGCCGTACGTCGGTCAGCGCGATGGCCGAGGCCGTACGCGGACGGGGGTCGAACAGCGACAGCTCGCCGAACATCTCGCCGGGGCCGAGCACGCTGAGCAGGTTCTCCCGGCCGTCCGGGGCGGTGCGCGCCAGCTTGATCTTGCCTTCGAGCACCACGTAGAGCCGGTCGCCCGTCTCGTTCTCACTGAAGAGGGTGCGGCCCTTGGGCAGCTCCACCTCGGTGATGCTCGTCCGCAGAGCCGCCGCGCTCTCGCGGTCGAGCGCGGAGAAGAGCGGCGCCTTGCTCAGTACTTCTTCGGTGCTCACGGTGCCTCCTTGCTGCGGGCGCGCTCGGTCGCCGGCTCCGTGCTAGCCATTGTGACCCACGCCTTCCACGACGCATTGCGGGGTGTCCCGTTACGTCGCATGGGCGTAGGCTCCCGGCTCGCACTCGTCTGTGTCGTGCCTGGCGAAACAACACAATCTTGGCGGAAACCCATCCTTACGCCCACTGCGCGCTCGACCGGCTCGGGCAGCCGGTCGTCCCCCTACGGGCACAGTGTATTGCGCAGCGTAGGGACAAATTGGCAAATACGGGCTGGATATGTGGCATGTGTGGCAAGCCATGACCTGGGAGCGGGCCAGGGATGCGAGGCCCTACGCTTGCGGCATGGCGACGAACACGGCCGCTCCCCGACGGCGACAGCGCCAGGCCGAGACCCGCCTGGGGCTCGTGCGCCGGGCGAGGCGAATCAACCGGATCCTGGCCGAGACCTACCCCGACGCCCATTGCGAACTCGACTTCGGCAACCCCCTGGAGCTGCTGGTCGCCACGATCCTGTCGGCGCAGTGCACTGACAAGAGGGTCAACATGGTCACTCCGGTGCTCTTCGCGAAGTACCGCACCGCGGCCGACTACGCCGGAGCCGACCGCGCCGAACTCGAGGAGATCATCAAGTCGACCGGGTTCTTCCGGGCGAAGGCCAACAGCATCATCGGCATGGCGCAGGGTCTCTGCGAACACCACAAGGGGGAGGTCCCGGGCAGGCTGGCCGACCTGGTCAAGCTCCCCGGCGTGGGCCGCAAGACCGCGAACGTGGTGCTCGGCAACGCCTTCGACGTCCCCGGCATCACCGTCGACACGCACTTCCAGCGGCTGACGAGGCGCTTCGGCTGGACGACCGAGACCGACCCCGTGAAGATCGAGCACGAGGTCGGCGAGCTGATCCCCAAGTCCGAGTGGACGATGCTGTCGCATCGGCTGATCTGGCACGGCCGGCGCATCTGCCACGCCAGGAAGCCGGCCTGCGGCGTGTGCCCGCTCGCCGCGCTCTGCCCGTCGTACGGCACCGGCCCCATGGACGCGGACGCGGCGCGCGCACTGGTGCGGCCGGGTCCGTTCTCGTGACCATGCGGTGATCGGGAAGCTCGGGCGCACTTTCGTGGTTGTAGGGCACGCCTGGGCCCGCGCGTGCCGGGTGGGACGATGCGGTGTGACGATGTGGAGGTGGTCGTGACTCCCCCTTGGTTGACGGAGCTGGCCGCGAAGGCCGCGCACAGTCCTGTTCCCACCGCGTTGCGGCCGCCCGCGAACGGCGCCGGCCGTTCGGCGGCGGTGCTGCTGCTGTTCGGCGATGGGCCCGAAGGGCCCGACATCCTGCTCATCCAGCGCAGTTCGAAGGGCCGGGTGCACGCCGGCCAGCCCGCCTTCCCCGGCGGCGGCGTCGATCCCGGCGACGACGGCCCGATCGGCGCGGCCCTGCGCGAGGCCCGGGAGGAGACCGGGCTCGACCCCTCGGGCGTCGAGGTCGTCGGGACCATGCCCGAGCTCTACGTCTGGCGCAGCGACAACCGGGTGACGCCCGTGCTCGGCTGGTGGCACACGCCCTGCGCCGTGCACGCCGCGTCCCCCGACGAGGTCGAGACCGTCGAGCGGGTCCCGGTCGCGGAGCTGGTGGACCCGGCCAACCGGTTGCGGCTGCGCCATCCGCGCGGCATCGTCCCCTCCGTGGCGTTCCGCGTACGCGGCCTGCTCGTGTGGGGATTCACCGCCGGCGTGCTGGACGGCGTGCTGACCGCGGCCGGCTTCGAGCGTCCCTGGGACCGCTCACGGATCGAGGATCTTCCTCCCGAAGTCCTCGACCTGGCCGCGCGGGGCTGAGCCGGCGGGGTGCCCGTACGCCGCGTATGGCGGCGAGACCCGGCAGACGCCCGCACACGACGAGTGGCATGCCTATACCGTGGAAACTGTGCGCGGCGATCTTCTGGATCTCATCCTGATCGGCCTGGTGATGGCCTTTGCGGTATCCGGTTACCGGCAGGGCTTCATCATCGGGGCTTTCAGCTTCATCGGATTCATCGGCGGTGCCCTCCTGGGCCTGTTCATCGCGCCGCCCCTGGCCGGAGCGATCGTCAGCGGCGACATCGAGAGGGCCCTGTTAGCCATCGTCATCGTCTTCCTGGCGGCGACGATCGGGCAGTTCGCGTCCTCGACGATCGGCGCGGTGGCCCGCAGCCACGTCACGTGGGAGCCGGCCAAGGCCGTCGACGCCTTCGGCGGCTCGGTCGCCAGCGGCCTGTCGGTTCTCGCCATCGCCTGGCTGATCGGCTCCCTGATGGTCTCGATGAGCATCGGCCAGCCGCTGGTCAAGGACCAGATCAACGGATCAGTCGTGTGGCAGACGGTCGACGATGCCATCCCGGACGGTGTGGGGGCGCTGCAGAAGCAGTTCAGGGACTTCGTCAACACCTCGGAGTGGCCGCAGGTCATCACCTCCATCGGCGGACAGAACGTCCCCCCGCCGGACCAGACCCTGATCAACGGCAGCCCCGCCCTCGTCCGGGCCCGCAGGGCGATCGTCAAGGTGCAGGGCACGGCCCCGAGCTGCCGCAAGCGCATCGAGGGGACCGGGTTCGTCTACGCGCGGGAGCGCATCATGACCAACGCCCACGTTGTGGCCGGGGTCACCGAGGGGCTGCGGGTCACCGACTACGCGGGCAACGAGTACGACGCCCGGGTCGTCCTGTACAACCCCGAGCGCGACATCGCCGTCCTGTTCGTCCAGGGCCTCCCGATCAACGCGCTGCGCTTCGACATGAACGCCGACAAGGGCGACAGCGCGATCATCGCCGGTTACCCGAAGGGACACCCCTTCACGCCGCTCGCCGCCCGCGTCAGGATCAAGCAGCGCGCCGAGTCGTACGACATCTACAACCAGCGCAGGGTGGAGCGTGAGGTCTACGCCATCCGGGGCAAGGTCCAGCCGGGCAACTCGGGCGGGCCGCTGCTGAGTCCGGATGGCCGGGTGTTCGGAGTGATCTTCGCGGCCGCCACGGACCAGGCCGAGACGGGCTACGCCCTCACGGCGAAGGAGGTCATGCCCGACGCCAACGACGGCAGCAGCACCGTCGCCCGCGTGGACACCCAGGACTGCGACTAGGGCGCCGAGCGCAGACCCGGTGCAGGCCCGGCGGCGGCCCTGAGGCAGCGCTGAGGCGGCGCTGAGGCAGCCCTGAGGCGGCCTGTGACAGGCGCGGGGAGGGCCGCGCGAGCAGCAGCGGCACGGGTCGGGGGCCACGGCGAGCCCGGCAGCGGCACGGGGGCCACGGCGAGCCCGAGCGCGCCGCCGCGGACTAGCCTGCGGGGGTCAGGCGGGCCAGGATGGCGGCGATGGCGGAGCCGGCGTCGGCGTTCCCCTCGTCGATGGCGGTCGTGACCGCGTCGGCCTCGACGGCCAGGGCCCGTAGGTCCAGCCGGTAGGGCCGGGTGGAGCCGTACGCGCCGAGCCTTGCGGACCCACGGGTCAACAGGGCGGCGGCGCCGGAGAGGTTGCCGCGCTGGATGTGCGTCAGACCGACGCACATCTGGGCGAGCCCCTGCCACAACTCGCGTTCCTCGGCCGGGCCGGTCTTCCACCGGGCCTCCAGCACCTCGTGGGCGTGGAACGGTCGGCCTGCCGCGAGCAGCGTCCTGGCCTCCTCCAGCGCCTCCTCGGCGGAGGGGGCGTAGTCGTCCGGCACCCGGGGCACTCCCTCTGTGCCTCGTGGGAGCGGCCTGCCGTACTCGTCGCGAGGGCGTGCATTGCGGGGGCGACCCGCTTCGTCACGGTCACGCATGGTTTCTCCGCAGGGCGCGTGGGCGGTTCGGAGCGGCCGGAACGCCGGTGATCTCCCGGATCCACTCGGAGATCAGCCAGGAAGTCGGGCCACTCCAGGGCACATTTCTACTACCTACTGCGAGATCACGGGTACCGATCCGGCAGCCGGGGCGGTCGCACTGGGGTGACCAGGGTGTGTGAAGCGGGTGTGTGAGGCCGGTGTGTGAGGCCGGTGTGTGAGACCGGTGTGTGAGATCGGCGACGGCGGGCCACGCCCGGCGCCGGGCGGCACGTCATCGGCCGGGTTCATCGGTCGTTCATCGATTGTTCATCGGTCAGGTCGGCGGTGGCGTTCCGGGGCTGGGTTGAGCGGTCGGGCCAGCGGTCGGGTTCCGGGGTTGGGCTCATCGGTTGGGTTCCGGGCTGGGTTCATCGGTCGGGTTCCGGGTCGGAGAGCCAGGAGATGAGCTCGGCGTTGAACTGCTCGGGGCGCTCCTCATGCGGAAAATGCCCGGCGCCCTCGATCAGCCGCCACCGGTACGGCGCGGCCACGAACCTGCTGGAGCCCTGGGCGGTCCGCGGCAGGATGCACGGGTCGAGCGCGCCGTGCAGTTGCAGCGTCGGCGCCTCGATCTCCGCGCGCATCTGACGGGCGTAGCGGAAACCGTCGGGGCGGAGCTGGGACCGGGCGAACCAGCGGTAGTACTCCAGTGCGCAGTGCGCCACGGTCGGAAGCCGCATCGCCTCCCGGTACACCCGCGTCACGCCGTCGCCCGGCCACTGCGGGCCGGCCCACCTCTCGACCAGCCTGCCGACGGCGGCGCCGCCCTTGCGGGTCAGCTTCCGCTCCGGCAGGAAGGGGAGCTGGTATCCCAAGGCGTAACGGCTGGCCTTGAGCTGCCCGAGCGGATCGGTGAACAGCGCGGAGCGCAAGCGCAGCGGATGCGGCGCCGACACCGGCACCAGCCGCCGCACCACCTTCGGATCGAGGACGCTCATCGTCCAGCCCAGCAGGCCCCCCCAGTCATGGCCCACCACGATCGCGCTCGTCTCACCAAGCGCGCGCACCAGCCCCGCCGCGTCGACGGCCAGCGCGGGCAGGTCGTAGCCGCGTGGCGGCTTGTCGCTGGTTCCGTAACCGCGCAGGTCGACGGCGACGGCGCGGTAACCGGCCTCCGTCAGTGCCGCGAGCTGGTGCCGCCAGGTCCACCAGAACTGGGGGAACCCGTGCAGCAGCAGGACCAGCGGCCCGTCCCCGGCCTCGGCCACGTGGAACCGGACACCGCCCGCGTGCACCGTCCGGTGTGTCCAGGGGCCGTCGACCTCGATCAGCGTCTCGTCAACCGGCATCGCTCACGGACTCCCGGTGGGCGCCCACCTGCCCGGCGGTCGGGCCCGTGTACGGCGGCGGCGCCGGGGCCGCGGGCCGCGGTGCGGTGCCGGCCGGGATCCTCTCCGGCAGCTCCTCCTCCGCCTCCTCCGGGCCCGCCAGGCCGCGCAGGCTCCGCCTGGTGCGCTTCATGCCGGTCAACCCCTTGAGCCGGCGGTAACCGACGAGGACCAGCAACCCGGCCATCAGGAGGTAGAACACCGTGACGATCGTGAACGCGAGCCAGGTGGCCAGCCCCACGGCCACGAGGGCGTACGCGATCGCGAACGAGGCCAGGATCAGGCACAGGTGCCCCATGAAGGCCGCGGCGCCGAACAGTCCGGCGGCCACGCCGACCCGCTTCGCGTCGAACTTGAGCTCGGCCTTCGCCAGCTCGATCTCCGACCGTACGAGGGTCGAGATGTGATGGCTCGCCTGGGCGACCAGCGCACCGAGCGATTCGTCCTCGGGCATGAGCGATCTCCTATCTGCGACTATCAAACATCATCCCGTGCCCGTCCGCGCGCGTGCACGGAAGCCCCGCGCCTGTGGATAACCGGTTCGAAGAACGCGACACGCGGAGACCTGCCCCCCGACGACCCGAATATGACGGCTCGGGCGATCCGTACGCTCCGCGCCGCGACCCGCCCTCGGCCGGCGCGGAGACGCGGAAGGCGTGGACGCCGTTCGTCCACGCCTTCCTCACGAAATCGGGCGGCTCGTGATCAGTCGTCGCTCTTGGCGCTGGGCAGCTTCTCCGCGATCAGGTTCATGACCGAGCTGTCGGTCAGCGTGGTGACGTCGCCGAGCGAGCGGTTCTCCGCCACATCGCGCAGCAGCCGGCGCATGATCTTGCCGGAGCGGGTCTTCGGCAGCTCGGGCACGACCAGGATCTGCCGCGGCTTGGCGATCGGGCCGAGCGTCTTGGCCACGTGAGCGCGCAGCTCGGCGGCGACGTCGTCGCTCTCCTCCGCGCTGCCGCGCAGGATCACGAAGGCCACGATGGCCTGGCCGGTCACCGGGTCGGTGGCGCCCACGACGGCCGCCTCGGCCACCTTCGGGTGGCTGACCAGCGCGCTTTCGACCTCGGTCGTGGAGATGTTGTGTCCCGAGACGAGCATGACGTCGTCCACCCGGCCGAGCAGCCACAGGTCGCCGTCCTCGTCGCGCTTGGCGCCGTCGCCGGGGAAGTACATCCCCTCGAACCGCGACCAGTAGGTGTCGACGTAGCGCTTGTCGTCGCCCCAGATGGTCCGGAGCATGGACGGCCACGGCTCGCGGACCACGAGGAAGCCGCCGCCGCCGTTCGGCACCGAGTTGCCCTGGTCGTCGACCACGTCGGCGGAGATTCCCGGCAGCGGCTGCATGGCGGCGCCGGGCTTGGCGGCAGTGACGCCGGGAAGCGGGCTGATCATGATGCCGCCGGTCTCCGTCTGCCACCACGTGTCCACCACCGGGCAGCGGCCGGCGCCGATGTGCTCGCGATACCAGACGTACGCCTCGGGGTTGATGGGCTCGCCGACCGAGCCGAGCACTCGCAGGGACGACATGTCGTACTTCGCGGGGATGTCGTCGCCCCACTTCATGAACGTGCGGATCGCGGTGGGCGCGGTGTAGAGAATCGTGACCTTGTACTTCTGCACGATCTCCCAGAAACGGCCGCGGTGCGGGGTGTCCGGGGTGCCCTCGTAGATCACGCTGGTCGCACCGTTGGCGAGCGGGCCGTACACGATGTAGGAGTGCCCGGTGACCCAGCCGATGTCGGCCGTGCACCAGTAGATGTCGCTGTCGGGCTTGAGGTCGAAGACCGCGTCGTGGGTCCAGGCGACCTGGGCGAGGTAGCCGCCGGTTGTGTGCAGGATGCCCTTCGGTTTCCCGGTCGTGCCGCTGGTGTAGAGGATGTACAGCGGGTCCTCGGCGTCGTGCGGCACCGGCTCGTGCTCTGCGGGCTGGCGGTCGACGAGGTCGTGCCACCAGACGTCCCGCTCGGTGACGGCGACGTCCTGGCCGGTCCTGCGCACCACGACGACGTGCTCGACGCCGGGGCACTCGGCGACCGCCTCGTCGACCGTCGGCTTCAGCGCGCTGGGCGCGCCGCGGCGGAAGCCGCCGTCGGCGGTGACGACGACCTTCGCGTCCGCGTCGTGGATGCGGCTCTTCAGAGCGGAGGCGGAGAAGCCGCCGAAGACCACCGAGTGGATCGCCCCGATTCGGGCGCAGGCCAGCAGGGTGATCGGCAGCTCGGGGATCATCGGCATGTAGACCGCGACCCGGTCGCCCTTGCGCACTCCCAGCTCCTGCAGCGCGTTGGCGGCCTTCGAGACCTCTTTCTGCAGGTCGGAGTAGGTGATCGTACGGCTGTCGCCGTCCGGCTCGCCCTCCCAGTAGTAGGCGACCTTGTCGCCCCGGCCGGCCTCCACGTGGCGGTCGACGCAGTTGTAGGCGACGTTCAGCTTGCCGCCGACGAACCACTTGGCGAAGGGCGGCTCCCACTCAAGCGTGGTGTCCCAGCGCTCCGCCCACGTCAGCCGCTCCGCGACGCGCTCCCAGAACGCGAGCCGGTCCTGTGCGGCCTCCTCGTAGGCCTCCGCCGTGACGTTCGCGGCCGAGGCCAGGTCCGCAGGGGGTTCGAACCGGCGCGTCTCGCTCAGCAGGTTCGACAGCGTCTCCTGGGTTTCCTGACCGGGGGTCTCGGTGGCCACTCCGTACTCCTTCACAGCGTCTAAAAGGTTGTCTCTCGTTCGGCCGCCTCGGCCAAGCTGGGGTATGTCGTGTCCCACTTCACCAGGCGAGCGGTGTCAAGTACAAGTAATCGGGGTGGGGGCGTTTTGTCCGGTTACCGCCTATAACCTGCCAACTTAACGATAGGTGAGGAACTGACCGAGACCGGCGTCGTCTTTGTGCGCTGAACGGCCGTACCTCCTCGGCGAACGACCTTCAACGTGGCGGGTATGGTCGGGGGCTGTGAGCGATCCCCTGGCCGTCATCGCCGGGTTGCCCGGCGTGCCCGAGGCCGTACAGGAGGCCCGAGAGGCCGTCGACCGGCTCTACCGGCACCGGGTGCTGCGCCGGCGCAGTCCCGAGGTGTCGGCCGAGTCGGCCCTGCGCGGCGCGCGCGCCTCCGCCGCGATCGAAGGTGTCGACGTGCCGCTCGAGTCGCTGCGCGGGGGCGAGGTGACCGATCCCGTCGTGCAGGGCGCGCTGCGCGCCTCGGCCGAGGTCGGCCGGCTGGCCCCGACGTGGCGCTCGGCGCCGCGGCAGGTCCTCGCCCGGCTGCACGCGCTGGCGGCGGCCGGGATGACCGTCGACCCCGGCAGGCCCCGGACCGCGTCCACGGCCACCGATCCGCTGGGGCTCGGCCCCGCGCCCGGGCCGGAGGAGACCGCCGCCCGCATGTCGGCCCTCGCCGGGCTCGTCACGGGTTCCACCGCGGCGCCCGCCCTCGTGCTCGCCGCGATCGTGCACGCGGAGCTGGCGGTGCTGCGTCCGTTCGGCGTGGCCGACGGCCTGGTCGCCCGCGCCGCCGAGCGGCTCACGCTGGTCGACCTCGGCCTCGATCCGAAGTCGCTCGCCGTCGTCGAGGTGGGGCACGCCGACCTCGGCGACGCGTACGCCGAGGGCCTCAGGGCGTATCTCAAGGGGACGAGTGAGGGCGTCGGCACCTGGGTGAGGCACTGCGCCTCGGCGGTCGTCCACGGTGTCCGCGAGACGACGGCGATCTGCGAGGCCATGTCCCGCTGATCCGCCCCTGCGCGCCACCGTACGCGGTGCCTGGGCGTGGTCCGCCGGGCCGAGCCGCCGGGTCTGTGGTCCGCTGGGCGCGTGCCGGTCTGCCGGGCCTGCACGGGCGGGTGTGGTGCGCTGGGCCGTGGCCGGGCCGCCATGTGCGGCAGTGGTGTGCGCGGCGCCGGTGTGTGCGGCGGTGGTGTGTGCGGCGGTGGTGTGTGCGGCGCCTGTTGTGGACAAAGCAGACGGCGTCCCTGGTGTGGGACGCCGTCGCCGGTACGTGTCATCGGGCTACCAAGCGTGCACCCTGATTTGTCGGACGGGTCAAGCCCGTCTCGACACGCCTCCCGCGGCTGGTCGCGCGTGGGTACCCGATGCCGTACGTACACGGACCCGCAGGTCCGTAATCCCTTTTTACGTCCGTTTCCCCGAGATGGAAACCCCAAGGCCAAGAGCTTTACCGAGTCGCATGGGTCATTCCTATGCTTATGTCCCCATTGGTGCCGTATGTCGGCATGAGGAAGTGGGGACGGTGACTCCTCGTGGCCCGCTCCACTACCCGTTGCGACGGCGTGTGTCGACATGCCACACTGACTCTGGGGAAAAGTTTTACTCAGATTGGTGAGAGTGCTCGACGTACCTCTCGTGATCAGGCAAGATACGGGTGTGTCTCTCGATACGGAACGGCGTGCGCGGCTTGATGGCGCAGGAGCCCTTGCCATGTCCTGGTCCGTTGTTTAAAGCTTTCTTGTTATAGGGGACCGGCTCTACCCCCCCAGAGCCGGACCGCTAGGCGACCCCCGCTCTCCCCCCCGGCGGGGGTCGCCCTTTTTCATCGATCAACCTGCCTGTGGCCATTAGTGGACAACCCGAACTATCTCGGTCTTGTCCACAGGCCGGGCTTCGTCCACAGAACGCGGTTCGCTCGCCCGCGCCGGTCGCGGCCTCTCGCATCGTGGTCCTCCCGAACACCGAGTCGTCCGGGACGACAGGGAGACACCGATGCCACGCCCACTGGCCATAACCGACGATCAGGAACTCCTCGACGATCTGCTCCGCATCGCCGCCGCCGCGGGCGTCGAACTCGACGTCGCCCACGCGGCCGCCCACGCCCGGCCGTACTGGATCCGGGCCCCGCTGGTCGTGGTCGGCAGTGACCTGGCCGACGATCTGGCCGCCACGGGTCCGCCGCCCCGGCAGAACGTGGTCGTCGTGACACGGACGACCGACGACCCCGACATGTGGCGCAGATGCGTCGCGGTCGGGGCGCACACCGTGCTGGAACTGCCCGAGGCGGAGCGGCTCCTCGTGGAGGAGTTCGGCGACACCGCCGAGCCCGTGACCCGGGCGGGCACGGTCCTGTGCGTCGCAGGAGGGAAGGGCGGCGCCGGTGCCACCGTCCTCGCGGCGTCCCTGGCGCTGACGGCGTCCCGCGGCGGGCTGCGCACGCTCCTCGTCGACGCCGACCCGCTCGGCGGCGGCATCGACGTGCTGCTAGGTCAGGAGGATGCCCTGGGCGCCCGCTGGCCCGACGTCGTCGGGAGGGAGGGCAGGGTGAGCTTCGCCGCCCTCCAGGAGGCGCTGCCCACCTTCGGGGAGCTGACGGTGTTGTCGGCGCATCGCGGTGAGCCGGTGCGCATCCCCCGCGAGGCGATGCGCGTCGTGCTCGACGCCGCGCAGCGCGGCTGCGACCTGGTCGTGGTCGACCTGCCCCGGCACGTCGGCGAGGGCGAGGCCGAGGCCCTCGCCAGGGCCGCCGCGACGATCGTCGTCGTTCCCGCGGACCTGCGGGGAGCGCTCGCGGCGGCCCAGACGGTGACGCTGCTCCGGCCGGGGACCGGCGACCTGCGCCTGGTGATGCGCGCCGGGACGCTCGATCCGGAGGTCGTCGCGGCCTCTCTGTCGGTGCCGTGCGCGGGTGTGCTCCCGGAGACGCGCGGACTCGTGGAGACGGTGGACCGGGGAGACCCGCCGCCGCTGCGCCGGTCCCCGTTGGGCCGCTTCTGCGGTGAGCTGCTCGACTCTCTCTTGGGCGGGCTCTCCCAGAGCGGCAGGACCGGCCGTTCGTCCGCCGGGGCAGGTGGCCCGTGACGCGCCCGGGACCGGCGACCGTTCCCGGGGTCGGCGCGGAGCTGGTCGAGGCGGTGCGCGTACGGCTGTCGCATACCGGCGCCGCCCCCAGCGAGGCCCAGGTGGCGGCCGCCCTGCGCGCGGAGCGGGCCGTGCTCGGCGACTCCGAGATCCTGGCCGTTGCTCGGACGCTGCGCGCCCATCTCATCGGCGCGGGCCCGCTCGAAGCCCTGCTGGCCGAGCCGGGTGTCACGGACGTCCTGGTCAACGGGCCGCGCGAGGTGTGGGTGGACGACGGGGACGGCCTGCGCAGGACGAGCGTGACGTTTCCGGGGGACGACGAGGTCCGCAGGCTCGCTCAGCGTCTGGCCGCAGCGGCCGGGCGTCGTCTCGACGACGCCTGCCCCTATGTGGACGCCCGGCTCGCCGGCGGCGTGCGCCTGCACGCGGTCCTCCCGCCGATCGCGGCAGAGGGGACCTGCCTGTCCCTGCGGCTGCCGTCACGACGGGCGTTCGCGGTGGAGGAGCTCGCCGCGGAGGGCGGAGCCGCCGTGCTCCGCGCGATCATGGCGGCCCGGCTGGCGTTCCTGGTCACGGGCGGCACCGGCACTGGAAAAACGACGATGTTGAGTGCCATGCTCTCGCTCGCCGGCCCGGCGGAGCGTCTGCTGCTGGTCGAGGACTCCGCCGAGTTGCAGCCTCTGCACCCCCACGTCGTACGGCTGGAGGCCCGGCCGCCGAACCTGGAAGGCGCGGGCGGGGTCGGGCTGCGCGATCTCGTACGGCAGGCCCTCCGGATGCGACCCGACCGCCTGGTGGTGGGCGAGGTGCGCGGAGCGGAAGTCGTCGACTTGCTGGCGGCGCTCAACACCGGTCACGAGGGCGGCTGCGGCACGCTGCACGCCAACAACGCCGCCGACGTGCCCGCGCGGCTGGAGGCTCTGGCCTGCGCGGCGGGGCTGACACGGGAGGCGGTGCACAGCCAGATCGCCGCCGCGCTCGATCTCGTCATCCACCTCGTGCGGGAGACCGGTGGCGGCCGTCGCCGCGTCGCGGAGATCTGCGTGCTCGAGCGCGGCCCGTCCGGCCTGGTGACGGCGGCTCCGGCCCTGACCTTCGACGCGGACGGCCGGGCGCGCCGCGGCCCGTCCTTCGAGGCGCTACGAGCACGTTGCCCGGTCTCGTGGCCGTCATGACGCCGCCGGGCGGACCGGCGGCGGGGCTGGTCGCGATGCTTGCCGCCGCCCTCGCCGGCTGGATGTGGGCCGGGCCGGATGCCGGGACGACACGGCTGGCGTCGCTCACGCGGAACCGGCGGTCAAAGGACGCACGCAGGTCCTTGGTTGTGCTGGCCCGCCGCCCACGGCCAGGGGCGACGGCGGCGGCCTGGCGTGCGGCGTCCGTGGAGCTGTGCCAGAGCCTGGCAGCCGAGCTGTCGGCGGGCAGGACCCCCGGAGACGCCCTCGCTCGGGCGGTCTCCTCGGTCAGCCCACCCGATCCGGCCGCGCTCGCCCCGGTGGTCGCCGCCGCCCGAGATGGCGGCGACGTCGCCGCGGCCCTGATGAAGGCCGCGCCCGCGCGCGGCGGCGAGGGATTGGTCCGGCTGGCCGCGTGCTGGCGGGTGAGCGTGGCCGTGGGCGGCGGCCTGATCGCAGTGGTGGAACGGGTATGCGCGTCTCTGCGGGAGGCGCAGGCACATCGAGAGGACGTGGCCGCCCAGCTTTCCGGACCCCGGGCAACCGCCCGGATGCTGGCGGGCCTGCCCGTGCTCGGCCTGCTGATGGCCGCAGGACTCGGCATGGATCCGCTGGCGTTCCTGTTCGGCGACCCGGCGGGGTTCGTCTGCCTGGTCGTCGGGCTCGCCCTCGACGCCGCAGGTGTCTGGTGGACCCACAGGCTCGTCACCCGGGCGGAGGAGCTGACGATGCCCTGATCGGGCGGCGCCGTGATCGGGCGGCGCCGTGATCGGCCGGAGGAGCTGACGGTGCCCTGATCGGGCGGTGCCGTCATCGACCGGACGGCCGTCGTCGTGGGGAGACGCCGCCGACTGTCCTACTGCGGCTGTCCTGCTGGAGACGGTTGTCCTACTGAAAGGGGGCGAGGCATGATCGCCGTACTGGCCGGGCTCTTGACCACACTGGCGATGCTGACGTGGCCGGTTGCCCGTTCGCCGGCTGTGCGGCTGAACGCCGTCGCGGCGTCGGCGGCGACGTCCCGGGGATCACCAGGCGCCGCGCCGATGGGCGCGAGCGCGTCACGTCGAGGGGTGGCCGTCGCGGCACCCGTGGGAGTCGCGCTGTTCCTGCTTCTCGGTGGTCTGGTGGGGGCGTGTGCGGGGACGGCGACGGCCATCGGCCTGTTCGTCGCCGTTCGCAGGCGGGAACCGGCCGAGGTCAGGCGCCGCCGGGAGCGTATGGGCGCAGACCTTCCGTTCGCCGTCGATCTGATCGTCGCCTGTCTCCGAGCAGGGCAACCGATGAGCGGGGCCGTCGAGACGACCGCCGACGCGATCGGGGGTCCGGTGGGTGAGCGCCTCTCGTGGGCCGGTGCTCAGATGCGCCTGGGCGCTCCTCCTGAGGAGGCGTGGGCCGCTCTGTCCGATGAACCGGCGCTCGGCGCTCTGGCCAGAACGATGATTCGGGCCGCCCAGAGCGGCGCGCCGGTCGCCGACGTCCTCACCCGGCTCGCCGACGACGCCCGGCGTGCGGCTCAGGCGACGGCCTCGGCTGCGGCGCGCAGGGTAGGTGTCCACGCCGTCGCACCGCTCGGGCTCTGTTTCCTGCCGGCCTTCGTCTTCCTGGGGATCATCCCCATGGTCGCGGGTCTGGCGGGCCAGATCCTCCTGCCATGAACAACCTGTGGACAGCCTCATCCACAACTGTGGACAGCAGGCGAGGCAAAGGGTACAGACGCTCAACAATCGCTGATCGTCGATCCACAGACGAGAGCGCTGTATTTGTGGAAAACCCCGGTGGCAGGGCTCTTGTCCACAGAACCGCGCTCGGCCCGAATTCCTCCGTCCGTGATCCCGCAGTCTGGCCCCAGCACGGGCGGAGGGGCCGCCCGAGCGGGTCAGGAGGACCGATGAGCAAGCACGCCGCGACCGGCCGGAGGAATCAGACGGGCACGACTCTCCGGCGGCGAGACGGTGACGCCGTGGGCCGTCACAGGGCGCGGCCGTCACGATGGGGGGCGCTCGTGCGCTCGGCACGCAGGGCGCTACTCGGCCGCTCCGGGCGCACGTCCGCGTTCACCCGCTTCGGACGGTGGGCAGGATTCGGCGCTTCCACGGCCTCGGGGTCGTCGTCGCTGTCCGGGTGGGAGCCGAAGCCCGGCAGCCCGCCACAGCGCGCGATCGCGGGCCCGCGCGTGATCGCCGGCCCGCGTTCGATCGCCGGCCCGCGCGCGATCGCGAGCCGGTGGGCGGTTGTGGGCCACGGGGCGGGAGGCAGGCTGTGGACGGAAGATCGCCGCCGCCGATCCGGTGTGAGCCCGCTGGGAAGCGTCCTCGCTCTCAGCGCCCTGGCCGGCTTCCCGAAGGCGGGCGTGCTGCGGAGGTCGTCCGCCGCGCTGCGGCGATCGGCCGCCCGGGCCTCGTGCCGAGTTCGAGAGATGAGCGTTCAGTGGGCGGTGCAGGCCAAAACGAGGGCCGACGCGGGCATGTCCACCGCGGAGTACGCCGTCGGCACGATAGCCGCCTGCGCGTTCGCGGCGCTGCTCTGGAAGGTGGTCACCAGCGGAGAAGTGAGGTCGATGCTCGCCGCGCTCATCCAAAAGGCGCTGAAGCTGGCCGCCTGAGGCCTGCGGTGGTGCGCTGCTGTGCCTGGATGTCGCGTCGGGTGGTGGACGTGCCGCCCCCGCGGGAGCGAGGCTCCGTGACCGCGGAGACCGCTGTCGCGCTTCCGGCCCTCGTGGTGGTGCTGATCGCCTCACTGTGGGCGGTGACGGTCGTGGGCGCGCAACTGCGATGCGTTGACGCGGCCCGGGCCGGCGCACGCGCCGCCGCACGGGGCGAGGCGGCCGAGGAGGTGAGCGCGGCGGTCCTGCGACTGGCTCCCGAGGGTGCCACGGTGTCCATTCGCGTGGGAGCGGACACCACCCGGGTCGAGGTCGTCGCGACCGTCCGGCCGCCCTTCAGATCGCCGCTCCCGTCTGCTCGCCTCCGGGCCGCCGCCGTCTCCGCCACCGAACCCGGCGTTCTTCCGGCGATGTCGGCGGGTTGCGGAGGCGACCCGTTCTGCGGGCCTCGGGCGGACCTCGTCGCTCCGGCACCAGGCGGACGCGAATGACGAGCGGTTCGGAAGCGATGTGAACGCGGCCGGCAGTCGCACTGAACGCAGTCGCACTGAACGCAGTCGCCCTGAACGCGGTCGCCCTGAACGCGGTCGCCCTGAGTCCGGAGGAGCGGGAGGAACGGGGGATCGCGGGAGCGGGGGCACGCGAATGAGGAATCATTCCCGGCCGGCAGGCGCGGGAGCGGTGCATCCGGCGGGACATCCCGCGGAAGTCGGGTGATCACGGCCGCCGGACGGGCCCGGAGCCGATTGAGCGCCGGGACGACTTCGAACGGCCAGGACGTGTCATGGCTGATCGTCGCGGACATGAGGGCAGGCAGAATGAGGAGATTTCAGGCATGCGAAGGCGGAGCGTGCTCCAGTCAGGAGCGCGGCTCGGCGACAATCTGGACGATCGCCCTCATGACCGCCGTTTGGGCCGTGGCGATGGTGGCCGTCCAGGTGGGTGTCGCTCGTGTCGCCCGGCACCGGGCACAGAGCGCCGCCGACCTCGGCGCGCTCGGGGCCGCTCGCGTGGCGCTGGCGGTCCCGGATGAGGCGTGTGACCGTGCGCAGGCGATCACGGCCGCCAACGGGGCTTCGCTGCGGTCGTGCTCGCTGTCGGACGGTGTCGCCGAGGTCGCGGTAACGGTGCGGTTCGTGGTCCCCCTCCTCGGTCCCGCGACGGCCACCGCCTCCGCATCGGCCGGTCCCGTCGGCGCCGCCGCATGAGGGGGCGGTCGCGGCGGGCGGATCATTCCGGCGGAGAAGGACACGGCATATCCCGCCGCCGACCCCCGTCGAGCCGGGATGAGTATTACCGGCCGCTGCGGGCGCGACCGGGCAAATGGCGTATTTCTGATCTTCCGCAATGTGAGACTACTTCTGTCGCAATAGAATCACGACTTCTTAGACATTCGGTCCAAGAGTGGACGGCTGGCGTAAAGTGCCGCGTACTCTCAGTCGCCGTACGTGTTCCGCCGAGGCGGCCGGGGCGGACGGTTCTCCACGAAGGGATACGTCGTGACCAGGGTTCGTCGGCTGGGCACAACGGCCATGATCGTTCTGATGGCTCTGGCGTCCACGCCGATGATCGGTGTCACACCCGCGAACGCGGCCGACGCCGAGATCCTGTCCCCCGCGGACGGGGAGGTCGTCAAGTCATCCGGTGCGGTCGCCATCTCCGCGAAGACGGACTGGTTCCAGATCAGCATGGCCCTGTATGTCGAAGGCCCCTCCGTATCCCGGCAGAAGATCGCGTCCGGCGGTGCGAACCAGACGATCAGCGGATCCTTCGACCCCCGCGACGCCCCCAACGGCACATTCACGGTCAGTTTGTTCGGTGAGGTCACACACAAGACCTACGCCACCTCCACCTTCGTGCTCAGCCGTCCGCCGGAGGCTCCCTCAGGGGTCGAGGCACGGCTCAAGAACCCCTCGACGATCCTGGTCGGCTGGGCGAAGGGCGCAGAGCCCGACCTGCAGTCGTACGAGATCACCTCGGTCAAGGCCGGCAAGTCCGGGTCCGTGTCCGCCGACTCCGCCTGCTCCGGTTCCACCTGTCAAACGAGCCTCGCGCTTCCGGCCGGTATGGGTGGACAGAAGGTGGACGTCTCCGTCCGCGCGTTCCGATCGGACGGCACCGGCGGCTCCGTGGCATCTCAACGGTCCGCGGCCGCGTACGTGACCGTTCCCGCCCCCAAGGCGTCCGCGAGCCCCTCTCCGTCTCCGTCGCGGAAACCGGCCGCCCAGTCGGTGGGCAAGTCGCGCGCCGCCGAAACTCCGAAGACGCATCGGTCCACCGCCGTGCCGAACGCGGAACCGGCACTGCCGCAGAACGCCACGCTGCCCAAGGACACCGAGCTGCCGAAGGACACCGAGCTCACGCTGCCGCAGGCGAACGGTGGCAGTGACCAGACCGAGCCGGTGGTCGCCCCGGACAAGACCGACGATCCGAAGATGACGGCGCAGTCCTCTTTCCTGCCGCTCGGCGGGCTGAGCTTCGGCGTGTACGTCGCGCTTGCCGTCGTCCTGCTGCTCACGGGCGCGAATCTGGGCGCCTGGCTGCGGCGCAAGGGCCTGACGAGCGACAGCGCGGGTGAGGGACGATCCGGGAGCTCGCAGCCGCGGTCGGTGACAGGAAGGACAGGCGCCTCGCCCGAGGCTGCGACGGTGGCGAGCGGTGCGGCCGCCGTCAGCGGCACCGCCACGGCGAAGGCCAGGGGAAACGTGCCGCTACGACGTCCCTCCGTGATCCTGGCCAGGCCGAAGGCCCGCGAGAATCTCCCGGATCCGGAGGCCGACACCGAGATCCGCCTGGGCGCCGTCTCCCCGACGACCGAGGACACGACCACGGACACGGGCGCGAGCGTGTCCGCGAACTCGAATACAGACGCGGGCGTGATCAAGGGCGCGAGCGTGGCCGCGACGACGGATACAGACGCGAGCGTGGACGCGACTACAGGCATGGCCACGACCTCGAATACGGACACGGGCGTGACCACGGACACGGGCATGGCCGCGACCACGGATACAGACGCGGGCGTGATCGCCGACGCGGGCGCGACCACGGACACGCGTACGGGGACCAGGTTGTCCGATCAGGAGCCGGCTGCTTTCCTCGACCGGCCGGACCAGCAGGAGCCGCTGCCGGCAACCGCGCAAATCGGCCCTACCGCTGACATCGGGTCCACCGGCGAGATGCCGTCTTCGGGGGCGCTGCCCGGACAGATGCCGGCGGTTGTGGCGCCGGCGAGGCTCGCGGGTAGGGCGCCGGCGGGGGCCGCGGGTAGCCCGCCGGCGGGGCCTGCGGGTGCGGCGATCAACGGCCAGATGCCGGAACGGCCGCTTCGGCAGCCCGAGCCGGACGTCTGGACGGAGGACGACGAGAGCCTCCGCTCCGGCCGCCGCCCCGAGCTCTGACGGCCGCGTGGTCCCGGCAAGGGCCGGGTGGTCCCGGCAAGGGACCCGTGTTTCCCCAAGGGGACTTGTGCCTGCGGCGCTTGCCTGCCTGCCGGGAGGGCCCGTACCCGGCCTGACGTGTTCCGCGCGCCGGATCGGGTGCTCAGCTGGATCAGGTGCGCAGGAGGATGTCGAGGAGGCGGATCGCCCCGGCCTTGTCGAGCGGCTCGTTGCCGTTTCCGCACTTGGGGGACTGGATGCAGGACGGGCAGCCGCGTTCGCATTCGCACGAGGCGATCGCCTCCCGCGTCGCCGTCAGCCAGTCGGACGCCCGGGCGTACCCGCGCTCGGCGAAGCCCGCGCCTCCGTCGTGGCCGTCGTAGACGAAGACCGTGAGCAGACCCGTGTCGGGGTGGAGTTCGGTGGACACGCCGCCGATGTCCCAGCGGTCGCAGGTGGCGAACAGGGGCAGCAGGCCGATCGAGGCGTGCTCGGCCGCGTGCGCCGCCCCGCCGAGATCCGCGGGGTGTCCGGGCTCGATGAGCTCGGCGAGTGCGGGCGTGGGCAGGGTCCACCAGACCGCACGTGTGCAGAGCGTGCGCGGCGGCAGGTCGAGGGGCTCCTCGCCGAGGACCTCCCCGGTCTGGGCGCGCCGTTTGAGGTACGAGACGACCTGCCGGGTGACCTCCACCGAGCCGAAGTGAATGGTCCCCGGCCCGAAGGGCCGCGAACGCAGCGACTCCATCACCCGGATGTCGGTGACGTCCCGCGCGAAGGTCGCGTAGTCCGGTTCGGCGGCGGTGACCAGGGCGACCCCCGCGTCCAGATCGAGCACGTCGACCACGAACGTCTCGCTCTGGTGCAGATAGACGGCTCCGTGATGGACCATGGTGTGCGCCGACGGCTCGTCGACCGTGCCCAGCAGGCGGCCGGTGGACGCCTCCACGACCTGCACCGGGGCGCCGCCCGAGCCACGGATGTCGGCCAGATCGGCCGCGCGGTCCCGGCTCGTCCAGAACCACCCTGTGGGGCGCCTTCGCAGCAGTCCCCGGCTCACGAGGTCGTCGAGCACGCCGCGCGCCGCCGGGCCGAAGATCTCCACGTCGCCCTCGGTGAGCGGGATCTCCGCGGCGGCGGCGCACAGGTGGGGCGCCAGCACGTACGGGTTGTCGGGGTCGAGGACGATGGCCTCCACCGGCCGTCCGAACACCGCCTCCGGATGATGGACGATGTAGGTGTCGAGCGGGTCGTCCCGCGCGATCAGCACGGCCAGCGCGTCCTGGCCCGCGCGGCCGGCCCGGCCCGCCTGCTGCCACAACGATGCGCGGGTGCCGGGCCATCCGGCGATGAGGACCGCGTCGAGACCTGAGACGTCGACGCCGAGTTCGAGCGCGTTGGTGGTGGCCAGGCCGGTCAGTTCGCCCGAGCGCAGGGCCTTTTCGAGCACCCGCCGGTCGTCGGACAGGTAGCCCGCCCGGTAGGCCGCCACCCGGTCGGACAGCCGCCCTCCTCCGCGATCTGTCCGGCCTCCCGCGTCGATCTCAGCCGGCTCTCCGGCCTCCGTGGCCTTCGCGGGGGACCGCCCCCGCCCGCCGTTTCCGTCGAAGGCCTCGTCCGGAACGCCGCCGAAGGCGTCGCGAAGAGCTCCGCCGTCGTCCGGTCCGCTCACTTCTTCCGGCCCGCCCTCGGCGTACTCCCCGTACGGCACGGGCTCCTCGTCGAGAAGGGCCTCGACCTCCTCCAGCGTGCGGCGGGCGGTGAGGGCCACGGCCTCCGCGGCGCGGCGGGAGCGGACGAACGCGAGAGTGCGCACGTCCTCGATCACGAGGTCCGCCAGGAGGTCGGCCGCCTCGGCCGTGGCCGTACGGCGGACGGGGGCCCCGCTCTCCCCGCGTAAATCGGTCAGGGGCGGCTCCCACAGGGCGAAGGTGGTCGAACCCCTGGGAGAGGCGTCCGTGGTCACCTCGGCCATTTCAAGGCCGGTCAGACGCACTCCCGCGGCGGCGGGGTCGCTCGCGGTGGCCGACGCCAGCAGGAACACCGGGGAGGAGCCGTACCTGGCGGCGACCCGGCGCAGCCGGCGCAGGATCTGGGCGACGTGGGAGCCGAAGACGCCCCGGTAGCCATGGCACTCGTCCACGACCACCAGCTGCAGCCGTCGCCAGAATGACGACCAGGACGAGTGCCGGGGCAGGATCGACCTGTGCAACATGTCCGGGTTGGTCAGCACGTAGTTGGCGTTCTGGCGGACCCATCGGCGTTCCTCGGGCGGTGTGTCGCCGTCGTAGGTCGCGGCGCGCACCTGCGTCAGCCGCAGCGAGCGCAGAGCCCTGAGCTGGTCGGCGGCGAGCGCCTTGGTCGGGGTGAGATACAGCACGGTGCCACCGGAGAAGATCTCCGTGACGGCCGGCACCAGGTAGGCCAGGGATTTTCCGGACGCGGTTCCTGTGGCAATGATCACGTTTTGGCCACGTTTAACCAGCTCGGCGGCCATAAGCTGGTGTTCCCACAGGCCGGAGACCCCCTGTGCGCGCAGCCGCGAGACCAGCAGATCAGGGGCCCATTCCGGCCACCGTGTCTCACCTGCCTGACGTGCTGGAACATGCTCCACGTGAGTCACGCGCCCCCGGCGTGCGGGAACGGCGAGCAGACGGGTGAGAAGGTCGCCTGTTCGGGCAGAGGACGAAGAAGTCGGAGTCACTGGTTTCCAGTTTGGCATCTGCGGGGAGAGTCGCCCGGAGTCGTGATTTCGTATAGACACGGAGTCGTAGCGTGGTTGAATGCCGCGCATCGGGTCGTGCCTCTGGACTACCAGGATGCATGACCTGTATCGAGACCTACGCAAGTAAGGCGCTGGAGGATCTGTGGATCTGAAGTTGGACCACCATTCCGAGGACAATCTCACCATCGTCGATGTCGAGGGTGAGATCGACGTCTACACCGCGCCCCGACTGCGTGAGCTGCTGATCGACCTGGTCAACAAGGGCAACTTCCACCTGCTCGTGAACATGGAGAAGGTGGACTTCCTCGACTCGACCGGCCTTGGCGTGCTGGTCGGCGGCCTCAAGCGGGTGCGGGCGCACGACGGCTCCCTGGAGCTCGTCTGCACACAGGAGCGCATCCTGAAGATCTTCCGTATCACCGGTTTGACGAAGGTCTTCGGGATCTACGCCTCGGTCGAGGAGGCCAAGGAAGCCCACGGCCGGGACAAGTGACGGTCGAGGATTCAGCCACATGGCCACCGTCGAGCTGACGTTCAGCGCTCTGCCCGCCCACGTGCGTACGGCACGGCTGGTCGCCACGGCCATCGCCCGGCGCACGGGAGTGGCGGAGGCGATCCTGGACGAGGTGCGGCTCGCCGTCGGAGAGGCGTGCTCGCGGGCTGTGGAGGCGCACCGCCTCCACTGCCCGGGGGAGCCGGTTCGCATCGAGTTACGCGATGACGCGGGGCGTTTCGAGGTGACGGTCACCGACGCCGCCCCGGGTGAGGACGTGACGCCTCAGGTGCTGGAGGCGGACGGCAGCCTCATGCCCGAGATGGACAACCTGGGCATCGCGGTGATCGCGGGACTGGCCGACGACGTCGAGGTGCTCCCCGGGCCGAAGGGCATGCGCATCCGCATGAGCTGGCCCGCGTCGCCCAACGGCATCGCCGCCCTCTGACCTCCGGGAGCCTCCGAGAACCTCCGAGGAGATCAAAAGGACCTCCGAAGAGATCAGGAGCCTCCCAAGAGATCCCTGAGCTTCCCCAGATGTCCCTCAGCCTCCGAAGACGGCCCCCAGAGCCTTCGGAGCCTCCCGGGGGCATCCGAGGAGGACCTTCAAGGACCCCCGACGACTCCGACGCCCCTTTGGCGCGAGGTCTTCGAGGGGAGACTTCGAGCAGATCGAGTGTCGCCCCCGGCGTGACACTCGATCTTTTGCTGTGCCCGGCCTAATTTCGGGGAGGCCGAAACTAAGAACAAGGGAGTACCGTAACCAGGGCGACCCTTGCCGCCGCGCCCCTGACTGTGCTGGTCAAACCACCTTCATAGCGCCGCAAATGTTCGCTCATTACTGGACGCCGCCTCGATTGCGAGGCACGAGGGCCTTCATATCCGTGGCATCGCTGCGTAGACTCCCGGCACCGGCCAAGGTATTGCGGATGCAACCGGAAGCGGCACTTGCCAACCGCCCGGAAGTGCGCCGCACGGCCAGTCGGATCGTCGGCGCCGTCCGGGCAGGACCGAAACCCCGTCTGGCCGAGGAGGACGGATGTCTGCCTATCACGCCGCTGGCGAGAGCGCAGCGGTAGCTTTGAATGGTTCCCATCTCACCCTTGTCATAGTCGTCGCCGTAGTGGCGTTGCTCGCTCTTGCCGTCGCGGGCGGCCTGGTGCGCGAGGTGCTCGCCGCCGGGCAGGGCACCGAGCGAATGCAGAACATCTCGCGTGCCGTGCAGCAGGGCGCCGCCGCGTATCTCACGCGGCAGTTCCGGACGCTTGCGATATTCGTCGTCATCATTCCGTTCCTGCTCCTGCTGCTCCCGGCGGGCTCGACCGGCGAGAGAATCGGCCGGTCCGTCTTCTTCGTGGTCGGCGCGGTGTTCTCCGCGCTGACCGGTTTCATCGGCATGTGGCTCGCCGTACGTGGAAACGTCCGAGTCGCGGCCGCCGCCCGCGAGTCGGGTGAGAAGACCGCGATGCGCATCGCGTTCCGCACGGGCGGCGTGGCCGGCATGTTCACGGTCGGCCTGGGCCTGCTGGGCGCCGCGATCGTCGTGCTGGTCTACAAGGGCGACGCGCCGAACGTCCTCGAGGGGTTCGGCTTCGGCGCCGCGCTGCTCGCCATGTTCATGCGTGTCGGCGGCGGCATCTTCACCAAGGCCGCCGACGTCGGCGCCGACCTGGTCGGCAAGGTCGAGCAGGGCATCCCCGAGGACGACCCGCGCAACGCCGCCACCATCGCCGACAACGTGGGTGACAACGTCGGCGACTGCGCCGGCATGGCCGCCGACCTGTTCGAGTCGTACGCGGTCACCCTGGTCGCGAGCCTGATCCTGGGCAAGGCCGCGTTCGGCACCGAGGGTCTCGTCTTCCCGCTGATCGTCCCGATGATCGGCGTGATCACGGCGGTCGTCGGCATCTTCACCACGGCTCCCCGCTCCGGCGACCGGTCCGGCATGGCCGCCATCAACCGCGGCTTCTTCATCTCCGCCGCGATCTCGGCCGTGCTGGTGGCCGTCGCGGCGTTCGCCTACCTCCCGTCGAGCTTCGCCGAACTGTCCGGAGCCTCCGCGAACGTCGCCGCGCTCACCGCCGACCCGCGCCTGATCGCCATCGGCGCGGTGCTCGTGGGCCTGGTCCTGGCCAGCGCCATCCAGGTCCTCACCGGCTACTTCACCGAGACCAACCGGCGCCCGGTGCGGGAGATCGGCGAGAGCTCGCTCACCGGCCCCGCCACTGTCATCCTGTCCGGCATCTCGGTCGGCCTGGAGTCCGCGGTCTACTCGGCGCTGCTGATCGGCGGTGCGGTCTACGGCGCCTTCCTGCTCGGCTTCGGCAACGTGACCGTGGCGCTGTTCGCCGTGGCCCTCGCCGGCACCGGCCTGCTGACCACGGTCGGCGTGATCGTGTCGATGGACACCTTCGGCCCGGTCTCCGACAACGCCCAGGGCATCGCCGAGATGTCGGGCGACGTCGAGGGCGAGGGCGCCCGGGTCCTCACCTCCCTGGACGCGGTCGGCAACACCACCAAGGCCATCACCAAGGGCATCGCGATCGCGACCGCCGTGCTCGCGGCGACCGCGTTGTTCGGCTCGTTCCGCACCGCGGTCGAGAGCGAGCTCGCCAAGGCGACGCAGGGGGTGAAGGACGCCCTGGGCTCGTTCGCCGACTTCAGCCTGTCGGTGGACGCCCCGAACGTCCTGGTCGGCCTCATCGTCGGCGCGGCCGTGGTGTTCCTGTTCTCCGGTCTCGCGATCAGCGCCGTCGGCCGCGCCGCCGGCCGGGTCGTGTACGAGGTGCGCGAGCAGTTCCGCACCAAGCCCGGGATCATGGACGGCACCGAGCTGCCGGACTACGGCCGTGTGGTGGACATCTGCACCCGCGACTCGCTGCGCGAGCTCGCGACCCCCGGCCTGCTCGCCGTGCTGACCCCGATCGCGGTCGGCTTCGCGCTCGGTTACGCGCCGCTCGGGGCCTACCTGGCCGGCGCCATCGCGGCCGGAACGCTGATGGCGGTGTTCCTCGCCAACTCCGGTGGCGCCTGGGACAACGCCAAGAAGCTGGTCGAGGACGGCCACCACGGTGGCAAGGGCTCGGAGGCGCACGCCGCCACCGTGATCGGCGACACCGTCGGCGACCCGTTCAAGGACACCGCCGGCCCGGCCATCAACCCGCTGATCAAGGTGATGAACCTGGTCGCACTGCTGATCGCCCCGGCCGTCGTCACGTACGCCGACAACGTCGCGGTGCGCGTCACCGCGACGGTCGTCGCGGTGGCGGTCGTGGTCGGCGCCGTTGTGGTCTCCAAGCGCCGCGCCACGGGTATCGCCCCGTCCGGCGAGGCCGACGAGGCCTCCCGTGCCACGGAGCCCGTCGCCCACTGACGCGGCCCGCACCACGGCCCGAAGGTCCCTCGCTCGTGGAGCGGGGGACCTTCTCCATACACTGAGCACTTATGGACAAGCCGAACGGGGGCAGGACGCTGGCGCTGATCCTGCTGACCATGGCGGTGATGATCGCCGTGATCGTGGGTCTCGCTGTCTGGGCCATGCCGTGAGCGCCCGGACGCTCGTCGTGGTCAGGCACGCCAAGGCCGGTCACGCGCCCGGCCTTCCAGACGGCGAACGTCCGCTCACTCCCGGCGGTGAACGGGACGCCCGGGCGGCCGGGGAGGAGATCCGGCGAATCGTCCCCGGGCTCACCACAGGGCTCACCACAGGGCGCACCACAGGGCGCACCGCAGGGCTCACCTCGGGGCCCACCTCGGGTCTCGTCCTATGCTCGCCGTCGGTCCGCACCCGCAGGACCGCCGAGCTGCTCGGCCTCGACGCCCCCCTTGAGATCGAACGCGACATCTACGAGGCCTACCCCGACGACCTGCTCGGCGTGCTGCGCCGTACGGACGGCGAGATCGGGTCGGTGGTGCTTGTCGGCCACAACCCGGGCGTGCACGAGCTCGTCGCCGCCCTGACCGGCACCAGACTCGACGGCTTCCCACCCGGCGCGTACGCGGTGATCGAGCTGGACGTGCCGTGGGAGGACGTCGCCCCCGGCACCGGACGGCTGGTCCACGTGAGCCGCACCTGATTGCGGCCCGGCACGGCGGGTAGTAAGGGCGCCTGCCGCTCAGGAACGTCGTGCTCGCCAGGGCGCCGAGGCTGGAGGATCCACGGCTCGCGCTCGGTTTCGGCCTGACCGGGGCCGCCTGCCTGCTGATCCCGCTGCTCGTGGGCCTGCTCACCGGGCACCCCGCGGGCGGGGCGACGGTCGGCCTCGGCGCGTGGCTGGTCGCGGCGCGGGCCATCACGAACCCCGCGGGCGTGCGCACGCTGTACATGCTCGGCGTCATGCTGTCGGTCGGCGTGGGGACGTCGCTGGGGATCCTGCTGTCGGGCAGCGGCGGGGCCATGGTCCTGGTCGCCTCGGCCCTGGCCGGGCTGGGCGGCCTGGTGCGCCCGATCGGCGTCACCCCGGCGCTCACGCTGCTGCTGACCGCCGCCAACCCGCTGCCGCTCGATCCCGTGCCGCACGCGGGCCTGCAACTGCTCGGCGGTCTGCTGGCGGCCGTCCTGCTCACCCTGCCCTGGCCGTGGCGGCGCACCCGCCCCATCGTCGCGATGCTGGGGGAGACCGCCGACACCCTGGCCGGGTTGGTCGGGGCCGTGGCCGATCCCGCGGTGGGTCAGGACGAGTGGGACGAGCGCCGCAGGAAGGCCGCCGACGCCATCGCCGAGGTCCGCACGGCCCGAGCCCGCCGTGTCTGGTGGGAGCGGTCGCGGGCGGCCGGGGACGTCGCGCTCGCGCTGCGCCGGGTGTTCCACGAGATCATCGCGTTGCGCGGGCTGTGCGACACGCTGGCCCGGCGTGCGCCCGGCGGGGCGGACGAGGCGGGGCTCGGCGACCTCGTGGCCTCGCTGTCCGCGGCGCTGAGCGCCTACCTGGCCGACTGCCCGCCCACGCACGTCCCCGTCATGGATTTCGGCGATCGGGTCGACCGGCTGCGCGACCAGGCCGCGGGCGGCGAGCGCGAGATGGTCGTGCTCGTCCTCCTCCGGCAGATCGCCCACAGCGTCACGCGGATCCAGGAGGCGCTCGACGGCTCCACCGAGGCGGCCCGCCGCCTGTGCACGCACGGCCTCGATCTGACCACGCTGGCGGCTCCCCCGTCGCTCGCCTTCGACGATCCGCGCGTGCGGCACGCCCTGCGGGTCGTGCTCGGCACGGCCTTCGCCTCGATCATCATCGTGCTGGTCAAGCCGGCGTTCCCGCACTGGCTGGTGATCGCGGTGCTGGTCACCATCCAGCCGACGTACGGGGAGACGCGGGCCAAGGTGTGGGCGCGGGTGAGCGGCAGCACGGCCGGGGGTCTGGTCTCGGCCGCCGTCCTGACCGTCGCGCCGGGTCACTGGACGCTCGTCGCGCTGATCGGGGTGTCGGCCGCGCTGGCGTTCGGCCTGGCCCCGACGCACCAGGCCTACTGGGCGACGTTCATGACGATGTGCGTGCTCCTGCTGCTCGACTTCCAGATGCCGCAGACCGCACGGATCGCCGAGTCGCGGGTCGTGCTGACGGTCGTGGGCGGCGTCATCGCCATCGCGTGCGCGCGACTGCTGTGGCCGCGGGGGGAGACGGAACGGCTGGCCGAGCGGGTCGGCCGGATGATCGACTCGCACGCGGCGATCGCCCGGACGCTGGCGCAGCTGGCCAGGGGGAAGGCGGGCGTGGAACGCGCCGAGGAGCGGGTCAGGAAGGCCGCGGTGGACGCCGAGATGGTGGCGGAGGCGCTCGGCTACATCGCCGAGGAACCCGGCGGCACGGCGCCCGAGGCCGTCGGCGAGGCCCTGGACGCGGCCCAGCGGGTCCGCGACGACCTGCTGACGCTGATCTCGGTGCTGCGCGACGAGCCCGCAGGCGGCGGGCCGGTCCCCGACGTCCTGGACGCCGTGGCCGGCCACCTGCGGACCGCCGCCCGGGGCGTGCGGGGGCGGGAGCCGTACGAGCCGGCGGCGGAGGTGAGCCGGGGGCTCGCGGACAACGCCGTATGGGTCGGCGCCCAGGCCGAGCGCCGCCTCAGCGAACTGGAGGCGGACGTGACCGAGCCGGGCTCGGGGCGGGCGCTGCTGCGCACCGCCGCCGTCGACCAGGCGCTGCGGTCGCTGGGCGCCGACGCCGTACGGCTGTGCGCGGCGGCGGCCGGCGCCTTCGCGAACCGGCCCTGAGGTCTCAGGTCATGGTGGGCGGCATGCCGTCCTCGGCGTCGGCCGCCTCCACGTCCTCGCGGGAGATGCCGAGCAGGTAGAGGATCGAGTCGAGGTAGGGCACGTTGACCGCGGTGTCGGCGGCCTGCCGCACGATGGGCTTGGCGTTGAACGCGATGCCGAGCCCGGCGACGGCGAACATGTCGAGGTCGTTGGCGCCGTCGCCGATCGCGACGGTCTGGCTCAGCGGGATGCCCGACTCGGCGGCGAAGCGCTCGAGCGCCCGGGCCTTGCCCGGCCGGTCCACGATCTCGCCGACGACCCGGCCGGTGAGCCGGCCGTCGACGACCTCAAGGGTGTTGGCGGCCGAGTAGTCGATGCCGAGGTCGGCCACCAGAGAGTCGGTGATCTGGGTGAAGCCGCCGCTGACGATGGCGAAGCGGTAGTCGAGCCGTTTGAGGGTCCGCACCAGCGTGCGCGCGCCGGGGGTGAGGACGACCTCCTTGACGACCTTCTCGAAGACCTCCTCCGACAGCCCTTCGAGCAGCGCGACCCGCCTGACCAGCGACTCGGCGAAGTCGAGCTCGCCGCGCATGGCCTCGTCGGTGACCCGGGCGACCTCGTCGAGACACCCGGCGTGCCGGGCAAGCAGCTCGATGACCTCGTTCTGGATCAGCGTCGAGTCGACGTCCATCACGATGAGGCGCTTGGCGCGGCGGTGCAGGCCGCTGCGCTGCACGGCCACGTCCACCTGCTGCGCCGCCGCCTCCGCGGCCAGCTCCGCGCGCATCGCCTGCGGGTCGGCGCCGGAAACGGCGAGCTCGATGCATGTCACCGGATAGCTCGACAGTCGCTCGATCCTGTCGATGTTCGCGCCGCTCGCCGCGATCCGGGCGGAGATCCCGGCCATGGCGGCGGGCAGCAGCGGCGCGCCCAGGACGGTGACGTGCAGCCGCCCGCGTCGCCGCTTCTCCTTGGAGATCGTGCCGGTGGCGATCTCCAGGTCCATGTCGAGGTCGGCGGCGACCTGCTCGACGGCCGTCCACAGACCGCCGAGCGTGCCCCCGGTGCCGGTGGGCGGACCCCCGGCGTAGGCGACGAGGACACCCAGGGTGAGGCGGCCTCGGATGACGACCTGCTCCACGTCGGCCACGACGACCGGGAACCCGGCCAGCACGGAAAACAGCCGCGAGGTGACGCCCGGGCGATCCGGACCGGTCAGCGTGATCAGAAGCGTGCGCTGGTTCACGTTGTTTGAGGTTACTGCGCCGCTTGTCATGAGCGCGCACGAGGTTCACGATGCGGACGTCTTCATGCCCCCGCTCCGAGGCTCCGCTGTCATTTCCGCATGTCGTCATGGTGGTGGGCCCCGAAGAAGGCCAGGCCGGGACATCCTGCGCCGTCCGCCTCATCGTGGCCGGCACCCCCCGGAGGAAGGACGCGACGCGCATGACGATCTCTCTGCAGTCTCAACACTCCCTTGGCTCAGGCCGCTACACCGTCGGGTTCGCCGAGAGCGCCGCGGATTTGCGCGCCGCCCAGCGCCTGCGCTACGAGGTGTTCGCCGGGGAGATGGGCGCCCGGCTCGACTCCCCCCTGAGCGGGCTCGACGCCGAGCCGCTCGACGCGTACTGCGACCACCTCCTCGTCCGCGAGGGTGACACGGTGGTCGGCACCTACCGCCTGCTGCCGCCCCGCCGCTCCGATCGGCTCTACGCCGACTCCGAGTTCGACCTCGGCGGGTTGAAGGGCCTGCGCGGCGACCTGGTCGAGGCCGGGCGCACGTGCGTGCACCCCGACCACCGCGGCGGCGCGGTCGTCGCCCTGATGTGGGCGGGGATCGCGCACTACATGACCAGTCGCGGCCACGCGTGGCTGGCGGGCTGCTGCTCGGTTCCCCTGAACGACGGGGGTGCGGTCGCCGCCGGAGTCGTCGACCGGGTCCGGCTGGGGCCCGAGGAGTATCGCGTCACGCCGCACACGCCCTGGCGGGACGCCGGGGTTCCCCGGCCCGGCAGGTTCGTGCTGCCGCCGCTGCTGCGCGGTTACCTGCGGCTCGGCGCGTGGATCTGCGGCGCTCCCGCCCACGATCCGGACTTCGGCACCGCGGACTTCTTCGTGCTGCTCTCCGTGGCCGACGCCGACCCCCGCTACCTGCGGCACTTCCTCGGGCAGACGCGGTGAGCGCCGTCACGCACCTGCCGGCGGCCTCCTCCGCCTGGCTGCCGACGTCTCCCTGCATGCCGGATGTCTGCCTGCGCGCGCAGGCCCGCAGGGCCGGCCCCCTGCGGCGGGCCGCTCGCATGGCGGGCGCGGCCGCCGTGCTGCTCGCCGGTCTGCCGATCGCGCTCGCGCTGGGCCGTACGGCACGGCGGGGGGTGGTCACCATGCTGTGGTCGCGGCTGCTGTTGCGGGCTCTCGGCGTCAGGATCGTGACGCACCGGGGGTTCTCCTTCATCGGGGGCTCGGCGCGGGTGCGGGCCGTGCCCGGGGAGGACGGGCCGGCCCTGCTCGTCGCCAACCACGTCTCCTGGCTCGATCCCCTGGTCATCACGGCGACCGCCGCCTGCCGCCCGCTGGCCAAGGCGGAGGTGGGCAGATGGCCGATCATCCGTACGCTCGCCGGCCGGGGCGGCGCGCTGTTCATCGACAGGGACAGGCTGTCGGCTCTGCCGGGGGTCGTGGCGGACATGACCGCCGCGCTGCGGCGCGGCGAGAGCGTGGCCGCGTTCCCCGAGGGCACGACCTGGTGTGGACGCGAGATGGGGCGTTTCCGGCCCGCGGTGTTCCAGGCCGCGCTCGACGCGGGAGTGCCCGTACGGCCGGTGGCGCTGCGTTTCCTGGAGGGCGCTGGAGCCGGCCGAAACGCCGGCCGAAACACGGGTGCCGGCCGAAACACTGGGGCCGGGCGATTGACCGGGGAGCGGGTCGCCCTCTCCACCCGGCCGTCGTACGTCGGGGACGACACTCTGCTCGCGTCCGTCCTGCGGATCGTCGCCACCAGGGACCTCGTCGCGGAGGTGACGGTCTTCCCCGCCGTACGGCCGGTCGGCCCGGTCGCGCTCGGCGGGCCGGTTCAGCGCAGGCAGGCGCGGACGGCGCTGGCGCGGATCGCGGAGGCTCAGGTCAGGACGGGGCTCGTGACGGGGCTCGTGGAGCCCGGGGAGCAGGTCGTGGCGGCCTGAGCGGGGCTGCCGGACACGATCGCCGGCGTCTGCCCGGCGCCTCGCCGGGCAGACGCCGGACGGGCGCCGGACAGACGCAGTGGATGACGGACGGAACTCAGCGGGTGATCGTGCTCTTCGACTTCACCCAGCCGATGCGCTCGCCGAACTCGGTGAACAGCTCCCTGGGGTCGGTGTTCGTCGACGTGTCGATGACCGCGCCGCCGAAGTAGCCGTAGAGCTTGCCGCGGGCGGACCCGCTCACCTGGGCCTTCGCCCAGAACGTGTAGCTCCCGCCCTTCTTGAGGCCGGGCAGCACGCACAGCGCGCGGGTCCGCTCCCGCGTGCAGTGCTCGTGGTACTTGGAGCCGTGCGGCACGTAGACCCGGGTCTTGGTGACGTTCTTGGGGAACTTGACCGCCAGGAAGATCTCGTCGGTCCTGGTCTTGAGGTTGTTGACGAGCTTGACCTTGTATGACACCACGCGCCCGGCGCGGACGCCGTAGGGGTAACTGACCTGGATGCGGACGGGCGCCGAGGCCGCCGTGTTCGCCGTGGTCGCCGCGGACGAGGTGGTCGCGGCCGACGACGCGGCGGAGGCGGGCGCGCCGGACGCGACCAGCGCGCCCGCGGCCAGTGGCAGTGCCAGCAGCGCGGTCGGCTTGCCGATGAGGGTACGCATGCGGTCAGCCTTGACGATCGAGATCACAGTTGGATCACGTATCAGAGGATGAGATGGCTGTCGCCGAACTCGTGCCAGAGGTAACCCTCCTCCAGCGCGGCCTCGTACGCGCGGGCCAGCACGCCGGTCCCGGTGATCGACGACAGCATCATCAGGTGGCTGGAGCGGGGCTCGTGCAGGCCCGTGACGAGGCCGTCCACCGCTCGCACGCCTTCCGCCGGCGTGACGACGTGCGAGGTCCAGCCCGACGTCGCCCGCACCGTGCCCGGGGCTGGGGCGTCGAGGGCGGCGGTCTCCAGAGCCCGTACGACGGTCGTGCCGACGGCGATCACCCGGCCCCCGTGCTCGCGGGTGATGTTCACCAGCCGTGCCGTCCACGGGGAGACCGAGAACCACTCGGGATAGGGCGGTTCGTCCTTCTCCGGAGACGCGACCCCGGTGTGCAGCGTGATCGGCGCGATGCCGATCCCCCGGCGGACCAGGTCGGTGACGAGCTCCGGGGTGAACGGCCGGCCGGCGCTGGGCATCTCCGCGCTGCCCGGCTCGACCCCGAAGACCGTCTGGTAGTCGGCGAGCGGCCAGTCGCGTCTCACGTGGCCGTACCGGATGGGCACGCCGTGCACGGCGAGGTAGGACAGCACGTCGCGGTCCAGGTGGGCACGCCACAGGCGCGGCGTCTCCTGCGCCGGCAGGCGCAGCGTGGCCCCTCCCGGGAGCGGCAGCCACTCGCCGGGCGCGACGCCGGAATAGGGCTCCGTCGCCGTCGCCGTACGGCGGCGCAGCTCGACCAGCCACTCGCCGGACGCGAGGCGGCCGGAGAAGTGGACGGCCAGCCGGTCGAGCCGCACCGCCGCGGGCAGGGTGGCGGAGTTGTTGACCACCAGCAGGTCGCCGGGGGACAGCAGCGACGGCAGGTCGGCGAAGACGTGGTGGGTGACCTCTCCGGTGACCTCGCCGGTGACTTCGCCGGTGTCACGGCGGGACACCAGCAACCTGACCTCGTCGCGGCGCAGGCCGCGCGCCTCCGGCGGTTCGTGCGCCTCCAGCGGCGCCGCCAGTGCGAACTCGAACGATTCCCCCGCGCCGTACGGCCTGACCCCGGGCGGCGTCGCGTCCGCCCCGTCCGCCCGGCCGGGGGCGGTCTTCGCGGGGCGATCGGTCCGGGGCGGGACGGTGGTGTGCGGGTCCCGGGCGGTCATTCCAGTTCTCCTCGCGTGAAGCGGCCGGGGGCGGGGCGGGCGCCCACGAGGCGCAGCAGCGCCGGGACCACGCTCTCGGGCGGCGGCGCCGCCGCGGCCTCCTCCGGCCCCACGGCGTCCGCCAGCATGCGGGTGCGCATCTCGCCCGGGTCCACCCACCAGACCGCCACGTCGGGCTCCTCGGCGGCGAGGACGTTCGACATCTGGTCGAGGGCGGCCTTGGTCGCGCCGTAGCCGCCCCAGCCCTCGTACGCCTCGACGGCGGCGTCGGAGGTGATGTTGAGGATCGCGCCCCGCCGCTTGCGCAGCGCGGGCAGCGTCGCCTGCGCCAGCGCGAGCGGCGCGATCACATTCGTCTCGAACAGCGCGCGCAGCGCGTCCGGCGGATAGTCGGCGAGCCTCGGCAGCGGGGCCGGGCCGAGCCCGCTCGCGTTGTTGATCAGCAGGTCCAGCTCGGGCACGGACTCGGCGAGCCTGGCCACGTGCGCCGGGTCGGCGACGTCTCCGGGGATGGCCAGGGCGCCGAGGTCGAAGGCCGCCGACATCAGCTCCTCCTCGCCGCGGGCGGTGAGGAGGAGCGACCAGCCGTCGCCGGCGAGCGCCTTGGCGAGAGCGAGTCCCAGCCCTCGCGACGCTCCGGTGATGAGTGCGTGCTTCATGTGCTTCACGCTAGAAATCAGCACGTCGGGCGCGCATCGGACCGAGGTCCGGCCGCCGCTCGGCAGTTGGGTCTAGGTCCTGCGGCCGACGCGGAGCGTTCGGCGGTGGACCTACTCTGTGTCCGTGCCCGAGCCTGCCGACCCCGCCGCCGACCCGGCCGCCGGCCCCGCCGCCTCTGCGCGGGACCGCGACGCGGTGCTGCACGCGGTCAGCTCGGCCGTGCTCGCCGTCACCCGCCACCTGTCGGTCCGCGAGGTCCTCCAGGTGATCGTGCGGTCGGCGGCGCGGCTGCTCGACGCGAGATACGCCGCGCTCGGCGTGCCGGACGACGACGGCGCTTTCGCTGAGTTCGTGGCCGAGGGCATCTCCGACCAGCAGTGGGCGGCCATCGGGCCCACCCCCCGCCAGCACGGCATGCTGGGCGCGATGCTCCGCGAGGGGACGCCGGTGCGGCTGCCCGACATCCGCAGGGATCCCCGGTTCGGGTGGTGGCCGAAGGCCCACCCCATCCTCAAGGACTTCCTCGGTGTGCCGATCACGGACGGCGACACGGTCCTCGGGATCATCTTCCTGTCCAACAAGCGGACGCCCGGGGGGTTCGGCGAGGCCGACGAGGAACTGCTGACGTTGTTCGCGGCGCACGCCGCCATCGCGATCACCAACGCCCGGCTGTACGAACGGGGGCGCGAGCTCACGGTCGTCCAGGAACGCACCCGGATGGCCCGCGAGCTGCACGACGCCGTCAGCCAGAAGCTGTTCTCGCTGCGGCTGACCGCGCGGGCCGCCGCCGCGCTCACGCGCACGGACCCCGAGCGGGCGGCCGAGGCGATCGAGCGGGTCGAGCGGATGGCGGGAGAGGCGCTGACCGAGCTGCGCGCGGTGATCGTGGAGCTGCGCCCGGCCGAGCTGGACCGGCACGGCCTGGTGGAGAGCCTGCGCAAGCAGGCGGCCCTCCTCAACCGCCTGCACCCCATGACGGTCGCGTTCTCCGCCGAGGGCGACCCGCCGGGCGACCGCGGCCTCGGCGGTGCCCCCGATCCGGCGCCCGAGATCGAGGTCGCCGTGCTCCGGGTCGCCCAGGAGGCGCTGCACAACGCCGTACGGCACGCCAGGGCCGCCCGCATCGACGTACGGCTCGCGCATCGGGAGGACGCGCTGGTGCTGGAGGTGACCGACGACGGCGCCGGATTCGACAGCGCCGGGCCCAACGGTGCGGGCGTGCACGGCTTGGGCCTGCCGTCGATGACCGACCGGGCCCAGGCCGTCGGCGGCACGCTGACGGTCTCCTCCGCGCCCGGCCGCGGCACGACCGTGCGACTGGAGGTGCCCGCGTGATCCGCGTGCTCATCGCCGACGATCACCCCGTCGTACGGCAGGGCCTGCGTACGTTCCTGGAGATCCAGGAGGACATCGACGTCGTGGGGGAGGCGGCAGACGGCGCGGAGGCGGTCGAGCTGGCCGGAGCGCTCACGCCCGACGTGCTGCTGCTCGACCTGAAGATGCCGGTGCTCGACGGCCTCGGCGCGCTCGCGGAGCTGTCCGGCCGGGACGTGCGGGTGATCGTCCTCACCTCGGTCAGCGACCGCGGCGACGTGGCTCCGGCCATGCGGGCGGGCGCGGCGGGCTTCCTCTACAAGGACGTGGACCCCGGCGCCCTCGTCCAGGCGATCCGGGCCGTGCACGGCGGGCAGGTCCTGCTCGCGCCGGAGGCCGCCGAGGCGATGCTGGCCGGCCCGGCGGACCGCGAGCGGGACGCGGCGGGGTCCGCGCTGACCGACCGGGAACGCGAGGTGCTGCGACTGCTCGCCGCCGGCCGTTCCAACCGCGAGATCGCCCGCGAGCTCACGGTGGCGGAGAAGACCGTGAAGACGCACGTCTCCAACGTGCTCATGAAGCTCGCCGTGCAGGACCGCACCCAGGCCGCGCTTTACGCGGTACGCCACGGCCTGTCCTGACGGGACGGTAGTTCGTCTCGCGAATTGGTTATTCTGGACCGGTGAGCAAGGATGCTGGCGGCCGGATCGGGACGGTGGCCGCACTGGTGCGGTCCACGTTCCTGGTGAACGCCGTGTACGCGAATTCCGCCCGCGAGTACGGCCTCACCCAGCAACAGGGCCAGTTGTTGTGCGTCCTGATGGCGCAGCCCTACGGCATGAGCGAGCTTGGCGCGGTGCTCGGCCTGGCCAAGTCGAGCCTGACCGGTCTGGTGGACCGCAGTGAGCGCAACGGACTGGTCCGGCGCACCTCCGACCCTCAGGACTCCCGCGCGGTGCGGGTGTCGCTCACCGGGCAGGGCGCCAAGCTGGCCGACGAGTTCTACGCCGAGACCTGCCGCCGCGTGGAGGAACTGGCCTCGGGTCTGGCGCCGGCGGAGCGCGACACGCTCGCCGCCCTGCTCGGCCGCGTCGTGACGGACAACAAGGTCCCCAGCGTCTTCGTGGAACCGGATTCGATGCGCTGAACCCCGAAGGGATTGTGGTTCGCACTACGAACTAATATGGTTCGTAGTGCGAACTTTTGTCCCTGTGGAAAGGCGGAACGTTGTCAGCACATGACGTCGTCTTCGGGTTTGGCGCGCACTCCGGCATCGAGGACCTACCCGAGCTGCTGCCGATGGTCCAGCAGGCCGACCGCGACGGGCTCGACATCTTCACGTTGTCGGACCATCCCTACCTCGGCGGACGTGTGGACGCCTATGCGGCCCTCGGCTTCATCCTCGGGCGTACGCAGCACATCGCCGGTTTCGCCAACGTCACCAACCTGCCGACCCGGCCCGCGCCCATGCTGGCCAGGATGGTGACGTCGTTGTCGGCGCTGTCGGGCGGCCGGATCGTGCTCGGCATGGGCGCGGGCGGGTTGTGGGATCGCATCGCCGACATGGGGGTGCCGCTCCTTTCGCCCGGCGACGCCGTGGACGCCTTCGAGGAGGCGATCGTGCTGGTCAAGCTGCTGTCCGGCGGCGGCCCTCCGGTCACCTACCAGGGCAAGCACTACCAGGTGAACCAGATCGAGCCGGCCCCCGTGCCCGCGCCGCCCGTGTGGACCGGATCGGTCGGCCGCAAGTCCCTGGCCGCCACCGGCCGGGTGGCGGACGGCTGGATCCCCGGCCACGCGGCCGACTGGCTGAGCCGGCGCTACCGCACGTCGCGGCCGGTCATCGACGAGGCGGCGGCGTCCGCCGGGCGTGATCCGCGCGAGATCCGCACGGTCTTCAACTTCCCCGGCCGCATCACCGACCGGCCGATGCCCGCCACCCGTGACGCGGAGGGCCGCTGGATCGGCGGCTCCGTCGGCCAGTGGGTCGAGGAGCTGACCGGGGCCGTGGTGGAGCACGGCGCGTCGGGCTTCACGATCTTCTCCGCCGACCAGGGCGCCCCCGGCCGCACCCTCCTGGCCCGCTGGGCCCAGGACGTCGTGCCGGCCGTCCGCGAGGCCGTCGCGAAGCAGTGAGCCCGGTCCGGGCCCGGCAGACTGGGCGCGTGCGGCGGACCGGTGCGCGTGTCACACCGGTCGCGCGTCGGACCGCTCGCGTGTCGGACTGGTCGCGGGTCAGACCTGGGACTCCGCGATCGCGTTGTGCGCGGCCACCCTGGCCCGCCGTACGGCGCGGTCGAGGTCGCGCAGGGCCTGCCCGCGCGCGGCGACCTGCCCGGAGGTGAGTCCCCGCTCGTCGGCCAGGCGCAGCGCGGCCGTCAGCCGGGCGGCGAGGGCGCCGACCCGGTGCGCCCTGCCGGGATAGCCGGGGGCGAGGGCCTCGCCCGCGCGGTCGAGCGTGTCCGGGGTGGGGAAGCCCTGTGCCGGGCCGCCCACGCTCAGCAGCGCCTCGGTGGCGGCCATCATGGCGGTCCGCAGCGCCTGCTCCGCCTCGGCCAGCGACGGCACGTCGGGCGGGACGGCCGACGCCTCGGCCACGGTCCAGCGGATTCCGGAGTACGACGAGCCGCGCCGGTCGGCGGACGGCACGAGACCGAGGCACCGGCCGGACAGCACGGCCACGACGGCCTGGCCCGCGTCGATCGCGGCGCCGTTGAAGGCGGGCGGGCCGGTGAGCCCGAGCGGGTCGCCGGGCACCGGCAGGGCCAGCCGGAACGCGTCGAGGCCCTCGATCCGCCGGTCGACGAGGTAGGCGAGCAGGGGGGTCTCGACGCCATCCGCCGCCACCACCTGGGGCCCGGCCTCGCGCTCGACGCGGTCGAGGGCGTGCTCCAGGCTCACGTGTCCCCCGAGCCAGGCATTGCCCCAGGCGACGAGCGTGGCGGAGATCGGTGAATCGATGCGCACCCGATCCACGATATGTGGTCGGACTGCCATAGTTTTATCTCAGCGAACCACGGAGGGGGACCACATGGGCGGTCAGGTGCTTCAGCTTCAGGACGTGACCGTCCGTAAGGACGGCGCTGCCTTGCTGCGCGGCATCGACTGGAGCGTCAGGGAAGACGAGCGCTGGGTGGTGATCGGGCCCAACGGCGCGGGGAAGACGACGCTGCTCCAGGTGGCCGCGTCGCTACTGTTCCCGTCCGAGGGCTCGGTGGAGATCCTCGGCGAGCGGCTCGGCCAGACGGACGTGTTCGACCTGCGGCCCCGGATCGGCCTGGCCAGTGCGGCCCTGTCGGAGCGCATCCCGCCGGATGAGAAGGTCATCGACCTCGTGCTCACCGCGTCGTACGCGATCCTGGGCCGGTGGACGGAGGAGTACGACTCCCACGACGTCACTCGGGCGGTCGAGCTCATCGACCAGCTCGGCTGCGCCCACCTGATCCGGCGGCGTTTCGGCACGCTGTCGGAGGGCGAGCGCAAGCGGGTGCAGATCGCCCGGGCGCTCATGCCGGACCCCGAGCTGCTGCTGCTCGACGAGCCCGCCGCCGGGCTCGACGTGGCGGGCCGCGAGGACCTCGTACGCCGCCTCGGCGCGCTGGCCCAGGACCCGAAGTCGCCCACGATGGTGCTGGTCACCCACCACGTCGAGGAGATCCCGGCCGGGTTCACCCATGTGCTGCTGCTGCGGCACGGCTCGGTGGTCGACCAGGGGCCGATCGACTCGGTGATGACGCCGGAGAACCTGTCCGCGACCTTCGGCGTGCCGCTGCATCTCGACCGCGGCCAGCAGGGCCGCTGGTACGCCCGTCCCCTCTGATCCCCACGCGGAGCCCGGCGCCTACCCTTGGCGGATAGCCGTACGAAGGAGATGTGCGAGTGACGCCGTGGGAGGCGGTCGCGGTCTTCGCGGCCGGTATCGGGGCCGGGGCCATCAACGCCGTCGTGGGATCGGGTTCGCTCATCACGTTCCCGACGATGCTGGCCGTCGGCTTCCCTCCGATCGTCGCGAACGTGTCCAACAACGTCGGGCTCGTGCCGGGCGGCGTGACCGGGGTGCTCGGCTACCGCGCCGAGCTCAAGGGCCAGCGCGAGCGGCTGCTCCGGCTCGGCGTCGCGTCCGTGATCGGCTCGGTCGCGGGTGGGGTGCTGCTCCTGCGCCTGCCCGCGGAGGCGTTCAAGGTCATCGTTCCGGTGCTCATCGCGGTCGCCTGCCTCCTCGTGGTGTTCCAGCCGAGGATCAACGAGTGGCTGGCCGCACGGCGCAGGCCGCACCCGCACGGCGGGCCGTGGCTGTGGCTGGGCGTCCTGGGCGCGGGCATGTACGGCGGCTACTTCGGCGCTGCCCAGGGCATCGTGCTGATCGGCCTGCTCGGCAGCTTCCTCGACGAGGACCTGCAACGGGTGAACGCGGCGAAGAACCTGCTGTCGCTGCTGGTCAACGCCACGGCGGCGGTGCTATTCGCGTTCATCGCGCCGGTGGACTGGGCCGCCGTGCTGATGGTCGCGCTCGGTTCGGCCGTCGGCGGCTTCCTCGGCGCCCGCCTCGGCCGCCGGCTGCCCGCACCCTTGCTGCGGGGATTCATTGTTGTCGTGGGAATCGTGGCGATAGTGAAGCTGGTGTCCTGAAAGGGTATGTCTGCCCTTTGTGAAGGGCGACCGGGTGGAGATCGTCATCGATGCGGGGGGCACCCCGCGCACCTACGAAGTCATCGCGACCAGGGCGGGCCGCCGGATCGAGATCACGACGGGCCGGGGAGTGGTCGAGGTCACCGAGGTCACGCGGGCGGGCACTCCTGTCCGCACCGCGAGGTTCATGTCCAACCGTGTCCTCGCCCTGGTCGAATATCCCGCCGACGACCGCGCCCCGGACACCGGCTGACCCGGGCCCGGGCGCGGGACGCGCCGCAGTGGTGGAGTCACTGTGGTGGAGCCACTGATGGAGTCATCGTGGTGGAGCCGCTGCGGGATCACTCCGCGGGGCGGACCTGGATGACGCCGTCCTGCCGCAGCCGGGTCTGGAAGGCCGGCTGTCGCGACGTCGCGGGACCGTGCATGACCCGGCCGTCGGAGATGCGGAAGGCGCTGCCGTGCCACGGGCAGACGATGCAGGCCTGGCCTTCCTCCATGGCGACCCGTCCTTGGTGGAGAGGGCCGGCGAGGTGGGAACAGTTGTCCGCGAGCACGCTCACGTCGTCGCCGAGGCGCAGGACGAACAGGTCGATGTAGCCGAGCCGTCGCCGCACCGGCCGCCCGTTGGGCAGGTCCTTGAGCGCGCACAGGTCGTGCCAGCCGAGCGGCATGAGGTGGCCGACCGACTCCGCGTGGTTGGCCCCGGCGGCCTGGCGATAGGACATGTGGCCGCCGAGGTTCGCACCCGCGGAGGCCGCCGCCAGTCCCGCGTACCCCAGCATGCGCCCGGCGCGTTCGCGCCCCGTCACCCGTAAGAAGACAGAGCCCGAGTAGCAGAGCGCCGCTACGGCGTTCGTCATGGCGTGCACCAGGCCCACGCGCTGCTGCTCGCGATGGAGGGTGGACCAGTCGGTGAGGCCGGCCGCCACCGTGGGAACGGCGCTGCCCAGTCCCACCAGGATCAGCGTCCGCGCCGCGCGTGAGCCCGTCCTGGTCATGTCCACCACGCTCGCCGACAGCCAGCAGCCGAAGGTCGTCATGGCGAGGGCCGGGTGCAGCGGGTGTCCCATGGGCACGCCGTGCAGGACGTCTCGGAGCTTGCCCGGGCCGAGTCTGCGGCGGACCTTCTTGGATATGACGGCGATCGGCCGGTCGAGCGCGGTGGCCCGCTCGAGCCCGTCGAGGAGCTCTGCCGAGGGGACCCTCCGTGCCGTCCGGCCCGCATGCGGCCTGGTCGTCTCTTCCATTTCTCGCCCCCTAACACGGGATCACGTACCCCCGCGTCACAGGTGTGAACATGGACAGGCATGAGACGGTATGTGCGAGTTTCGGCCGGGACGTTCCCGGTCAGGGCGCCAGATGCCCCTGGGCGACCGAGCCGGCGACCAGCCGCGCGGCGTACTCGCCGAGCGTGGGCGACCCCTCCTCGATGAGCCGCACCTTCTCCATGACCTGGCGGGCCGTCACCTTGTAGAGCGGCCAGGTGCCGCCCTCGTTGTGATGGTTGGCGATGATCGGTGCGAGCCGGTCGAGCGCCCTGGCGAACCTCGCCTCGGGTGTGCGCCGCTCCTCGAACTCGTCCCACAGCCCGCGCAGCCGCGCCCCCTGGTCCTCCGGCAGCAGCCCGAAGATCCGGTCGGCCGCCGCGCGTTCGAGGGCGGCCTGCCCCTCGACCGCGACGGGATCGTAGATGAAGGTGTCGCCGGCGTCGACCTCCACGATGTCGTGCACGAGCAGCATCGCGACCACCCTGGAGATGTCGGTTTCCGGGGGCGCGTGCTCGGCCAGCGTCATCGCCATCATGGCCAGATGCCAGGAGTGCTCGGCGTCGTTCTCGCGGCGTGAGCCGTCGATCAGCGAGTTCCGGCGGATCACGCGCTTCAGCTTGTCGATCTCTGTGTGGAAGGCGAGCTGGGACTGCAGCCGTTCGTGGATGAGCGCGGTCGTCACCCGTGCAAGCCTAACCGGTCACGATCAGTTCGTCCCCGATCCGGCGCCGCGTGCCGTCCAGGTCATGAGACACACCCTTCTCCCGTCCGGCCCCTGGACCTGTTTCCCGGAGGCGAAGAGGGCGCCGAACGGTGAGCCGGGCGTCAGACGGTGAAGAGGCGGCCGACCTCCTCCAGCTCGCGTACGAGGTCGAAGCGGGGGTCGCGATAGTGGCGGGCGCCGAAGCCGGTGCGGCTCACGGTCCACTTCAGCTCACGCGCCCACCGGTCCTGGTCGGCGCACAGCGCCATATCGGCCATCGTCATCCGGATTTTGATCAGTGATAACCAGGCGGCACCGGAGGGATTCACCAAGAGACTCCTTTCGGAGGGGTGCCAAGCGGAGATCTCGTCGTCCTGAATTCGTCGTACGGAGGGCGCGTTCCATCGCCGGAACGGCCTATTCGGTGTTCGCTTCTTGTGCGATGCGAGCGTTGTGACGCCCGCCGAATGTCGAAATCCCGCTGGCCCGGATGCCTCCCGTTGTCACGCACACCCGAAGCGGCCGGCGCCCTCGCCGGGCGCGTGCCTCGGATGGGGAAGCGGGTCCGGAGTATTTCGCCGGCGATCGCCGGCGCCCCCACTCTCCAGAAGACCCTTCCCGTATCGATCGTGACTCAGGACGCAATGCCCTGCAATACTTGACGAAAAGAAATCCGCAAGAATCTTGTGCCGATACGCTGCAAATCGCGGTGCAAGTTGCACGAGCGGGCGCGGTAATCTTCGAACAGGGCGCCCCTCACCCGTGCGCCCGGTCCGCCAGGGCGCGCCCATCGTCCGTGCGTCCACCGCAACCACCGGATTCACCGGATGAAGGAGGTCGGCAGGGGTGCCCGAGCACGGCAGTCCCACCGTCCGCCGCCGTCGGCTGGGGCAGGAACTGCGCCGGTTACGCGAGCGCGCCGATCTGACGGGCGACCAGGTCGCCGTCCGGCTCGGCTGGTCCGCAGCGAAGATCAGCAGGATCGAGACGGCGCGCACCTCGCCTCGCACGAGCGATGTTGAGGCACTTTTATTGATCTACATGGTAGATTCCCGCCAACGCCAAGAGCTGCTCGCCCTGCACCGGGACGCGACCCGGAAGGGCTGGTGGGAGGACTACCGCGACTCCCTGCCCAAGGAATACACGACGTTCCTTGGCCTGGAGGCCGAGGCCACGGCGGCACGCGACTGGGAACCCCAGGTCGTGCCGGGTCTGTTCCAGACAGAGGCGTACGTCCGAGCCATGATGGAGAGCGGACAACGGAGCACCCTTGAGGCGCCGGGCGGCGTCCGCAGCCGGATCGAGGTCCGGATGGCGCGCCAGCAGGCGGTTCTCAGGACGGACAGCCCGCTGGCCATCTCGGCTGTTCTGGAGGAGTCGGTCCTGCTGCGCCGGTTCGGCGACCACGAGGTGATGCGGGAACAGCTCAGGCGGTTGATCGAGGTTTCAGAGAGGCCGAACGTCGAGTTGCGGATCCTGCCGCTCGACGCGGACCATCCGATCAACACCGGGGCGTTCTGCCACCTCAAGGTGCCCGAGTTCCATGACGTCGTGTACCTGGAGGCACTCCTGGGCGGGCGTCTGGTCGAGGACGAGGCGATCGTCTACCGGTACGAGGTGGCATTCGACTACCTGGAGACGAAGGCCCTCGACGTGGACGACTCCCGCCGGTTCTTGGAGAAAACTGTCCGTCACTGGCGTTAGCCAGCTCTAGACCGCCCCGGAAACCCGCGCGACATGATTTCCGGGGGGAGAGAAACATTGTCCAAGAACTCGAGTGACCTGTCCGGCGCCATCTGGTGGAAGAGTAGCCGGAGCTCTAACAACTGCCAGTGTGTGGAAGTTGCCGTACTTTCAGACGGCCACGTGGGTGTGCGCGACAGCAAAAACCAGGACGGTCCCGCTCTCGTCTTCACTCCCGCGGAGTGGGACGCGTTCATCGGTGGCGTGAAGGACGGCGAGTTCGACCTTTAGTCCTTGGCCTGGCCGACCTGTCCGGCGGCCAGGCTCTTCTTTTTCCTGGACATCCCTAGTCGTATCCCCATCGCTTTTTCCTTGCCGCGCGGCCTGCCTGGCCTGCGGCATCAGGGTGGCTGCGACTCCCGGTCCACGTCCGCGGAGGCGGCGATCGTGAGACAACAGGCGCGTACGGCCCGCGCCTGAAAGGGGCGCGAGCCGTACGCGAGGGGAAGGGGGTCAGGCGACGCCGAGCCCCTGCGCGACGCGCTGTCCGAGGTCCTTATGAATGTTGGTCCAGTAGTCGACCACGCGCTTCTTCATGTCGGCGGTGACCTCGGGAGCCGAGGCGTGGCCGACGATGTTGCTCACCATGTGGTCGCGATCGACGTCCGAGAGCACGTTCTCCCACAGCGCGCGCGGCTGGACGTAGTCGTCGTCCTCGCGGTGCCTGACGTAGGCGCTCCGGATGATCTCACCGGTGACCTGGTAGTTCTCGCCCTCGTAAAGCGACGGGTCGGCCGCGGGGCCGTTGACGCTGTTCGGCGCGTAGACCGGGTCACCCGGGTTGCGGTAGCGCATGTGACCGTCGACGTTGTAGCTGTGCACCGGCACCTTCGGCGCGTTGACCGGAAGCTGCAGGTAGTTCGGCCCGATGCGGTAGCGGTGGGCGTCCGGGTAGGAGAACAGGCGGCCCTGGAGCATCTTGTCGGGGGAGGGCCCGATGCCCGGCACCAGGTTCGCCGGCTCGAAGCTCGCCTGCTCGACCTCGGCGAAGTAGTTCTCCGGGTTGCGGTTCAGCACGAACCGGCCGATGGTGATCTCCGGGTAGTCGGAGTGCGGCCAGACCTTGGTGAGGTCGAACGGATTGAACCGGTAGTCCGCCGCGTCCTCGAACGGCATGATCTGGATGTTGACCTTCCACGCCGGATGGTCGCCGTTCCTGATGGCGGTCTGCAGGTCGCGAAGATGGAAGTCCGGGTCCTCCGCCACCAGCGCCCTGGCATCGGCGTCGGTGAAGTTCTCGATGCCCTGCTCGGTCTTGAAGTGGTACTTGACCCAGAACTTCTCGCCGGCGGCGTTGTACCAGAGGAAGGTGTGCGACCCGAAGCCGTGCATGTGCCGCCACGAACGCGGCGTGCCGCGGTCGGTCATGAGGAACGACACCTGGTGGGCCGACTCGGGCGACAGCGTCCAGAAGTCCCACTGCATGTTGTGGTCGCGCGTGTGGGTGTCGGCGCGGCGCTTCTGCGAGTGGATGAAGTCGGAGAACTTCGAGGGGTCGCGGATGAAGAAGATCGGCGTGTTGTTGCCGACGATGTCGTAGTTGCCGTCCTCCGTGTAGAACTTGATCGCGAAGCCGCGGGGGTCGCGTACGGTGTCGGCGCTGCCCCGCTCTCCGGCGACGGTCGAGAACCGCAGGAAGAGCCCGGTCTCCTGGCCCTTCTGGAACAGCTTGGCCTTGGTGTACCGGCTGACGTCCTCGGTGATCCGGAGCACGCCGTACGCGCCGCCGCCCTTGGCGTGCACCACCCGCTCGGGGACCCGCTCCCGGTTGAAGGCGGCCATCTTCTGGATCAGGTAGTGGTCCTGCAGCAGCAGCGGGCCGTTGGGGCCGACCGACAGGGAGAACTCGTCGCTGGGAGCGGGAATCCCGGCGTCAGTGGTGGTGATGGGCCTGTCGGTCATGGGGTTGCCTCCGGGGTCACTTCATGGAACTGCGTGCGGAAAGCGATGGAACAAGCACGGGACTCAGACGCGGGCGGAGTCGGGCTGGGCGCTGCCGGCTTCGGCCCGGCACGGGGGGCACAGGCCCCAGTAGATGACGTCCGCCTCGTCCACCAGGTAGCCGGCGTCCGACGCCGGCTCCAGGCAGGGCGCGTGCCCCACGGCGCAGTCGACGTCCGCGACTCTTCCGCAACTGCGGCAGACGAGGTGGTGGTGGTTGTCGCCCACCCGCGTCTCGTACCGCGTCGGGCTGCCCGCGGGCTCGATGCGGCGGAGGAGTCCGCCGCGCTGCAACGCGTTCAGCGAATCGTAGACGGCTTGCAGGGACACCTGGCCGACCCGTTCGCACACACCGCGATGGATGGCTTCCACGTCGAGGTGGTCGCCCCCGCTCACGGTCTGCATGATCGCCAGCCGCGCCGCGGTCACCCGCAGTCCGGCCTCGCGAAGGCGCCCGGGGTCGTTCACAACCCCCACGTTAGCAGCAAACTTGAATGGTTCAAGTAAAGGAACTCTCCCAGTTATTTGCCCCAGGATCTCCCACAGCCTCCCCGTCCGCCGACGGAGATGGCATGCTCGGGTGCCGTGAGACGTCAGCCCCTCGCCCTGTCCCTGTTCGCCCTCCTCGCGGCTCCCCTTCTCGTCGCGGGGTGCAGCCCGGCGGAGAGTGAGCCCGTCCCCGGCGCGTCGCAGTTGGAGGTCAAGACCGCGAAGCCGTCTCCCAAACCGCCGCAGCGGCGGCCCTTCACGATCTCCTTCGCCGGCGACGTGCACTTCGAGGGCGTCCTGCGGAGCCGGCTCGACGCCGACCCGCGTACGGCGCTCGGCCCGATCGCCGCCGTCCTGCGCAGGTCCAACCTCACGGCGCTCAACCTCGAGACGGCCATCACCACCGCCGGCACGCCCGCGCCGGGCAAGCAGTTCACCTTCCGCGCCCCTGCCACGGCGTTCGCCGCGCTCAAGGCCGCCGGGGTGGACGTCGTCACGATGGCCAACAACCACGGCATGGACTACATGGAGAGCGGCCTGGCCGACACACTCAAGGCGATCAGGTCCTCGAAGTTCCCCGTCATCGGCATCGGCGCGAACGTGACCGAGGCATTCCGTCCCTACCGCAGGACGGTCAACGGCAACCGGGTGTCGATCATCGGCGCCACCCAGGTGCTCGACTCGCAGTTCATCCAGTCCTGGACCGCCTCCGGCAGCAAGGGCGGGCTCGCCTCCGCCAAGGACGAGCCCCGCCTCATCCGGGCCGTACGGCAGGCTCGAAAGAACTCCGACACCGTCATCGTGTTCCTGCACTGGGGCACCGAGCTGGTCAAGTGCCCGACGCCGGTGCAGCGGAGCCTGGCGGACAAGCTCGTGGCCGCGGGGGCCGACGTCATCGTGGGCAGCCACGCGCACATCCTGCTGGGCGGCGGTTTCTCCGGTCAGGCGTACGTGCAGTACGGCCTGGGCAACTTCGCCTTCTACAACTGGGGCCCGGACACCGGGACGACCGGCGTGCTCACCCTGACGATCAACGGCAGGAAGGTGCTCAAGGACCAGTGGACCCCCGCCCGGATCAACGGCGGCGTGCCCATTCCCGTGACGGGCGGCGCCAAGCAGCAGGCGCTCGGCGCGTACCGCGCGCTGCGCGGCTGCACCGGCCTGTCGGCCGCACCCGCCGACTCCTGAGGCGGTGCGACGGGATTCTTGACAGCGGTGCGACGGGATTTCTTGCTGTAAATCAGACGACTGGTCGATAAGCGCTGACCGCGGCGCGTGAAACAGGCAAGATGAGTGGGTGTCCAGCTGGTATGTGAGGGAAGCAGACGGCCCCGCTTTCGCCGTCGAGCACTGTGCTGCCATTGAGACCCGTGCCGCCGTCGAGAAATGGGGCAATGGGGGTGGTGAGGGAATGCCGCCGCGCTCGTCGCATCCCGGTGAGCCGCTGCGGCGGCGTCCTTCGCAGCGTCGCAGCGCCCGCAGGGTGGAGCGGATGCTCGACGCCTGCGCCGAGCTGCTCGACGAGGGCGGGTACGACGCACTGACGACCACCCGGGTGGCCGAGCGGGCCGGGGTGGCGATCGGCTCGGTCTACCAGTTCTTCCCGGACAAGCGGGCGCTCAGCCAGGCCCTGACGCGGCGCAACGTCGAGTTGTTCGTCGCGCGTGTCGGGCGTCGCTTCATCGCCGAGGACTACGCGGGCTGGTGGGACGCCGTCGACGCCATCATCGACGAGTACGTCGAGATGCACCGCAGCGTGCCCGGGTTCCGCTCGCTGCACTTCGGTGAGGTCTTCGATCTCGACCTTCTCGATTCCGTGGCCGACAACAACACCGTGATCGCCGGTCGGCTGCGCGCGTTGCTGCTCACCGAATTCGGGCTGGCTGACAGTGAGGATTTGGATCGTGCCATTCTCGTCGCCGTCGAGGCCGGGGACGCGGTGCTGAAGCTCGCCTTCCGGCACGACCCGAACGGCGACCCCGGAATCGTGGCCGAAGCCAAACAGCTCGTCCGCGGATATCTGTCCCGGCAACTCGCCTCCGCCGTCTCGCGCCGCGCGTGACGGCGGGCGTGTTCGCGCCGGGCGGTTCACTCGTGCGGGTGGCGGAGATCGCCCGGCGCCTGCGGGCCGGGTACGGCATGGGGGACGCCGATCGAGGGCCACAACCCCGGTGCGGTGCTCCGGACGTAGGCGGTGTTCTGCCAGGACCTGGTGCGGGTGCGCGGCGGGATCGTCAGCTCCCGCGTGTCGTCCTCGTCGGTCAGGCTCGGCTGTCGCTGCCCGCTCGTGTCGGCGCGGCATCGCAGATCCGCCGCCGGCTCGACTCTCAGCTCCATCATCTGCAGCTTGGTCTGCAGCCGGGACAGTTCGGCTCGGGCCCGGTCGAGCGCCTCGTACTGGGCCGTGACGAAGCCGGCGAACCCCGGAACCACGGCGGCGAGCACTGTTGTGGAGGCGAGAGTCAGTATCACCCGCTTGGACATGCTGTAACGCTCCTCGCCGAGCTTCGATTGGCACAGGCATGGTGCGATATGCCCGACTATCTGCCGAGAAAAGCGTATGGTAGTCAAACGTGTACTAACTGTTGCTTCGGCAATGCCTGGTGTTGTCCTGCGAAAACAGACCGGGATCGGTAGCCTCGGCTCTGTGGCACATGTGACAAATGAGCAGGTGGACCGACTGCTCGAACAGGCTCTGCTGCTCGATGACCACGGTGCCCTCGCCCGCCGCCTCGACGCGCTGGCCCAGGGGTACGAGTCGGGAGAGATGTCCAGGGCGGCGATCCTCGTGCTCGCCGCGGAGGAGTGGCGCCAGGCCGGTCAGCCCGCGACCGCCCTCGACCGCTACCAGAGCGCTCTGGAGGACGGCGGGGAGGTGCCGGTGGACCCGCGTGCGGGCATCGCCGACACGCTGTTCGAGCTCGACCGGCCCGAGGAGGCCAGGGCGCTGATCGCCGCGGTCGGGTCGGGAGACTGGAACCCGGCCACCGCGCTGACCGTCGCCGAGACGCTCATGGCGTACGGAGACCTCGACGCGGCGCACGAGTGGGCCACCGACGGCGCCCGCGCCTGCGGCGCGGTGGGGTCGGGCATCCGCGACTCGCTACTGCGCACCCGCTACCGCATCCGGGTCGATCTCGGCCTGCCGGAGGACGACCTCGACGCCCTCCTCGACGCTTCCCGCTGAGCCCTCTCGGCACTTCGGGAACGGCTGAGGGCCTCCACCCGGCGAGATGGTGTGCGGGCATGGAAAAAGGGGCCGTGGATCACGGCCCCTTGGTCACATCGTCTTCGGTTCTGTTGTCTTCGGTTTCGTTGCCTTCGGTCTCGTCGCCTTCGCAGTCTTCGTCTTCGCTGTCTTCGGTATTCCGGCGGACGAGACCGGATGCCGACCCCGGGGGAGCGGGGGCGTCGTACGGCGGGGTTACGGCAGGAGCTTCTTGCCGGCCGCGGCGGCGAAATCGGTCACCGCGCGCGTGCCCGTCGCCTTGGTGAGGGCCGCCGGAGCGGTGATGTCACCGTTCTGCCGGTGCGATGCCGCCTTGGGGTACTCGCGCAGCCGCGGCACGTGCCGGCCGTCCGCCGCGTCGGGCAGCACGCCCATGGCGGTTCCCTGCCCGCTCGCGCCGTCGTTGCGCTGACGCTTGTCCTTGGCCCCCTTCTTGCGCTCGCCTTCCGGCAGGGAGGCGTTGCGCGTGCCGGTCAGGGGCCGGCCGGCCTGGCCGGCACTCTGGTTGGCGGCCTGGCCAGGCGCCATGGCCCCGGGCTGCTTGTGAGGGTGGTGCGCCTTGCGGTGGCGGCGGTCCTTCACCGGGAAGGTCTTGGTGCTCTGCTCCTGGCCCGACGCGCCGCTCTGCGAACTGTGGCTGTGGGACTCGCCCTGGGACGCGAGAGAGCCCTGGGCGCCCTGGTTCGGCGCTCCCGGGTTCCGCGCCTCGGGGTTCCGTGCCTCCGGGTTACGCGCTCCCGGATTCCGTGCCTCCGGGTTACGCGCGCCCGGGTTCTGTACGCCCGGGTTCTGTGCGCCCGGGTTCTGCGGCACCGAACCCTGGGCGGAGTCGCCTCGCGACGCCGAGCCCGCCGGTTGGTCCTGCGGCTTGGGGTTCCGGTGGTTCTTCTTCTGATGTCCCTGCGCCTCGGGGTGCTTGCGCTCCTGGGCGGCCGGCGCGGTCCGCAGTGCCTGCGGCGCACATGCGTTCGCGGTGCCGGGCTTGGCCGGTGCGGTGGCGAGGAGGGGCACGGTGCTCCTGGCCGGGAACAGGGTCCTGGCGTCCGCCGCGGGCGCGGCGGGCGCGCGGCGCGGTTCGGAGACGGCCGTGGCGCCCGCCACGGCGTTCTGCACCGGGGCGGAGATCGCCTTCGCGGGCGCCGAGAGGGTCGTGGCGTCGGCGGGAAGCGTCTTCACGCCCGCCGGTGCGGGCAGTGCCGTCGTGGTGCGGGGAGCGGCGGGAGCGGCCTTGGCCACACTGGGAGCCGCGCCGGCTGCCGCACCGGATGCCGCGCCGGGCATCGTGCCCGGCAGCGCACGGGGGCCGGGCACGGCCGGCAGCGCCGTGGGCCCGGGGATGGTCCTGGTGAGCACGGCCGGGCCGGTGGGAAGCGAGTTGTGCCCCTGCCCGGCGGCCGCTCCGGCCGCGTCGGCGATGCTCAGCACACCCGCCGCCGGCAAGGTGGTCACTCCTCCCGACAGGTCGCGGCCGGTGACGTCGTGGCTGGTGACGTCGCGGCTCTGGGCCCGGCAGGCGTCGGCGAGCGCGCCGTCCTTCGCCATCGCCGGGCCCCCGGTCAGCCAGCTCACTCCCGCAGTGACCGCCGCCAGCGCGACGCACCGCCCTCGAATACTTCGTGATGTCCTGGACATCCACGTCCCCCTGATCGCGTACGGTAGTCCGACGAACGCCGAACGTAGCAGCGAGGGAAAAGGGCGGGGCGCGCTTGCCCCAATGGTGGAGAAGACCTTACCGAGCGGGCCGGATCGTCAACGTGTCACCTGCCTCGTCAAAGTCGACGATTACCTCGTCGCCGTCCCTGATGGCCCCCGACAGCAGCTCCTTGGCGAGCTTGTCGCCGATGGCCGACTGGATCAGGCGGCGCAGCGGGCGGGCGCCGTACAGCGGGTCGTAGCCGGTCAGCGCGAGCCAGTCGCGGGCGGCGGGCGTGACGGTCAGCTTCAGCCGCCGGTCCGACAGGCGCCGCGCGAGCCGGGCGACCTGCAGGTCCACGATCTGCGACAGCTCCTCGGTGCCCAGCGCGTCGAACACGATGATGTCGTCGAGCCGGTTGAGGAACTCGGGCTTGAACGACGCCCGCACCGCGTTCATGACCGCCTGGCGCTTGGCCTCGTTCTCCATCGTGGGGTCCACGAGGAACTGCGAGCCGATGTTCGAGGTGAGGATCAGGATCGTGTTGCGGAAGTCGACCGTGCGGCCCTGCCCGTCGGTGAGCCGGCCGTCGTCGAGCACCTGCAGCAGGATGTCGAAGACCTCGGGATGGGCCTTCTCGATCTCGTCGAGCAGCACCACGGTGTACGGCCTGCGCCGCACGGCCTCGGTGAGCTGGCCGCCCTCCTCGTAGCCGACGTAGCCGGGTGGCGCGCCGACCAGACGGGCCACGCTGTGCTTCTCGCTGTACTCGCTCATGTCGATGCGGGTCATGGCCCGCTCGTCGTCGAACAGGAACTCCGCGAGCGCCTTGGCCAGCTCGGTCTTGCCGACGCCGGTCGGGCCGAGGAAGAGGAACGAGCCGGTGGGCCGGTCGGGGTCGGCGATGCCCGCCCGGGCACGCCGTACGGCGTCGGAGACGGCCTGGACGGCCTGGCGCTGGCCGATCAGGCGCTCGCCCAGCTCGTCCTCCATCCGCAGCAGCTTGGCGGTCTCGCCCTCCAGCAGCCGCCCGGCGGGGATGCCGGTCCACGAGGAGATGACCTCGGCGATGTCGTCGGGGCCGACCTCCTCCTTCACCATCGGCTCGGCCTCGGCCTCCGCCGACTCGGCGGCCTTGGTGGCCTCGGCGAGCTCCTTCTCCAGGCGGGGGACGTCGCCGTACATGAGCCGCGACGCGGCCTCGAAGTCGCCGTCGCGCTGGGCCCGCTCGGCCGCGCCGCGCGCCTCGTCGAGCCGCTTCTTCAGCTCACCGACCTTGTTGAGGCCGGCCTTCTCCCGCTCCCACCGGCTGACCAGGGCGTTGAGGTCCTCCTGCCGGTTGGCCAGCTCCTCGCGGAGCTTCTCCAGGCGCTGCCGGCTGGCCTCGTCGGTCTCCTTGGCGAGCGCGAGCTCCTCCATCTTCAGGCGGTCCACGCTGCGCTGGAGCTGGTCGATCTCCACCGGCCGCGAGTCGATCTCCATCCGCAGCCGCGACATCGACTCGTCCACCAGGTCGATCGCCTTGTCGGGAAGGAAACGAGCCGTGATGTAGCGGTCGGAGAGCGTCGCGGCGGCGACCAGGGCGCTGTCGGAGATCTGCACCTGGTGGTGCGCCTCGTATCGGCCCTTGAGCCCGCGCAGGATCGCGATCGTGTCCTCGACGGTGGGCTCGCCCACGTAGACCTGCTGGAACCGCCGCTCCAGGGCCGGGTCCTTCTCGATGCGCTCGCGATACTCGTCGAGCGTGGTGGCGCCGATCATGCGCAGCTCGCCGCGGGCCAGCATGGGCTTGAGCATGTTGCCCGCGTCCATCGCGCCCTCGGCGGCGCCCGCGCCGACCATCGTGTGCAGCTCGTCGATGAACGTCACGACCTGGCCGTTGCTCTCCTTGATCTCGTTGAGCACGGCCTTGAGGCGTTCCTCGAACTCGCCGCGATACTTCGCGCCCGCGACCATCGCGCCGAGGTCGAGCGCGACCAGGCGCTTGTTGCGCAGGCTCTCGGGCACGTCGCCCGCGACGATCCGCTGGGCGAGGCCGTCGACCACGGCGGTCTTGCCGACGCCGGGCTCGCCGATCAGCACGGGGTTGTTCTTGGTGCGGCGCGACAGCACCTGGATGACCCGGCGGATCTCGCTGTCGCGGCCGATCACCGGGTCGAGCTTGCCGGCACGCGCCTGCTCGGTGAGGTCGACGCCGTACTTCTCCAGCGCCTGGTAGGTGTCCTCGGGCGTCTCGCTGGTCACCCTGGCGTGCCCGCGGACCTTCTCGAACGCCTCAAGCAGTGCGTTAGGGGTGGCGCCCGCGGCCTTCAGCAGGTCGGCGACCTGCCCGCCGTCGGTGGCGAGCCCGACGAGCAGGTGCTCGGTCGAGACGTACTCGTCCTCAAGCTGCTTGGCCCGCTGCGCCGCGGTGTTGAGCACGGTCAGCAACTGGCGGGAGCTCGACGGCGCGCTCACGGTGGAGCCCTGCGCCTTCGGCAGCCGGCCGAGCAGCTCCTCGGCCTGGGTGCGCAACTGCCGGGGGTCCGCGCCGACGGCCTGCAGCAGCGACCCGGCGATGCCGCCGTTCTGCGCCAGCAGGGTCGTCAGCAGATGCGCGGGCGCGACCTCGGGATTGCCGTCGGCCGCGGCGCGCCGGACGGCCCCGGACAGAGCCTCCTGGCTCTTCTGAGTGAACTTGTAGTCCATATCTGAATGCCTCGTTTCGCCGATCAGGCAGGTGGCAGTTCGTAGCGGACCAGTGCCCGCAGCATGGCGAGCTCACCCCTGAGCCGGGTGGCCTCCTCGTGCAGGCGCATGTTCTCGGTTTCGAGTTCGAGGATGCGCTTGATGCCGGCGAGGTTGATGCCGTGCTCCTGGGAGAGCCGCTGGACCTCGCGCAGAAGCACGATGTCCCTTGTCGAGTACAGCCGCCCCCGCCCTGCCGTACGGCCGGGGCTGACGAGCCCGAGCCGGTCGTACTGGCGGAGCGTCTGCGGGTGCAGCCCGGACAGCTGGGCGGCTACGGAGATCACATAGACGGGGGTGTCGTCGGAGATGTCGAAAAACCTGGCATCCATCGGCTCACTCGCTTCTGGCCTGCTTGATCAGCTCTTCGCGAAGGTCCTGGCCCTCCGTGGCGTTCCTGAACTCCTCAAGGGCCGCGCGGGCCTTGTCGTCGAGGGTCTGGGGCACCGTGACCTGGACGGTGACCAGCAGGTCGCCCTTCGTGCCGTCTTTGCGGGAGGCCCCTCGGCCGCGCACCCGGAACGTCCGTCCGTTGGGCGTTCCCTCCGGGATGCGCAGGGTCACCGGCATCCCCCCGAGCGTCGGCACCTTGATCTCGGCGCCGAGCGCGGCCTCGGGGAAGGTGACGGGGACCGTGACGGTCAGGTTCTCCCCGCTGCGCCCGAACACGGGGTGCGGCTTGACGTGGACCAGGACGTAGAGGTCGCCGGCAGGACCGCCGTTCTCACCGGGCGCGCCCTTGCCCTTGATCCTGATGCGCTGGCCGTCGCCGACCCCGGCGGGGATGCGGGCCTGGATCGTACGGGTGCTCTTGCCGCGCCCGCTGCCCTCGCAGACGGGGCAGGGGTCATCGACCACCAGGCCCCGGCCGCGGCAGTCGCGGCACGGCTCGGAAAAGGCGAAGTTGCCGAGGTTGCGGCTGGCCGCCCCGGTTCCCTCGCAGGTCGGGCAGACCCGTGGGGTGGTGCCCGCCTTCGCCCCCGTGCCGCCGCAGGCGGTGCAGGCGGCCGAACTGGTGAGCCGGAGGGACACGGTGGTGCCGTCGACCGCCTCGCCGAAGGCGAGCGTCACCTCCGACTCGACGTCCTGGCCGCGCCGTGGGCGGGCGGTGGTCGTGCGCGTGCCCGCTCCGCCCCGGTTGAACAACCCCCCGAACAGGTCCCCGATCCGCTCACCCGACCCCGAGCCGCCGAACAGGTCGCCGAGGTCGAAGTTGAAGTTGCCGCCGGCCCGGGTCCCGCCCGCGCCCGCGTAGCCGCCGAGCCCCGACCCGAAGAGCGTGCGCGCCTCGTCGTACTCCTTGCGCCGCTTGGCGTCGGAGAGCACGTCGTACGCCTCGGAGACCTCCTTGAACTTCTCCTCGGTCTCCTTGTTCCCCGGGTTGGCGTCGGGGTGGTACTGGCGGGCGAGCTTGCGGTAGGCCTTCTTGATCTCCTCCGCGCTCGCGGTCTTGGGCACACCAAGGACGGCGTAGTAGTCCTTTTCCAAGTAGTCCTTGGTGCTCATCTATTGCTTCCTTCGCACGAAAGGGGAGTGATTCAGTGTGCCCGCGGCTGTCGTCGCGGGCGCCCTCGCGGGTCTCTCCCGATCTTCGCCGATCGGGAGAGACCTCCGCGTTTTCAGTTCTGGTCCGGTCCGCCGGACTCGCCGGAGCCGGCCGCCGTCTCCTCCGTCGCCGTCTCCTCGCTCGGCTCGGCGACGGCGACGCGGGCGGCGCGCAGGATCCGCTCGTTGATCCGGTAGCCCGGCTGGAGGATCTCGACGCACGTCGGCTCGGTCACCTCCGCCGAGTAGCTGTGCAGCAGGGCCTCGTGGACGGTCGGGTCGAAGGGGTCGCCCTTCGCGCCGTACGCGGTCAGGCCCAGCTTGCCGACGGCCGCCTCCAGCGACTCGCTCACCTTCGCGAAGCCGCCGGTGAGCTCGCCGTGGTCGCGGGCGCGGCCGATGTCGTCGAGCACCGGGAGCAGCTCGGTGAGCACGCTCGCGACGGCCTGTTCCCTGACGGCGATCCGGTCGCGCTCGACCCGCTTGCGGTAGTTGCTGAACTCCGCTTGGAGCCGCTGCAGATCGGCGGTGCGCTCGGCGAGCAGGTCCGTCGCGGACCCCTCGGCGGGCGCCGCCGCCGTCTGCGTGCCCGGGTCGCCGAGGGCGCCCTCGGGCGCGTCCCCGGCGGAGTCGCGGGCCTGGCCGGTCTCCGGGTCGATCTTGCGGTTGTCGCGGATCACCGGCTCCTCCTCGGAGCCGTTCTCACGCGGGCTCACTTGCGGCCGCCCTCCCGCTCATCGTCGACGATCTCGGCCTCGACCACGTCCTCGTCGGCCTTCGCCTGCGCGCTGTCCGCGTCCGCGCCGGCCGGGGCGCCCTCGGCGCCGGCCTGCGACTGGGCGTAGATGGCCGAGCCCATCTTCTGGCTGACCGTGGCGAGCTTCTCCGCGGCGGTGCGGATGGCCGGGATGTCGGTGCCCTCCAGCTCCTTCTTCAGCTCGGCGAGCGAGTCGTTGACCTCGGTCTTCACGTCGGCCGGGACCTTCTCGTCGTTCTCGCGGAGGAACTTCTCCGTCTGGTAGGCCAGCGCGTCCGCGTTGTTGCGGACCTCGGCCTCCTCGCGGCGCCGCTTGTCCTCCTCGGCGTAGGAATCCGCCTCGCGCATCATGCGCTCGATGTCGTCCTTGCCCAGGGCCGAGCCGCCGGTGATGGTCATCGACTGCTCCTTGCCCGTGCCGAGGTCCTTCGCCGAGACGTTCACGATGCCGTTGGCGTCGATGTCGAAGGTGACCTCGATCTGCGGGATGCCGCGCGGGGCCGGGGCGATGCCGGTCAGCTCGAAGGTGGCCAGCTTCTTGTTGTACGCCGCGATCTCACGCTCGCCCTGGTAGACCTGGATCTGCACCGACGGCTGGTTGTCCTCGGCCGTGGTGAAGACCTCCGAACGCTTGGTCGGGATCGTCGTGTTGCGCTCGATGATCTTGGTGAAGATCCCGCCCTTGGTCTCGATGCCCAGGCTGAGCGGGGTCACGTCGAGCAGCAGGACGTCCTTGACCTCGCCCTTGAGGACACCGGCCTGGAGCGCGGCGCCGATGGCGACGACCTCGTCCGGGTTCACGCCCTTGTTGGGCTCCTTGCCGCCGGTCAGCTCCTTGACCAGGTCGGACACGGCCGGCATACGAGTGGAGCCGCCGACCATGACCACGTGGGCGATGTCGGAGATCTTGACCCCCGCGTCCTTGATGACCTGGTGGAAGGGGCCCTTGCAGCGCTCGAGCAGGTCGGCGGTGATCCGCTGGAACTCCGCCCGGGTCAGCTTCTCCTCGAGGTGCAGCGGGCCCTCGGAGGAGGCGGTGATGTAGGGCAGGTTGATCGAGGTCTCGGTCTGGGCCGACAGCTCGATCTTGGCCTTCTCGGCCGCCTCGCGCAGGCGCTGGAGGGCCATCTTGTCCTTGGCCAGGTCCACGCCGTGCGCGTTCTTGAAGCGGGTCACCAGCTCGTCGACGACCCGCTGGTCCCAGTCGTCGCCGCCGAGGTGGTTGTCGCCGCTCGTGGCCTTGACCTCGACGAACCCGTGCCCGTCCTCCTGGCCGACGTCGAGCAGGGACACGTCGAAGGTGCCGCCGCCGAGGTCGAAGACCAGGATGGTCTGGTCCTTCTCCTTGTCGAGGCCGTAGGCCAGCGCCGCGGAGGTGGGCTCGTTGATGATGCGCAGCACGTTGAGGCCCGCGATCTGGCCGGCCTCCTTGGTGGCCTGCCGCTGGGCGTCGTTGAAGTACGCCGGGACGGTGATCACCGCGTCGGTGATCTTCTCGCCCAGGTACGCCTCCGCGTCCTGCTTGAGCTTCTGCAGGACGAACGCGCTGATCTGCTGGGGCGTGAACTTCTTGCCGTCGATCTCGATCGACCAGTTCGTGCCCATGTGGCGCTTGACCGAGCGGATGGTCCGGTCGACGTTGGTCACCGCCTGCCGCTTGGCGACCTCGCCGACGAGAACCTCCCCGTTCTTCGCGAACGCGACCACGGACGGCGTGGTCCGCGAGCCCTGAGCGTTCGCGATGACCGTGGGCTCGCCGCCCTCGAGAATCGAGACGACGGAGTTGGTCGTCCCCAGGTCGATACCTACCGCACGTGCCATGAGTACGTCCTTGTAGTCAAAGTTGAGTCGGTCAGACTCAAATACTAGCCCCGCCGGGGGGTCTGTCAAACAGCTTGAGTCTATGGGGCTCAACCTTGGAGCGCGCGGATTTCATCCCGTCGTCGCGACTTGTGTGGACTGTTTTGTCTGCCTCGTCCGGGGCCGGAGCCCGGGCGGTGGGCGTGCCCCCCCCGGCCGCGGCCGCATCCGGCTCGGTTCGGCTCGGTTCGGCTCGGTGGCCTACTTCGCGCCGTCCACGACCTTCCGGCCGCCGAGGGGGGCCTTGAGGTGCACCTTCGTGGTCTTCAGGACGGCGATCGCGATGCAGACGGCGTCGGGCGAACGCCGGTCCTGTCCCTCGTACAGGGTGACGGTGACCTCGCGCGCGGTCTCGGTCACCTCGACGTGGTCGAGCACGTTGCAGGGCTCCACCCCGGACCACCACACGACGTCGAGGGACCGGCCGTCGCCGGCGGGGGTGGCGCTCTCCCACGGGACCGTGTGCGGGTTCAGCGTGGGCCCCGCCGGGGTCACGGGAGACGGGGTGCCGCTCGGCGCGCCGGACGGGGCCGCCGGTGCGCCGGTGGCCGTACCCGGCGACTGGGCCGGCGGACGGGAGGGGTGGTCGACCCCGGCGCCGGAGGGGGAGCCCTCGGGCTGCTCGGGTGAGGCCGAGGTGGAGGAGGTCCCTCCGCAGGCGACCACCAGGAAGAGGAGGGCCACGAGCCAGAGCTTTCTCATTCCCCTTACACGGCTGTGAAGGCTCTCCGGTTCACCCGCCGTGATCGCCCTGGGCGCCGCTCCCGGGTCCCGCTTCCGAGGCCCCTTTACGCGGTCGGACGGGTACGTGATCATGTGGGGAGCCGCTGGACGGGCCGCATGCCACGGCACGGATTCGAGAGGGACGCGGATGCGCAAGGCCACGGGGGCCGCAGCTCTGCTCGCAGGGCTGGCCGCCGTCGTCCTCGCCGCGCGCTGGATTGACGTTCCCGGCCTTCTCGCGCGCCTACCGCCCGGCGGCGTGCTCGCCCTCGGCGGGCTGGTCCTGCTGCTGGCCGGACTCGTACTGCTGGCCACGAACTCGAGGTCCGCGCGGACGTCGCCCTCCCCGATGCGGGTGCTGTCGGTCTGGTGGATCGTCGGCGGCCTCATCGGCGTCGCAGTCTCGACCTGGATCGCCACGACCGCCCTCACGGCGATCGCGGGAGCGGATCCCGCACTTCGGCTGGACGCGATCAAGAGCGGCTTGACGGTGGGCGCGGGAGCTGCCGGAGGCGTGGCGCTCCTCCTCGCTGTCCGCCGCCAGTGGCTGGGTGAGCGCACGCAGGTCTACCAGGAGTACGACGCGACGGAGAAGCGGGTCACCGAGCTCTACTCGAAGGCCGTGGACCAGCTCGGCTCCGGCAACCCGGGCGTGCGCATCGCAGCCATGTACGCCCTGGAGCGGCTGGGCCGGAACAACCCTGAGCACCGCCAGGCCGTCATGGATGTGCTCTGCGCGTACCTGCGGGCCCCCCTGCCGGGAGGCGCGGCGGGTGACCCGGCGGACCGGGCACGCGAGCCGGCCGGGGGCGCGGGCGACATCGGGGACCACGCCCCGGGCCAGGAGCACTCGCCGGACCTGGAGGCCCGTCTCACCGCACAGCGGATCGTCGTCCGCCATCTGAAGTCCTCCGGTGGCGCGTCCGGCGAAGGCGACGACGGCGATCACTGGCCGGGCGTCGCCGTCGACCTCACGAGAGCGTCTCTGGTCGACTTCGACGTGAGCGGCAGCGAGGTCGAGGCGGCGAGCTTCGAGCAGGCGGTCTTCTCCGGCAGGACGGACTTCACCGGCTGCCGCTTCCGCAGCAGGGCGGTCTTCACCGGCGCCGAGTTCAGGGGCTTCGCCGACTTCGGCGCCGCGGCGTTTTTCGGAGCGGACTTCACGGGAGCCGAATTCCGGGGCGGGGCGGGCTTCGCGTACGCGTTGTTCAGGTTCGACACCGACTTCCGTGAAGCGACGTTCACGGACGCCGACTTCAGCGGGGCCCGCTTCGGCACGGCGAGGTTCACCGACGCGAGCTTCGATGGGGGCCTCACGAGCTTCGAAGACAGCGAGTTCTTCCTGGGGCACTTCGAAGGCGTGGCCTTCGAAGGCAGCTTGAACTTCGGCTTCGCGATCTTCCGCTGCGGTGTTCGTTTCCGCTATTCGGACTTCGCCGGTCCCGCCTCCTTCGAAGGGACGTTCTTCGGCCGGGCCGGTTTCCGGCACTGCGCGTTCCTCGACGACGCGTCCTTCGCCGGTACGGCGTCGCGCGGCATCGCGTACAAGACCGACCCCGGGGCGGCCGCCGTGCATTTCGAAGCGGAGCACGAAGGCGTGTCAGTCGTCCGGCGGAGCATCAGAGCGCTTACGGTTCGGGTTCAGGGAAGGGAACCGCGCGGCCTCCAACGTCTGGACGTGGCGGACACGCACTTCAAAGGCTCTGTGAATTTCGACGGCGCCGACATCGGCGGCGGTGACCTGTCCGGTGTCACCTTTCCGCGCACCACCGCGGCCGCGCGCGTCTGGCCTCCGGCATGGTGCGAGATACCGGATCCGGCGGACCCCACCCGTGGCACTGTGGCCCGATCCGCCGGTGCGCCGCGACCGTAGCCGGACTCCTCGCGATCGACGGCCCTCACCGGTGTGATCCGGTCCGCAGAGGAGGCTTCTCGACCGGGCGCCAGCGATCGCGTGCGCCGCCACCGAGCAACCGATCACGCGTTGACGCGCCCCTGTCGCGGGTCTAATTTCATCACATGATGAATTTATCGGATCCCGCGATCGCCGTACGGGATCTGCGGGTGGTCAGGGGCGGGGCGGAGGTCCTGCACGGCCTGACCTTCGAGGTGCCCCGAGGGCAGGTCACCGGCCTGCTCGGGCCGAGCGGCTGCGGCAAGACGACGCTCATGCGGGCGATCGTGGGCGTCCAGATCGTGTCCGGCGGCGAGGCGAGGGTGCTCGGCGAGCCGGCCGGGAGCGCGGGCCTGCGCCGCAGGATCGGCTACTCGACGCAGAGCCCGGCGGTCTACCGGGACCTGACCGTGCTGGAGAACCTGCGCTACTTCGCCGCCGTGCTCGGCGCGCCGAAGGACGACCCCGAGCGGGTGCTGGCCGAGGTGGGGCTCGCCGGTGCCGCCCGCCAGCTCGGGTCCACGCTGTCCGGCGGCCAGCTGGGCCGCGCCGGGCTCGCCGTGGCGCTGCTCGGCCGTCCGGAACTGCTCGTGCTGGACGAGCCGACGGTCGGGCTCGACCCCGTGCTGCGGCAGGAGCTGTGGACGCTCTTCCACCGCCTGGCGGAGGGCGGCACCACGATCCTGGTCTCCAGCCACGTCATGGACGAGGCCGCGCGGTGCGAGCGGCTGATCGTGCTGCGCCAGGGGGAGATCCTCGCCGACGAGACCCCCGGCGCCCTGCGCGCGCACACGGGCACGGCCGACCTGGAGGAGGCGTTCCTGCGCCTGATCGAGGAGAGGGCGGCGGCATGAGTGTCGCGATCACCCTCGCCACCGCAAGGCGGATCACGACCCAGCTCCGCCACGACCGGCGGACGGTGGCGCTGATGGTCCTGGTGCCCACACTGGTGATGATCCTGCTCTACTACGTGATGGACGACGAGCGGTCGTTCGGCCACTGGGCGCCGATCCTGCTGTGCGTCTTCCCCTTCCTGGTGATGTTCCTCATCACCTCGATCGCGACCCTGCGCGAGCGCACGTCGGGCACGCTGGAGCGGCTCATGGCGATGCCGCTCGGCCGGCTCGACCTCCTCCTCGGCTACGGCCTCGCGTTCGGGCTGGCGGCGTGTGCCCAGGTGGCGCTGGCGCTGGCCGTCTCCCTCACCTGGCTGGGCCTGGACCTGCCGGGCCCGCTGTGGCCGCTGGTGCTCGTCGCCCTGCTCAACGCCCTGCTCGGCACCGCGCTCGGCCTGCTGTGCAGCGCGTTCGCCCGTACGGAGTTCCAGGCCGTGCAGTTCATGCCGATCGTGATGATCCCCCAGATCCTGCTCGGCGGGATCCTCGTGCCGCGCGGGCAGATGGCGACCGTGCTGGAGTGGATCTCGGACGTGCTGCCCATGTCGTACGCGATCGAGGCGATGGCGCACGCGGTCGCGGACGCCGACCCGGGCGGCGAGTTCTGGCGCGACGTCGTCGTGGTGGCGGGGTCGGCCGTGCTTGCCCTTCTGCTCGGCGCCGCCACGCTGCGCCGCCGGACCTCCTGAGCGAATCCTGATCGCCGCCGTACGCCGTGGGTAACGAGGCTCAGCTAACGAGGCTCAGCGCGTTCGACGGCGCCAGGCCGAGGGGCTGGCCCCGTGGGCGCGCTTGAACGCCACGCTGAAGGCGAACGCGTCCTCGTAGCCGACCTCGCGGGCCACGGCGGCGACGGTGGCGTCGGTGTCGCTGAGCAGATCGGCTCCCAGGGCCATCCGCCAGCCGGTGAGGTAGGTGAGCGGGGGCTCGCCCACCATGCTCCTGAAGCGCGCGGCGAAGGCGGCGCGGGACATGCCGGCCCCGGCCGCCAGCTCGGCGACCGTCCAGCGGTGAGCGGGACGGTCGTGCAGCAGGTGCAGCGCCTCGCCGACGGCGGGATCGGCCAGCGCCCCGTGCCAGGAGGGGAGCGGAGCCTCGGGCCCGGCGCACCAGGCCCGCAACGCCAGCACGAGCACGAGGTCGAGCAGCCGGTGGAGGACCGCGTCCTGGCCCGGTTCGTCGCGGGCGACCTCGGTGGCGAGCAGGTCCAGGGCCGCCCGGGTGCGCGGCCCGGACGGCACGACCGCCAGCGGCGGCAGCATGCGCAGCAGCCGGACGCCGGCCTCGCCGCGCAGTTCGCAGGCGCCCCTGAGCATGATCGTGGCCCCGGGCAGGCCGTCGCCGTAGGTGCGCGGGCCCAGACTCCGCTGCGCCCCGACCGCCCCTACCCCGACCGCCCCCACCCCGGCCGCCCCCACCCCGGCCGCCCCCTCGCCGCCGACGACGTGTTTCCTGTCCCCGTGGATCACGGCCTGCGGCGGGGTGGCCGGACTGTCGGCGATCGTGTGCGCCTGCGGGCCGCCGATGAGGGCGATGTCGCCCGGGGCCAGGCGCACCGGGGTGACGCCGGCGTCGTCGAGCCGGACCGACGCGTGGCCGCCGAGCGCGGCCACGACGGTGAGGGGAGGGACACCGGTGAAGGCCAGCGCCCACGGCGGCCGCTGGATCAACTGCCTGACCGTGGCGTTCCTGGCGTGAGCCCGGTGGAGCAGATCGCTCAGCACGTCCATGCCGTCACGGTAGACGATCACAAATGGATGAGGGACGTTCTCCCATGGATCGTCTTGGCTTCCCCCGCTTTGCTTGAGGCATGGAGAAGATCCTCGTTCTCGGCGGCACCGGCAAGACCGGTCGTCGCCTCGTCCGGCGCCTGAAGGCCGCCGGTATGCAGGCACGTACGGCATCCCGCACCGGCGGGGACGTGCCCTTCGATCTGGGCAGACCGGAGACCTGGGGTCCCGCGCTCGGCGGGGCCGCCGCCGTCTACATCGTCGAGCCCGACCTGCGGCCGGGCCTGGACCGCCGGGCGCGCGTCCCCGCTCTCGTGGCCGAGGCGGTGGCCGCGGGCGCACGGCGGCTGGTGCTGCTGTCCGCCCGCGGTGTGGGCGAGGCCGGTGACGATCACCCTCTGAAGTCCGCGGAGCAGGCCGTGCGCGACTCGGGCGTCGGCTGGACCATCCTGCGGCCCGACTGGTTCGCGCAGAACTTCAGCGAGGCCTTCTGGCGGCAGGGCATCCTCGCCGGGGCCCTGGCCCTGCCCACCGGCGACGGGCGCACCCCGTTCGTCGACGCCGAGGACATCGCCGAGGTCGCCGCGGCGGCGCTGACGCACGAGCGCCACAGCGGCCGGATCTACTGTCTGACCGGCCCGCGGGCCATCGCCTTCGGCGAGGCCGGCGGCCTCATCGGCAGGGCCACGGGGCGCACGATCCGGCACGTCGACGTCGATCCCGAGGTCTTCGTGGAGCGTCAGGTCGCGAACGGCGTCCCGTCCGACGTCGCGCGGCTGCTCACGGGCCTCCTCCTCGACATCCGCGACGGGCGGGGCGCCGCGCCTTCCGACGGCGTGGAACACGCCCTCGGCCGGCCGCCCAGGCGGTTCGAGGACTACGTCGCCGGGACCGCCGCAGCGGGACACTGGGACTGACCCTTTCGGCCGGCGCGTGGCGCAGCGCGTTCGGCTCCGCGAGGCAGGGTCGGTAAGCTGCGGGCAGATCCCGGCAGATCCCGGCACAGCCCAGAAGAGGTGCAGCAATGATCGCGATTCTCGGGACCGGAAAGATGGGCGAGGCCCTGCTCTCCGGGCTGGTACGCGCCGGTCTGCGGCCGGACGAGATCGTGGCGACGGCCCGCAGGCCAGAGCGGGCCGAGGCGCTGCGCGAGCGGTACGGCGTGCGGGTCGCGAGCAACGCTGAGGCCGCCAAGCTGGCCGACACGGTGATCCTCGCGGTCAAGCCGCAGGACATGGGCGCACTGCTGACCGAGATCTCCCCGCACGTGGCCGCCGACCGGCTGGTGATCTCGGTGGCGGCCGGCATCACGACCGCGTTCGTGGAGGCGAGGCTCGGGGACGGCGTGGCGGTCGTCCGCGTCATGTCCAACACGCCCGTCCTGGTGGACGAGGCCATGAGCGTCATCTCGGCCGGGGCGCACGCCTTCGAGGAGCACCTCAAGCGCACCGAGGAACTGCTCAGCCCGGTGGGCAAGGTGCTGCGCATCCCCGAGTCGCAGCAGGACGCCGCCACCGCCCTGTCCGGCAGCGGCCCGGCGTACTTCTTCTATCTGGTCGAGGCCATGGTCGACGCCGGGATCCTGCTGGGCATGCCGCGCGCCGCCGCCCTCGACATGGTCACCCAGTCGATCGTCGGCGCCGCGATCATGCTGCGCGACTCGGGGGAGCACCCGGTGATCCTGCGCGAGGCCGTGACCTCGCCGGGAGGCACCACGATCTCCGCCATCGCCGAGCTGGAGCGCCACAAGGTGCGGGCCGCGTTCCTCGACGCGATCGAGGCGGCCTGCGAGCGCAGCCGGCGTCTCGCCGCCGGCTGACCTCGGCGCTCCCTCCCGGAGCCGCCCCGGTTGCCGCACTTTGCCCGGTGGTGACCGGCGTTCCCGGGACGGAAGATGACCACCGCTTTACGATTGGCGGGTGACGTCTCGTCGCGGGGTCGTCCCCCTTCTCGCCGTCCTGCTCGCCGCCGGATGCACGTCCGCGGAACCACAGAAGGCCCCGGTGGCCGTGGTCACCAGAACCACCGTCAGCGAGGTCGTCGAGGCCCCGGCGACGGTGGGCGCGCGTGCGACGGCGACCCTGACCGCCCCCGCCTCCGGCACGGTCGCCCGCCTGTACGTCCAGGACGGCGACACGGTGAAGAAGGGCCAGATCCTCGCCAGGATCAGCTCTCCGCAGGCCAGACAGCAGCTTTCGGCCGCGCGGAAGGCCGACAGGCAGGCCGCCCGGCCGGTGTCCTTCGGCGGCGCTCCGGTCGGCGTACGGCTGCCGCGCCTGCGGCTGCCGAGCTCGCTCGACGCGCACGTCGCCCGGTCGTTCGCGCAGGCGAGGAAAGCGGCCCGGTCGATCGGCGACCGCACGGCCAGGGCCCGGCTGCTGGCCGCCGTCGACGCCGCGGACAAGGTTCAGCGGGCCCGGCGGCGGGCGCTCGACGAGGTGCTCGACGGGCTGACCCGCTCGCTCGACCAGACGCTGTCGCAGGTGAGCGGCCAGGTGAGCGCGGGGATGAGCGGGCTGAGCGCGTCCATGGCGTCCCTGCGGGCCGCGTCGAGGTCCCAGACCAGGGCGGCCGTGCACGCGGCCGAGCGGGCCGTGGACGCCCTGGTCGTCAGGGCGCCGTTCGGCGGCGTGGTCACGCTCGGCGGCGCGTCCTCCGCCGCGGGCGGGGCCGGTCTCGGCGCGCTGGTCTCGCAGCTGCCGGCCGGCCTGGCGAGCCAGGCGGGCGCCGCGGCCGCCGTCCCCGCCGGCCGTTCCGGCGGGACGATCGCCACCGGAGTCCCGGTGGCCGCCGGGGACCCGATCGTCACGGTGACCGACGTGTCGGTGCTCACGTTGTCGGCCGACGTGGACGAGACCGACGTGCTGCTGGTGCGCAGGGGCACACCGGCCGAGGTCGAGTTCGACGCGGTGACCGGCGCGACGTACACCGGCAGCGTGACGGGCGTGGGGGTCACCCCCAAGGAGGGCGCGACCGGCGGGGTCAGCTATCCCGTACGGCTGCGCCTGGGCCGGGGCGCCTACGACGACGGCGGCGCGGCCCCCGCGCCCAAGCCGGGGATGAGCGCCGTGGTGCGGCTGGCCGTGCGCCGCTCGGAGAACGCCACGGCCGTGCCCGCGTCGGCGATCGTGACGAGCGGCAGGGAGACGATCGTGTGGGCGGTGCGCGGCGGCAGGGCCGAGCGGCGGGTCGTCCGGCTGGGCGCGCAGGGCGACGCGGTCGTGGAGATCCTCAGCGGGGTGTCCCCCGGTGAGCGGGTGGTCGTCAGGGGCGCCGACGCCGTACGCCCCGGTCAGTCGCTGTCGTGAGCCGCGACGAGCGCGCCGCCGGGCCTGCCGCCGCGTCCACCGGCGCGTCCACCGGCGCGCACGCCGCCGGGCCCGCCGCGGCGGCGTCGCCGGGGGCGACCGGCGAACCCGTCCCGGCGTTCGAGGCGATCGGCCTCACCCGCTCCTACCGCCTGGACGGCGGGGTGCTGGTCGACGCGCTGCGCGGGGTGAGCCTGCGCATCGGGCAGGGGGAGTTCGCGGCGATCGCAGGACCGTCGGGCTCGGGCAAGTCCACGCTGATGCACCTGCTGGGCTGCCTCGACCGGCCGACCTCCGGCACGCTGCGGGTGAACGGGGTGGACGTCGCGACGCTCGACGACGCCGGACTGGCCGAGCTGCGCAACCGCACGATCGGCTTCGTGTTCCAGTCCTTCCATCTGCTGGCCCGCACGTCCGCGCTCGACAACGTGGCGCTGCCGCTGGTCTACCGGAGTGTGTCCCGCGCCGAGCGCAGGGAGCGGGCCGGGGCGGCGCTGGAGGCGGTCGGGCTCGGCCACCGGCTCACGCACCGGCCGTCCCAGATGTCCGGCGGCGAGCAGCAGCGGGTGGCGATCGCCCGGGCGCTGGTGGGCGATCCCCGGGTGCTGCTGGCCGACGAGCCCACCGGCAACCTCGACACCCGCAACGGCGAGGAGGTGATGGGCCTGCTCGAACGGCTCAACGAGGGCGGCGTCGCCGTCGTCCTCGTCACCCATGACGCCGAGGTCGCCGCCCGGGCCCGTCGCCGGATCCACGTACGCGACGGCCGGATCGAGCGCGACACATGAGGACGGCGTCATGAGGACCGCCGAGGCGCTGCGGATGGCGGTGGAGGCGCTGCGGGTCAACCGGCTGCGCAGCACGCTGACCATGCTCGGTGTGATCATCGGCGTGTTCTCGGTCGTGATCCTCGTCGCCATCGGCACCGGGGCCAAGAACGCCGTCGAAAAGGAGATCTCGGGGCTCGGCAGCAACATCATCCTCGTGGTCCCCGGCCAGGTGGGGCTGGGCGCGGCCCCCACGCAGAGCCGCCTCGACCTGTCGGACGTCGCGTACGTGCGGCGCGTGGTGGGCGACCCGTCGAGGGTGACGGTCGCGGTGAACTCCGGCGAGCCGGTCCGGGTGGGCCGCGTGGAGGTGTTCGCCACGCTCACCGGGACCGACGAGAACATGCCCCACGTCTTCGACCGGCCGCTGCGCCGGGGCCGCTATCTCAGCGAGACCGACGTGGACACGCGGCGGCGCGTGGTGATCCTCGGCTCGGAGGTCGCGGCCAAGCTGTTCGGGGACATCGATCCGATCGGCCGCCAGGTCACGATCGCGGGGGTGCGGTTCCGGGTGATCGGCGTCTACGAGACCGTCGGATCCACGTTCGGGGTGGCTCGGGACCAGGAGGTGCACCTGCCGGTCACCACCGCCCAGCGGCTGATCGGGCTGCCGAGGATCAACGGCATCGCCGTCGGCGCCTCCGGCCCGGACGAGATCGAATCGCTGCGGCAGCGGGTCGTGGCCGCTTTGGACGCCCGCTACCCGGGCGAGACGTTCTCGGCCGTCACGCAGACCCAGCTCCTCGGCACGATCGGCACGGTCCTCGGCATGCTGACCGGCGTGCTGGCCGCCATCGCGGGGATCTCCCTGCTGGTCGGCGGCGTCGGGGTGTCCAACATCATGCTGGTCGGAGTCAGGGAGCGCACCAAGGAGATCGGCCTGCGCAAGGCCCTCGGCGCCCGTGGCCGCGACATCCTCGGGCAGTTCCTCATCGAGGCCGTGCTGCTGACCACGATCGGCGGTGTGATCGGCATCCTGACCGGGGTCGGCGGGGCGCTGCTGATCCAGGCGGTCTCGCCGGTGCCCGCGTCGATCACGTGGTGGTCGATCGTGCTCGCCTTCGGGGTCTCCGCGGCCGTCGGCGTCTTCTTCGGCGTGGCCCCCGCCCGGCGGGCGGCCAGGCTCGATCCCGTCGTCGCCCTCCGTACGGACTGATCGGGGCACGGACTGATCGGGGCACGGACCGAACGGCCGGGTGAACGCCGGTGACGGCCTTTGCGGTACCGTCGCCGCATGAGTCAGGCGGTGCGGGTCGTCTGGGACGACGCTCTGGTTTCGTACGATTTCGGGCCCGGCCATCCGCTCGCGCCCGTACGCGTGGAGCTCACCATGGCGCTCGCCCGCGACCTGGGCGTGCTCGACGGCACTGAGACGACCGGCTGCGCCCCCGCCACCGAGGACGAGATCGCGCTGGTGCACAACCGGGACTACATCGAGGCGGTCAAGAACGTCTCGAAGGACGGCCGCCCGGACCTGCGCTACGGGCTCGGCACCGAGGACAACCCCGCCTTCGTGGGCGTTCACGAGGCGTCCGCCCTGGTCACCGGCGCGTCGCTGGCCGCCGCCAGGGCGGTGTGGACGGGTGAGGCCGAGCACGCGGTCAACGTCGCGGGCGGGCTGCACCACGCCATGCCCGGCGCCGCCAGCGGCTTCTGCGTCTACAACGACCCGGCGGTCGCCATCGCGTGGCTGCTGTCGCAGGGCGCGACGAGGATCGCGTACGTGGACGTGGACGTCCACCACGGCGACGGCGTGCAGGCCGCGTTCTACGACGACCCGAGGGTGCTCACGATCAGCCTGCACGAGAGCCCGCGCACGCTGTTCCCCGGCACCGGTTTCCCGCAGGAGACGGGGGCGGAGGGCACCGCGGTCAACGTGGCGCTGCCGGCCGGATGCGGCGACACCGGGTGGCTGCGCGCCTTCCACGCGGTGGTCCCGCCGCTGCTGCACGCCTTCCGGCCGCAGATCCTGGTCACCCAGCAGGGCTGCGACAGCCACGCCCTCGACCCGCTGGCCCATCTCATGCTGAGCCTGGACGGACAGCGAACGGCGTATGCCGCGCTGCACCGGCTGGCCCACGAGACCGCCAGCGGCCGGTGGATCGCGGTGGGCGGCGGGGGATACGAGCTGGTCCAGGTTGTGCCGCGGGCGTGGACGCATCTGATCGCCGAGGCGCTGGGGCGCCCGGTCGAGCCGTCGACCGCCACGCCGGACACCTGGCGGACGTACGTGGGCAAGCGCACCGGGGAGGTGCCCCCCCTGACCATGACGGATGGACGGCACCCGCAATGGCGGGACATTTCGGAGGGGTACGATCCAGCCGACGCCGTCGACCGGGCCGTCATCGCGACGAGGAAGGCGGTGTTCCCCTTCCACGGCCTGGACCCCATGCCCTGAGAAGTACGGAATCACGCCGAGCAGAGGAGCGCTGTACCTGCCGTGACCCCTCCCAAGCGAGCCGAGTTGCGCGAACATCTCGTCCGGACCGCCATCGCGGGTGACGTGGCGACCAGCCGCGAGAACAACCTCGATCACTACCGGTCGCTCGCGCTGCGCGACCCGCACTACCTCTTCGGGCTCACCTTCGAGGGCGAGTGGTCCTACCGCGAGGTGCTGGCGCTGATGGCCGACAAGGTGGGGGTGGCGGCCGACCCCGGCCACCGCGAGGGCCCCGACACCATCGACCCCGAGCGGACGATCGACGCCGTCGAGGAGATGGGCGAGCGGATCGCCAAGGTGCTGCGGCGCGGCGCGCCCCGGATCGTGCTGGCCACCGGTCACCCGACCGGCCTGCTCACCGTCCACCTCGCGCTGGCGCGGTTCCTCGCGGACAACGGGGCGACCCTGCTCTTGCCGGCCGAGGGGTGGACGTACGTCGGCGGTCTCGGCCGCCGCAGGGAGATCCGCTACCTCGACGGCGTGGCGATGCTGGAGGACCGGGGCACGTTCGTGCACACCCACGAGGCGGCGCCGATGGAGGCGATGCTCGCCGAGGAGCGGCCCGACTTCGTGATCGCCGACCACGGCTGGGCGGGGGCGGCGGGCGAGGCCGGGATCGAGACCGTGGGCTTCGCCGACAGCAACGACCCCGCGCTGTTCGTGGGCGAGGCGGAGGGGAAGATCGCCGTCGCCGTGCCCCTGGATGACAATGTGCTTCCCCGCTTCTACGCTCCGTTGACGGCGTACCTGCTCGGCCGGGTCGCCCGCAGCCTCTGACCCCCTTCCGGACCTCCCAAACCGGGATTTTCGCGCCCGTTTTTGCGCGGGTGTGTCGACCGTTTGCCAACTTTTTCGTGTGCCTGGGCGACTCTAATGTGAGAGAAGTTGGTCCGTTCCAAGGTTGAGGCGAGGGGCACGGTCCGGCTGCTGCCAGCGACTTTCCCGGTTTTCGGGGGATACGGCTCCGTTGGTTGACCGAATGAGGGGTTTGCCTACTCGGAGTCCGGACTTACGCTGACGGCAGTACACGTGCGTGAGCAATGGCACCAGTGGGGATAACCCGGAAACACGTGCGGAAGAGGCGTCCGATGGCTGCAGGCGAAAGACCTCTCAGCGAGGTGAAGTTCTTGACGGTGGCCGAAGTCGCGACCGTCATGCGGGTGTCCAAGATGACCGTGTACCGGCTGGTGCACTCCGGGGAGTTACCGGCCATCCGTGTCGGCCGGTCCTTCAGAGTGCCCGAGCAGGCGGTCCACGACTACTTACGGGACGCGTTCATCGAAGCAGGGTGAACGCGCCCGGGTGACCACGCTTGACGGCGGCGTGGCCGACTCCCGGTCGACGCGGGGTCCCCCGGGGGAGCGATCTACCACGGATCGCCGGTAGTCTGTTGTGCCGGTGTGCGCTCGCGCGCCGATTTGACAGACACACCTTCACCTGGGGGTCCCGTGGGCTCTGTGATCAAGAAGCGCCGCAAGCGCATGGCCAAGAAGAAGCACCGCAAGCTGCTGAAGAAGACCCGCATCCAGCGGCGTAACAAGAAGTAGCCGAGACGGAGCGCGCACCGGTCCTCAGGGACCGGGCGACCGTGAACACGCACACCCCCGGCGAGGCGTCGATGGCTCGTACTGTGCTGGTCACCGGTGTCTCCGGTCACATCGGCGCTCGTGTGGCGATCGCGCTCGCGGCCGACCCGGAGATCGACCGGGTCGTCGGCGTGGACACGGCGCCGCCGCCATCCCCTGCCGGGGAGGACGGCGCGGTGCTCGGCCGCACGGAGTTCGTCCGGGTCGCGTTGCGCAGTCCCGACCTGGTCCAGGTCATCAGGGACGCCGACGTCGACACCGTCGTGCACCTCAGTCTGGTCAGCGGCCCCGGCGGCGGCAGGCCGGCCATGAAGGAGCACAACGTCATCGGGACGATGCAGCTACTCGCGGCGTGTCAGCGCTCCGCCACGGTGCGCCGGGTGGTCGTGCGGTCGACCACGGCCGTGTACGGCTCCTCGCCGCACGCTCCCGCCGTGTTCACGGAGGACACCGAGCCCGTCGAGGTGTCGCACTCCGGGTACGCCAGGGACGCCACCGAGGTCGAGACGTACGTGCGGGGCTTCGCCCGGCGCCGGCCCGACGTGACGACGACGACGCTCCGGTTCGCCACCTTCATGGGGCCGGGCGTCGACTCACCGCTGACGAGTTACTTCTCGCAGCCGGTGCTGCCCACCGTGCTCGGCTTCGATCCACGCCTGCAGTTCGTCCACGAGGACGACGCGGTCGAGGTGCTGTGCCGTACGGCGGGGGCCGACCACCCGGGCGTGTTCAACGTCGCGGGCGACGGCGTCCTGCTGCTGTCGCAGTGCGCGCGGCGCACGGGCCGGCCGGTGATCCCGATGCCGTCCCCCGCCTTCCGCTTCGTCAGCGGGCTCGCCCGGGGCGCGCGGCTGGTGGACTTCTCGCCCGAGCAGCTCGCGCTCATGAGCCACGGCCGGGCGGTGGACACCACCAGGCTCGCCGCCGAGCTCGGCTGGCGGCCGAAATACAGCACCGCGGCGGCGTTCGACGACTTCCTCAGGTCGCGAGGCGGTCCCGGCGACCTGCCGCGCGCTCTGGTCGACTGGCTGGCCGACTTCGTCCGGCCGATTTCGTGACGGGACTTGATGAACGACTTCCAGGGTCGGCGTACGGGCGAAAGCGCGAACGAACGCATGGGCGACGGCACGGACGGGAGCCCGGGAGGAAGCCCGGGAGAGAGCGCGGGGGGAAGCGCGGCCGACGAGCGGCTCGCCGAGCTGTTCGCGTTCCTGCGGCGCAGGGTCACCGGCGAGTACGAGGTCGACGAGTTCGGCTTCGACCCCGAGCTCAACGAGAAGGTGCTGCTTGAGGCGCTGCGCCCGCTCTACCGGCGCTGGTTCAGGACCGAGACCCTCGGGCTCGGCAACGTGCCGGCCGACAGGGGCGCGCTGATCGTGGCCAACCACTCCGGCACGCTGCCCGTGGACGCGCTCATGCTGCAGGTCGCGGTGCACGACGAGCTGGGCAGGCCGCTGCGCCTGCTCGGGGCGCACCTGGTCTATCAGCTTCCCGTGCTCGGGCACCTGGCCCGCAAGTCCGGGCACACGCTCGCCTGCCCGGAGGACGCCGACCGGCTGCTGCGCAAGGGCGAGGTCGTCGGCGTCTTCCCCGAGGGCTTCAAGGGCATCGGCAAGCCGTTCTCCGAGCGCTACCGGCTCCAGCGGTTCGGCCGGGGCGGGTTCGTCGCGTCGGCCATCAGAGCCGGTGTGCCGATCATCCCGTGCACCATCGTGGGGGCGGAGGAGATCTACCCCAAGATCGGCGACATTCCGGCGCTCGCCCGGCTGCTCGGCCTGCCCTACCTGCCGATCACGCCGCTGTTCCCCTGGCTCGGTCCGCTCGGCCTGCTTCCGCTGCCGTCCAAGTGGCTGATCGAGTTCGGCGAGCCGATCCGGACCGACGAGTACGCCCCGGAGGAGGCCGACGACCCCATGCTGGTCTTCGACCTGACCGACCACGTCCGGGAGACCGTGCAGCGGCAGCTCGACGCGCTGCGGCTGCGCCGGGGCCCGGCGTTCCCCCCGATCGTGCTGTGACACCACGCTGCCCGACGGCGGAGCCGTGGGGTCGTAGAGCGGACCGGCGGTGCCCGTAGGCGGAGCGGCGGAGCCAGGGGGCGGAGCGGCGGCGTCAGAGCGCGGAGCGGCGGTGCCGGAGACCGGAGCGGCGGCGTCTCAGAGGGCGGAGCGGTAGTGGCGGCGCAGGGCGATCCCGGCGGCGACGCCGCCCGCGATGGCCCCCGCGGTCGCGGCGATCGGCAGGCCGATCATCGTCGCCTTCCTGCCCGTGCGGAAGTCGCGGACGTCCCAGCCGTTCTCCCTGGCGTGCTCGCGCAGCTCGCTGTCGGGGTTGATGGCGTGCGGGTGCCCTACGAGGGAGAGCATCGGCAGGTCGTTGGCCGAGTCGCTGTAGGCCGTGCAGCGCGCCAGGTCGAGGCCCTCGCGGCGCGCCAGCGCCCGGACGGCCTCGGCCTTGGCCGGGCCGTGCAGCAGGTCGCCGACGAGCCTTCCGGTGTAGGCGCCGTCGGCGGTCTCGGCGACCGTGCCGAGCGCGCCGGTGAGCCCGAGCCGCTGCGCGATGACGCGGGCCAGCTCCACCGGCGTGGCGGTGACCAGCCACACCCGCTGCCCGGCGTCCAGGTGCGCCTGAGCCAGCGCGCGGGTGCCCTGCCACACGCGGTCGGCCATCACGTCGTCGTAGATCTCCTCGCCCAGCCGGACGACCTCGTCCACCTTCAGCCCGGCGACGAAGGCGAGGGCCATGTCCTTGGCCTTGGCGATGTGCTCGGGGTTCTCGTTGCCCCGCACGCGGAACCACGCCTGCCCGAGCGCGAACTTCATGAGGTCACGGCTGGTGAACAGGCCGCGCGCCGCCAGTCCCCGGGCGAAGTGGTAGATCGAGGCGCCGCGCATCATGGTGTTGTCGACGTCGAAGAACGCCGCCGCCGTGAGGTCGGGGACGACCTCGGGGACGGACACCGCCGCGGCGGCCGCCACCTCGCCGGCGATCTCCGCCTCTTCCCGCCGTCGCAATAGCCGCCTCATGACTCATCAGCTTAACCGCCGGAGAGTGCACGGAACGGGAGCAGGACATGACGTGTCAACGTCCGGAACCGGTGAACGACTCGATATAACTCAGGTACTGGTTGGCCTTGTCGCGATTTTCCCGGTCGAGCTTCGGCAGCAGCGGCTCCACGAGATTGCGCTGCTCACGGGCGAACTCGCGCGCCCCGCCGTCGGTGCGCCCCTGCCGCGTCACCCGGCTCAGCGCGGCCCTGGTGGTCGTCTCCATGTCGTCGAGCGTCTGCCCGATGAGCCGGCGGCGCTCCGGGGTCGCCTTGTCCACCAGCGAGGCGGTCTCGGCCGCCCGCTGCCGCGCCGCGACCATCTGCCGCTTCGCCCGCTCCTCCTCGTCGTGCGCGAGATCGAGCACCGTCGACTCCGCCATCCTCTTCAACGGGTACAGCACCTCGCCCGGTACGGCGTGGTAGGTGCGCACACCGGTGCCGAACATCCCCGCCAGCAGCGCGCAGAACACCATCAGGGGGCGCAGCCGCACGAGCAGGGACCGGCGGGGCCGCGGCGGCGCGGCGGGGGGCGCCGCGTGCTTTCCCGCCGTGTGCCTGCCCGCGGCGCGCTCGGCGGCGTGGGCCCCCATCAGCTCGGCTCGCAGCTTTTCGCGGAACTCCGGTCTCGGGCCGCCGCCCAGCAGGGAGCGCAGGCCGCCCACGCGCGCGGCCACCCCGCGGGCGCGGGCCGACGCCCGCCGGCGCAGCAGGAAGCGGCGAACGGCGTCCCAGCGGGTGTGGGCCGACGCCGGGCCGCCCGCGCGGCGCGAGGGTCGCCACCAGCCCATCACGCTCCCGCCATCCCCCCGCCTGACGCGCAGCGGAGATCCGTTCGCGGGGCCCTGGAAGCCTTCGCCGCCTCCCGGCCGGCCCGCGAGATCCGCCTGAAGATCCAACCTGCCACATGCCCAACGATGGGGTACGGGTAATGGTTACGGGGGGGTCAGCCGAGATCGTCGGGTAACGCCCGGGCGAGCGCCCTGATCGCCCGGAACTGGAGCGCCTTGATCGCCCCGGATTTCTTGCCCATGATCACCGCCGTCTCCTCCAGCGACATCCCGTGCAGGAAGCGCAGGATCACGCATTCCTGCTGCTCCGCGCCGAGTTGCTTGATCGCGAGCATCACGTGCTCGTTGACCATGTTGGCGACGACCGCGTTCTCGGGGATGTGCGGGCCGTCCAGGGGCGTGTCGAGTATCTCGGCGGTGGTCACCTCAAGGCGGTTGCGGCCCGACTTGTAGTGGTCGGTGACGAGGTTGCGGGCGATCGTGACGAGCCAGGCGCCGAAGTCGCGGCCCTGCCAGGTGAACTCGGAGATGCCCCGCAGCGCCCGCAGGAACGTCTCGCTCGTCAGGTCCTCGGCGAGCGCGTGGCCACCGACCCGGAAGTAGACGTACCGGTAGACCAGCTCCAGGTAGTGGTCGTAGAGCACGCCGAACGCCTCGCTGTCGCCGGTCTTGGCGCGCAGCACGAGGTTTCGCATCTCGTCGTGCTCGTGCTCGCGGTCGGTGAGATCGGCAGAACGCGCGGCTTGCGCTGCTCCTGCTACGACCGGAGGGGAAAGCCCGGTTAACGGCCACGTGTTCGGCATCCGTTATCCCATGGGGGAAGGGGAGTCGGCGTGCTCGAACACTCTAGAAATCAACGGGAGATAACACAATCCGTTCGGGTGGAGGAATCCATTTCAAGAGTGGAGACGGGGGCGGTGGCATTCCCGGACAGGGTGACCGGCTACCGGTGGGAAGCAGATGTCCGGCAGCATGGGAGCCACCATGGAAGTCCTCGTCGCTCTCCTCGCGTTCGCCGGCGCACTGCTCGCCGGCATCACCACCGGCGTCCTCGTCGGGCGTCTCCGTGACGAGCCGGCCGGTTGGCTGATCGCGTGGAGCATCGCCACAGGCGCGCTCGCGCTGTCGCTCGGAGCCATCGCCGTCGGCCACCTCACCGGGTTCGGGCCCGTGACGTTCCGGGTCTACCAGATCACCGGCTCGCTGCTGGCGCCGCTCTGGCTGTCGATCGGCGTCATCCAGCTCCTCGCGGAGAAGGGCGGCGCCCGCTTCGCCGGCTGGCTCCTCGGCGCCGCGCTGACGGTCGTAGGCACGGTGATCATGGTGCTCGACCCCGTCGTCACCGCCGGCTTCGGCAAGTCGCTGCCCGATGGGCCGGCCCACTGGGACCTGTGGCCGGAGTGGCTGCTGCGTGGCGTCCACGGCCTGGTGATCTTCATGCTCCTGCTCCTGCTCGCCATGGCGGTGATGGCCTGGCGGGACGGCGACGAGTACGACGTCGACAACATGAACGCGACCGTCGTGCTCGCCCCGGCGGGAATGGCGATGTCGGGTGTGCTCGAGTTCGGGCTTCCCGGGCTGGTCGTCGTCGTGGTGCTGGCCGCCTCCGCCGGAGGCGTCTGGTACGCCGTGGCCCGGCCGCTCGCGCCGTACGACGACGAGGGCGAGGACGACGAGGTCCCGGAGGAGGAGTGGCAGGGGAGGCGCGCCGGACGGGCCGGCGGCGCCCTGCGGGCCGAGACCCGCGTGCCCTCCGCGCCCTCCGGGCCGCCCGCGCCGCCGCGTGGAGCTCCGGGCGGCCGCCCCGGCGGACCGGGCGCGGTTCCTCCCGGGATGCCGGGAGCGGCCGGCACTCAAGGAGCTGGGATTCCGGGAGCCGGGATTCCGGGGGCTGGGGGTCCGGGAGCGCCGCGCCGTTCCGGGCTCGGCGATCTGGTGGCCGAATACCGGGCGGGAGAGCAGGGCGAGGTCGACTACGCCGCGCGCATGCGGCCCTCGGACGTCCCCTCGCACGCCGACGGGTTCGGCGGGCCGGCCACCGGCCAGCTTCTCGCCGCGGACCAGTACGGCCAGCCCCGCCGGCCCGAGTACGGAATGCCCGCGTCCCCGGTCGAGCCCGACCGGGCGATGCCCGCCACGGGAGCCCTCTATCCCGGCGCCGAGATCTCCGACCCGGCCGACCTCGCCGCCAGCTTCGGCGTGGGGTTCGGCGGCAGGTCCCGGCCCGTCATGGGCCGCGAGGGCGGCGGGCAGGCGGGCCGGCCCGCAGGCCAGGGGAGTTCGGTGAAGCCGGCCCCCGGCATCTACGGCCTGCTGACCGTCTTCACGCTGCTCGACGGTTCGGGCGAGGCGTTCGACAAGCTGGCGGAGGAGACGGTGGAGGCCGTTCAGCGCAACGAGCCCGACACGCTGCTGTTCGTCTGCCACGCGGTCAAGTCGGCCCCGCTCCAGCGCATCGTCTACGAGCTCTACCGCGACGAGGTCGGCTACGGCGAGCACCAGCGGCAGCCGCACATGGAGCGGTTCACGACCGAGCGGGTGAGGTACGTGCTGGCGGCCAACGTGATCGAGCTCAGCGTCAACGCCGCCAAGGTGGCACCCCTCCCCACCCGCCAGATCCGCTAGCCGGACCCCGGCCGCATCGACTCCGGCCGCGACCTCATCGCCGCAGGGCCTCGCGGAGGCGGTTCTCGTTGACCCGCCAGTAGTCGTGCTGCACGCCGTCGATCAGGACGACGGGGATCATCTCCCCGTACTCGGCCTGGTCCTCCGGTGAGGCGGTGATGTCGCGTTCCTCCCAAGGAACGCCCAGCTCTGCGGCCACGCGCTCGATCACCGCGCGGGCGTCGTCGCACAGGTGGCAGCCGGGCTTGCCGAGCAGCGTGATCCGGTGGTCTTGAGGCGCCATGCTCTCGATTATCGCGATCCCTCCGGCCCGGAATGGAGACCGCCGCCCCCTCCTGGGACCCTTGAACACGAGGAAGCCGAACACGATCGACTTTGTGCATTGCTTCACAAAGGCACTAACCTGGTACTCATCCGTCGCATCCGCTGTGCGGCCGGGGGCGCAACCGGCCGTCCGTCCCCCTGGAGCCCCGGCAAGTGATCCGTCGTATCCCGCAGGCCCGCGATCGCGGCATTCCCGACGCCACCGTGGCGAGGTTGCCGCTCTATCTGCGTGCGCTCAACGGGATGGCCGAACGAGGCACGGCGACGGTGAGCTCGGAGGATCTCGCGCTCGCCGCCGGGGTGAACTCCGCCAAGCTCCGCAAGGACCTGTCCCACCTCGGGTCGTACGGCACCCGGGGCGTGGGCTACGACGTGCAGTACCTCATCTACCAAATATCGCGTGAGCTTGGTCTCACTCAGGATTGGGCCGTGGCCATCGTCGGCGTGGGAAACCTCGGCCGGGCGCTGGCCAACTACGGCGGGTTCGCCTCCCGCGGGTTCCGGATCGCGGGCCTGCTGGACGCGGATCCGCACGTCGTGGGCGATCGCATCGCGGGTCTCGTCGTCGAGCACGCCGACGAGCTGGAGTCGGTGATCAGCAAGCGCGGCGTCTCGATCGTGGTGATCGCCACCCCTGCGACGGCGGCGCAGCGGGTCTGCGATCGTGTCATCGCGGCCGGCGTCACCAGTATTTTGAACTTCGCCCCCGTCGTCCTGGCTGTGCCTGACGGCGTGGATGTCCGTAAAGTCGATTTATCCATCGAACTGCAGATACTTGCGTTCCACGAGCAGCGCAAGGCTAATGGAGGGCCCATCATGGCCGAGGAGTGGCCGGACGGGGTGGTCATGTGAGTGAGCCATCGATCGGAGCGAGCTCATGAGTGTCCTCGTCGTCGGCCTGAGCCACCGGACCACACCGGTCGCGCTGCTCGAACGTGTCACGGTCAGCGGGGACGCCCTCGTCAAGCTGCTGCACGACGTGCAGTCCGACGAGAACGTGTCCGAGGCGCTGGTCGTCTCGACGTGCAACCGCGTCGAGGTCTACGCCGTGGTCGACCGGTTCCACGGCGGGGTGATCGCGGTGACGAACATGCTCGCCGCGCACTCGGGCCTGCCGCAGGAGACGCTCGCCCGGCACCTGTACGTGCACTATGAGGACCGGGCGGTCCAGCACCTGCTGAGCGTCGCCTGCGGGCTCGACTCCATGGTGATCGGCGAGGGGCAGATCCTCGGCCAGATCCGGGCCGCGCTGCGCCTGGCGCAGGAGGAGGGCACGGCCGGGACCACGCTCAACGAGCTGGCCCAGCACGCGCTGCGCGTGGGCAAGCGCGCGCACGCCGACACGGACATCGACCGGGCCGGCGCGTCGCTGGTCGGGGTCGGGCTGACGCTCGCCGAGCGGGTGCTCGGCCCGATCACCGGCAGGCGGGCCCTGGTCGTGGGCGCCGGCTCGATGAGCTCGCTGTCCGCCGCGACGCTGTCCCGCGCGGGCGTGACCGACATCGTCATCGCCAACCGCACCCGCGAGCGGGCGGAACGGCTCGCGGAGGCGGTCGGCGGGCGGGCCGCGGACCTGGCCGACGTCCCCGCCGAGCTGGCGGAGGCCGACCTGGTCATCTCCTGCGTCGGCGCGGGAACCCGCACCATCACCGCGGAGACGATCGGGGACCGCGACAGGCCGCTGTTCGTCCTCGACCTCGCGCTGCCCCACGACGTGGACCCCGGCGTACGGGACCTGCCCGGCGTGACGCTGGTCGACCTGAAGTCGATGCAGCAGGACGGCGTGGGCGACGACGTCTCCGACGGCGGCAGGGCCGAGGCGATCTGCGAGGTCAGGCGCATCGTGGCCGAGGAGGTCGCCGCCTACCTCGACGCCGCGCGCGCCGCGCTCGTCACCCCCACGGTCGTGGCCCTGCGCAGCAAGGCCGCCGGGGTGGTCGACGCGGAGATGGGCCGGCTGCTGTCCCGCCTGCCGGACCTCGACGGGCGGATGCGGGACGAGATCACCCAGACTGTTCGGCGGGTCGTGGACAAGCTGCTCCACGAGCCGACCGTACGGGTCAAGAGACTGGCCGCATCCCCGGGCGGCGACCAGTACGCGGAGGCGCTGCGCGAGCTGTTCGGCCTCGACCCGAAGACGCCCGAAGCCGTCGCGAGCCTGGAGGTGGAACAGTGACCGTCCCCCTGCGGCTCGGCACCCGCAAGAGTTTGATGGCGACCTCGCAGTCGCGGATCGTCGCCGACCGGCTGACCGCCCTGACCGGCCGGGAGGTGGAGCTCGTCGGCGTCACCACGTTCGGCGACGTGTCCCGGGCCCAGCTGACCCAGCTCGGCGGCACCGGAGTGTTCGTCAGCGACCTGCGCGGCCGGCTGCTCGCCGGCGAGGTCGACTTCGCGGTCCACTCGTTGAAGGACCTGCCGACCAAGCCGGACGAGCAGATCGCGATGGCTGCGATCACCCGGCGGGACGACCCGCGCGACGCGCTCGTCGGCCCGGTCAAGCTGCACGACCTGCCCGCCGGCGCCCGCATCGGCACCGGCTCACCGCGCCGGGTGGCCCAGCTACAGCTGCTCCGGCCGGATCTCGAATACGTCCCCATCAGGGGCAACGCGGACACCCGCATCGGCAAGGTGACGTCGGGCGAGCTCGACGCCATCGTGCTGGCCGCCGCAGGGCTGGTCAGGATCCGCCGGGACGGGGAGATCGCCCAGGTGTTCGAGGTCGACGAGATGCTGCCCGCTCCCGGGCAGGGCGCCCTCGCCGTCGAGTGCCTGGCCGGCCGTGACGACCTCATCGAGCTGCTGAGCGCCGTCGACGACCCGCTGACGCGGGCCGCGGTGGACGCCGAGCGCTCGGTGCTCGCCGCCCTCGAGGCCGGTTGCGCGGCCCCGGTAGGTGCTTTCGCCTCCGGTGACGGGCACATTCTCAGTCTGACCGCCGCCGTCGTCGCCGTCGACGGCGCACGGTCGGTGCGCAAGTCCGCCTCCGGACCCTCTGCGACGGCCGTGGAGATGGGCCGCGAACTCGCGGCAGCCATGATCGCCGAGGGGGCCGACACGTTGATGGGGGAGCAGGCCCGTTGAGCCCCGCGAATCACAGCACGCAGACCCGGTCCGGGTTCGTCGCCTTCGTCGGCGCCGGCCCCGGTGACGAGAACCTGCTCACGTTGCGCGGCGCCGACCTGCTGGGCAGGGCGGATGTCGTCGTGCTCGACCGGCAGGCGTACGGCGCGCTGCTGCGCCACTGCCGCGAGGACGCCGAGGTGGTGGACAGCTCCGCCGACGCGGCGGAGAACTCGGTGTCGCTGAAGACCATCCAGGCCGCCAAGGCGGGCCGCACGGTCGTGCGGCTGTGCTCGGGCGACCCGTCCTTCTTCTCCTCCGTCACCGACGAGGTGGCCGCCTGCGCCAAGGCGGACGTGGACTTCGAGATCGTGCCCGGTGTGCCGCCGGCCACGGCCGTGCTGACCTACGCCGGAATCCCGCCGGCGGCCTCGGTGCCGGAGTTCCGCATCGTGGACGCCGCGCAGGTCGACGACTGGGCCAAGCACGCCGCGTGCGAGGGCACGCTGGTGATCTACAACGGTGTCGCCGACGCGGTCCCGATCAGCAAGGCGCTGATCGCGGGCGGCAAGCCCGACTCGACGCCGGTGGCGGTGACCAGCGACGGCACGACCACCGAGCAGTACACGGTGGTCTCCACGCTCGGTCGGCTCGGTCCCGACCTCAAGCACGCCGGGATGACCGAGCCCGCGCTGGTCGTGGTGGGCGACGCCGTCGGCATGCGCGACCGCCTGTCCTGGTTCGAGACCAAGTCGCTGTTCGGCTGGCGGGTGCTCGTGCCGCGCACCAAGGAGCAGTCCAAGGGGCTGTCGGAGCAACTGCGTTCGTACGGCGCGGTGCCCGAGGAGGTCCCGACGATCTCCGTCGAGCCGCCGCGCACGCCCCAGCAGATGGACCGCGCAATCAAGGGCCTGGTGACCGGCCGCTACGAGTGGGTCGCCTTCACCAGCGCCAACGCGGTCAAGGCGGTGCGCGAGAAGTTCGAGGAATACGGCCTGGACGCCCGGGCGTTCGCCGGGCTCAAGGTCGCCGCCGTGGGCGAGGCCACCTCGCGGGCGCTGGTGGAGTTCGGCGTGAAGCCCGACCTCCTGCCGACGGGCGAGCAGTCGTCCGAGGGCCTGCTGGCCGAGTGGCCGCCGTACGACTCGATGCTCGACCCGATCAACCGGGTGCTGCTGCCGCGGGCCGACATCGCGACCGAGACGCTGGTGGCGGGGCTGACCCAGCTCGGCTGGGAGTGCGACGACGTGACGGCCTACCGGACCGTGCGCGCCGCGCCGCCGCCCGCCCCGATCCGCGAGGCGATCAAGGGCGGCGGGTTCGACGCCGTGCTGTTCACCTCGTCCTCGACCGTCCGGAACCTCGTCGGCATCGCCGGAAAGCCGCACAGCGTCACGGTGATCGCGGTCATCGGGCCGCAGACGGCGAAGACGGCCGAGGAGTTCGGCCTGCGGGTCGACGTGATGGCCGACGAGCCGTCCGCTTCGGCTCTCGCCGCCGCGCTGGCGGACTACGGTGCGAAGATGCGGCACGCCGCCGTCTCGGCGGGCGAGGTGCCCCGCCGTCCGTCGCAGATGCGCAGGGGCGCGCGGCGACGCGTGAAGTGAACTGATTGTCCTGCGGCCCGCCGGGGCATCCGGCGGGCTCGCGCGATCCGGAGCGGGGAGACCATTGTGAACGCCCAGTACCCGGTGGCGCGGCCCAGGCGGCTGCGCCGTACCGCCGCGATGCGCCGGATGGTCGCGGGGACGCGGCTGCACCCGGCCGAGCTCGTCCTGCCGATGTTCGTCAAGGAGGGCATCGCCGAGCCGCAGCCGGTGGGCTCCATGCCCGGGGTCGTCCAGCACACCCGCGAGTCCCTGCGCAAGGCGGCCCACGAGGCGGCCGAGGCAGGTGTGGGCGGGCTCATACTGTTCGGGATTCCGGCGCACAAGGACGCCCGGGGGTCGGGCGCCGACGACCCGGACGGCATCGTCCAGGTGGCGCTGCGCGACCTCGCCTCCGACCTGGGTGACGCGCTGGTGCTGATGACCGACACCTGCCTGGACGAGTACACCGACCACGGCCACTGCGGCCTGCTGACGCCGGACGGCGAGGTGGACAACGACGCGACGCTGGAGCGCTACGCGTCGGCGGCGCTCGCGCAGGCGGCGGCCGGCTCCCGGATGATCGCGCCCAGCGGCATGATGGACGGCCAGGTCGGCGCCATCCGGGCGGCCCTCGACGCCGGCGGCTTCGCCGAGATCCCGATCCTGGCGTACGCCGCCAAGTATGCATCCGGGTTCTACGGACCGTTCCGCGACGCCGCGGAGTGCGCGCCGCAGTTCGGCGACCGCAGCGCCTACCAGCAGGACCCGGCCGGTCCGATCGGCGAGGCGCTGCGCGAGGTGCGCCTCGACCTGGCCGAGGGCGCGGACGCCGTCATGGTCAAGCCCGCCCTGGCCTACCTCGACATCCTGCGGCAGGTGCGCGACACCGTCGAGGTGCCGGTCGCCGCCTACCAGGTCAGCGGTGAGTACGCGATGGTCGAGGCGGCGGCGGCCAACGGCTGGATCGACCGGGAGCGGGTGATCATGGAGTCGCTGATCGCGATCCGCCGCGCCGGTGCCGACATGATCCTCACTTACTGGGCCACCGAGGTCGCCCGCGGACTATCCTGACACCTCATCAGGGGGGTCCTGCCGCGTCGCAATCAGGCAGAAGGCATTATCAGGTACGTACCGCGAGCATCTTGCGTATCGCAGGAGGGCAGCGGGGTGACGCTTGTGGGGAGGAGCGCCATGGTGGGGGTACCGCTGGCCCGACGTGCGAAACGGCGTGCGCATCACGCACCGCGGAAGATGACGTCGGTGCTCGAGTACGCGCAACTGGGCTGGGCGAGCTGTCTGGGCGCGCATCCGCTGAGCGAGGGAGGCAGGGCGTGCTCCTGTGACCGGGTCGGCTGTCCCGACCCCGGCATGCACCCGCTGTCGCCCGCGTGGCAGATGCAGGCCACGACGGACACGGCGCTGCTCACGCGGTGGTGGAAGCAGGATCCGGACGCGAACGTGATCCTGCCCACCGGCAGGGTGTTCGACGTGTTCGACGTACCGGCCGCGGCGGGCCGTCCCGCCCTGGCCGCCATGGACGCCGCAGGCTTCGACACGGGCCCGGTCGCCGAGAACGGCGACCGGGTGCTTTTTTTCGTGGCGACGCGTGGGGCGCCCGAGGACGAGGACGAGTGGTGGTCCTGCAGCCTCGACGCGGGACCCGAGACGATCGACAGCACGCCGGGGCTGCGCTGGCACTGCCGGGACAGCTACGTGCTCGCGCCGCCGTCCACCGCGCCCTCGGGCGAGGTCGTGAGCTGGATCAGGCCCCCCGACGGGCGTCCGCTGCCCGACCCGCTGCGCGTGCTCGACCTGCTCGCCGACTTCTGCGAGTAGGTCGTGGCTCGTAGTCGTTTCGCCTGTCTCGTTATGGCGTGAGATCACGAGCCGCTCCCCGTTCCCGGTAGGGGCTCCGGACGGGTGGCCCCGTAACCTGGAGGGCGTGACTCGCACGCAGACCTCCGAGGACCTCTTCGACCGCGCCCGCCGGATCGTTCCCGGCGGCGTCAACTCGCCGGTGCGCGCCTTCGGCGCCGTGGGCGGCACTCCCCGCTTCATGGCCTCCGGCGAGGGGCCGTACATCACCGACGTGGACGGCAATCGCTACGTCGACCTGGTGTGCTCCTGGGGCCCGATGATCCTCGGCCACCGCCACCCCGCCGTCGTGGAGGCCCTGGAGGAGGCCGTCGCGCGCGGCTTCTCGTTCGGCACCGCGACCGAGGGCGAGGTCCTGCTCGCCGAGGAGATCGTCTCCCGGGTGGCCCCCGTCGAGAAGGTCCGCCTGGTCAGCTCCGGCACCGAGGCCACCATGTCCGCCGTACGGCTGGCCCGCGGCTTCACCGGGCGCGCGAAGGTCGTGAAGTTCGCCGGCTGCTACCACGGGCACGTGGACGCGCTGCTGGCCTCGGCCGGGTCCGGGGTCGTCACCTTCGGCCTGCCCGACACCCCCGGCGTCACCGGCGCCTCGGCGGCCGACACGATCGTCCTGCCGTACAACTCGGTGGAGGCGGTCGAGGAGGCCTTCCGCAGCTTCGAGATCGCCTGCGTGATCACCGAGGCGTGCCCGGCGAACATGGGCGTCGTGCCGCCCGCCGAGGGCTTCAACCGGCGCCTGCGCGAGCTGTGCACCGAGCACGGCGCGCTGCTGATCGTCGACGAGGTGCTGACCGGGTTCCGCGTGTCCGCCTCCGGCTGGTACGGCATCGACCCCGTCGAGGCCGACCTCATGACATTCGGCAAGGTCATGGGCGGTGGTCTGCCCGCCGCCGCGTTCGGCGGGAGGGCGGAGGTCATGGCCGCCCTCGCCCCCGAGGGGCCCGTCTACCAGGCCGGCACGCTGTCGGGCAACCCGCTGGCCTGCGCGGCCGGGCTGGCCACGCTGCGCGCTTGCGACGACGACGCCTACGACAGGATCGACGCGTCCGCGCTGGTCATCGGCAGGGTCGCCTCCGACGCGCTGGCCGCCGCCGGGGTCCCGCACCGCCTCCAGCGGGCCGGGAACCTCTTCTCGATCTTCTTCACCGACACCCCGGTCACCGACTTCGACTCGGCCCGGACGCAGAACACCGACGCCTACCGCGCGTTCTTCCACAGCATGCTCGACCAGGGCGTCTACCTGCCGCCGTCGGCGTACGAGGCGTGGTTCCTGTCGGCCGCCCACGACGACGCGGCGCTCACCCAGGTGGCAGAGGCCCTGCCCCTGGCCGCCAAGGCCGCCGCCCAGGTCGCCGGGGTCTGACTCACTTCACCAGCTGGTCGAGATCCACCTCGAACGGGAAGGGCACCTGCACCGCCAGGTGCCCGTGGTGGATCCCGGTCGGCGTGTACGCGCCGGTGGCGGGGTCCCGTTCGTACACGTAGACGACGGGACGCCCGTCGCTCTCCTCCACCCGCCAGAAGTGCGGGATGCCCGCCTCGGCGTACCGCAGCGGCTTGAGCTTGCGGTCGCGCTCCACCGACTCGGGGGAGACGATCTCGATCACGAGATGGGCCTCCCGCGCCTCGTAGAAGGTGCGCGTGTTGTCCGTCGCCGCCTCTGCGTCGATGACCATCAGGTCCGGGCACGGACGCGTCCGAGACCCCAGCTTGACGTCCATCTGATCGACCGCCGTCAGATGCGGCGGCACCTGTACGGCAAGCCGTTCTGACAGGCCGCGGATGAGCCGCTGGTGGAACCGCCGCTGGGGGGGCATGAAGACGAGTGCTCCATCAATCAGTTCGACGTGTTTGAAGAAGTCGGGCTCGCCGTTCGGGCCCTCATAGGGCAGATGATCGAGGTCGTCCGCGGCCCACCCCCAGGGAGGCGGCGCCGGCCAGTACTCGAGTGCGCTGCTCACGTCGTGCACCTTAGTGTCATCCTCGTCACTCACGGTAGCCGTTCCACTCAATCGCGTGGCCCTCACCCATTGTCTCCCGATTGGCATGCGAGGGCGAGGATCAGCGGGATGCGGGGAGGGAGTGCCTTTCGCGGGCGGGGGCCGTACGGGGGCGCGTGGTTGCGAATAGGAGGCCGGCGAGGATGAGGGCGCCCGCGGCGACCGTGAGAGGGGAGATCGGCTCTCCGGTGAACAGCGCGGCGGAGGCGATGCCGAAGACCGGCACGAGCAGACTGTACGGCGCGACCACCGAGGCGTCGTAGCGCGTCAGCAGCCACCCCCAGACGGCGAAGCCGCCGAGGGTGGACAGGAACGCGGTGTAGAGCACGGCCCCCACGCCCTCCGCCGTGAACGACGTCAGCGAGGACGGTCCCTCGGTCACCAGGGACAGCGCCAGGAGGGGCGGCGCCGAGACCGCGCTGACCCAGACCATGAACCGCAGGGAGTCGGGCGGCGCGGCCCTGCGGGTGGCGACGTTGCCGAGCCCCCACCCGGCCGCCGCGCCGACGCACAGCAGGAACGCCCCGAAGGGGATCGCTCCCGACTTCGCGGCGACGCCGGCCGCGATCAGGGCGAGGCCGCCGAAGGCCACGGCCATCCCGGCGATCCGCCGGGGGCCGAGTCGTTCGCCCAGCAGCGTGGTCGCGAACAGCGCGGTGAACACGGCCTGCACCTGGATGACCAGAGAGGTCAGCCCGGCGGGCATCCCGGCGCGCATTCCCAGCAGGAGCAGGCCGTACTGGGCGACACCCAGCGACGCGCCGGTGGCCACCACCCACCGCCAGGGCACGCGCGGCCCTCCGGCGACCAGTACGGCGGGGAAGGCGGCCAGCAGGAACCGGAGCGCGGCGTACGTCAGCGGCGGGTAGTGCTTCAGGCCCGTCTGCATCACGACGAAGTTGACGCCCCAGACGGCGGCGAGTGCGACGGCGAGAGCGAGGTGGCGGGGGCGCATGAATCAGCGGGAGATCAGTGCGAGGGACGGCGTTCGCGGGTCTGCCTGGCCTGCCTCGCCAGAGTCTCCAGATAGGAGGTCTGCTCGGAACGTAAGGGCTTTGTGAAGACCTTGTTGAAGATTCGCATGCCTATATAGTCGCATCACTAAACAGTTGAGCACAAACAACTTTTTCTAAGGAGAACGGTTTAGACTGGCTACATGTTGGACCTGAACCGGTTGAAGGCTCTGCACGCCGTGTCGGTCTACGGCTCCGTGGGCGCGGCGGCCGAGGCGCTGATGGTCACCCCTTCCGCGATCTCTCAGCAGCTCGCCAAGCTCGAACGGGAGACCGGCGCCGTCCTGATCGAGCGCAACGGGCGCGGCGTCAAGCTGACCGATGCCGCCGGGCTGCTCGCCGAGCACGCCGAGCGCATCCTCGCGCTCGTGGAGACGGCGGAGGCCGACTTCGAGGCGCTGCGCGGGGAAGTGGTCGGCAAGCTGAGTATGGCCGCCTTCCCCACCGCGGCCCGGGGCATCGTGCCGCGCGCCCTGACCTTGCTCAAGAGACAGCATCCCGATCTCGACCTGCTGCTTTACGAGAGGGAGCCGGAGCGGCAGATCCGCGAGCTGGTACGCGGAGACCTCGACCTCGCCGTGCTGCAGGACTGGCTCAACCGGCCGATGGCGCTGCCCGAAGGGTTGTCGCGCACGACGCTGCTCGACGACGTGGCCGACGTCGTCGTGCCGGCCGACCACCCCCTGGTGAACGCCGAGCGGGTGCGGCTGAGCGACCTCGCCGGCGACGACTGGATCAGCTCGACCCCCGGCACGGTGTGTCACGACTTCCTGGTGTTCCTGTTCCGTTCCGAGGAGCGGGAGCCGCGGATCGTGTGCATGGCCGACGAGTACCCCACCCACCTCGCGCTGGTCGCCGAGGGCCACGGCTGCGCGCTCATCCCCCGGCTGGGCCGGGGACCGCTGCCCGAGGGCGTCGCCGTCCTGCCCGTCCAGCCGCCGCCCGTACGGCGGATCTACGCGGTCTGGCGGACAGACGCCGCCCGCCGCCCCGCGATCCGCGCCGCCACCGACGCGCTGCGTTCTGCCACCGACGCGCTGCGCGCTGCCCCCGACGCGCTGCGCGCTGCCCCCGACGCGCTGCGCTCTGCCCCCGACGCATTGCGCTCTGCCCCCGACGCGCTGCGCCCCGCGTGCTCAGAGCCGCTCGGCGGGTAGGCTGTCCAGGTCATGACAGAGATGACCATCGTTCACCTGCTCCGGCACGGTGAAGTTCACAATCCCCGTGGGGTCCTGTACGGCAGGCTGCCGGGCTACCACCTGTCCGAGACCGGCCGCCGGATGGCCGAGCTGGTCGCCAAGGCCGTCGAGGGCAGGGACATCGTCGCGCTGTGGAGCTCGCCGATGGAGCGCGCCCAGGAGACCGCGGCCCCGGCCGCCCTGGCTCTGGGCCTGGAGGCGGCGACCGACGAGCGGCTGATCGAGGCGGGCAACGTCTTCGAGGGCCTGCGGATGGCCGGGAGCGACAACGTCTTCCGCGACCCCCGCTCCTACCGCCACTTCAGGAACCCGTTCCGTCCGTCGTGGGGCGAGCCGTACACCGAGGTCGTGGCGCGCATGAAGGCGGTCGTGGACGACGCGCGGACGGCGGCGCGCGGCCACGAGGCACTGCTCGTCAGCCACCAGTTGCCCATCTGGATCATCCGGCTGGCGGCCGAGGGCAGGCGGCTGTGGCACGACCCGCGCCGCCGCCAGTGCGCGCTCGCCAGCCTCACCAGTTTGACCTTCGAAGGGGATCGGCTCATCAGCGTCGGCTACAGCGAGCCCGCGGGAGCGCTGCTCAGAGCCGGTACGCCGCCGCAGGGCGAGGCCGCGCTGTTCGACAAGGCCGACGAGGCGCTCCCGGAGGTCCTCCGGGCGGGCTCGGAGGACGAGGAGACGCCGGGCTCGCGATCCGTCCCCGGCGTGTGACCCGGCGAACGGGCCACCCGCACCGGTCGGTAGGCTTACAGCTCTACCGGTTGTAGTACAAGGAGATTCTCCTCCCGTGTCCGCCAAGCGCCCGTCCGCCTACCGCGTGACCGCCAACCGCGCCACCGCCGCCCGCGCCACCGCCAAGCGCCTGACCGCGCTCGTCGTCGCGGCCGCGGCCGCGACGGTCCTCGCCGGCTGCGCCGGCGGCCAGGCGGCCCAGCCCCGCTCCGGCGACACGCGCTTCGTCGCGGGGGACGGCCGTGTCGAGTTCTTCGCCGCCGCGCAGCGTCACAAGGCCCCCGTGATCGAGGGGCAGACCCTCGACGGCGGCGCGGCCTCGCTGACCGCGGGCAAGGTCCACGTGCTGAACTTCTGGGCCTCCTGGTGCGCGCCCTGCCGGGCGGAGGCGCCCACGCTCAAGGACATCGCGGCGACCACCAAGTCCAAGGGCGTGGAGTTCCTCGGCGTCAACTTCAAGGACCTGGAGGCGTCCGCGCAGGCCTACGACCGCGCGGTCAAGCCCGGCTACCCGAGCATCTACGACCAGAGCGGCAAGGTGCTGCTGCAGTTCCAGGGCACGGTGCCGCCCGCCGCCATCCCCTCCACGCTGATCATCGACGCCCAGGGCCGCATCGCCGCCCGCGCGCTCGGCGCGGTCAAGTACGACGACCTGCTGTCGGCCGTCACCAAGGTCAGCGATGAATGACCTCGGCAGCACCGTCGCGACCGGGTCGCTGCTGCTGGCCGCGCCGATCGCGGCGGTCGCCGGGCTCGTGTCGTTCGTCTCGCCGTGCGTGCTGCCGCTGGTCCCCGGCTACCTGTCGTACGTCACGGGCATGAGCGGCGACCCGAAGCGGGGCCGGATGGTGCTCGGTAGCGCGCTGTTCGTGCTCGGGTTCGCGGCCGTGTTCGTGCTGGGGGGTGCGCTGTTCGGCGGCCTCGGCGCCGCGCTGCACGGCAACGCCGACGTGATCACCAAGGTCCTCGGCGTGGTGACGATCGTGCTCGGGCTGGCCTTCGTGGGGATCCTCCCCGGCCTCCAGCGTGACGTGCGCATCCATCGGCTTCCCTCGGCGGGGATCGCGACGGCGCCGCTGCTCGGGGTCGTCTTCGGCCTCGGCTGGACGCCGTGCATCGGCCCGACGCTGGCGGTGGTGATGACGCTCTCGGTGAACCAGGGCAGCGCGCTGCGCGGCGCCGCCCTCGCCTTCGCGTACGCGCTGGGCCTCGGCCTGCCGTTCGTGCTGGCGGGGCTGGCCTACCGCAAGGCGCTCCGCACGTTCAAGGCGGTGCGCCGCCACACCCCGCTGATCACCAAGGTCGGCGGGGCGATGCTCGTGGCCGTCGGAGTGCTGCTCGTGACCGGGCAGTGGTCGCAGATCATCGTCCACCTGCAGGTGTGGGTCGGCGGCTTCAGGCCGGTGATCTGATGAGCCCCCCCGACGACCTCGCCTCCGCAGTACGGGACGAGCCGGCGCAGGAAGAGACCGAGCGGCAGGCGCAGGAGCGGACGAAGCCGGTCGGGCTGGGCCCGGCCGGCTGGATGCGCTGGACCTGGCGCACGCTCACCTCGATGCGCACGGCCCTGATCCTGCTGTTCCTGTTCGCGCTCGGCTCGGTCCCCGGGTCCATCTACCCGCAGCGGAGCGTCGATCCGGGCAGGGTCGCGCAGTATTTCAAGGACAACCCGGCCCAGGCGAAGTGGCTCGACCGGTTCTGGCTGTTCGACGTCTTCAGCTCCCCCTGGTTCGCCGCGATCTACCTGTTGCTGTTCATCTCGCTGGCCGGGTGCGTGTTCCCGCGTGCGCTGTCGCACATCAAGGAGATCCGGCGCCGCCCGCCCGCCGCGCCGCGCAACCTCCTGCGCCTGCCGCACAGTGAGACGCTCGAGGGCGGGCTCACGCTGGAGCAGGCCGCCGCCGCGCTCAGGCGCAGGCGGTTCCGGGTGGTCACCGGCGACGGCTGGGTGTCGGCCGAGAAGGGCTACCTGCGTGAGACGGGCAACCTCCTGTTCCACGTCGCGCTGCTCGTGCTGCTGTTCGCCGTCGGCGCCGGAGGCCTGTTCGGCTACCGCGGCAACGTGCTGGTGGTGGAGGGCGACGGCTTCTCCAACGCCGTGGCCGCCTACGACCGCTTCATGCCCGGCAGCCGGGTCACCGCCGAGTCGCTTGAGCCGTTCTCCTTCACCCTCAAGGACTTCCAGGCGAGCTACGTGGCCGCGGGGGAGAAGCAGGGCCAGCCCCTCGACTATCTCGCCAAGCTGACCGTGCAGGACGCGCCGACGGCCGCACCGCGCGAGGTCGACCTCAAGGTCAACGACCCGCTGGACGTGAACGGCACGCTGACCTACCTGATCGGGCACGGCTACGCCCCCACGTTCCGGGTGACCGACGGCAAGGGCCAGGTGGCCTACGACGGCCCGGTGCCGTGCCTGGCCGACGACCAGGCCACATACACGTCCGAGTGCGTGATCAAGGTGCCCGACGCCCAGCCCACCCAGCTCGGGTTCCTGGCGCGCTTCCTGCCCACGACCGTGCCGAACGGCGACGCCTGGGTGTCGATCTTCCCGGGGGCCGCGAACCCGACCGTGCAGGTCTTCCCGTTCGCCGGCGACCTCGGTCTGAAGTCGGGGCAGCCGCAGTCGGTGTACCAGCTCGACACCTCCGACCTGAAGCCGCTCGGCAAGATGTCGGCCCAGCCGACCCCGCTGAACGTGGGCGACACCAAGGAACTCGCCGACGGCGCGGGGAAGATCCAGTTCACCGGCGTCAAGGAGTGGATCAGCCTCCAGATCACCTACGACCCGGGCCGGGAACCCGCCCTCCTGGCGGCGGCCGCCGCGGTGATCGGGCTCGTGCTGTCCCTCACGGTCCGCCGCCGCCGCGTCTGGGTGCGGGTGAAGGACGGGAGGGCCACGGTGGGAGGATTGACCCGCTCCGAAGGCGGTGGCGCGGCCTTCGCCGAGGAGTTCGCCCAGATCGTCACCGCCCTGCGCGGCAACCCGTCCGCTGACACACCGTCCGCTGACACACCGTCCGCCGGCCCGCCGCTCGCTGACACGCCGCCCGGCGACGACCCGTCCCCGGATGAGCCGCCCGCGGACGACCGGTCCCCGGGTGATCCGCCCGCGGGTGACCAGGACGGCGATCGGGGCGGGGAGCCGGACGAGTCCGGGATCACCGGGCACGTCGCGCCGGACGCGCCCACCGGAAACGCTGCTCCGGGCGCCCGCCCGGACGAGGAGTGAGTGATGCCCGCCGAGGTCAATGAGAGTCTCGCCACGCTGAGCGACCAGCTCATCCTGGCCACCGTCCTGCTGTATCTCGTCGCGATGATCTGCTACGCGCTGGATCTCGCCTTCGGCCGGGCCCGCACGGTCGTGGCCGTGCGCCGGCGGCAGCTGGTCGGCGCGGGCGGTCCCGCGGCGCCGGAGGACACGACCGGGGACGCCGCGGAGGATTCCGGCCCGCAGCCGGCCACGTGGGCGGTCCGGGCGGGCACGATCGGCGTGGTCCTCACCTGGATCGCGTGGGCCGGCAACCTCGGCGGCATCCTCACCCGTGGCATCGCCGTCGACCGGTGGCCGTGGGCCAACATGTACGAGTTCGTGGTGGCCATCTGCTTCGCCGCCGTCACCGCGTTCCTCGCGCTGCTGATCCGCCAGCCGATCCGCTTCCTCGGCGCGTTCGTGACCGTGACCGCGGCGCTCGGGCTGGGCTTCGCCGTGCTGTTCCTGCACGTCCAGGCGGGCCCGGTGATGCCCGCGCTGCACTCGTACTGGATCGCGATCCACGTCACGGCGGCGATCGTGGCCAGCGGGCTGTTCATCCTGGCGGGCGTCTGCGCGATCCTCTACCTGATCCGCAGGGACGGGCGGCCGTCGGTGCTGCCGAGCAGGGAGGGCCTGGAGCGCGTCGCACACCGCGCGATCGTCATCGCCTTCCCGATCTGGACCTTCGCCGTCATCGCCGGCGCCCTGTGGGCCGACCGCGCGTGGGGCCGCTACTGGGGCTGGGACCCCAAGGAGGTGTGGGCGTTCGTCACGTGGGTGGTCTACGCCGCCTACCTCCACGCCCGGGCGACGGCCGGGTGGCGCGGCAAGGCCGCGATGATCGTTTCGCTGATCGCCTTCGGCTGCCTGCTGTTCAACCTCATCGGCGTCAACATCTTCTTCTCGGGACTGCACTCCTACGCCGACGTGCCCCAGTAAGACGGTCGGCGCCCGGGGGGCGGGCGGCGTCTGAGGGAGAGGGCGCCCGGGGAGAGCGCGCCTGAGGGACGGGCGGCGTCTGGGGGAGGATCAGTCCTCGTCGTGCAGGCGCCGCTCCAGGCTGCGCAGGAACTCGGGGTCGTCGTCGGGGCCGCGGGGCACGTCGGCGCTCTGGGTCCACGAGCCGCCGCCACCCGCCGCGTACATCGCGTACCGGGCACGGGGCCGACCCACGAGGAGCCAGGTCAGTGCGCCCACGTCCGCCAGGAAGATCACGATGAGGACCCACATGAACTTGGGGAGGTTGCGCACGTCCTCCTCGGGGGTCGTGATCACGTCGAACAGGCAGTAGAGCCAGAGGGCAAGCAGCGCCAGACCGATAATCACGCTAGGCATGCCCACACGGTAAGCCATACCGGCGACTGATGGTGTCGGCCTTCGGGGTGACGGGGACAGCCCGGCATCGTACGGTGGACCGGTACACGGCATGCCGGGAACGCTGAGCCTGACTGAGGGGTGCGATGGCGGAGCCGGGCGACAGGGGCCGCCATCGGCGGGGGTCGCGGTGGTGGCAGCGAGGGCCCAACTGGTCCTCCCCCCGCCGCAACGATCTCCCCGAACGCCCTCCCGATCGTGCCGTCGACCGTGCTTCCGACCGGGCCGCTGACCGGGCCGCTGATCGGGGCGCCGACCGCACGGCGGAGCGGACACAGGACCGGCCCACGGAATGGCCCACCGAATGGCCCGCGGATCGGCCCGCGGAACGGCAGCAGGGCCGTCGCGCCCAGTGGGACGCACGACAGCGGGATGCGCGACAGTGGGACGCGCGACAACGGGACCCGCGACAGTGGGATACGCGACAGCGGGATACGCGGTGGGGCGCCGACTGGCCCGGATGGCCGCCGGAGCAGCCGGTGGACCGGGTCCACGCCGTGACGGCGCCTGTGGCGGACGACCGGCCGCACTACACCTGGCAGGACTTCGAGCTCGACGACCTCTCGACGCGAGCCGCGCCCCACCCTCCCGACGCGCCCGACCTGCGGGACGGCAGACGGCACTGCGGGCCGCTGGAGCGCATCCTCCACCGCGAGTGGGACGCCGCCGAGGGGCCGCCCTCCGCCGACGCCGTACGGGCCGTGGACAGCCTGGCGAGCCTGCCCGACCAGCTCAAGACCAAGCTCGCCATCGGGCTCGAAGGCGTCTACGTCGGGCGCGGCGGGGTGCCCGACCTGGACGACATGGGCTATCTGCGCGGGGCGCCGCTGCCGTCGGGACGGGCCACCTGGGACATCTGCGCCGGCGCGTACGGCGACCGCAAGATCGTGGTGGGGGACCGGCCGTCGCCCACGCCGGACGTGATGATGCACGAAGTCGGACACGCGCTGGACGACGTGGACGCCGGTCCGGGAGAGTGGGTCTCGGACTCTCCCGAGTTCGCGGCGCTCTACGAGGAGTGCCTGCCGCTGTTCGCGTCGTCGTTTCACCGGCAGCCCGGCGGCCTGGGGTGCAAGGAGTTCTTCGCCGACGCGTTCGCGGCGATCGCATCCCGGCAGCGTCCGGCCCTGGTCGACATGCTGGGCGGCGACACGCGGGCGGCCCTCAACGTCATGCTCTTCTTCAACCGGCGTTACGGAATCTAGGTGATTCGGATGTACGTGATCCGGCTCGGCGACGGCACGCTGCGCGTGCCCAGGTCACTCACCACCGACGACGGGCGCATCATCGGCAACGCGTACGTGGAGGTCGCGCCCGGCGAGCCGGACTACGAACGCTGGCTGGCGGAGTCGATCACCGAGGAGGAGGACGCCGAGCGGCGGCGCCGCTGGCGTGAGGGCGACGATGCGCTGGAGCAGGCGTTCTTGGCCTTCAAGGCGGAGCAGGACTGACGTACCCGGCAAGGGAGCAGGACAGGCCGGGACGCAGACATGACATGGTGCTGACTTCGGTGACCCTGCGACGTCCGGGTAGCGCGCAGGATCACCTGGTGCTGGTACTCGTCAGACTCGCGGGGAGTCGCCGTTCGGCCGTTCGGCCGTGAGGACGTCCTCACCACGAAGGAGGGCGTGCACTTCCGATTCACGGAATCGCCTGTGCCCCCCGGGGGTACGGATGCTGCTGATACGCCCGGCCGCGGCCCAACGGGTCACGGTCTTCGGGTCTACCCTGAAGAGAGCGGCAACCTCTCCAGGAGTCAGCAGTCGCTCGCTGCTACTCTCCACAATCTCTCCCCCTCGCGTCCCGCGTCCTGCAGCGGGCGGACAGGTAACCAGTGTGCCGAGCGAAGCCTGATTTATCCGTGGTTTTCGGAGAAGATCACGGGTTGTTACCGGCTCAGTGCCCGATTGTTATATGATAGAGCCTCTTTGGGGCGCTCATGGGTGTTTCTTTACAAAAGCGCCTTGTTGTGAACACTAGCAGTGCTCGCAGCAGATGCGAAGAGAGACCGGCGCGTCGGAAGAGTGACGTAACCTCGACGCTGTGCATCCGGTTGTCGTTTACACCCTTTCGCGCCTCGGCCTGTTCGCCGTGGCCCTCGGAGTCCTGTATCTCGTCGGCCTGCGGTCGCTCCCGCTGCTCCTGCTCGCGGTCCTGGTCAGCGGTCTGGCCAGCTATGTGCTGCTGACCAAACAGCGCGACGCGGTGAGCGAGCGCATCGCCGGGAAACGGCGTGAGACGGGGAAGAACTAGGTCGCCGGGAACATGCCGACGCGGGCATGGTACTCATGCCCGAGCTCCGTCGTGTCGCTTCCCACCAAAAGACCTGTCTTTACGGTCAGGAAGGCCTTTACCCCGATACCCCTTTCCCGCGTCGGGTTCCAGCGCAGCGCCCTGCCCGTGACCGGGTCGATCGCCCCGATGCCGGGCCGGCTGACCGCTCCTGAGCCGGCCGTGTCGGCGCCCCGCGGGTTGTCCAGCCAGCGCTGGTGTCCGCCCACGTAAACGGCGGACCCCGTGACCGCGACCGCGTACAGGGAGTCCCCTCCTGTCCGGTTCACCCAGGTGGGCCGGACCGCCTCGCCCTTCGCGTACGTCTCGAACCTGGCGGCGGAGTCGCACAGCTTCGAAGCGCCCCCTACCGGCCCGCCGGTCGTGACGACCACGAAGTAACGACCGTCCGGGGACAGGTCGAGCCCCCGCACGTACGACGGGAAGTTCGGCTTGCACGCCGGGGCGTACGCCTCGGTGCGCCAGTCGGCCACCCGCCCGGTGGTCAGGTCGATCACGCCGAGCTGCGGGCGGCGCAGGCCGTCGAGGGTGGAGAACGAGCCGTCCACGACTAAGCGGTCGCGGACGGCCGCCATCGCGTAGATCCGGGGATCGCCACGCCGCCCGTCGCCGGGAGCGACCGTGAACCGGGGGTCCACCGCCCCGGTCTCGGCGTCCACGCGGGCCAGTGCGGTGCGCGGGCTGCGGCCGATCCTGCTGAAGTCGCCGCCGACGTAGAGCGTGGGGCCCAGCGCGACCAGGCTGGTGACCTCCCCGCCGTAGACGGGGGCGGAGAAATCGTCGACGGGAGCGCCGTCGGACACGCGGAGGCGGGCCAGGCCCCGATAGGGAGCGCCGAAGGCACCGCCCACGTAGACCGTGCCGCCGGGACCGGCGGCCAGCGCGGCCACCGGCCCGTCGAGGTCCGGCGCGAAGTCGCGCAGGACGCGCCCGGTGTGGAGGTCGAAGGCGAAGATGTTCGCCCGCGGCAGGTCCTCCCCGCCCCGGGCCTCGCGGACCGCGCTGAACTCTCCGCCCACGATGACGGTGCGGCCGACCAGCGCGAACGCGGTGACGATGCCGTCCAGCACGTGCGGAGTGGTGTTCACCGGGTTCTCCGAGACCACGCGGGGCTGCGCCATCCCGGCGGACGCCGGGACGACGGGGACGAGGGCGGCGTATGTGACGAGCGATGCGACTGGGAGTAGTGCGGTGGTGACGCGCATTCCCCAATTTCTAGCAGACGCAGCGTAATCGATGAACTACGTTCCGCTCATCCGGTGGCGGCGATGAGGGGGCATGCCCGTCGCGGCCTAGGCTTGCGTGCATGACGCGCGCATCGCTGGACAAGCAGCCGCACGAGGTCGCCGCGATGTTCGATCGCACGGCCCGGCGCTACGACCTTGTCAACGACGTTCTCTCGCTCGGCCAGGACCGCCTGTGGCGGAAGGCGACCGCGGCGGCGATCGACGCGGGGCCCGGCGAGCTGGTCCTCGACCTCGCGGCGGGCACCGGCACCTCGACCGACACGTTCACCGCGCTCGGGGCGCGGGCGATCGCGTGCGACTTCTCACTCGGCATGCTCCGCACCGGCGTCGAGCGGCGCGGCGGCTCCGGCCTGTACGGCGGGGGCGTGCGCGGCGTGACGTTCGTCGCGGGCGACGCGCTGCGCCTGCCGTTCCGCGACGGGACGTTCGACGCGGTGACGATCTCCTTCGGCCTGCGCAACGTGGCCGACACCGGGCACGCGCTGCGCGAGTTGCTGCGGGTGACCCGTCCGGGCGGGAGGCTGGTGATCTGCGAGTTCTCCCGGCCGACGCCGAAGTCGTTCGACCTCGTCTACTCGCAGTACCTGATGAAGCTGCTGCCGCCGGTGGCCCGGATGGTCAGCTCGAACCCCGACTCCTATGAGTACCTCGCCGAGTCGATCCGGGCCTGGCCCGACCAGGAGGCGCTGGCGGGGATCATCCAGGAGGCCGGCTGGCGGAAGGTGGCCTGGCGCAACCTCACGCTCGGCATCGTGGCCCTGCACCGGGGGGTCAAAGCGTAATGAGACGTACTTGGCCATACCCCTCTGACACTGTGTGCCGGATAGGGGTTAGACTGCGGCGCGACAGTTTGTGAAGTTGTTCACAAAGGCACGAAGGTCTAAACCAATTCGAGGCCTTCCTTCCCTGGAACGGACAGGTCCCCCGTGAGCGAGCAAGCCCGCGTGACGCGGAGAGAGGTCGACACCGACGTCATCGTCGTCGGTGCGGGGCCCGCGGGCGCGACGACGGCCTTCCACCTCGCCCGCGCCGGTCTCGACGTGCTGCTGCTGGAGAAGACGCGCTTCCCACGTGAGAAGGTCTGCGGTGACGGGCTGACCCCGCGTGCGGTGAAGGAACTCGTCGCCATGGGCGTCGACGTCGACGCGCCCGGCTGGGTCAGGAACAAGGGACTCCGCGTCTACGGCGGCGGCGTGAGCCTCGAACTCGACTGGCCGGAGCTGTCGAGCTACCCCGACTTCGGCCTCGTGCGCACCCGCGCCGACTTCGACCAGATCCTCGCCAGGCACGCCGAGCGCGCGGGCGCCCGGCTGCGCGAGGGCGTGAACGTTACAGGCCCGGTGCTCGACGAGCGCAGCGGCCACGTCGTGGGCGTGACCGCCAAGGCGGACGGCGAGGAGGTGACCTACCGCTCGCGGCTCGTGGTGGCGGCCGACGGCAACTCGACCCGGCTGTCGCTCGCGCTGGGCCTGCACAAGCGCGAGGACCGCCCGATGGGCGTGGCGGTGCGCACCTACTACAAGAGCCCCCGGCACGACGACGACTACCTGGAGACGTGGCTCGAGCTGTGGGACGGCGACCGCCTGCTCCCCGGCTACGGCTGGATCTTCCCCGTCGGCGACGGCACCTCCAACGTCGGCCTCGGGCTGTTGAACACCAGCGATGCGTTCAAGAGCATCGACTACCGCGACCTGCTGCGGCGCTGGATGAAGAACACGCCGGCGGAGTGGGGCTTCACCGACGAGAACATGACGGGCCCGATCAGGGGCGCCGCGCTGCCGATGGGCTTCAACCGGCAGCCGCACTACACCCGCGGGCTGGTTCTCGTGGGCGACGCGGGCGGGTCGATCAACCCGTTCAACGGCGAGGGCATCGCGTACGCCATGGAGACCGGCAGGACGGCGGCCGAAGTGATCGTCCAGGCGCTGTCCCGCTCGACGGCCGCCCAGCGTGAGCGCGTGTTACTCGCCTACCCGCGTATCCTCAAAGACGCGCATGGGGGATACTTCACCCTCGGTCGCCTGTTCGTCGAGGCGATCGGGAGGCCGGGAGTGATGAGCTTCGCGACCCGGCACGGGATGCCCCATCCCACCCTGATGAGATTCGCCTTCAAGCTGCTCGCTAATCTCACAGATCGTCGGGGCGACGTCCCCGACCGCATAATCAACGCCCTGTCGAAGGTGGCTCCGCCATCATGACCGAAGCCAGCATGACGCGAACCCGCATGACGCGAACCCGCATGACCGAAGCCCGCGAGACGACGCGCACCTCGCCGCCGGCCCCGCAGACGGCGCCACAGGCGGCGGCCGCCCGACCGGCCGCGTTCTCCGGCATTCTCGTGATCGCCCAAATTCACCGAGTTAGCGAGGACATGTAGCCATGGAGCTGTATGTGCCGATCGTGGTGCTCGCGGTCCTCGCGGCGGGATTCGCCGTGTTCTCCGTGAGCATCGCGCCCTTCACCGGGCCGAAGCGCTGGAACCGCGCGAAACTGGACGCCTACGAGTGCGGCATCGAGCCCACTCCGCAGCCGGTCGGCGGCGGGCGCTTCCCGCTGAAGTACATGATCACAGCGATGCTGTTCATCGTGTTCGACATTGAGATCATCTTCCTCTATCCGTGGGCGGTGGCCTTCGACAGACTCGGCGTGTTCGGGCTCGTCGAGATGGTGCTGTTCATCGTCACCGTTCTCGTGGCGTACGCCTATGTCTGGCGGCGTCGCGGCCTCGATTGGGATTAGCCATGGGTCTTGAAGAGAAACTCCCGAGCGGGTTCGTCCTCACCACCGTCGAGCAGGTGGCCGGCTGGGCCCGGAAGAACTCCGTCTGGCCGGCGACCTTCGGTCTCGCCTGCTGCGCCATCGAGCTGATGGCCACCGGCGGCCCGAAGCACGACCTGGCCCGCTTCGGCATGGAGCGCGCCTCCGCCTCGCCGCGGCAGGCGGACCTGATGATCGTGGCCGGCCGGCTGTCGCAGAAGATGGCGCCCGTCCTCCGCCAGATCTACGACCAGATGGCCGAGCCCAAGTGGGTCATCGCGATGGGCGTGTGCGCGTCCAGCGGTGGCATGTTCAACAACTACGCCATCGTGCAGGGCGTGGACCACGTGGTGCCGGTCGACATCTACCTGCCCGGCTGCCCGCCGCGCCCGGAGATGCTGATCGACGCCATCGTGAAGCTGCACGACAAGATTCAGAACATGAAGTTCGGCGCGCACCGTGAGAAGCAGATCGAAGAGCTGGAGCTCCGCGCGATGCGCACGCTGCCGCTGATCGACCAGGGAGCCGGGAAGTGACCACCGAGAACCTGCCCGGGCTGCCCGAGGAGCCCGTCGCCCGCAAGGGCATGTTCGGCGTCAAGGACAGCGGCGACACCTCCGGCTACAACCGCCTGGTCGTCCGCCGCCCGCCCAAGCTGTTCAGCAGCCGGCCGTACGGGTCGTACTTCGACGAGGTGGCCGACGCGCTGGAGCCGACGTTCGCCGACGCCATCGAGCGCGTGGTCGTCGACCGCGGCGAGGCCACCTTCCACGTGCGGCGCGAGCGGCTGGCCGAGGTGATGCGGCACCTGCGTGACGACGCCGCGCTGCGCTTCGAGCTGTCGCTCGGCGTCTCGGGCGTCCACTACCCCGAGGAGACCGGCGCGGAGCTGCACGCCGTCTACCACCTGTGCTCCATCACGCACAACCGGCGCATCCGGGTGGAGGTCTCCTGCCCCGACGCCGACCCGCACATCCCCTCCACGGTTCAGGTCTACCCCACGCACGACTGGCATGAGCGCGAGACGTACGACTTCTTCGGAATCGTCTTCGACGGCCACCCGGCGCTGACCAGGATCGAGATGCCGGACGACTGGGAGGGGCACCCGCAGCGCAAGGACTACCCGCTCGGCGGAATCCCGGTCGAGTACCGCGGCGCCGAGGTCCCCGCGCCGGACCGGAGGAGGTCGTACTCGTGAGCATCAGCGGCGACCTGCACGAGTGGACGAGCGCAGCGAGGAGAACGTCGTGAGCACCACCGAGACCGCCACCGAGACCCAGGGCCGGATCTACGACGTCGCCGGTCAGGACTGGGACGAGCTGGTCAAGACCGTCAGCGAGTCGTCCGACGAGCGCCTGGTCGTCAACATGGGCCCGCAGCACCCGTCGACCCACGGCGTGCTCCGGCTCGTGCTGACCCTCGACGGCGAGACCGTGACCGACGCCCGCACGGTGATCGGCTACCTGCACACCGGCATCGAGAAGAACATGGAGTTCCGGACGTGGACCCAGGGGGTCACGTTCGTCACCCGCATGGACTATCTCGCGCCGATCTTCAACGAGACCGCCTACTGCATGGGGGTCGAGAAGCTTCTCGGGATCACCGACCGGATCCCGGACCGGGCGCAGGCCATCCGGGTCCTGACGATGGAGCTCACCCGGATCTCCTCGCACCTCGTCGCGATCGCGACGTTCGGCCTGGAGCTGGGCGCGACGACGCCGATGCTGTTCGGCTTCCGCGAGCGCGAGATGGTGCTCGACATCATGGAGTACATCACCGGCCTGCGGATGAACATGGCGTACGTCCGGCCGGGCGGCGTCAGCGTCGACCTGCCGGCCGGCGCGGTCGACAAGATCGGTGAATTCCTCAAGGTCATGCCGGACCGGATCAAGGAGATGCGCAAGCTCCTCGACGCGAACCCGGTCTACACCCGGCGCACCAAGGACGTCGCCTACCTCGACCTGACCGGCTGCATGGCGCTGGGGGTCACCGGGCCCATGCTGCGCGCCGCCGGCCTGCCGTGGGACCTGCGCAAGTCGCAGCCCTACTGCGGCTACGAGACGTACGAGTTCGAGGTGCCGACGCAGAACACCTGCGACGTGTACGGCCGCTATCTCGTCCGGATGGACGAGATGGAGGAGTCGCTCAAGATCATCGAGCAGGTGCTCGACCGGCTGTCGGGCCCGCTCAAGACCGGTCCGGTGATGATCGAGGACAAGAAGATCGGCTGGCCGTCGCAGCTCGCGCTCGGCCCCGACGGCCTCGGCAACTCGCCCGACCACATCGCGCACATCATGGGCAGCTCCATGGAGGCCCTGATCCACCACTTCAAGCTGGTGACCGAGGGCTTCCGGGTGCCGGCCGGCCAGGCGTACGCCTCGGTCGAGTCGCCGCGCGGCGAGCTCGGCGCGCACGTGGTCAGCGACGGCGGCACCCGGCCCTACCGGGTCCACTTCCGCGACCCGTCGTTCACGAACCTGCAGGCGGTGCCCGCGACGTGCGAGGGCGGCATGGTCGCCGACGTCATCGCCGCGGTCGCCTCGATCGACCCGGTCATGGGAGGTGTGGACCGATGAGCGGCGAGCCGACGAGTGAGCGGAGCGGTGGGCCGAGGGCCCAGGCCGCCCGCGTGGCGAATGAGGAGGGGAGCGCGACCATGAGCACGGGTTACGCGCCCGAGGTCCGCGAGCGTCTGGCGACGGACGCCAAGGAGATCATCGGCCGCTACCCCCGGCCGCGTTCGGCGCTGCTGCCGCTGCTGCACCTGGTGCAGTCGGAGGACGGCTACATCTCCGACGCCGGCCAGGAGTTCTGCGCCGAGATGCTGGGCCTGTCCAAGGCCGAGGTCGTCGGTGTGGCGACCTTCTACACCATGTACAAGCGCGAGCCGTCCGGCGAGTACAACGTCGGCGTCTGCATCAACACGCTGTGCGCGGTCATGGGCGGCGACCAGATCTGGGAAGAGCTCACCGAGCATGTGGGCGTCGGCCACGACGAGACCACCGCGGACGGCAAGATCACGCTGGAGCGGCTGGAGTGCAACGCCGCCTGCGACTTCGCGCCGGTCATGATGGTCAACTGGGAGTTCTTCGACAACCAGACCCCGGAGTCGGCCAAGCAGCTCGTCGACGACCTGCGCGCCGGCACGGAGGTCTCGCCCACCCGGGGCCCGCGCCGGCTGTGCACGTTCAAGGAGGCCTCCCGTGTCCTCGCCGGGCTGCCCGACGGCCTGGCCGGTGACGGCCCGTCGGCCGCTGGCCCGTCGCTGGAGGGCCTGAAGGTCGCCAAGGCCAACGGCTGGGAGGCCCCCAAGGCCGAGGGGAGCGAGAAGTGACCACGCGGAGAGAACCCGACGCAGTGAGCGGAGCGGTCCGCGAGGTACGAGCGGCCCGCGCAGCGAACGAGGAGCGGTGAGCGACCAATGACAACGCTGACGCCTGTTCTCACCAGGAACTGGGACCGGGCCGACTCGTTCACCCTCGACGGGTACGGCGAGTACGCGGCCGCGAAGAAGGCCCTGGGCATGGACCCCGACGCCGTCATCCAGGCGGTGAAGGACTCCGGCCTGCGCGGCCGCGGCGGCGCGGGCTTCCCGACCGGCATGAAGTGGGGCTTCATCCCGCAGGGCGACGGCAAGGCCCACTACCTCGTCGTCAACGCCGACGAGTCGGAGCCGGGGACCTGCAAGGACATCCCGCTCATGATGGCCAACCCGCACGCGCTGGTCGAGGGCGTGATCATCTCGTCCTACGCCATCCGGGCCAACCACGCGTTCATCTACGTCCGCGGCGAGGTGGTCCACGTCGTCCGCCGGGTGCAGGCCGCGGTCCAGGAGGCGTACGAGAAGGGCTACCTCGGGACGGACATCTTCGGCTCGGGCTACGACCTCGAACTGGTCGTGCACAGCGGCGCCGGGGCGTACATCTGCGGCGAGGAGACCGCGCTGCTCGACTCGCTGGAGGGCTACCGCGGCCAGCCCCGGCTCAAGCCGCCGTTCCCGGCGGTCGCCGGCCTGTACGCCTCCCCGACCGTGGTCAACAACGTCGAGTCGATCGCGAGCGTGCCGAGTATCATCGCCAACGGCGCCGACTGGTTCGCCGGGATGGGCACCGAGAAGTCCAAGGGCTTCGGCATCTTCTCCCTGTCGGGCCACGTGACCCGGCCGGGCCAGTACGAGGCCCCGCTGGGCATCACGCTGCGCGAGCTGCTCGACATGGCGGGCGGCATCCGCGAGGGCCACGAGCTGAAGTTCTGGACGCCGGGGGGCTCCTCGACGCCGATCTTCACGGCCGAGCACCTCGACGTGCCGCTCGACTTCGAGTCGGTGGGGGCCAAGGGCTCGATGCTGGGCACCCGCGCCCTGCAGATCTTCGACGAGACGACCTGCGTGGTCCGCGCGGTGATGCGGTGGACCGAGTTCTACGCGCACGAGTCCTGCGGCAAGTGCACCCCCTGCCGTGAGGGCACCTTCTGGCTCAAGCAGGTGCTCAGGCGGCTGGAGAAGGGCCAGGGCTCCGAGGAGGACCTGGCCACGATCACCGACATCGCCGACAACATCCTCGGCCGCTCGTTCTGCGCCCTCGGCGACGGCGCGACGAGCCCGATCCACTCGTCGGTGAAGCAGTTCCGCGACGAATACCTCAAGCACTTCGAGATCGGCGGCTGCCCGTTCGATCCCGCCGCTTCCACGGTGTGGGGGTCCAAGTGACAGTTCAGACGACGCAGCCGGAGCAGCCGGTCGTGGACATGGTCAGCCTGACCATCGACGGCTTCCAGATCAGCGTCCCCAAGGGGACTCTGATCATCCGGGCCGCGGAGCTGCTGGGGATCCAGATCCCCCGGTTCTGCGACCACCCGCTGCTCTCGCCGGCGGCCAACTGCCGTCAGTGCCTGGTCGACATCCCCGACGCGGGCAACGGCCGCGGCTTTCCCAAGCCGCAGCCGTCCTGCGCGATCGAGGTCGCCGAGGGCATGGTGGTCAACACGCAGCTCACCTCGCCGGTGGCCGAGAAGGCCCAGCGCGGCGTGATGGAGATGCTGCTGCTGAACCACCCGCTCGACTGCCCGGTCTGCGACAAGGGCGGCGAGTGCCCCCTGCAGAACCAGGCCATGTCGAACGGCCAGGGCGAGAGCCGGTTCGTCGAGGAGAAGCGCACGTTCGACAAGCCCGTCCCGCTGTCGAGCGAGGTGCTGCTCGACCGCGAGCGCTGCATCCAGTGCGCGCGCTGCATCCGCTTCTCCGAGCAGATCGCCGGTGACCCGCTCATCGACTTCTTCGAGCGCGGGGCCAAGGAGCAGGTGGGCGTCGCCGACGGCGAGCCGTTCCAGTCCTACTTCTCGGGCAACACCATCCAGATCTGCCCGGTGGGCGCGCTGACCGGCGCGGCCTACCGGTTCCGCTCCCGCCCGTTCGACCTGGTCTCCACGCCGAGCGCGTGCGAGCACTGCGCGTCGGGCTGCTCGCTGCGCACCGACCACCGCCGCGGCAAGGTCACCCGCCGCCTGGCCGGGGACGACCCGCAGGTCAACGAGGAGTGGAACTGCGACAAGGGCCGCTGGGCCTTCACCTACGCGACCGCGCCCGACCGCCTGCGGTCGCCGCTGGTCCGTGACGAGAGCGGCAAGCTCGTCCCGACCTCCTGGCCGGACGCGCTGGCCGTCGCCGCCGAGGGCCTGCTGCGGGCCCGCGGCAAGGCCGGTGTGCTGGTCGGCGGGCGGCTCACGGTCGAGGACGCCTACGCCTACAGCAAGTTCGCCAGGATCGCCCTCGGCACCAACGACATCGACTTCCGCTCCCGCCCGCACTCGGAGGAGGAGACGCGGTTCCTCGCCCACGCCGTGGCCGGCAAGGGCATCGAGGTCTCCTACGCCGACCTGGAGACGGCCCCGGCCGTGCTCCTGGCCGGGTTCGAGCCCGAGGAGGAGTCGCCGATCGTCTTCCTGCGCCTGCGCAAGGCGGCGCGCAAGCGGGGCATGAAGGTCTACTCGCTCGCGCCGTTCGCCACGCCGGGCCTGGCCAAGATGAAGGGCACGCTGATCCGCACGCGGCCCGGCGCCGAGGCCGAGGCGCTCGGCGACCTCATCGGCGGCGACCTGCTGCCCGCGGGGACGATCGTCCTCGCCGGTGAGCGGCTCGCCACCGTTCCCGGCGCCCTGTCCGCGCTCGTACGGCTCACGCAGGCCACGGGCGCCAGGTTCGCCTGGGTGCCGCGCCGGGCCGGTGAGCGCGGCGCGCTGGAGGCGGGCGCCCTGCCGGGGCTGCTGCCGATCGGCCGCCCGGCCGCCGACGAGACCGCCCGCGCGGAGGTCGCCAGGGTGTGGGGCGTCGCCTCGCTGCCCGAGGCGCCCGGCCGCGACACGGCGGGCATCATCGAGGCCGCGCTGAACGACGAGGTCGACGCACTGGTCGTGGCGGGTGTGGACCCCTACGACCTGCCCGACCCCGCGAGGGCCCTGGCGGCGCTGGAGAACACGCCGTTCATCGTGAGCCTGGAGATCCGCGCCAGCGCGGTCACCGACCGGGCCGACGTGGTCCTGCCGGTCGCCGCGGTGGCCGAGAAGTCCGGGACGTTCGTCGACTGGGAGGGCAGGGGCCGCTCGTTCGGTGTGGCCACGGCCGTGCCCGGTCTGATGAGCGACCTGCGCGCCATCGCCTCGATCGCCGACCAGATGGACGTGCACCTCGGCCTGCCCGAGCCCGCCGCCGCCCGGCGCGAGATGGCCTCGCTGGGCGCCTGGAAGGGCGCCCGCCCGCTCGCGCCCGCGGTCACCGGCCGTCCGGTGCGGGAGCCGCAGGCGGGCGAGGCCGTGCTGGCGACCTGGCACCTGCTGCTCGACGACGGCCGGATGCAGGACGGCGAGCCCTACCTGGCGGGGACCGCCCGCACGGTGGCGGCGCTGCTGTCGGAGGCCACCGCCGCGGAGATCGGCGCGGTGGACGGTGGGAAGATCGCCATCGGCGACGACCTGATCGTCCCGGTGCGGATCGCGGACCTGCCCGACCGGGTCGTGTGGCTGCCGTCCAACTCCGCCGGCCTGTCGGTCACCCGCGACCTGCGCGCGGTGGGCGGCGACATCGTAACGATCGGGAGCGTGTCGTGAACAACGTACCCACGCTGGACGACTTCGGCCATGATCCATTGTGGATCAGCATCATCAAGGCCGTCGCGATCTTCGTGTTCCTGATGCTGGGCGTGCTGATGGGCGTGTGGACCGAGCGCAAGCTCATCTCGCGCATGCAGCACCGCTACGGCCCCAACAGGGCGGGCAAGTTCGGCCTGCTGCAGTCAGTGGCCGACGGCCTGAAGATGGGGCTCAAGGAAGACATCATGCCCCGCACCGTGGACAAGGTGATCTACTTCCTGGCCCCGGTCATCATCGCCGTCCCGGCCTTCCTGGCCTTCTCCGTCGTGCCGTTCGGCCCGATGGTGTGGATGTTCGGCCACAAGACGCCGCTGCAGCTCACCGACCTGCCGGTCGCGGTTCTGCTGGTCCTGGCCACCGCGTCGATCGGCGTCTACGGCGTCGTGCTCGCCGGGTGGGGCTCCCGCTCGCCGTACGCCGTGCTGGGCGGTCTGCGCTCGGCCGCCCAGGTGGTGTCGTACGAGATCGCGATGGGCCTGTCGTTCGTCGCGGTGTTCCTCCAGGCGGGCACACTGTCCACCTCGGAGATCGTGGCGAAGCAGGCGAGCGGCGGCACCTGGGACATCCTGGGGCTGTCCATCCCGGCGCCGTCCTGGTATGTGGTCTCGCTGATCCCGTCCTTCCTGATCTACGCGATCACGATGCTGGGCGAGACGAACCGCGTGCCCTTCGACCTCCCCGAGGGCGAGGGCGAGCTGGTCGGCGGCTTCCACACCGAGTACTCCTCCTCGCTGAAGTTCGCGATGTTCATGCTCGCCGAGTACGTGAACGTCTTCACGGTCTCGGCCATGGCGATCACGTTGTTCTTCGGCGGCTGGCGCGCCCCGTGGCCACTGTCGCTGTGGGACGGCGCGAACTCCGGCTGGTGGCCGATGCTGTGGTTCTTCCTCAAGCTGGTCATCGCGTTCGGCTTCTTCGTCTGGGTCCGCGCCTCGCTGCCGCGTGTCCGGTACGACCAGCTGATGGCCTTCGGGTGGAAGGTGCTGATCCCGGTCAACCTGGCCTGGATCCTGCTGGCCGCCACGTTCAAGGCGCTGCGCATGCCCGAGGCCGACCGGGCGATCATCCTGAGCATCGGCGCGGTCGTCATCATCGGCGCCTTCGCGATCTGGCTGCGGTTCGACACCGTCAACCAGCGTCGCAGGGAGGCCAAGGCGGCCGCGATCGAGGAGGAGTTCGAGCAACTGCGCGAGGAGCCCGCCGCGGGCGGCTTCCCGGTTCCGCCGCTCGACGCTCCGCACTACCACGGAGTCGTGCCCGCCGCGCGTCTCAATTCCGACGCCGCCAAGGAGGTGACCAGTGGGAGCAACTGATTGGCTGAACCCGATCAAGGGATTCGGCGTCACCTTCCACCACATGTTCAAAAAGCCGGTGACCGTCAACTATCCGGAGGAGAAGCGGCCCACCGCGCCGCGTTTCCACGGGAGGCACCAGCTGAACCGGTGGCCCGACGGGCTGGAGAAGTGCGTCGGCTGTGAGCTGTGCGCCTGGGCCTGCCCGGCCGACGCCATCTACGTTGAGGGCGGCGACAACACCGACGAGGAGCGTTTCTCGCCCGGTGAACGGTACGGCCGCGTTTACCAGATCAACTACCTGCGCTGCATCCTCTGCGGGTTGTGCATCGAGGCGTGCCCGACCCGGGCGCTCACGATGACCAACGAGTACGAGCTCGCCGACTCCAGCCGCGAGTCGTTGATCTACACCAAGGAGATGCTCCTCGCACCGCTCGGACCGGGCATGGAGCAGCCGCCTCACCCGATGCGCCTCGGCGAGACCGAAGAGGACTACTACCGGTTGGGTCGAAGCAATGGGTGAGTCCATCACGTTCTGGGTGCTCGCGGTCGTCTCGGTGATCGCCGCGCTCGGACTCGTCTTCAGCCGCAGGGCCGTCTACTCGGCCCTCATGCTCGGCGTGGTCATGCTCTCGCTGGCGGTGCTGTACGCGGTCCAGGACGCTCCGTTCCTGGCCGCGGTGCAGATCATCGTCTACACCGGCGCGGTCATGATGCTGTTCCTGTTCGTGCTCATGCTCGTGGGCGTGGACTCGTCCGACTCCCTCGTGGAGACGATCAGGGGACAGCGGTTCTGGGCGATCCTGGGCGGGCTCGGCTTCGCCGTCCTGCTCGCCCTCGGCATCGGCAACGCGGTCGTCGGCTCGCCCAAGGGGCTGGCCGCCGCCACGCGGTCGGGCAACGTGCCCTCCCTGGCCGAGCTGATCTTCACGCGCCACGTGTTCGCCTTCGAGGTCACCTCGGCGCTGCTGATCACCGCGGCGCTCGGCGCGATGGTGCTCGCGCACCGGGAGCGCGCCGAGGCCAAGCCGACCCAGAAGGACCTGTCCCGGCAGCGCTTCGTCACCTTCGGCAGGACGGGCAAGAACCCGGCGCCGCTGCCCGGCCCCGGCACCTACGCCCGGCACAACGCCATCGACATGCCGGCGCTGCTGCCCGACGGGTCGGTCTCGCCGCTGTCGGTCAACCGGTACATCGCCCGGTACGAGGAATCCCGGGGCACCCTGTCTCCCGAGGTCGCCCAGGTGCTGGAGCAGGAGGAGGCCGCGCTGCGCGCGGCCGGGCACAGCACGCCCACCGTGACCGAGGAGGTCAGGGACGGCGGCCCCGACACCGAGCCGATGCCCGACGACGGCGACAGCGTCGTGGCGGGCCGGGTCGTCCGCCCGCGCGGTGAGTCTCCGATGGAGTCCCTGAGCGAGGAGGACGGCAAGTGACCACGCACTACCTGGTGCTCTCCGCGCTGCTGTTCGCCATCGGCGGCGTCGGCGTGCTCGTACGGCGCAACGCCATCGTGGTGTTCATGTGCGTCGAGCTCATGCTCAACGCCTGCAACCTGGCGTTCGTCACCTTCGCCCGGCAGAACGGCAACCTCGACGGCCAGCTCATCGCGTTCTTCGTGATGATCGTGGCCGCCGCCGAGGTGGTCATCGGCCTGGCCATCATCGTGACGATCTTCCGAACCCGCAGGTCCGCGTCGGTCGACGACGTCAGCCTGCTGAAGTACTAAGAGGTGGCCGTGGAACCCGCTGAGATCATCCAGCACTCCGGCGGAGCGATCGGAGCAGCCTGGCTCATGATCGCTCTGCCCCTGGTGGGAGCGGCGGTCCTCCTGCTTGGCGGCCGGAGGACCGACAAGTTCGGCCACCTGCTGGGCGTGCTCATGGCCGTCGCGTCCTTCGTGGTGGCGGCGCTGTCGTTCGCGCAGCTGCTCGGCTTCGCTCCCGGTGAGCGCCGCCGCGGGATCGAGCTGTACGACTTCATCCCGGGCCTCGCGAAGGTGGGCCTGCTGGTCGACCCGCTGTCGATCTCGTTCTGCCTGCTGATCACCTTTGTGGGCTCGCTGATCCACATCTACTCGATCGGCTACATGGCGCACGACCCGAACAGGCGGCGGTTCTTCGCCTACCTCAACCTGTTCGTCGCGGCGATGCTCCTGCTGGTGCTGGCCGACAACTACGTGGCCCTGTTCGTCGGCTGGGAGGGCGTCGGCCTCGCGTCGTACCTGCTGATCGGGTTCTGGCAGCACAAGCCCTCGGCGGCGACCGCGGCCAAGAAGGCGTTCATCGTCAACCGCGTCGGCGACTTCGGCCTGCTGATCGGCATCTTCACGATCTTCGCGACGTTCCACACGCTGGCCTTCAACGACGTCCTCGCGAACGCCGACAAGGCGTCCTCGGGCACGCTCACCGCGATCGGCCTGCTGCTGCTGGTCGGCGCCTGCGGCAAGTCGGCGCAGCTCCCGCTGCAGTCCTGGCTCCTCGACGCGATGGAGGGCCCGACCCCGGTCTCGGCCCTCATCCACGCCGCGACCATGGTCACCGCCGGCGTCTACCTGATCGTCCGGTCCGGCCCGATCTTCCAGGGCGCCGGGACCGCGCAGCTCGTGGTGACGATCGTCGGCGTCGCGACGCTGCTCGCCGGTGCGATCATCGGTACCGCCAAGGACGACATCAAGAAGGCCCTGGCCGGTTCGACGATGTCGCAGATCGGCTACATGGTGCTCGCCGCGGGCATCGGCCCGGCGGGCTACGCCTTCGCGATCGCCCACCTGATCACGCACGGCTTCTTCAAGGCCGACATGTTCCTCGGCGCGGGCTCGGTCATGCACGCCATGAACGACGAGGTCGACATGCGCAAGTACGGCGCGCTGCGCAAGGTCATGCCGGTCACGTTCGTGACGTTCCTCGTCGGCTACCTGGCGATCATCGGGTTCCCGCTGCTGTCCGGCTACTTCACCAAGGACGGCATCATCGAGACCGTGATGGAGCACAACGCCGTCCTCGGCTGGCTGGCCGTGCTCGGCGCGGGCATCACCGGCTTCTACATGTCGCGCCTGGTGTTCATGACGTTCTTCGGCGCCAAGCGCTGGGAGCCCACGGCCCACCCGCACGAGTCGCCCGCCGTCATGACCTGGCCGCTGATCATCCTGTCGGTCGGCGCGATCGGCCTGGGCGGCTTCCTGGTGCTGGGCAACCGGTTCATGACCTTCCTGTCGCCGGCCGTCGGCGCGCCGGAGGAGATGCCGTCGTTCCACCCGTTCAGCCTCACCGGTCTGGTCACGCTCGCGCTCGTCGCGATCGGCGCGGCCCTCGCCTGGGCCAAGTACGGCAGGGCCGAGGTGCCCGCGGTCGCCCCGCGCGGCTCGTTCCTCACCGCCTTCGCCCGTCGTGACCTGTACGGCGACGCCCTGAACGAGGCGCTGTTCATGCGCCCCGGCCAGTGGCTGACCCGCCTGGCCGTGTTCTTCGACAACCGCGGCGTGGACGGCCTCGTGAACGGCCTGGCCGCCGGCATCGGCGGCACGTCCGGGCGACTGCGCAGGGTCCAGACCGGGTTCGTCCGCTCGTACGCGCTGTCGATATTCCTGGGCGCCGCCATCCTGGCCGGTGCCTGGCTCGTCGTAGGGAACCTGTGATGCCCTGGCTTTCAACCCTGATGGGCGTGTCCGTACTCGGCGCGCTGGGCGTGACCCTTGTCCGCAACGACAAGCTCGCCAAGCAGTTCACCCTCGTGGTGTCGCTGATCGTGCTGGCGCTGACCGTCGCCATGGCGGTCCAGTTCAGCCCGAACGGCGACAAGTTCCAGTTCGCCGAGACGCACGACTGGATCCCCGCGTTCGGCGTGCACTACGGCGTCGCCGTGGACGGCATCGCCCTGGTGCTGATCCTGCTGTCGGTGATCCTCGTGCCGATCGTGGTGCTCGCCTCCTGGCATGACGCCGAGGCCGGCAAGCGCTCGGTCCGGACGTACTTCTCACTGCTGCTGGTGCTCGAGGCCATGATGATCGGCGTCTTCGCGGCGACCGACGTCTTCCTCTTCTACGTCTTCTTCGAAGCCATGCTGATCCCGATGTACTTCATGATCGGGTCGTACGGCGGTGCGCAGCGGTCGTACGCGGCCGTGAAGTTCCTGCTGTACTCGCTGTTCGGCGGGCTCCTGATGCTGGTGGCGGTGATCGCGCTCTACTCGATCGCCGGCAAGGGCACGTTCATGTTCTCCGACCTGGTCGGGACCATCCAGGACGTGACGACGCAGAAGTGGCTGTTCCTGGGCTTCTTCATCGCCTTCGCGATCAAGGCGCCGCTGTGGCCGTTCCACACCTGGCTGCCCGACGCCGCCGCCCAGGCCCCGGCCGGCGCGGCCGTCCTGCTCGTCGGCGTGCTGGACAAGGTCGGCACGTACGGCATGCTGCGCTTCTGCCTTGAGCTCTTCCCCGACGCCGCGAAGTTCTTCACGCCGTTGGTCATCGTGCTGTCGGTGATCGGCATCGTGTATGGCGCGATCGTGGCCATCGGGCAGACCGACATGAAGCGGCTCATCGCGTACACCTCGGTGTCGCACTTCGGCTTCATCGCGTTGGGTGTGTTCGCGATGACCACCAGCGCGGGCTCGGGCGCCACGCTCTACATGGTCAACCACGGCTTCTCGACCGGCGCGCTGTTCCTGATCGTGGGCTTCCTCGTCTACCGCAGGGGCTCGCACTTCATCGCCGACTACGGCGGTGTGCAGAAGGTGGCGCCGATCCTCGCCGGGACGTTCCTGGTGGCGGGTCTGTCCAGCCTCTCGCTGCCCGGTCTCAGCACGTTCGTCAGCGAGTTCATGGTGCTGACCGGCACCTACCAGCGCTACGTCGTCCCGGCCGTGATCGCGACGGTCGGCGTCATCCTCGCCGCGATCTACATCCTGTGGATGTACCAGCGGACGATGAACGGCCCGACGGCCGAGTCGGTCAAGTCGCTGCCCGACCTCAACGCCAGGGAGAAGTGGGTGGTGGCGCCGCTCGTCGCGCTGCTGCTGGTGTTCGGCTTCTATCCCAAGCCGCTGCTCGACGTGATCAATCCCGCCGTGAAGGACACGCTGTCGAGCGTCTCCGTCACGGACCCGAAGCCGGCCGTACCCGTTGCTCAGGAGGGCCAGTAGTGAACGGCACCATTCAGGCGCCGAGTATCGAGTACGCCCTGCTGGCGCCGGTACTCGTCGTCTTCGGCGCGGCGATCGTCGGCGTGCTGGTGGAGGCATTCGCCCCGCGCTACCTGCGCTCGGCGATCCACCTGCCGCTCACGTTGCTGTCGCTGGCCGGCGCGTTCGCGCTGGCCGTGTGGCAGGCGGTCAAGGGTGTGCCCACCAAGCCCGCCGCGATGGGCGCGGTGGCCGTGGACGGCCCGGCCCTGTTCATCTGGGGCACGATCCTCATCCTCGCCTTCGTGAGCGTGCTGCTCATCAAGGACGAGGAGCACTTCGTCGGCTCCGCGGCGGCCGTGCCCGGCTCGGCCGAGGAGGAGCAGTCGCTCGTCGAGCGGGCCGCGCACACCGAGGTCTATCCGCTGGTGCTGTTCGCGGTCGGCGGCATGCTGCTGTTCCCCGCGGCCAACGACCTGCTCGTGGCGTTCGTCGCCCTCGAGGTCATGTCGCTGCCGCTCTACCTGCTGTGCGGCCTGGCCCGGCGCCGTCGTCTGCTGTCGCAGGAGGCCGCGGTCAAGTACTTCCTGCTCGGCGCGTTCTCCTCGGCCTTCTTCCTGTACGGCACGGCCCTGCTGTACGGCTTCGCGGGGTCGGTCGACCTCGCGAAGATCAACCAGGCGCTGGGGGCGGTCGGCGGCCAGGACACGCTGCTCTACATCGGCGCGGCCATGCTCGGCGTCGGCCTGCTGTTCAAGATCGGTGCCGCGCCGTTCCAGGCGTGGAAGCCGGACGTCTACCAGGGCGCGCCCACGCCCATCACCGCGCTGATGGCCTCCGGCACGCTGGTCGCCGCCTTCGGCGCGCTGCTGCGGGTGTTCTGGGTGGGCCTCGGCGGTCTCGACTGGGACTGGCGCCCGGTGCTCTACGGTGTGGCGATTCTCACGATGGTGGTCGGCGCGATCCTCGCGATCACGCAGACCGACATCAAGCGGATGCTGGCCTACTCGTCCATCGCGCACGGCGGCTTCCTGCTCATCGGTGTCATCGCCACCGGCCACACCCAGGCGGAGAACACCTCGGCCCTGTCCGGTCTGCTGTTCTACCTGGTGGCGTACGGCTTCACCACCGTCGGCGCGTTCGCCATCGTCACGATGGTGCGCGACGCGGGCGGCGAGGCGTGGCACCTGTCCCGCTGGGCCGGGCTGGGCAAGCGCTCGCCGCTGCTGGCCGGGACGTTCGCCTTCTTCCTGCTGGCCTTCGCCGGCATCCCGCTGACCAGCGGGTTCTTCGGGAAGTACGCCATCTTCCAGGCGGCCGTCGCCAACGGCGCCATGCCGCTGGTCATCATCGGTGTGGTGGCCTCGGCGATCGCCGCGTTCTTCTACGTCCGGGTGATCGTGCTGATGTTCTTCAGCGACCCGGCCGCCGACGGCCCGTCCGTCGTGCTGCCCTCGCGGGGGACCGCGGCTGTGGTCGGTATCGCGGCATTGGCTACCGTAGTTCTCGGGGTGTACCCCCAGCCTGTGCTGGACCTCGCGCACACGGCTGCACAATCCCTGTTCGTCCGATAGGAGATCTCCGTATGGCCGCGCCGCCCGTTGTGGACATTCCTCTCGTCGACGAGCGGCTGGCCGACGACCTCGCAGGCGGGCTCGCGGCGGTGGAGAAGCTGCTGCGCTCGTCGGTCGAGAGTGAGGACGCCTTCGTCACCCAGACGTCCAGGCACCTCATCGAGGCGGGTGGCAAGCGGTTCCGGGCCATGCTCGTGCTGCTGGCCGCCCAGTTCGGCAACCCGGACGCCCCGGGCATCGTGCCCGGGGCCGTCGTCATCGAGCTGACCCACCTGGCCACGCTCTACCACGACGACGTGATGGACGAGGCTCCGGTGCGCCGGGGCTCCCCGTCCGCCAACGCCCGGTGGGACAACACCGTGGCCATCCTCACCGGCGACTACCTGTTCGCCCAGGCGTCGGAGATCCTGGCCGACCTCGGCAGCGAGCTCATCCGGATCCAGGCGCGTACGTTCTCCCGCCTGGTCCGCGGCCAGATCCGCGAGACGATCGGGCCCGCCGAGGGCCGCGACGCGATCGCCCACTACATCAGCGTGCTGGCCGACAAGACCGGCTCCCTCATCGCCACCTCGGGCCGCTTCGGGGCCATGCTCGCCGGCGCCTCCGCCGATGTGGTCGAGCGCCTGACCGACGCCTGCGAGGCGATCGGCGTGGCCTGGCAGCTCGGCGACGACCTCATCGACGTGGCCGCGCCCACGGCCGACTCGGGCAAGACCCCCGGCACCGACCTGCGCGAGGGGGTCCGCACGCTCCCCGTGCTGCACGCCCTGGCCTCCGACGACCCCGCCGACGCCCGGCTGCGCACCCTGCTGTCGGGGCCCGTGGCCGAGGAGGACGTCGATGAGGCGCTGACGCTGCTGCGGGCCAACCGGGCCATGGAACAGGCCCGTGAGGAGCTCACCCGCTGGATCGACCGGGCCAAGGAGGCCCTCGCCGGCCTGCCCGAGATCCCGGCGCGTACGGCCCTCGTCGCCCTGTGCGACTACGTCGTCGAGCGCACGGGCTGACCATCCTGTAGGGGATCATTGGCCGGGTGAGGATCCCCCGGCTCGCGGCCCTGTCTCTTCTGGTCGCCGTGACGGCGTGTGGCGGGACGGCGTGTGGCGGGACGCCACGCGCGGGCACCTCCGTCGCTCCGACGCCGGGGAGCTCGATGCCCCCCGACGCCGTCCTCGTGAACAAGGACCAGGTCCTCACGTGTGGCGTAGGGCGAGGGCTCGGCGCAAGCCCTGTGCGACGCCATCACAGCGGCTTCGCCCACTGCCGTGTCGCCCGTCGCGGCTGCGCCCGCTCATCTGGTGTTTCGCCGGTGCCGGTGGGTCCGTCCCCGGGTGCCGTCCGTGGAGCAGGTCCTCGAGGCGGAGGCGCTGAAGAAGGGGCAGCCGCGGAGACCGACCCCGCCGTACTGCTGCCGCGCATCGCCGAGGCCGCGTATGCCAGGGCCGAGGCGGCGCTGACCTGACGCCTTCGTGACCGTGGCCGCCCTGCCCTCAGTGGGGGGCGGCCGAGCACGAGGTCCAAAGGGGCGCGCTGCCGGTGGCTACTGCTGGGTTGCGAGCCACTCGTCGAAGGTGGTCGGCGCGATGCGGGCGCCTTCCCCGGGCAGCAGCACGTCGCCGGCCATCGTCGTGTCGAAGATTCCCGACCAGGTCGGCACGAGCTTGACAGCCCGGCCGCGCGCCGCGAAGGTGCGCCGGGCCATGTCAACGAGGTCCTGTGGCTCGGGACCGGCCACGTCGGTGTAGCGGCCCCGCGGCTCGCCCACCGCGATCTCCGCGAGGACGTCGGCCACGTCCGCGGGCGCGATCGGCTGCACCAGCAGCGGCGCGATCGTGGCGACGCCGTCCTGCTCGACCCACCCCGCCACCATCGCGGCGAAGTCGTGGAACTGCGCGACCGGGACGATCGTCCACGGCACCGGACCGGCGGGCACCAGGCGCTCCTGCTCCCGCTTGCCGGCGTAGTGGGCGTTGCCCTCCACCTGGTGGATTCCGATGATCGAGAGCAGCACGTGGTGGCGGACGCCCGCCCGCTCCTCGGCGGCCAGCAGGTTCCTGGTGGTCGTGCCGAAGTAGGCAACGGACTCGTCCCGGTCGGTCGCGTTCGAGCTGATCGCGTCCACGACCGCCTCGACGCCGTCCAGGGCCTTCTCGAGCCCCTCGCCCGTCATCAGGTCCACACCGAGAGAGCGGCTGACGGGGACGACGTCGTGCCCGTCCCGTTCGAGGGCGGCGACGGTGAGCTTTCCGATGTTTCCGGTGGCGCCGGCGACTGCGATGCGCATGGTCTTCTCCTTCGTTAGACGCCTCGGATGCTATCTCGGACAAAATAGATCTGCAATCTCTCCAATACACTGGAGGGCATGAAGCTGCCTGCGAGCACCGAGTGGGTGTTGCACTGCGCCGCCACGCTGGCGCAGCTGGAGCCGGGAGCGACCGCGTCGGCGGCGCAGCTCGCGGAGTATTTCGACGTTCCGGCGCCCTACCTGGCCAAGCAGTTGCAGGCGCTCGTCAGAGCCGGTGTGCTCGCCGCGATGACGGGTCCGCGGGGCGGATTCCGGCTCGCACGGGCGGCTCCCGACATCACGTTGCTGCAGATCGTCGAGGCGGTCGACGGCGCCTCCTCGCCGTACGAGTGCCGCGAGATTCGTCAGCAGGGACGGGGGGCCCTGCCTCCCGAGGACTGCCGGAGCATCTGCATCATCGCCGAGAAGATGGCCGAGGCGCACCGCGCGTGGCGCAGCAGCCTCGCGGGGGTCTCGCTCGCCGACCTCCTCACCACGCTGCCCGCGTCGACGCCTGCCCGCACGCGGTCACGCCTGTCGGCCACCCGCTGACGTCAGCGGCCCGCGAGGAGTTCGACGACGGGAGCGAGGGCGTCGGCGAATGCGCCGTTGACGGTGATGTAGGACAGGCCCAGCTCGTCGCGGCGGCGCAGCAGCGTGTCGGCCATCTCGCGAGGTGAGCCGCGCAAGATGGCGGCGGCGTCCGCCGAAATGGTCCTGAACCCCTCCGGCAGCCACGGGGGCGGCTCGTCGCCGATCTGGAAGAGGTTCATGCTCAGCTCGATGTCGTCGAACCTCGCCCCGGCAAGCTCCCGCAGCGTGCCCACAGGCCCGCGCAGGCCCTCCTCCGGCGTGTCGGCCTGTACGGCGAGCGCGACGATGTCCGCCTCCTGCGCGGCCAGCGCCAGCATGCGCGGACCGGCCCCCGCCACGAGGATGGGCGGCCCCTGGCGTTGCACGGTGGTCCGGCTTCCGGCGAAGGCCGCCCGCACTTCGCCGATCACCGAACGGACCAGCGCGACGCGTTCGCCCGCCGTGCCGTACGGCATGCCGAGCGCCAGGGCATCCTCCCCGGCGGCGGGACGTCCGGCCCCCACGCCGACCTCCAGCCGTCCGCCGGACAGGAAGTCGAGCCCGGCGAGCTCGTGCGCGAGCAGCCGGGGGTTGCGGTAGGGCGCGGCCAGCACGAACGTGCCCACGCGAAGCGTCGTCGTGACGGTGGCCGCGGCGGTCATCGCGAGCAGCGGCGGCAGCGTCCCCAGGGTGTCGGGGACGAGCAGGGTCGAGTAGCCGAGGTCCTCGGCATGGCGGGCCGTCTGCGTCCACGTGGCGGCGTCGGCGGCCAGACCGGCGACGATCCCGAAACGGAATTCCTTGCTCATGCCACCGATCCTCGCCGTTCCGGCCGGCCCCGTCGTCGTACCGTCGGAGGCGGACCTCGTACGCCGGGAGGCGTATCAGACGGTCTCGAGCGCCGCCGTGCGTTCCTGCCGGGACGTGTGGGCGGAGCGGATGCTGTCCCAGGTGAAGGCGCTCAGCGCGAGCCAGACGACCACGAACCCGGCCCACCGGCTGGCCGGCATCGTCTCGTGCACGATCAGCACACCGCACAGGAACTGCAGCACGGGGGCGATGTACTGGAGCAGGCCGATGACCGTGAGCGGCACCCGCAGCGTGGAGGCTGTGAAGAGCATCAGCGGCACCGCGGTGATCAGGCCGGCCGCCACGAGCAGCAGCGCGTGGCCGAGACCGTGGTTGCCGAAGGTCCCGGTGCCGTTCGCCTGCAGGACGAGCAGATAGCCCAGGGCCGGCACCAGCAGCACGAGCGTCTCGATGGTCAGGCTCTCCGCACTGCCCACCCCCGCCGCCTTCTTGATCAGTCCGTACGTGCCGAAGCTGAAGGCGAGCACGAGGGCGATCCAGGGGAGGCGCCCGTAGTCGAGTGCCAGGATGAGGACCGCGAGCGCGCCCAGCGCGACGGCGATCCACTGCCATCGGCGCAGCCGCTCGCGGAAGATCAGCACTCCGAACAGCACGCTGACCAAGGGATTGATGAAGTAGCCGAGGGCGCCTTCCACAACGTGGCCGGCGTTGACGGCGTAGATGTACACGCCCCAGTTGACCGAGACCGTGACGGCCGCGAGGGCGAGGAGGATCAGCTGCCGGCCCGTTATGGTGCGGATCCACGACCAGTGGCGCCGTACGGCAAGGACCGCGATCACCACGACCAGCGACCAGACCATCCGATGGGCGAGGATCTCGACGGCGCCGGACGGCTTGAGCAGAGGCCAGTAGAGAGGGAACAGGCCCCACATCGTGTAGGCGGCGACGCCATACAGCACACCGCGGCGCGTATCAGGCATGACGCCCATCTTTGCTGCTTACCTAGATTCAGCACAAATAAGGGTCTCTATGCCCGGGTTTTAGAGGCGCTTATGTCAGGAACAAGGCCGCCCGCTGTCTGGTTGTGCATGGCAGATCGGAAGGAAGGGTACGTGATGGGCTGGCTGTTCGGCACAGACAAGACGACGATGGTGGACTCCGCGAAGGCGCTGCCGGGCCGGGCCGAGGTCATGCCGGTGGCCACCCGCCACCAGATTCTCGGCGCGCCGCTGGCTCCGCCGTACCCCGAGGGCGTGGAGATCGCCGAGTTCGGGCTGGGCTGCTTCTGGGGCGCCGAGCGCAAGTTCTGGCAGACCCCCGGGGTCGTCTCGACCGCCGTGGGCTACGCGGGCGGCTATACGCCGAATCCGACATACGAGGAGGTGTGCTCCGGTCTGACCGGGCACGCCGAGGTCGTCCGGGTGGTCTTCGACCCGGCCGAGGTGTCGTACGAGGAACTGCTCAAGGTGTTCTGGGAGGCCCACGACCCGACCCAGGGCATGCGCCAGGGCAACGACGTGGGCACGCAGTACCGGTCGGCCGTCTACACCTACGGCCCCGAGCAGGCCAAGGCGGCCGCAGCCTCCAGGGACGCGTACCAGGAGGTGCTCACCAAGGCCGGGTTAGGCGAGATCACGACCGAGATCGCTCCGGCCGGCCAGTTCTACTTTGCGGAGGATTACCACCAGCAGTACCTCTTCAAGGTGCCGAACGGCTACTGCGGTATCGGCGGCACGGGAGTCGCGTGTCCGATCGGCCTGACCACCGGTGAGGCCTGACCTGCGGTAACTGACTGATCCTGGCCCTTGGTCGCCCGGCTAGCCCGGTGCCGATCAGGGGCCAGAGCTGTTTTCGGCGAGAACCTTCACTACAGGGTCAAGGGGCTTGCTCCGCTCGCCCGCCGCCCGCCCGCTCCGGGCGGCCAGCGGGCCGGGCGTGCGGCTCTCCGGCCGGTCCCGGCCCGCGCCGCCCGCGCGACGGGTGGTGTGCATCAGAATGGGGGCCTCAACGATCACGGAAAATGTCGGACCTCCCAGAGATAATCGAACAGTAGCTCGATCGCTGGTGCCGGCTGCAGACACCGAGCACGGGAGGCCGAATGCTTGCCAAGCCGCTCTTGTTCCTCTCGTCCTATGCGCCGCTCTTCGCTCTATTAGCCGTCAGGTTCCAGGAGCAGTGGCTGTGGATCTCGTGCGCCGTCATGGCTGCTGTAGGAGTGGCTTCCGTTCTCGCGCTACTCGTACTCGATCGAGGAGTAGCGCCGAACCCTCATATCCTGTCTCAAATCAGAGACGCTGGCCCCGAGACCGCCTCCTACCTGGCATCTTATCTGCTTCCATTTGTCACGGTTTCATCCCCTTCAATAAGGGATGTCATAGCTTACGTAGGATTCTTAGTCATTGCGGCAGTGATCTATCTAAGATCCCCAATGGTGCAAGTTAACCCTCTTCTCTACCTGCTCGGTTACCGGGTCTTGGCTATAGAAGACGACCGAGGACTCCGCGGATATTTGATCACCCGTAAGCCTCCCACCGAGGGGGCACAGGTGCTCGCGACGCGCTTCCGTGATGATGTCCTCATTCAAAGGACAAAATCGGATAACGACTCGTGATTGGCGAGCTACACTAAGTCTCATGAGCGAGCACCACGGCACTTCCCCTGCCTCCCTTATCGCCGTCGACACGTCGGCAGCAGCTTCTCTCATCGTGGTTTGGCGGACAGGTACTAACGCCCAGGGGCGAGTCGTCAAAGCTGGAGAGAACGTCGTAGAGACCCTTCGTGGCTATGCGGCACAGACTGTGGAGGCCATCAATCATGGGACCGGTCGTCCGTACGATCCAGACGACGAACAAGAACCTGAGTGTACGTACTTGACAGCGGACACAGAAGAGCTGCTGGACACGGCGGTTATCGAGCGGATCAGAGAAGGCGGCTCTCTGGCACACGCCTCAGAAGAAGAACTTCGTAAGCGGCCCTTGGCGCTTTATGCCCTGCTCGTAGGCAGTGATCCCGGGCGCCGCGTCGCCTTCGTGCGGAGAACTAATCCGGTCAGCCTGTTGAAAAAGAGCCTCGTGACTTTTTTTGATGAGTCGCTGCGAAGACTGGAAAGACCGATACTTTCATTCGATCAAAGCTTCGACGTCGTCTTGGATGAAGATAACGTATGGGTTCTTCGTCAGAAGAACTTTGAGGCAATCTTCAAGGAGAGCGATGCGGTTCTGGCCAAAACGACAGAATGGGTAGAGCAGTTGAGTTCTGCAGTGCCCTTATCTGAGGAGAGTAAGGAATATCTTGCTGTCCGACTCAGAAAAACGTCTGTCCTTCGTCGGAAGGTGACAAGCCTCCTTCGGAGCCCTCATCTAAAAACACTCACTCCCGAGGTTATTCAATCCAAGCTGATCGCTCACGGATATGATCCTGGAAGCGTTTTAGACGAGCATGGACACTTTATTTTGAATCCAGAGAACGAGAAGTCAATCCTTCTCCTCTTGAACGAAGACCTGTGGACTGGCGACTTCTCGGGAGAGAAGTATGCAGCCACGCGTAAGGCCAAACTGAGCTAAATTCAGGTCAGGGTGCTCTGTCGCGAGATTTAGCTTCGCCGCCTCTGGTCGAATTATCGACGTTCCGCTTCGGCGTCGGTGCGGATGGGATCTTCAACGCCTTCTTCGGGGCGAATGCGAAAAAGCCCTGGCTCTAGTTCGGTTGAACGCATACGAACTGTCTCCTTCGTATTTGGTGGCCATTGGGTGGTCTCTGACCAAAGGGCACCAGCAAGCTTTAGGATCGTCAAATTGATATTGGAGAGGTCGGCGTCCCGCAAATCGGTATGAGAAAGGTCGAGGGTCAGGCCGCGAGCAAGCGTGTCGATGAGTGCATTCGCATGTTCCATTTTGGATGCGTAATCGATTGCTTGCGCTTCTTGTAGGAGTGCTTTCAATTGATCGACTCGGTCTAGAAGCTGCCTCATGTGATGAGGGCTTCCCAAAAGACCTGCAGATGGTTGGGCGAGCGTAAGGGCTAGTGCTGAGGCGGATAGAAGAGCCTTCTCAACCTTGACTGCTTGGTCCAGAACGTGTCCGAGAGTGTGGGCGCGAGTGGCGCTTCGAGTTAGGTCATTGCCGAGCGCCTGCCTCAGCTCAGTTGCGTGCATATCTGCATCTCTTCGTATATAGCCCAAGGTGATTGCTAGATCATCTGCAATGGCAAGGGTCATAGCTAACGCGAGGTCTCTGGCGTCTCTTCTTGATTGGGAAAGTACAAGCGCGCGAGCTAGGTTTTGCCGAGCCCTTGGCCGGCGGGTCAGATTTTGGGCAATGGGGCGGGCGCGAGCTAAATTGTCTGCGATAGCGGCCGATGATTTGGCGATTACTGGACGGATGATAGGGGTGCTGGATTCCAAACTTTTCTGGGCGTCGGAATGGGCGAGCGCAGCGATGACGCGCGATGCGAGCGTTGTGCCGTTGAAGCCGTCATGGTCTGATAACTCATGGGTTTCCGGTGTCTGGTCGATGCGCGCGAGAGCCCCTACGAGGCGCACTATGAATGACGTTCTAGGTTCCATCGCTAGCTCCTGAGAGCGGCCTTGAACTAGCAATCTTTTCGGATGTCACTGACTCGGTTGCGGAGGCTGAGACGCTAAGAGATGACGATGCTAGTGAGTCGGAGGCCACAACAGCCGCCCTTGTGATTTTCTCCACAACTAGCGGGGCCGCCACTCCAAGTGCCAGGGCAGCGAATGCGCCGCCAATTTGGCCACTATTTGCCGCTGCCCCGGCCAGGATTGCTCCAACACCTGCACGGATGAGAATGGATATTAGATAGGCGGCGAGACCTTGCGGGATAGGTCTTCGCCATGACCACTTACGAGCGCGTCTTATGCGTGCGTAGAGCTCAAGCCCTTCAACGCATAAGCTGCCTGCTAATCCCCATAGCAGCGCTGCCCACACTTCTAACATAGTCAGACCTTAGACCAGGCCAACACATGTGAGCTAGGTAGGCTTAGCGCTCAGGACAGCCACCGGTTGTGTAGTTGGACCGGGTGGATGTGAGACTGTGTTGGGTGACCGACTAAGGCGGTAAGCCCTGCAACCCTGTGTCCGCCCCCGCTGCCCAATTGTTCGTGGCCCTTGGTCGGCGTCAACGCCGTCTGTGCAGGTTGGGTACCAGGTTGCGGTGTACGTCGCTGGTGGACGGACACGCGAAGACGGCATTGACACCTCGGTCGGGCCACCGATGTCGGCAGCTATCGGGGGCGGGGGAGGAGTGGCGCGGGTCGTGAACGTGAGTGCGGCCCCGCCCGATGTGAGCGGGACCGCGTGAGGGGTGGACCTTCTACCGCATCTCGCCGAGGAGCAGGGCATGCCACACCCTGCGCGCCTCCTCTATGGGCCAGCGGTGTGTTTCCTCGATCTTGGGTGTCGGTTGGGTCTGGGTGGTCTTGCGGATGAACGCCTGCCCACCGGCCTGGAGGAGTTCGTAGACGACGGCCCGGCAGTCGCACGTCCACGCGAGTGCTCGCACCCGCCGGACCCCCTCGAACGGTTCATGCCAGGCGAGTTCTAGGTGATCCTTTTGGCGCATCTCCCAGTGCGGACTCAGACATTCGTCCAGGTGCGGGATGGAGGCCGCCATGAGTGCCGCGGCCTTACCGTGTACCGCCGTTGGCCCAACCGGCGATCCAGCGGACGGCGGACTGTGGCTGGTCGACCGTGGACAGCGGAACGACTGTCCCGGACTTCGGGAGCTTGATCAGGAAGCGGCGGGGCTTGTGCTTCTGGTCGACGGTGACCGTGCGACTTGTCCGCCGAGGCCGTAGATGTCCAGCTCCGAGACTGCCGGGTCCCAGACTGGGAGCCCGGTCATCCGCAGGGTGATGTGGCTGATGAGCCGGGTACGGACCTCCTGGGATCGGAGTAGGTCGCCGAGGGCGGCCAGGATGCCCGCCTGCTGGTTGACGCTTCTGGGGTTGATCGTGATCTGGCGCATGTCTCTCCCATCTGTCTCGCTGACGGGTTGAGCGTACGCCAACCTTCCTAGTCCTACCTAGTCCTTCTCCTAGGTACCTCTAGGTACCTGTGGTAACGACATGGAACGCTTTCGTTCCTACTCTTGAGCCCGTGATCGAGTTCCGGCCTGACCAGCTCAAATGGGAAGCCGTCCTCGAAGAGATACGACGCCGTATCCGGACGGGCGAATACCAGGTGGGACACCCCATCCCTGGCGAACCCCGCATGGCCGAAGAGTTCGGCATCGCCAAGGGCACCGCACGCCGCGTCATCAACGAACTGCTCAAAGCAGGAGACGTCTACACCGTGCTCGGCAAGGGAACCTTCGTCGCCGACCCCGAGACCGGCGGCCCGCCCAGGAGAGACACCGAAGACGAGTGAAGGCCCCCGAACGAATCCGGGGGCCTTCAGCCTTCTATCGGTTGTCAGCGAGACGATGGAAGGCGCACCAAGCGTAGAGCCGACGAGCCAAGGGCAGTAGCCTCCCCCCGTGGCGCCGCCGGCCCAACCGCTTCGCGGCCCTTCGGGTGCCTACGGCATTGCGCCGGCCGCACCACTCCCACCGCACCTCCCGCCGGTCAGGCCGACTCTCCCCGCTCACGAGCGATCCGGCGCGCGGTGGCGACGCGTTGCCGGATCATCTCGGCCCACAGGTGTTCGCCGTGCCGGTAGCCGCTCCCGGCGAAACGCCACTCACCAACCGTCACCGTCTCCCGCTCGGCAGGATCAGGCAGGCCGCGCCGTTCCCGAGCCCGCTCGGCCTGGTGATCGGCCCGCACCTGACGCAGCGCGCCGAGCGTGGTCGAGTAGTGACGGCTCTTGGTCGAGAAGTGGCCCCGGTAGCCGAGCATGTGCGCCCACCGTCGCAACGGGATCAGCCGGTAGGCCGGATCGCTCGCCAGGGCGAAGCAGGTGTAGATCATGCGCCGCGCATGCTCGGTCACGTCGAGCCGCGCGACGTCGGCGACCTCCCGGATCGGCCGGTCCACGGTTCCGGCTGACTCGGCCCCCTTCGTCGCGTACTTCGCGATGTAGGCCGCCACACGCTGATCCGCGATGCCCTCCAACCCCGTCGCGACGTAGATGGGGTCCACGTCGAGCTGCGTCCCCCACCGGCCGACGAACGACGGGTCATCGTCCGGCACGGGAACCGAGACCGCAGCCGCAGTTTCCCGAATCGCCGCCTGAAGCACGGGCACGGTCGCCCAGTCCGGCGGACGATCGGACGGAACATCCGGGCCGTCGAGGCGGATCACCGCGTGGAAGTGGACCAGGCCCCGCGCCTGATACTCGGCCACCTTGGCGTACGACAGCCGAAGCCGCCGCCGAAGCTCGGCCCGCGAGACGCCGAGATGCCGGACGAACGCCGCCGGTAGCGCCTGCGTGAAGCGCCGCCACAGCTCGCCCGCGTGCGCGTTCCACAAAACCGCGCCCCGATAGTCGTAGCAGTCTACGCAGAGCGGCTGCCCGACCTGGGAGTCATCCTCACCGTGTCGGACCCCGCAGCCTTCCGGCCTGCCGTGCTCGCACACCGGGTTGTCCCGCCGAGGACGACACGGCAACACCTTGTCACCCTTCACCCGACGAGCGTGGACCGCGCCGAACGAGGGGGCGGTGAACGTGGCGAACACGCGGGGATGCGCGCTCACGTCCTCGGGCACGCCCTTGCCGCCGCGCAGACCTGACAGGATCAGGTGGTAGGTATCGTCCCGGTAGACCTCCGAGCAGGCCGGGCACCGCGACGCACGACGGTTGCCGCACGCGGTCAGCAGGTACGCGGTCGGCTCGTCGGCCGTCCGGTAGACATCCAGCACCTCCAACCCGGCATCGAAGGTGATCCGGTGACCCTGCAGCCGGATCGGTTGGGCACAGCCGCCCGTCGCGCGCACCATCTCCTGCCACCGGGCGAAGTCCGGCATGGCGGCGCGCTGGGCAGCGGCCAGAACATCGGGGGAGAGGAGAGGAAGCTCGCTCACGCGGCATCCCTCCCGCTCTCCTCATCGGCGGGCTCGGTACGGCCAGGTTCGTCGGCCAGTACGGCACCGAGAACGGTGGCCACCCGGTGCCACTTGTCGGCAGACCAACGAGGAGACTCGGCGGCTTTGCGTCTGCCCCACTCCTGGGCAGACATGGGGGTCGGTGTGGTCAGGTGGGCTCCTTTCCTCGCGGGTGGAGCCACCGCCGCGCATGCGGAACAGACGCCGAGCACCGTGAGCCAGCAGCCGAACGGCCGAACACGGGCACGTCAGCGAGAGAACCTGGGAGTGTGCGACCAGAAAATGAAAGGGCGTGACGCCTGCCGCTGGGCCGGGTCCCTCCAGCGGTACGGCGTTAGTTGTTTTGTTTGCCGCCCGGATCTCATGCACGCCGGAAAATGGGTCGCGTAGCTTCTCGCCTGTGTCATTCCGTCAGGGAGACGGTGACTTCTTACAGTTCTGTTCTACCCCAGTAGAACGCATATGCGTACCGGTTAGTTCCGAAGCCGGAATCAGCATGACGTCTTTGACGGCGTCCCAGTGCGTCCGCTGGCGTCCAACGGCGTCCGTAGACGTCCGGCTGCTGTGGGAGGTCAGTAAGCGACTTGTCGCCTGACGGTAAGGCCGGAGGAGCTACCGCCGACCGCAAGACGTCCTGGACGTCTTGGGCGTTCTCGCGTCCTCAGTCCTCACGCCAGACCAGTTCAAGAAGGTCGGGATCGAAGCGCCTGCGCCCCTTGCCGCTCGGGTAGATGATCACTGCGTGCAGCGCCTCCCGGATGTAGGACCGCTTCAACGAGAGCGGTAGACCGCCCTCACTCTCCGACAGGAACCACCGCCGCCGTATCTCGGCCACGTCGGTAGCCGAGCGGGCCTGGCGTCGTTGAGCCGTCGCCGCGAAGCTCTGCGCGTCCGTGCGAAGGCGGGATATGCGCTTCTCCAGATCGGAAGCCGCCGAGAAGAACAGCTCATTGCTGATATTCCCTGCCGTCCATTGCGCGCGTAGCTCTTCGAGCCGGGCCTTCGCGTCTTCGTAATCCTGTTGGCCAGGCCATTCGGTAGGACCTGTGGACGAGGCCAACTGCACCTCTTCGAGTTTCGCGAGGACCGCTTCCGAGACGTAGAGGTCAACCATGTCCCCACGTCTGCCGAGACCGCCACAGCCGCCCACCGTCTTGGCGGGACAGATGTAGATGTGCTGCACGCAGTGCTTCTGGTGCGTGACCCGGAGGGACGCATTGCACAGAGCGCCGTCCGGTTGGGTCCGGCCACGCCGGAGGAACCCGGTGAGCAGGTGGCGGGGCTCCTTGAAGTCTCGCGGAAGGATCGGGCCGAGTCGGCCGTCCCGGTAGACGAAGTGACCCTCGCGCGCGTCGAAGATGGACTTGACCGCCATCCACTGTTCCGGCGTCACGATCGGCTGCCACTGCCCGACCACCGGATTGCACTCGGAGTCCCGTATCAACTCGCCGTTCATCTCGCGCCAGCCGCAGACCCGAGGGTTGGTAACCGTGATCTTCAAGGAGCGGGGAGTCCAGAGATTGCCCAGGGAGGTCTTCACGTCATCCCGCTGCCACTGGTTCACGATGGAGTTGAGCGATCGGCCGGCGACGAGGTCAAGGATCGCCTGACGCACGAGAGGCGCCTCTTTCGGATCGAGGGTCAAGCGATCGGGCAACCAGCCGAAGGGACGCGTGCCGCCAACGGGTAATCCCTGCTCGGCCCGTGCCCGGTGGGAGCGGCGCATAGGGCGCTGCATCTTCCGCACCTCCATCTTGGAGATGACCGCGCCGAACAGGCCCATGCTCTCGGTGTCTTCGCTGTAGAGATCCTTCTGACCCCGCGCATCCGCGAAGACGCGGCCGTCCTGGTAGGTGATCGCTTCTACGAAGCGCTCGTAGTCACCCGGACGTCGAGCGAGGCGATCCTCAGCCACGATGACGACGCCTCGCACCCACTGTCCGGAAGCTCGCCCGAGCGAAGCACCTTCAACATGGCCTCGAAGTCGTCGCGGACGACATCGGCCTTCGCAGCGGACTTGTCGTTGTCCGTGAACTCGTGGACGACGGTCCAGCCGTACCGGGCCGCAGTTTCCCGGTTGAGCTTGTGCTGGTCCTGGACTCCGTGTTCGTCCCGCCTGACGTCGGCCGAGATGCGAGCGTAGGAGACGACGGGGATGGGGGATTGCTCAGGCAAGGCGACCTCCGCAAGAATTATTGCTTCAAGCGAAGGTCTACCACCAGCAATACCTTTTTAAGGTGCCCAACGGCTACTGCGGCATCGGCGGCACCGGCGTCTCCTGCCCGGTCGGTCTGACCGCCGGCGACGCCTGATCAGCCGCCAGGCAGGATTGTGAGTCGTCAGCGCCTCTGCTGGTCCTCAAAGGGTTCCCGCAAGGCCCGGACAATGATTTCGTGCGTTTCCACCCCGTCATTCCTGGTGACCGCGAGAATGCGCCGTCCGAGCCAGTTCGGGTCGTCCACGCGTACCAGGGCGATGTTCTCCGGGACGACCGGGGCGAGGATGTCTGGAATGACGCAGATTCCGAGACCGGCGGCGACGAGTCCAAAGCGGCTGTGCCAGGTCCGCGTACGGAAGGCGATGAGCGGATCGGTCAGCGTGGGCCAGGCGCCGAATTGTGGTTCGTCACCGGCACCCTTGCCCACGACCCATGACGCGTGGGCGAGTTCACCCACCGGGACGGCGCCTTCCACCGCGGCGAGAGGGTGCCCGCGCGGCACGCCCACCGTCAGCTCACCGCCCGGCAGCGAGGCGATCCGCAACCCCTCCAGGGCCAGCTGCGGCAGGCCGGACCCGGAGGCCACGACCGCGACGTCCAGCCGCTTGGTGATGACCTGGTGCACGAGCTGTGGCGAGGACGCCTCGGTGAGCGCGAACGTCAACCTGGGCTGCTGCTCCAGTGCTCTGGCCAGCGCGAAGGGGAGCAGAGCGCTGGTCGCGGCGGGGAAGGCCCCCACACGAACCCGCGCCTCGGGTCCGTAGGTCAGCTCGTCGAGCCGTTCGTCCAGCCGGTCAAGGCCGGCGAGGGTCTCGGTGGCGAACCGGGCGACGAGTTCCCCCGCGCGCGTCGTTCTGACGCCGCGCGCGCCGCGTACGAAGAGCGGCTGCCCCGCGGCTTTCTCGGCGGCCGAGACCTGGCGGGAGATGGCGGGCTGGGAGTAGCCGAGGGTGCGCGCCGCGCCGCTCAGGGAGCCGTGCGCTGCCACCGCGCGCACGACGCGGAGAGCGTTGATGCTGAGTTCGGGCACGGCACCATCGTAGCCTTCCAAGCCATGCACGGACGTTATGGGAGCGGGCCGATAATTGCATGCCGCGCAGGGCCGAAGAAGAGTTTTCAGGGTCTAGTGTCGAAAGCGGCGACAACGCCACTGCCCCAGAAAGGATTTTCTGATGAGCGAGTTTATTTCCCCTGACGACACCCATTACGATGAGCGGGCGCGCGCCCTGGTGCGGATCGGCCGCGAGGCGATCGCCGTGGCCGACGACGAGAAGCTGGACGCCTATTTCGCGGACGACTTCGTTTTCCACGGCCCCGACGGCGACATGACGTACGCGCAGCTCCGTTCCTTTTTCGCGGCCATGCGTGCCGCGTTCGAGGGATTCGCGTGCGAGCGGCGCACCATTGTCAGCGAGGGTGAGTACATCGGTTCGCGTACCTGTATGTCGGGGCGTTTCACCGCGCCCTTCGAGGCGTCCCCGATCGGCACGATCGCGCCGAACGGGCAGCCGATGCGACTCGAACTGATCAATGTCTTTCGCTACCACGAGAACGGCCAGTTGGCCGAGGAGTGGGTCCAGTACGACAACGTCGGCTTCCTGCGTCAGCTTGGCGTCGACCTCACCGAGGGGCGCTGACCGACACCCCGGCGGCCGTCGCCGCCGGGGTCCCTTCAGGGGTGTCTCCGCGGAAAGATCGGGGACGCACCACTAGTCGTAGTCAGATACGCGGTGATTTATTGCCTGAGGGGAACCGCCACCACCAGCAATACCTCTTTAAGGTGCCGGACGGCTACTGCGGCATCGGCGGTACGGGCGTGAGCTGCCCTGTCGGCCTGACCGCTGGCGAAGCCTGACCTGCGGGTAACTGACTGATCCTGGCCCTTCGCCGCCCGGGCCGGTGCGGTGTGGGCCGGGGTCAGGCTCGACGCGATCGGCGGTCTCAAAGTGCGGGCCTGGGTGGGGCGCAGCCGTCCCACGGCGCGGTGCGCCCGGTGGGCGAGGTTGAAGCGCTATCAGAATGTGTTCTGAATTAGACTGGCGGCGTGAGCATCAGCAATGCCGACGCCGTCACCTTCTCGGACCTGTCGAGGAATCCCCGGGCCGTCGCCGAACGCGCCGCACGACTCGGTCGCGTACGTGTGACTCACCGGGATGCCCAGGACTTCTACCTGACCGCGGCTGACCGTGAGGAACGACGCGAACAGACGCTGGCCACTGCTTCCCGTCTGTTCCTCGCTCTCCTAAGGCATGATCCGACCGCCCGCGCCCTGGTCATCGCTATGCCTGAGGTCTTCCCCTGGGTTCGTCACCTCTCCTCTGACGAGGTGCGGTCCTTCACTCTTGAACTGGTTGAGGCGCTCTCTGACGCTGCCGAGCTGGATGTCGACGCCACTACACAGGAAGTCATCGCAGGCTGGCGGGCCACCGCCCGGATCAAGGCCGACCCCGCGCACTATGCGCAGGCGCGTGAGGCGACGAGCGGAGACTTCGGGCCGGTTGAGGTTTCGGTATGAGTCCGAAGCGCGGAGACCGGGTCACAGTCCCGCCTCCTGACAACGAATGGGACGTACGGTTCGGTACGAGCGATGCGGTGAAGGGCTGGGAGGAACTATGCCGTCATGCCCTGGCCAACACACGCCGATGCTTGGAGACGCTGCGCGCAGATCCACGCTCACGCACCGACCATGAGCGTCAGCATCGCCTGCGTGGCGACCTTGCGGCTCATCGCCACAACGGACAGGACCTCGAGCAATGGGAGTTCGAGGTTACCAGCGGCGGGCGCGTGCGCTACGTAATCGATGACACCGCTCACACGGTATGGATCGTCTATGCCTCACCCCGTCATCCCAAGGACACCGACGCCTGAGGCCGGCTGACCTGCTGACGAATGTGACACAGCCAGTCCCAGCGCCGAGGGCAGGAGCAAGCGTCGCAAGGTCCTAGCGCGACCTATTGCCTGAAGCGAAGGTCTAACACCAGCAATACCTTCAAGGTGCCCAACGGCTACTGCGGCATCGGCGGCACCGGTGTGATCTGCCCTGTCGGCCTGACGACCTCCAGCGGGAAGTAACCGGGATTGCTGAGACCTCCGGGTGGCGCTTCAGGCCTCTACCGGTGACCTTTTGATCATTTCGCGTGTGTGTTGCGCTCGGTTCGCCGATCGCCCCGACCGCGGCGGAGCATCGGCCACCCCGTGATGATCGCCGGACCGCGTGAGGACGGCGGTGCCGCTGTCCGCGTCCGCGCGGCAGCGGTCCGTCAACGCGGCTTGACCACCGCGTAGCTGTAACACAAAATGTCACAACAAGGAGGGGTGATGGCAGCGAACAGTCGGTTGACCATCGCGACGCATGTGCTGACGTGGCTGGCGCTGGCGCAGCGCCGCGGCCAGGAGGTGCTGACCTCGGACCAGGTCGCGGCAAGCGTCAACACCAACTCCGTGATCATCCGACGCAGTCTCGGCGACCTGCGGCGAGCCGGCCTGGTGGAGGTCCGCCATGGTGCCGGCGCGGGCTGGAGTCTGGCCCGCGCCCCCAGAGAGATCACCCTGCTCGAGGTGTATGACGCGGTCGGCGGGGAGCCGCCATTCGGTCTGCACCGTTCCGAGCCCAATCTGGAGTGTCCGGTCGGCCGAGGCATCCGGCCCGCCCTCAACCAGACCTACGGTCGGGTCGAGCAAGCCATCCGGCGGGAACTGGCGGACACGTCCATCGCCGACGTGCTTCGCGAAGCGTTGATGAACTAGCCGACGATATGGCGGTCGAATCCCGTCGTATCGCGGCGCGGCCGTTGCTGTAACAGCGATTGTTACAGCTTGAACGAGGAGTGAATCCGGTGAAAGCCGTACGGTGCCCGATCGTCGAACTACGGCAGTACACACTGCACCCAGGACAGCGCGACGTGTTGATCGATCTGTTCGACCGGGAGTTCATCGAGACCCAGGAGGCGACGGGTATCACCGTCCTTGGGCAGTTCCGTGACCTGGACGACCCCGACCGGTTCGTATGGCTCCGTGGCTTCGAAGACATGCCGCGCCGCGCGAAGGCGCTGGAGAGTTTCTACGGCGGGCCGATCTGGCGGGCGTACCGCGACGAGGCGAACGCAACGATGATCGACTCTGATGACGTACTACTGCTACGGCCGGCCTCGGCGTGGGGCGGCTTCCCCGTCCCGGTGGACGCCCGGCCGGCCCTCGGCGAGCCGTCGGGATCACCGCGGTCGCTCATCCTCGCAACGATCTGGCACGGCGTCGGCCCGTTCGACGACGCGTTCGTTGAGTTCTTCGAGCAGAGAGTCCGGCCCGTGCTCACCCAGACCGGCGGCGAGCCACTGGCGTATCTGCGGTCGGAGCACGCTCCAAACACCTTCCCGGCGCTGCCCGTACGGACCGGCGAAGAGGTCTTCGTGTGGTTCGCACGGTTCGCCGACGAAGATCGACTCAACGAGCATCTGGATTTCCTGCAGCGGTCGGAACGCTGGTCCAAGGAGATGCTGCCCGCTCTTTCGGAGCGGTGGGTGAGGAAGTCGCAACGGCTACGACTCGCACCCACCGAGCGGTCACTGTTGCGATGAACTCCAAGGGGAGCCGTCCCGGCCTGCTGGCCGGAGGTCACCAGCAGGCCGGGGCGGTACGCCGGCATCGCGCCGCGCACCCCCGAAGTGACCAACGGCGCCCGACCCGAGGGAAACCCTGGTCGGGCGCGGGGAATGATTGAAGTCAGCCACGGCTGGTCAGGGGGCGGGCTAGCCGGGGAAGTCGACGGGCGATCTCCGCATCATCGGCGATATCCCAGTCTTGCTCGCCGAATTCGGCTGCCAGGAGCGGAAACCTAGTGCGGACTTCTCGGGTTTTGACGGCGGCGTAGAGACCGTCCACATCCGTGCCGGTGACCTGCTCGTAGGCGTCCAGCGCCACGTAGGCGAGGAGTTCGAAGCCTGGGTGCTCCTCGTCGGACCACGGAAAGCCGCGACGTCGTTCGGTGAACCAGCGTCGCTTCAGGTCGAGGAGGTGTGCGACCTGCGGCAGTTCCATGACGCTATCCGGGCAATCGGCGACTTGGTGGTACGCCTCTCGGCCCAAGCTCATGAGCCAGTAGACGAAACACTCGAAGTCGTCCGTTGATTCGCGTCGTAACAGGTGACAGCTCATCGCGTACATGTCACATGTACAGCCGCGGTTCGCATTGAGCTCCCACCACATGTGGTAATCGATGATCTCGTCGACGGGAAGTTGGCAGAGCTGGGTATTCAGCCAGACCAGGCGCTCCATCCTGCTGCGTGTCTCTCTGCCGGAACGCTCAATAAGTTCCCAGAACCGGTCCTCGTCCACGAGAAGCGATAATGGCACGGCGTTCACGCCGTAGTTCAGCGGAAGCAGTCACCGTGAGCAGTGCACATCCGGCAGGTGCGCAAGCCCGCCTATATGACGCGGTCCGGTGTCATGATCGCCATAACCGAACGACGGGGCCTCCTGTCTGTTCTGTATAGATTGCTGTACAGTGGTTGTATGACCGTGCTGCATGAAGCTGCCGAGTTGAGCGTCACAGAAGCGGCCCAGCGTGGGGTGGCCCGTCTGGTCGCCGACGCCGAACGCGGGACCGATCTGGTGGTGACCCGTCGGCATCAGCCGGTGGCGGCGGTTGTCAGCATCCGGCGCCTGAATGAGCTGGAGGAGGCCGCCGCCGATCTCCGGGACCTGGCGCTCGTGCTCGCACGCTCGGTAACCGACCCCGGAGAGCGTGTCTCACTCGATGACGTGCTCTCCGCTTTCGGGCACACGCGGGAGTCTCTGGCCGCGCTGCCGGACGACGAGTAGCCCGTGTCCGACGTCGTCTTCACGGCTCCGGCGGTCGATGATCTGCGGCGGATCGGTCCGGACGCCGCGCCCAAGGTGCTCAAGAAGATCCTTCTCCTGCTCGACAATCCCGAGGCGGGCTATCCGCTGGGCGGGGAGCTGACCGGCTTTCGCAAGCTTGTGGTCGGGCGTAACACCTGGCGGGTCGTTTATCGCATCACGGACGAGAAGTCGATCGAGATCTGCGAAGTATGGGCTGTGGGCGAAAGAGCCGACGGTGAGGTCTACGCCGAGGCCACATCCAGGGTTCGTGCCGCCGGCGAGGGGCGTCCCGAGGTGGTGCAGCTTGGGCAGATCATCGAACGCCTGGGCGCGCTGGCCGATCACATCCGCGTGGAGCAACCGCCTCCCAGGGAGCCGGTGCCGGATTGGCTAGCGGATCGCTTGATCTTCACCGTCGGTATGTCTCGCGAGGACGTGGCCGCCCTCGACTTGCAGCAGGCGGTCGACCTCTGGGCTGACTTCCGCTCCAGTCCACGCTAGCGGCGAATTATCGCCCGAAGAGAACCGCTACCACCAGCAGTACCTCTTCAAGGTGCCGAACGGCTACTGCGGTATTGGCGGCACCGGCGTGAGCTGCCCCGTCGGCCTGACCACCGGCGAGAGCTGACCAGCGGTAACTGACTGACCCTGGCCCCGGTCGCCCGGCAAAGCCCGGTGCCGATCGAGGGCCGGTGTCGTTTTCGGCGATACAAGGTCAAGGCGAGCCGCCTGCGGCGGCTCGCGAGACGCCGGGCGCCCAGCAGGCCGGTTCCGACGAAGCGCAGAGTTTTTGATGCTCGGGCCGGAATGCTGCGAGGAGGGGCGCTGAGCATGAAGCCTGAGATAGGCCCGCGTTTTCTGGACAGCCGCTTGACGGTTGGTTCACGCTGCGAACTGCCGGCGGGGGATGCGGTTTAAGCTCGGGAGCGATTCGGCGACAGGGGTTCGGATGTTCTTTCGACGGCTGCCACCCATCCTCGCCGTGCTGGTTCTGGCCGGGTCCGTGCCGCTGGCCTCGGCCGGGTCGACCGTCGTGAGTTGGCCCCGGGCGGCCACCACCTGCCAGGAGACGTCACCCGGTGGCGTTCCCGCCTCGTTCGCAGCGCCCGTCGCGATGGACATGGGCGGTCACTCGGACGTGACCTCGATGGCCGTGGGTAAGCTGGACGGCCGGCCCGTCGCGATCAGCGCGGGTGCCGAGCACACCATCCGGATCTGGGACAGGGCCACTCTGAGACCGATCGGCGATCCGATCCCCGGCGACGGCCCGGTGGCGTACGGCACCGTCGACGGCAGACCCGTCATCCTCGGCCGGAGCCACGGGGCGCTCCAGAGGTGGGACGCGACCACTCGGCTGCCCGTCGGCGGACCGCTCCCCGCCGGGCGGTTCCGTGCCGTCGCGTTCGGCGAGCTCGACGGCAGGTCGATCGCCGCCGCGGCGGGCACCGACGGCGCCCACGTGTTCGATCTGGCGACCGGCCGCCGGATCGGTCCGCCCATCGGCACCGGGATCTTCAGCGCCGTCGCGCTGACCCGCGTCCACGGCGTCCTGCTCGTGCTGACCGGAGAGGGCGACGCTGTGATCGCCTGGGATCCGGTGTCCGGAAAACCCGTCGGGAAACCGCTCACTCTTGAGAGCGAATTCATCCAGAACATCAACACGATCACGACGACCACGATCGGCGGCCGTCCGGTGGCCCTGATCCCCACGGCCGATCTCGGGGTGATCCGCTGGGATCTGGTCACGCGTGAGGCGACCTACCACTCACTGAAGGGGACGTTCGGCCCTTCGTCGCTCGCCGTGCTGAACGGCCGGACCGTGTTCGTCTCGGTCGAAACCGTCGGGAGTATCGCCACCGACCCTTACGGATCGAGGCTCCGAAGCTCGATCGCGGTCATCGATCCGGCCACCGGCGAGAGGGTATCGTCCTTCGAGATCCCGGGGCACGTCACGTCGCTTGCGGTCGGTGATCTCGGCGACCGTCCCATGATCGTGACCGGCGGGCGCGACAACGCCGTCCGCGCCTACGATCTTGCCACCGGCCGGGAATCCGCTCCTCCCGCCACCGGGGGGCCTAACGGTGACATCTACGGGGTGAACGGCGAGCTGCTCGGCAGGCCGATCGTGGTGGCCCAAGGGAACGGTGACGACACATTCCCCCGCGTGTGGGATCTCGGCAGCGGCAGGCCGCTGGACGCGCCGGTCAGGCTGCCCGGGGGCATCACCTCGTTCGCGACCGGCGAGTACGGCGGACGAGCGGTTCTGCTCGCGGGGATCGGTTCCGGAGACTCCTCGATCCGGGTATTCGATCTTGCCAGTCGCATGCCGATCGGCGAACCCCTCATCGGCTATGACGGCTTCGTCAACGGGGTCGCGCTGACCGAAGCCGATCGCCGGGCGCTTGTGGTCGGAGCGGTCGACGAGGACGACGCGGCCGGTGACTCTTCTTCTTCTCGGGGCGCGGTACGCATCTGGGACTTTCCTTCGGGAGCGCTGCTGCACGATCTCGCCGTCAGAAACGGCCCAGCCGGACAGCTGGCCCTCATCAGCCTCGCCGGCCGGCCGGTCGCGGTGACCTTCAGCGCCACCCGCGCCCGGCTCTGGGACGTCGGCGCGGGAAAACGGATGGCATCGTTCCGCATCGCGAAGACCGAGCACTCGGCCCGGGTGGAGATCGCCTTGTTCGACTGCACGACGGTCGCGATCGTGGCCACAGGCAGGACCGTGGAACTCTACGACCTCGCCACGGGCAAGCAGGTCGAGCGTCCGTTGCTCGGCCACTCCAAGCAGGTGAACAGCATCGCCTCCGGACGGGTCGCCGGTGTCCCGATCGCGGTCACCTACTCGCCACAGGACAGGAGCATGCGGGTCTGGGACCTCACGACCAGCCGGCAGGTCGGGACGCTTCAGCGTCCTTCCCGCTACATCGGCTCTCTCTCGATGAGCTACCTCGACGGCCGCGCCGTGCTTGTCGGCGCCGGTCGCGAAGCGCTGTGGACCTGGGATCTCGGGCCTGCCGCGTAATACAGGAAGACCGTCCCATGATCATCGGAGCGTCGTCGATGCCGTAACGAGCGCCACGTCCTACCGGTCGGCGCGGCGTCCACGCCACCGGCCGAGACACTCGCGTGGACGCCGGGTTCGCCGCTGCCCTCTTCGTGCGGGCCGCCTCGCCAGAGCGGCTCCCGCCCCTCGCCGATGGTGAGGTCTACGCCGAGGCCACGGCCAGGGTTCGTGCCGCCGGCAAGGGGCGTCCGGAGGTGGTGCAGCTTGGGCAGATCATCGAACGCCTCGCCGGCCGATCACATCCGCGTGGAACAACCGCCTCCCAGGGAGCCGGTGCCGGGATTGGCTCGCGGATCGCTTGATCTACACCGTCGGTATGCCTCGCGAGGACGTGGCCGCCCTCGACTTGCAGCAGGAGGTCGACCTGCGGGCTGACTTCCGGTCCAGTTCACGCTAGCCGCGAATTATTGCCTGAAGAGAACTGCTACCACCAGCAGTACCTCTTCAAGGTGCCGAACGGCTACTGCGGTATCGGCGGCACCGGTGTGAGTTGCCCCGTCGGCCTGACGGCTGGCGAAGCCTGATCAGTCGCCTGGCAGGATCGTGAGTCGTTGCCCCTTGGGAAGGTGACGAGGGGCAACGACGAGGTAGTCGCGCTGATCCAGCGTGGCTACCTCGTGAAGGTCGAAGCGCTCGGCCAGGGCTATCACGCAGGCGTCGACGGCCTGGAGGCGGAGCGAGGCGTAGGCCGAAAGCAGTTCGGACATTCGCCGATATTCGTGGGGCGTCGCCTCGATCACGCGAAGTTCGTCGTGGGCGAGGGCGGCGCAGAACTCGGCCGCGAGAGTGGGGCTGCCGCGACGGACTGGATCGGAGAGCAGGTGGCAGATTTCTGTCACCGTGAGTGACGGTACGACGAGTTTGGTCCAGTTCTGTGCGAGAAACTGGACGCAGCGAGCGTGGTCCTTGTCGGCCCTGTTGAATGCCGCGACGAGGGGTCCCGTGTCGCAGAGGATCACGCGGTGATCGCTCCGTCGGACTCCTCGTGGTGTGGATAGGTGAGGTACCGGTCATGGTGGACACCGAGGTCTGCCGGCCCTTGTAGCGCGCCGACGAGCGCGGCGAGATGCCGTGGAAGCGCGGGCGCGTCGAGGGGCTCCTCGATGTCGGCCCAGCCTTCGTTGTCCAAGTCCATGCTGCCAAGTGTAGGCGCCGACCTGCCCGCCGCCAGTGAGGAGTCAGAGAGTGCGGTGAGGGAGAACTTATTGCCTGAGGTGAATCGCTACCACCAGCAGTACCTCTTCAAGGTGCCGAACGGCTACTGCGGTATCGGCGGCACCGGTGTGATCTGCCCCGTCGGCCTGACGGCTGGCGAAGCCTGAGGGTGGGTCTCGTCGGCCCGGAGACACCAGGCTTCCCGCCTGAAGGCCCTGGGCCGACAGCCTCGGCAGCGGCGCGGTTCGCGGAAGTGCAGCAGTGATGCTACGGGACTGTCCGTAGCAGCCCGACTGATTACACTCGATGCATGAGCGTGATGCGCGAGGAACTCCACCACCTGGTGGATCGGCTGCCGGAGGAGAAGGTGGCTCCTCTGCTCCGGCTTGTCCGGGATCAGCTCGAAGAAGCGCCTGTGGTACGTAGCTTGCCGTTCATCGGCCTGCTCGAAGCGGAGCCTGACTTCGCGGAACGCTCGGAGGAGATCCTGCGTGCGGAGGACAATCACTCCTTGTGATCGTCATTGACTCGGGTCCGTTGATCGCTGCCCTGAACATCCGCGATCGCTACCACGAGGCCTGTGCCCACCTTCTGCAGACCCATCCAGAGCCACTGCTCGTCCCCGCGACCGTGGTCACCGAGGTGTGTCAACTCGTCGAGAAGCGGCAGGGGAGCAAGGCGGAGGCGGCGTTCCTGCGGTCTTTCGGGTCTGGCCTTACCTTGGTGGAGCTCGCGGACCGTGATCTTCAGCGAATGAGCACTCTGGTTGAGACGTACGCCAGCCTTCCCCTCGGCGCGGTGGATGCCTCCGTCGTCGCCGTCGCTGAACGACTTGGTATCACAGAGGTGGCCACTCTCGATCGCCGCCACTTCACTGTTGTCCGCCCACAGCACACCGGAGCGTTCATGCTCCTGCCGGAGCGGCTCTGAGCGCTGTCCCGCCCGCCAGTACGGAGAGCGGTGTCCCCTTTGGTTGAGGGTCCTGACAGGGCGGGCGCGAGCCTTGCGATTTGTTGCCTGAAGTGGAGCGCTACCACCAGCAATATTCCTCAAGGTGCTGAACGGCTACCGCACCGTGGTGCCGGACCGCCAGGCGAGTTGTTCGGTTCGCCTATTTCGGCCGAGGCGAACAACTCAGGCCGAAGTTGTTCGGGGTTGCACGGGCCTGCGCCACCTTGAGGTCGCGCACGTCCGCACCGAGGTCGTCGTCAAGATCTGACCTTGCTCGCGTCAGGGACGGTCGATCAGCTCGCCGACGTGCAGGGTCGCGGCGAGCAGCTCAGGGTCGCCGGTGCAGTCGTACGACTCGACGGCCGTGTCGGCGAACTTCAGGACGTGCTCGTCGCCGTGCTCGGCTGCCCTCTGGAGCGCGTCCTCGCGGGTCAGCTCGGGATAGCGCCGGACGATCTCCGCGCACGGGGCCGGCCGGGCCGGGGCGTACGTCGCGATGACCGCCACCACGGCCGCCCAGGCCGCCGTCAGGCTCGGCAGCCACTGCTCGGTCGGCAGGACCGGGAGCACGTGCCGCACGGCGTTGGGCGCGGTAGCGGCGTGGACCAGCAGGACCGGCGAGCCGTGGCCGAGCCTGAGGTACGCCTTGGCGGCGCTGTCGACGAGCGACTCCAGCCGCGCCGGGACCTCCTCGGCGGACGCGGCGGGTTTCAGCGCGCGCAGGCTCGCAGTCCAGCCCGAGCTGCGCTCGAGCCGGTCGAGCCGGTGGGCGATGAAGCCGTTTTGCTCTTTGAGCCGGGTGACGGCTGGCAGGGCCTGTTGCGGTGTGAGGGTGCCCTCCGGCGCGACCACCCCGGCGAGCTCGCGGTAGCGCGCCGCCCAGAACGCCAGCCCGTGGGCCAGTTCGTCGAGGGTCTGGCGTGCTGGGGCGCAAGCGGTGCCGCGCAGTGCACGCACCGCGTGACCGACCCGGATCACGCCGTGGGTCGAGCCGGCCACGATGCCCGGCAGCAGCCGTGGCCACCACCCGGCGAGCACTTCCTGCCATGGGCGCTCGGTCAGCTCGTGCCGGAAGTACGCGGCCCAGTCGGGCAGCCGCCGCGCCTGGCCCAGCGCCGCGCCCCACGCGCCGGGCTGGATGGCCGCGCTCGTGCCGGGCAGCTCCGCCAGGCGGCGTACGTAGCGGTCGAGCCAGCCCTCGACGTCGATGTCGAGCCCCCGCCGGACCATGACCTCCACGGCCATCGGACCGTGGTTGGTCAGCCCGTGGTTGCCCTCCTCGTCGCCGCCGAACTCCGGCCCGTACGCGTGCAGTCGTTCGTACGCCGCGGGCAGGGCCTCCGTCATCGACTCGCGGGTCATGGCGGCCACCTCAGCGGACGACGTCGTAGACGAGCTTGGTGATGCCGTTGGCGTACGTCTCGGACTCGACCACCTTCAGCATCTGCTTGTCCTTGTCGGTGTCGCTGAACATCCGCTTGCCGGCTCCGAGCAGCACGGGGAAGACCAGCAGGTGGTAGCGGTCGATCAGGCCGGCGTCGGAGAGGCTGTGGGCGAGCGCGGCACTGCCGTGGATGAAGATCGGGCCGCCGTCGCTCTCCTTGACCTTCACGACGTCCTCGAGGGAGCGCAGGATCGTGATGTCACCCCAGTTGTCGACGAGGGCGTCCTGGCCGAGGGTGGTCGATACGACGTACTTCGGCAGTTCCTTGAGAGCGGCGAAGTCCTCCATGTCCGGCCATACCGGCGAGAACACCTCGTAGCTGGTCCGGCCGAACATCAGCGCGGTGGCCTCCTCGATCTCCCGGCCCTTGAGCTCGTACGCCTCGGGCAGGAAGTCGATGTCCTTGAAGGTCCAGCCGGCGCTGCGGTGGGCCTCGGTGCCGCCGCCGGGAGAGTCGATGACGCCGTCCAGCGAGACGAAGGCGGTGTAGATCAGCGTGCGCATCTTCGATGTCCTATCCGTGGTCAACGTGGATGGCCTGAGTCTGTCCTGACGTCGCGGACACGGCCACGATTAGGCTCAGGGCTAATCGAAGGGCGGCCGCGTGATCCACCTGCACTTCACGGCGACGGACGTGACCCGCGTACGCTTCGCCGCCTCACCCCTCATGGAGACCGTCGCCAGCCTGCGTACGCTGGCCGCTCGCAGGCAGGGCCGGCATCTGCACCGTCCCTGGATGGACAGGTTCGCCGAGCGAGCGGGCCGGCTGCGCGAGCGCGACCTCGACCTACTGCGAGCGCTGGTGCGTCCGGAGGGCTACATCCCCGATTTCCTGGTGCCGCCGCCGGGCCGCCGGTCCTCGACCTTCGCGGACGCGCTGGCGCAGATCGCCGACGCCGATCCGGAGATCGTGGCGCGGGAGTTGGCGCACCTGGCGGCCCACCCGGTCGCCCAGCAGGGGCCCGGCCGCGAAGGGCGGCGAGCGCTGCTCCAGGCGCTGGTGGACCGGCCGGATGCGGGCATCGGCCCCGTCACGGAGGCGCTCGAGACGTACCACCGGGTCGCGATCGCCCCAGACTGGCCGCGGATCAATGCGTTGCTCAACGACGACATCGCCTACCGGCTCGATGCCCTTGCCGACGGCGGCGTCGACCGGATGATGAGCAACCTGCACCCGTCGGTGACGTTCGCCGGCCAGACGCTGAGGATCGTCAAGTACTACGAGGGCCACGCCGACTGCGGCGGGCGCGGCCTGCTGCTCGTGCCGTGCGCGTTCGCCTGGCCGGACGTCCTGGTGCGGACCGCGCAGCCGGATTCACCCAGCGTCTCCTACTCCCCGCGCGGCCTCGGCCGGCTCTGGGAGAAATACCCCGAGCAGAGCGGCTCGGCGCTTGCCGGCGTCCTCGGGCCGACCCGGGCCGCCCTGCTGGCCCAGCTCGACCTGCCGATGTCGACCAGCCAGGCCGCCACTCAGATGGCGCTCTCCGCGCCGACGCTCAGCGTGCACCTCCAGGCGCTGCGTGCCGCCGGGCTGCTCACCTCGCGCCGGGCGGGCCGGCAGGTGCTCTACTCGCGGACCGAACTCGGTGACCGACTGCTCAGCGAGGCGGGCCGGCAGTCCGACGCCTGAGCTGCATGTGCGGCTCCAGGCGGAGCCCGAGGATCCGCCGGCCCCTGGAGTGATGATGGCGGGCCAGACGGCGTCGGCGACGATCTCATCCAGCAGGGGGCGGGTGGTCTGGAAGCTGCTGCGAGGTGTGTGCTCCCTTCGCCCACTGATCCGAGCTGACGCGAGCTCCGGCGTCGGACCTGGCCTGGCCGTCCGCGATACCTCCTGAGTGCGGAAAAGCGGCATCTGAAAGGCTGTTCTCCGACTTCGACCAGGTTTCACCCTTATACGGAAGCGGAGCGAATCCCATGCCAGTCGACCCCTGCGCGCTTCTGCCGGTAGCAGAGCAGGCTGTCAATATCGCCACCGAAATCGTCAGGACCATGCTTCCGGGAGCCGTCACGGCCAAGGGCGACCGCGACATGGCCACCGAGGTCGACTACGCCGTCGAGCATGCCGTACGGGACTTTCTCACCGGGGAGACGCCGGAGATCGGTTTCCTCGGCGAGGAAGAGGGGCTCACCGGCGCAGAGAACGGGGTCATGTGGGTGCTCGACCCGCTGGACGGGACCGCCAACTTCACCCACGGCATCCCGCTGTGCGGGGTCTCGCTCGGCCTGGTCGAGCACGACCGTTCGATCGCGGGGGTCATCGATCTCTCGTTCCTCGGCACCCGGTACGCCGCGGCGGAGGGGGCTGGGGCGACCGCCAACGGCCGCCCGATCAGCGCCGGACCGATCGACGCCCTTGAGGACGCGATCGTTTCCGTGGGCGACTACGCCGTGGGGGAGGGAGCGGAGGCCGCCAACCGTGTCCGGCTGCCGCTCAACTACGAGCTCGCCACCCGCGTGCAGCGGGTTCGCATGCTCGGATCGGCCGCCATCGACCTCGTATGGGTGGCTGAGGGCAAAATCGACGCCTGCGTCATACTGACTAACAAGCCGTGGGACACCTCGGCCGGGGTCATCATCGCCCGCGAGGCCGGAGCGGTCGTCGCCGACATCGACGGCAGCCCGCACACAACGAACTCCCGGGCCACCATCGCCGCCGCCCCCAAGATCTTCGCCGATTTCCTGGATCTCGTAGCCAAGGCCGAGCAGGACGCCCTTCGTACGGCCTGACCCTGCGCATGGTTTCTAATCCGTCCGCTGTAGGCCTGCACCATCGGCAAGATCCGACAGGTGCCAGGGCCACCCCTGCCCTACCTTCGAACCGCTGTCACCGCACACCCTGCCGAAGGTGTCCGCGTACGACGTCACTCAGCTGATGGCGCGGACGGGCACGGGAGTTTTCTGACCTCGGACAGCCAGTCTTGCGGGGTGGCGGAGCCGACCAGGTCGGTGCCGCTCACGAGCCAGTTGCTACCGCTTCCCACGGCGCGTCGGGCTATCTCGCGGGTCACGCCGCCGTCGATGCCGAGCAGCCTCGGGGCGTGCGCGGCGGCCTCCCGCAGGCTCCGTACGATGGTCAGCGCCGACTCGTCGAAGGCGGCACCGGCGTTTCCCGGCACGACGGACATGGTCAGGACGGCGAGTTCGGTCGACGGCACACCATCTGCCGGGGTGCCGGGGGACAGCGCCAGCGCCGGACGGGAGCCGCGTCGCTCGATGCGGTCCAGAGCGGCCCGCCACTCCTCGGCCTCCGCGTGGACGACGACTAGCTCGCAGAAACCGGTCCACGCGTCGAGGTGAGCGAGGGGATCGGCAACCATAAGGTGGGCCTCGGCGAGCGCCCCGGTCTCCTCCGTCATGGTCGCGGCGACGTCAGCGGAGAACCCGCCCGCACGTGCGAAGACGCCGTCGGTCGTGTCCCAGTGGAACACTCCGAGGCCGGCCTCGCGAAGCCGACGTGCCTCGGCCGCCTGGGAGCCGGAAGGGACCGACCAGAGCGAGGCCGCGACGCGTACCTGTTCAGACATCGAAGCTTCCAGGCTCGTGATTGAAGGATCCGCCCCCGCCGGAGGGGTTAGCCAAGGGTTGCGCGAGCACGGCTTCGGCCAGCGGGCGGTCGGTGACCAGGGAGGACAGCAGCCCGGACCGGGCCACGGCGAGGACGGCCTCAGCCTTGTCGGCGCCGGCGGCCACGGCGATGACGCGTGGTACCCGGGCGAGCTCGGCCGCGCTGATGGACAGGCAGCGCTCGGCGAAGTCCTCTCCGACCAGGCGGCCGTGGCAGTCGATGAGGATCCCGGCCACTTCGGCCTGCACGCCGCGCGCGGCGAGGGCGGCGCGGTCGGCCTCGGGCAGTACCTCGCGGAGCTGAGAGATCGGCGGGTCCCATGAGCCGACTGCTACAACCGCGACGGTCACTTGCCCGAACAGGTGCATGGCCGATGCGACGTCATTCTGGCGCCGCAGGGCGGCCGCGGTGGCGGCGTCCTCGACCACCAACGGCGCGAAGATGGCATGTGCCTTGCCGCCCGCGCTCAAGGATGCTTTGCGCACGACTTCGACGGGCGACTCGGCGAGGTCGGAGCCGACCGCTCCGGTGAGCTGCACGACCGAGACTGGCGGCAGGGCGGTGAGTTCCTCGGTCATGGCGGTGAGAGTCCTCCCCCAGGCCAGCCCGAGGACGTCGCCCGCGTGAAGCGTCTCGGTGAGCAGGTGTGCCGCGGCCGCCCCCACCTGTCTGCGCACCTCCGCCTCGGTGCCAAGTGTCTCGATGACGACCGCCTCGCGCAGCTGGAGATGGGCGCTGAGCTGGGTGGACATTGCGTCGTCCACGAACCCGGCGTCTCGTAGAGTGATGGTCACCATCCCGGTGCTCTTCGCCTGATCGAGGAGCCGCGCGACCTTGAACCGAGAGAGCCCCAGCTCCTTGGCGATCTCCACCTTCGAGGCGTCGTCGATGTAGAACCGCCTCGCCACGGTAGCCATCAGCCGCCGGTCGGCGGTGGAAATTCTGGCGAGGTCGCTCATTTGAGCGCTCGGGTTGCTCATTCGTTACCTCACTGCGATCGCGCACGCCTTGTTGGCGGCCGCCAATGAAACCTATAGTACACAAACGAGCGATCGGATCGCTCAAATGAGCGACACTGTGGGAGGAACACTTGTGAGATCACGCCGTATGCCAGACGAGGTCGGAATCCTCGGAATTCTGATCCTGGTCGCCCTGGTCATGAGCCTTCTGTCCGAGAACTTCCGGACCGTCGCCAACCTGCAGATCCTGCTGCTCAACGGTGCGGTCATCGCCTTCCTTGCCCTGGGGCAGACCTTCGTGCTCCTGACCGGGGGCATCGACCTGTCCACTGGGTCGAACGTCGCCCTGACCGGGATGCTGGCGGCGGTCGTCATGGAGTCGGGTGCAGGCTGGCCGGTCGCCACGCTGGTCGCCGTCGTGGCGGGAGTCGCGGTGGGCCTGTTCAACGGTGCGGTCATCCACTACCTGAAGCTTCCAGCGTTCATCGTCACGTTTTCCACCTTCGGCATCGCCGCGAGCATTCCACAGATCATGACGGGTGCGAAGTCGGTATCGGTCGCTGACCCGATGTTCGCGATCATCGGCCGCGGCGCGCTGATGGGCATCCCCATGCCGGTCGTCATGGTGATCGTGGCGGCCGCCGTCCTCACCTTCTTCCTGCGTCGGACCGCCACGGGCGTGTACATCTACGCCGTCGGCGGAAACGCCGAGACCAGCAGGCTCGCCGGCATCGGGATCGGGCGGACCACCATGCTGGTATACGCGATCAGTGGGCTGTGCGCCGCGTTCGGCGGCCTCATCACCACCAGCCGCCTCATGGTCGGCTACCCCACGGCCGGTTCCGGCAACGAGCTGTTCTTCTCCATCGCGGCGGCCGTGGTCGGCGGCGTTAGCCTGTTCGGGGGCATCGGCTCGATCCCCGGAGCTTTCCTCGGCGCGGTGCTGATCGCGACCGTCTCCAACGGCATGAACGTCATCGGGGTCGACAGCTTCTGGCAGCCGCTCGTCATCGGCGTGATCATCTTGCTCGGCGTGAGCCTCGACACCTACCGCCGCAAGCTCTCCCTCTCAGACCTTTCCCGGCTCTTCAGCCGGCCCGGCTCCCAGAGCCCGACAGCACGGGAACCGCTCGGTACCGCTTCCCCCTCCTTGGGCGAAGGTGCTGTCTCCATCGACAACCGGAGGTAGTTTCCCCATGCAGCGACGTCTCTTCTCAGCAGTCGGCACGGCCATCGCCGCGCTTGCCCTCGCCGGCTGTAGCACCGGGGTCGACACGGGAGCCACGGCGAGCACCAGCGAGGCGGCAGGGGGTGCGCCCAGGCCCCAGGCGTGCGACGCGAGCTCCCCGTACGTCGCGGTCGCGCTGCCCAACCTCACCAACCCCTATTACGTGGCGATGAAGAAGGGCTTCGAGACCGCCGGACAGGCCGCGGGGTTCAAGATTGAGGTGCAGATCGCCAACGACGACGACGCCGCCCAATTGTCCCAGGTTCAGGCGATGCTCCAGAAGAAGCCGTGCGCGCTCGCGCTCAACCCGGTTAAGTCCCAGCCCGCCGCGGCGGTCGTGAAGCTGGCCAACGACGCGGGCGTGCCGGTGTTCACCGTGAACGTCACCGTCGACGACGCCGCGCTGAAGGCCCAGGGCGGCAGCATCGTTCAGTACCTCGGCGCGGACAACGCCGCGGGCGGCGAGCAGGTGGCCAAGCAGGTGCTCCAGGACCTCGGTGCCGATGCCGACCTCAAGATCGGCTTCATCACCGAGCCCGACGAGGGCCCGGTCGTGGCCAGGGACAAGGGCTTCGAGGACGCCATCGCCTCCGATGCGAAGGCGAAGGTGGTGGCCAAGGTCGACGGCAACGTCAAACCGGACGACAGCCTGGCCGCGACCACCGAGCTCCTGCAGGGCAATCCGGACGTGAACGTGCTGTTCGCCAGCACCGGCCCGGCCGCCTACGGGGCGCTCCAGGCGGTCAAGAGTAGCGGTAAGAACGTCAAGGTCTACGGGTTCTGCGCCGCCGACGAGCCGCTGACCGATCAGTACCCCGCCTGCGTCGCACAGGAGCCCGAAGACTACGGCAAGCGCGTGATCGAGCAGATCTCGGGCTGGCGCGGCGGCACCAAGCCGGAGGCGCAGATCCTGCGCCCGCTCAAGCTCTTCACCAAGGGCCAGACGCCCGCCCCCGGCGAGGTGGGCTGAGTGAGCGGGACGACGGGGACGGCCTCGCCGCCGGAGGAGGAGCGGCCCGCGGCGGAGGGGGGCCTTCAGGCCGAGGGGATCGTCAAGCGCTACGCCGGCGTTCCCGCGCTGTCCGGCGTGACCGTCACCGTACGGCCCGGCGAGGTCGTCGGGCTGGTCGGGCACAACGGCGCCGGCAAGTCGACCCTGCTCAGAACGCTCGCCGGAGCGATCAGGCCGGACGAGGGCACGATCAGCGTCGACGGCCACCGGGTGGTGCTGACCGGCCCCGCCGCGGCGTTGAAATCCGGCATCTCCACCGTCTATCAGGAGCTGTCGCTCCTGCCAAACCTCACGATCACTCAGAACGTGTTCCTGGGCAGAGAGCGGCGGCGAGCCGTCGGCACCCTGGACGGCGAGGGAATGCGCCGCGCGGCACGGGACCTGGTGGGGCGCTTCGGCCTGGACGTCGACGTAGACCGTCCCCTGGGCCACTACCCGGTGGCCACCCGCCAGCTCCTGGAGATCGCCGTCGCCACCGAGCGCGACACCCGCTTCCTCCTCCTCGACGAGCCGACGACGAGCCTGGAAGGCGGTCAGGTCGACCGGCTGCTCGACCTGATCACATCCCTGACCAGGCAGTCTGGACTCGGCGTGCTCCTGGTGGACCATAAGCTCGACGAGCTCTATGCGGTGGCCGACTCCGTCGTCGCCCTGGTGGACGGCCGGGTGCGGATCGCCGGGCCGGTCGCGGAGGTCGACCGCGCGGACATCGTCCGGGCAATCGCCGGCGAGGAGGCTGCTGCGCACATCACCGCGGACATCACCGCGGGCGGGCGGCACGGCGAGGCCCCCGCGGGCGAGCCGAGCGACTCGGCCGCCGTCCCCGACGGGACCCGGCCCACCTTGCGGGTGCGCGACCTGAGGACGCCCAGCCTCACCGGGGTCACCCTCGACGCCTACCCTGGGCGAGTTCTCGGGATCTACGGCCTGATCGGGTCGGGGCGTACGGAGTTCCTGCGCGCCCTGGTCGGGCTCGACCGGATCGAAGGCGGCACCATCGAGCTGTTCGGCGAGCCGTACCATCCGCGCAACCCCGCCCATGCGCAGCGGGCCGGCGTCGTCTACCTGACCGAGGAGCGCAAGGTCGACGGAATCGTCCCGGGGCTCGACTCCGTCACCAACGTCGTCCTGCCCATGGTGCGCAGGTTCTGCCGATACGGCGTGCTGGACCGACGCGCCATGGCCAGGAGCGCGGACCGGCTCATGGATCGGCTCCAGGTGCACGGCGACCGGCACGCTCCGGTCGTCAGCCTGTCCGGCGGCAATCAGCAGAAGGTCCTGCTGGCGCGCACCCTGGCGCAGGAGCCCCGGCTGCTCCTGCTGGACGAGCCGACCAAGGGCGTGGACATCGGCGTGAAGATCGAGATTCACCGACTGCTCCGCCGGCTCGCCGCCGAGCAAGGCATGACCATCGTCGTCGTGTCCAGCGAGGAGGAGGAGATCCTCGACGTGGCCGACGACGTGACCACCTTCTCGCACGGGAGCTGTGACGGCGTCACCCAGCTCGCCGCCGGGCTCTCGCTTGTGAAACTCCGGCAATCCGCGTGGGGAGCGGCGTGATCCATCGCCGCGATCCCGTCCATCCAGAAAGGCAACGAGGACAGTCCATGACCGTCGTTACGAATGAGGTGCTGGCAGAAGGCCGCGAAGCCGTACGGCGCGAGGCCGGCGGCGTGCTGTCCGTGGCCGACCAGCTCGACGAGACGTTCGTCGCCGCCGCCAGGATGCTCTACGACTGTGAAGGAAAGGTGTTCGTCACAGGGGCCGGCACCTCCGGGGCGATCGCCCGAAGGATGGCCCACCTGCTGTCGGTCTGCGGCACCCCCGCGGTCTACATCCAGGCTGCTGATGCCCTGCACGGCACGATGGGGGCGGTCACGGCAGGCGACATCCTGATCGCGATCTCGCGGGGCGGCGAGTCGCGTGAGATCAATGACCTGACCATCCGCGTGCGGGAGCGGGGTGCCCGGGCGATCGCCCTGACCGCGGTCGCCGACTCCGAGCTGGGACGCCGCGCGGATCTGGTGGTCACGCTGGACAGTCCGCCCGGGGTCGACCCCGGCGAGGTGATCGCCATGGGCTCCACACTGGTGACGGCGGTGTGGGGTGACGCGCTCGCCTACGTCCTGATGAGGTTGCGCGGCTACGGGTGGGAGCAGGTCCTGCACAGCCACCCGTCGGGTGCGGTGGGCAAGATTGAGGACGCCCCCGAGTCTCTCCCCATGCTGGCTTTCCACGGCGACTCCGATGACGCCGGCGCGCCCGACAGGCCGGCTTGACCATGCCCGTCGTTGCCGGCATTGACAGTTCGACGCAGTCCTGCACCGTTGAGTTGCGCGACGCGGACAGCGGCGTGCGGCTCGGGACCGGTCGCGCCCCGCATCCGGTCACCCATCCGCCGCTGAGCGAGCAGGACCCCGAGGCGTGGTGGCGTGCCCTAGGCGCCGCGCTCAACCTGGCCTGCCAGGAGGCAGGCGTACGGCCGAACGCCATTGACGCCCTGAGCGTGACGGCCCAGTGTCACGGGCTCGTGGCCCTCGACTCCACCGGAGGGGTTCTGCGGCCCGCCAAACTGTGGAACGACACAACGTCCGCCCCCCAGGCGACTCGATTGGTGACGCAATACGGGGCCCGCGAGTGGGTGCGCGCGATCGGCCTCACGCCGACCGCTGCGCTGACCGTCACCAAACTCGCCTGGCTTGCCGATCATGAGCCCGGTAACCTGCGACGCCTGGCCGCAGTACTCGTCCCCCATGACTGGCTGACCTACCGCCTCACCGGCGAGCGCACGACAGACCGATCCGACGCGTCCGGGACCGGATACTACGCGGCTTTCGAGCAGCGCTGGAGAACGGATCTGCTCGCCGACCTTGTCTCGGAGGAGGTGGACTGGGACGCCGTGGTTCCGAAGGTGCTGGGCCCCACGGAGCCCGCGGGTCACGTGCTGCCCCAGGCCTCGGCGGAGCTCGGCCTGCGGCCAGGCGTTCCCGTCGGTCCTGGCGGGGGTGACCAGCACCTGGGCGCTGTCGGCCTCGGTCTCAAGCACGGCGATGTCGTCTATAGTCTCGGCACATCCGGCGTGGTGTTCTCGGCGAGCACCGATCCCGTCTTCGACTTCACCGGCTGGGTGGACGGCGTCGCCGACGCGACAGGGGGCTACCTGCCACTCGTGTGCACCCTCAACGCCGCGAAGGTCACCGACACGTTCGCCCGTCTGCTGGGCACCGACGTCATCGGGCTGGGCGCACTCGCGCTGGCCGCGGACCCGGCCCAGCAGCGCCCCACCTTGGTCGCGTACCTGGACGGCGAGCGGAGCCCGAGTCTGCCCCGCGCCCAGGGGCTGCTGGCAGGCCTGACCACGGCTTCCACCCGGGAAGGACTGGCGCTTAGCGTGTTCGAGGGCGTCGTCTTCGGGCTCGTGCGCGGGCACCGGGCGATCGAAGCCGTCGGGGTTCCAACCTCGGGAAATGTGCTGGTTGCGGGCGGCGGGGCCCGATCGCCGGCCTACCGACAGGTTCTGGCGGATGTGCTGGGCCGGCCCGTTATCACGCGGGACGCTCCAGAGGCGAGCGCACGCGGAGCCTGTGTTCAGGCGGCCGCAGTGCTGTCCGGCACCGGCATCACCACCATGCGGGACGCCTGGTGCCCTCCGCCTGCGGCGACCGTCGAGCCTCGTCCCTGCGATTCGGCTGCGGTGATGGAAAGCTATCTGACGCTCGCCGACCAGGTGCAGGGGCGCAGCGGCGACTGATAGGCCGACGCCCCAAGTGATTGCTTTTCTGCCTCACCGCCCTGATCCTGCTCTCCCCCTTCAACCGACTTGCTTTGAGGAACGCATCCATGGCTCTCTATGTAGACAGCGCCGACCGCTCGGCCGTCGAACCCCTGCTGGCCACCGGCCTGTTCACCGGCGTCACCACCAATCCCAGCCTGCTGGCCCGCGCCGGAAAGACCCAGGAGGATCTGCCCGCTGTCTTCGCCTGGGCGACGGCCGCAGGGGCGCAGCAGGTGTTCATGCAGACACTGGGTACCACTACTACGGAAATCGTGACCTGTGGAAGACGGATCCGCGACCTGGGTCCGCAGGCGGTGGTGAAGATCCCCGCTTCCCGGGAGGGGCTCGCGGCCGCGCGGGTCCTGACCGACGAAAACGTTCCCATTCTGGTTACCGCCGTCCACCACGCGACTCAGGCGCTACTGGCGCAGGCGGCGGGCGCTCAGTTCATCGCGCCGTACGTGGGGCGCATGACGGACCGTGGGAGGGAAGGCGTCGCCCAAACGGTCCTGATGCAGCGTCTGCTGTCCGGGGCGTCCACGCGCGTGCTCGCGGCCAGTCTGCGGAGCGGGGATGACGTGGCCGCACTGGCCGCTGCGGGCGTACCCGATTTCGCGCTGAGCGCACCGCTGTGTGAGGCGCTTCTGTCGGACGATCTCACGATCGCCGCCGCAGCTGAGTTCGAGGCAATCGGGGCATCGTGGAGCTAGGCTAGAGCGTTGCGTTGATCCTCTGAATCTAAGGGGCGATTCGTCAGCTGATGGTGCGGAGCCCGGGCCACATCGCGGTCCACGACGACTTCAGGCCGGTGCAGACCGAGACGGCCTTGCCCTGCTCCCCGTTCGGAACGCCCAGTCCGTTGTCGATCCGGGCCACATCGTGGCAGCCGACGAAGAACCTGTCCAGTCGGTGGGCCGCCAGTCGCCGACGTGGACGACGACGGTGCGTTGAGCCGGTGGCGGGCCCCATGACCAGTACGAGTTGTGACCGGAGTAGACGGGGGCAGTCCCGATCCGAGCAGGTCGAGTGCGCTCGCCTCGCTGTAGTCGTTGGTCAGGATCACCGCTCGGGCGCGCTCATCGGCGGGCAGGGCTGCCACCGCGCCCTTGACCGTGGAGACGAACGCCGGCCAGCCACAGGCGCCGGTCGGCGCCGGCGAGAAGCCGGACCGCCAGCCACAGGATGAGCGCCCAGGCGAGCAGGTCGAGACCTGTGGTGGTGTCCATGTGGCCGGCGGCGAGATAGCCGGAGACGGCGGCCGTGACGGCCGCCAGGAACTGCGCCCGCCGAGACCCGCCGAGGTCGCGTGAGATGAGCGCGACGAGGACGACGACGAGCGCCGCCTCCACGGCCGGCAGCACCCGGACCGCGGTCGGTGAGACGCTCAGCAGGCCCACCGAGGCGGCGGAGAGCAACGGGGTCAGCGGCGGCTGGTCGACGTAGCCGAAGGCGGGATGCCGGCCCGCCACGACGAAGTACATCTCGTCGCCCAAGAAGCCGTAGGCGCCTGAGAACGCCAGCAGCAGAGCGACTACCAGACCAGCCATCAGGACCACCGGCCAGGGGACGACGAAGGACCGGGTGCGCTGGGTGGTGTCCGGCATGGTCACAGTGCGATCGCGCTACCGCCACGGCACCAGGGCCTGTAGCGAAGTCGACCAGAGCCATTCGTCGATCGCGCGATGAGGATGGAGGGCAGGAGCCGTGCAGGAGCAGGGCAGGTCAGCGGCGGGGTAGCACACCGAGGAGGGTCGCGGTCAGGGCCAGCTTCAAGGAGTCCTTCAGCTCCATGTGGAAGCGGGCCAGGTCGGGTTCGGCCTGGTAGGCCGCCTGCAGGCTGGGTGGGGGTGTGCTGTACGCCGACAGTGCGCCGGCCATGACCATGGTTTGCAGGCTGAACAGTGTCGCGTTCTCGCCCAGCTCCGGCAGGTAGTCCTGGATCAGGGCGGTCATGGTCGCCAGGCGCTCCAGGGATGCGCGCTTGTAGCGTGCGACGACCTCGACGGAGACGTTGTGCTCCAGGACGCTGCCCTGTGCGCCGAAGAGGTCGCACAGCACCACTCGGCTGGAGAGCGAGCGGCTGAGGATCTCGGCCATCGCTGCCGCTCGCTCCGCCATGGGCAGATTCTCGTCGACGCCGGCGGCCAGCTCGTCCGCCAGCTCCGTCAGCCACTCCCGTAGGAAGCGGTCCAGCAGTTCCAGCAGCACCGCCTCGCGGGACTCGAAGTAGCGCAGCACGTTCGGCTTCGCCAGGCCCACCCGGCGGCTGAGCTCGTTCAGGGTGACCGCGGCCACGGGCATCTCGTCGAGCATCGCCGACGCCATGTCGAGGATCGCCCGCCGGCGGATCTCCCGCTGCTCCTCGGTGCGCGCCCGCTGGAAAGTCACGATCGCCAGCCTAACTTAGGTACCTCCGGTACGTTGACAACGTACCGCGAGTACCTTAGCGTCGTCGGTGCAAGATACCTTCGGTACGTTAGTTAGTTGGGAGCCTGACATGGGCGAGAAGTGGACGACGGCCAACATTCCGGACCAGCGCGGGCGGGTGGCCGTGGTGACCGGGGCCAACACCGGACTGGGGTACGAGACCGCCAGGGCGCTCGCCGAGCGCGGGGCGTCCGTGGTGCTCGCCGTACGCGACGTCGAGAAGGGCGAGCAGGCCGCGGCCCGCATGACCGGCGACGTGACCGTGCAGGCGCTGGACCTGACCTCGCTCGACTCCGTCCGGGCCGCGGCGGCGGCGCTGCGGTCCCGGTTCGACCGGCTCGACCTGCTGATCAACAACGCCGGCGTGATGTACACCCCGAAGCAGACCACCCGGGACGGCTTCGAGATGCAGTTCGGCACCAACCACCTCGGCCACTTCGCGCTCACCGGGCTGCTGCTCGACCTGATGCTGCCGGTGCCCGGCTCGCGCGTGGTCACGGTCAGCAGCATCGGCCACCGCGTCCGGGCCGCGATCCACTTCGACGACCTGCAGTGGGAGCGGTCGTACAGCCGGGTCGCCGCCTACGGCCAGTCCAAGCTGGCCAACCTGATGTTCACGTACGAGCTGCAGCGCCGGCTCGCCGCGCACGGCACCACCGTCGCGGTGGCCGCCCACCCCGGCATGTCCAACACCGAGCTCGCCCGCAACGCCCCCGCGGCCCTCCGGCTTCCGCTCACCTGGTTCGCGCCGCTGATCACCCAGACGTCGGCGATGGGCGCGTTGCCGACCCTGCGCGCCGCCACCGACCCCGCGGTGCTCGGCGGCCAGTACTACGGTCCCGGCGGACGCTACGAGGTCATGGGCCACCCCCGGCTGGTCACCTCCAGCCCGGAGTCGTACGAGGTGGCCGTCCAGCAGCGGCTGTGGGCCGTCTCCGAAGACCTCACCGGGGTGAAGTTCCCCGTCGGTCAGCCCAAGCAGAACCCGTTTCCCTCCGCATCGGTCATCACGATCTAGCCCGCGCCGGCAGGAGGCACCGGCTCGTCGCGGAGCAAGCGGACGGCGCCGAAACCGACGAGGCGCTCGCGCTCCGCTTCGAGGGCGGCCATCCGCTCGTCGCCGTGCAGGCCGGGTGCGGCGCGTACGTCCAGGTGCAGGCGGTTCTTGAGGTCTTGCCCTCAGAGACCACTGTGTACTCACCGGCCTTCGATGCCCGGCTGGCCCGGTGTCGATCGAGGGCTGGAATCTCGAGTGGAGTCCGCGGTCGAGGGTCGAGTCAGCGGACCCGCTCTCGACCTGGCTTCGGCTGAGGAACAAAGCCCCAGACCGGCGATCGCCCCCAATCATATGCAGAGGCCACCCGAAGCGAGACGATCGTCAGGACTGCCTGTAAACGATGACATAAAGCATTGTTTGAGCAATTGGCCGGCGACTGTGCACTCGAATGTGCTAAAGGGTGTCTGTGCCTACATCGCGCCTCATTATTTCAGCCAGTCGAGATGCGTGGCTGTCGAGAACCTCGGCCAGAATCCATTTTTTCCCATTGCGCTGCCGTATCATGTGTCCATCTTTCAATCCTTCGTACAGGAGAGCCGAATGAACAAAATAGACATCGTCGACGAGCTCGCTGACCTTGCTCTGCGATTCATTTCCACAAAAGCATCTTATGCAATACAGGGAACGTAGTGCCAGTCGGAGTGTGGCGCTTACGCTTTGCTCGCATGCCCGCTTTTGGGCGTCGTCCGAGAAATCCCCTGTCGCTGCGTCAAGCGACCCGGCCTCCATTAGCCGCTCAATACCATCAAGATAGTGCTTGATTTTTTCGATGTGCATCTGTCGAGATCGTTCGCCGGCATCTTGTCGGCGCCACTCCTGCTCGTTTTGCTCTCGAATTTCATTGGATTTCACCTCCTCTGCTTGTCTATTCCTCTCCCACTGCAGCGCGTCCCTATCGCGCTGCTCGGCCCATCGTGCAAGCTCTTGACGCCATTGCATACGAGAAACAAGCAGCGTTCCCAGGATCGAAGCAACGCTTCCGATAAGGGCTCCAGCGAGCCCCAGCCATGCGGAGTCCATGGTGGGACTATACGTCGACGGACCTTTCCGAGTAACCTCCGCTTGCTTTCAGTAGTCATGTCAAACGAGGCGGCCGTGCTCCAATTGCAGCAGAACGAGTACCGCAGCGGCGAATCAGATAATGCGGCTAGGGTCGAGGCCGACCCGGAGGAGAGCCCTCAATGTGGCCTTGAGCAGGGCGTTCGCTCGTTCGCCGACCCCGTGAATGCCGCGGATGACCACGTTAAAGCTCGTTCGGCTTCGTTCGTGATCGTCCGCTCGGGTCCCAAGGTGGCTCCCGAAACCGGGTCGCGCTACCGACTCATTGGCCCAGACACGGTCACGGTAGGTGCCGAGGAGTTCGCCCGCCTACCTTCATGGTTAGCCTTCCAGCAGCGCGTCAGGGCATCGGCGCGATGGTGTCTTGGAACTCGTGTGCTCCCTTCGAGCTGCGGCCAACTGGCGCCCGGCGGCGGATTCGCCCTGCATGCCCGGCTGCCGCTCGGACCGGCGTGATCACTGCGGCGCCTTCCGTACAGATCGGCAGCGGTAGCGCACAACCTAAGCGCGCCAGGCAGCGGTTCGAGAACGTCAGTCAGGTCTTACGTTCGTTCGCGCTTCTCAACCGTAGCCCTGCGCGTGGCATGCGCCTTGCCGTTCCTGCGCAGCAGGGCGGCCTGGTCTAAAGCGACGTCCCTGGCCGTGCCGGCGAAGTCGGCGACAAAGCGGAGCTGGTCGTCGGTGCAGGCGCTCAGCCGCTCCTGGAGGAAGGCGGCCATCGGCCGGTAGAGCTCGGCGAGCTCGGCGAGTCTGTCGGGTAGTTGGCTGATGATTACGCGCCGACGGTCGCCGGGGTCGTGCTCGCGCCGGATCAGTCGCTGATCCTGCATCCGGTCGAGCATCTTCGTGACGGCGCCTGTGGTCATGCCCATGCGCTCGGCGAGCTGCGTGGGTGTTACGGCCTGACCCGAGCTCACCAGGTTCAGGCAGTGTAGGTCGTTGACGGGCACGCCGAGCTGGTCGGCCACGGCGTTCTGGAACAGCGTCGTCGCACTAACGAACTGCGGGATCTCCGCGAAGGCGGCGGCCTCCAACTCTCCTCGCCCTGTTGACATCCGATTCTCTCCAAGTTAGCTTTCCAAAGAAGTAATCATCTTCAGGAAGTTACTTACCGAAGTGCAGGTTTGGCCTGAAGGGTAGACCATGAAAGCTGTGATCATCGGTGGCGGTGTCGCGGGACCGGTGGCAGCCATGGCGCTGCAAAAGGCCGGCATCGACTCAACCCTCTATGACGCGCATCCCATCAGCGCACACGGTGTGGGCGCCACGATGGGGCTGTCCACCAACGGGCTGGCGGCGCTCCAGATTCTGGGCGTGCACCGTGCTGTCGCCGACGCCGGGTTCCCCTGCCCGCGAGGTGTGATGTGGCTCGGCGACGGCCGGCGGCTCGGCGAGGACGTCCCGACCCCGCTGCCGGACGGCATCACGGCCATCCAGCTTCTGCGCGCCGACCTGTACGCCGTACTGCACGAGTGCGCCGCTACCAGGGGTGTGCGCATCGAGCACGGTAGGCGTCTCGTCAAGGTCGACCACCGCGGAGACCAAGTCGTCGCGCGCTTCGCTGATGGCGGTGAGGCGGTAGGCGATGTGCTCATCGGCGCCGACGGCATGCGTTCGGCGACCAGGCAATTCGTCGCTCCCGGCGCGCCCCGTCCCCGCTACTGCGGCATCTTCGGCACCAGCGGGTTCGCGCACGGCCTCGACCTGGACACCGAGCCCGGCACCTTCCACATGGTGTTCGGCAAGCGAGCGTTCTTCGGCTACGTGCAGCGCGAGGACGGCTGCGTCTGGTGGTTCGTCAACGTTCCCGCCACCAGGGAACCCGCGCCCGCCGAGCTCGCAGCGATCCCTGCCGAACAGTGGCGGCATCGGCTGCGCGAGCTTCTGGTGGTCGACGCCTCACCCGCCGCCCGGATCATCCAGGCCACGCCGCCCGGCTACGGCTGGTTTGTTTCCCATCAGATGAAGGCGCCCAAGACCTGGCACCGGGGCCGGGCCGTACTGATCGGTGACGCCGCCCACGTCACCTCCCCCAGTTCGGGGCAGGGCGCCGCAATGGCCATCGAGGATGCCATGGAGCTTGCCCGTTGCCTGCGGGACCTGCCACTGGCCCAGGCCCTCCCGGCCTACCAGCGGCTACGTGAGGGGCGCCTGCGCAAGGTGCACGTCGGCGCCCAGCAGGTCAACCGAAGCAAGTCCGCCACAGGTGTGGGCCGCGTGCTCCGCGACGCGATGTTCCCGGTGCTCATGAAGCGGTTCGGTAGTCCCCAAGCCCTGGCCTGGCTGTACGACCACCGCATCGACTTCGACAGCACGGTCGTGCCCGGAACGGGATGACGTGACCGTAGCGGCGAGCTCGTGGCCGGGTCCAGCACCTGACGAATCAGCCACGTGCCTCTGCCGCCCAACCATGAATTACTGCCGGAGAGTCGCGACTTCACGAAGATGGAAGCGCTCGGCCAGGGCTGTCACACAGGCGCCGACGGCCTGAAGACGGAGCGAGGTGTAGGCCGAGAGCAGCTCGGACATGCGGCGATAGTCGTGTGTCTCGCGCCTATTGCCTGAGCTGAACTGCTATCCAGCAGCACCTTGTACAAAGTCCCCAACGGCTACCGCGGCACCGCCGGCACAGGGACGACCTGCCCCATCGGCCTCACGACCGGCGCCTGTTATGTCCCCTCTCGGCACAGGCGGGTGCGTTTCTGCTACCACGGATCTCCAGACGCGCCGATGGCCAGGTGTCGCTGATAAGCGGCCACCTTGTTGTTGATGAGGTCGAGACAGGCGTGCAGCTGTGCGAGCTGATCCGCGATGCGGTGCTGGTGCTCGCACAGCAGTTCGAGCCGTTCCGCCTCGTTCCCGGTGCCCTCGCGGACAAGCCGGGCCAGCCGGCTGATCGTCGCCAACGGCATGCCGGAGGAGCGGAACTTCACGCAGTTGGCCAGCCACTCGACATCCCATTCGCTGTACAGTCGCCGGCCTTTCTCGTCACGGCGCACTTCGCCGGCCAGGAGCCCCTCACGCTCGTACAGTCGTAGGGTGTGCACGCTCAACCCGGTACGGCGTGCCACCTCACCTATGCTCAGATCCGCGGTCTCCATCTTCTGGATCATAGGGCGTTGACCTAGACCTCGGTCTAGCACCTAGCCTTCCCGGCATGGCAGATCGCACGACTACTGGCGCCAACGACGACGGATTCGGTGCTACGAGTACCGCCGATGATGTTCTGGCCGGCATCGATCTCAGTGGCAGGACCGTGGTCGTGACCGGTGGTTACTCCGGTCTGGGGCTGGCGGTGACCCGTGCGCTCGCCAGGACAGGGGCTCTGGTGGTCGTGCCGGCTCGGCGGCCCGATGCGGCGCGGCGGGCACTCGCCGACGTGAAAGGGGTCGAAGTCGACAAGCTTGACCTCGCTGACCTCGACTCTGTCCGGATGTTCGCCGAGCGGTTCCGCCGCGGCCACAACACCCTCGACATCCTGATCGCCAATGCCGGGATCATGGCCTGTCCGGAGACGCGGGTGGGGCCGGGCTGGGAGGCGCAGTTCGCTACCAACCACCTGGGCCACTACGCACTGACGAACCTGCTGTGGCCCGCTCTCACGGCCGCCGGCAGGGCCCGGGTCGTCGCGGTCGCCTCTGGGTACAACCCTGACTGGAGCATTCGCTGGGATGACGTGCGGTTCGATCGTGGCTATGACAAGTGGGCCGCTTATGCTCAGTCCAAGCTCGCGAACATCCTGTTCGCCCGCCACCTCGACAAGGTCGGACGAGCGCGCGGGGTTCACGCCTTCTCAGTCAACCCCGGCTGGATCCTCACTTCTCTACAGCGACACCTTACGGTCGGCGAGATGGTCGCAGCCGGCTGGATCGACGCCGACGGAAACCCGGTGCCGGGCCTGTTCAGAACACCTGAGCAGGGGGCGGCGTCCCTGGTCTGGGCCGCGACCTCACCCCTGCTCGATGACCATGGCGGTGACTACTGCGCCGACTGCCGCATCTCGCGGGACGGCCCGACGGACAGCGGTGAGGCGGCCCGTCTGTGGGCGCTCTCGGCCCGTCTCACCGACCTGGATGTCGCCGCTGATGATTCGCGGCAGGACGGTTGATCTCTGGGGTGCGTTCGATCGACCTCGCGCCAGCCGATCATTGCCTCGAACAAACCGCTACCACCAGCAGTATCTGTTCCGTAACCCGAACGGCTTCCGCGGCATCGGCGTCCTGTGCCCGGTCGGCCTCACGGCGGGCGAGGCCTGACAGGCTCTGCAGGTCTCATGGCGAACCGAGGTTCACAGCCAGCCCGCGTCCTCGGCGATTCGGATGGCGTCGATCTTGTTGCGGGCGCCGGTCTTGGTGATCGCGCCGGTGAGGTAGTTGCGTACGGTGCCTGCCGACAGGTGCAGCCGGGCGGCGATCTCCTCGGCGGACGCTCCTCGGGCGGTTTCGCGCAGGACTGTGGCCTCGCGAGGGGTGAGAGGGCTCTCTCCGTACTCCATCGCCGAGGCCACCAACTCCGTGTCCAGCACCCGCAGCCCGGCCGCCGTACGCCTGATGGCGTCGGCCAGGCGGTCGCCGGGGGCGTCCTTGACCAGGAACGCCTCGATGCCTGCCGACAACGCCCGCCGTACCTGACCCGGCTGGCCCATCGCGGTCAGCACCAGGATGCGGCAGGTGGGGAGCACCTCCCGCAGGTGCGCGGCGGCGGTGATGCCGTCCAGGACGGGCAGGTCGATATCGACGATCGCCACGTCCGGCCGCACCCGCAGCGCGGCGGGGACGATCTCGTCCCCGCGCGTCACCTCGGCCACCACCTCAAGGTCGGACTCAAGGCGCAGCAGGGCGGTGAGCGCGGCCCGGATCATGTGCATGTCCTCGGCCAGGAGGACGCGGATCACGTGGGCACCTCCATCGTCAGCCGGAACCCGTCCTCGGACGTTCGCCCGGCCTCAACCGTGCCCCCCACCTGCGCGGCCCGCTCCGCCAGCCCGATCAGCCCGCCGCCAAGAGGCCGGGCACTCTCGGGCCCGTCATCGACCGGGTCGGTAAGGGTCTGCGCGGCATCAGATTGGACGCCGTTGTTGACGATCTCCAGGTGGGTGCGTCCCGCGCGGTTCGAGGTGGTGATCGAACAGGTGGTGGCGCGGCTGTGCCGCAGAATGTTCGTGACACCCTCGCGCACGGCCCAGGCGAGCGCCTCGTCCGCCTCGGGGGACGGGGTGATCTCGGCGAGGTTGACCTGGCAGCCGATGCCGGAGGATTCCAGCAGCGCCACGGCCCGGTGCACCTCATCGGCGAGCGTCATCCGGCGGTAGCCGCGAGCCACCTGACGTACCTCCTGCGCGGCCTCCCTCGCCACTTGGACCAACGCGCCGACCTCGGTCTTCGCGGCGGAGAGATCGCGGTCCATGAGCCGGGCGGCCAGGTCGCCCTTCAACACGATCGCGGTGAGGTTGTGGCCCAGCCCGTCGTGCAGGTCGCGGGAGATCCGCAGCCGCTCCTTCAGTACGGCAGCCTCCGCCAGGTCGGCCCGCGCCTGCTCCAACTCGGCGGTGACCCGGCTCAGCCGCACGACGACGTAGATCATGGAGCCGGTGATGACAATGGTGAGGGCGTAGAAGAACGAGCCGGTCACGTTGTGCCAGATGCCCTGAAGCCACCAGAACTCCACCGCCGCCATCGTCATCACCATGAGGCCGCCCCAACGCAGTGGGAGCAGCAGGAGCACCGGCCCGGCCAGGAGCGGCGCGGTCCCGGCCGACCAGTTGGTGAACCCGACGGCCTCCGGCAGGTAGGTGGCGACCACTTGCACCGTCAATGTCGCGCGGAGCCACCGGGATCGGGTGCCCGTGAACGCCTGCCGTACATGAAGGAAGTGCGGCCAGTAGAAAGCGGTCAACACCATGAGCAGCCGGGCGTTGAGCGACGCGGAGGTGGTGACGAGGGAGACCACGAGGGGGATGATCGTGTAGCCGACGCTGACCAGGACGATCAGCGCGATTCCAAGCCGCCGCGCGGAGGTGGAGTTCATGATCGCCCCATTATGACCATCTGGATTCCCAGCGGAACCACCTCCTGATCGACAGGAGCGCGACCCCCGCCCACACCGCCAGAACCAGAGTCGGTACGGCCGCCGCCACCAGGTCGGAGCCGAGTGTGCCGGGCCCGTAGGAGGCGCGGACCGCGTCCACCACCGCGCTGGTGGGCAGGGCGGCGAGGAATGGGCGCAGCCAGGAGGGCAACAAGTCCATGATCGAACCCATCGCTCCGGACGCGAGGCCGGCCAGGAAGAAGAACGGCAGAGTCATGGGCGCCGCAAGCTCCCCGCGCGGAATCGCGGCCGTCCAGGCCACCCCCAGCGTCGCCAGCACCGCCGAACCCGCGACCGCGAACACCGCGAACAGCACGGGATTCCTCGGCAGCGGCACATCGGCCAGGAGGTGTACGGCCACGGCTGACACGATCATGAGGGCGACCGTCTGCGTGACGGTGTTCGCCACCTCGCCGAGGAGAATCTGCCGGTCGGTGAGCCGGGTGGTGCGTAGCCGTTTGAGCAGGAGCTGGTCACGGCGCATGGTCAGGGCGACGGTGATGTTCAGGAACGCGGTCCCCGAGAGGATGAGCGCCAGCGTCCCCACGAACATCTGCGCCGCTGCCGTGACACCGTCGGCCTGAACGTTGCGGATCAGCGCCGGCATCCCGATCGCCAGCCCCAGCGGGGTGATCACGGAGGCGGGCAGCATGCCCTTGTCGCGCCAGAACAGCAGGGCGCTCAGCTTGTAGGTGGCCGCGAGGCTCATCGACGTGGGTCCCATCGGAAGAGGAAGCGGACCGCGACCAGGCCGAGGAGGGCCCAGACGGTCAGGTTCAGAACGGGCCCGGTCAGCGTCGTGAGCTCGCCGCCCCGGTAGGCGAGCCGCGCGATCTCGACCATGGCTCCGGTCGGCAGCAGGTCGAGTGTCCACCGGACCCAGCCGGGAAGGAGGCCGGTGACGAACGGCCCATATCCTCCGGCCCCGACCGTGGTGGCCAGAATGAACGGGATCGTGGCGGGGGCGTTCAGGTCGGGGCGCCGGGTCACGATCGAGAAGACGGCGCCGATCGTCGCCAGCACCCCAGCCACCGCGACGACGCACGCCGCGAACAGCAGCGGCAGCTCGGGCGGCGGTAGGTAGGTGAAGGTGTAGAGGATCACCGAGACGACGGCCGACAGGAGAGTGGCCTGCGCCACGATGTTGACCAGCTCGCCGCCGATGACGGCCCGCCCGCGCAGGCCCGAGGCGCGCAGCCGCTTGAGAACCAGCATCTCCCGACGGGTCGACAGCGTCACGGCCGTCTGGGTGGTCGCGACGATGGTCAGGACCATGGCGAGCATGCCGAGATGTATGCCGAGCACCACCTCCACGTCGCGGCTCCTGAGCGAGGCGGCGATCAGCAACGGCAGGCCCGCGCCCAGGCAGACGCCGAGCACCGCGACGCCGCCGACGGCCCGCCCGTCGCCCCAGAACAGCCGCCCGCCCAGCCGCGCCACGGCCAGCACGTCACGCACGGGCGCCACCCCTTCGGGCAGGGCGGTCGCTTTGAGTTCCATGGTCGCTTCGGGCGGGCGCGTTATTTTGCGACATTTCGTCGTTTCGGGCCAGCTCTAGGAACAGGTCCTCCAGCGAGGCCGTCCGGACCTCCAGGCCGCGCAGGGGCAGGCCGCGTTCGCTCGCCCACCCCAGCAGCGTCTGGGCGGCCAGGTCGGGATCGGCGGCCTGGACAATGGCGAGCCTGCCCCGCACGGTCGCGGGAAACGGCAGCTCCCCGGAATGAATCATGGACGGGAGCTCGAACGAGACCCGCCCCACCCGTGCGGCCAACGTCTCGGCCATGCCGCCCTCGACGACGATCTCACCCTTGTCCATGATGGCCAGGTTCGTCGCCAACTGCTGGGCCTCCTCCAGATAGTGGGTGGTCAGCAACACGGTCGTGCCCTGGGCGGCGAGGTCGCGGACGACCTCCCAGATGTTGCGGCGGGCCTCGGGGTCCATGCCGGTTGTCGGCTCGTCCAGGAACAGCACGTCGGGTCGGCCCAGCAGGGCCAGCGCCAGGTCCAAGCGGCGTTTTTCACCGCCGGACAACTGCCGGACCTTCGTCTTCGCTTTCGCCGTCAGGCCCGCCAACTCCAGCGCCTCGCCCGCGGGGCGCGCGGCGGGGGTGAAGTCACGCCAGATCTCAACCGTCTGCCCGGCCGTCAGATCGGGGAAGAATCCGGCCTCCTGCACCATGATGCCGACGTTGCCGCGCACCTCGGCGCGGTCTTTGACCGGGTCGAGGCCCAGCACCCTGACCGAACCGGTGTCCGGCTTCTGGAACCCGGTGAGCAGTTCTATCGTCGTGGTCTTGCCCGCGCCGTTGCGGCCGAGCAAGGCGAAGACCGTTCCCGCCTCGACCTCGAACGAAATGTCGTTGACCGCCTGGAATCCGCTGTAGCTCTTGCTGAGATGGTTCACCTGAATCGCTGCCACGCCCCGATCCTTCGTGAGGAGCGGTCACGGAAACAGTGAGCAATTCACAACCTGGTGCCCCGACCGGGCTGACGACCTCTCTGGATCGGGGGTTCCTCAGCTGGGCCGATCTCATCGCGGGGCTCCTCGATGCCGGACCAGACCTCGTTGTCGGAATCCATGGGCGCGAGTGTGGGCGCCGACCTGCCCGAGACCGAGAGATCTTGCCGTCTCTGGTGGGGCAGTCAGTATTTGACGAGCCCGCCCTCATCCGAAGGGCGGGCGTTGCGCGGGGGGCGTCAGTCCATGCCACGCCGTCCGGGAGTCCAGAACGGTTTCACGACGACGGCTTTACGGGGCCAGCCGCGTTCCCGGACGAGGTGAGCACGCACGGCCTGGCAACTACGGGCCTCTCCGGCGAGGTAAGCGACGCCCGGCGTATCTGGGAGCTCCAGGGAGCGGACCACGTCGGCGAGATCGGTCGGCCGACACCTCCAGGTGAGGCGATCCGCATGTTCCAGCGGGAGACGGTCGTCGGGGTCTTCGACCGAGATCGCGCCATGTGCGATCGCGGACGGCGGCAACGCGCGCAGCATCGCTCCGAAGGCGGCGGTCGCGGTCTCGTCGCCGGCGAACAGGTGGTATCGCGCATCCTCGCGGAGGACGAGCCTGCCTTCCGGCGGGGTGAGAGCCGCCTGGTCACCGACGCGTACCCGCCGCGACCACTCCGCTCCGGGCCCGGCGGACGAGTGGTCGAGTATGCACAGGTCGAGGCGGCCGGTGGGGGAGTAGTCCCAGATCGAGTAGGTCCGAAGTAACCCACGCAGCCACGAGCGGGGCGAGCGGGGGTCGCCGACGCGCAGACGGGTGTGCATGCCTGGCACCCAGGTCAGGTCGCGCAGATCAGGGCCGGTGATCCGGACCCGGCGCATGCGTGTGGAGATCTGCTCGATCTCCTGGATGGTTCCGTACAGGAACATGCTCATCGTGCCGACTCCCAGCGCTCGCCCGTGGGCAGGTTTACCACTGTCAGATCCGTTCCAGCCAGGGTGATCGCGTCTGAGGCGGTGCCTGTGGTGCGGAACAGCGCCGAGAGCGGATCGCGCCCGTGGGCGTCGTGCACCGGGACCAGCACCTTCGCGCCGAGTACGGACGCCCCGGCCACGGCCTGGGCGGGACCCATCACCAGCGGCGGTCCGAGCAGCGGCCGCAGGCCGTTCACCGGCAGCAGGGCCAGGTCCGCCGGTGGATGCTCGGCGCGATACCGCACCAAGAGCGCGACGTCGGCGATCTCTCCGCCGAAGAACAGCCGGGATCCCGCCGTGCTGAACGCGTAGGCGTTGTTGGGCCACACCAGGGTCCGCCCAGCAGGCACGACCCGCATGGACAGCTCGGGCGCGATCTGCCGCGTCTCGCCCCAGCGCACCTGCTCTGCGCGCCGGAAGCCCAGCGCCCTCGCCCGGCGGGCCATGCCCGCGGTGGGCACGTACAGCGGCGTGGAGTCCTTGCCGGGGAACGCGCGCAGCCCGCGCAGGTCCCAGTGGTTGGTGGCCGGATTGGTGACGACGATCGCGGCGAGTGGCGGCAACTCGGCGACCCGCAGCCCGAGTGGCTCGCCGCGGCGCAGGAACCATCGTTCGGTGAACCACGGGTCGGTGAGCACCGCGTGGCCGTCCATTTCCAGCAGCACACATGAGTTGACCACGCGGGTGACGGCGATCGCTTGCTTGAGCATGCGGCCAACGGTGCCGGTTAATGTACGCATGAAGTCAAGCGAGGAACTGACGATCGGAGAGTTGGCGGACCGGTTCGGCCTGGCCACGCATGTGCTGCGGCACTGGGAGAGCGTGGGCCTGATCGAACCCGCTCGGCGTGCCGGTGGTCAGCGGCGCTACGGACCGGACGCGCTGGTGCGAGTAGCGCTGATTCTGATGGGAAAGGAAGCCGGTCTCGGATTGCGCGAGTTGAGCGCCGTGCTGTCGGCTCCCGATCCGATGGACCACCGGGATCTGTTGCGCCGTCACGTCGTCGAACTGGAACAGCGCATCGCACAGGCGCACGCGGCCAAGGAGCTGATCGAGCACGCCCTCGCCTGCCCGCACAGGTTCGCGGACTGCCCGCACGCCCACGAGCAGATCACGGCGCGTATCCCGTCCCGCCGGACGGACCGTGCCGCCGATGCCTGCGACGAGGTGCTGTCACCAGCACTGTTTGGATGCGGTGGGCAGTCGCAGCAGTGACCGCCGGCGCGTCAGAACCGGAACCGTACGATGCGAGTGGAACGTTTCACGGCAGCGACGCTACGCGTGGTCAAGGAACTGTGAACAGCTCCCGGGCTGCTGCCCGCTCGTCCGGTCTCCTGCCCCGTGGGCCTGACGACCTCCGAGCGGCGTCGCGCTGCTCGGAGGTCTCACGATTTCGGCGCCGATGCATCGCTACGGCGAACGATCTCAGGGTTGCGCGTGCCGGTCGAGGCCGAGCGTGGCGATGAGGTCTTCGTGGAGCTCGAACCAGACGCGATGGCAGGAGTCCACGCCGGTGCGGTCGACCCAGGAGCCGTCCCCGGCCCGGGCGCGCGCCAGGGCTGTGGTGAATCGTGTGTCGTATCCGCGGAACCGCGTGAGGACGCGGCCGAGCCGGTCCGCGAGCGGCGTGAGTGCCCGGTCGACGCAGGCGAGCTCATGGAGCACACCGGCGTCCCAGGTGGGATCGGAGTGGTCGTTGACGGCGAGCCGATCGCCCGCGGTGGGCCGCAGTTGCCAGTCGGTGCAGGCTTGCAACAGGAGGGCGTTCAGCGGGAGGAACGCCCGGTAGACGTCCCGGACCTCGTCGGCGGCGCCGGCGCGGGTGAGTTCGGCCGCGAGCAGGCGCTCGTTCTCGGCCCGGCCCGGTTCGGTCAACGACCAGCCTCCGTCGCCGGCGAAGGCCGTGTGCTCGACCCAGCCACGTGCCTCGGCGTCGAGCAGCATCTCTTTCGTCGTGGCCGCGTCGAGGCCGTACCGACGAGCGATCACCGCGGTGTCCGCGAACCCGGTGATACGAACGGCGTGCAGCACCAGGAGGACGAGCGGAGAGTCCCGCGTCACGAGCCGCCGTCCTGTCGCGCTGTCAGGCGGGTGTAGTGCTGCTGGCACGCCTGCGGGGAGTTGAACCCCATCACGTGCGCCATCTGCGCCCAGGTCAGTCCTGCGCTCCGGGCGATGAACAGCAGGGCGGATTCGAGTCCGTCGACCTCGGCTCGTGCGGCGGGCAGGAGGGCGAGCGCGCTCAGAACGTCCTCCGGGTCCAGGTCGGCGTTGCGCCAGACGGCGAACTGCACAAGGTCGACCGCGGACGGCGGGGCGGGTGAGGGGCGCCACGGGCGGGCGTCGAGCTCGTCCGCGCCCAGACTTAGAAGACGGTCGCGTGCGTCCCGCTCACGCTGTGCCTGGGCGTGGTCGGCGTGCACCCCGTCAGCCATCTCGTGCTTGCGTTGCATGGCTCTCACAATGCACAATCAACAAATTGTTGTCAATCTTCTGTTGAAGGGCGGAGCGGGTGATCGTACCTCTCGTGGAGGCCGTCGCCGAGACCTGCGGGGGCAAGGCCGGCGCACTCGGCGCGTTGCTCCGCGCGGGCCTGCCGGTTCCCGACGGCTTCGTCGTCCCGTTCGCCGCCTACCTCGCCGCTGCCCGCGACCTGGACCTCGGGCGATTCGCCGGTGAGCCGGACGACGCCGACGCGGTGCGGCAGACGATCGAGGCCCGCTCGGTGCACGCGGACGTCATCGATGCGCTGGGAGGTGCGCTCGACGACATCGGCGACCCACCCGTGGCGGTGAGATCATCGGCAGCCGGGGAGGACACCGGCCAGGAGTCGGCGGCCGGTCAGCACGAGAGCTTCCTCGCCGTGCACGGAGTCAGTGCGGTCGCCGAGGCCGTGCGCGCCTGCTGGGCCTCGCTGTTCTCCCCGCGTGCCATCGCCTACCGGGCCGCCTACCGGGCCGACTCCGGCCGCGACGGCCGCGACGGCCGACCACCGGACGATCTTTTGATGGCCGTCATCGTCCAGCGCCATCTGGACGCCGAGATATCCGGCGTCATGTTCACGCCCGCGGACCCGGACGACGCGACCCGGATCGAGGCGTCCTGGGGCCTCGGTCCCAGCGTCGTCGAGGGCAAGGTCACCCCTGACGCCTACCGCGTCGCCGAGGACGGGTCGGTCACCCGCACCGTCGCGGACAAACAGCAGCGCCTTGACCGGCGCGGCACGCGGCTCGTCGTCCGCGACGTGCCCTCCGCCGCCCGGAACCAGCCGACACTCGACGACGCGACCGCCGCGCGGCTGGCCACGCTGGGCGCACAGATCGCCGCCGCGCTCGGCGGACCGCAGGACGTCGAGTGGGCGATCGCCGACGGCCGCACCTGGGTTCTGCAAGCACGGCCGGTCACCGCCGCACCCCCACCACCGACGTCGCCTTCCGGCGCCTCCGCCGTCCCGGCCGCCACCTTCGCCGGAACGCCGGGCAGCCACGGGACCGTGACCGGCACCGCGAGGATCGTCCGTGGTCCCGGCGACTTCGCGCGCGTGCGCCCCGGCGACATCCTCGTCTGCCCCTTCACCGACCCTGCCTGGACGCCGTTGCTGCGCATCGCCGCGGGCGTCGTCACCGAAACCGGAGGCGTGCTCTCGCACGCCGCGATCATCGCCCGAGAGCACGCCATCCCCGCGGTCCTCGGCGTTCCGAACGTGACGAGCAGGCTCCGCGACGACACCGTCGTCACCGTCGACGGCACCTCCGGCACCGTCACGGCGACGAACGCGTGACTGATCACTTCCGTTCGCGGGCGAAGCGTCCCGCCGCCGAACCCCCACGTACGGATCGAAAGGAGAGGGGGAAACGGCCCGCGCGGGCCCCGTCCCCGCCTACGCATGACAACTCGACGCCTCTACCTGACACGCCACGGCGCGGCCGACGCGTTCGGGGAGCTCACCGACGCCGGGCGCCGGCAGGCCGGCCTGCTGGGCGAACGGCTCGCCGGCCTACCGGTCGACGCCGTGTGGCACTCGCCGCTGCCACGGGCCGCGGCGAGCGCGCACGAACTCGCCCGCCATCTCCCGGACGTGCCCGTGGCCGAGGCCGCCGAACTCGTCGACCACGTGCCCTACGTGCCCAGCGCGGCCGAGACGCCCCCGTCCTGGGCCGGCTTCTTCGACGGTTACGACGACACCGAGGCAGCCTCGGGGCGGCGGCTCGCCGAGGCGCTGATCGCCCGGTTCGCGAAGGTCTCCGACCCTGGCACACAAGGGACCGGGTCCGGCGCACACGAGGTCCTGGTGACGCACGCCTATCCGATCGCGTGGCTGGTGCGGCACGCACTGGACGCGCCGCCGTCCCGGTGGCTCGGGTTGAACAGCGCCAACACCGCGCTGACGGTGATCGAGTATCGCGACGGCCTGCCGCCCACGATCGTGATGTTCAACGACATGAGCCACCTTCCGCCCGACCTGCGGTGGACCGGGTTCCCCGCAGGCATCCGGCCGTGAGGCGGTTGCCGCTGCCCGTACGCGCGTAACGCCCCGATCGTCACGGACCTCGGTGACTACGGCATTCCCGTGACGGTCGGCCCGCAGCCCGCAGCCCGTCGGCCCCCGACCGGCCCGCCTGCTCCGGCGCGTGCCGGTCAGGCGTCCCGCGACGCGACCGACTCCCGGAGGCGGATGGGCATCGGCACGCGATGCACGGCGCCTTCCCCACCGCTGCCTTCCCCACCACTGCTCTTCCCGGCGGCGCCCTCCGCGCCGTCGGCGTCACGGTCACGGCCGATCTCCGTGAACAGCACGTCGACGGCCTTGCGGCCGAGCTCGTAGTGGGGGAGGGCCACCGTCGTGAGCTGGGGACGCATCCACGCGGCGATGGGATGGTCGTCGAAGGACACGACGGAGACGTCGGCGGGCACCTTGAGCCCGAAGTCGTCGAGTGCCTGGTAGGCGCCCAGGGCGACCCGGTCGTTGAAGCAGATCAACGCCTGCGGGCGCTCCTTCTTCAGCAGTTCCCGGGTCACGGCGAGGCCGTACTCCGGTTGCCAGTCGGCGCAGACGTGGCCGCCCGCCGGTTTGACCCCCGCCTCGGCGAGCACCTCGCGGATGCCGATGAGCCGTTCGACGGCGGCGACACTTCCCCCGGCGGGGACGTTGCGCCGTCCGGGGCCGGCGCCGATCAGGTGGATGCCCTCGCGATGGCCGGCGTCGAGCAGGGCCCTCGCGGCGACGCGTCCGGCCTCGATCTCGTCGGGGATGACCGAGGGCAGCGCCGACGGCTGTTTGGGGAGCGCGTTGAGCAGGACCGCGGGGGCGGCCGCCATGCCCTTCGGCACCTTGATGGTTCTCGTGTACATCGAGGCCAGGATGATCCCGTCCACCTGACGGTCGTGCATGGCCTGCAGCAGGAGCCGCTCGAGTTCGGCGTCCCCCTCCGTCTCTCCGATGAACAGCATGAAGCCGCGCTCCCGCGCGGCCTCGAGCGCTCCCTTGATCATGTCCCCGGCGAGCCGTGACGTGGCGACCGTGTCCGAAACAAAGCCGATAGTCCGTGTTGTCCCAGTTCGCAGGCCTACGGATACGATGTTTGGCCGGTACTGCAACTCGGCCGCGGCCTTCAGGACACGCTGCTCGACATCCTGAGAGATGCGCAGCTCCCGGCCGCGTCCTGACAGCACGAGCGACGCGGTGGTCGGCGAGACGCCCGCGATCTTGGCGACGTCCGCCAGAGTGACCCGTCGTGGGCTCACCGAGCGACCTCCTGCGATGTGGGGGTTGACACTCCGCGACTCGTGTGATGAGACTATCGCACTGCTAATCCGATTTAGCAAACCTGAGTCATGGGGCGTCCGGTATGTGCCGGCGGGTCCCCGAGCAATCAAGGAGACGCAGATGTCGCGTCGAACTCGCTGGAACGGGGCCGCACTCGCGGTCGTGATGGGGGGAACGCTGGCGGCGGGCTGCGGGGCGCCCGGCGGCGACGCCCCCCAGCCGGAGGCCACCGGCGCATCCCTGGCGGCCGCGCCGACCTGTGGCACGGCGCCGGTCACGTTGAACGCCTACATCGAGACCGGCTTCCCCCTGCCGAAGGAACTCAGCACCGAGTTCTCCAAGCAGTACCCGAATGTCAAATGGAACATCCGCGAGGACCAGTTCGCGGTGATCACCCAGAACGCGCCGCGCGTCCTCGCCGACGATCCGCCGGACCTGATGCGGCTTCCGCAGGTGTCGGAGCTGGTGAAGAACAACCTGCTGAAGAACCTCGACGGCTACGCGAAGGCGTTCGGCTGGGACTCCTGGCCCGCCTCGCAGCTGGAGCAGATGCGGCTGGCCCCCGGCGGGAAGACCCGCGGCGAGGGATCGCTGTACGCCATGGGGCTGAACTTCAGCATGACCGGTGTGTTCTACAACAAGAAGCTCGCGGACAAGATCGGCATGTCGTCCCCGCCGACCACCCTGGCCGAGCTGGACGACGCGATGGCGAAGGCCAAGAGCGCGGGCATCACCCCGATCGCCCAGTTCAACGGCGGGGCCACCGGCGGTCTCGCCTTCCCGCTGCAGGACCTCATGGCCTCGTACGGTCCCTCGGGGCCGATCAACGACTGGATCTACCAGAAGCCGGGCGCCACGATCGACACCCCCTCCAACGTGCAGGCGACGCAGCACCTGGAGAAGTGGATCAAGGCCGGGTACTTCTGGAAGGACATCAACGCCGTCGACTACGCGACGATGATGAGCCGCTTCATCAAGGGCGAGGGCCTGTTCTCGTTCAACGGCGACTGGGAGTCGGGGAACCTCGACAAGCAGATGGCGGGCAACGTGGGCTTCTTCCTGATGCCGCCGGTGCAGCAGGGCGGCAAGCAGGCCGCCATGTCGGCGCCCCTCACCTACGGGATCAGCTCCAGGGCGAAGAACGCCGACTGCGCGGCGTTCTTCCTCAACTGGGTGGCGACCGACCCGAAGGCGCGTGAGATCGGCGTGAAAATCGGCGGGTCGCACCCGATGGGCCCGGCGGACGCCCCCATGCCGGAGGTGGCGGAGGGCACGGTCACCGCGAGCACCCTGGACGCGGGGGCGAAGATCGCCCAGGACAACGGCTCGATGGACTTCATCGCCAACGCCACCGGCGCGATCTACGCCAAGAGCTGGACGCCCCAGTTGCAGAAGCTGGTCGCCGGGCAGCAGACCCCGGAGGAACTGCTGAAGTCGGTGCAGAGCGACTACACGAGCCAGGTCGGGGGGAGCTGAGCACCGATGACACGGCCGACTCCCGACAGCGCGGTCGATTCCCCCGCGACCCGCCCCGGGCCGGCAGCCGTGACGAGGAAGCGGAGCCCCGCCCGCGCGGGCGGGCTCCGCACGCCGAGTCGGGTCGGCTGGCTGTTCGTGGCTCCGGCGCTCATCGTCTACGCGGTCTTCGTCCTACGGCCGATCGTTCTCACCGTTCAGTACTCGCTGTATCGCTGGGACGGTATCGGCCCGTCCACCTGGGCCGGACTCGGTAACTACGCCAAGGTGTTCACCGACCCCGACCTGTTCGCCTCCATCCTGAACGCGGTCAAGCTGATCGCCTTCTTCAGCGTGATCCCGGTCGTGCTGGGTCTGGCGATCGCCTCGACGATCCGCCGGATCGCCGCGAGTCGGCTCGCGCTGGTGGCGCGGACGGTGCTGTTCCTGCCGCAGGTCATCCCGCTCGTCGCCGCCGGCATCGCCTGGAGCTGGCTGTTGTCGTCGACCGGGCTGGTCAACCAGCTGCTCGGGTACGTCGGGCTCGACGGCGTGGCGCGCGCGTGGCTGGGCGACTTCTCCACGGCCCTGCCGGCGGTCGGCGTGATCGGGGCGTGGGTGCTGCTCGGCCTGTGCACGATCCTTCTGCTGTCCGGCATGAGCAAGATCGACCCGTCGCTGTACGAGGCGGCCCGGATGGACGGAGCAAACTCGCTGCGCGAGTTCGTCTCGATCACCGTGCCCAGCCTGCGGCAGGAGATCGGTGTCTGCGTCACGGTGACCGTGATCGCGGCTCTGGCCAGCTTCGACATCGTCTACGTCTCCACCCAGGGCGGGCCGGGGAACGCGACCATGGTCCCCGGACTGGAGATCTACTACCTGGCCTTCTCGGAACGGCAGGTGGGCATGGCGTCCGCGCTGGCCGTCGTGCTCATGCTGCTCGTCATCCTCGTCGCCCTTCCCATCCAATGGCTCACCAAGGACAGGTCCTAATGATCGTCGGACGTCGAGAGGCCTGGACCGGAAGGCTGCTGCTCGTCCTGCTGATGGCGGTCACGCTCATGCCGTTCCTCAGCCTGTTCGTCACCGCTCTGCACCCGTCCGGCAGCTACCCGTCGGGCCTGGAGTGGCCGAGCGACCCGCAGTGGGGCAACTTCGTCAAGGCCTTCCAGGCCGCGCGGATGATCGAGCTGATCAAATCAAGCGTGCTCATCGTGCTCGGCGTGGTCCCCCTCTCGTTGCTCCTCGGGACGCTCGCGGGTTTCGCCATCGGTCACCTGCGGATGGCGGGACGGAACCTGGTGTTCCTCGTGTTCGTGCTCGGGCTGACGCTGCCGTTCGAGGGCATCATCACGCCGCTGTACTACCAGGTGCGCGACATGGGGCTGCTGAACACCCGGTGGGCCATCATCCTGCCGCTCATCGGGCTGTTCATGCCGTTCGGGGTCTTCTGGATGCGGGCGCACTTCGTCAACGTGCCCGAGGCGCTGTCCGAGAGCGCGCGGATAGACGGCGCGAACGTGTGGCAGCTCTTCTGGCGCATCCACGTCCCGCTGGCCATGCCGGCGCTGTCGTCCCTGGCGATCCTGCTGTTCCTGTGGACCTGGAACCAGTTCCTCCTGGCGATCGTCCTCGTCGACGACCCGTTGAAACGGACGATGTCGGGAGCCCTGGGCGCCTTCCAGGGGCAGTGGGGAACCGACATGCCGCTGCTGTGCGCGGGATCGCTCCTGATCCTGACCCCCACGCTCGTGATCTTTCTCATCTTCCAGCGCCGCTTCGTCACGGCTCTGCTCCAGGGTTCTTTGAAGGGGTGACGCGCGTGGACGGAACTGCCCTGTTCTACGGGGGGATCGAAGCGGGCGGGACGAAGTGGGTGTGCGCGGTCGCCGACGCCGAGGGAGGCGTTCTCACGACCGAGGTGATCCCCACGACCACACCGGAGACGACCATCGGCGCCGCGGTGCGGTTCTTCGAGGACCATCCGCCGCTCGCCGCGCTCGGCGTCGGCACCTTCGGCCCGGTGGACGTGCGACCGGGTTCGCCGACGTACGGCCACATCCTGGCCACGCCCAAGCCGGGCTGGGCGAACGTGGACGTCGTCACCCCCTTCCGCGCCGCGCTGGACGTACCCGTCCGCCTGGACACGGACGTCAACGCCGCGGCGCTGGGGGAATGGCGGCGGGGTGCGGGCGCGGGGCTCGGCACGCTCGCGTACATCACCGTGGGCACCGGCATCGGCATGGGGGCGGTGGTGAACGGCGGGCTCGTGCACGGGCTCCTGCATCCCGAGTTCGGGCACATCCGCATCCCCCACGACCTGGAGAGGGACCCGTTCGAGGGGAGCTGTCCCTTCCACGGCGACTGTCTCGAAGGGCTCGCGTCGGGCGAGGCGATGCGCCGGCGCTGGGGGCGTCCGGCCGAGTATCTGGACGACCCGTCGGCCTGGGAACTCGAAGCCGAGTACGTCGCCCTCGCCGTCATGAACCTGACCTACGCGCTGTCGCCCGAGCGGATCGTCGTGGGCGGGGGCGTCGCCAAGCACCCCGCGCTGCTTCCGGCCGTGCGGGCGCGGCTGCTCACCCTCACCGCCGGCTACCCCGGGGCGCCGGTGCCCGTCGGCCCCGCGGCGATGGGGGAGTACGTCACCGGCCCCTCCCTCGGCGACCGCTCGGGAGTGGCCGGGGCGGTGGAACTCGCACGCGCGGCACGGGCCGCGCCGAACTGACCCCGGTTCTGCTGACGCTTTTCTGATGACGCTTTCTGTGACGCGCCGGGAAACGGCCCGCGCGACTGAGTTGGAGGTTCTTCGCATGGCTCCATGGGGGCGGCGAGACGGCACGCCCGGACCGGAGATCCGGTCCGGCGCGTACGAGGTGCTCGCCGGCGGGCGGCGACGTGACGGGGGGACCGCGTGAACGGCGAGCCCGCGCGCTGGACGCGGGAGCACCTCGCCGCGCCGGCCGGCGACGCGGCGACGACCGCACCGGTCATCGGCCTTCCGGCGCCGCCGCGCGTGCTGCCGGACGACGACATCTGGGATCTGTGGCCGATCCAGGAGGAGGACGGCTCGACGTCCGTGGTGCGCGGCAGTGAGTTGTGGATGGCGCTTTCCGCGCCCGCCCTCGGCCACCCGGAGGAGCGGCACGACCGCGCCCGCCTCCGGCTGCTCGCCAAGGACGGCGACGGCTGGACCGACCTCGGTCACGCCTTCGCCGACGGAGTCTCACCGGGCAGTCGCGAATGGTCGGGATCGGCGGTCCGCAGACCGGACGGCACGGTGTCGGTGTTCTACACGGCCGCGGGCCGGCGAGGGGAGGCCCGCACGACGTTCGCCCAGAGCGTCGTCGAGGCCCGCGCCCGGCTGGTGACCGACGGCGGCCGAATCCTGCTGGACCAGGCGGCCGAGCACACGGAGGTCCTGCGCTCGGACGGCGTGACGTATCTGCCGGCCGACGAGGTCGAGGGAGGACCCGGGCGCATCAAGGCCTTCCGCGATCCTGGGTGGTTCCGCGACCCCGCCGACGGGCGCGAGTATCTGCTCGTCGCCGCGTCCGTCGCGGCGTCCCCCGGCGCGGACCACGCCTTCATGGGCGCGGTGGCCCTCGCCGCCGCGACCCCGGACGGCTGGTCGCTGCGGCCGCCGCTCCTCGTGGCCGACGGAGTCAACCACGAGATCGAACGGCCGCACATCGTGGCGCACGGGTCGTCGTACTACCTCTTCTTCTGCACGCATCGTCACTCGTTCCACCCGCCGGGAAGCGCGCCCACCGGGCTCTACGGCTTCGTCGCCACCAGCCTCACCGGGCCGTACACGCCGCTGAACGGCTCGGGGCTCGTGCTGCGCAACCCCCCGGAAGAGCCCGACCAGGCGTACGCCTGGGTGGTCCTGCCCGACCTGAAGGTCGTGGGCTTCGTCAACTACCGCTCCACCGGAGTGACGGATCCGTGGCAGGCTGAGGCCGCCGAGGCGAGGGCCGCCTTCGGCGGGACGATCGCGCCCGTTCTCGAACTCACCCTGCACGGAGCCGCCACCTCTCTGGTCGTTCCCGTGTCCACGGGAGCGGGGCGTTGAGCACGTCGCGCGGCGCGGCGGCGGGAGTGGCCGCGGCGTCCGCCGTCGCGGCCACGGCGGCGGCCACGGTGGCGGTCTCGGTGGCGCGTCGTCACCATACGCTGTCGGCCGTCGCGCCGGAGCTGAGGACACCCGCGCTGTGGCTGCCGCGCCCGATCACCGGCAAGTGGAGCCTGTCCCGCGCCCGGCGGCGCTCGCGCCTGGCGACGGACCCGGTCGCGGGGGTGGCGATCACGCGGCACGACGTCCCCGGCGGACGGGACGCCTTCGTGTACGAGCCGCCCGGTCACCGGCGCCCCGGCGGGGCGCTGCTGTGGATCCACGGGGGCGGCACGATTCTCGGCCACCCGGAAAGCGACCACGAACTGTGCAGCCGCATCGCCCGCGACCTGCGGATCGTGGTGGTGAGCCCACGCTACCGGCTCGCTCCGGAGCACCCCTTCCCCGCCGGGTTCGACGACTGCTTCGCCGCGCTGCGCTGGCTGCACGACGCCGCCCCCGCGCTCGGCGGGGAAGGCACGCGTGTCGCGGTGGGCGGAGCGAGCGCCGGCGGCGGGCTGGCGGCCTCGGTCGTGCAGAAGGCGCACGACCACGGGCTGCCGGTGGCGTTCCAGATGCTCCTCTATCCCATGCTGGACGACCGTACGGCGCTGGTGCGCGACCATCGGGGACGTGGCAGGGTCGGATGGACGCGGCGCTCCAACACGTACGCCTGGACCTGCTATCTCGGTCGCGGGCCGAGTGTCGCCGAGTCCCGCCCGTACGCCGCGGCGGCCCGCCGGGAGGACCTGCGCGGTCTGCCGCCCGCGTGGATCGGCGTCGGCGACCTCGACCTGTTCTACGCGGAGAACCTGAGCTACGCCGAACGGCTCAGGTCGGCCGGCGTGCCTGTCGACCTCGTCGTCGAGCCGGGCATGTATCACGGCGCAGACTTCGACCACCACGCGACCGTGCCGTCCATGCACGCGTTCCGCCAGGGCATGCTCGACGCCCTGGCCGCCGGGCTCGCGCTCGGCCCGGCGGCCGAACGGTCATGAGGGAGCAGCGGCGCCGGTGCGTTCGTCCGGGTGTTCGTCAGGGTGTTCATCCGGGCGTTCGTCCGGGCGCGCGGCGCCGCGGGTCGCCCAGAGATAGACCAGGGCGCCGAGGAACAGCACGATCGAGGTCCACTGGTTGATCCGCAGCCCCAGGAGCGTCACCGCGTGGTCCACTCCGCCCACCGGGTCGATCCGCAGCCCCTCGATCCAGAACCGCCCGAAGGTGTAGCCGGCGACGTAGAGGGCGAACAGGCGGCCGTGGCGCAGCGTGGACCGCCGGCCGGCGGGGATCAGTCCGAAACCGATCAGTCCGCACCCGATCAGTCCGAAACCGAGCGCCGCGTCCCACAGCGACTCGTACAGGAACGTCGGGTGGTAGAGCACGCCCGGCTCGCCGCCGTGCGCCTGGTCGATCTCCAGGCCCCACGGCAACGTGGTCGGGCCGCCGTACAGCTCCTGGTTGAACCAGTTTCCCCAGCGGGCGATCGCCTGCCCGAAGGCGATGCCGGGCGCGACCGTGTCGGCCACGGCGCCGAGAGGCAGCCCCCGGCGGCGGCAGGCCAGCCACACGCCCACGCCTCCGAGGGCGACCGCGCCCCAGATGCTGAGCCCGCCTTCCCAGACGAACAACGCCTGGTAGGGCTCCTTGACCGCGCGCGGGCCGAAGTAGGTCTGCCAGTCGGTGATGACGTGGTAGAGGCGGGCGCCGATCAGGCCGAAGATCACTCCGGGGACCGCGATGTCGCTGATCGCGCCCTTCTCGCCGCCGCGGGCGCGCCAGCGGCGCTCGCTGAGCCAGGTGCCGAAGACGATCGCGATGATGAAGCACAATGCATAGGCCCGGATCGGGATGAATCCGAGATACCAGACCCCTTGGACAGGGCTGGGGACCGAGGCGAGCGGCATGCCGGTGAGGCTAGTCAACGTGAGGCCACTCGGCCGCCTTCGTGACCTGATCGCAAGGCGCCGGGGGTGACGTAGAGGGCGAACAGCGGGGGCGGCGCCCGCTCGGGCGCCGCCCCCGGTGATCCTTGTCGATCAGGCGACGGTGCAGGGGCTGCCGTTGAGGCTGAAGGCGGTGGGCTTGGCGGCGTTACCGGTGTGGGTGGCCTGGAAGCCGACCTCGGTGGAGGCTCCGGGGGCCAGCGACCCGTTGTAGCTCATGTTTCTCGCCGTGACCTGTCCGCTGGTGGGGGAGTAGGTGGCGTTCCATCCGCCGGTGATGGTCTGTCCGCTGGGGAGGGTGAAGGCCAGCGACCAGCCGTTGACGGCCGAGGAGCCGGTGTTGGTGATGGTGAGGTTCTCGGTCAGGCCGTTGTTCCAGGCGTTGACGGTGGCGCTGACCCGGCAGGCGCCCGATCCGCCGCTGGGCGACGCCGACGGAGAAGGCGACGCCGACGGGGACGAGGAGGGCGATGCCGACGGGGACGCGGACGGGGACGCCGACGGCGACGCCGACGGGGACGGTGAAGGAGACGCGTTGGACTGGAACTGCGTGAAGAACTTCCACACCTCTGCCGACGTCCAGGTCCTGGCACCGCTGGTCGAGGTGGACCCGTCGTTCGGAGAGGGGGTGTGGTCCCCGTCGAACGCGGCCCAGACGACCGGGTAGCCGGCCCGGCATCCCTGGTAGGCGGTGATGATGTGCGTCAGGCTGCCCTGCGATGGCTCTCGCGGGCTCATGGGGGTGCAGCCGTTGTTCGAGACGAACCTGTCGCGCAGCGACCGTCCCTGGGAGATGTTGAGCACCGAGTCGTGGATGCCGTGAATTCCCATGTACGCGACGGGCTGAGTGCCGCCGTTGCACCCGCTGAGCTGCGCGCCGGAGTAGACCGCGACCGCACGGAAGATCGTCGGCCGGGCACAGGCTTCCGCGAAGCTCATCGCACCGCCGTAGCTCCACCCCATGGCGAAGCGCTGCGACGTGTCGACGCAGAGATCGCTCTCGACACGCTTCAGCACGTCGTCGGTGAAGGTCAGGTCTTCACCGTTGGAGTTGCCCCAGCCGTTGTTGATGCCCTGGGGTGCGATGAAGATCGTGCTGTTGTTCGAAAGCTGCTTGAGCCCGTAGTAGGCCCAGACGGATCCGTCCGATCCGCCCGTGTCGACGATCTGGGCGGTGCCGTTCAGCCAGTGATACGCGAAGATCAACCGGTACGGGCGGTTGTTGTCGTAGTTGTCGGGGATTCTGAGGATCCAGCTGCGACTCTTGCCGCTGGTCGTGATCGTCTGTGAACCGCTTCTCAGCGTCGGGGTCTTGCCGCATCCGGCGGTCGCCGCCGCCGCGGCGGCGGCGCTGATCGAGGACGGCGTGGTCGCACCGAGGCTGTCACTCAGTGCCATGCGTCCTGTACCCAGGACGAGGACCGCGGCGGCCGCGATGGCGGTAAAGATGGATCTCTGTCGCAACTTCACGCAACTCCCTTTGCCGTTCGAACAATCGACAGATGTCGATGGGGAAGCAATTGGGTTTTCCTTCAATTCGGTGGAGCGTCCGCGGCCGGCAGGTGCGTGCCGGCCGTACGGCCTCCCCGGACGGATTCGAACGCTAAGTGAGCCCACCGTCCGTCGACCCGGAGGAGCGCGGCGACCGACCGGCGTCGGCGTGTACGCGCTCGCCCCTTTCCTTGCTGGAAGAGCAAGGCGAGTTCAGCTGTCCGTCAGCGTCGGCATGGCCCTGCCGTGTTCTCTCCTCGGCGGTGCGCTGGAGAACGCGGCGGAATTCGTCCTGGCGTCGAGCCATGATTGTTAGCGCTAACAGCAACGGAGGGCGACCAAGTGCTCCTCTCTGCCGGGCGACTGGAGGTGGTGGTGAGCCGGAGCAAATAAGAAGTCATGAGATCTGTCAACGATCTCGACTTCTCATCGTCGTCCTTCGCCTGCGACCGTTCGTTCCTTCGGTTGTGACCAGGGAAGAAGTCGCGGCTGCCATTGACGCCGCGATGAAAATTACATCGTCTGACGCTTCGCGCCCGCGGCGACGAGACCGTTCGTTTCCCCACGCGGACAGAGGTGGCCGGGGGTGGCCGGGGGCGTGCCGGGGGCGTGCCGGGCGGTAGAGAGGTCAGGCGACCGGGCCATCCCCGGGCGGGACCCTGCGGGCGGAGGCCGCGAGCCGATCCGCGAGCGCGGCGACGAGGTCGCGCAACTCGTCCGGGCGCTCGATGACGAACGGCCGGTCGAACGACGCGAGCAGTGGAGGCAACCAGTCGAGCCGCTCGGCTCGCAACTCGACGCGGAGCCATCCCTCGGCCGCGGGATCCGCGCCTTGCGTGGGCGCAGACTCCTCCACGGTCGCGACGCCGGCGGGAAGCCGGACGCGGATCTGCTCGACCGTTCCCTGCATCCGCAGGACCACTCGATGCCGATACGGAGCCGTCGCGAACCCTGACAGGACGTGCTGCGCCGGATCGAACCCGGCGGGCGGCTCGAACGAACCGGGCAGCGCCCTCGCGTCCGCGATGCGATCCAGCCGGAAGGTCCGGTCCTCGCCGATCGCGGGATCCGCACCGGTGACGTACCACCGGCCCGAATGGGCGACGAGCCCGTACGGATGCAGCGTGCGTTCGCTGCGCCGGCCGTCGGCGGCGGTGTACCTGATCGAGATCGGCCGGTGATGGCGCACGGCATCGGCGACGCAGAGCAGGACCGCGGTCTGCGGGGTGGCGAACTCGCCGGGCGGAGCGGTGAAGGCGAGGGATTCGAGCACCGTGTCGAGCTTGTGGGCGAGCCGCTTGGGCAGGACCCGCCGGATCTTGGCCGCCGCCGTCTCACTCGCGGTGCCGGTGGTCGTCGTCAACCCCGACCGGCGACCGGCGACCAGGCCGAGCAGCACGGCGAGCGCCTCGTCGTCGCTCAGCATGAGCGGAGGCATGCGATATCCGGGGGCGAGCCGGTATCCGCCGTAGCGGCCGCGCACCGACTCGACGGGCACGTCGAGGTCGACCAGGTGGTCGACGTACCGCCGGACGGTGCGCTCGTCGACACCGAGCCGGTCGGCGAGCTCGGCCATCGTCCGAATGCCACCCGACTGCAGGAGCTCCAGCAGCGTGAGAACGCGATGAGTAGGTCGAGCCACGTCCACAACCTAAGGGACAATACTGGGCGGTTTCTGTCCGGTATTCGCCCTAGTGTGCCATCGGAGAACGACCCGACCAACCAGGGAGATCACCATGGACTTCGTATCGATCCGCATCATCACGGGCGACGTCGCGCGCCTCGTGGACTTCTACGAGCGAGCCACGGGAGTGGAGGCCAAGCGGTACAGCGAGGACTTCGCCGAGCTCAGGACGGCCTCCGCCACCCTCGCGATCGGCAGCACCCGCACCGTCCCGTTCCTCGCCTCCGGCGCCGCCCGGCCGGCCGGCGACCAGCGCGTGATCATCGAGTTCCTCGTCGACGACGTGGACGGCGTGTATCGGAACCTGTCCGGCTTCGTCGAGGAGTTCGTCCAGGAGCCCACCACGATGCCCTGGGGCAACCGGTCGCTCCTGCTGTCCGACCCCGACGGCAACCTCGTCAACTTCTTCACTCCGGTCAGCCCGGCCGCCATCGAGAAGTTCGCCCGCTGACGACGGCCCTGAGGGGACTTCAGCGTTCGGGGCGGCGGATGCCTTCGAGCACAAGCGTGACGTGTCTGCGCCAGCCGGCGGCGTCGGTCATGTTCGCCATGGCGCCACGGGTGATGAGGACGAAGTCGTCGGCGCGGAAGTCTTCGCGCAGGCGGCCGGCGTCGACGGCGCGCCGCACGATGCGTTCGGTGATCGCCGAGAAATCCGTCTTCTCCGTGGCGATGTCGTTCCAGCGCGGCTCTTCCGGGCCGAGGAGCGCGAAGCGGAACGCGGCGTCGGCCTGTGCGGACTCCAGGTAGCCGTAGAGCAGCGTCTCGAACGCCGTCCAGGGATCCTCGGCCTCGTCGGCGGCGCGGGCGAGGGTGGCCATCGCCTCGAACCGGCGGCCGATGATCGCCGCGAGTAGCGCCTGCTTGTCGGCGAAGTGCCGGTAGAGGGTGCCGACACCGAGGCCCGCGCGCTCGGCGATCTCGTCCATCTGTACGGCGTCGCCGCGCCGGGCGAACAGCTCACCGGCGGCGTCGAGGACGGCTTCGCGGTTGCGCCGGGCGTCGGCGCGCAGCGAACGTTCGGGAGCGGTCATGGTCATTCCACTGTAGTTGACGGTGCGCGGCGATGGTCTTTATATTCGGAACCGGAATTCAGGTTCAGGTTAGAGGAGATCCGATGATCGTCGTCACCACACCGACAGGACAGATCGGCAGCCGGCTGGTCCGCCGGCTGCTCGACCAGGACGAGGAGCTACGGGTCGTCGTCCGCGACGCCTCGCGTCTGGACGACACGGTCCGCGAGCGGGTCGAGACCATCGAGGGCTCCCACGACGATCCGGCCGTGCTCGACAAGGCGCTGCCCGGGGCCGAAGCGCTGTTCTGGCTCGTCCCGCCGAACCCGGCGGCCCCGAGCGCCGAGGAGCACTATCTGCGTTTCGCCCGGGCGGGCGCCGACGCCGTCGCCCGCCACGACGTCGGCCACGTCGTCGGGGTCTCCAGCGCCGGGCACGGCTGGCCGGCCCCGGCCGGCGTCCTGTCGGCGGCCTTCGCGATGGACGCCGAACTCGGCAGGTCCGGTGCGGCCTACCGGGCGTTGTCCATGCCCTTCTACATGGAGAACCTCCTCGGGCAGCTCGACGCGATCCTCGGGCAGGGCGCGTTCTCCCTGACCTGTGCGGGTGACCTGCCGCTGGCATCGATCGCGACGCGGGACATTGCGGGCGTGGCCGCCGATCTGCTCACCGATCTGTCCTGGACCGGGCAGGAGAACCTCCCCGTGTTCGGCCCCGGCCGGATCACCCCCGACGGCATGGCCGAGGTGATCGGCCGGGAACTCGGGCGCCCGGTCGCCTACCGTCGCGTGAGCCTGGACGACTACGCGTCGTTCCTGCGCTCCCGAGGCGCCGGCGACCAGGCGGTCAAGGATCTGACCGAGGCGTTCGCCGCACAGGACCACGGCATCTACGACGCGGACTGGGCGATCGCCGCGCCCACGTCGACGGACTTCCGCACCTGGTGCAGGGAAGTGCTCAAGCCCGCCGCGGACGCCCGGGCATCCTGATTCGGCGACGCGGGCGACGCATCGAGCACCATCTCGCCGAGGAGGTCTCCACGGCCCGGCTCAGACGCCGGGGCGTACGGCGGCGAGGAAGCTGCTCCTCCAGTAACCGTCGAGCTTGTCGATGTTGACCACCGCGCCGCTGTGGGGGGCGCTGATCACCTTCTTGTGCCCCACGTACATGCCCACGTGGCCGCCGCCGCTGGTGAAGATGAGGTCGCCAGGCTTGAGGTGCGCCAGGGAGACCCTCTTCTTTGCGGCGCTGAGCATCGACCACGTCGTACGCGGGAGCTTGACGCCCGCCTTGCGCCAGGCGAACTGGACCAGCCCGGAGCAGTCGAACGCCCGTGGGCCCGTGGCGCCCCACACGTACGGATCGCCGAGCTGCTTCTTCGCCACCTCGACGGCGTGCTCGGCCTTCTCCTGCCGGAGGGCCGACCTGGTGAGCTTCCTGTTCGCGGAGGCCTCCGCCGCGGCCGGCGCGGGAGCCGCGCCGTCGTACAGGGTGGTCGCCGTAGCGGGGGGCTCGGGAGGAACGATCGCCGGGGCGGCCGAGGGCGGGACTGTCACCGCCGCAGACGCGGCGGCCGCGGGCAGTGCGCTCAATGCCCCTACGGAGGCGGTGAGCGCTGCGCTACTGATAGTGACGCAGGCAATGCGGAGCAGAGGGGTGGAGTTGGTGAACAGGGGATCTCTCCCTAGGGTCTTCCGCTTGCGCCTACCGGGTTAGCTGACGGATTCGGGCAGGGAAGTCGCCCTACGGCGCTGGCGCGCCGATTCACCCCGGACCTTCACCGAAGGTCGATTGGTTCCCCGGCTCCGCGCCTCCTTGCCGGCGCGGACTCGGCGTCACCGGCGCCCAGGGGGGCGGAGAGGGCGGGGCGGCCGGTGACAGTGGATGGTCGTTTCGAACCACGACCGGGCCGGTCTCCTGACAGCGGCACGTGGACCCGGTCGTTGGGCAAGGAAACTACCAAGAGCCCCATATTGGTGCAAAGAGTATGAAAAGGATAAAGATCGCACAAAGGGGATGAAATCAATAAAACCGCAGGCCAGGGCGGCTGTGGAAGGCGAGTGTGACGCTCGTCACACTCGCCGAGTGTCCTGCGGGCCACCAGGGCGCGCGCCTGGTCCGCGACCGGCTCGCGGGGATGACGTGTTCGCCTTTACCGCTTTACCGCGTACGCCAGAGCGTGCCGTCGGCCGAGGGGTCGTCGGGGTCGCCCTGCGGCACGGTGAAGCCCGCGCCCCACAGCGTCGTCGTCCCGGGCCTGCGCGCGATCGAGAACAGGACGGCGTCGGTGCCGGCCTTCCGGGGAACCGGGGCGCTGCGCCACGTCGAATCCGTGACGTGCCACAGAGTGGAGTTCCAGTTGCTCTGCACGATCCACACGCCGCCCTTGCCGTCGGGCTCGACCTCCGTGTAGGGCTGCGCGTTGCCGGCGCCGATCGAGGTGGTCCATGAGCGGCCGTTCCAGTGCATGACCAGGGTGCGGCTGTAGGTCACGTCGTCCCCCTCGTCGTCGGCGCCCTCCCAGCTGACGCCGCCGACGGCCCACACGTTGCCGGGGTTCACGACGGCGATGTCGTTGAGGACGGCGGCGGCGCCGGGAGCGGGAAGCGTGATCGCGGGGGTGGGCACCGCCGCCCAGGACCTTCCGTTCCACCGCATGATGGCGGGGCGGTCGCCCTTGGTCCCCGCCGCCCAGACGTCACCGGCCCTGTACGCGTCGACGGCGGCGGCGCGGGCCGGCAGCCGGACGCTCTTCCACGAGGACCCGTTCCAGTGCCTGGCCGAGGCCGAGGACTCGGCGACCGCCCAGACGTCCTTCGCGCCCGTTCCGTCGGCGTCCGTCGCGGCGAAGCCGCCGCCGAGCGAGGCGGTGGTCCACGCGCGGCCGTTCCACCGAGCGGCCTTGCCCGGGCCGAAGACCCATACGTCCCTGTCCGAGGTGGCGGTCACGGCCTTCAGCTCGTACGGCGGGCTGCCGGGGATCACCTTCCACGATCTTCCGTCGAACCGCTGCACCAGGCCCCGCTGCCCGCCGTTCACGAGCCGGTGACCGGCCGCCCACACCGACCCGCTGCCCAGGGCCGTCACGTCGTTGAGGACGTCGTCCCCGGGCAGGGTGTTCACCCTGGTCAGCCGCCACATCGGCGCGCTCTCCCCGGCCTGGCGTCCTTGGTGGGTCACGCCTGAGGCCGCTGTGCCCGGCATGCACGCCAGGCCGAGCGCCGTCATACCCGAGACGAACACGGTACGCACGATGCCTTCCCCTTCCGCTCACCCGTACGACGTCTGGCGGAGGGGGGGCCGTTCACACGGATCCGCCGAGGATCCCGGCCCCGGCGCCGGGGGCTACGAGGCCGGCGTCCGGTAGTCCCTGATCGTGATCGCGGTCGCGGCCCTGCGGATGGGCCCGGTGACGCGCTCGATCATGCGGTCCTTCCCGGGCAGATGCGGCATCAGCCGCAGCATCAGCATCTGGAAGCGGATCTGTGCCGCGGACTTCAGCACCATGCCCTTGAGGTTGTTCGCGGCGAGCTTCTGGTTCTCCTCCGCGAAGTGCCGCATCTCGCGCTCGTAGGCGGCGAACCCCGCCGCGTGGTCCCCCGCCGCCTCGGCGAGGCAGCCGGCGAGGACGTACGCGCCGACCAGGGCCAGGCTGGTGCCCTGGCCGGACGCGGGTGAGGCCGCGTACGCGGCGTCGCCCACGAGCGCCACCCGGCCCGACGACCAGCGGTCCATGCGCACCTGGCTGATCGAGTCCAGGTAGAAGTCCGGTGCGTCCCACATCGCGTCGAGGAGGCGCGGAACCTCCCAGCCCTGGCCGGAGAAGAGGTCGGCGAGCAGCTTCTTCTGCTGGACGGCGTCCCGCCGGTCGTACTCCACCGGTGGTGAGGGGAAGAGGAATATCGCCTTCGCGTCGTCGCCGCGCCCGGTGCTGTACATCCCGGTGCTCTTGCCCGGTGCCGGATACATCATCTCCGTACGGTCCAGGCCGAGATGGTTGGGCACCGTGAAGATCGAGATGTGGTGCCCGAGGTCGTGGACGAACCGGGACTCCTCGCCGAAGGCCAGCGCGCGCACGGTGGAGTGCAGGCCGTCGGCGCCCACCACCAGGTCGAACGTACGCGTGGGGCCGTTAGCGAAGGCCACCTCCACGCTCTCGGAGGTCTCCCGCAGGGCCGTGATGGAGTCGTCGAAGACGTATTCGACGCCGTCTCCGGCCGCCGTGTGGAGGAGCCGGGTCAGGTCGCCGCGCATGATCTCGACGTCGTCGCCCTCGCGGCCGCCGAACAACTGGGCGCTCATCGTGCCGATCTGCCGGCCGCGGGCGTCGACGAAGCGGGCGACCCGCATGTCCGTGCTGTGCCGCCGCACCTCGTCCAGCAGGCCCATGCGGGCGGCGACGTCGAGGGCCGCCCCCCGAATGTCGATCTTGTAGCCGCCGTCCCGCGGCGAGGGCGCCCGCTCGACGACGGTCACCGCGAAGCCGTGCTCGCGGAGCCAGAAGGCCAGCGTCAGCCCGGCGACGCTCGCGCCGGAGATCAGGATGTTCGCCATGCCGTGAACTGTACAAGCGTCTAAGTCATTCGTCTAGTACGGATGTACAAGACGTTTGTGCTGGCATGGGCTAGGCTCTGGCCATGGGAAACCGGGAAGATCTGCTCGCGGGCGCCAAGCGGTGCCTGATGGAGAAGGGATACTCCGGCACCACCGCGCGTGACATCGCGGCGGCCGCCGGCACGAGCCTCGCCGCCATCGGCTATCACTTCAGGACGACGAAGGCCCTGCTCGACGCGGCCCTCATCGAGGCGATGGAGGAATGGGGAAAGGAGATCGAGCAGACGCTCGCCGCCGACGCGGCACTCGACGGCGCGCCCGCGCAGCGATTCGAGGCGACGTGGACGCGGATCATCGAGTCCTTCGACAGGCTGAGACCGCTGTGGGCCATCCAGTTCGAGCTCATCGCCCAGATGGACCGGCTCCCCGAGCTGCGCGAGGCGTTCGCGACCGCCAACCGGCAGGCGAAGCTGGGCCTGGCGGCGATCTTCGAACACCTCGATCCGGCCGCGGACGAACGCAGGGCGATGGCGGTCGGCGCGTTCTACCAGGCGCTGCTGGGCGGGATGGCGGCCCAGTGGCTCGTCGATCCCGAGGAGGCTCCGTCGGCCCGCGATCTCCTCGACGCACTGCGCACGATCGGCGCGGGGCTCGGGACGGAGTGACAGGCGCAGTGACAGGCGCAGTGACAGGCGGAGTGACAGGCGGAAACCTGGCTCCGCCGCTCGCGGCCGGCCGAGCGGCGCATGGGCGCGCTCCTCGGCCGGCCTTCCGGCGGACGCGTCAGTCCGTCGCGGTCAGGGGTCCGTCGGCGTGCGGAACCCGCTCGGCGGGGATGACGCCGAGGCGGCCCGCCTGGTAGTCCTCCAGCGCCTGGACGATCTCGGCGCGGGTGTTCATCACGAACGGCCCGTAGTGCGCGACCGGCTCGCGGATCGGCCGCCCGCCGAGCAGCAGCACCTCCAGGTTGGGCTCGGCCTGGGGCTGGGCGGTGTCCGCCGCCAGGGTCAGCGACCCACCCGCGCCGAAGGCGGCCAGCTGCCCCTTGCGGACCGGCCGCCGCTCGGCGCCCACGGAGCCCTGCCCGGCCAGGATGTAGGCGAGGGCGTTGAACTCCGGGTTCCACGGCAGGTCGAGCCGGGCGCCGGGGCTGACGGTCGCGTGCACCATCGTGATCGGGGTGAACGTGACGCCCGGGCCGGCGTGCCCGTCCAGCTCCCCGGCGATCACGCGCAGCAGCGCGCCGCCGTCGGCGGAGGCGAGCAGCGCCGCCTCTCGTGCCCGGATGTCCTGGTAACGGGGCAGGTGGAACTTGTGCGCGCGAGGAAGGTTCACCCACAGCTGGATGCCGTGGAAGAGCCCGCCCGAGACCACCAGATGCTCCGGCGGCTTCTCGATGTGCAGCAGCCCGGCCCCGGCGGTCATCCACTGGGTGTCGCCGTTGGTGATGGTGCCGCCGCCTCCGTTGGAGTCCTGGTGCTCGAAGACGCCGTCGATGATGTAGGTGACGGTCTCGAAGCCGCGGTGCGGATGCCACGGGGTCCCCTTCGGCTCCCCGGGGGCGTACTCGACCTCGCCCATCTGGTCCATGTGGATGAACGGGTCAAGCATCGCCTGCGGCACTCCGGCGAACGCGCGGCGTACGGGGAAGCCCTCGCCCTCGAAGCCGCTGGGCGCGGTCGTCACCGAGCGAACGGGTCGTGGTGCCGTGACGGCGGGATCCGGTGCGGCGACGCGGGGGAGCGTCAGGGTGTCGGCGGTGACAGCGGGCATGGCCGCCCTCCTAATTGAATCTTCAACTTCCGTTCGCCTTGAACCATCCGAGATCGCCGAACATTCCCGCCCGCGGATCGCACTGACGCCCGCATATCGTCACGGTCCGTGGAGAGAGACTGGTATGGCTGGAACCATGATCTCCATAAGACGCGCTCTCCAGATCGCCGTGCTGTCCCTTGCGGTCCTCCCGATCACCGCTGTCTCCACGGCCCCGCCGGCCGCGGCCGACGCCCGTGGGCGGGCCGATGCCGGGGCGCCGGCCCGCCGCATGCTGGCGCAACTGAAGGTCGCCAAGCCGTTGTCGCTCCGCGGCTACAGCCACCGGCGGTTCCAGCCGCGCTGGGCGCATCACAAGGGGGAGTGCGACGCGCGGGAGGTGATCCTCGCCCGCCAGGGCCGGGGTGTGCGGAGGAACGGAGCGTGCCAGGCCGTGAAGGGCGTCTGGCACAGCCCGTACGACGGCAAGGTGCTGAAGAGCGTGAAGCAGATCGACATCGACCACGTCGTCCCCCTGGCGTACGCCTGGCGTTCCGGCGCCAAGAGATGGAGCCAGGCGAAGCGGCGCGCGTTCGCCAACGACCTCAGCCGTCCCGAGCTGGTCGTGGTGAGCCACTCCGTCAACATGGCCAAAGGAGGCCAGGGGCCGCAGAGCTGGCGTCCGCCGCGCCGTGCCTCCTGGTGCCGCTACGCGACCTCGTGGGTCGCGGTGAAGCACCACTACCGGCTCTTCGTGACCCGTGCGGAGAAGGTCGCCCTGCTCAACATGCTCCGCACCTGCGGGAGGTGAGCGGGCCCCGGCGGACCCGGCGGCCGGGGACGGCGGCCGGGGACGGGGACGGACGGGTTCGTCCCCGAGGTCAGCCGCCGCTGGCGGCGCGGGCCTGCTGGATGACCTTGCGGAGGGCCGGCGCCACCGGGCCGCCGCGTTCGGACAGCAGGGCGATGCGCTGCTCGTGCGCCCGTCGTCTGGCGCGCGGGAGGATCGTCCCGAGCTCTCCCGCCGCGGCCAGGCCGACAAGGGCGGCCTCCCGGTCTCCGATCCGGGAGACCGGGCCGGTGAGAGCGGTGGAGACCTGCGCCACGAGTCGTTTCACCACCCGCGTGTCGCGTACGCGGACGTGGCTCGTGCTGAAGACGAGGAACGGCCGGTGCGGCTCGACCCTGATCCAGCGTCCCGTCTCGAGTTCGTCGCGAACCGCCCGCACCGTCGAGCGGCCGTCCTTGCCGATCCAGTGCCGCCAAGGCCGGGGCCCCGACTGGGCGATCTGGTGCAGCAGGCCGTCGAGGACCGGGTCGGCGAGCGGGTCCTCCGACACCACGCGCACCTTGCCGCCGTCGTCGGCGATCCGGCCGGTCAGCAGCAGGTCGGTGAGCGCGGCCGCGCGCAGCAGGTAGGGAAAGCGGTGGTTCGTCACCACCCGCTCCTTGCGGGCGTCGTAGGCCAGTAGGTAGAGCTGAGCCGTCAGGGAGCCGGGGACGTCCACGTGACCGCCCTCCTTTCAGTCGTCGGGCCGATCGGCGGTGGGGCTCTCCGGAGGCGGGGTCTGCTTCTTGGCGGGCCGGCCGCGCCGGGGGATGCGACCGGCGTCGCCCGGCAGTCGTCCCGCCTCTGCCAGCGCCCGGCGCAGCAGGAACTCGATCTGGGCGTTGGTGCTGCGCAGCTCGTCGCCGGCCCAGCGGGCCAGCGCGTCGTGCACCGCCGGGTCCAGCCGCAGCAGGACGCTTTTTCTCTCGGTCGCCACAAGTCGCCTGCGGTCTAGCGGTACAGGGAGCCGGTGTTCACCACGGGCTGCACGTCGCGGTCGCCGCACAGGACGACGAGCAGGTTGCTGACCATGGTGGCCTTGCGCTCCTCGTCGAGCTCGATCACGTCGTGCTCGTCCAGCCGGGCCAGCGCCGCCTCGACCATGCCGACGGCGCCGTCCACGATCCGCTGACGGGCCGCGACGATCGCTCCGGCCTGCTGGCGGCGCAGCATCGCCTGTGCGATCTCGGGGGCGTACGCCAGGCGGGTGATGCGCGACTCGATGACCTCGACTCCGGCGGACGCCACCCGGGCCTGGATCTCGGCCGACAGGCGGCCGGTGATCTCCTCGGCGTTCTGCCGCAGGGACAGCATGTCGTCGTGCCCGTCGTACGGGTAGCTGCCGGCGATGTGACGCACCGCGGTCTCGGTCTGGAAGGCGACGAACTCCATGAAGTCGTCGACTTCGAAGACGGCCTTCGCCGTGTCCTCGACCTGCCAAACCACCACGGCGGCCATCTCGATCGGGTTGCCGTCGGCGTCGTTGACCTTGGTGATGTCGGTCTCGTGGTTGCGGATCCGGGTCGAGACCCGGCGCTTCTGCGTGAAGGGCGCCACGAACCGGAGACCGGGCGTGCGGACGGTGCCCACGTAGCGGCCGAGCAGCTGGATCACGCGGGCCTCACCCGGGGCGACCGCGGTGAGGCCGGTGAAGACGACGACGGCCGCCAGGAGGAGCAGCACCCCGGCGGCGATCAGGGCGACTCCCGCGCCGCCGCTGCCGCCGGCCGCGAGGACGGCTCCGATCGGGACCAGCGCGAACGGGCTGAGCAGGCCGAGCAGGGCCAGGACCAGCAGCGGCCACCCCGAGGCCGCTCGCGCCGTCCGCTCGTGGGTCTGGGGGGCCGGCATGTCCACGGCGATCTGGAGGTCTGTCATGTCTTCTCCTCGGTGTCTGGCACGACACTAGCAAAGTGATATCACTTTTCGCCAGACCTGCCCTCGCCGAGGAGCCGAACCCTCAGTCGCCGGTTTCCAGGCCGCCGCGCAGGAGTGCGGTGAGCCGCCGGGCGTGGGCCACGTCGGTTGCGGTGAGTGCCGCGCCGCCGGCGAGGGCCAGCAGGTCCGTCACGGTGAGTCCGGGCCGTACGGCGCCGGCGTCCTGGGCCCGCCGCAGCAGGCCGGACGCGGTGGCGTGGATCGAGGTGTGCCACTGGTCGAACAACGCGCTACGGCGGCCGGTGGCACCTTCCGTGGCCGCGAGGGCGAGCGGCCGTTTCGTCGCGACGTGCACGACGAACGCGTCCAGCCAGGAGAAGAGCGCGTCGGCCGGGGAGAGCCCCGCCGGCAGGTCGGCGCCCTGGTGGCACAACTCCGCCACCTCGTCCGCGTACACGGCGACGAGCAGGTCGGCGCGGGTGGGGAAGTGCCGATACAGGGTCGCGTTGCCGACGCCGGCCCGCCGCGCCACCTCGTCCAGCGCGACCTCGGGCCCCGACTCCGCGACGAGTTCGCGGGCGGCGGCGAGCAGCAGCGCGGCGTTGCGTGCGGCGTCCGCCCTGCGCGTACGGCCGGGCGGTGCGGGCTCGGGACCACTCGGCGTCATCCGCGCTTCCCTCTCTTGCTATCCGGGGAGTTCCCCATTTACGGTAACAGCTCTAACCGGGGAGTTCCCCACTTGGACGAAACGGGGGAGGACGATGACGATGACCCTGACCGCCGACGACCGCACGGCCATTACGGACGTGATCAACCTGCACGGCCATCTCACGGACAGTGGCGACTTCGACGGCCTGCGCGAGGTGTTCCTGCCCGACGTCGTCTACGACGTCGGCGACCTCGGTGGCGGGGTGATCGTCGGACTCGCGGCGCTGCGCGACGCCGCGCTCGCCCTGGGCGAGGGGAACCCCGTCGCCCACCACGTCACCAACATCGTCGTCACCGAGGCGGCGGACGGCCGGGCGCGAGCGATCTCGAAGGGCATCGGGGTCAACGCGGACGGGACCACGGGCAGCGTGACCTACGAGGACACGCTCGTGCGCGGCGACCACGGCTGGCGGATCGGCCACCGCACGGTCCGCGCCCGCCGGATCCCCCTGACTTCCTGAGGGTGGTCACACGGTGACGACGACCTTGCCGGCGGGGTGGCCTTCCATGAGGTGGCGGATCGCGTCGGGCGCCTCGGCGAGGGGATAGGCGCGGTCGATCGCCGGGACGACGGCGCCGGACTCGATGAGCCGGGTCAGCTCCTCCAGGTGCTCGGCGCGCTCGCGGGAGAACGTCGGGCGCAGCCGCTGCCCCCTGAACATCGACCCCGTGAACAGTGACAGCAGCGGCGCCCGGACCGTGCGTCCCATGCCACCGGTGAAGCGGTACGCGGCGTGCCCGCCGCCGACGATCACCAGCGTGCCGCGCGGGGTCAGGGCGCGCCGCAGCAGGGACAGCGGCCGGTTGCCCGCGGTGTCGACGACGACGTCGTAGCGTGCGCCGTCGCGGTCGATCTCCTCGTGGGCGTAGTCGATGACGTCGTCGGCTCCGAGCGACCGCACGAACTCCGCCTTCGCCGCCGCGCACACGCCGGTGACGCTCGCGCCGAGCGCCTTGGCGATCTGCACGGCGAACGACCCCACGCCTCCCGACGCGCCGATCACCAGCACCCGCTGCCCCGGGCGCACGCCGGCGACGTCGCGTACGGCCTGCAGCGCCGTCATGCCGGAGACCGGCACCGCGGCGGCCTGTTCGAACGTGAGGTCGGCCGGCTTCGGCGCGAGGCGGGCCTGCGGCGCCTTCGCGTACTCGGCGAGCGAGCCGGTCGGGCAGGTGCCGTACACCTCCTGGCCGGGCCGGAAGCGGGTGACGCCGGCGCCGACCGCCGTCACGACCCCGGCGACGTCGCGGCCCCGGACGGGAACCTTGGGGCGGCGCAGCCCGAATCCGGCGCGCGCGAGGTACGGCGTGCCGGTCATCAGGACCCACACGCCGGGGTCCACGGCGGCCGCGCGGACCTCGACGAGCACCTCCTCGTCGCCGATCGAGGGACGGTCGATGTCGCGTAATTCGAGCACGTCGGCCGGGCCGTACGTGTCCTGGACGATGGCTTTCACTTCGTCTCCTCGGGGAGGTCGGGATACTGGAACACGTCGTCGAGCGGTGCGCCGAACACCCGGGCGATCCGGAAGGCCATCTCCAGGGACGGCGAGTATCGGCCCTGCTCGATGGCGATGACGGTCTGTCTGGTCACGCCGATGCGCTCGGCGAGTTCGGCCTGGGTCATCTCGTCGTGGGCGAACCGCAGCGCGCGGATGCGGTTCGTCACACGGGTGGGCTTCACCACTCCGGAACGCTCCTGCGATAGAGGATGATCTTGGTGACATCGCTGAGGACCGCCGACAGGACGAAGAAGAGGTAGATCACGTTGGCGATCCAGAACCTGTCCCACTCCGCCACGGCCATGAGCATCGCCGCGAGCGCCCCGATGGCCACGAACGCCTGACCGGTGTAGTCGCCGAGCCGCCCGATCTCCTTGTCGCGGACGTCGATGACGCGTGAGGCCCGCGGGTTGACGATCGCCATGCCGATCTCGGCCAGGATCGCCGCGACGATCGCCCCGCCGATCGTCCACAGCAGGGCGGCGGCGTACGGCACGTCGGGTAAGGGGCCTCCGTCCGCCCGTCTGAGGATGGCGACGACGTACGCGGCGTAGGCGATCACGGCGACGACCAGCCGGATCCAGGCGCGCTTCTCCTCGTGAGTCATGATCGATTCCCTTCGGATGTACAACATCTTTGACACTACGAAGGTAACCCGTCTTTGACGTGATGTACAGAATTATTTACATCGAACCCGTCGGCGGAGCCCCGGCGGTGGATCGCCGAGACGGCCGCCGGCCTGACCGGAGCGGCCGGACGGATCGAGGAGCTGACGACCGGCTCCTACGCGCAGTCCTGATCGGCGACCCGTTCCCTTCCCGGGCGGCGCAGGGCGCGTCGTACGCGCGGGCCGTGCCTGCGCCACCAGGCCCGCGCCCAGAGCACCTGGAACGCGACCGCGGACAGCAGCACCGCCACGGCGTCCAGCCCGGAGAGCGGATCCGCGGGGGCGGCCAGCACGCCCACGGCCCGGCCGAGCAGCGTCAGCGTCGCCGGCACCGTCACCGCGAACGCCACCCCCAGGCAGGCCGCGGTGCCCGCCACCAGCAGCACCGCGTAGGTCCTGAGGGCGCGGCGCTCCCGGCGCGGCAGCCCGGTGAGCGGGTCGGGGGAGGGACGGCGCAGCACCCGCAGCGCCAGGTGGCGGGCGTAGGAGGAGGCGTCGCCGTACATGTTGCGGCATCCGCTCAGGTCCTGCAGCAGGAAGTAGACGTCGGTGCGCATGAACACGAGGAACTGCGTGGCCAGCATGCCGAACGAGGTCAGCGCGACCAGGGAGAGCACGGGACGGTGTCCCAGCACGGCGGTCAGGAGGAGCGCGACCGAACACGCCGCCGCGTCTGTCGCCATCCCGGCGAGATAGACCGTCAGGCGGACCCGCCGCCCGGCCAGCCACACGCCGGACACCTCGGTCTGGACGGCCAGGAACTGCAGCCGGGTGCCGAGCCGGATCCTGCCCGGCACCCCGGCGGCCCTGGCGGTCGACAGGTGGGCCATCTCGTGCAGGAAGATCAGGATCCAGCCGACCGCGATCTGCGACGCGAGCACGAGCGTGCCGCGCTCGCTCCACAGCAGGTCGCGCCAGCCCGGCAGCGTCTCCCGCCGGGTGACCGCCGTCGCGATCCCGGCGGCGATCAGGCCGGCGACCAGCAGGTGGACCAGCGGGTGCAGCGTCCACCGCACGTGCCCGGGGCGCAGCCACGGAAAGGTCGGCGGCGCGGCGGGGGCGGCCGGTCCGCCGGGCTCCTCAAGGAATCCCAGCTCGCCCAGGGCGCGGACGAAGCCGCGGACGTCGAGATCGGCGCCGGTCTCGGCACGCAGCCGCCGTTCCGTCTCCTCGACCGTCGCTCCCGCCGACAGCAGCCCGATGGCCCGCACCCCCTCGTACGGCACGGCGACGAACGCGTCCCCGTCCGGGCGGCCGACGATCCACTGGGAGCCGTCCTGCCGGAACGCGAGGTCGCGCAGCCGCACCACGCTCGCATCTCCCACCGTGGGCCTCCAGGCGCGGGGTCAGGGGCGGAAGACCCCGGTGTGGTGCGAGTAGCCGGACAGGAGGTCGCGCCTTCGGGCGGTGATCACGGGTGGCGGCAGCGGGGCGACCTCCCGCTCGACGTACGCCCGGACGTCCTCTCCCCGGCCGTAGAGTTCCTTGATCGCGGCCAGGCAGGGCCCGACGAGGGCGGGATCGGTGATCCGCCGGGCGCCCATGTGCGCGCCGATCTCGTCGTATCGCACCTCGTAGAGCAGAGTGGGACCGAGCACGACGATCTCGGGCAGCGGTGTGGGGTGCTCCAGCTCCCGCACGGCGTCCGCGTGCAGCACCCGGGGCCGCTCGCCCGCCGTCGCCCGAACGGCCAGGACGTGCAGCTCCCACTGGAGGTAGGGGGTGAGCGGTGTCTCCACGACGCGGACCCGGCGGGCCGTGGGCCGGGTCCGGTAGTAGTCGACCAGGAACTCCCGCAGCCCCTCCAGCAGGGCGAGCGACCCGTCCCAGTCGCCGGCCATCATCGCCCGCCAGCTCGCCACGTCGGGTTCGAAGAACTCCTGAGCGCGTTCGAGCTTCCACACCCCGTCGGGGGCGCGCTCGAACTCCTCGGTGAACTCGGCCTGGTAGGCGTCGGCGGACAGGACCCGCGCCTCGGCCTGCCGTATGTCGTCGAAGACGGTGCCGGCGTTCGCCACCCTTCCCTCCCTGAGTTCCGGCTGCGGGCTCTCGCCGGCCGCGGCGTGCGGGCCGCCCCGCGGCACCCCCGCACGCCGCGGCCGGCGCTTGGTCAGTTGCCGACGCTGTTGCTGCTGGTCGTGGTCTCGATCTTGTCGAGCAGCCGGATGGTGATCGTCGTCTTCGCCGGCACGACGGCCTCGTCGACGGCCTCGGTCTCGTGCTCGTTCGTGTTCATCCGGTTCCTCTCGGAAGGGGAGGGGACATGGATGTTCTCGCGAGAACCCGTTCATGATTCGTCCGTTGACCGGCGCAGTCAAGGCCTGCTTCTGTTCGCACGGCCGGCGTCGATTTCGGTCATTCGGTGCATTGGATTGTGTTCCGGCCCGTCGGCCCGGGTCCCGCACACCGGGCAGCCGGGCCGAGGCGGATGCCGGACCCACACGTGGTGGTCCGCGGCGATCAGGTTGACCCCCTGGATGGTGCCGACCGGCGGCACCGGCACCCCGGTCAGCAGGCCGAGCAGCGCGTGGGCGACGAGCTGGCCGGACACGCCCGCCGAGGTGGCGATCACGCCGGGCCCGCCGAGGTCCACGGGCGTGCCAGGGTGGCGCCGCGCCTCCTCGCCGCTGCTCAGGCACTCGTAGCAGGCGCCCGCTCCCGGCGCGAAGCACCCCACGGTGACCAGCGGCCCGTTGTATCCGCCGCCCGCCCAGGGGATGCCCGCGGCGGCGCAGGCGCGGTTGGCCCACACCCTGATGTCGTGCCCGGTGGGCCGGTCCGCGCAGAGGGCGAGCGCGTCGTAGCCCGCGATCAGCTCGTCCAGTTCGCGCCTGCTGCCGATGTGGCGGCGTTCGCCCGTGACGGAGATGTCGGAGTTGACGGTTCGCAGCCGGGCGACGGCCGCCTCCGCCTTCGGCCGCCCGACGTCGCCCTCGCCGTAGAGCACCTGGCGGTTGAGGTTGGACAGCTCGACCAGGTCGGGATCCACGCAGTGGATCGTGCCGACGCCGACGGCCGCGAGCGCCCAAGCCGCGTGGCAGCCCGTGCCGCCCAGGCCGAGCACCACGACCCGCGCGGACTTCAACCGGAGCTGGGTCTCCCAGCCGTGGCCGCGCGGCACGATGTCGACCGTGCGGAAGAACGCGTGATTCCTGCTGTAGCGGTCGCGCTCGCGCTCGCTCAGCCCGGCGGGCGGCACCGCCGCGGCGTCCTCGACATATCGGGTGGCGGCCAGTTGCTCGACGATCGACTCCGGGTCGGGCAGCTCCGGGTGGGCCAGCCGCAGCCGCTCGGTGATCTCGTCGTGAGAACGGGTGCCGTCCATCAGCGTGAGGGCCGTCCACGCCCAGCCGTACGGGTCCGCGATTTCGGCGGCGATCCCGTAAATCTCGCCGCCGATGCGAATGGTGCCGTCCTCGTATCGGTGAGGCCGATGCTCGAATTTTACGCGGGGCAGTCGCACGTTATGACGACTACTGGGCGATAACTGTGTGAGTCAACATCGAATTTTACAGAAGGGAAAAAAGCGGTCAGCCGTAAAACGTTCCCGCCTCCTCGGACGGCTCTCGGACGGCTCTCGCAGGGCTCTCACAGGGCTCTCGCGGGGCGCCGCTTCGCCGTGAAGGAACATGAAACGTCCCCGCGCGGCATACGTTGGTGACGATGAACGACCAGCCTGCCGTGATCTCACCGCCGATGCCCCAGCGCGCGATGCCCCAGCGCGCGATGCCGGAGCGCACGATGCTGGCCGCCGCGCTCGCCGCCGTGGTCGTCCCGCTCTCGGGATGCGGGGGCTCAGTGGGCGAGGCCGCCTCGGTCGCTCCCCGCGAGAGCGTGACCGCGCCCGCGTCGGAACGGTCCCCCGCGAGTACGGAGCGGCCGGAGCCGGCCGCACGGGACCTGCCCGCGCCGGACGAGGCGATCCCCAAGGACCCCAAGCGGCTGGCCGACGCCCTCAGTCGCACGTCGGAGCGACTGCGTGACGCGATCGACGACTGGAGGCGCACGGGCGACCCCGCGAAGGGGGAGGCTCCCGAGCCGGTGGTCCTGCTGTCCCTGTACGAACAGCGCGTCTACCGCTATCTCGCCCGCCATTCCACAATCGCGTCCCGGACGTACGGAAAACTGCCGGAGGACATGGCCGCGCGGGCGCGGGACAACGTGACGGCCATCCGCGACCTGCTCTCCCTCGCCCATCCCGTCAGCGGTCCGATCAAAATCAAGGTCGAGGCGCCGCAACCCGCCGACGCCCTGCTCGCCGCCTTCCGGCGCGCCGAGCGCCGCTTCGGCGTCGAGTGGGAGGTGCTCGCGGCGGTGATGCTCGTGGAGACCAAGTTCGGGCGGGTGCGCTCGCCGAGCTACGTGGGCGCCAAGGGGCCGATGCAGTTCATGCCGGGCACCTGGAAGGCGTACGGCATGGGCGGCGACATCGACGACACCGGCGACGCCCTGCTCGCCGCGGCCAACTACCTCCACGCGTCGGGCGCGCCGGGCGACTACCGGCGCGCGCTGTACGCCTACAACCACTCCCAGGCGTACGTCGACGCGGTCCTGCTGCACGCGCGCCAGATGAAGCGGGACGTCAGGAACTACTACGCCTACTACACCTGGCAGGTCTACGTGATCACGACGAAGGGGGAGCGCCGCCTGACCGGCCCCTGACGACGGCGAGCGCGCCGCCGCCTGCCGCCGCCCGGCGGCAGGCGCCTGTGGAGCCGGCTCGGGAACGGCGTCAGGCAGCACGCGTCGCGGGCTCACAGAGCGGGGTAGGCGTTCTCCACCAGCATCACGAACTGCTCGTGATGCCAGTCGCCCGCCAGCGGCGCGTCGGGGAGGGCGCCGGTCGGCCGGAAACCGTCCGACCCGGGGGTGAGGGAGCCGTTGGGATCGCACCTGTAGTCGACCAGCCGGTCGGAGTCCTCGGGCAGGAGCGGTCCGCCGACGCCGTCCGACTCGCCGGGCCGTTTGATCCACTGGTAGGCGTCCACGCCCGGAACGGGCGCGGCCACCGGCCGGGCCCCCAGCCCCGCGCCGTTCTGGTTGCACTCCGCGGCGCGTGACGGACGCCGGTCGACGCGGCTCTGGTCCACGAACGTGTCGATGTTGAGGGAGGTGCTCGCCGCGGTGGGCCGGGCCGGGCCGCCCCAGCCGTCGCGGGAGGTGTCGACGACCACGCCGAGCAGGCTGGAGAAGCCCTTGGCGATCAGGGCGCTTCGCATCGCGACGGCGTAGTCCCGTTCGTTCAGGTAGGGGTTCCAGTCGATGAACCTGCTCTGCTTGATCGGCTGGCCGGCCACGGTCTGATCGGGGCCGGTCAGGAACGGCTCCTCAAGGGGGATGTAGTCCGCGACGTTCGTGGCGATGCCGTCGAGGCTGTTCAGGCCCGCCGCCGTGCCGCGCACGGTCTCGGTGACGGAGGTCGCGAGCGCGGCGAGGTCCGTCTCCCACCCGGTCCATCCCGCGCTGCCCGCGTCGAGGTAGGTGTAGACGTTGGGCAGGGGCGACAGCTTGTCGAGGGCGTAGCGGATGCCCGTCACGTAGACGCCCGACCCCCTCGCCTGGACACACGGATAGATGCCCAGTGCGCCTCCCACGACGAGGTCGGCCAGGGCCCGCGGCTCGACGACGGCCGCGACGCGCAGGTTCCGATACTCGGGCCTGGCCAGGAGGGCGGCGACGGGGTCCACGAACTCCGCCTTGTAGCGGTCGAGGCCGTTGTCCCGCTCGTGCAGCTCGGCGCTGGAGACACGCGACCGGCAGTCGCGGTCGGGCAGGTCGTGCAGGACGAGCGTGATGTACCCGGCCCCCTGCTCGACGGCGGTGTCGAGGTGGTCCTTCAGCGTGCGGGTGACGCCGGAGCCGCCGCCGACGTCCGCGATCCGGTCCAGCCAGACCGCGGTGGGCGTGTTCTTCAGGCCGCGCATCTTCGCCGCGGTCGCCTCGTCCACCTTCGCGGCGGAGGACTCCACGTCGGCCGCCCAGCCGGGGTCGACGTACCCCTTGGCGCCGGCGAACGGGTTGTCCACCGGCACGTCCCCGCCCGGGCTCGGCGTGATGCTCGCGCTGGGACCGGCGGACGGGCTCGCGCTGGGACCGGCGGGCGGGCTCGGCGACGTGCCCGGCACGATGACCTGGCAGGGCACGCCGTTCAAGGCGAAGTCCATGGGCGGCATGTTGTCGCCGGTCCAGGTGCCGTTGAAGCCGAGCTGCACGGACCCGCCGGACGCCACCGTGCCGTTCCAGGACTCGTTCTCGGCGGTGACGTGGCCGGCGAGCTGGGTCCATCGGGCCGACCAGCCCTGCGTGAGCTTCTGCGAGCGGGGGAACGTGAACGTCAGTTTCCAGCCCGTCAGCCTTTCGCCGGTGTTCCTGACGGTGATCCCGGCGGTGAAGCCGCCCGAACCCGTGCCCCACTGGGTGCTCGCGTAGGTGACCTGACAGGTGACGGCCGCGTCGGCGGACGCCACGCCCAGGACCGGTCCCGCCGCGGCCAGTGCTGCGACGGGGACGGCCGCCGCCGCGGCCGTCAGGATTGCGCGGACAGACCGACGGTGGCCGAAGGACATGGGCGATCGTCTCCAGGGTGAGGTGACCGGCTCGGGCATGCCGGCGCCCGGTCCGGCTCGCGCGTGGGGGCCGACGCTCCTCAGACTCGGCAATCGCCCGGCTCATGTACACGATTCGCCGAAGTGGAAATATCCCTTTCCGCGCCGAGTTCGCCGAAATCGTGCGGCACCTCGGGAAACACCATCCGATATCTCCCGGCCGGGACCGAATCCCGTGAAATATTCAGCCGAAGCGGAGGTGGCCGCCGATCTGGGCCGCCATCTCCAGCTGGTCGTAGAAGAGCCGGTGGCTGAGGATCGTCCCGCCCTCCACCGTGGAGAAGCTGCACGAGCGCACGAGGACAGGCCGCCCGGTGCCCTCCAGCACGTCCCCGCCGGGGACGAGCAGCGGCCCCTTGTGCGTGCCGCTGATCGTGAACTCCACCGCCACCGTGTCCTGGAACATGGTCACCGACTGGGGCGTGATCAACATGTTGGGGAACGCGTCCATCCACTCGCCGTAGTAGGAGGCGATCTCCTCCTTGTTCTCGGCGATGCCGTCGGGGGCCACCAGAACGGCTCGCTCGTCGAAGCACCGCGCCAGGGCGTCGAGGTCGTGGCGGTTGATGGCCTGTCTCAGTCTGTCCAGGGGGCGGAGCACTTCAGACATCGGACTCCCTTTCTTGACGTGAGCGGCCGTCGGTGTGCTGTGCCGTGACCGGCACGACGCCCGGACATCGGCGGCATTTTTCACGATAGCCCAGCTCAGGGGGTGGGCCATGTGAGGTCGTGGAGGACTCATGACTCGTCAGCACCCCTGTCCTGTGCCTTCCACGGTCCCTCTATTGGGCCCGCTGCTCCCGTGAGCGGGGAGCAGCGGGGGTCCGGCCCAGGCGGGCGAGGATCTGGTCGAAGCGGGAGGCCTCCGGGGCGGTGGGCACGCTCGGCGCGAAGGCGGCGCCCGGCCTCTCGCGATACTCGCCGTCCGGCACGGCCAGGGCGATCGGCCAGGCCGCCTCGGCCAGCTCGGGGTCGGGGTCGTAGGCGATCCCCAGTGTGCGGGCGACGTCCCACCCGTGGACCAGATAGTCGATGAAGTGGAAGCCGATGGCGTGCGCGGCCGGGAACGGCGCGTCCACCCCCACTAGGGGAAGGACGAGCCCGCGGTCGAGCACCCCCTCGGCCGCGAACGCGGCGGTGAGGCGCTCGGCCGCCGCGGCGTAGGCCCAGACGGGGTCGGGGGCGGGCCGCTCCCGCCACGCGTCGAGGTCGGCCCCGCGGCCCTCCGCCGCGGCGGCGAAGCCGAGGTGCTGGGCGGTCATGTGCGCGAGCAGGTCGGCCAGAGTCCAGCCCGCGCAGGGGGTCGGGCGCTCCAGGTCGCCGGGGCGCACCTCGGCCACCATGTCGACGCTCGCCTGCACGGCCCGCCGGTCCAGTTCCCGCATGTCCATCTTTCCTCCAATTTCATAAGCGCATGCAGACAATATGCACGTGCTTATTGTCTGTCAATGCCTAAGCTGTGGGGCATGCCCGACCGCCCCGATCTCGCCGCGATGGCGGCCCCCCTGACCAGGGCGCTGATGGCCGCGGAGACGCCGATCCTGCGGGAGCACGGCCTGTCGATGTGGGCGTACGCCGTGCTTCTGCGTCTGGACGAGCGGCCCGTGCGCACGCAGGCCGCGCTGGCGGAGTCGATCGGCGCCGACAAGACACGCATCATCAGCGTCCTGGACGACCTCCAGCGCAGAGGGCTGATCGAGCGGAGCCCGGACCCGGCCGACCGGCGCGTCCGGCTCCTGTCCATCACGCCCGAGGGTCGCCGCCTGCGGGACGCGGCTCAGGCGGGCATCCGCCGGATGGAGGAACGGCTGCTGTCCCGGCTGCCCGACGACGACAAGGAGGCGTTCGTGCGGGTGTTGCGGGTCCTATCCGCTCTGCTTCCGCAGGAGTTCCGGTAAATCCCGTTGATCGATGAGTGAGCCGATGGTTACGGTGTGCCCCCATGTCTTTGCAGTTGACCCGTCTGGTCGATCCGCACACCGGCACATCGAGTCAGCGTCTGGCCTGGCTGGCCTCCCGGCCCGACGGCGCGCCCGCGGGATCGGCGTACCTGCGCCTGTTCACCGCCGCAGGGCACGAGCATCTTGCCGAGCTCGACCTGCACGTCCACCCGGCCGAGCGCCGCGCCGGGGTGGGGTCGCACCTGCTCGGCGCGGCCCTGGCGGCGGCGCGTGAGGAGGGCAGGCGGTGCGTCACCGCGGAGGCGGAGGCCGGCGCCCCCGGAGAGGCGTTCCTGGCCGCGCGGGGGTTCCGCCCGGCGCTGGGCCTGACGTTCACCCGCCTGCCGATGGCCGGGGTGGACCCCGCCGTCCTCGGCGCGGCCCTCGCGGAGCCGCATCCGGGATATCGGCTGGTCTCCTGGGAGGGCGTCGTCCCGGACGAACTGGCCGGGACGTTCGCCGAGTCCCGCCGCGCCATGGACGACATGCCGATGGACGGCCTCGATTACCGGCCGGCGCCCTGGGACGTCGCCCGGGTCAGGGCCGCCGCCGAGGCGATCGCGCGACGCGGCGAGCTCCTGCACACCGTCGCCGCGGTCGACGAGGCAGACGGGACGATCGCGGGCTTCGCCGAGCTGGTGGTGCCCGGCGACGGCACGGGCGACGGGCAGCACTACGGCACCGGCGTCCTTCCCGAGCACCGCGGGCGCGGCCTCGGCCGCTGGATGAAGGCCGAGATGATCCGGCTGGTCCGGGAGCACCACCCGGACCTCGGCGGGCTGCTCGCCGACACCGCCGACGGCAACACGTACATGCGGGCCATCAACGACGCGTTCGGCTATTCGCCGACGCACCGGACCGTGCGCTACCGGCTCGACCTCTGATGGCTCGTGAAACCGCGCCCGAGCGGCGGGCCCAGCCGCAGCTGGAGAGCCGGATAGCGGGGCTCGTCGAACCCGAAGGACTGGTACAGCTCGATCCCGTACGACGTGGCGTTGAGGTCGATCGTCCGGACCTCGGTCTCGGTGCGATACCAGGCGAGCAGCGCGTCGAGGCAGAGGCGCGCGAGGCCGAGCCGGCGACGGCGCCGGTCGGTGCAGATGTTGAAGACGTGGCCCTGCAGGCCGCTCGGGTTGGTCGGCCCCGGAGCGTGGGGGTCGCAGGTGCCGGCCGCGCAGCTCACCACGCCGAGCTCCGGGTCGTCCACCACGAACGCGGCGAAGTCCTCCGGATCGCCCAGCCGCCGGGCGAACCACGCCTCGGCCGCCGCCCGCCAGGGAGCGCTGTCGTCCCCGACCTCCGCCCCCATGTCCTCCAGCATCACGGCGCGCAGGCGGACGAGAGCCGCGGCGTCCGCCGCTTCCGCCCGGCGGACCACGGTCCCCGAGATCGTCATGGTCACCATTGTGGCCGCGCCCGCGGGCAGGCGTGCGACCCCTATCAGGCCGTGGCGGCGGGGTTGCCGGCGGCAGGGTTCTCGACGGCAGGGTTCCCGGCGGCGGCGTTCTCCGCGGTCCAGTTCTCCGTGGCGGCCACGACGTCCTTCAGCCGGCCCATTGCGTGGTAGGTGCCGAACACGTCCATGTAGTCGCGCGTCTCCACGATCTCGCCGTCCCGTACGCGCAGGGTCAGCAGGCCCGTGGCCCGGAACGGCCGGCCGTCCGGCTCGACCGTGCCGGTGCCCTCCCACTCGCCGGTGACGACCTCGGGATCGGCCGCATCGTGGACGACGACGTCGTGGATCTCGGTGAGCCGTACGGGGCTCGCGCCCCACGTCGCGCGGTAGAGGGCGCGGATCTCCTCCCGCCCCTCCAACCGGGCGGGGAACAGCGGCGCCCGGAACGGGAACGTGTGAAGGGCGCCGGCGGCGTAGAGGTCGGCGAGGTCGTCGGCCGACCTGTCGACCATCGCCCGGTGATAGCGGGCCAGGACCTCGCGCGGGGTGAGCTGCATTCGTTCGCTCCGATCAGTGGGAAAGCACTTCGCTCAACACTTGTTGACTCAACGACTGTAGAGCGAACGGGCCGATGTGGTCAACGCCGGTAGAGTCGTCCCGTGGAGGGGACGCCGACGAGCCGGGCAGAGCGCCGGCGCCGCACCGAGGAGCGCATCCTGTCCGCCGCGCGGGCGATCTTCGCCGAGTGCGGCTTCCAGCGCACGACGATCCGGGCCGTGGCGGCGGCCGCGGAAGTCGATCCGGCCCTGGTCATGCAGTACTTCGGGTCGAAGCAGGAGCTGTTCGAGCAGGCCGTGCGGATTCCGTCGATCCCGCCGCTGGACGGCGAGCTGGACCCGGTCGAGGAGCTGCTGGGCAGGATCGGCATGAAGACGGGGCCGCTGCCGCAGGCGACGCTGGCGATGATGCGCTCCATGCTCACCCACCCCGACGCGGCCGAGGAGGTGCGCGGCAAGCTCGACGCGCAGGTGGCGCAACTGGCGGACGCGATCGATTCCGGCGACGCCGAGCTGCGGGCGGCCCTGATGGTCAGCACGATGCTGGGCGTGACGATCGCCCACCAACTGCTCGGCCTCACGGCCCTGCGCGGCGCGTCTCCCGAACGGATCGCCGAAACGCTCCGCCCGTCCCTGCACGCCCTCGCCGACGGCTGAGCCGTCCCGTACGGCATGACCGCAGGTCAGGCGCTCTTGAGAATCATGTGGCCGGTGTGATTAGGGCGGCCGGCCGGGGGCAGTGCCGCTTCCATGGTCATCTCGGCATCCCCCCGCGCTCGGCGGAGTGAGCGGGGGCTCTGTTCGGCCTGCGTGCGTGAGCTGTTCGACCGGACCGGCCGCAGGTATTTGTATCCGCTCGTCTGCTGCGACGACTGCCGCCCGCCCACGGCCGCGACGCCCTCGGCCGTCCTGTGCGAGGACTGCGGACGGGAGAGCAGGGAGCCGGACGTCCGCAGATCGGCCTCCGTCGCGACGGGCTGCGCGGCCTGCGGCCCCGCCCTGCGGTGGGAGGCCGCCACGGGCGCGGACGCGCTGGCGGCGGCCGTCGCGGCGATCGGGGCCGGGGGAGTGGCCGGCGTGCGCGACCTGTTCGCCGACCAGGTCGTCTGCGACGCCAGGTCCGAGCAGGCGCTGGCCCGCATGGACGGCGCGTCGGGACCGGTGCGGGTGCTGGTCAGGAACGTCTCGACGGCCCGGGAGGTGGCGAACCTCTCCGCTCCCGACATCCGCGCGCTGGTCGAACGTGCCGAGCCGGCCACGCTGGTGCGGCTGCGCGAGCCGATGCTGCCCCGGGCCGTACGGCACGCGACGCCCGACGTCGACCTGTTCCTGCCGCGCACCCCGCTGCAGTATCTGCTCACCGCGAGTCTGGACGGTCCGCTGGCCGTGTGGGACCGGTCATGCGAGCGGGCGGACGGGTGGCCGTGCGACGGGACGCTGACGGTGAGCGGGCTGGCACGCGCCGGCCGTCAGAGCCGGACGACGGGGTTGCCGGCCCGCCTGACGCTGGGCGCGACCTCCTCCCCCTGCGTCAGGAGGGAACCGGCCGCGAGCCCGGAGCCGTCGCCCGTCAGCGCTCCCTGAACGGCGCGTCACGGCGTCATGCGCGCGGGGGAGCGGGCGCTGCCCGCTCCCCCGCGGAGCGTGTGACTTGATCAGGCGTTGGCGCAGATGGCGTAGACGCTGATGCCGACGGTGTTGTAAGAGTTCTGCCGGCCGAGCGCGATCCATCCGGCGCCGTCCGGGGTGGGGAAGCTGCCCACGAGGACCGCGTCGTTGCCCTGCGCCTCGCCGCCGCCGCCCACGGCGCGCTTGCCCGCGGGGCAGTACACGGTGCGCCGGGTGAAGTTCGGCACGTTCGCGTTGGGCAGCGTCACGACCTGGTAGCCGTCGACGACGGCGCGGGACGTGGGCTGAGGGCCCGCGTCGGCCAGCGCGCTCGCGCCCGCGCCGGTGACCGTGAGGCCGCTGAGGACCAGCGCTGCCGTGATTCCGTGAACAAATCGCACGTAAAAGCTCCGTTGTATCGGAAATGACCGGATTTCGAACCGAAGAACAGGATGCGAACGGCGTTAACGCCGTCCCCGTCGGTTCCGTGGCCTCACTTACCCTTGATCATCCGTCGTCACACTTCGCAATGGTGTATTTACTCCCTGTATTGCATGCGTCGACTTCGATGTGACGCAGGTCACGACCGTCCATGCGGGCCCGGCGCGGCGCAGGGGGGCGGCCGTTCGCCCGTGGGTACGTTCCTGCTCGGGAGGATCGCCATGAGAAAGATCGTCGCTGTCGCCGTGCTCGCTGCGATGACCATGCTCGGCACGGTCGCCGCAGTCGCCACGGTGGCCGCCGGGACCGGCGGCCACCCGACGATCGGCCCGTGGGCCGGGAGTCAGCCGCAGGCGCCCGCACTTCCCAAAGGGGGCGTGAAGCGGCAGGAGGTGAGCCAGGAGCAGTACGACATCCTCGTCGGCCAATGCCGCTACGCGAAAACGCCGGAGGCGCGAGACCGCTGCCATACGCAGGTGCGCGAGCAGTACAAGGTGGGCGCGTTCAATCCGGGCCTCGACTGCCGCGCGTACTCCGGGGTCAGCGTCTGCGGCGTGCTCGAACTCAGCGCCCCGCAGCGTTCCTGCGTCGAGGAGTCGGTGGGCGGCGGGCTGACCCGCCGGCGGGCCGAGGTGGAGTGCTACGCCTTTCGCTGAGGCCGCCCTTTTCGGGGAAATCTCCGGTCCAACCTAAATATTGGCCAAACCGCAACTTTCCATGATCTACCCTGCGGGGGTGGACGCCAACAGTCAGGGTGCCGCCGAACTCCTGGCAACGTTGATGCGAACGGCGGCGCGGTTCAGCGAGATGGGACGGTCCGTCTCCCGCGACTTCTTCCCCCACGTCCGCGTCGAGCCCGTCTCCGACCTGGCCGGGCCCGCCGTACGGCTCGGCGCCGCGCTGGCGCTCCCGGGGCACGACCTCGTGTTCGAGACCGCCGTCGCGGTCGGCGGGGAGACGTTCAGCGTGCGGGGCGGCCTCGTGCTCGACGGCGAGGAGGAGATCCTGGTGCTGCCGTCGGTCGAGACCGCCGACGCGGTGGCGTGCGCGGCCCTGCTGGACCGGTACGCCGACGAGCTGACGACACCGGCCCGCTGGCACGTGCAGCGGCTTCTCGAGTCCTGCGAGACGGACTGGTGACGGACCGGTAAGAGCGGGCGACGCCCCGCGAGGGGGACTCCCGACGCCTCACAGCGCCTGGAGTCCCTGGATCACCTCGCGGAGGATGCGTTCCTCGGGCAGCTGGGCGACGGTGGCCTGCGGCCGCGCGCTGATCAACTTCTGGTCGCGCAGGTCGCTCAGCAGGATGCGCACGACGTTCAGCGACAGGCCGAGCTCCGAGGCCAGGTCGGCCACGGACACCGGGATCCGGCACAGCTGCAGGATCCGCCAGTGCTCGGGGGCCAGCCCGGAGATCCCGCTGTACGCCGCGGGAGCCGTCCTGATGACGGTCATCAGATCGAACTCGGGCCCGCTCGGACGCGTACGGCCACGGGTGAGCGTGTAGGGACGCAGCAGCGGCCCGTCCTCCTGCTCGGTCACGAGTCCTCCTGAGCGCGTCGCCAGCCCGCCTGGAAGGAGGAGAACAGGTCGCCCTGCTCCTCCATGAGCTGCGGCGCCAGGTTGGCCTGCCGCACCCGGCGGGGCAGGGAATCCTGGGCGCCGCCGCCGCCGATCGGCGGCGTGAGGGCCAGGGCGGGGGGCGGGGCCTCCGGCTGGGCGAGGCGCTCGACCGTCGGTTCCCTCGTGTCGTTCTCCACCACGATCTCCTGCGGGAGCAGGAGCACGGCGCTGGTCCCGCCGTACGGCGAGGTGCGCAGCGAGACGCGGATGTTGTGCCGCCGGGCCAGCAGCCCGACGACGAACAGCCCGAGCCTGTCGCTGTCGGCCAGGTCGAACTCCGGCGGGTCGGCGAGCCGCGCGTTGATGTGCGCCAGCTCCTCCGAGGTGATGCCGAGCCCGCGGTCCTCGACCTCGATGGCGAAGCCCCGGGCGACCAGCTCACCCCTGACCTGCACGCGGGTCTGCGGCGGGGAGAAGACCGTGGCGTTCTCGATCAGTTCGGCGAGCAGGTGGACGACGTCGGTGACGCTGCCGCCCGCGAGCGAGTACCCGTGCGGCATGTTCACGTCGACCCGCAGGTAGTCCTCCACCTCCTCGGTGGCGGCGCGGGCCACGTCGTACAGCCGGACCGGGTTGCGCCAGCCGCGGCCGGGCACGGCGCCGGACAGGATGATCAGGCCCTCCGAGTGGCGGCGCATGCGGGTGGTGAGATGGTCGACGCCGAACAGCCGTTCCAGCAGGTCGGGGTCGGTGATCTCCTTCTCCAGGCCGTCCAGCATGCCGAGCTGCCGCTGCAGCAGCGACTGGCTGCGCCGGGCCAGGTTCAGGAAGACCTTGTTGACGCCCTTGCGCAGCTCGGCCTGGCCGACGGCCGCCTCGATCGCGGTGTGCTGCACCGAGGTGAAGGCGCGGCCGACGTTCTCGATCTCGACGGTGCCGCTGGCCTGGGCCATCGGCGGCGTCTCGGCCGCCACGTCGACGTCCTCGCCGCGCCGCAGCCGTCGTACCAGGTCGGGCAGTCGCCGTCCGGCCAGGTCGGCCGCGGCCCGGTGCAGCATGCTCAGCTCGCCGGTCACCGTACGGGCGAACCGGAAGGAGATGAACGCGGTCGCGAGCACGGCCGCGAGGCCGAGCCCGCCGACGATGCCGATGTCCCAGAGCACGCTCTGCGCGAGCGGCGCGGCGCGGGCGGCGGTGACGCCGGCGGCCGCGCCGGTCGTCTCGGTGAGCTGACGGGTCAGGGCCTGGGCCGTCGTCGGCCAGGCGATCGCCTCCGGCGGAAGCGGCTGCCCCGGCCGCACCCTGGCGATCACGTCGTCCTCCAGGGAGAGGAACGACGTGTAGGTCGGGGTGGAGTTCAGCGTGCCGTACTGCTTGAGCAGGCCGGCGTCGAGCTGGCTCGTGCCGAGCTGGTAGAGCAGGCGGCGCTTGCCGACCATCCCGGAGAAGGCGTCCCGCTCGTCCTGCGTCATCCGCCCGGACGCCTGGGCGCCCAGCACGAGCGCGGACTGCTGGCTCACCATCTCGCGGCTGCGGGTGATGAGGATCAGCGCCTTGGTCTGCTCGATGATGTCGATGTCCGGGGAGATCATCAGCCGGTCGTAGACCTGGTGGGCGGTCTCGACGACCGAGCTGTACTCCTCGATCACGTCGAGGCGGGTGAGCCGCTTGTCGTCGACCTGGCCGCGCAGGACGTCGAGCCGGTCCAACTGCCGGATCAGGTCCTGGAGCCGGTCCCACATGGCGGCAGGCGTCTCGTCCCGGGCCTGCTCCGACAGGCGGGTCAGCAGAACCGCGGTGGCGTCGGTCTTGCGGCGCTGCACCCGAAGGTCGGTGTGCAGCGCAGAGGTGCGCCAGGCGAGGTAGCTCACCGACACGAACCGCTCGCTCTGCAGCTCGTTGATGGCTTCACCGACGGGATAGACGATGTTGTCGTAGACCTTCTGAATGCGCAGGAGCTGCTTCCCCTGCTCGATGGTCAGTGCGGCGGCGAACCCCCAGATCACCACCAGGGCGGTCAAAGGCACTAGCAGAATCGCGAATATTTTGAAGCGGATGGACCGTTTCCGACCAGCCATCAGACCTGCCCGTCGGTTACACACGTGTTAACAGTGGCGAAACCATAGCAATGCGTCAGTCTCCGCTACCAGGGATCGTTCCTAACGACTTGGGCCACAGCCCCATATCGGGACAGTCTCGACGTTGTGGAGCAAAGCTCTTGCTGATCGCTGTCTAGTTGTCAGACAATCTACCCATGAACTCCAGATCCGGCCCGCTCGCGGTGGTGGCGGCGGCCGTCCTGTGGGGGACCGCGGGCACCGTGGGCACCCTCGCCTCCGCCGCCTCCGTATCGCTGGCCGCGGCCCGCCTCGTGCTCGGCGGGGCCCTGCTGGGGGCGTTGGCGCTGGTCACGCGCCGCCGCACCTCGAATGGGAACGTTCCCGCGCGCCGGTCGCCGCGCCGGTCGCCGATCGTGTCGCTGATATTGGGAGCCGTCGCGGTCGCGGCCTACCAGCTGTGCTACTTCGCCGCGGTCGCCAGGACGGGCGTGGCGATCGGCACGGTCGTGGCCATCGGCAGCGGACCGGTCTTCACCGGTCTCCTGTCCTGGATCGCCGGGCGCGAGCGGCCGAGCGGGCGCTGGGCGCTCGCCACGGCCGCCGCGGTCGCCGGATGCGCGGTGCTCGTCACCGGCGGGAGGGGAACGGGCGGTGTGGGCGCGGGAGGCGTGGACGCGGGAGGTGTCGCGCTCGCCCTCCTCGGCGGGCTCTTGTACGCCTTCTACGCGGTCGTGGCGGCCCGGGCAATCGGCGGGGGGATGGCGTCGGGGGTCGTCATGGGCGCTCTGTTCGGCGGCGCGGCCGTGCTCATGCTGCCGGTCCTCGTGCTGACCGGACCGGGCTGGCTCGCGCACCCGGGCGGCCTGCTCACCGCGCTCTACCTCGGCTGCGCCACGACGGGGCTGGCCTATCTCCTGTACGGCCGGGGCCTGCGCACGACCCCCGTCGCCACGGCGGCCACGCTCGCGCTGGCCGAGCCGGCCGTCGCGGCCCTGCTGGGCGTCGTGGCGCTGCGCGAGCACCTGTCCCCCGTCTCCTGGGCCGGTCTGGCGCTGCTCGCCCTGGGGCTGGTCGTGGTGGCGCTGCCCGCCGGGGCGCGCGACCCGGACGCCGTCGCACCCGGGACGGCGCGGGCGGCGGCGGGAAGCCGCCAGTAGGCTCGGCCCGTGACCACCCTGAGACCCGTCTCCACCGTCGAGGCGCTCGCCGCCGCGCTGCGCGAGCGGGTGCTGTCCGGGGACATCGAGCCGGGGGCCGCGCTGCCCGAGCAGGAGCTGTCCGCACGGTACGGCGTGGCCCGCCCCACCGTGCGGGAGGCGCTGGCGCTGCTCGTCCACGAGGGACTGCTGCGGCGCGAGCGCAACCGCAGCGCGTACGTCCCGGTGATCACCTCCGCCGACCTGGCCGACCTCATGTACGTACGCGCGCCGCTGGAGGAGCTGATGGCCGAGGCCGTCGCGGGGCGGCGGGTGACGGCGGCGGAGGAGGCGCTTGACCGCCTGTCCGGCCTGCCGCCGGGTGCGCCCTGGGCGGCCGTGGTGGCCGAGCACATGGCGCTGCACGAGGCGCTCGTGGCCGCCGCCGCCAGCCCCCGCCTGGAGCGCCTGTACGCCACGCTCGCGGCCGAGACGCGGCTCGGGCTGGCCGGGCTCAGGACCGCGTATGAGGATCCGCGCGAGCTCGCCGCCGAGCACGCCGCGCTGCTGCGCGTCATCGCCGAGGGGCCGGCGAGCGAGGCCGTGCGGGCGGTGCGCGAGCACCTGCGGTGGCGGCACCCCTGAGCCGGGAGGAGCTTCGGGCGATTCCTCCCGCACGTTCTCCACGGGTGCGGATTTCCCCGCGCGGTTCCCCGTGGTTCCCCGTGACCGCGGATTCCCCCGCACCGCTTTCTCGGCGCGGTTTCCGTTGCACCGCTTTCTCAGTGCGGTTTCCCTTGCACCATGCCGCTCCAAGTCGTCACAATCGCGCCCATGCACGGCAACCCAGTGCCGGACACCTATGTGTACGTCACCGAAGAAGGTGTGACACGTCACTACGCCGACGGCAGCGTCGAGGCCCTCGCTTGGGAGGACGTGGTCGAGGTCCGCGTCGGCGGCCATGACGACCAGGATCCGCCCGGCCAGCCGGAGGACGTCTTCATCGTCCTGCTGGACCGTGAGGGCGAGGGCTGCGTGGTCCCGCACTCGGCGACCGACGCGAGTTTCCTGGCCCGGTTGCGCTACCTGCCGGACTTCGACCTCGACCGGCTGAGCACCGCGGTCGAGAGCGCATGCTCGGACTACGTCGTCGTGTGGCGCAGCCCGGAGCCGCCGTCCCCGCTACCCGACCTCGAATACGACTAGAGGTGGGGGCGGCGGGCCCGCCAACGGGGCGGGAGTACGACGGTGGCCGGGCCCGTTCCGGATTACACGTAGAGATAAGACTCCGAATCCAGTTCGGCCTGCTGGCGGGGATACCTCGGGCTTTACGGTCTGACCGTGTGGCGCACGCGACACGGACCGAAATCCGTCGGCGGAGGGTCTGCACTCATCCGGCCCACCGGTGGGCGTCGCATGCGGCGAATCCGTATCGGCCCCCTGCCGCGGCTGTCGGAGGGGCGCCGCGGAGGCTCGCACAGCCCGGTACGCGTGCCGACCTGCGTCTACTCCCGCCCCGGCCGCCCCGGCGGGTGGTATCCCTTCGCGGGGAGGGTGTTTCGGCAGGTTACGAGGGTGCATACTTCGGGTGTCATTTCGCCAAGCCCATCGAAGAGGGCATCATTGGACCGTTCCGTCAAGCCATTTCGATAGCGTCAGGACGGCCGAATGTGGACACGGAACCTTCGTTCCGCAGGCGTAGATCGCTCTTTAATATCAAAGTCGGAGAGCGGCCAGGAAGCGTATGTGCTTCAGGTCAACCTGTGTGGCGGAACAGGCGTCAAGTCTGCATAGTCCGGCGACTAGGGGCGTGATAGATGGAGACGCGGTTGGGGTGGACCCCGACGCGAACTGTCACCACCCACGTTGAGCAACGGAGATACGCCAGCATGGCGACGGCGGCCTACTTCAGGCTGCTGATGGCCGGTGATCTGGTGTGTTCGATCTCCGCGTTCGGCGTGGTGGAGGGGACACGGCTCGCGCTCGGCACGTACATACCCGTGGTGGACCTGATCTTCGGCATCACCCTGACCATCCTCTGGCCCGGTGTCATGAGCTTGGTCGGCAGCTATCGCAGGAGTGCCCATGGGGAGGGCACGGAGGAGTTCCGTGCGGTTGCCCAAGGTGGCTTCGGACTGGTGGCGACCATCGCGATCGGCGCGTACGTCACGCAGACCACCGTCGCGAGGAGCTACGTCATGGCGATGGTGCCACTCGCGACGTTCATCACGCTGCTCTTCCGGCACCGCATGCGCAAGCGCCTGCACCGGTCCCGCTCGCGTGGTGAGTACCTGCGGCGCGTCGTGGCGGTCGGGCACGGGGCCGCGGTCCTCGACCTGGTCATGCAGTTGCGGCGGCAGCCGTACCACGGGATGCGGGTCGTCGCCGCGTGCCTGCCGGATCCGGAGGACCGCGGCCTGCTGCTCGACGTCGACGACGTGCCCGTGCTCGGGGACTTCACCGAGGCGGCGGCGGTCGTCGACAAGGTGTCCGCCGACGCGGTGGCCGTCCTGGCCTGTCCCGAACTGGACGGCGCCGCGCTGCGCCGCCTCGCGTGGGGCATCGAGTCGAGGGGCGCGGAGCTGTTCGTCGCCCCGGCGCTCATGGATGTCGCGGGCCCTCGGGTGAGCGTGCGGCCGGTCGCGGGGATGCCGCTGCTCCACGTTCAGCATCCCGACCTCGACGGCGGCCGCCGGTTCGTGAAGAGCGTGTTCGACAGGGTCGTCGCGGCGGGCGCGCTGGCGATCCTGGCGATGCCGATGCTCGCCATCGCCGTCGCGATCCGCCTGACCAGCCCCGGGCCCGCCTTCTTCAGGCAGACCAGGGTCGGCCGGCACGGGCGGGAGTTCGACATGCTCAAGTTCCGGACGATGGTCGTGGACGCCGAGAGGCTGCGCGACGTCCTCCTTGCGGAGAACGAGTCGGACGGCGTGCTGTTCAAAATTAGGAACGATCCAAGAATCACCCGCGTGGGGGCCATCCTGCGCCGTCACTCGCTCGACGAACTGCCCCAGCTCCTCAACGTGCTGCGCGGGGAGATGTCCCTTGTCGGGCCCCGCCCGCCGCTGGCGTCCGAGGTCGAGCAGTACGCGGTGGACGTGCGCCGTCGCCTCGTCGTCAAGCCGGGCATGACGGGCCTGTGGCAGGTCAGCGGCAGGTCCGACCTGTCCTGGGACGAGTCGGTCCGGCTCGACCTGCGCTATGTGGAGAACTGGTCGCTGATGCTGGACCTGCAGGTGCTCTGGAAGACGTGGTCGGCGGTCACGCGCGGCGACGGGGCGTACTGAGGTGAAGGCCCTGGTCCTGGCCGGCGGCTCCGGAACCCGCCTGCGGCCCATCACGCACACGCAGGCCAAGCAGCTGGTCCCGGTGGCGAACAAGCCGGTGCTCTTCTACGGTCTGGAGTCCATCGCGGCGGCCGGCATCCGTGAGGTCGGCATCGTCGTCGGCGACACGCACGCCGAGATCGAGGCGGCGGTCGGTGACGGTTCCCGGTTCGGCCTGCAGGTCACCTACCTCCGTCAGGAGGCGCCGCTCGGGCTGGCGCACGCCGTGCTGATCGCCCGCGACTATCTCGGCGACGACGACTTCGTCATGTACCTCGGCGACAACTTCGTGGTGGGCGGCATCGAGAGCCTGGTCGAGCGTTTCCGGACGCGGCGGCCGAGCGCGCAGATCATGCTGACCCAAGTGTCCGACCCACGCCAGTTCGGCGTCGCCGAGCTGGACGCGGGCGGGCGGGTCGTCACGCTGGTGGAGAAGCCGAGCGAGCCGAAGAGCGATCTCGCCCTGGTCGGCGTCTACCTGTTCACTCCGGCGGTGCACGAGGCGGTGGCGGACCTCAAACCGTCATGGCGGGGGGAGCTCGAGATCACCGACGCGATCCAGTGGCTCATCGACACGGGCCACGACGTCGAACCGTCGATCATCTCGGGCTACTGGAAGGACACCGGGAACGTCACCGACATGCTCGAAGTGAACCGGCTCGTGCTGGAGTCGGCGGAGCCCCGGGTCGACGGCGACGTGGAGGACTCCGAGCTCATCGGGCGGGTCGTGGTGGAAGCCGGCGCGTCGGTGCGCGGCTCCCGCATCGTCGGCCCGGTCGTGGTCGGCTCGGGAACGGTCATCAGTGGCTCCTACATCGGGCCGTTCACCTCGATCGGCGCCGACTGCCGAATAGAGGCGAGCGAGATCGAATACTCGATTGTGCTGGCGCGCGCCTCCATCAAGGGCGTGCGCCGGATCGAGGCCTCCTTGATCGGACACGATGTGGAAGTCACGCCCGCGCCGCACGCGCCCCGCGCCCACCGTCTCGTGCTGGGCGACCACAGCAAGGTGCAGATCATCTCATGAGCGGACACACCGGGAGCGGGGGTACGGCAGTCGATCACCAGGCCCTAGCGGGGGGCGCCGATGCACGCGGGGGCCGGGCGGCCGCCGGGGCAGGCGGATCCCGGGGGTGCGGTCGTCGGGGGCGCCGGGCTGTCCGACGGGACCGAACTGGGCGCCGGGCTCTGGGCGGGTCGGCCGCGGGCCGGCTCTCCGCCCGACGTGCGGGATGGCTCCCGGGACGGGTTCACGACCGGCTCCTCGGACGGTCGCGCGGACAACTGCGCGGACGGCTCGACGACCGGCGGAACGGAGGGGAGCGGCGTCGGCTGGAAGGAGGGCGGCCCCGTGGGGTCGATCGAGGACTCGATCGCGGGCTCCCCGGAGGGGTCCGGCGAGATGCGCGAGAGCGACGGCCAGGGCCCCGGTGTGTACGTGTCGACGTCGCGCGACCGGGTCGCCGGGGGGATCGGGTGCAGGGGCGGAGCGGGCTCCCTGTCCAGCCAGCGGTAGACGGGCCCGACGTAGTACGTGTAGTTCTTCGGGTTCCACCGGTGGGGGAAGCGGCTCGGGCCGTAGGTGTAGACCCCCACGCGCCGGGCGGCCGTGCTGAGCGGCCCCGACCGCAGCGCTCCGGCCGACGGCCGGCCTGCGTACGTGCCGTGCTCGCTGTGGTAGGAGACGGTGTAGACCTTCCCGCCCACGACCGGCACCGCATCGCCGAACCGGGCCTCCTGCCAGCCGGAACGGCTCTCGTGGCGGAAGGTCACCGTGGCGATGCGCGTCCCGGCGGAGTCCCAGAGGCTGCCCGTGTGGGTGCCCTTTTCCCCGGACGCCTTGTAGAAGCGCACGCCGGTCACCCAGCCGTCCTGCGCGGCGGTGAAGCGGGTGCCGAGTTCGACGGGGCTCCGGTCGCTGTGGACGGGCGGCCTGAGCCGGTCGCTCCTGGACCAGAAGGCGGCCTCCTTGGCCCGCAGCGTGATCCGCGGTTCGGGGGCGGCGACCGGGCCCGGGTTCGCGGTGGGCCGCGTGACGACGGCGGCCACCGGGATCGCGACGGCGACGAGCGCGGCCGCGATCAGCAGCGCCGGACGCGGGCGCGGCAGATACCGAGACGTGCGGGCGTATCCGGGTTTCGCTCCGTGGCGTGGGCGTTTGCTGGGGGCCATATCTCCGACCTCCGCGCCGAGGCGCTCAGTTCGTCGTTGTGTCCTTGCCGTTCCACTGCCGGGGGCTATTGTGACGCCTGAGACGACGAGTGCGCATGAATTTAGCCATATGACGTCTTTCTCTCACCGGGCTCCGCCTTCAGGGTCGCCCGTTTCCTTCCTGAAATGCGCTGTGTTTCTCCCCTATTGCTTATTTAGTCGTATAACGATTCATATCTGGAGATTCCTGACGTGAGGCTATTGATTACTGGTGGCGCCGGTTTCATCGGCTCCCAGTACGTCCGCACCGTGCTCACCGGCGGATATCCCGCCTTCGCCGGTGCGCGGGTCACGGTGCTGGACCGGCTGACCTACGCGGGTAATCTCGCCAACCTCGCTCCCGTCGAGGGTGCCTACGACTTCGTCCACGGGGACGTCTGCGACGCGGCCCTGCTCCGCGAGGTGATTCCCGGTCACGACATTGTGATCAATTTCGCGGCCGAATCCCACGTGGACCGCTCGATCGAAGGCGCGGCCGATTTCGTGCGCACCAACGTCCTCGGCGTGCAGACCCTCCTCGACGCCTGCCTCGCCTCGGGCGTCGGGAAGGTCGTGCAGGTGTCCACCGACGAGGTCTACGGCTCGATCGACGGGGGCTCCTGGGACGAGAGCGCCGCACCGGCCCCGCGCTCGCCGTACTCTGCCGCGAAGGCCGGCGGCGACATGCTGGCCCGGGCGTACGCGATCACCCACGGGCTGCCGGTGTCGATCACCAGGTGCGGCAACAACTACGGGCCCTACCAGTACCCCGAGAAGGTCGTTCCGCTGTTCGTCACCAACCTCATCGAGGGCCGCCGGGTCCCGCTCTACGGCGACGGGGGAAACGTCCGCGACTGGATCCACGTAGCGGATCACTGCCGGGGCATCCAGCGCGTCGCCGAGGTGGGGGAGCCCGGCGAGATCTACCACATCGCCGGGACCGCGGAACTGTCCAACCTGGAGCTCACCGAACGGTTGCTGGCCGCGTTCGGCGCGGGCTGGGACCGGGTCGAACGGGTGGCCGACCGGAAGGGGCACGACCGGCGCTACTCGCTCGACGACCGGAAGCTGCGTGCCCTCGGCTACGCCCCCGAGATCCCCTTCGAGGAAGGCCTGGCCGGCACGGTCCGCTGGTACGTCGACAACCCCCAGTGGTGGAAGCCGTTACGGGCGCGCGCATGAGGTGGATGGTGACGGGTGCCAAGGGCATGCTCGGCGTGGATCTCATGGAGGCGCTGGCCGGCGAGGATGCGACCGGTTTCGGCCGCGACCTCGACGTCACGGACGACAGGGCCGTGGGGGACGCCCTCGACGAGCTCGATCCCGGCGTCGTGGTGAACTGCGCCGCCTGGACCGACGTCGACGGCGCGGAGACCAGCCCGGACGAGGCCATGGAGGTCAACGGCCGCGCCGTGGAGGGACTCGCGCTGGCCTGCGCCAAGCGCGCGGTACGCCTCATCCACATCTCCACCGACTACGTCTTCGACGGCATGGGCCGCGAGCCGTACGGCGAGGACGACGACCCGGTGCGCCCGGTCAACGCGTACGGGCGGTCGAAGCTGACCGGGGAGCGGGCCGCGCTGGAGCACGGCCACACGGTCGTCCGTACGGCCTGGCTCTACGGCGCCCGCGGCCGCAACTTCCCGGCCACGATCATCCGCCTGGCGGCCGAGCGGGAGACCGTGTCGGTGGTGACCGACCAGGTGGGCCAGCCGACCTGGTCCGCGGACCTGGCCGCCCGCCTGGTCGAGCTCGGCCGTTCCGGCGCGCCGGGCGGCGTCTACCACGGCACCAACGCGGGGCGGACGACCTGGTACGCGTTCGCCCGCGAGATCTTCACGCTGCTCGGCGCGGACCCCGGCCGGGTCGTCCCGACCACGTCCGTCGCCTTCGCCCGGCCGGCCCCACGGCCGGCATGGAGCGTGCTGGGGCACGGCCGATGGGCGCGGGCGGACCTGCCGCCGATGCGGCACTGGCGCGAGGCCCTGCACGCGGCGTGGCCCTACCTGAGCGTGTCGTAGAAGGCGAGGCAAGCGTCATGGTCCGGCAGCAGTCCCGCCTCGCGCGCCTCCTTGAGAGAGGGAGCGGCGGCGTCCCTGTCCGACAGGATCGGCTCGACGTGCGAGGGCCACTCGATACCCAGGTCGGGGTCGAGCGGGTGCACGCCGTGCTCGCGCCCCGGAGCGTACGGCTGGGAGCAGATGTAGACGACGGTGGCCTGCTCGCTCAACGTCAGGAAGCCGTGGCCCAGCCCCTCGGCGATGTAGAGACCGCGCCGGTCGGTGTCGTCCAGCAGCACCGTCTCCCAGGACCCGTAGGTGGGAGAGCCCACTCTGAGGTCCACCACGACGTCGAGGACGCTCCCGGCGACGCAGGTGAGGTACTTGGCCTGCCCGGGCGGCACGTCGGCGAAATGGATCCCCCGCAGCGCCCCCTTCCGGGAGACGGAGCAGTTGACCTGTGCGAGGTCCAGCCCGTGCCCGGCGGCCTCCCGCAGGTCGGCGGCCCTGAAGGCCTCCAGGAACGCGCCGCGTTCGTCGGTGTGGATGCGGGGGGTGTGGCACCAGGCCCCGGCGATGGTGAGCCGCTCCATGGCCGAAGCATCGCATACACCGCCGTAACTCCATCGGGCTACGGCGACGATTACGTTCATGGCAACCAGCCATGGACCCCGCACGTCTTCGAACGGCAACCATGTGATGAGGGAGCATATTGATGACGAAGTGCCGGTTGTGCGGGTCTGCGGCGCTCGCGAGCATCGTCGACCTCGGGGCGACACCCCCGTGTGAACGGTTCCTCACCCGGGAACAGCTGGACGAGCCGGAAAACACCTATCCCCTGCATCTGCGCCTGTGCACGGACTGCCGGCTGGCCCAGATTCCCCCGCTCATCACACCCGAGGAAACATTCACCGAATACGCCTACTTCTCGTCGTATTCGACGTCCTGGGTGGAGCATGCCCGCCGGTTCGTGGCCGGCGCCGCCGAGCGGCTGGGGCTGTCGGCGGCCTCGTTCGTGGTCGAGGTGGCGAGCAACGACGGTTACCTGCTGCGCCACGTGGTCGAGCGCGGGATCCGATGCCTCGGGATCGAACCCTCCGCCAACGTCGGCCGGGCGGCGAAGGACGCTGGGGTACCGACCCTCACGGCCTTCCTCACGCCGGAGACCGGCGCCACCGTGCGGGAGGAGCACGGCCCGGCCGATCTCGTCGTCGCCAACAACGTGTACGCCCACATTCCCGACGTCGTCGGCTTCACCCGGGGGCTGCGGGCCCTGGTGGCCGACGACGGCTGGGTGTCGATCGAGGTGCAGCATCTGCTCACCCTGATCGAGGGCACGCAGTACGACACCATCTATCACGAGCACTTCCAGTACTACACCGTCGCCTCCGCGATGCGGGCCCTGGCGAGCGGCGGGCTGGCCCTCGTGGACGTCGAGTCGCTGCCGACCCACGGTGGGTCGATCCGGCTGTGGGCCCGGCCGGTCGAGGCGGCGGGCGAGCCGGGCCCGCGAGTGACCGATCTGCTGGCCAGTGAGAAGTCCGCGGGCCTGCACGAGCTGTCCGGGTACGCCGAGTTCGCCGCCAGAGTCGCCCGGGTGCGGCGCGACCTGCTGGCCTTCCTCATCACGGCCGCCGAGGAGGGCCGGACCGTCGTCGGCTACGGCGCGCCCGGCAAGGGGAACACGCTGCTCAACCACTGCGGCATCCGGCCGGACCTGCTGTCCTACACCGTGGACCGCAATCCGTACAAGCACGGCAGGTTCACCCCCGGCACCCGCATCCCCGTCCTGTCGCCGGAGCGCATCGAGCAGGACCGGCCCGACTACGTGCTCGTGCTCCCGTGGAACCTCCGTGCGGAGATCACCGAGCAGCTCGCCCACATCCGTGACTGGGGAGGCCGCCTGGTCTTCCCCATCCCCCGACTGGAGGTGGTCTCGTGAAGGTCGTCCTTTTCTGCGGTGGATACGGCACCCGCATGCGCTCCGGCACCGCCGGCGACGTCCCCAAGCCGATGCAACTCGTGGGGCCGCGGCCGCTGATCTGGCATGTGATGCGCTACTACGCCCACTTCGGGCACACCGAGTTCATCCTCTGCCTCGGCTACGGGTCCCACCACATCAAGGACTTCTTCCTCAACTACCAGGAGACGACGTCCAACGACTTCGTCCTGCGGGCCGGCCGGGTCGAGCTGCTGTCGACCGACATCTCCGACTGGTCGATCTCGTTCGTCCAGACCGGCATCGACTCGCCCATCGGCGAGCGGCTGCGGCGGGTGCGCGACCACCTCGGCGACGACGAGATGTTCCTGGCCAACTATGCCGACGTGCTGACCGACGCGCCGCTGCCCCAGATGATCGAGCGCTTCGCCGCCTCCGACGCCGGGGCGCTGATGATGGCCGTCCCGCCGGCGGAGACCTTCCACTGCATCGAACTGGGCGAGTCGGGGACGGTCGGCGGCATCACGCCGATCAGCCGGATGCCCCTGTGGGTCAACGGCGGCTACTTCGTGCTCCGGCAGGAGATTTTCGACCACATCCCGGAGGGCGGCGACCTCGTGGCCGACGGCTGCGCCGAACTGGCCAAGCGGGGCCGGCTGATGGCCTACCCGTATCGCGGCTACTGGCGGCCGACCGACACCGTCAAGGAACGGGTGGCGCTGGACGAGGCGTACTCACGCGGCGACCGGCCGTGGGCCCTGTGGGAGTGGGCCTCGTGATCGGGCTCGTCCCGCGCCGGCTGGACCGGGTCGCCGCGCTCGCCGCCCACTGCGACGATCTGCCGATCGGGGCCGGGGGCACCCTGCTCACCCTGTGCCGGGCCCGTCCCGGCCTCCGCGTCGACGCGCTGGTGCTGTCCGGCGGGGGCACCGAGCGGGAGGACGAGGAGCGTGCCGCCCTCGCCGCCTTCTGCCCGGGCGCCGACCTGCGGGTCACCGTGCACAAGCTGCCCGACGGCCGGTTTCCCGCGCACTGGGACGAGGCCAAGGAGGCGGTCGAGGAGTTGCGCGCCGCCACGGGACCCGATCTGGTGCTCGGCCCCTGGCAGGGGGACGCCCACCAGGACCACCAGGGGCTCGCCCGGCTGGTGACCACGGCGTTCCGCGACCATCTCGCCCTGTGCTACGAGATCGCCAAGTGGGACGGCGACCTCGGGCGGCCCTCGGCCTACCAGCCCCTCGCTCCGGAGGTCGCCGAGGCCAAGGCGGACCTGCTGCTGGAGCACTACCCCTCGCAGCGGGCCAAGCCCTGGTACGACCGCGAGGCCTTCCTCGGCCTCGCCCGCCTGCGGGGGATCGAGTGCCATGCCCGGTACGCCGAGGCGTTCCACCTCTCCAAGCTCACCCTCGACCTGTCAGGAGGCTGACCCCATAATGCGTGTGCTGTTGACCGGACACCAGGGCTACCTGGGCACAGTGATGGCCCCGGTGCTCGCCGCGGCTGGGCACGAGGTGGTCGGCCTCGACTCCGGGCTGTTCGCCGACTGCGTCCTCGGCCCGGCGCCCGACGACCCGCCCGGTCACACGGTCGACCTCCGGGACGCCGGGCCCGAGGTCTTCGCCGGGATCGACGCGGTCGTGCACCTCGCGGCCCTGTCCAACGACCCCCTGGGCTCGCTCGCCCCCGAGCTGACCTACGACATCAACCACCACGCGTCCGTACGGCTGGCCCGGCTCGCCAGGGACGCGGGCGTGCGCCGGTTCCTCTACGCGTCCACCTGCTCGGTCTACGGCGCCTCCGGCGGCGACGACCTGGTTGGGGAGGACGCCCCCCTGCGCCCCGTCACGCCGTACGCCGAGTCGAAGGTGCGGGTGGAGGACGACCTGTCGAAGCTCGCGGACGACGACTTCTCCCCGGTCTACATGCGCAACGCCACCGCGTTCGGGTTCTCCCCCCGGCTGCGGGCCGACATCGTGCTGAACAACCTGGTCGGTCACGCGCTCCTGACGAACCAGGTGCGGGTGCTCTCCGACGGCACGCCGTGGCGGCCGCTGGTCCACGCGCTCGACATCGCCGAGGCGTTCGCCCAGGCGCTGACCGCGCCCCGGGAGGCCGTCCACGACCGGGCCTTCAACGTCGGGACCGAGCTCAACAACGTCACGGTCGCGCAGATCGCGTCGCACGTGGCCGAAGCGGTGCCGGGGTCGGACCTGGTCATCACCGGTGAGGCGGGCAACGACCCCCGGTCGTACCGGGTGGACTTCTCCCGGGTGCGCGCGGCGCTCCCCGGCTTCCATGCCCGATGGACGGTCAAGGAGGGCGCGGTCGAACTGATCGACGCCTACCGGCGGTTCGGCCTGCGGCAGGGCGACTTCGACCGCCGCTTCACCCGGCTCGCCCGGCTGTCGGACCGCCGCGGGGCGGGCACCGTCGGCGACGACCTGCGGCCGGTGGCCGAGTGAGCGATGTCGGCAGCCGGATGCACGCGCTGGTGGAGCGGCTCTACCCGTTGTGCCGCAGTATCACCGGCGACGGCGTGCGGCGCACCCTGGAGATCATCGCGGAGTCGATCCCGCTGGTTGTCCACGAGGTGCCGACCGGGGCCCAGGTGCTCGACTGGACGGTGCCGAAGGAGTGGAACATCCGCGACGCCTACGTCAAGGACCCCTCCGGCCGCAAGGTGATCGACTTCATGGAGTCGTCGCTGCACGTCGTCGGCTACAGCGTGCCGGTGTCGGCCACCCTCACCCTGGACGAGTTGCGCCCGCACCTGCACACGCTGCCCGAGCAGCCGCACCTGATCCCTTACCGCACCAGCTACTACGCCGAGACATGGGGCTTCTGCCTGCGCAATGAGACGCTGGCGGCCCTGCCCCCGGGGCCGTACGAGGTGCTGATCGACTCGACGCTCGCCGACGGGCACCTGACCTACGCCGAGCACGTCGTGCCCGGCGAGTCGGCCGACGAGGTCCTGGTGTCGTGCCACATCTGCCATCCGTCGCTGGCCAACGACAACCTCGCCGGCGTCGCGGTGGCCGTGGAGCTCGCCCTGCGGCTGGCGGAACGGCGGCCCCGCCACACCTACCGGTTCGTCTTCGCCCCCGGCACGATCGGGGCCGTCACCTGGCTGGCCCGCAACCGCGACCGGGTCGGCCGGATCAGGGCCGGGCTCGTGCTCGCCTGCGCCGGTGACAGGGGATCGCTCACGTACAAGCGCAGCAGGCGGGGCAACGCCGAGATCGACCGGGTGACGGAGCACGTCCTGCGCGCCTCGGGCCGTCCCCATACCGTCGTCGACTTCTCGCCGTACGGCTACGACGAGCGGCAGTACTGCTCGCCCGGGTTCGACCTCGGGGTCGGCTCACTCACCCGGACCCCGTACGGCGGCTACCCCGAATACCACACCTCGGCCGACGATCCCGGCTTCGTGTCCGCGGAGGCGATGGCGGACACCCTCGAAACGTGCTGGGAAGTGACGCGGGTGCTGGAAAACGACCGTCACTACCTCAACCTCAGCCCGTACGGCGAGCCGCAACTGGGGCGGCGCGGCCTGTACGGCTCACTCGGCGGCCGGAGTGACACCAAGCGCGACCAGATGGCGATGTTGTGGGTGCTCAACCTCTCGGACGGCGACCACAGCCTGCTCGACGTCGCGGAGCGGTCCGGGCTGACCTTCGGCGAGGTGACCTGGGCTGCTCGTGCTCTCGAAGAGGCGGGCCTGTTGAAGGGACTGGAGAGATGAAGCTCCGAGTGGGGGACCTGGTCGAGGTCCGGAGTGAGGCCGAGATCCTGGCCACGCTCGACGAGAAGGGCGAGCTGGACAACCTGCCCTTCATGCCCGAGATGCTGCGGTATTCCGGGCGACGCTTGACGGTGCACAAAGTCGCGCACAAGACGTGCGACACGATAACCAGGACGGGTCTGCGGCGTATGGACGACACCGTGCACCTCCTGGAGGCCCGGTGTGACGGCTCGGGACACGGCGGGTGCCAGACCGCCTGCCTCCTGTACTGGAAGGAGGCATGGCTCAAGAAGGTCGACCCGGCGGAGCCGACGGTGGAGCGGGCGTGGGAGCCGCGGCTGCTCCCGCTGCTTGAGGTGAACACGCGGAAGGAGCCGGGGCCCGGCGGCGGGGAACGGTTCTCCTGCCAGGCGACCGAGCTGTTACGCGCGGCCCCGCGCTCGCTGCCGCTCAAGAGCCCGGGGCAGTTCGTGACGGACGTGCGCAGCGGCAACGCGAGCGTGGGGCGTGCCGTGTACGGCGTCCTCGTCGCCCTGTACAACCGGTACCAGGGGCTGAGCCGCCGCCTGCTGCCTGCCTGGCTGCACATCAGGGGTGGCCTTCCCTGGGGAGGCGTGCGCGGCACGGTGACGGGCCGGACGCCGGTGGAGCTGCTCGACCTGCGCCCGGGGGAGCTGGTGCGGATCAAGCCCAAGGAGAAGATCCTGGCGACGGTCAACGAGGAGCTGCTCAACCGCGGCATGTCGTTCAACGAGGAGATGGCGCGGCACTGCGGCCGGACGGCGAGGGTCCGGGCGAGAGTGGAGCGCTGTGTGGACGAGGCGACGGGCCGGATGCTCGAAATGAAGACCGCCTGCATCGTGCTCGACAACGTGGCGTGCACCGGCATGGACCTGCTCAACTGCCCGCGCGGGTTCTATCCCTTCTGGCGGGAGATCTGGCTGGAGCGGGTCGAGGAGCCGGTGCCCGCGGAGGAGAGCGCGTGACGACAGGGCACGAAGGCGCGTCGCAGGGCGCGCCGAGCGGTACGGCGGAGGCCGCGAAGCAGATCGCGGCCTCTCCGGCGGAGACCGACCGCGAGGGTTCGCCCGGGCTCGGGTTGCGCTGGGGGATCGTGGCCAAGGTCGCCACGAAGATGATCTCGTTCGGCATGAACCTGGTGCTCGCCCGGGTGCTGGCGCCGGAGGACTTCGGCCTCTACGCGGTCGCGCTGGCCGCCAACCAGATCCTCTTCTACATCAACGACGCCGGCATCGTCGCGGCCACCGTCCAGTGGCGAGGCAAGATCGAGGAGATGCTGCCGACGGCCACGGCGATGGTCCTGGCCCTGAGCGCCACGGTGTACGGCGTCTTCTGGTGGCTCGCGCCGTTCTTCGCGGGGCTGGCCGGAAACCCCGAGGCGGCCCCGCTGGTCCGGCTGCTCACCGTCTCCATCCTCATCGACGGCTTCGTCAGCGTGCGCAGCGCCGTGATGTTGCGCCGCTTCCAGCAGGACAAGATTGCGAAAGCCAACATGGCCGGCGTCGCCGTCCAGGTGGCCCTGGCCATCGTGCTGGCGTTGAACGGCGCCGGCGCGTACAGCTTCGCGGTGGGAAACGTCGCCTGCTCGCTCGTCGGCGGGGTGCTGCTGTTCGCCTGGGCGGGAGTGCCGCTCAGGCTCGCGCTGCGGCGTGACATCGCCGTGCGGCTGCTGCGGTTCGGGCTGCCGCTGGCCGCCAGCCTCGGCGTGGAGGCGGTGGTGCTCAACGCCGACGCCATCATCGTCGGCAAGACCCTGGGCGGTGCCACGCTCGGCATTTATCTTCTCGCGGTCAACGTGTCGAACTGGGTGCCCGGCTTCATCGGAGAGATCCTGCGCCACGTCACGCTGCCGGGGTTCGCCCGGGTGGCCGAGCACAACCCCTCGGCGTTCTCCACCCGGGTCCGCCAGATCGTCCCGATGCTGCTGGTTCTGGTGCTCCCGATCGCCGCGCTCGTGGGGGCGCTCGCGCCGCCTCTTGTGGTCTTCCTGTACGGCGACAAGTGGCTGCCGGCCGCCGGAGTGCTGTCGTTCCTGATGATCCTCATGGTGGTGAGGATGCTCACGGCGCTCAGCTTCGACATCCTGACCTCGCTGGGGGCCACCCGCTCGGTCGTCCGGATGAACCTGGTGTGGGCCGCCGTCCTGCTGCCCTCGCTGTACGCCGGCGCCCAGCTGTGGGGCGTCCACGGCGTGGCGCTCGCGCACGCCGCGGTGGCACTCCTGGTCGCACTCCCCCTGGCGGTGCTGCTCCTGAGCCGGGAGGGGGTCGTGCTCAGGCCCCTCGTGCCGAGGGTCGCCCGTCTCCTGCTGGGCGGTCTGGCCGCCGTGGCGGCCGTCTGGGCGGTGGGCCGCCTGACCGGCGGGACCATCCCGTTCGTTCAGCTGTGCGCGGGGGGAGCCGCCGGGATCGCCGTGTTCGCCCTGGTCGGGGTGCCGGTCGCCCAGATCAGGGAGATGCACGCAAGGATCATGACCTGACCGTCTCGTCCGGTGCGGGGCGACGGCGCAGGCCGCGGGCGAGGTCGATGCCGACATGGGCCACATTGCGCGCCATCGGCACCGCGTTGCGCCGCAGCCAGGGCCACATGGCCGCGTAGCATGCCAGGCGTTCCCCGCGGGTGAGCGGCGCGTTGCGCACCGCGCGCATCAGCGCGCGGCCCTCCTCCACGTTGGGCAGGAAGAAACGGTGGTCTTCGTCGGGCACCTCGCGGCGGCGCCAGGCGCGCACGTCGTACCTCTGGCTGTCGCTGGCCGGATGGTTGCGGTGCCGCAGCAGCGGCTCGTCGACCAGCACGAAGGGGCCGATGAGGACGAGTTCGGCGATCATCACCCGGTCGCCGGCCAGTACGGGCGCGAGCGGCAGCGCCCGGGCGATCGCCGAGCGGCGGATGAGGCCGTACAGGTGCAAACACTCGTCGTAGTCGCGAAACTTGGCGCGCAGCCGGTGAGACGGCCGGGAGGCGCCGGTCGGCGCGCTGCTCCGCCAGAGGCCGAGCCGCCGGCCCGCCTCATCGATCTCCTCCGAGGCCGAGAACGCGACCGATGCGGCGGGGTGGTCGCGCAGCGCCGCGGACAGCAGGGCGAGCCGGTCCGCGCGATACTCGTCGTCGGCCGTGGCGAAGGAGAAGAACTCGCCTCGGGTCTCGTGGACGATCCGGTTGTAGTTCGCGATGACCCCGACGTTCCGCTCTCTGCGCAGGTAGCGGACGCGTGGATCGTTCCGGGCGGCCTCCCTGCAGATCTCCTCGGTCGCGTCGGTGGAGCAGTTGTCGGCGATGACGAGCTCGAAGTCGGCGTCCCGCTGGCCAAGGATCGACGCCAGCGCACCGGTCAGGTAGGGCTCGCCGTTGTAGACCGGCATGCCCACCCCGATCTCCGGCGCGGCCGTTCCAATGAGATCCGGTGCCCGTCGCGCCTGGGGCGCGGCTCCGCTGGGCGTCATCGTGTCCACCCTTCGTGTGGTTACAGGAGGCGCCCGGGCCGCACGGCTTCGTGCCCCGGCATGGCGTTCCTTATTCTCGCGACGGAGAACGGAATCGGCAATCCCGTTTATGGCACGTCCGTAACGTCAAGAAGTGATGTCCCGATGAGCGAACTGTATGGTTTTCGCAGAGGCCCGTCGTGGCACCTGCGAATTCGGGGTTGAGACGAGGGTGAACATGGTCTTCTGGAGAACCATCTTCAATCTGCTGCGATTGAAGGTGGCCGGCCCTCTTATCGTCATCGGTTCCCTCGGACTCGCCGCGCTGGCCTTTTTCCTCGCCCCCCTTCGCTACACGACCAGCGCGTCCCTGGTGCTGACCTCGCCGGCGCGGAGCGTGCTGCCCGGCGACTCCGGCAAGCAGCCGGGGCTCACCAACCCGCTGCTCCAGCCGAACGACGGGCTGCGCACTGTCGCGGGCATCCTGATCCTCACGATGAACAGCCCGGACGAACGCAGGCGCCTGGGCATCACCGACGACAGCCCGACCGAGCTGACGATCGACGACGGCCGCTCCAATCCCGAGCTGCTCGGCATCACCGCGTCCGGGCCGTTCGTGCACGTCGAGGTGGACAGCCCGTCCAGGGACACCGCGCGGACCCTCCAGGACGCCGCGCAGGCCCGCATCCGCGAGCAGCTCAACACCTACCAGAGGATGCTCGGCGCACCCCGCAGCACGTACATCGGGATCAGCACGGTGGCGTCGCTCGGCCCCGACGAGAGCTACACGGTGAAGTACGAGGCCGCCGCCGCCGCGCTGCTGGGCGGGCTCGTCATCGGGCTCTCCTCCGCGTACGCCGTCACCTCCCGCCGGGCCCGGCGCCGGCGTCCACCGGACGGAGGGCCGGACATCGTGCTGTGGCGGGAGGCCGAGGAGGTCAGGGGCATCGGGCCGTCCGTCGGAACGGCCAGGGGGAGCGAGATCCGGGCGTACGAACCGGCCGGCGGCGGGCCCGACGCCGCGGGCACGCAGCCGGAGACGCCCCCGAAGGAGGACAAGCCGCAGGAACCGCGCCTGATGACGACGCGGCGGGTGGAGGGCGCGGACGAGCCCGCCGCCGGCGCCGACGACGACACCGAGACCTGGTTCGTCGTCGAGGTGCTGGCGCCGGACGAGATCGACAGGTAGAGGGGGCGGGGTGGACTTCTGGGCGACGACCAACGTCGTCTTACGCCGCTGGTACGTGGCCGTGACCGCCTTCCTGCTCACCCTGGCCGGAGCGTACGGCGTCTATCTGGCGATTCCGGTCAAGTACGTGTCGACCGGGGTGATGGTGCTGACCATGCCGACCACAGGTCCCTTCCAGGTGACGGACTCCAAGCGGCCGCAGATGCTGATCAATCCGCTGCTCAACTTCGACGGCGGGCTGAACATGTCGGCGTCGATCCTCGTGCAGATCCTCAACACACCGGAGACCGCGGCGGAGCTCGGTGTCGTCAAGGACGGCCCAGTGACCTACACGGTCAACAACGGGCACCCCAACCCCGAGCTGCTGTTCAGCACGCCCATGGTGATGGTCGAGGGCAAGAGCACGGTGCCCGCGCAGGCCCAGGGCATCGTGCGGAGCGTGGTGAAGCGGGTGAGGGCGGAGCTGCTGCGGCGCCAGCGGCAGCTCGGCGCCCCGCCGTCGACCTACATAACGATCACCGAGATGGTTCCGGCGACCACCCCCCTGCCGCAGCGCAACGGGAAGCTGCGATTCGTCGCCGCGGTCCTGGTGCTGGGTGCGCTCGCCGGCCTGGCGTCCTCCTTCGCCACGGAGAGCGTCGCCGCGGGCCTGCGCCGCAGAAGGGCCGGGAAGCGGTCCACCGCCGGACACGATCACCCGCCGTCCCGGGAGACGGCGCCCAGATCCACGGCGGTGCTGCGCCCATGAGCGCCACCCCGATGACGATCATGCCGGATGCGGTCGGGCTCCCGCGGAGGCAACGCGCCGACGGCGCCACGCTGGCGGTCGTCTTCGTCGTGATCGTCATGCTCGTCCCCGCCCGGCTGGTCATCAAGGGCCTGCCGTTCGCGCTCACCCCGGCCGAGGCCGTCGGCCTGCTCGCCGCGGTGTGGTGGTTCTGTGCGCACCTCACGAACACCCTGGGCGCCGCCAAGGGCCGTACGCCGGTGCGCACGGCGATCTACGTCTACGCCGTCTCGCTGCTGGCGACCTACGCGTACTCGTCGGCGGGCTATCTCCCCTCCCGGGAGCTGGAACTGGCCGACCACGCCGTCGTCACATCGGCCGCGATGGTGGCGATCGCGCTGCTCGCGTGCGACGGCGTCCGCGGCCGTGACCGCGTCGACCTGGTGCTCAAGGCCCTCGTCGTCGCCGGGGCGATCATGGGGCTCATCGGTGCGCTGCAGTACCTCTTCAACTTCGATCTGACGCGGTTCATGGAGTTCCCCGGCACCGAACCCCGGGTCGTCGGCGACGCGATCCTGCAGCGCAACGGGGTGAACCGGGCCGCGTCCACCGCCGGCCACCCCATCGAGTTCGGCGTGATCTCGGTGATGGTGCTGCCCCTCGCACTGCATTACGCGTTCCATGTGCGACGGGACGGCAGGCCCGCGCTGCGCTGGTGGCTGTGCTGCGCGCTGATCGCGGCCGGCATGGTCTTCTCGGCGTCGCGGTCGCCCATACTCGGCCTGACGGTGGCGGGCGCCGTGCTCTTCGCGGGCTGGCCGATGGCCCGCAGGGTCCGTGCGCTCATCGCGCTCGCCGGGTTCCTCGTGGTGGTCAAACTGGCCGTCCCCGGCCTGCTCGGGGCGATCACGAGCCTGTTCACGAATCTCGGCAGCGACACGAGCCTGGCCTACCGGACCAACGACTACGACACCGCCTTCGCCGAGATCCGCAGGAATCTGCTGCTGGGCCGGGGTGTGGGCACCTGGTACGCCCCGCAGCACGTGGTGTTCGACAATCAGTACCTCCTCACGGCGGTGGAGGCGGGACTCGTCGGGGTGGCGACGTTCGCCGGGCTCTTCCTGACGGGGATCTGGTCGTCGCTGCGCGCCCTGTGGCGGGCCGCCGACCCGTCCACCCGTGATCTGGGCCTGTCGATGACGGCCTGCCTCGTGATTCCGCTGATCGGCTCCGCGACGTTCGACCTGCGCGCGTTCGGGATCGTGAACGGCGTCGCGTTCCTGCTCGTGGGCATGGCCGGCGCGCTGCTGCGCTCGGTGACGGAGGAGGTCAGCCCTCCAGTCGCAGCCGCAGCCGCCGCCACGACTCCGCATCGAGGTCGCGCCGGCTGACGGCCGTCACGGGCAGCGGCCAGGCGATCGCCAGGTCGGGGTCGTCGTACCGCACCGAGAGGTCCTCCGCCGGGTCGTGCTCCCTGTCGATGCGGTAGCAGACGTCCGCCTCCGTCAGCGCCTGATAGCCGTGCAGCAGACCGGGAGGGACGTACAGATGGACGAAGCTCTCGTCGTCGAGTACGACCGACATCCGCCGGCCGTACGTCGCAGAGCCGGGCCTGGCATCGACGAGCACGTCATGGACGGCCCCGCGGGCGCACCGGACGAGCTTGGCCTCACCGGCGCCGGAACGGCCGTGCAGACCGCGAAGGCCGCCCTGCACGGTGCGCGACTGGCTGTCCTGGACGAACGAGGCCGGATCCAGCCCGTGGTCGGCGGCCACGGCGGCGTCGAACGTCCGCGTGAACAGGCCGCGCTCGTCCCTGTGCGGGGCCGGGATGAACAGCAGGACACCCTCGATCGCACCGCTTTCGACTCTCATTCCCGCATCATGGCCCATACCGCCGCGCTCAGGAGGCCCCAATGTGTAACGGGTCCGCTACCGCGATCGATCTAGGGATAGGACAGCCGGACGGAAGCGGGGGCATTCTTGGTCGACCACTCGTCCGGCGCGGCCGACGCGGCGACTCCGGTGGTTCCCCGCACGCGGGTCGGCGCCGTCGAGGTGATGGCGCTCACCGAGACCGGCGTGTGCGACCACGTCTCGCGGGCATGGCGGCAGAAGACGGGCGGGTCGATCGTCACCGCCAACGTCGACATCGTCCGCGCTGCGGGCCGCGATCCCGCGCTCGCCGCCCTGGTGGCGGAGGCGGAGCTGGTCGTGGCCGACGGCATGCCCGTCGTGTGGGCGGCGCGGCTGGCGGGACGGCCGGTCCCCGCCCGGGTGACCGGGGCGTCCCTGCTGTTCAGCCTGAGCGAGCGCGCCGCGCGGGAGGGGCGGTCGGTGTTCCTGCTCGGCGGCGAGCCCGGCGTCCCCGACGCGGCGGGGCGAGTGCTCGCAGAACGCTGCCCGGGCCTTCGCGTCGCGGGCGCGTACGCGCCCCCCTTCGGCTTCGACACGGCCCCCGGGGGGATGCGGGAGGTCGTGGAGCAGGTGGCCGCCGCCACCCCCGATCTCGTCCTCGTGGGCCTGGGATTCCCCAAGCAGGAGCGGACGATCGCGGCGCTGCGTCCGCATCTTCCCCGTGCCTGGTACGTCGGCTGCGGGGCCGCCATCCCGATGGCCGCCGGACGGTTCCGCCGTGCCCCGGAGGGGCTGCAGCGGATCGGTGGCGAGTGGCTGTTCCGGCTTCTGCTGGAGCCGCGTCGTCTCGCCCGCCGTTACCTGCGGGAGGACGCGCCGTTCGCACTCACGCTGCTCGCCGGGGCTCTGCGCGACCGCCTGCGGGCGGGGGGCCGCTGACCCTCTTCGTGGATAGGTGTCCGCATGACTGTGCCAGCATGGCCGCCGCTTGCCGTGGTGATCGTCGCCTACGGCAGCGCCGGGGTCGTCGAGGAGTGCCTGCGTACGCTCGGGCCGGCCCTGTCCGGCGCCGGACAGACCAGGATCATCGTGGTGGACAACGACTCCCCCGACGACACCGCCGATCGCGTGCGGGCGTTCGGCGACGGGGTCGAGCTGATCCAGGCCGGGCGCAACGGCGGGTTCGCCGCAGGGGTCAACATCGGGGTCGCCGCGGCCGCGGGCTGTGACGTGCTGGTGTTGAACGCCGACATCCGGCTGCGGCCGGGATCGGTCGCCGTGCTGCGCAGGGCCCTCGACGTCCCGGGCACGGGGATCGCCGTGCCCCGGCTCGTGGGCGCCGGCGGGGACACCCAGCCCTCCCTGCGGCGGCGGCCCACGGTGCTGCGCGCGCTCGGGGAGGCCGTCCTCGGCGGTAACCGCGCCGGAACCCGCGCGTCGCTGGGCGAGCTGGTGACCGATCCGGCCGCCTACGAGTCGCCGCACGTGGTGGAGTGGGCGACGGGCGCCGCCTGGCTGATCTCGCGTGCCTGCCTCGACGCCGTGGGCATGCTGGACGAGCGGTACTTCCTCTACTCGGAGGAGACCGAGTACATGTTGCGGGCCGGGGACCGGGGATTCGCCGTCCGGTACGAGCCGGCGGCGGTCGCTGTGCACCTCGGCGGGGAGCAGTCGACCTCCGTGCCGCTGTGGACGCTCGCGACGGTGAACCGGGTGCGGCTGCACAGACAGCGCCACGGCCGGCTCCGCGGCGCGATGATGGGGGCGGCCGTCATGCTCAACGAGGCGATCCGCGCCGTCGCCCGGCCCGGCGCGCCGGGCCGCAAGCACCGGGCGGCGCTGCGGGAGCTGCCGACGATGACACGGTGGCCCCCCCTGCCCAGCGGCGCGCAGGAGCGCGCGGACGAGCCGTCCGGTTATGTCTGTTTCTCCGCGCAGGACTGGTGGTACCACAACAGGGCGCACTCCGACTTCCAGCTCATGCGCCACGTGTCCACCCGGCGCCGGGTCCTGGTCGTCAACAGCATCGGCATGCGCATGCCGACACCGGGGAAGTCCACGCACACGCTCCGCAGGATCGGCCGCAAGCTGGCGAGCGTCGCCCGGTTCCTGCGGCGTCCGTCGCCCGAGTTCTACGTGATGTCGCCGCTGCCGTTGCCGCTGTACGGCTCGCGCCTCGGACGCTGGGTCAACGCGGTCCTCGTGCGGGCACAGGTCCGGGCGGTGTGCCGGGTGCTGGGCCTGCGCGAGCCAATGATCATGGTGACCATCCCCACGGCCTGGGACGTCGTCCGGCCGATGCGCAGACGGGGGCTCGTCTTCAACCGCTCCGACCGGCACTCCGCGTTCCCCGAGTCCGACCGGGAGGTCATCGAGGCGCTGGAACGCAACCTGCTGAAACGGGCCGATCACGTGATCTACGTGAGCAGGGCGCTGATGGCGCAGGAGCGGGCGCTGACCGGGGACCGGGCGTACTTTCTCGACCACGGGGTGGACCTGGCGCACTTCCGGCGCCGCCCGCCGGAGCTCCGGCCCGCGGACCTGCGCGTGATCCCCGGCTCTCGGGTGGGTTTCTTCGGCGCGCTCGACGACTTCGTCGTGGACTTCGCGCTGCTGGAGCGGATCGCCGTCGAGATGCCGGACGTCTCCCTGGTGCTGGTGGGAGACGGCAACGGTCCGATGGACCGGCTCACCCGCCACCCCAACGTGCACTGGCTGGGCTTCCGGCCGTACGAGCAGATACCCGCGTACGGCTCCGGCTTCGACGTGGCGATCATGCCCTGGCTGGACAACAGCTGGATCAGGCACGCCAATCCGATCAAACTTAAGGAGTACCTCGCGCTGGGACTGCCCGTGGTGAGCACCGACTACCTGGAGCTGGCCGACTACGCCGACCGGGTGCGGGTCGCGGCCACCCCGGACCTGTTCGTCAAGGCCATCCGCGCGTCGCTGTCGGAGGGCGCGCCCGCGTCGCCGGAGACGCTGCGCGACTCGGTCGCCGACGCGGACTGGTCGGCGCGGGCCGCCGAGCTCATGAGGCTGGCCGAGCGGCGGAGGCCGCGATGAGGCGATGGGGGCCGCTCGCGATCGCGGTCGTCGCGGTCGTCGCGGCCGCGTGCTCGGCGGTGGGTACGGACGGAACGGCGACCCCGTCACCCCGGCCGTCGGTGTTACGGAAGGTGCCGTGGGAGGGCGGCCCCGCCTACTACGCGCGCTTCGGCGCGGCCGCGCGCGCCGGGTGGACGAAGCCCTCCTTCTTCCCGATCGGCATTTGGTACGCCTCCGTCCATACGGCTGCGGAGGTGGCTCAGGACAAGGCCGCAGGGATCAACACGTACGTCGAGTTGACGGAGGACAGCGACGTCCGCCTGTTACGCTCCGAGGGCATGTCCGCGCTCACGAGCGGCCCGCTGCCGGGCGCGGGCACGGAGACCGTGGGCTGGCTGATCGGCGACGAGGCCGACATGTGGGGCGGGCCGGGGGACGGCGTCTGGACGGGGGCGCAGACGTTCGACGGCACGGCGTGCGCGGACAAGGACCGGCCGTGCGGCTACACCGCCATGCGGGCGCTCGCCGCCGCAGTGCCGAAGGACGATCGTCTTCGCTATGCGAACTACGGCAAGGGCGTCATGTACTGGGAGTCCGATGAGCAGGCGGCGAAGTTCGTCAACGGGTTCACCGACGTCGTCTCCACCGACCTTTACTGGTACACCAACGTCTACGCCTGCGACGAGGCGCGGTCGTTCATGAAGCTGCCGCCCGACCAGTGCCGGCTCGCGGCCAACTACGGGGCGATCATCGACCGGCAACGGCGGCTCGACGCCCGCGACGGCCGTCTGCAACCCGTGTACGCCTTCATCGAACTGGGCTACCCGGGCAAGAAGGCCACCGGTGTGATCAGACCGGAGCAGATGAAGGGCGCCGTCATGAGCTCCCTGATCCACGGCGCGAGGGGCCTCGTCTACTTCAACCATTCCTTCGGCGGATCGTGCCAGTCGATGAACCTGCTGCGCGACCACTGCGGCGATGCCATCAGGCCGGCGGTGATCGAGATCAACAGACAGATCGCCACGCTGGCCCCGGTGCTGAACACGCAGTCCTACGAGTACGGCTTCGCACCCGGGCTCGACACCATGGTGAAGCGGTACAAGGGCTCCTACTACCTGTTCGCGATGGTCGCGCGGGGCGCGCGGGCGGGTGGCCGGCGGTTCGACCTCCCGCCCGTCCTCGCCGGCGCGAAGAAGGCCGAGGTCCTCTTCGAGGACCGCACCGTTCCCATCGACGCGGGCGGGTTCACCGACACCTTCGACGCCGAGTACGCCTACCACATCTACAAGATCGCCCCATGAAGGGGACGACGAAACCGGCGACAGGAGGGGCATTGGCCGCGAAACAGGGGAGTGGACGCCTGCTGAAGGCGCTGGCCGCCGCCATCGCGCTGGTCCTGGCCGGAGGCGTGGCGAGCGCCAGCTCCCCGTGCGCCGCCCAGGAGCTCAGCCTGCCGAGGGTGCCCTGGGAGGGAGGCCCGGTCTACTACGAGAGCTTCGCGGCCGCGAAGACGATGGGATGGGCCAACCCCTCGTTCTTCCCCGTGGGCGTGTGGTACGAGTCGGTGCGCGACGACGGGGATGTCGCCCTGGACAAGGGCGCGGGCCTCAACACCTATGTGGAGCTCACCGACGACAGCGACATGCCCCTGATCCGATCGCACGGCATGTCGGCGCTGACCGGCAAACCACACCCGGGCATGGGCGCCGAGACGGTCGGCTGGCTCATCGCCGACGAGGCGGACATGTGGGCGGGACCGGGCGACGGCCGCTGGAGCGGCCTCTACCCCGGTCAGGGCGCGCCGTGTGTCCCGGAGAAGCCGCCCTGCGGCTACACCGCGATGCGGACGCTGAAGGACAAGCTGCCCAAGGGCGGTGACCGGATGTACTACGCCAACTATGGCAAGGGCGTGCAGTTCTGGCAGACGCCCGCGGAGGCCGGGAAGTTCGTCAACCCCTACACCGACGCCACGTCCGCCGACATGTACTGGTACACCGACCCCGGCATCTGCCAGGAGGCCGGGCTGTTCTTCAAGTGGCAGGCCTCGGAGTGCCCGCTCGCCGCCGACTACGGCGCGGTCGTCGATCGTATGCGCATGCTCGACGCGATGGACGACCGCAGGCAGCCGATCTACGCGTTCGTCGAGCTCGGATGGCCCAGCAAGGAGGGGACGCGGACGATCGACCCCCGGCAGACGGCCGGGGCGGTGATGAGCTCGCTGATCCACGAGGCACGCGGCATCGTCTACTTCAACCACAGCTTCGGCGGTCCCTGTCCCTCCTACCACCTGTTGCGCGAGCCCTGCTACGCCGGCATGCGCGCGACGGTCACCGAGATGAACCGGCGGATCCGGGAGCTGGCGCCGGTGCTGAACACCCAGTCGTACGTGCACAGGTTCTCCCGGGACCTGGACACGATGCTGAAGTGCTACGGCGGTTCGTGCTACGTCTTCGCCATGGTCAGGCGGGCGGGCCCGCTCGGATCGCACACGCTGACCCTGCCGCGTGAGCTCGCCTCCGCCCGCCGGGTCGAGGTGCTCTTCGAGAATCGGGTCCTCCCGGTCACCGAGGGCGCCTTCACCGACTCCTTCACCGCGGAGTACGCCTACCACGTCTACAGGATCACGCCGTGACCGGCCCGTTCGAGGCCGCACCGGTCGAGATCGGGCTGGTCGGCGCCGGTCCCTGGGCACGCGACTTCCACGCCCCCGTCTTCGCCGCGGGGCCGCAGACCCGTCTGGCCGGGGTGTGGGCTCGCCGCCCCGAGGCGGCGCGGGCGCTCGCGGACCGCTTCGCCGTACGCGCCTTCACCGACTACCGGGAGTTGCTGGCCCACTGTGAGGCCGTGGTCTTCGCCGTGCCCCCCGACGTGCAGGCCCCGCTCGCGGCGGAGGCGGCGCTGGCGGGACGCGCGGTGTTGCTGGAAAAGCCCGTCGCGCTCACCGTGGAGGAGGCCGAGCGCCTCACGCAGGTCGTGGACGCGACCGGTGTGGTGAGCCAGGTCGTGCTCACGAACCGGTACCGGCCCGCGGTGCGGGAGTTCCTGGCGCGGGCTCGGGAGCTCCGGCCGCTGGGCGCCCGCGCCTGCCAGTTCACCCCCCACTTCCTCGACGGCACCTACGGGGACAGTCCCTGGCGGGGGCGCGGCGGCGTGCTGTACAACACCGGCCCGCACGGCCTCGACATGCTCGACGCGGCGCTCGGCCGGATCGTCGAGGTCCGTACGGCCGGTGACCCGGGCGGCTTCCTCGCGCTGACCTGCCTGCACGAGGGAGGAGCGGTGAGTCAGCTCGCGCTGTGCGGCAGGGTGCCCGGCGCCAAGAGGACGGTCTACGAGCTGCTCGGCCCGGAGGGCGCCCTGGTCCTGGACTTCGGCACGCTGCCCGAGGACTCGGCGCCGACCCGGGCCGCTCTGCGCGCGGAGTTCGCGATGGCGGTGCGGACAGGACGGCCGCACGCGATCGACGTCCACCGGGGCCTGCATCTGCAACGGCTGCTGGCCCAGGCGGAGAGGGATGCCGGGCGGGCTGTCACGACGCGGTAGGCGGATGGTCCGGGCGCTCCCATCCCTGTTCCCGGCTGTGTCCACGCAGCCGCAGCGCCGGCCGTTCGATCAGCCGCCAGCTGAGCGCCGCAAGCGGCAGCACGATGGCCGTGGTGGCGAGCATGACGGTCGCGGGCGCGTGCATCCCTGACCGCACGAGCAGCTGCTGGACGGGAAAGGCCAGCAGATAGGTGCCGTAGGAAAGGTCGTAGCTTCCCGTCGGGCGGTGCAGCAAGGCCGGCGCCCGGAAGGCCACGGTGAACGTCAGGCAGGAGATCGCGCCGATCGACACGAGGTTGGCGAGCGGGGTGCCCCACGACACGGCCCACGCGGCCGACGCCGCCGCGGTCACCCACAGGGGCGGCCGCCAGCGGGTCTCCCGGGCCAGCATGCCGATCGTGAAGAAGGCGATCGGCCCGGCGGCGTAGGCGGACAGCAGGAAGGGGACCAGCCTGCCCGTGTACCCGGTCAGATGCACGGCGGTGGTGACCGTCAGCGTGGCGACGAGGAGCGCGATGAGCACGGTGCGTCGCCGCAGCAGCCCCCACCGGCCGAGCAGTGCGACGCCGATGTAGCAGAGCACCTCGACGGGAATCGTCCACAGGGAGCCGTTGACCGCCCGGGGATAGGGTAGGCCGTCGAACACGCCGGGGAGCTCGTAGCCGACCGGGAACACGGCCAGCCCCCTGATCAGGTAGCTCCAGGTGCCCCACCGGGAGAAGTAGTCGACGGTGGCGAGCGTGGTCGCGACCGGGCCGAGGCCCAGGGCCGAGACGACGATCACAACCAGATACGCCGGGTAGATGCGCAGCCCCCGTCGCGCCGCGTACCGGCGTGGCGACGGGTCCGACAGCCAGCTAGCGCTGATCAGGTAACCGCTGATGAGGAAGAAGACCCCCACTCCGATGCCGCCGAGCCCGATGCCGCTCGCCGGGGAGAGCGGAGAGCCGTGGCCCGACAGCACCCAGCTGTGCTCGACGATGACCGCGAGCGCGCCCAGCAGCCGGAGCAGATTGAACGCGTTCGCCCGCGAACGGAGAGGGGGGCGCTCTCCTTCGCCGGGCGTTTCGACCTCGACCTCGGCAACCACAGCAAACCGCCCAACGCGCGCACGATGTCTCCGGCCCGTTCCAGGGGATATATCGTGGCGCGTCGGGCGGTGTTACTCGTTACCGACCGATATCAGCCGATGGACCAGGTGTCCCCGCCGTGGAGCAGGTCGGCGAGGCTGCCCATGCCCGTGCCGGCCGTGGCCGCCTGAACCTGCTCGTTGAGGAGCTGGTCGTAGGAGGGCCGGTCGATCGAGCGGAAGACGCCGATCGGCACGTGCTCGAACGCCGGCTCGTCCAGCCGTGACAGCGCGAACGCCAGCGACGGGTCGGGGTTGTGGGCGTCGTGCACGAGGATCTCCGCGTCGGAGACCTCGGCGCGGCGCACGACCTCGACGCCGCCCGTGGGCGACAGCCGTACGGCGCGCTCGTTGTCGCCGGTGCCGAAGACGATCGGCTGCCCGTGTTCGAGCCGCATGGTGATCTCGTCGCGGACGCCCGGGTCCTTCAGCGTGTCGAAGGCGCCGTCGTTGAAGATGTTGCAGTTCTGGTAGATCTCCACCAGCGAGGTGCCCCGGTGCTCCGCGGCCTGGCGCAGCACGCCCTGCAGGTGCTTGCGGTCGCTGTCGATGGTCCGGGCGACGAACCCGGCCTCCGCGCCGAGCGCCAGCGAGATCGGGTTGAACGGCTTGTCCAGCGAGCCCATCGGCGTCGACTTGGTGATCTTGCCGATCTCGCTCGTGGGGGAGTACTGCCCCTTGGTCAGGCCGTAGATCCTGTTGTTGAACAGCAGGATGTTCAGGTTGACGTTGCGGCGCAGCGCATGGATCAGGTGGTTGCCGCCGATCGACAGGGCGTCGCCGTCGCCGGTGATGACCCACACCGACAGGTCCGGCCGGGAGGCGGCCAGGCCCGTCGCGATGGCCGGCGCCCGCCCGTGGATCGAGTGGAAGCCGTAGGTGTTGAGGTAGTACGGGAACCGCGAGGAGCAGCCGATGCCGGAGACGAACACGATGTTCTCGCGCTTGAGCCCCAGCTCCGGCAGGAAGCTCTGCACCGCCGCCAGGATCGCGTAGTCACCGCAGCCCGGGCACCAGCGCACCTCCTGGTCGGACTTGAAGTCCTTCAGCGTCTGCTTGGCGTCCGTGCGGGGGATCAGGGCCAAGCCCTTGCCATTGAGGGTGTCAGTCACTTTCGATCACATCCTGAATGACGGCGGCGAGTTCGGCGGCCTTGAACGGGAGCCCGCGCACCCGGTTGTAGCTGATCACGTCGACCAGGAAGCGGGCCCGCAGCAGCATGGCGAGCTGGCCGAGGTTGATCTCGGGCAGCAGCACCTTGTCGTAGGAACGCAGCACCTCGCCGGTGTTGGCGGGCAGCGGGTTGAGGTGCCGCAGGTGCGCCTGGGCCACCTTGTGCCCGGCCGCGCGCACGCGGCGGGCCGCCGCCGCGATCGGCCCGAACGTCGAGCCCCAGCCGAGCACGAGCACCCGGGCGTCGCCGTCCGGGTCCTCGACCGTCAGATCGGGCACGTCGATGCCGTCGATCTTGGCCTGGCGCAGCCGCACCATCTTGTCGTGGTTGTCGGGGTCGTAGGAGATGTTGCCGGTGCCGTCGGCCTTCTCGATGCCGCCGATCCGGTGCTCCAGGCCCGCCGTGCCCGGCACCGCCCACGGGCGGGCCAGCGTCTCCGGGTCACGGAGATAAGGCAGGTACGCGCCGTCGTCGCCGTTGGGCTCGGTGGTGTACAGCACCGAGATGTCCGGCAGCTCGTCGATCTCCGGGATGCGCCACGGCTCCGAGCCGTTGGCCAGGTAGCCGTCCGACAGCAGCATGACCGGCGTGCGGTACTTGAGCGCGATCCGTGCCGCCTCGATCGCCATGGTGAAGCAGTCCGACGGCGTGGCCGCCGCCAGCACCGGCACCGGCGACTCGCCGTTGCGGCCGTACATCGCCATCAGCAGGTCGGTCTGCTCGGTCTTGGTCGGCATGCCGGTCGAGGGCCCGGCCCGCTGCACGTCCACGACGATCAGCGGAAGCTCCGTGGTCACCGCGAGGCCCACGGTCTCGGCCTTGAGCGCGACGCCCGGGCCGGAGGTCGTGGTCACGCCCAGCGACCCGCCGAAGGCGGCGCCCAGCGCGGCGCCGACGCCGGCGATCTCGTCCTCGGCCTGGAACGTCCGGATCCCGAACCGCTTGTGCTTGGACAGCTCGTGCAGGATGTCGGAGGCCGGGGTGATCGGGTAGGACCCGAGGAACAGCGGCAGCTTCGACTGCACCGACGCCGCGATCAGCCCGTACGCCAAGGCCTGGTTGCCGGAGATGTTCCGGTAGGTGCCCGGACGGAGCGTGGCCGGCTTGATCTCGTAGGAGACCGAGAAGGACTCGGTCGTCTCGCCGTAGTTCCAGCCCGCCTGGAAGGCCGCGATGTTCGCCTTGGCGATCTCCGGCTTCTTGGCGAACTTGGCCTCCAGGAACTGGACCGTCCCCTCGGTCGGCCGGTGGTACAGCCAGGACAGCAGCCCGAGCGCGAACATGTTCTTCGCCCGCTCGGCGTCCTTCTTGGAGATGTCGTAGCCCTCGAGCGCCTTGACCGTCAGCGAGGTCAGCGGCACCGCGTGCAGACGCCACTCGGCCAGCGAGTCGTCCTCCAGCGGGTTGCCGTCGTAGCCCACCTTGGAGAGGTTGCGCTTCGTGAACTCGTCGATGTTCGCGATGATGTCGGCGCCCCTGGGAAGGTCCCCGAGGTTCGCCTTCAACGCGGCGGGATTCATGGCGACGAGCACGTTGGGCGCGTCGCCGGGGGTCAGGATGTCGTGGTCGGCGAAGTGCAACTGGAAGCTCGACACCCCGGGGAGGGTGCCGGCCGGAGCGCGAATCTCCGCCGGGAAGTTGGGGAGCGTCGACAGGTCGTTGCCGAACTGGGCCGTCTCCGCAGTGAACCGATCACCGGTGAGCTGCATTCCGTCGCCGGAGTCACCCGCGAACCGGATGATCACGCGGTCGAGTTGCTGAACCTGCTTGGTCACAGCTCCTCAGTCCTCCTTGACGCACCCAGGCCTGCCTGCTGGTGGCACGTTGTCATGTCCATGCTAGATCCATCGAGGTCCGCTGGTTTTTCGCAGATGCGCACTTGGGGTGCGCTCTGCCGGGACTTTCCGCGCCTCTGGCGCGTTCCCGCTGGTGCCTCGGCCGCGCGAGCGGCGCACCGTCAGCTTCGAGAACCGTCCGGGCGACACAGGCCTGACGCGAGCCGGCACAGGTCCAGGTGCAAGCGGGCGACGAGCTTGATTCGGGTCACGATCCTCAACTATATGCGGGGGACTCGGATGTCACCGTCAGGTGTTCAGCCCTTGAGATCGCGCCGGGTTTATTCTCGAGATCTGGGAGGCGGTATGAGTGGATACTTCGGCTCATATGCCGTGGTCGTCGTCCTTTTCCTCGTCGGCGTAGCGATCTTCGCGGGCGGATTGTTCGTGAACCGCATGTTACGTCCCAGCCGGCCGACGCCCGAGAAGCTCACGACGTACGAGTGCGGGGTCGACCCCGTCGGCGAGGGCTGGGCGCAGTCGCAGATCCGCTACTACGTCTTCACGTACCTCTACGTGATCTTCGCCGTCGACGCCGTGTTCCTCTTCCCCTGGGCCACCGTCTTCGCCACCCCCGGGTACGGCATGACGACGCTGGTGGAGATGTTCGTCTTCCTCGCGTTCATCGCGCTCGGCATCCTGTACGCCTGGCGCAAGAGGGTGCTGGGCTGGACGTGACCCGACCGGCTCGGGGGAGGACAATGGACGGCATGGCGGTGACCGCATGCCCGTGAACGATCTCCCGATGCCCACGGTGGGGCCGGTGTCCCGGCTGGCGCCCAAGCCGATGAAGTTCGTGTTGAACTGGGGCCGGCGCTACTCGCTGTGGGTCTTCAACTTCGGCCTGGCCTGCTGCGCCATCGAGTTCATCGCCACGTCGATGAGCAGGCACGACTTCATCCGCTTCGGGGTGATCCCGTTCGCCAACGGCCCCCGGCAGGCCGACCTGATGATCGTGTCGGGCACGGTGACCGACAAGATGGCTCCCGCTGTACGGCGGCTGTACGAGCAGATGCCCGACCCCAAGTACGTCATCTCGTTCGGCGCCTGCTCCAACTCGGGCGGGCCCTACTGGGACTCGTACTGCGTCACCAAGGGCGTGGACCAGATCATCCCGGTGGACGTGTACGTCCCCGGATGCCCGCCCCGTCCCGAGGCGCTGCTCCACGGGATCATGAAGCTCCAGGAGAAGATCGCGGGCGAGACGCTGGAGGACCGCTACCGGCCGGAGGCGCACGCATGAGCGCCGTCGAGGCCCTGCGCGAGCGGTACGGCTCCCGCGTCACCGGCTCCTTCGGCCAGGACGTGCTCGACGTGGACCCCGGCGAATGGACCGACGCGCTGGCGTTCGCACGCTCGGCCGGATTCGCGTTCTTCGACTGGCTGACCGCCGTGGACGAGCCGCCCGACGCGTTCGCCGTCGTGGCCCACGTGTTCGACCCGGTCGCGTTCGCGCACCTGCTCGTGCGCACCCGGGTGCCGCGCGCCGACCCCCGCCTGCCGACCGTCACCGGTGTCTTCCGCGGGGCGAACTGGCACGAGCGGGAGACGTACGAGATGTTCGGCGTGGTCTTCGACGGCCATCCGGACCTGCGCCCGCTGCTGCTGCCGGACGGCTTCGAGGGCCACCCGCTGCGCAAGGACTTCGTGCTGGCCGCCCGGGTCGCCAAGGCCTGGCCCGGGGCCAAGGAACCGGGAGAGTCCGGCCACGGCTCGCCGAGCCGCCGCAGGATGCTGCCCCCGGGCGTGCCACCCGACTGGGCCTCCGGGTGAGAGGGACTCCATGGCCGAGGTGCTCGACATAGCGGTCCGGCTGGTCGTCGTGGTGGCGGCGTTCCTGTTGCTGCCACTGATCGTCGGGCAGATGGAGCACAAGGTCATGGCCCACATGCAGTCCCGCCTCGGGCCGATGTACGCCGGCGGTTTCCACGGATGGGCGCAACTCCTCGCGGACGGCGTCAAGTTCGTCCAGAAGGAGGACGTCATCCCGGCCGCGGCCGACCGGCGGATCTTCGCGATCGCCCCGGCGGTGGCGCTCGTGCCGTACCTCGTGGTGATGGTCGTGATCCCGGTCGGCCCCGGACTGGCGGCCGTGGACCTCGATGCCGGGTTGTTCTTCGTGCTGGCGGTGATGGGCGTCGGCGTGCTCGGCGCGATCATGGCGGGGTGGGCGTCGGCCAACAAGTACAGCGTGCTCGGCGGCATCCGGGCCGCCGCCCAGCTCATGTCGTACGAGCTGCCGCTGGTGCTCGCCGCCTCCAGCGTGGCGATGGCCGCGGGCACGCTGTCCCTGCAGGGCATCGCCGAGCAGTGGCGCTGGTGGTGGCTGCCCTGGCAGGCGATCGCGGCCTTCGTGTTCTTCGTCGCCGGTCTGGCCGAGCTGCGCCGGCCGCCGTTCGACATGCCGACCGCGGAATCCGAGCTCATCATGGGCCCGATGACCGAGTACGCCGGGTTCCGCTTCGCCCTGTTCATGCTGGCCGAGTACGCCGGGATCGTGGTGCTGTCCGCCCTCACGACCGTGCTGTTCCTCGGCGGCTGGCAGGGGCCGCTCCTGCCCGGCCCGGTGTGGACGCTTCTCAAGGTCTTCGCCCTGGCCTTCGTCGTCATCTGGGTGCGCGTCAGCTATCCCCGGCTGCGCGAGGACCAGTTGCAGAAGCTCGCCTGGACGGTCCTGGTGCCCCTCGCCCTCCTCCAGCTCGCCCTCACCGGAGTCGTCAGGGTCCTCATGGCCTGACTGAACGCGATCACAACGGGCACCTCCACCCCGGCCACCCCGCCGTCGCCTCGTCCTCCCACACCTGCAGCGTCTTCCCGCTGAAGTTGGTCTCCGCGTGGCTGCTCGCCCAGTCCACGAGGGCCGCAGTCTGCTGCACCTTGCCGTTCTTGAACCATGAATGGCTCTCCGCCTCGCTCCGCGCCAGCACATTGTGGTCAACGAAGCACTGCACGACAGCGACGAGAGCCTGGCCGCGCCGTTCTGCTTGACCTGCCTCAGGCGAAGTGGGCGGTTCTGTCCGCGTACAACTTGCCAGCATCTGAGTGCAGACGGCGACGGCCAGGAGGCTGGCCAGATGACGCCTGATCATTGTTGTGACCTCATGGCGTCCTGCGCTTCTTTAACCCAATCCGTGAAAGTTTTTCCCGAGTACCTTGTGTCGGCGTGCTGGCTCACCCAGTCGGCCATAGCCGCGTTGGGAGTGACAACGCCGTTCTTCGCCCAGCTTGCATCGTCAGGCGGGTTGATCGCGCCGGCCAGTATCAATCCCTGTAGTACTGGTGGCTCGACATGCAGGACTTGAGCACGAAAGTCGTCCGCGTTGCTCTTGTACGCCTGAAGGGCGAAGTCGGTGTCGAACTTGGTGCTGAGCGTCGGGGCGGCCAGGGCGACGAGGATCTGCGTGATCGTTCCCGGGCCGAGTGGGTTGCTGAAGCTCAATGCGCCGAAGCCTCCGCTGATTATCGAGATCGCCGTCTGCGAGCGGGTGGCTTGCTCGTCCTTCAGTTGTTCCTCGGCGAAGTGGTGGTCGCCCTGAATCCTCTGGATCATTCCGTAGAGGCCGCCCATTTCCCGTAGGTAATTCTGATCTGATGGGTCCTTGATTGTGGCGGCGACGGCAACGCTTATACGGCCGTCCATCTTTCCCTTGTAAGCGCCGAACTCTTTTGGTTCCTGCAGTGCCTGCCCGAACAGAGCCTCCAGTTCAGCCGGCCGTACGACAGGAGCCCAGGGATTTGCGACATCCTCGCCTCTCTGCATCGCCATGGATGCGGTGAACTCATGACTTGCCGAGGCGGCGAAATCGGGGAGGTAGCGGTCGGCGGTGTAGATAAGCGCCTGCCGAATCTCTCTGGGAAGCACCGTCTGCGGGTGGAGCTTGGAGAAGTCGGCGGTGGCTTGGGCGATGTGGACGACGGACCAGGCCGACTCCTTGGCGTCCGCTGAGGTGCCCCGCTCCGCCGAGACGGCGGCCTTGAGGAAGGCGGCTGTGGAGGAAGAAGTGTCGATCTTCCCCGGTGGTTCCAGGTAGCCCGGGGCGGCATCTCTGCTGATCGGGTCGAGATAGGCGCTGGCGTACAGGCTTGCGTCGTAGCCGGGGGTGTGCCAGGAGTCGCTGACGAGCATGCGGGCGTACTTGAGGCCGGTGTCCGGGTCGCCCAGCACGTGCCGGGCGGCCATCCCGTTCTCGGCGGCCCGCTGGAGGACGGCTCCGACGGCGTCGTACTCCGCCATGAGCCGCTGGTGGCGTGAGGCGTCGGCGTCGGTCTCCAGCTTGCCGCGGGCGGGCGGCCAGATCGTCTTGCCGGCGGCGCGGGCGTCGAGCATGGCGCGCGTGAGGTCGGCGAGCATGCGGGAGTCCCACGACCTGCCGTCGGGGCCGTACTTCACGAGCATTCCGACCGACCAGGGGTCGGAGTTTCCGGTGAGGCCGGCGCGGATAGCGGCGGGCAGCAACGGGCGGCGGTCCTTGCCCGTGCCGACGCGCATCTGACTGGCGGCGGCCAGGGACGCCCCGAGCGCCCGCAGCACGCTCACGCTCTCCGCGCTGAACAGGGCGCCACCCGCTCGTTCGTACAGCGCGCGGGCGGCCCGCAGCGCGAGCGGGCCCGCCCCCGCCCAGAAGGCCGCCTGGTAGTCGTTGTCGGCGAGGTGCCGCTGCAGACGCTCCGACAGCCCTGACAGGGCGATGCGGGTGCTTTCGGGGTTCTTGTCGGCGAGGGCGGCGGTCAGTGTCTCGGCGTCGCGCTTGCCCTGATAGCCGCTCTGCCCGGTCGCCTCCCAGTCCAGCCGTACGTTGGGTGGCCGGTTGAAGGTGAGGCCGGGGAGGCCGGGCGCGGGGCCGAGCGCGCTCCAGCCCTGCTGCCTCGCCAGTTCGTGCGCCCTGGTCGTACGGGCGTCCATGTCGCGAACGTCGTCGAGCGCGGCGGCGATCAGGCCGGGCAACGAGGTGACCGCGACTTCACTCCCCCATTTCTCCATTTTCTGCCGTATTAGCGGGCTGTGCCGGGCCAGCAGATCGTGGAGCTGTTCGAGCCGTTTGGTCAGCTCGTTGAGATTCGCGGGATCGACTCCGACGAATTCGCCCACGGCATTCCTTCCGTTGCGGGGGACTACGAGGCGGTTTTTCGGCGCTCCCCCTCCTCCACACGGGCGATCAGATGCGGCTGCTCGGCGAGTACGGCGTCGAACAGCCTGGTGAGCTGAGTCCTGCGGGCGTTCCAACCGGCGGCCCAACGGTCGGCCGCCGGGCCCTGCCAGGTGTGGTCCCCGAACATCGTGGGGACGGCGGTGAGCGCCTGGAGAACCTCCCGTACGGCGGTGGCGGCCGCGGCCATGTCCGCCCGGCATTCGGCGATCTCGGGTGACGTCACTGGCCCTCCCGTTTCTCGCGGCTGACGCACCGTAAAGCCTAAGGAAACACCGATCGCTCGGCCAGGGATATGTGCGACGACAATCGGGATTATCGACTGACTATGGGAGGTAAATGCCGTATTCGGCGAGATCGGCGGTGAGGTTCGGAGGCAGCGAGGCGGCGGCCGAGACGTCCTCGGCCGAGACGAAGCCGCCGACCTGGTCGCGTACGCGCACGATCTGCTCGGCGAGCGCGGACGTCAGGCCGGGCAGGTTCGCGATCACCGGAGCCGGGGCGTGGTTGAGGTCGACCAGGCCGCCGTCGTCGTACTGGCGGGGCAGGTCGGGCCGCCCGATCCGCAGCTCGCGCGCCATCACCGGATCGTGCTCCGCCAGCTCTCTGGCCTGCTGCCGCAGGGCACGGCGGTGCTGCGCGAGCGCGACCGCCTGCTCGTTCGCGGTCTCGTACGGCGGGGCGTCACCGAAGACCTGTCTCCTGACCGCGAGCGAGTGCACGGTGCCGATCAGCCAGGGAGCGAGCATGCAGAAGATCATGACGAGGGACACGAGAACCGGCTCCTGTGTGTCCTCGTACAGCTCGACCAGGTAGATCCAGGCGCCGGTGGCCGTGGCGTATCCGGCGGCGGCGGCCCCGTACCCCCAGCTGCGCTTGCGGATGGCGGCGTACAGCATGCTGAACGGAGTGCCGAAACCACAGGTGTAGAGCGGGGCGAGCGCCCACAGGTAGCTGGGGGCGCTGGAAGGCCGCTGCACAGGCGGCGGTGGGGACGGCGGCATCGGCGGCGGCATCGGCGGTGGAGGGGGCGGCGGCACGGGCGGCCGTGCGGGCGGAGGCACGGGTGGCGGCACGGGCGGCTGTGCGGGTGGCGCCGGATGGGCGCCGTAAGGACCAGGCCACTGCTCCCCGTACGGTCCCGGCCCCCGATGCCGGTACGGATTCCGCGGTCCCTGCCCGTGCGGCGGCCCTGGCGGCCCCTGTGGTCGGTGCGGTGGTCCTTGCGGCCCCTGCGGCCCCTGTGGTCCCTGCGGCCCCTGTGGTCCCTGCGGTCCGGGCGGGTAACCTCCCGGCCCCCCATAGCCGTTCATGGTCCAGACGATACGTATTCGTTGGTGTTTGTGCTGCCCCCTTCTCCTCACATCTTGTGGACAACCCTGGGGATTGCGGTGTGGACGATGTGGAAAACAGCTGCGCTGGACTCACACGTTCACTCGCCGCCGATAGTGCGCGATGATGAGCCTGTGGCGCACATTCCAGGAGAAGGGTTGGCCAAGGGCCTGGCCGTGACCATGCGGCACATGCTGCAGAAGTCGGAGACGCAGCAGTACCCGGAGGTCCACCCCGACCTGCCCGCCCGCAGCCGGGGTGTGATCGCCCTGGTGGAGGAGAACTGCACCGTCTGCATGCTCTGCGCCCGCGAGTGCCCCGACTGGTGCATATACATCGACTCCCACAAGGAGACTCTGCCGGCGCCTGAGGGCGGCCGTCCGCGCGCCCGCAACGTGCTCGACCGTTTCGCGATCGACTTCTCGCTGTGCATGTACTGCGGCATCTGCATCGAGGTGTGCCCCTTCGACGCGCTGTTCTGGTCGCCCGAGTTCGAGTACGCCGAGTACGACATCCGCGACCTCCTGCACGAGAAGGACAAGCTGGGCGAGTGGGCGGCGACCGTGCCGCCGCCGCCGGCCCACGAGGTCGGCGCCGAGTCGCCGAAGGAACTGTCCGCAGGTTCCCGCCCGGCAGCGGCCCGCCGTACGGCGCCGCCCGCACCGGCGAGGAGACCGGCCGAGGGCGCGTCCGTGATACCGGAGGCAGCGCAGGGCACCGCGCACAAGGCGACACGGGACACCGCGCAGGGAGCCGAGCGGGAAACGACACAGGACACCGCGCAGGACACAGCGCAGGACACAGGGCGGGACGCCGCGCAGGACACAGGGCGGGACACGGATCGGGAGACGGCGCGGCGACCGGCGGCGGAACCCGCGAAGGGGCCGGAGAGCCCCCCGCGTCGTGAGCCGCCGAGAGCCATGCGCGACATCCGCTCCATCCGGCCGCCGGGCTCGCTGCCCAAGAACGCCGGGTCACCGCCGCAGAAGAAGGACGGGCCCGAGGGGGAGCGATGACCTCCCAGGCGCCGGGGTTGTGGCCGCCCTCGGGGCCTGAGGTCGTCTTCCTGCTGCTCGGCGCCGTCGCCGTCGGCTCGGCCCTGCTGGTCGTCACGACCAGGCAACTCGTCCATGCGGCGCTGTGGCTGGTCGTCTGCTTCGGCGCGCTCGCGGGCGGCTACCTGGTGCTGACCGCCGAGTTCGTCGCCTGGGTGCAGGTGCTGATCTACGTGGGCGCAGTCGTGGTGCTGCTGCTGTTCGGCATCATGCTGACCCGCGCGCCCATCGGGCCCTCGGCCGGCCTCGACTCCGGCAACCGGTGGGCCGCCGCGCTCGTCGCCGTCGCGACCGCCGCCGTGCTCGTCACCGTGGTCGTCACCGGTTTCCGCACGGCGTACGCACCGCTCCAACCCGGGCAGGGGGCGGCCGAGCCCCTGGGGGCGAGCGTCTTCCGCACCTGGGTGCTGCCGTTCGAGGCGCTGTCGGTGCTCCTGCTCGCCGCGCTGGTCGGCGCGATCGTCCTGTCCCGTACGGACATCAGGGGGCGGGAATGACCCGGTTATCGACTTTATTGACCTTCGCGGCCTTATTGACCTTCGCGACCTTATCGGCCAGGCCGACGGCCCGGAGGCGGTGAGCGAGGTGCACGTCGTCTACCCGGTGGTGGTCTCCGCCCTGCTGTTCTCCATCGGTGTCTACGGCGTGCTGGCCCGGCGCAACGCGATCCTCGTGCTGATGTCGGTCGAGCTGATGCTCAACGCGGTCAACCTCAACCTGGTGGCCTTCGACGTCTGGCTCGGGGACCGTCTGCACGGGGGCCAGGTGCTGACGCTGTTCGTCATCGTGATCGCCGCGGCCGAGGTGGGCCTGGGACTGGCGATCGTGCTGGCCGTCTTCCGTACGCGCCGGACCGTCGACGTCGACCGGTTGCGGGCGCTAGCCGAAGTCGTACGCACGTCCGAGCCGGGGCGCCCGGACGGGGAGGGCGCCTCGTGACCGCCGTGGTGGCTCTGATCGTCCTGCTGCCGTTCGCCGCCGCCGTGGCCGGGCTGCTCGCGACCCGCCTGGGCACCCGAGACGTGCGCACCCGAGACGTGCGCACCCGAGACGTGCGCACCCGAGACGTGCGCGCCGAAGATGTGCGCACGCGAGATGTGGGCGCCCGAGATGCGCGTACCGCAGCTGTGGGCGCCCGCGCGGAACGGGCGGCGTACCGGCGGGCGGCGTGGTTCGCGATCGTCCCGGGCACGGTGTCGGCGGCGCTCACGGTGTGGCTGGCCGTCGCCCTCGCGCGGGGCACGCCTGCGACGGACGGGCGCTTCTGGGCGGAACTGCTCCCCGGGCGAACCGAGGGCACCCTGACGGTGGTCGAGACGGGGTCGGTGCCGATCTCCCTGACTCTGCGGGCCGACGGATTGTCAGTGCTCGCGGGCATCCTGGTCGTCGTGGTCGCGCTGGCGGTGCAGGTCTACTCGGTCGGGTACATGCGGGACGAACCCCGCTACCCGTCCTACAGCGCGTTCGTCAGCCTTTTCACCAGCGCCATGCTGCTGGTGGTCTACGCGGGGGACCTGATCGTCCTCTACGCCGGCTGGGAGATCATGGGCCTGTGCTCCTACCTGCTCATCGGGCACTGGTGGGAGGACCGGGCCAACTCCCGGGCGGCGGTCAAGGCGTTCCTGGTCACCCGCCTCGGCGACGTCGGCTTCCTGTTCGGGATCTTCGTCCTGGGCCTGTCGGCGGGCAGTTTCCGGATCGACGACGTGCTGCGCGCCGACCTGCCCAGGGGCACTCTGGTCGCCGCGACGCTGCTGTTGCTCGCCGGGGTCGCGGGCAAGAGCGCGCAGGTGCCGCTGCAGACCTGGCTGCCCGACGCGATGGCCGGCCCCACTCCGATCAGCGCGCTCATCCACGCGGCCACGATGGTCGCGGCCGGGATCTTCGTCGTCGCCCGGCTCTATCCCGCCTTCCTCGCGGCGCCGCCCACACTCGACGTGCTGGGAGTGGTCGCGGCCGTCGGCATGCTGGGCGCCGCGCTCGCCGCGCTCGCTCAGGACGACCTCAAGCGCGTGCTCGCCTACTCGACGATCAGCCAGCTCGCCTACATGGCCGCGGCGCTGGCCGCCGGGTCCGACCGGGCGGCGATGTTCCACCTGGTGTCGCACGGCGCGTTCAAGGCCCTGCTGTTCCTCTGCGCCGGCCTGGTGATCCACCACGTCGGGTCGAACCTGATCAGTCACATGGGTGGCCTGCGCACCACCCTTCCCGTGACGTTCTGGACGATGACCATCGGTTTCGCCGCGCTCGCGGGGCTGCCGCCCGCGAGCGGCTTCTTCAGCAAGGACGCGGTGCTCTCGGCCGTCGAGCACGGGACGGGACCGGCCCGGCCGTTCGTGTACGCGTCGGCGCTGCTGACCGTCGGGGTGACCGGGGCGTACGCCGCCCGGGCCTGGCTGCGCACGTTCTTCGGGCCCGCCCGGATCGAGCCGCTTCCGGAGCCGCCGCCGGGTGTCGCCCACGTCTTCGACGGCCGGGAGGCGCCCCCGTCGATGCTGTGGCCGGCCGGCGTGCTGGCCGTGCCCGCCCTGCTGCTCGGCCTCGCCGGATCGGCGGCCGGTGTGCAGGTCGAGTGGGGGCCGGCGGCCGTCAGCCTCGCCGTCGCACTGCTCGGCGCCGGGATCGTGTACGCCCTGTGGCGGGCCGCGCCGGAACAGGACCCCGCCCGGCTGCTCGGCCCGTTCCGGGCGCCGTGCGAGCGGGCCTTCTACGTCGACGCCGCGTACGCGGCGCTGGTCACCCGGCCCGTCCTGCGCCTGGCCAGAGGGGTGGTCCGCACGGACGCGCGGGTGGTGGACGGCGCGGTCCGCGGTTCCGGCCGGGCGACGCTCGGTCTTTCCGGCCTGGTGCGGCTCGCCCAGAACGGCAACGCCCAGCTCTACGTCACCGGCCTGCTGGCCGGGCTCGTGCTGATCGCGGTCGCGGCGGTGGTGCTGACATGATGCGGCGGGCTCCCAGCGGCACAGCGCTGCTTCGCGCGGTGGTGACGACGTGAGCTGGCTGCCGATCGCGCTTGTGGGCGTCCCGCTGCTGGGGGCCGTCGTCGCCACCGTCCCGGCCGTCCGGGACAGGGCGGTGGCCTGGGGGATCGCCGTCTCGGCCGGGGTGCTGGTCCTCGCCGTCGCGCTCGCCGCGGCCTTCGAATACGCGCGCCCCGCCGACATGCAACTGCAGAGCGACCGGCCGTGGATCCCCGGCCTCGGCCTGCGGTTCCACCTGGGCGTGGACGGCGTCTCGCTGCCGCTCGTCGTGCTGACCGCGCTGCTGACGTTCCTGTGCTTCGTCCACCTCGCCGGGCACCCGCCCGAGGGTGGCAGACCCGGCGCACTGGTCGTCACGCTGCTCGTGCTCGAAGTCGGCATGATCGGCACGTTCCTCGCCCTCGACCTGCTGCTGTTCTTCGTGTTCTTCGAGGTCGTGCTGGTCCCGATGTATTTCGTGATCGCCCTGTGGGGCGGCGCGCGCAGGCGGGCGGCGGCGGTGAAGTTCATCCTCTACACGCTGCTCGGCTCGGCCGTCCTCCTCATCGGCCTGCTCGTCGTCTGGACCCAGGCCGGCACGCTCGACATGGTCGCGCTGGCCGGGCGCCACGGCTCGGGCATGGCCCGGTCGGCGCAGATCCTCGCGTTCCTCGCCATAGGGCTCGGCCTGGCGGTGAAGACGCCCATGTGGCCGCTGCACACCTGGCTGCCCGACGCGCACACCGAGGCGCCGACCGTCGGCTCGGTCCTGCTCGCGGGCGTGCTGCTGAAGATGGGCTCCTACGGCTTCGCCAGGATCGCGATCCCGGTGCTCCCCGAGGGCGCGGCGGCCCTGGCCCCCTGGCTCGGCGCGTTCGCCGTGGCCGGCATCGCGTACGGATCGCTCGCCTGCCTGGCCCAGCGCGATCTCAAACGGATGATCGCCTACTCCTCCGTCGGCCACATGGGGTTCGTGCTGCTCGGGTTCGCCTCGCTCACGCCGGTGGGCCTGAACGGCGCCCTGTTCGCCAACGTCGCCCACGGGCTGATCACCGGCCTGCTGTTCTTCCTCGCCGGAGCCGTCAAGGAGCGGTACGGCACGGCCGACATGGTCCGGCTGGGCGGGGGCATGCTGCGCCGCCTGCCGTACGTCGCCTCGCTGCTGACCTTCGCCTGCGTCGCCTCGCTGGGCCTGCCCGGCCTCGCCGGGTTCTGGGGGGAGATGCTCGCGCTGCTCGGCGCGTTCCGCCCGGCCGCCGGGCTCTTCCGGCCGCTGTTCCTCGTGTTCATGGCCGTCGGCGGGCTCGGCACGGTGCTCACCGCGGCCTATTTCCTGGCCATGCTCTCGCGGGTGACGCACGGCCGGGCGGTCGAGACCGTCCCGCTCGCCGGGCCCCTCGAACCGCCGGAGCCGGATGAGCCGTCGGGGCTGTATGAACCCCGCGGACCGTATGAGCTGCCGGGGACTTATGAGTCGCCGGGGCCGCTCGCCACGGCGGAAGGCGTACGCGAGGTGCTGAGCGAGGCGGGGGAGGCCGCGGAACCGGTCGAGCCCGTCGCGGCCGGAGCCGCCATGGCCGCACTCGACCGGGAGGGCGGGGTGCAGGAGACACAGGAGACCGCCCGCCCGAGCGCCGTGGCCGACGACGGGCGGGCCGGTGCGACGGGTGCCGGGGCCCTCGGGGCAGGCGCCGCCGATGCCGGACAGACGGGCGGACAGACGGGCGGACAGACGGGCGGACAGACGGGCAAGGCGCGGCGGCCTTTCCGGGACGTGACAGCCCACGAGCTTGCGGCGTGGCTCCCGCTGGTGGCGCTGATCGTGCTGTTCGGCCTGTGGCCGAAGGCCCTGCTCGCCGTCACCACGCCCGCCGTGCAGTCGCTCCTCGGATCGGGCGTGGCGCCGTGACGGGCGGGGTGATCCAGTCCATCGACTACGCCGCAGTGGCGGCGCCGCTGGTCCTCGCGCTGGTCGCCGGGCTCGTGCTGCTGCTCGACGCGTTCCTGCCCGCCCGCCCCGGCGGGGCGCGGATGCTCGGTCTCGTCACCCTCGGCGGCCTGGTCGCCGCCCTGGCGGTGGTGGCCGTCCAGGCCGCGGGCGGCGGGACCAGGCGCACGTTCTGCGTCCCCGCCTCGCTCGGCGGCACACCTGCCGCGGGGCGGGCCGCCCCGGCGTCGTGCTCGTTCGTCGCGGACCGCTTCTCGCTGCTCATCGCGGCGGTCGTGCTGGCCGCCGGGGTGGTCGTCGTGTTGCTGTCGATGACCGAGATCGCCGCGGAACGCGGCGGCGGGCCGGGGGAGCGCAGCGGGCCGGCAGAGCACGGTGGGCCAGCAGAGCGCGGCGGGCCAGGAGAGCGCGGCCGGATTCCGGCGGGGGAGTGGTATTTCCTGCTGCTGGCCACGCTGACCGGGGCCGTCCTCCTGCCCGCCTCCCATGACCTCATCATGCTGGTCGTGTCGCTGGAACTGGTGTCGCTGCCGGTCTTCGCGCTGACCGCGCTCAAGCGTCACGACGGCCGCGCCGCCGAGGCGGCCCTCAAGCTCTTCCTGGTCTCGGTGGTCTCCACCGCGGTCACGCTGTTCGGCGTCTCGCTGCTCTACGGGGTGACCGGCTCGGTCCACCTCGACCGCATCGACGCGGCCCTGCGGGCAACCGGAGACACGGCCGGGGACATGACCGGGAATCTGGCCGGGAGCACGGCCGGGGACATGGTCCAGGTCACGGCGGTGGCGATCGTGCTGGTGGCGGCGGGCTTCGCGTTCAAGATCGCCGCGGTGCCGTTCCACTTCTGGGCGGGGGACGTCTACCGAGGCGCACCGGTCCCGGTCGCGGCGCTGCTGTCGGTGGTGTCCAAGGCGTCGGGTTTCGCCGGGCTGATCCTGCTGCTGACGTCCGCGCTGCCGGGGAGGGCGGCGCTGTGGGCGCCGGGGGTGGCGGTCGTCGCCGCACTGACGATGACGGCGGGCAATGTCCTCGCGATGCGCCAGCGCGCGGCCGTCCGGCTGCTGGCCTGGTCGTCGGTCGCGCAATCGGGCTACATCCTCGCGCCGCTGGCCGTCTACGCCGTCGCCCCCCGCGCCGCCGTCGGTGCGTCGGTCGCCTACCTCGTCTTCTACGCCGCGATGAACCTGATCGCCTTCGCGGTGGTCCTGTTGGTGGCGCGGCTGCCCGAAGGCCAGGACCTGGAGGCGTACCGGGGGCTGGCGCTGCGCAGCCCCGCCGCCGGGCTGTCCCTCGCCTTCGCCCTCGTCTGCCTGGCCGGGCTGCCGCCCGGGCTCGCGGGCCTGTTCGCGAAGATCGTCGTCTTCCGGGCCGTCGTGGACGGCGGGCTCGGCTGGCTGGCCCTGGTCATGGCGGCCAACACGGTGGCCGGGCTCTACTACTACATCGCCTGGACCGCCCGGCTGTTCGCGCCGCCCGCGGCGGGCGAGAGCCGTACGGTCGCGACGAGGACGGCGGCGGGGGTCGCCGTCGCGGTCGCGCTCGCGGTCACCGTGGTCTTCTCCGTCGCCCCGCAGGTGGTGCTGTCCTTCACAGGGTGAGGCGCGTCACGGGGAACGTTCGTCCAGGCCATGCGCGTTGGTACGGCTGGACGCATCGAGCCGCCGAGCTGGACGCACCGAGCTACACGCACCGAGCCGGACACATCGAACCCGACACATGAACCCGACACATCGAACCGGGAGGAGGAGGCGTGCACCACAACCGCCTGCGCACCGCGGTCCTGCTGGGGGCGCTGTCCTCGTTGCTCCTGGTGGCGGGGGCCTGGCTGGGGGGTGGCACGGGGGCTCGGATCGCGGTCGTGGCCGCCCTCGCGGTCAGCGGCGTCTCCTACTTCTGCGCCGACAGGATCGCGCTGTCGGCCATGCGGGCCCGGCCCGTGGCGGAGGTGGAACAGCCGGGCCTCTACCGCGTCGTCCGCGAGCTGTGCACCGAGGCCCGCGCGCCGATGCCCCGCCTGTACGTGTCCCCGACGATGCAGCCCAACGCGTTCGCGACCGGGCGTAACCCGCGTGACGGGGTGGTGTGCGTCACGCACGGCCTCCTCGGGCTGCTGGACGAGCGCGAACTCAAGGGCGTGCTCGGTCACGAGCTGTCGCACATTCACAACCGCGACATCCTGATCTCCTCGGTCGCGGGCGCGCTGGCGACCATGATCACATACTTCGGGTACGCCGGCCTGTTCTTCGGCTCCGACGACGACGAGGGTCCGGGGTTTCTCGGCGCCATCCTCGTGATGATCCTCGGGCCGGTCGCGGCCGCGATGATCCAGATGGCGATCGCGCGTTCGCGGGAGTTCGCGGCAGACGACGGGGCTGTACGGCTGACGGGCGACCCGCTGGCCCTCGCCTCCGCGCTTCGCAAGATCGAGATGGAGGTCCGCAGGCTGCCGCTCCCGGAGAACGGCAGGCTCGCCTCCGCCGGCCACATGATGATCGTCAATCCGTTCCGGGGTGCCCGGATCGGCAGGCTGTTCGCGACCCACCCGCCGGTCGCCGCGCGGATCGCCCGTCTGGAGCGGATGGCCGGCTACCGACGGTGACGGTCGGTGTGACGGTCGGGTGGGGCGCCTCGGCAGGCCCCGCCGGGCTTGGCGCCGGTCTTCCCGGCCAGGCCGGCGATGCGCCCTGCCGGCGCGCCCGCCCCGCCATCCCCTTGCGAAGAACGCCGTTGTTCCAAGAAGGGGACGCTTCGGGCGTCAGACTCCGGGGTGCAGCACGCGGCTCAGGAACTCGCGGGTCCGCTCGTGCTGCGGGTCGGCGATGACCTGCTCCGGCGGCCCGTCCTCAACGATCACGCCGCCGTCCATGAACACCACACGGTCGGCCACCTCGCGGGCGAAGCCCATCTCATGGGTGACGACCAGCATGGTCATGCCGTCCTCCGCGAGCTTCCGCATGACCGACAGCACGTCGCCGACCAGCTCGGGGTCGAGAGCGGAGGTCGGCTCGTCGAACAGCATCAGCGAGGGGTTCATGGCGAGCGCGCGGGCGATCGCCACGCGCTGCTGCTGGCCGCCGGACAACTGGGGCGGGTAGGCGCCGATCTTGTCGATGAGGCCGACCTTCTCCAGGTTCTCCCGGGCGACGTGGTCGCACTCGCCCTTGCTCCGCTTGAGAACCCGCTCCTGGGCGATCGTGACGTTGCGCCGCACCGTCAGGTGGGGGAACAGGTTGAACTGCTGGAACACCATGCCGATGTGCCGCCTGGCGGCGTCGATGTCGGCGTCGGGGTCGGTCAGATCGATGCCGTCCACGACCACCGTGCCGGAGGTCGGCTGCTCCAGGAGGTTGACGCAGCGCAGGAGCGTGGACTTGCCCGAGCCGGACGGCCCGATCACGCAGACGACCTGGCCGCTCTCGACCGTGAAGTCGATGCCCTTGAGCACCTCGAGCTTCCCGAACGACTTGTGCAGGTTCCTGATCTCGACGGTGCTCATCGGCCCGCTCCCTGACGCGCTTCGAGCCGCCTCGCGACGTACCCGAGGGGGATCGTGATCAGCAGGTAGGTCAACCCGGTCACGAGGATCGGCGTGGGGTTGGCGAACGTGGAGGACTGGTCGTTGCCGAACTTCGCCAGCTCGACCTGCGAGGCCGTCACGCCGAGCATCAGCACCAGCGACGAGTCCTTCAGCAGCGAGACGAGCTGGTTGGTGAGCGGCGGCAGCACGATCCTGATCGCCTGCGGGATGACGATCGACACCATCGCGCGCATGTGCGGCATGCCGAGCGAGCGCGCCGCCTCCATCTGTCCCTTCGGCACCGCCTGGATGCCCGCCCGGAAGTTCTCCGCCATGTACGCCGCCGAGACGACGCCGAGCCCGAGCGCGGCGCTGCCGTAGACCCCGCCGGGCAGCTCGAAGCCGGGGAACGCCAGCGGGAGGCTGCCGATCATCAGGAAGATGAGCAGGATCGGCAGGCCACGGAAGATCTCGATGTAGATCGCCGAGATCCACCGGTACGGCGCGACCGTGGACAGCCGCATCAGCGCCAGCACCAGACCCACCACGAAGCCGAGGGCGAAGCCCGACAGCGTGTAGATCACGGTGTTGCGGAGCGCCACCGTGAACAGTTCGGGCAGGCCCTTGCCGGCGACGTCGAGGTTGAGGAACGATTCGCGGATCGCTCCCCAGTCGGCCAGGGCGGCCAGGACGACGACGATCACCAACAGCACGGCGTACTGGACGCTTCGGCTGATGCGCTGCTTCTTGCGCGGGCTGAGCCCCTTGCGGGGCTCAGTCGGCGTAGTGACCTGCTGCTCGCTCACAGCACTCATGATCCGGCGGCGGGCGATTCGGTTCCGGTCTCACCCGTCGAAGAGCCGCCCGAGGCGCCACCGGGTTCGGTGCCGAACCACTTCTTGTAGATCTCGTTGTAGGTGCCGTCGGACTTGGCGGCGGCGAGGACCTCGTCGACGACCTTCTTGAGCGCCGTGTTGTCCTTCTTCATGCCGATGCCGTACTGCTCACCGGTGTCGAGGCTGGCGACATGCTCGAACTTGGCGCTGATCTCGGGCTTCTTCAGCCAGGTCAGCACGACGGGGAGGTCCTGCACGATCACGTCCGCCTGGCCGGTCTGCAGGCCGAGCAGCTCCTTGGGGGAGTCGGCGAACTCGGTCGGCTCGAACCCCTTGCTCTTGACGTAGTCGAGGCCCGTCGTGGACGCCTGCGCGCCCAGCTTGAGGTTCTTGGCCTTGACGTCGTCGAGCGAGGTGATCCCGCTGCCCTTCTTGGCCATCAGCGCCTGGGTGGCGTCGAAGTACGGATCGGAGAACAGCAGGTTCTGCTGCCGCTCCGGCGTGATCGTCATACCGGCGGCGGCCACGTCGCACTTGCGGGCGTTCAGGGCGGCGCCGCTCTTGATCGCTGCGAAGTCGATGTCCACGATGTCCTGGGTCACGCCCAGCTTCTTCGCGACCAGGTCGACGATGTCCACGTCGAACCCGACGACCTTGTCGCCCTGGTTGAACTGGAACGGCTCGTACGGAATGTTCGTGCAGGTCGTGATCTTTCCGGCGTTGACCAGGGCGACACCGCCGGGGGCGGCCGAGGCCGTCGCCGTGCCCGAGTCGGCGGAGTCGCTCCCGCAGGCGGTGACGGTCAGCGTCGCCGCCAGAGCCACCGCCCCGATGCTCGCCGCTTTCCGATAAGTGGACCAGGGAGCCACACCGGCCTCCTTGCTGTGGTGCGAAAACGTCTGAGGCGCAGTTTAAACGTCCCTTATGACGGTTTGGCCACCGCATGGAACGGAGCGAGTAACGCCGTGACCTCTGGTGTCAGGGGTGCATGCCCTCGGTGAGCATGTTGAACCGCTCCAGCATCCGCCCGAGCAGCCGTACGTCCTCCTCCGGCCAAGCGGCCAGCAGCGTGCGCAGCTGGCCCTCGCGGGCGGATCGCGCGTCGTCGAGCCGCCTGCGGCCCTCGGCGGTGAGAGCCAGCAGGTGAGCCCGGCCGTCCTCCGGGTCGGGGCTGCGGCTGATCAGCCCCAGCTCCTCCAGCACCTTGAGCTGGCGGCTGATCGTCGCCCGGCCGACCCGCAGGTAGGCGGCCAGGTCACTGGACCGCATCGGGGAGCTCTGGTCGATGCGGACCAGCAGGCCGTACGCGCCGGGGTCCAGTTCGGGATGCACCTTGCGCCCCATCCCGGCGGAGAACGCGTTCGCGCGCCGGAGCAGGATGGCGAGCTGCCGCTCGACCGCGCAGTGCGCCTCGTGTTCGCCGGCCGTGGGCGGCCGGAGAGCGATGTCCGCCTCCGTCATGGCCTGCCTCCTCCTGACTGCGTGTGGCAGGGGGTCTACCCGCGCACCGCCTGGATGTCCAGCTCTACTTTCAGTGTCGCGCCGATCAGTGAGATCCCCGCCTGGACGACCTGGTTGTAGGTCATCGCGAAGTCGTCGCGGCGCAACTCCGTGACCGCGCGGAACGCCGCCCGCAGCCCGCCCCACAGGTCCGGTCCTGTGCCGAGGTAGGTCATGTCGAGATCGACCGGGCGGCTGACGCCGCTCAGCGTCAGCACGCCGTGCACCGTCCACCGGTCCGGGCCCGCCGGCGACAGTCCCGTGCTCCGGAACGTGATCACCGGGTGCACCGGGACGTCGAGGAAGTCCGCCGAACGCAGGTGATCATCGCGCATCCGGCTGCCCGTGTCGATGGACTCGGCGACGATCTCGGCGACCACGGACGACTCCTCCGGCGTGGCTCCCATCTCGATCCGCCCGGAGAACTCGGTGAACCGCCCCTGCACGCTGCTGAGGCCGAGGTGCCGGGCCGTGGCCGAGATCTTCGAGTGTTCCGGGTCGATCGTCCACTCGCCGGGCGGCGGGAGCTCGGTGCCGCCCTGCCGGGCCAGCACCAGCGTGCCGGCCTCGGCGGCGCCCGAAGCGGTCGCGATCGCGGTGGACGCGGCGGGCGCGTACCCGATCGCGGTCGCGACCACCGTGTAGACCCCCGGCGGCAGCGGGGCGGTGACGATCTGCCCGTCGGCGTCCGCCTCCGCCCGCGCCACCTGGTGGCCGGTCGTGTCCGTCACCGTGACGACCGCATGCTGCACGGCCCAGCCGTCCTTGCTCCTGACCAGGGCGTGCAGTCCCCTGGGGACCGTCTCGGGGACGCTCATCGCTCGTGCCCCAGCCACACGTCGTACGGCTCGTCGCCCTGGCCGTCCAGGTTCAGCGTGCTCGCCACGGGCGGGTAACCGCTCGCGACGATGGTGTACTGCCCGCCGGTCAGGTCGGTGAAGGCGTACTCGCCGTCCTCGCCGGTGGTCACCCCGCCCACCACGTTGCCCGCGGCGTCGAGCAGCGTGACCCTCGCGTCGGCCAGGGGCACGCCGTCCTTGACGCGGACCGTGCCCTGCACCCGGGCGCCGGGCAGCAACACGACGTCGTGCCGGGTCTGGCCGGTGCCCAGCACCTCGATCGGAACGGCGGCCGGACGGTATGCCGCGCCGCTCACCGTGAGCGTGTAGGTGCCGGCCACGACGCCGGAGAAGGAGAAGCCGCCCTCGGCGTCGGTCGAGCTCGTGGCCACGACCTCGCCGCGCACGTCGGTCACGACGGCCACCGCGTCGGCGACCGGCGTCCCGTCGACGCCGCGCACGGTGCCGACGAGCCGGCCCGATGCCGCGAGCACCATGTCGAAGTCGACCGGCTGGTCGCCCACGACCAGCGTCGCGACCTGCGGCTCCCGGTCGCCCGCCGACGCGATCAGCACGTACGTCCCGCCGCCCGGCGCCCGGAGCGCGTAGCCCCCGTCGTCCCGGGTGACCGTACGGCCGAGCTGGTGGCCGCGCACGTCGATCAGCGTGAGCGTGGCGCGGCCCACGGGCACGCCGTCCCGGCCCTTGACCGACCCGCGGATGCCCACGCCGCCCGGCTCGTGCGACTCCACGGCGAGCGCGGCGTACGGATGGGCCTGAGTGGTGGTGAGGACCTGTGCGGTCAGGGGCTGTGCGGTCTGTGCGGTTGGTTGTGCGGCGGTCGGGTGCTGTGCGGTCGGTTGTGCGGCGGTCGGGGGCTGCGTGGCGGAGTGGCCGTTCGGCGAAGCGAACTCGGCCTCGGCCGTGATCGGCCGCTGCCGGTCGTGCTGCTGCCTGTCCCTCTGGGCGTGGCGTCCGGCCACGGCGCCGTTCCGCTGGCGGGCGATCTCGGGGTCGGGGGTGGCGTCGGTCTCCTGCGCGTCGGCGCTGACCGTGATCGCGCTGGTCCGCAGCGCGACCTCCTTGATGAACAGCACGGCGATCAGCGCGAGGAGGGCGAGCGGCGCCGCGTAGAGGAACAGGTCGCCGATGCTGTGGCCGTACGCGCTCTTCACCGCCGTGCGGATCGGGGCCGGCAGCGCCGAGAGCTTCGGGATCGCGCCGCTCTCCTGGCCGGTGCCGTGAACGCCCAGCGCGGCCAGGGCGTCCGCCAGGTAGCGCTGGACGCGGTTGCCCAGCAGGGCGCCGAGGGCCGAGACACCGATCGCGCCGCCGAGGGAGCGGAAGAACGAGACCAGCGAGCTGCCCGCGCCCAGGTCCTGCGCACGGACCTGGTTCTGCACCGCGAGAACGAGGTTCTGCTGGCTCATGCCGATGCCGACGCCGACGAAGAACATGAATATCGCGACGAGCCAGTAGTCGGTGTCGTACCGCAGCGTGCCCATCAGGGCGAACCCGGCGGTGAGGAAGAAGGTTCCGGAGACCAGGAAGACCTTCCAGTGGCCGGTGCGGGTGATGATCTGCCCGGAGACCGTGGAGGAGATCGCCAGGCCGAGGATCATCGGCAGCGTCATCAGGCCGGCCACCGTGGGCGTCTCGCCCCGGGCGAGCTGGAAGTACTGGCTGAGGAAGGTCGTGCCGCCGAACATCGCGACGCCGACCAGCACGCTGGCGACCACGCTGAGGCTGACGGTCCGCATCCTGAACAGGCGCAGCGGGACGATGGGCTCGCTCACCTTGGACTCGACCAGGAGGAAGAGCATCGCGAGGACGACAGCGCCGCCGACCATCGCGCCGGTCTGCCACGACAGCCAGTCGTACTTGTTGCCGGCGAAGGAGACCCAGATCAGCAGCAGTGAGACCGCGGCGGTGATCAGCGTCGCGCCGCCCCAGTCGATGCGCACGTCACGCTTGACGGTCGGCAGGTGCAGGGTCTTCTGCAGCACGATCAGCGAGAGGACCGCGAACGGCACGCCGACGTAGAAGCACCAGCGCCAGCCGAGCCACGAGGTGTCGACGATGAGGCCGCCGACGAGCGGGCCGCCGATCGTGGCGACGGCGAACACCGCGCCCAGGTAGCCGGAGTAGCGGCCGCGTTCCCGCGGCGAGATCATCGCCGCCATGATGACCTGGGTGAGCGCGGTGAGGCCGCCGGCGCCGAGGCCCTGGATCACTCGTGCCGCGATCAGCATGGTGGGGTTCTGCGACAGACCGGCGATCGCCGAGCCGATGACGTAGACGGTCAGTCCGAGCTGGATGAGGATCTTCTTGCTCATCAGGTCGGCGAGCTTGCCCCAGATCGGGGTGGACACCGTCGTGGCGAGCAGGGTCGCGGTGATCACCCACGTGTAGGTGGTCTCGTTCGCGTGCAGGTCCGCCGTGATCGTGGGGAGCGCGTTCGACACGACGGTCGACGACAGGATCGCGACGAACAACCCCAACATCAGCCCCGAGAGCGCCTCCAGGATTTCCCGGTGCGTCATCGCGGGGGCCGCCGTGCCTGGCGGCGTCTCCCGCGTCATCGCGTTCGCCATCGAAGTCCTTCCGCGTGTGATCAAACTTAGTTTCCCTAAGCAATTATATGCTGATCGTTGCTTCGGGCAACCAATTGGTCATGGTCCGGCGGGTGCCGGAAATGACGAAGGCCCTGAACTCGCAGGTCAGGGCCTCTCCGTCAGTGTCCGCGCTGTGACGCGTATCACCGATAGTTGACGAACTGGAGGGCGATGTCGAGGTCCTTGCCCTTGAGCAGGGAGATCACCTCCTGAAGGTCGTCCTTCTTCTTCGAGCTGACCCGGAGCTCCTCGCCCTGGATCTGCGCCTTCACGCCCTTGGGGCCCTCGTCCCGGATCAGCTTCGAGATCTTCTTGGCGTTCTCCTGGTCGATGCCCTCCTTGAGGGACACCATCAGGCGATACTCCTTGCCGGACAGCTTCGGCTCGCCCGCGTCCAGGATCTTCAGAGACAGGCTGCGCTTGACGATCTTCTCCTTGAAGACGTCGAGAACCGCGTTGGCCCGCTCCTCGCTGTTCGCCTTGATCTCGATGTCCTTCTGCCCCGACCAGGAGATGCTCGCGCCGGTGCCCTTGAAGTCGAAACGGTGCCCGACCTCCTTGACCGTCTGGTTCAGGGCGTTGTCGACCTCCTGCTGGTCGATCTTGCTCACCACGTCGAAACTGCTGTCGGCCATCGGTGTCCGTGTCCTCTCTCCGTTGCCCTTCGAGATTAGTGGGCCCCGATGTGATCAGAGGTCTTTCCTCATGACGACGTGGGCGCCACCTCTGCTGCCGAGGCGGGTCAGGCCGTCGACCACCCCGAGCAGGGCGAACCCCGCCGGCAGCCGGCCGGCCACGATGACACGCCTGGCATCGTCGGACTCTCCGACGACCGTGATGCCCGGCGGGAAGACGATGCCGAGCGGTGCGACACTCCGTCCGCCGCTCGCTCGATCCCCGTGAGGGGCCACGAGATCCGCCGCCCTGTCTGGCCACCGTCCCGCCCTGGCCGGTGCTGCGCCGCGGCCACTTCCGAGTTCCGGGAGGCCTTTGCCGATCATGCGTGGGGCGCCCCGGAAGCCATGTCACGTGTACGCGGGAAGTCCGCTATTCTTCTACCTGTCGCCGCGGCGAGCGGAAGACAAGGCAGGTTGCCCGAGTGGCCAAAGGGAGCGGTCTGTAAAACCGTCGGCTCAGCCTACGCAAGTTCGAACCTTGCACCTGCCACCAGCAGCAAGAGGCCCGTCACCAGCGGAAACGCGGTGACGGGCCTCTCGCGTTGATCACCCGTGAGTGTCCCTGATTCCCCTTGGTTTCCCATGGCATCTGGCACGGATCTGGCACGTGAGCAAGATATTTCCGGCGACGGCAGTGTTGCGGCACTGTCAGGATCGGAACATGCCCCGCGATCTTCGGCTGCGAGCCACCTTTGACAAAGCTGCCGCCTTCTATCAAGACGCCCGCCCCGACTATCCGGACGAACTGTATTCCGACCTGCTGGAGATTACGGGGGTCACGCCCCCCGCGCACCTGCTGGAAGTCGGATGTGGCCCAGGGAAGGCCACGCTGCCCTTGGCACGGATGGGCTTCCAGATCACAGCGGTCGAACTCGGCGATGCCTTGGCGGCGGAGGCACGGCACCGCCTCGCCGAATTCGCCGACGTCTCCGTGATCACGTCGTCATTCGAAGGCTGGGAGCCGCCGACAGGGGTCCGCTTCGATCTCCTATACGCGGCCACGGCGTGGAAATGGGTGGACCCGGAGATCAAGTACGCGAAGGCAGCTGCTCTGCTCGCCCCGGGCGGCCACTTGGCCGTATGGAACGCCGACCACGCAATGCCGGTAGGCTTCGACCCGTTCTTCACCGAGATCCAGAAGGTCTATGAGGAGATCGGCGAGGGCCATGATGGTCCGTGGCCACCGCCACCACCCGAGGACCAGACCGACCCCATGGCCACTGAGTTCGATGCCTCCGGACACTTCACCGTGGTCGGGACGAAGCTCTACGTATGGTCCTTGCACTACACGGCAGATGAATACATCGCTCTGCTCGATACGTTCTCCGGCCACATCGCCATGGAGCCAGCCAAGAACGAACACCTCTACCAGGAGATACGTCGCCTCCTTGCCGCACGCCCGGACGGACGGCTCACCCGCCACTGGTCGGCAGTCCTCACCATCGGCCGGCTACGGTGACGCTGAGGTAAGCGTCGCGGCTGGAGCTCAGGTGCGCCACACTTCCCCTGCCCCCGCTAGCTGCCCACTTCCGGGACTGCCAGGCGGGTTCTGTCAAGGATGGCTTCGCGTGTTCCCTTAGCTGGTGACCTTCCGCAGTGAGTGGTTGCCCTACGTGCACAGCCATCCTTGACAGGTTCCGCCTGCCCCGGATAATCGGGCGGCGGGTGCAGGGACCATGTACGGCAGCGCGGCGCTGGGTCGGCGCGTTCGGTTGGTACGGCGGGGCTGGCGTACGGTGCCCGGCCCGGTGTCCCGCCGCCGTCCGGGACCGGCCCCCAGGCCGCACGCCTGGACGTCGGGCGGGCGGAGGGCCGGGGGTACGGCGGCGCGCCGCGCCGCCGCTTGACCACGAGCCGGTGAACCTGCCCGACAACGCCGACGACTATCAGCGCCACCTCGTCGAACTGCGGGCTCGGCTCAGCCTACGCAAGTTCGAACCTTGCGCCTGCCACCAGCAGGAAAAGTGGCCCCTGATCAGCAGAGATGCCGGTCGGGGGCTTCTTCGTTTCCTGATCCGTGAGCACCCCTGATTCCCCGCGCCCGACCCTGACTTAGGGCATGCTCGTGGTAGGCGATCATGGGTCTCCTGCGCGGACGCGCACGCCTCCCTGAGCTTCCGGTCTGCTGGGCTTGCCTGGGTCGCGACGGACGGGATGATCAGGCTTCCACCTCAGCCACTTGCGGACAGGACTCGTGCGCGGACGATCATCCCGGAGCCGAGGCCCTCGCCGGAGGCGCTTCCCCTTTTGCCTGATCACGATATAGCTCAGGGTGTTATGGGAGGTTCGGCTTGCGCGGTGGGGTACCACGGTCAGGGAACCCGCTATTCCGTAATGATCGCGGCGGTTGGGCAGAGGACGCGCCCTTGCCGGCGTGTTCGGGCCGGGGCCGCACGCACAGCCGGGGGGTCGTATGGGAACCCGATGTTTCATCTGCTGGCGAGCCTGTCTGACGACTGTCGGCGCGGTCACCCTTCTCGCTGTAGGGGCCGGGAGCGCGACGGCGGCGTCCGTTCCCCAGTCCGTTCCCCATGGGGACGATGTCGATCCGTCGACGCGTACCAACGTCACGAACGCGATGCCGGGTGAGGCGTTGGCGCACGTGACGTACCGCGCGTATGCCAAGCAGGCGGACAGGGAGAACCTGCCCGATGTGGCGGCGCTGTACCGGCGCACCGCGCACACGGAACTGCGCGAACACCTCACCGAGCAGGCGAGGCTGATCGGCCTGGTCGGCGACAACGCGGCGAATCTGCGCGACAGCACCGGCGGTGAGTCCTACGAGGCGACGACGATGTACAGGCAGTTCGCCGAGCAGGCAAAGGCGGACGGCGAGAAAGAGGCCGCCAGCCTCTTTTCCGAAGTCGGCCAGGACGAGGCCAAACACCGTGAGAAGTTCCTCCAGGCGGAGAAGGCCATCACCGAGCGCTCGACCCGGGCGACGATCCCGACTGACGTGCAGGCCGAGCCGGTCGAGATACAGGCCGGCCCGCCCAAGGTCTCCTCCCCCCGGACGCTGGAGAACCTGCGGACGGCTATGAAGGGCGAAGCCTTCGCCTATGCCAAGTACACGCTGTACGGCGACAAGGCAGGGGAGACCGAGCAACCCGAGCTTGCCAAGCTGTTCCACCGGACGGCCGCCGTCGAGCGCACCGAGCACTTCGCCGAGCACGCGAATCTGGCCGGCGCGGTGCGCGACACCGGGACGAATCTGTGCGCGACGATCAAAGGGGAGACGTACGAGGGTACGCAGATGTACCCCGATTACGCCCTTCAAGCCTCAAGGGTCGGCGACACCGAGGCGGCCAAGGTGCTCAATGACACCGCGCAAGACGAGCTGAAGCACGCGAAGGCATTCTCGGGTGAGCTGTCCAAGCTCGGTAAGCAGTGCCCCACGTCGAGCTGACCACTCAAGATGCCCTGCTGCGGAGGCGGGACTCCTCGGCAACATTCCTAAGGGGCGGCGATGGCCGGTTCTGGAAATAGGGGCGGTGCCGCCACCGCCCACGTCGCCGAGCATCGTATGGGCGGTACGGCCACTCGTCCGAGCGACTGCATCTGGGCGCTGGTACGGATCTCGATCGGCTGGGTGTTTCTCTGGGCGTTCCTGGACAAGACCTTCGGCTGGGGGTTCGGCACTCCCGCCGATCGTGCCTGGATCGGGGGAGCGAGCCCGACGACCGGGTACTTCAAAGGCACTGCGAGGAAACCTCTCGGGGCGATGTTTTCTCCCCTGGCGGGGCACGCGTGGGCGGACTGGCTCTTCATGCTCGGCCTGCTGGGCATCGGTGTGGCGCTCATCTTGGGAGTCGGACTGTGCCTGACGGCGGTGTTGGGCGGGTTGTTGCTGCTTCTCATGTGGGCGGCCGAGCTGCCGCCCGAGCACAACCCGTTCATGGACTACCGTCTCGTCTACGCACTCGTCATAGTGGGACTGGCCCTGGTGCACGCCGGGGACACCCTCGGAATCGGCAGGTGGTGGGGGAACACGGCGCTGGTTCGGCGCTACCCGTTCCTCAGGTGAGAGGCTCCGCGGCCCCGGGGGGCGGATAGCTGGAGACGGAACCTCGGCAGGTGGTCAGGGGGTCGTGACGGACGGACCTTCCGGGGGCTGTGGGATCGTCCGCCGGGGTGGTGTCCAGGCGTCGAACCTGGCCCGTACGGCGGGGCCGCGGTTGGCGCGAAGGTCGCCCGCGAGAGCAACTTGCTGCCCGACCAGGTGGAGGCGGCCCGACTCTACATGCGCCTGCTGCTCGCGTCCTGGGGGGCCGGCTATCCGCAGGAGGTCTACGAGCGCCTTCGGCTCGACGCCGGGCGGCTCGACGCCGATGACCGGAGCCTGGCCGCTGAGCGTATCCGCGGTTCGGTGCTCAGCCACCGCGACTGGATCGCGGCGGACAGCGCGCGTGTACGGAACCGCCAGGGCTGGCGAGAGCTGTTCGACGACTTCGACATTGTGCTGTGCCCGGCCATGCCGACCCCGGCGTTCGCGCACGACCGGAGTCCGGACCTCTGGGCCCGCCGGATCACGATCGACGGGACGGACCATGTCTACGCCGACCAGCGCATAGATAATAGGACCGATGTTCGAGGACCGCACCCCGATACGGTTCGCCGAGCTCCTGGAACAGGAGTTCGGCGGCTTCAGCCCTCCGCCGCTCGCCCGCTAGCACTGGCTGTATCGACCACGAGCGTTGTCAACAGTGGGACAGGTCCTTGTTGTAGACCACGAAGGCGCATGGTGTCGCCAGGAGGGGCGCCAGATGGGGGTAGGACTCGTCGATGACCCCGGTGCGGACCTTCCGGTAGCCGATGCGGGTGTACCAGGTGGCCAAGAACTCCTTCGAGGGGTGGGACCACTCCCGCGGGAAAAGTACCTCAAGCTGCATCACGGAGAGCCCGGCGTTCTTGCATCCCTGCTCCGCGAAATGGACGAGTTCCCGTCCGATCCCGATGCCGCGGTGATCAGGGTCTGCGGCGAGCATTCCGAACTCGCCGGTCATGTCGTCGAGGTGCCGCACCCGGACGCAGCCGACGAGCCGCCCCTCCAACCGGGCCACCGCGATCTCGCCGGCGAGGGTCAGTCGGGAGATCTCATCCGCTGACGTTCGTTCGGCGCCCGCCCGCCACAACCCCTGTTCGGCGACCGCGTACACCCGGTTGACGAGAACGGCGACGTCGGTCATGAGGGCGGTATCAGTGCTCGCGTCCACGGGCAGCCGGATGATGGTCAAATCCTTCACAGGTCATAGTCCTTCCTGCCAGGTGGAGAGCCATCGGTCTTCTCGGTATCCCGCACCCACCGCGCCCTCGATGAGATCAGTGGGGCGCGATGTCAGCGTGAGTCCGAGGTGCCGGAGAGGTCAGTGGTGTCGCCGATGGTCGTGGACGCGTACTCCCAGAGGCGGTCCGCGGCGGCGGGATCGACGGCCCACTCGGCCACCATGTCCACCATCGCCTCGGGGCCGCCCTCCGCCATCAGATGGGGGCCGCCCTCGACGACCGGGGCCTCCTGGTTGTTCTCGAAGTAGCGTCCGGTCACGCCTTCGAGGAGCGGTGATGCGGCGAGCAGGACGCTGGTGGCAGCCCCTTCCTCAGGCGTCTTGTAGTGATCCGGAATGGTCGTGTTCCCGTCCGGGTCCGTCACGCCGAGCGCCTGCAGGGTGGCCGCATCCAGGTGACGCATCAGGTTCGTCAGAATCTGCCCCGGAGCGCAGGCGTTGGCGCGGATGCCGTCCTGTGCCCATCGGCGGCTGATCCCGACGGCGAGCAGCACGTCGGCGGTCTTCGACTGTGCGTAGGCGATCCTGGAGTCGTACGGCTTCCGCTCGAACTGCGGGTCCTCGAAGTCGACCCCCGCCAGCAGGTGCGCACCGGAACTGACCATGACCACGCGCGCCCCCTCCGCCGACCGAAGGGCCGTCCGCAGGCCCGTCAACAGTGCGAAGTGGCCGAGGTAGTTGGTGGCGAGCTGCATCTCCCAGCCCTGTGCGTTGACCTGGCGCTCGGGCAGCATCATCACGCCCGCGTTGGCGATGACGGCGTCCACCGGACCGTCCCAGGCGGCGCAGAAGGCCCGCACCGAGTCCAGGTCGGCGAGGTCGACCGCGGCGACGTCGATGTTCGGGGACTCCTCCACGAGCGGCTTGGCGATGGCGGGGTTACGGGTGGCGATCGTGACGCGTGCGCCGGCGCCGGCGAGGGCGCGGACCGTTGCGGTTCCCACCCCCGACGCTCCTCCCGTGACGATCATGCGGCGTCCGGTCAGGTCCACCCCGGCCAGAACCTCCGCTGCAGTGGTACGCGCACCGAAGGGAGTAGAGATAAGCGTCATTGCGGTTTCCGTTCTTTACGATGGTGATGCACATGCATGGATGTGAAGGCTGATCTGATCGCCGGGCATGCTGAACGTGAAGATGAGCCCAGCCGGGGTCCGGACGAGGTCCCCGTCCGTCGGTCTAAGCCGAGCCCTTGGCTCAGGCACGGTGTCTCATGCGCGTCTGGGCGACGAGGCTGACGAGCGCGAGCAGGACGGTCAGGGCCGTGTAGCAGACGACGGCCGGGACCTCGCCGAGCGGGCCCACGAGCTGACCCTCGATGACGATGGGCACGCCGAAGGCGACGTAGGAGACCACGTAGATCCCGGCGACGACGCCCGCCCGCTGGTGTGCGGCCGCGAGCGGGAAGATCAGGCGCAGGGCCGCGGAGAAGGACGCCCCGAAGCCGACACCGGCGACGGCCTGCCCGATGATCATGACGGTGAGGCTTCCGGCGTACACCCCGCCGATGATGCCGACGGCCCCGGCGACGGACGCGTAGATGCCGACGGTCATCGCCCGTCGCGGGTCAACGCGGGCGAACGACAGCCCGACGACGGTCGAGACCGCTGGCGCGATGAATCCGGTCAGGCCGTTGAGCAGGCCGCTGTCCAGGTGGAAGACGCTGCGGACCATGTTCGGCGCCAGCCCTCCGGACAGGCCGGCGAGCATCCAGACCGCGGCGACCACGGGTGCGGCGGCGGCGAACTCCTTCCGGGCGGCGCGCGGGATCGCCACGCGCGGGACCATCGAGCGGAGCGCGCCGGGGGTGCGGGTCATGGTCTCGGGCGACAGGGCGACGGCGACGATCCCGAGAAGGGTCAGGACGATGAGGACGGTGAAGGTGATGGTGTTCGCCGTGGGCGTGAGCTGGATCGCGAGGCCGGCCAGCAGGGATCCGGCGCCGAGGCCGCCCGTCAGGCCGGCGCTGCCGAGGATCGTGCCGAGCCTCTTGCTGCCAGCGGGGGCGAGTTCCACGAGCGCCGCGGTGAAGGCGGCCGTCGCGGCGCCGCTGGAGACGCCCTGCACGATGCGTCCGGCGATCACCCATCCGATGTCGGAGGCGAGGAGGAACAGGACGTTCGACACGAGCTGGACGACCAGGGCTCCGATCAGGACCGGGCTCCGGCCGACGTGGTCGGAGAGCGAGCCCAGCGTCAGGACGGCCGCGAGGAAGCCGGCCGCGTACACGGCGAACGCCAGGGTGAGGAGCGACGGCGGGAAGCCCCACTGCTGTTTGTAGAGCACCAGCAGCGGCGTCAGCGCGCCTGCCGCGAGGTAGAGACTGGTGAACGCGAGCGCCGCGCCCGTCAGGGCGAGTCCGGCGGGGAGAGTGCGCCGGCGGGGGATCGCGTGCGTCCCGACGGTTACATGAGATGACAAAACAGGTCCCTGAAGAATCCACGCACGCATTGGCGCGGTGGCCTGAGAAATTGGTGATGGCCGGGATGGGCCGGCCCGGGACCGGGCTTGGCTGGACCAGGCCAGGTGGACGGTCAGCCGCTCTGTGGGCCGGCCCGGTCGCCGTGCGCCACGATGGCGAGGTCTTCGAGCTCGACGTCCTTGCCGGACGCGGAGCGGGCGCCGATCACGACGGGCTCGCCGGTGCCCTGACGTCCCCCGACTCCTATGCGGGCTGGTCGGTGATGACGACGACGCCTGACGGCGCGTCGAGCAGCTCCACCGTACGGTCGGCGGCGTGGTCGATCTGGACGCGTGGCTCGGCGGGGATCTGCTGTTCGTTGTAGGTGCCGGGTCCGTAGAACTGCCCGTAGCTGAGCACGACCCCGCCCTCGGCGAGTACGGAGCGTTCGAGCTCGATGACCGCGTCGGCGTCGGGGCCGGCCGGTAGCTGCCAGGCGACGGTCTGGGCGAGGATCTTCGGTGATCCGCTCTGCCGTGCCGCCTCGATCAGGTTCTGGTTGCCCTCGGTCCGGATGCGGGCGTTGAGCTCCACGTGGTCACCGATCTTCTCGACCTCGTCGGGCAGATCGGTCAGTTCGTTCAGGATGACGTCCGGGGCGAAGTCGCGAACCGCCTTGATCAACGCGTCGCGGTCGAAGACGTCGCACAGGATCGGCTCGGCGCCGAGCCGGGCCAGCAGCTCGGTCTTGCCGGCCGAGCGGGTCATGCCGCCGACCACGTGCCCTTCCTTGACCAGGCGGGGAATCAGCCGCTGCCCGATCACGCCGGACGCGCCGGCCAGAAAGATCCTCATATGCCTCTCCTGACTTGACTCTTTAGTAGTCAGCCTAGGTGGCTGACTACCAGATGGTCAAGTCAGGCCTTGTAGCCGCCGTGGGCGTCCAGCACTGCGCCCGTGATGTACGACGCGGCGGGGCTCGCCAGGAAGACGATCGCCGCGGCGATCTCGTCGGGGTGGCCCATGCGCTGCAGCGACAGCGAGCTGAGCAGGGCCTGGAGGGTCTCGGCGTCCGGCGGCTCCATCCCGCTCTCCATCAGTCCGGCCTCCACGACGTTGGCCGTGATGCCCCGGCGGCCAAGGTCGCGGGCGACGCCCATCGTGTACCTCTCGACACCCGACTTCGTCGCCGAATAGTCGGCAAGGCCCGGGACACCCACCCGCGAGCCCAGCCCCGAACTCACCGTGATGATCCGGCCGTCGGCGCGCAGCACTCTGGAAGCGGCCCGGATGGTGGCGATCACGCCGAGATAGTTGGTGGCGTGCATGCGGTCGAGCGCGGCGGTGTCGGCGTCCGGGTCGTCCACGGTGCGGCCCTGTTCCACCGAGATCGCCGCGTTGTTGACGAGGATGTCCAGGCCGCCGAAGTGTGCGACCACGTCGGCGATCAGCGCCGTCGCCCGGCTCGTGTCGGCCTGGTCGGTCCGGAAGGCGACGGCCTTCGCCCCCTTGCCGCGCACCTCGTCGAGGACGGCCTTCGCCTGCTGGTCGGAGCTGACGTAGGTGAACGCGACGTCGGCGCCCTGCTCGGCCAGCAGCCGTACGGTCGCGGCTCCCAGTCCGCGGGACCCGCCGGTGACCAGGGCGATCTTGCCCGTGAGTGGCTTGTTCATTCTTCGCACCTCTCTGTTGCATCGTTGGCTCAACTGTCAGAACAATAATGGTTACGACAGTCTTATCGCTACCAAAGCTGTTACATCAGGAGTGTCGTAACATGATGCGTTACGGCTGAGGGAGTGAGGGCTCATGAGCGCCAACAGCAGGTTGACCATCGCCGCCCACGCACTGGCCTGGATCGGCCTCTACCAGCGCCAGGGCCATGAGGTCGCCACCTCCGAGCAGATCGCGACCAGCGCGAACACCAATCCCGTGGTGATCAGGCGACTGCTCGCCCAGCTTCGCAAGGCAGGGCTCGTCGAGTCCCGGCGCGGCTTGGGCGCGGGCTGGGTGCTCGCCCGCGAACTGGAGTCGATCACGCTGCTCGACGTGTACGAGGCGGTCGAACCCGGCCCGCTGTTCGCGATGCACCACGCCACACCCGATCAGGACTGCGTGATCGGTTACGGCATCCAGCCGGCGATGCAGGGCATCTACGAGGGCGTCGAGGAGACGCTGAGGCACGAGCTGGCCCGCATCACGCTGGAGAACGTACTCCGAGACGTTCTCGCCGCACCCCGCTAGCGCCTGGGCGTTGCGCTGGTGCCGCCATGACCTGGTCTCAGCCCCGGTAGGGCGCGAGGAAGGGCTTGAGGGCCGCGATCACCTGATCGGGGTTCTCGTCCATGAGGAAGTGACCGGCGCCGGGGATGATCACGCTGCTGACGTTCGTCGCGACGGCACGCATCTCCGTCTCCACGCCGGTGCCGACGGCTCGCTCGCCCGCGACGGCGAGGACCGGCATCCTGAGCTTGGTCTTCTTGCGCTCGGTGTTCTGGGCGATGATCTCGTCGATGGCGCGGTAGAACTCGAAACTGCTGCGCAGCGCCTGCGGGCTCGACTTGAGCGCGTCGACGTAGACCTGAACGGCGACCGGCGGCATCGAGGTGGGCGTCGTGCCCTTGGACGCGAACTGGTACCTGAAGTAGAGGTCCTCCCGGCCCCGCACCAGTTGTTCGTTGATGCCGTCGACGCGATTGAACGGGAAGTGCCACAGCAGGTTGTTCAGCTGTCCCGGGATCAGCAGGGCGCCGGGTTCGGTGAGACCAGGAGTGATCGTCTCCATGGCCACGAACCGGTCCACGGCCGTCGGGTGGTCCGAGGCGAGCGCGTAACCCGTCCAGGCGCCCACGTCGTGGGTGACGAGGGCGAAACGTTTGTGGCCCAGGGCTCTCATGAGCTTCACCGAGTCGTTGGCGAGGGTGCCCGAGTCATAGCCCGACGCGGGTTTGGCCGACAGGCCCACTCCGCGGGAGTCGATCGCGACGACGCTGAAGTCCCGTGTGAAGGCGGGCAGTACGTTCCGCCAGGCGTACCACGTCTGCGGCCAGCCGCCGATGAACAGCACCGGCGGGCCATCCCCGCCGGTCACCGCGTGCAGCCGCAGCCCGTCGACGTCGACGTACCGGCTGGTGAAGGTCTTCCAGAAGCCCTTCGGCAGGCCGGGCAGGCGGGTGGCGGGCGTGGGCTTCCCGCCCGTCGACCCGGCGAGGGCCGGCGATGTGCCTCCGGTCAGGAACGGCATGGCGGCGGCGCCGACTGCTGCGGTCCCGAGCAGCCATCGCCTGCTGAATCTTTCGTTTTCACTGTCGGGGTTCATGGAGGGAAACCTTTCTGGAGGAGGTCGAATGTCATGCCGGCCTGCTCGGCGTCAGGAGGCGAGCGGCGCCAGCCTTCGCCACTCGGGCAGGGGCATCGCCGAGGTTGCGCCCACGACGTGTAGGCAGACATGGTCGGCGCCGGCCTGGTGGTGTGCGCGGATGCGCGTGCCGATGGCCTCGATGTCGCCCCAGGCCACGACGCTGTCGATGAGACGATCGCTCCCGCCGTGGGCGAGGTCGTCGTCGGTGAACCCCTGGCGGCGCAGGTTTCGCGCGTAATGGTCCATGCCGAGGAACACGCTCAGGAAGTCGCGTGCGGCGGCGCGGGCCTTGCCGGGATCCTCTTCGAGGACGACGGCCTGGTACGGCGCGATGACCGGCCCGTCACCCAGCTGCTCGCGCGCTGCGGCCGTGTACTCCGGGGTGACCATGAACGGGTGTACGCCCGCGGTGCGTTGTCCCGCCAGTTCGGTCATCTTGGGGCCGAGTGCCGCCATGACTCGCTCGCCCGCGGGCACCGGCGCTGGAGCTTGTTCGAGTCTGTCCAGGTAGGCGGTCATGTCGGCCAGGGGCCGATACGGCTGTCCCGCGCTTCGGGCTGCTGCCGGGTCGCTGACGCCGAGGCCGAGCAGGTGCCGACGGCCGTAGGTGCTCTGCAGGCGCGCGTGTCCTGCCGCCATGTCGGCGGCTTGATGACGCCAGATACTCGCGACCCCGACAGCCACCATCGTGTTGCGGGTGGCCCGCAGCAGACGTTCCGAGTCGCCGAGGATGTCACCGCCGCCCAGACCCGGTATCCACAATGCGCCCCAGCCCAGTTCATCGAGCTCGGCGGCGGCGTCGCCGATCTCCTGCGGATCAGCCATCCGCAGCTCGATACTCCAAATACCTGTTTGACCCAGTTGCATGTGCCGTGTGCCTTCATCCGTGAAAGTGACAGCCCGGCAGGCGGGCTGAGGCCGGTGCCTAGATCTGGTTACGGCCGCCGTCGACGAAGAGCTCGATGCCGGTGATGAAGGTGCTCTGGTCCGAGGCGAGGAAGAGAACGGCACTGGCCACCTCGTCCGGCCGTCCGACACGGCCCATCGGGATCGTGCCGGCCATGTAGGACTTGAGCTGGTCGGCCCCCTCCTGGTCGGGAGCGAGGCCGTCGATGCCGGGGGTGTCGATCGTGCCGGGGCTGACGGCGTTGACCCGGATCGATCGACCCTTGAGTTCGGCCGCCCAGGTGCGGGCGAAGGAGCGTACGGCTGCCTTGGACGCCGCGTACACGCCGAACGCCTCATTGCCGAGGGTGCCGGCGTTGGATGACTGCAGGATGATCGAGGCGCCGTCGTTGAGCAGCGGCAGTGCCTTCTGGACGGTGAAGAGCACGCCCTTGGTGTTGGTGCCGAAGGTCTGGTCGAAGTGCTGTTCGGTGACCTGCTCCAAAGTGGCGAACTCGCCGCCTCCCGCATTGGCGTAGAGCACGTCGATGCGCCGGTTCTGCTGGGCGACAGCGGCATAGAGCCGGTCGAGGTCGGCCAGATCGGCGACGTCCCCTCGTACGCCGGTCGCATTGTGGCCGATCTGGGCCACCGCGGCGTCGAGTGCGTCCTGGCGGCGGCCGGTGACGAAGACGTGCGCGCCCTCCGCTGCGAAGCGCTCTGCGGTGGCCAGGCCGATTCCGCTGGTTCCTCCGGTCACGATGGCCGTCTTGCCGTCGAGCTGTCCCATGGGGCGACTCCTTACGTCCGAATGTTTTTTATCGAGCACTAAAAAACTAGCCTCGGCGAGGAGCGCGTGTCAACCGGAAGGGATGCCTGGTACCTGCCGCCCGCGAGCGACGGACGGCGTCATCGAAGGCGGCGCAGCGGCCCGGCCCGCGTCCGGGCGTATCTGGCGCCGCTCGCGCCTGTTACTCGTGCGCGGAGGGTGATCGCCGGCTGGATCCGCCGCACACGGGCGGTGGGGCCACCGTCAGGCGCCGGGCCGCTGCGGCCAGAGGGTCATGGCCATGTCCACGATCTGGTGAAGTTGCTCTCGCGGCGTGCCACCGGCCGCCTGGACGGCTATGCCCTGGTAGATGGTGGTGAAGTAGCGCGCCAGACGTTCGGGATCGCTGCCGTCCGGAAGCTCACCGCTTCTGCCCGCCTGCTGCAGTCGTTCCCGCAGGGCCGCCTCTCCGGCCGCCCTGCGCATCGTCAGTTCATCGCGTGCGGCCTCCGCCCCGGGCGAGCAGGCCAAGCCGCCCTGCACGGTGATGCACCCGCGTGGATGGCCGGGCTCGGTCGTCGCGTCGGCGGCGCCGTGCAGGAGGGCTTCCACGGCCGCACGTGCCGTCGGCTCCGCGAACGCCTCGCGGATGTAGCGGGCGGGGCCGTCGGCGTATCGGTCGAGCACCTTACGGAACAACTGCTCCTTGTTGCCGAAGGCGTTGTAGAGGCTGGGCGCATTGCTGATGCCCATCGCCTTGAGCAGGTCGGAAATCCCGGTGCCCTCGTAACCCTGGCGCCAGAACACCTCCATCGCCCCATCGAGGGCCGCGTCGCTGTCGAAGGTACGCGGTCGTCCCCCGGCCATGGTCGCCTCCAGACCGAATGGAATTTGTAGTCATTGCTAACATACGCGGTCCCGGCGAGGAGCCCCGGCCGTCCGCTCGCTTCCGTGTCAGGCCCGCGCAGCCATGACCTCGGACGAGTCCACGATCAGGCCGCGATCACTGCGCGGGAGTGTCCCCGAGGGCGTCGACGTAGCCGGTGGTCTCGAACGTCTGCCGGAGCAGGGGCATGGCGGTCCCCGCCTCGATGACGTCGAGCTCCAGCGCCTTACCGGTCTTGTCGTCGAAGATCAGACGGTAGGTGATCCTGCCGGCCTCGCCGGCGTCGTCCGGTCCCGTCGTGTCGAGGGCGACGCCGGTGCGGCCGAGCGCGTCGGTTACTCCAGTGCTCGACTTCAGCCCGGACGCCGAGTCGGCCAGCACCTGGTACAGGGCGGCCCTGGTTCCTGGCGTGATCGGCGCGGTCAGCAGATCGGCGCCTGTCTGCCACAGGTAGTCGGCGAGCTGCTTCTTGCCGCTGGCAGGGCTCTTCTTATGCAGGCTCAGCAGCCTGTCCTTCAACCCCTGCTTGTCGGTCGGCAGCTTCGCGACGTTCGACCAGGTCAAGCTGGGGTTGTCGATCGACACCACGCCGGTGGGCAGGGTTTCCCGAGAGCCGGAGGGGTCGTTGGCCAGGCGCGGCGAACCGGCTTGCTTCCACTTCGCCTCATCGGCCGGAGTCGCGAATGAGATCTTCACGTCCAGGCCGGTCACCCGGCGGCCGGCGGCGCCGCCGAGCGAGCGCCAGGTGTCGGTGGTCTCCGAACGGCTTGCGGCGTACGGCAGTCTTGTGGTCTTCAGCTCATGGACCTTCTTGTCGAACTCCTTCATCGCGGCATTGAGCTCGTCGGGCTTGTTCTTCAGCTTCTCTTTCTTGGCGTCCTGCTCGGCCAGCAGTTTCTTGATCTTGGCCGCGTACTCGTCCGGGGCCACTCGGACCAGTTGGGTGGTACGCACCCGCGAGTACCAGAACTTGCCGGAGCCGGCCGGTTCCTCGGTGGACACCTTGGCCGCGGCGAGCAGGACTGTCCGGGTGTTCACGGTGGTGGTGGACGTATCGGTGTCTCGGAAGGCCTCACCACCGATGCCGCCGACGCCGCCGGGGCTTTCGCCGGCGGAGATCGCATGTGGCGAGGAGTCGCCTGAAAGGACCTGAGGGACGATGATCGCGGCGGCGGCGAGCCCCGCCACTGCCGTACCGGTGATCAGATAAAGGGGGCGACGCTGGGGCATGGGAGATCTCCTGGTGTGGTGAGGGGCGCGGGGCGTCCGGAACGCCTGGGCGAGGTCCGCGGAGCGTCGCCGCCGGTGCGCCTCCTCGGTGAGCGAGTCGGGACGCAGCGTGGCGATCAGTTCGTTCACAGAGTCTTCGTCGTTCATGCCTGCTCCTGGAAGGTCAGCGGGGGATGCGGGCGAAGCGCGTTCGCGAGCCGGCGGCGTGCACGGTGGAGACGGACGTTGTAGGTGCGGGCCGAGCAGCCCGCGACCTCCGCCGCCTGCGCGGGTGTGAGGCCGTACCAACTGGCCAGGACGACCGCCTCGATGTCCTGTTCCCGCAGGCCGGCGAGTACGGCGAGTGCCTCTTGCCGGTCGGCCACGCGTTCGGCGACGTCTCCGTCGGCGAACGTGCTCAGCTGAGCGAGCCGGGTGACCAGTTCGTCACTGCGGAGCCGCTTGACGCGCTGGTTGCGCAGCAGGTTCCTGGTGACGCCGAGCAACCACGGCAACGGCGGCTCGGGTATGTCGTCCCAACGCCGCCAGGCGACCAGGAACGTCTCGCTTGCCACGTCTTCCGCCAGCGCAGGCTCGGCGCGCAGCAGGGCATAGCCCAGAACGTTCCGATAGTGCTGGTCGTAAAGATCGGTGAATCGTTCTTCGGGATCGTCCACGATAAGAAGTGTTCGGAGGGCCCATCTGGATTACCGGCGTCGCCGAAAGACTCACCGGTCCCTGCATCCTCGCAGGTCGCAGCACGCCTTCCGCCGAGGCCCCCGCCGGAGGCATTCAGTCGAACCGGATGTGCTTGATCCCTGTCCAGGCTTGGCGCAGGCGCCCTCGTAAGTAGCGCGAAGTGCCGGACGTCATGGCCGCGCTCCCTGAGCCGGCCGATGGTCTCTTGGAAGTAGGTTGGCTCCACGATCGTCATCGGTGCGAGCACCGTGCCGTCGTGCTTGGCGAGGGCCAGGTCCAGCACCTCGTACACGCCTTGCCGCCAGGCCGAAAGGTCTTGAAAATCTCCACGCAAAAGCGGGGGCATCATCCGGTGTAGGCCGAAGCCGACATGTTCGGGGTCGCAGATGACGCTCCCGGGTAGCCTCCGCTGGATCTCGTGAGCGGCCTGCGTCTTGCCCCCGCCGAAGGGGCCATTGCTCCACAGGAGCATGAACAGACCCTACGAGGACGGGAGGGCCGCGTGATAGTGAGTGGGTCGCCGGCATGTCCGGGCGACAACACTCCGGCGCCTATGCCTCGCTGCTCTCCCAGGCGTGACCGTGGGCGGGGAGCCGGAGCGTGAAGGTCGAACCTTCGCCGACGACGCTGGTGGCGCTGAGCGACCCGCGGTGGGCCTCGGCGAGCTTGCGGGCGATGGGCAGGCCGAGCCCGCTGCCTCCGCTGCGCCTGCTGCGTGACTTCTCCACCCGCCAGAACCTCTCGAAGACCAGCGGGAGGTCGGCGGGCGCGATCCCGCTGCCCGTGTCGGTCACGTCGATCGCGACGTCGCCGTCCGCGCGGCGGGCCTGCAGGCGTACGGTGCCGCCGGGCGGGGTGTGCCGTACGGCGTTCGAGACGAGGTTGCCCACCGCCTGGCGCAGCCGCACGGGGTCGGCGACCAGCCGGAGGCCGCCGTCGGCCTGCGTCAGCAGCGTGACGCCGGCCGTCTCCGCGCCGCCCCGGTGCGCGGTCGCGACCTGGGCCAGCAGGTCGGCCACGTCGACCGGCTCGGCGTGCACTCTCAGCTCGCCCGCGTCGGCCACCGCCAGGTCCTGGAGGTCGTCGATGACGTGCTGGAGCAGCAGGGCCTCCTCCAGTAGCGACGACACGAGTTCCGGATCGGGGTCGGCCAGCCCGTCCTGGGCGGCCTCCAGCCAGCCGCGGATGTTGCTCAGCGGCGTTCGCAGCTCGTGGGCGACGTCGCCGACCATCGCCTTGCGCAGCTCTTCCAGCCGCTCGCGCCGCTCGGCCATGGCATTGAAGGCCGCGGCGAGCCTGCCGATCTCGTCCTTCCCCCTGACCTCGGCGCGGGCGGCGCGCCCTTCCTCCATGTTCCGTACGGCGTCGGTGAGCGCCCGCAGGGGGCGGCTCAACCGGGTTCCGGCCATGACGCTGGCGGTCACGGTGATCAGCAGCACGAGGGCGGCCACTCCGGCGATGCGGGCCCGGTTCTCCGGCGACAGGTCGAAGACGGTCGAGATGTCGCCGCCACCGCGGCTGCTGAGGAAGAGCAGCGCGGGCGGGGCGACGTACGGCGCGAGCTGCTCGCGGCGGCTGCCGGTGACGCATTCCGGGACGACGTTGCCGCGGGGGGCGTCGTCCGCCGCCGTCTGGGCGGGAACGGCCGCGGGCAACCGCGTCCAGGTGAAGTCGAGGTTGAGCCGCACGTGCGACTCGTGCCGCCGCTCCAGGCAGCTGTCGACGAGCTTCTGCAGCGCCGCGAGGGCCTTGGCCTCGGTGGCGGTCGGCCGGTCGAGGACGGTGCTCGGGCACCGGGTCTCGGAGTATGGGCGCGCGCCCCGGGTGTCGAGCACGGGCCGTCCGCTCGGGCTGTAGGCGATCGTGGCGACGGCGCCGAAGCCGCTGCGCAGGCAGGCGGCACGCCGTTCGGCGGCGCCGCGCAGGGTGTCACGTTCCTTGCGCGGCAGCAGGAAGGGGCCCACGGCGCGCGGGTCGATGTGGTCGGTCACGGCCGCCAGAAGTTCGCCCTGCGGCAGCAGGGCATCGGATCCGGCCGTCAGGGACGAACCGGACGCGGCCGCCAGGACCGTGTCCACGTGCAGCGGGTCGATCGACGCGGTCGGCCGGGCGGGCAGCGTCGCGGGCGGCCCCGTGTCGGAGTCCACGAGCGGCACGCGCTGCTCCGTGGTGATCGTGACGCGGCGACCGGTGTCGCGGGCCAGCCCCCGCACGACGTCCCCCGCGCCGTCCCAGCCGGGATGGGTGGCCGCGTAGCCGAGCAGGGTGTCGTACGTGCGGGCGTCGTCGGTGAGCGCCTGTCCCTGTTCCTGCCTGATCGCCACGGTGGTGCTCCGCGCAGTCAGCCAGGCCGTCGCCGCGATCGAGCAGACCGACACCAGGACGGACACCGCGAGCAGCCGCAGCAGCAGGCTGCGGTGCAGCGGCACGTCACCCCGCATCGCGCGGGTCCCGCCGGTCGTCGGCGAGCTTGTAGCCCACCCCGTACACGGTGAGGAGCCGTACGGGACGGCGCGGCGTGGGCTCGATCTTCCGGCGGAGGTTCATCACGTGGACGTCCACGGTGCGCGAGGTGATGTAGCGGTCGAACCCGTGCAGCCGGGCGAGGATCTGCTCGCGGGTGAACACCCGTCCCGGCTCACTGACCAGCAGCTCCAGCACCGCGAACTCGCCGGGGGTGCACTCGACGCGCACACCGTCCACGCTGACCTCGTGGCGGTCCGGGTCGACGACCAGGGCGCCGGCCCTCAGCACCGGCGCGGGCGGCCGGGCCGGAGCGGCGACGGCGCGGGCACGCCTGAGCAGCGTGCGGACGCGCGCCATCAGCTCGCGCGGGCTGTACGGCTTGGTCATGTAGTCGTCCGCGCCGAGGTCGAGGCCGAGCAGCAGGTCGTCCTCGGTGGAACGGGCGGTCAGCATCAGCACCGGGAGGTCCGACTCGGCGCGCAGGATGCGGCAGACGTCCAGTCCGTCGACCTTGGGCATCATCACGTCGAGCACCATCAGGTCGGGGGCCCGCCGGCGTACCGACTCCAGGGCCGCGCGGCCGTCGTGGACGGCGGCGACCTCGTGGCCCTCCCGTTCCAGGTAGCGGCGGATGAGCTCGGCCTGCTTCGTGTCGTCCTCTGCGACCAGGACATATGCACCCACAGGTGGCGATACTAGGTCGGCCTGGTGACCACCTCGCCCGTGCTCATCCGCCGACCAAGGGTTCCTGACAACTTCCTGACATTGCTCGACCATCCTCTCCGGCATGAGCGACCGAACCGATCAGCGCGTGTCCGCACGACACGCCACCGCGCTTTCCATCGCCGCCCTCGCCTGCGGCCTCCTCACCGCCTGCGGCGCCGCCGAAGCGGCGAGCGGTCCGGGCACCCCCGCACCCGCCCAGGCCGGCCAGGTGTCAGCCACCCGACCGGTCGCGGCGCAGGCCGAGTCCAAGCCCGCCCGTGCCACGAAGTCCCGCCCGCAGCTGCGCCTGGACAGTTCCGAGGCCGAGGTGCGGAAGTTCCGCGCGGCGTACGCCGGCTGCCTGACGGAGCACGGCATGCCGAGCAAGGGGACCTGGACCAAGGCGGCGGAGAAGTCCGCGCGGGCCGCCTGCGAGCACCTGCGGCCGCTGCTGCCGCCGGAGCTCGACCCCGCCAAGAACCCGAACTATGCCAAGAGCGTCCGGATCGAGGCCAAGTGCCTGCAGGACCACGGCTTCGACGTCCACCTCGTCAAGGTGGACGGCCCCGCGAAGCTCGGCTGGCGGTACGCGAGCGTCCCCGGACCCGACGTCGACATCTCCAAGATCCAGGACGACTGTCGCGTGAAGGCGTACGGCGGCGGCCGCGCGCTCCGGCCCGGCCCGCAGTGACACCCCGCCCGCAGTAAAAACCCGGCGCGGGGCGGCGGGGCGTCACCCGCTGCCCCCGCCGCCCCCGCCGTCACGGCTGGACGTACCGCAGTCTGAGGGTGTCGACGTGCCCGGACCAGCGCAACGTCACGTGCCAGCAGCCCGCCTCCGGCAGGTCGACGCCCGACGGACCGGGACCGCCCGGCACCTCGCGCGTGACCGGCGCCCCCGTGCCGTCCAGGCGCGCCTCGATCAGCAGGGGATCCCCGTCCTGGGACACCCGCGACACCCAGAGGATCTTGTTGCCGCGATCCTTGCCCGGCGGCGACAGCAACGGATCTCCGAACACCACGGCCGCGATGTCGCCCCGGTCCCCCAAAACGTACGTCACCGGCTGGTCGGGCGGCTGAAATCCCGTACGGGCCCAGGTGGGCAGCGGAGCGGGCGACAACCGGTCGGGACATCCGCCGGACGGCTGCTCGGCACACCCCGCCAGCAGGGAACAGGCCAGGGTCACTGTCAGGGCGATACGAAGCATGGGCGACTCCCGTCACGAGGGCCTACGTGGTCGCTACCTCTACACCGCCGACTCGTCAAAGGTTCCGGCCCGGCCGAGGTCCAAGCGATCTACCGAATCGCGTGCGACGTCCCGTTCGCGAAGATTCATCTCCAGTCAGCCGATCTTCGGCGTCGTGCCGGATTCCGTTCACGGGGGTCGAATTCAATCTGCTGAGGCCCCGCGACTCCGCGAGGGCGACTGCGCGGTGTCGAGGCCGGCAGTCGACGACGTGATGGAGGAAGACAGTGCAGCTGGCGTTCCCACCCGGGCCGACAGGGTCGAAACGCGGGGTCGCCCACAGGGCACTCAGCGCGATCCTCGCCGCGCTGACCGTGATCCTCGTTCTCCCGGGGCTCGCCGCTCCGGCCTCGGCGGCGACGGCCGCCACGACGATCACCGACCCGGCGTTCTACGGCCTGGAGTCGGGCACCATCGCGTCCGCCACCGGCCTCGACGGCGGTGACTCGACGCGTCTTCGCCTCAAGACCGCCGCTGCCGTCGACAGCTCGTGGCAGACGCTGGCGTTCACCGAGGCGGCCGGCAACCCGGACATCGACGTGACGGTCTTCGCCTACGACGCCGACGGCACCTATCTGTCGCCGTCCACCGGCTGGCAGAGCCTGGTGAGCCCGTACACCTACACGATCCCCGCCGGCACGGCGAAGATCCGCTACGTCCTGAAGTATCACGCGGGCGGGGCGATCACCCCGGCCGACCACGCCGCCTGGCTCACCATCGGCGTCGCCGGCACCGGCACCACGGCTCCGCCTTCCACGAGCGACCCCGGGTTCAACGACTTCGAGCAGGGGACGATCGCCTCGGCGACCGGAGTGAAGCGGGACGGCGCGAGCGACGTCGCGACTCGGATCCGCCTGAAGGCGCCGGTCGCCGTCGATCGGTCCTGGCAGGCGCTGAAGTTCGACGGCGGCCCCAAGGGCTCCGACGTCTCGGTCACGGTCTTCGCCTACGACGCCAACGGCACCTTCCTGTCGCCGTCGACCGGCTGGAAGAGCCTGGCCTCGCCGTACGTCTACGTGATCCCCGCCGCCACCGCGAAGATCTCGTACGTCCTCAGCCACGACACCAACTCGGTGCAGCCGATCAACGTGAGCGAGCGAAGCCCCTGGGTCACGCTCAGCACCGTCAAGCTGGACCCGCGGGACAACTACAAGGTGAACGCCTCGACCGTCACGCCACAGTTCACCATCCCCGGGATGCACGACGAGCAGGGCGGCAACTTCGTCGACGGCAAGCTGTGGATCGGCGCCGCCAGCGACGACAGCCACACCGTCGCGAACGGCCACGTGTACGTCTACGACATCGACTACGCCACGAAGACGGCCACCCTCGCCCACACGTTCACGCACGACTTCGGCCACCTCAACTCGTTCTCCTACGACGAGGCGAGCGGCGATCTGATCTTCGGCAACGGATCCAGCAGCTACACCCAGGCGCCGGAGTTCTACGTCGTCAAGGAGTCGAACATCGACCTCGACGGCACGAACACGCTCGGTGGCGTGCACGCCACCGCCTTCGACGTCCCCGACGACTTCGGCGCCAAGTGCAACGTGATCTGGACCGATCAGCCCGGCGTCGCGGTGATGCTGACCGACGACGGCACCACGGTACGCAAGATCAAGCTGGCCACCGGCACCGAGCACGGGCAGTACGGCGTTTACGCGCCGGCCGCCGGCGCTGGGTACAACGGCACCTGGGACCTCCTGGCGACCTATCACATCAACAGCGCGTACGACGTCGTCCAGAGCGCGGCATGGGTACGTGGTCACCTCGTGATCGGCCTGGGCCATGGCCCGATGTCGATCGCGGTCATCGACCTGCAGGACGACGGCCACATGGACTACGAGGTCTACCGCAACTCCGCGCAGTCCCAGTACTTCGAAGCGGTCTTCCACGACCCGGACAACCACTACTTCGGGGGCGTGAACGCCAACACGGGAGTGGGCTACTTCTGGGACGACACCAACTTCTCGTTCACGGCGACGCCTCCGGCGCCGGTCGTGACGGGAGTGTCGGTCACTCCCTCGGCCGTCACCGTCTCCAGGGGTGGGACGCAGTCCTTCACCGCCACGGTGACCGGCGACGGTCACCCGGCGCAGAGCGTCACGTGGAGCGTGCGCGGCAACGCGAGCACCGGCACGACCATCGACGGCGAGGGGCTGCTGACGGTCGCGTCCGACGAGACGGCACGGGCTCTGACGGTGGCCGCCACCTCGACCGCAGACGCCTCCCGGTCCGCCACCGCCACCGTCGCCGTCCCACGGCCCGGCAGGTTCGGCGGGTTCAGGCCCCCGGTCGAATCGGACGGCGTCAACGCCGTTCAAGCCGGCCGGACCATCCCGATCAAGTGGACGATCGACGGCGAGGAGGACGGCGAGTCGGCGGTCGTGTCGGCCACCTTCGACGAACCGGGTGCCGAGTACCACTGGGTCGGCAAACTCGGTTCCTACCACCTCAACGTCGACACGCCGCGGTCGTGGGCAGGGAGTCGGCGCACCTTCACGGTGACGTTGGCCGACGGCAGCCTCCACCGGGCCGAGTTCGCGTTCAAGTGATCCTGACAGGCACGGATTGAGCGTTCGCCGCTCACCGAGGCCGGCGGTGCTCGTCACCGCCGGCCTCGACGTATGGATGCCTGTCTGTGCCGATTTTGCCTATCACGGCATAGCTCAGGGTGTTTTTGGAGATTTCGCTTGCACGGTGGGGTACCAGGCCCAGGGAAAGCCGTTTTCCGGCGTGCTCGGGCACGGGGCCGCACGCACATCCGGGGGGGTCGTATGGGAACCCGAATCGCCTGCTGGAGAGCGTGTCTTACGACTGCCGGCGCGGTCACCCTTCTCGCCGTAGGGGCCGGGAACGCGACGGCGGCGTCCGTTACCCACGAGGACGACGTGGCTCCGTCGACGCGTACCAACGTCACGAACGCGATGCTGGGTGAGGCGTTGGCGCACGTGACGTACCGCGCTTACGCCGATCAGGCGGACAGGGAGAACCTGCCCGGTGTGGCGGCGCTGTACCGGCGCACCGCGCACACGGAACTGCGCGAACACTTCACCGAGCAGGCGAGGCTGATCGGCCTGGTCGGCGACAACGCGGCGAACCTCCGTGCCAGCACCCGCGGCGAGTCCTACGAGGCGACGATGATGTACAGGCAGTTCGCCGAGCAGGCCACGGCGGACGGCGAGAAGGAGGCCGCCAGGCTCTTTACCGAAGTCGCCCAGGACGAGGCCGATCACTGTGCGAAGTTCCTCCAGGCGGAGAAGGCCATCACCGGGAGCTCGCCCCCGGCGAACGTCCCGACCGACGTGCAGGCCGAGCCGGTCGAGATACAGGCCGGCCCGTCCGCGGTCTCCTCGTCCCGCACCCTTGAGAACCTGCGGGTGGCGATGAAGGACGAGGCCTTCGCCTACGCCAAGTACACGCTGTACGGCGACAGGGCAGGGGAGACCGGGCAACCCGGACTCGCCACGTTGTTCCACCGGACGGCCGCCGTCGAGCACGCCGAGCACTTCGCCGAGTACGCGAATCTGGCCGGCGCGGTGCGCGACACCGGGACGAATCTGTGCGCGACGATCAAAGGGGAGACGCGCGAGGGCACGCAGGTGTATCCCGCTTACGCCCGCCAAGCCTCGGCGGACGGCGACACGGAGGTGGCCAAAATGCTCAACGACACCGCGAACGACGAACTGAAGCACGCGAAGGCCTTCTTCGGTGAGCTGTCCGCTCTCGGCAAGCGGTGTCCCACGTCGAGCTGACTGCGCCGAACAGGCCGGCGCTACCCGGCGCTCCATGAGGATCGTCCCGGCGTCAGCAACCGGGAAAGCTGGCCGAGATCGCTGATCCGCACCAGCTCGGAACGCCCGCCGACGCCGTCCCGGTCAAGCCAGACCGCGGCGAGCCCGGCGGCCATCGCACCGCCCGCGTCGATGTCGGGCTCGTTGCCGACGTACAGCACCTCGCCCGGGGGCAGCTTCAGCGCGTCGCACGCCGCGTGGAAGGCGGCGGCCTGGGGTTTGGACACGCCGAGTTCGGCTGCGCACAGGACTGTTTCGAAATGGTCCCGCACACCGAGGATGCGCAACTTGCGTTCCTGGTAGTCCAGCCTGGAGTTCGACAGCACGGCTTGCCGGAAGTCGGTGGCGAGCTCCTGCAAGGTCGCGAGGCTGTCAGGGAAGAGCGCCCAGCAGGCTTCGAAGTGGGCCACGTAGCGATCGAACCAGGCGTCCGCTTCGGAGCCGTCCATGTCCACGCCGAGAAAGCCCTGGACACGCGCGCGGCGCTGTCCCTGGAAGTCGGTCTCCCGCGCGATGAATCTCGCCCAGTGCAGCTCTGTCTGGGCCTTCCAGTGACGAAGGGCGTCGTCGACGGAGGGGAACAGCTCGGCGAGCCCTTCGGCGGCCAGATGGTCGCGGAGGCCGGCGCGGTCGGCGCCGGCGTAGTCGAACAGAGTGTCGTCGATGTCCCAGAGCACGGCACGGATCGGCATGCGGAGACGCTAACGCGCCCGGCGGATGCCGGACATGGGCCATTTCCGCAGGGGATTTGCGGGCCACTTGGCCGCCGTTCCGCCTGGAGTGTCGAACAGCGCCTGATGCACGGTCAGCCTCACCGCGGGTCGGCCCAGTCGCCGTGGGCCACGATGGCGAGGTCCTCGGGGCCGACGTCCCTGCCGGAGGCGGTGCGCGCCCCGATCACGACCGGCTCGCCGGTGCCCCGTTCGACGAGGCGCAGCGGGCCGCCGTCCTCGCCCTGTAAGTGCTTGTTGCCCCACTGCATGAGCGCGAAGACGGCAGGGAACAGGTCCTGGCCCTTCTCGGTCAGGAGATATTCGTACCGGGTGCGCCTGCCCGGCTCCCGATAGGGCTGCTTGGTGAACACCCCGATGTCGGTCAGGTCCTTGAGCCGTGCCGCGACGATCGCGTCACCGATCTTCGTCCGCCGTACGAAGTCGTCGAACCGGGTCGTGCCGTAGAAGGCCTCGCGCAGGATCAGCATCGACGAGCGCGTGCCGATGGTCTCCATCGACCTGCCGATCGAGCAGTTGTCCAGCCGCCACGTGGTCCGATCGGCCAGAACACCCTCGAATGAGAGCGGCATGATGTCCCCTGATCTCTATGCGGGCTGGTCGGTGATGACGACGACGCCTGGCGGCGCGTCGAGCAGCTCCACCGTACGGTCGGCGGCGTGGTCGATCTGGACGCGCGGCTCGGCGGGGATCCGCTGCTCGTAGTAGGTGCCGGGCCCGTAGAACTGCCCGTAGCTGAGCACGACCCCGCCCTCGGCGAGTACGGAGCGTTCGAGCTCGGCGACAGCGTCGGCGCCGGGGCCGGCCTGCAGCTGCCAGGCGACGGTCTGGGCGAGGATCTTCGGTGATCCGCTCTGCCGTGCCGCCTCGATCAGGTTCTGGTTGCCCTCGGTCCGGATGCGCGCGTTCAGCTCCACGTGGTCACCGATCTTCTCCGCCTCGTCCGGCAGATCGGTCAGTTCGTTGAGGATGACGTCCGGGGCGAAGTCGCGGACCACCTTGACCAGGGCGTCGCGGTCGAAGACGTCGCACAGGATCGGCTCGGCGCCGAGCCGGGCCAGCAGCTCGGTCTTGCCGGCCGAGCGGGTCATGCCGCCGACCACGTGCCCTTCCTTGACCAGGCGGGGAATCAGCCGCTGCCCGATCACGCCGGACGCGCCGGCCAGAAAGATCCTCATGCGCCTCACCTAGCTACACAATCTAGTAGTCAGCTTAGACGGCCGGCTTTCCTGGAGGCAAGTCAGGGGCCGGGAAGGGGCGGGTAGTCGGTGTACCCCTTGTGGTCGCCGCCGTAGGCCCGGCTGAAGTCGGGGGTGTTGAAGGGCCCGCCGGCCCGCAACCGGCGAGGCAGATCCGGGTTGGCCATGAAGAGCGAGGCGTAGGAGATCAGGTCGGCGGCGCCGCTGTCGATGAGCTTCAGCGACTCAGGCCCGGTGAATGCGCCGGGGGTGTACGGGTTGAGAATCAGCGTGCCGGTCCACCGTTCCCGCAGCCGGTGGGTGAGCTCCGTGTCGGGTCCTTCGGCGATGTGCAGGTAGGCCAGGCCGAGCGGGTTGAGCGCGTCGAGCAGCGCGAGGTAGGTGTCGTGGTGGCCGTCTTCGACGATGTCGTTGTAGACATGGGACGGCCAGATCCGCAGTCCGACGCGGTCGGCGCCGACGGCGTCCGCGACGGCCCTGGCCACCTCGACGCTGAACCGGCCGCGTCCTCGGGCGCTACCGCCCCACTCGTCGTCACGCTGGTTGGCGTTGGTCGACAGGAACTGGTGCAGCAGAAAGCCGCTGCCCGCGTGAAGCTCCACCCCGTCGAAGCCGGCCTCGATCGCGTTGCGCGCCGCCGACGCGAAGTCCTCGATGGTCTCCCTGATGCCGACCCGGTCCAGCGCCCGCGGGGTGACGAACTCCTGCGGGCCGTCCATGGTGAACACCCTTCCGGCGGCTTTCACCGGCGACGGCCCGACCGGTGTCAGCGTTCCCGCGTGCAGGCTGGGATGGCCGACCCGCCCAGCGTGCATCAGCTGAGCGAAGATCAGGCCGTTCCGTTCGTGCACCCCGGCGGTCACCCTCCGCCAGGCCTCGACCTGTTCGGCGCTGTGCAGCCCCGGCGTGTTCGGGAAGCCCTGGCCGATCGGCGAAGGCTGGGTGCTCTCGGTGATGATCAGACCGGCGTCGGCGCGCTGGGCGTAGTAGGTCGCCATCAGCCGGGTCGGGCTCGCTCCCGGCCCGTACGCGCGGTTCCGCGTCATCGGGGCCATGACCACCCGGTTGCGGGCGGTGTACCGGCCGATGGTGATCGGTTCGAACGCTGTGGACATGAGACTCTCTCCTTGATCGGATTCGGCGAGACGGGACGGATCATTCGCCGCTGGGGGCGGGGGCCACGCAGCCGTCCGGGGTGCACACCCCATCGCCGCCGGTTATCGGAGGCAGAGGGGAGACGGCGGCCGGATGGCCCTCCTCCCAGACGGAACCAATGGCCGAGAGCAGTTCGTCGGGGCCGATCGCGCCGGACATGGCGTACTTTCCGTCCAGGACGATGAACGGCGTGCCGCGGGCGCCGAGGCGCTGGGCCGCGCGCTGGTCGTCGGCCACCCGCGCCCGGTATCTGCCGTCGTGCAGCGCGGCAGCCGCGCCGTCGCGGTCCAGTCCCACCTCCGAGGCGAAGTCGAGCACCTGCTCAACGGTCCACAGGTCGCGGCCCTGACCGAAGTGGGCGCGGAACATCGCCGACCAGATCTCGCCCGAACGGCCCTGGCCGGCGGCGTACGCGAGAAGCTCGTGGGCGAAGTCGGTCGGCCCGAGCCGGCGTTCGAGCGCGTTGTACGGCGTGAGTCCCTCGGCCTCGGCGGCCGTCTCGATGCGGCGCAGGACCTGCTCGCCCGTCGCCTCGGGCATCCCGGCCATGCGGAACAGCTCCCGCTGGGTGACTCCCTCACGAGGGAGGTCGGGATGCAGCTGGAACGAGCGATGGACCACGTGGACGTCCGAGGCGTGCGCGAAGCGGTCCAGTGCCTGGCGCAGCCTGTGGTCCATCAGCCCGCAGTACGGGCACACGATGTCCGACCAGAATTCGATCTTCACGGGAATCACCCTCGCTTCCTGGTTACATACCTTCTGTTCGTAGCCACATCGTGCATTAGAATCAGAACCCGTACAAAAGGCACATTCATGTGTGTGGAAGCGGTTACGCCAGAGGGGCGGCGCGCATGGCGGCGGAGAAGACCCGGAAGGTCAGGACCGGAGTGCGGGCCGACGTGCGCACCGCGCCGGGACCCTGCGCCCATTGGGACGACCAGGACGCGGACTTCATCCGCGAGGTCCTCGACCTCGTCGGCGACAAGTGGAGCGTGCTCGTCATCGGCACCCTCGCCGACGGCGCGACACGCTACTCCGACCTGGCCGCCGCGATCCCCGGCATCTCGCAGCGCATGCTGACGCTGACGTTGAAGCAACTGCGACGCAACGGGATCGTCAGCCGAACCGCCTACCCCGAGGTCCCGCCCCGGGTCGAGTACGAGCTGACCGGCCTCGGCACGTCGTTGCTTTCGACCGTGCTGGCGCTGGCCGCGTGGTCGGCCGACAACCAGGCCGAGATCCGACGCCACCAAAAGGCCTTCGACACCGATACGCAGCCCGCGGGGAGCTGACCACGGCGGGATCATCGGCCCGGCAGCGGGCCTGCCGGCCGTGGTCGGCTACGGCAGCACCCGGCACAGTGCGTCCAGCGCGCCCGCCCATGCGCTGTCCGAGGGGGCCGCGTAGTTGACCACCAGCGCGTCCCGCTCGGGCAACCGCCGGCCCGAGCCCGCCACCTCGTGGCGGAACGGCGCCATCCCGCTGACCGCCAGGCCCTGCCGGGCCGCCGCCTGGACGACCGAGCGCTCGGTTCCATGCGGGAGTTCCAGGACCACCTGCAACCCGGCGGCCAAGCCGGTCACGCGGACGCCGGGGGCGCGCTGCGCCAGGGCCGCGACCAGTTGGTCGCGGCGACGCCGGTAGCGCAGCCGCATCGAGCGCACATGGCGGTCGTACGCGCCCGACGTGATGAACTCCGCGAGCGTCAGCTGTTCCAACGCGCTGGACATGTAGTCGATGTGCCCCTTGGCCGCCACGATCTCCGGGACCAGTTCCTCGGGCAGCACCATCCAGGCGAGCCGCAGTCCCGGCGCCAGTGACTTGCTCGCCGTGCCGAAGTACACCACCCGTTCTGGATCGAGGCCCTGCAGAGCGCCCACCGGCTGACGGTCGTATCTGAACTCTCCGTCGTAGTCGTCCTCCAGGATCAGCCCGCCGGTGGTACGCGCCCAGTCGACGGCCGCCGTGCGCCGGGCCGGGCTCAGCGCGACCCCCGTCGGGTACTGATGCGCCGGTGTCAGCAGTGCTGCGCCGGCCCCGTTCAACCGTGCCAGATCATCGGTGCGGGCGCCGCGTTCGTCGACGTAGAGGGGCGGGATGCGCAGGCCGGCGTCGCTTAGCAGGTCGCGATAGATGTCGAGTCCGTACGACTCGACGGCTATGGCCCGTACCCGCCGGGCCCGGAGCACCTGCGCCATCAGCGTCAGACCGTGGTGGAAACCGGAGCAGACGACGATCCGCTCCGGCTCGGCGTACACCCCGCGGGCCCGCGCCAGATAGTCCGCGAGGGCGGCGCGCAGTTCCACCCGGCCACGTGCGTCGCCGTAGCCGAAGGCGTCGTGTGGTGCCGCGGTCAGAGCGCGGCGGGCTGCGGCGAGCCACTGCGTGCGAGGAAACTTCGCGAGGTCCGGCGCGCCCGGCAGCAGGCCGAAGGTGGGACGGGGCTGGGCCCGCCGCGTCCGGGGAGCGGGGGGTGCCGCCCTACGCGGCTCGGACCGTTCGGCCACCCGGGTCCCGGAGCCCTGCTGGGCGGTGAGCCAGCCCTCGGCGACCAGTTCGGCATAGGAGTCGGCCACCGTGTTACGGGCGATGCCGAGATCGGCGGCAAGCGAACGGGACGACGGCAGCCGAGTGCCGGGCGCCAGGCGTCCCGTGCGGACGGCCTCGCGCAGAGCGTCTGTGAGCCCGGCCCGCAGCCCAGGCCCGGACAGTTCCAGATGCAGGTCGGCGCCGAACGTGGAAGGTGCGGCAGCCGCCGAATTGGCCCGGCAATCTGTCATAGCAATGGACCATACCCCAGGGCCATTTGGTGCCTAGTGTTGCGGGCATGCATGTGTCGACTTTCCGCGCCCTGCACCACGGGCGCGCCCCCGGCGACCCGCTCATCCTGCCCGGACCCTGGGACGTGGCCAGCGCCCGCGTCTTCGCCAACGCCGGCTTTCCCGCGCTCGCCATACCAAGCGCCGGGATCGCCGCCTCGCTCGGTTACGCGGACGGCTCGACCCCGCCGGAGGAGATGTTCGCCGCGATAGCGCGCATAGCCCGGGGGGTCCCCGTCCCCGTGTCCGCCGACGTCGAGGACGGCTACGGACTCGCCCCCGGAGAACTGGTCGGGCGCCTCCTGGAGGCCGGTGCCGTCGGCTGCAACCTGGAGGACTCCGGGAACGCCACGCTCAAAGACCCACGCCGGCACGCGGACTGGCTGGCCGAAGTCCGCGCCCACGCCGGTGACGCGCTTTTCATCAACGCGCGCGTCGACACCTTCCTGTTCGGTTCCGGCGACCCGGCCGACGCCCTGGCACGGGCCCGCCTGTATCTGGCCGCCGGCGCCGACTGCATCTACCCCCTTCTGGCGCCGCCCGAGGTGCTGCCCGTACTGCGGGAGGGCATCGAGGGCCCCATCAACATGGCAGCCCAGCCGGGGATCGGTTCCATCATCGACCTGGCCCGGCTGGGCGCGACACGCATCACCTTCGGCCCCGGCATGCAGCAGCACGCGACCCGCGCCACCGGCGAACTCGCGACACGGCTACGCGCGCCCGTCCGGGAGACGGAACCGGGGTGGTGTGCCTCTAGATGGGGAAGCGGCCGCGGCGCCAGTACCAGTGGCGGCCGGCCTTGAGGTGGTCGACGACCGCGCGCTGGAGCACGGTGCGGCGCGGCAGCCGGTCGAGCGGCGTGGTCAGGGTGCGGAACACGAACCGCCGCACCTCGACGTCGGCGTCCAGGCCTTCCGGCTCCTCGTAGGGCTCCAGCTCGAACCTTCGCTGGAACCTGATGATGTTGGAGTCCTCGGGCAGGTAATCCCGCAACTGCGGGTCGAGCAGCCACGAGCCACAGGAGAACGCCGTGTAGCGCTCGTCGGGAAAGTGGCGCGGGAAGAACGTGCGGGCCTCGTCGAGCGACGCCGTGACCGCCTCCGGGGTCATCGGTCCCGACTCGGGGATGTGTATGCCGATGGCGTCGTCGCCGCGGTGATACTGCAGCCGGCCCAGCTCGTAGAGCCCGCCGCGCGCGTGCAGTGTCAGCCAGCTCTGCATGACCGGCCAGCCCTCGCCGTGCATCCGCCGGTCGACGGCGAGGTTGCGGCCCAGGTCGGCGAGGGTCGTCCACGACACGGCGCCGGCGATGCCGTGGTCGCGGTGGTAACCCGTGACGACGTCGATCAGGGCCAGGTACGCGTACACGTAGAGATGCCGCCAGGCCGGGCCCCGCTCGCGCGGCAGCTCGGGACCGGGCGACAGCCAGTCGTAGCCTCCGAGGTCGGCGCGGACCAGGGCGATCGAGCGGTCGAGCAGCCAGCGCAGCTCAGGAGTCCACAGTGGAGAGCCGGGGTCGGGCCAGCCCGCCATGATCTCGGCGGCGTCGTCCGGCTTCACCCCGAGCCGGTCGAGGATCGAGGGCGCGTCGGCCTTGGCGGGCAGCGGAGCCGACGGCCGGTCGGCGGCGAGCCGGTGCACCCGGTCGACGTCCTCGACGGGCACCCCGAGCCGGGCGGCGATGTCGTCAAGATCCACCTGGACGACACTACCGGCCGGTGGGCGTCTTCCACAGTCCCGTACCGCTCGGGCGAATCCGCCGCGGTGTTGTCGTCACCGCTCACCATGCGGCTTGTGCCACATCATGATCTTGGTCGATGGAAGACGCTCCGTGAAGCGATCGCCGGGTGACGCTTGTCGCAGCACCGCGCGCAGGTCCCGCTCGAAGTCCTCCAGCCTGTCGCCGAACAGGTGAGGGGCGGAGTCGGATCGGGAGAACACCCACGCCACGATGTCGTCTGCGGTGCGATCGGCCACCGCTCCGGCTGCCACGACATGTCGTTCGAAGTTCTCGAACCCCGCCCGTGCCAGGACGAGGTCCTCGCGGTCCGGCGTGCCGTTGACGAGCGTTCCCTGTCCCGCGCGGCGCACCGGCCCCAGATACCGACGTACCAGGTCGCTGATCTGCGCGTACGGGGGAGCGGGCAGCGGCAGTGGCGCCGGCTGCGCGGTCGGATTCTCACAATCGCTCATGTGGACGAACGTGCCTCCCGGCTCCAGGATCTCCAGCACGGCCGCAGCGACGCGATCTCGATCGGTCCAGTGGAAGGACTGGGCGAACACCACGACCCGGAATGTGCCCAGACCGGCCGGCAGGTCCTCGGCGCGGGCGGCCATCCAACGCGCGTTGGTCACCCTCCGACGTTCGGCCTGTCGCTCGGCCTCGGCCAGCATGTCCTCATCCGGGTCGATGCCGACCGCCTCAGTGAAGTACCGCGCCAGCGCGAGAATCACGGTGCCCGGCCCGCAGCCGACGTCGAGAAGCCGGCCCCGGCCATCCAGATTGAGCGTCGCGGCCAGCGTTTCAGCGAACCCCGGAGCGTACGGCAGCCGGCCGCGCTCGTAGTAGGCCGCGCACCCCTGAAACAGGGTGCTGTCCCACTGCCATCCGTCAGGCACGCCGATCCCCTCCTTGAGCCGGTGACCTCGTCGGCAGATCCGATCCTCCCAGGAGCAGTCTCATGGAAGCCGAGCTGAGACATTGAGGTCTTCCCTCGGTAGCGCGTTCTAACAAATAAGGAAAGCCACGTCTATCGGCGTTTTGTGGCGGCGGCGAAAGGAAAACAGCCCGACGGAAGAACTGTCCGCCGGGTGTTCTCGAAATCAATTAGTTCGGGAAATGTCTGAAATTCGGGACAGTGGTACGTTTCATGGGGGAGAAAATGCCCAAGTGTCCTAATGTTGTCGGGTTCCTTATGCTCGGCACCGTGCTGTCCGGTGGGGCCGTGCCCCTGGGCACTCCCGCCGTCGCCGCGTCCGCCGGGGACGCCGTCGTGACCGGCCCCGGCGGGGATCACCCTGGTGCAGGCGATCACGCCCGCGCGCATGGGCGCAATCGCGCCGGGCAACACGACAAGCAGCAGCAGTCGGGGCGCCAACAGCAGAACCTGCTCCATGACGTCACGCTTGCCCTCACGCCCATGCAGAAGGGCCAGACGGATTCGCGGGCCATGCCGTACAACTGGCAGAGAAGCGACACGATCGCGAACTCCTCCAGCGATCAGAACAGCCTGTCGGACCTTACGAACCGGCCCGCCCAGACATCGGACTCGACGGCCACCGGCGACACGAGCGATTCCACGCAGAAATCGGACCGGCCGGTCACGTCACCCGCCACGCCACCGGCCACGTCGTCGGCGCCGCAGGACGCTGCCGCCAGTGCGGAGATGCTGGCGTACCTGCGGGATCTGGCGGCCAAGAAGCAGTTCACCGGCTCGGCGCTGGTCGTACGGCATGGGCGGGTGCTGGCTCGTTTCGCCGCGGGCGAGGCGGACGAGAGCCGGCACATCCCCAACCGGCCGGACACGGTCTACCGGGTCATGTCGGTCACCAAGCAGATCACCTCGATGATCGTGCTGAAACTGCGCGACCGCGGGCTGTTCAAGCTGAACGACCCGATCTGCCCGTATATCGTCCCGGAATACATCAAGGCCTGCCCGGCAGCGTGGCGTCCCATCACGATCCGCGAGACGCTCACCCACACCTCGGGCATCCCCAACATCGAGACACTGCCCAGCTACCTCGCCAATGTGACGCGACCGACCACGCCCCGGAAGCTCATCCAGCAGTTCGTGAACCTGCCGCTGGACTTCACGCCCGGCACCATGTGGAAATACACCAACTCCGGCTACGTGCTGGCCGGCGCGCTCATCCAGGCGGTGACGCACCAGCCGTACGGCGCCGTACTGCGCAAGCTGATCACCGGCCCGCTCAACCTCCAGAACACCGGTTACAGCAGGGGATATCCGCCCGCCGGGTACGCGAAGGGCTACTTCACACTCGGGTCACCGGCCCCGCTCCTCAACGGCTCCGAACTGTTCTCCGCGACCGGCGTCTACTCCACCGTCGACGACCTCGCCCGCTGGGACCGGGCGTTCGGCTCGTACAAGGTCGCGCCGCCCGCCACGGTCAAGCAGGCGTTCACGCCGCAGGCGAAGTGCCCCTCCACCGGCTGCCTCAACCTGCCGTCGAGCGCGTACGCCTTCGGCTGGCTCGTCGACCGGCTCCAAGGGCACCGGCTCCGGTATCACCCGGGTCTTTTCATGGGCTACACGGCGAGCAACATGTACCTGCCCGACGACGACATCCAGGTCGTCCTGCTCAGCAACGTGCAGGACACCGACACCGCCGGGATCGCCCGCCACCTCGCCACGCTCGCTCTCGACCTGTGAGGATTCACAGAGGGGTGGAGGCGGTGGTCTCGGGCACGAAGGCGATGCCGTCGAAGTGCTCGGCGAGCACCGTGGGCATGTAGCCGAGTTTGTAGGTGAACCGCCTCGCCACCGCCCCTCCATAACCGCGCATGTGGAGGAGCTCGCCGAGCCACCGCGTGACGGACTCCGGCCGTGGGCCGCTCCGCAGGTCGATCACATGTTCACCCGGATGGGCGGTGGCCAGGCGGGCCTCCACGATCGTCGGTCTCCGGACGAGCGGGACGCGGAAGGTGACCGGAGGCGTGGCCGGGTCCACCTTTCCGAATCGCCGTCGGCGGGCCCGGAACCGGCCCGCGCCGAAGAGCACGCCGAGTGCGTAGTACGCCTCGCCGTGGCGCTGCCTGAGGTGGTGGCCCATCGCGGTCACCGACCCGCCGCTGTGGCCGCCCTTCATGATGTGGCCGTTGTGCGCCCAGACGGCGACCCTGGCGTCCGGGTCGGCCAGGAGCAGGTCCACGTTGTCGGCGAGGTAGCGGTCGCGGGCGACGCTCACGGTCTGTGCGGGGTCGGGGTGCCGGAGCGGCCGGCTCGCGAGGTCGGCGCTCTGGCGCACGATCCGCGCATGCGCCGCCGCCTCGTCCGGGGTGGAGACGCCCGTCAGGAAGTCCTCCACACGGCGGGCGTCCGCGTCGATCCGCCGGTCGAGCGGTGGGCCGACGCCCAGGCGCTTTCCGGCGAGGGGAGCGAGGGGGTCGAGCAGGCCCGGCGCCTCATCGCCGAGGTGGGTGCGCAGGGCGTGCAGCGATGCCGCTGGATGCTGCGGGTCGATGCCCACGAACCGTACCTTCCGCGAGGCGGTGCGGTTGTGGTCGCGCAGCCACTCGACGACCGCCAGCATCTCCGCCGTGTGCAGCGTCCAGAAGCCCAGCCCGGCGAGCGCCTCGACCGGATCGCCGGAGCCGCCCTGCACATAGTCGTCCACGGCTCGGGACGCCGAGGCGCTGGCCTCCACCGCGAGCGTCGTGAACCCCAGCTCCTCGACCAGGAACTCCAGCAACCGGTGCCTGATCAGGAAGAACTCCCGGCTGCCATGCGTGGCCTCGCCGAGCCCCACCACCCGTACGCCGTCCAGCGCGACGCGGAGCGGCGCCAGGTCGGCGGTTCCGGCGCCCGGTTCCAGACCGTTTAGCGGTGTCGCTCGCGCCTTGAGCCACTCCGCCACCTCGTCCTCGGTCGTCATGCCGGGCACGCGGCCACTCCGGCGTGGACGCATCGGGAGGAGACGGCGCTCTCTGCGGTCCAGCGCGCGACCCGCCCGCTGACGGTGTCGACGGCGAGGTGCCGGTGCAGTCCGCGTACGCCGAGGGCGAGCGGAACCAGGCCGAGCAGGCCGACCCACTGGTCCGGAATGACGGCGAGACCGAGGGCGGCGACGCCCGACACGAGGACGAGTGCGGCGATGCCGGCGTACTGACCGGTGACGATCGGCCAGGGGTGCGGCCAGCCCTTCGCGCGGGCCGACAGGAACAGCACGGTCAGGATGACGACGTCGTCGACATTGGTGCCCGCGAAGACCGCGAAGGCGGTGCCGAGCGTGGCCGCGATGCCGTCCATGGCCGGTCAGCATAGGAGATCGCGCATACGACGACATCGGACGTCCGGGCACATCGGCGGCGACACGTGGGTGCGCTGCTGGGTGCGCTGCCATCGAATCCCCTGACGATCGAGAACGCCGGATTCCCGGTAGGGTGCCCGGATGCCGCATCGCCGACTCGCCGCGCTGGCCGCCGCCGTGGTGGTCGTGGTCGCCGGTCTGTCGGTCCGGGCGCTGCTGCCCGGCATGGTCGGCAAGTATGCGGGCGACCTTCTCTACACCCTCCTTCTGTACGCGCTGGTCGTCGTGGCCGCGCCGCGCGCCCGGCCGTTCGCGGTTGCGGCGGTGGCGCTCGGGGTGAGCTGGCTGGTCGAGTTCGCCCAGCTCACCGGAGTGCCGGCCGCGCTGTCGGCGCACAGCACGACGGCGCGACTGGTGCTCGGCACGACGTTCAACGCCCCTGACCTGTTCTGGTACGCCGTGGGCGCCGCCGTCGGATACGCCACTAATCGTTCCGTACTATCGACCATTGACCGTTTCTGTCGGGAAAGCTAACATCCGTTTACTCAATTGCGTGGATGAGCCGCGGCTTCCTGGGCGTTTTCCTCTCGCCCACGGGCTTCCTCCTCCTCCGCCCGTCCGACCGGGCGCCCGTCGGGTGACCTCCCGGTGATCTCCCGAGGACCGAGGCGGCCCCCGTTTTACCGGCGCGGGGGCCGCCTCTCCATCCCCGATCGCGGTCACGGTCACCGGGACCGGCCACTCCACCGCTGTGAGCTGGGTCGATACGGGAACTCATATGGATCTGGGGTCCATATGAATATTGGACATGTTCTGAACACTTTGCTTTGCTCCTGCGTCTAACGCCCCTGTGACGGACGAGAGCAAGGACATGCCCATGACACGGACGACGCCAGTCGCGCGGAAGGCCGCCACGGTCACCGTCTTCCTCCTGGCGGGGGCCGTATCCACGACGACCCCCGCCACCGCCGCGCCCGCCACCCCCGCCACCGTGCCCGCCGCGCTGCGCGCGCTGGAGACGTCGTTCAAGGGCCGCATCGGCGCGTACGCGATCGACACGGCGACCGGGAAGACGGTCGGCTACCGGGCGGGCGAGCGGTTCGCGCTGCTGTCCACCTTCAAGGCGGTGGCCGCGGGCGCGGTGCTGGCCAAGACGACCGACCGGGAGCTGACGCGGAAGGTCGTCCACTGGACGGCCGGCGAGGTGAAGCCGAACTCGCCGGAGACGAGCAAGCACGTCAAGGACGGCATGACCCTCGCCGAGCTGTGCCGGGCGGCGATCATCTACAGCGACAACACCGCGGGCAACATGCTGCTGAAGCGGATCGGCGGGCCGCGGGGCCTCACCCGATACTTCCGCACGCTCAAGGACCCGCTGTCCCGGCTGGACCGCTGGGAGACCGAGCTCAACGACTGGTCGCCCAAGGAGAAGCGCGACACCACCACGCCCGCGTCCGTGGCCCGCGACCTGAGGGCGCTCACGACCGGCGGCGCGCTCGGCGCGAAGGACCGATCCCGGCTGATCGGCTGGCTGCGCGGCAACACGACCGGGGACGCGCGCATCCGCGCCGGGCTGCCGAAGACGTGGATCGTCGGGGACAAGACCGGCACCGGCGGCGCGTACGGCGCCGCCAACGACATCGCCGTCGTCTGGCCGGCCAAGGGCGCCGCCCCGATCATCATGGCGATCTCCACCAACCGCCGGGCGGCCGCCGGTGCCACCGACGACAAAGTGATCGCCAAGACGGCCACCGTGCTCGCGCGCGGCCTCGGCCGGCTGCCATAAGTGAACACCGTTATGGGGCCAATCGCGTTTTACAGCCCCATAACCTTGTCTATAGCCATTCGGGGGAGGTTCGTGTGAACGCCACGGGGAAGGTGCTGCGCCTGGTCGCCATGGGAGCGGCGGCGGGCGTGCTGGTCGCGGGGATCGCGCTGCCGGCGATCGGAGGCGCGGGCGTGGGGCTGGTGTCGGCCGTCGAGGACGTGGGCCTTGAGCCCCGCGACCTCGCCGAGCCCCCGCTCGCGCAGGTTTCGGTCGTCCAGGACGTCAAGGGTCACGAGATCGCGCGGTTCTACGAGCAGTATCGCGAGGTCGTCCCGCTCGACCACATCGCCGACATCATGAGGACGGCCATCATCTCGATCGAGGACTATCGGTTCTACGAGCACGGTCCGATCGACATCGAGGGCACTGTCCGCGCCCTGGCCACGAACCTGAAGTCGGGCGGGGTGGCCCAGGGCGGCTCCTCCATCACCCAGCAGTACGTGAAGCAGGTGCTGCTCAACGCCGCCCAGACCGAGCAGGAGAAGAACGAGGCCCTGGCGCCCAGCTACGCCCGCAAGCTCAACGAGCTGCGCTACGCGATGGGCGTGGAGGAGAAGTACTCCAAGGACGAGATCCTGGAGAAGTACCTCAACATCGCCTACTTCGGCGCGGGCGCGTACGGCGTCGAGGCGGCGGCCAAGCGGTTCTTCGGGGTCAGCGCGAGCGAGCTGACGCTGTCGCAGGCGGCGACGCTGGCGGGCGCGGTGCAGGACCCCAACGCCACCGACCCCAACCTGGGCAAGACCAGCCGCGACCGGCTGCTGAAGCGGCGCAACGTCGTGCTCGACCGGATGGCGGAGCTGAACAAGATCACCAAGGATCAGGCGGCCGAGGCGAAGAAGGCCAGGCTGGGCTACAAGGGGACCCCGCTGCCCGGCGGCTGCGAGTCGAGCAAGTATCCGTACTTCTGCGTCTACGTGCGCAACGAGATCCTCAGGAACCCCGACTTCGGCAAGACGGCCAAGCAGCGCCTGGCGTTCCTCAACCGGGGCGGCCTGACCATCAAGACCACGATCGACCCCACGATGCAGGCCGCCGCCGACAAGGCGATCAGGAAGTGGGTCCACCCCACCGACAACCCCGTGGCCGCCGAGGCGCTGGTCCAGCCCGGCACCGGGGCGATCAAGGCGATGGCCGCGAGCCGTCCGTACGGGACGCACAAGACCAAGAATCAGATGTCCTACAACCTCGTGGCCGACGCCGCGCACGGCGGCGGCATCGGCTTCCAGGCCGGCTCGACCTTCAAGACCTTCACCCTGCTCACCGCGCTCAAGCAGGGCATGAAGATCAACGACGGGTTCAGCGCGGGCGCCGGCTACACCGCGCCGGCCTACTCGACGTTCAAGAACTGCGCGGGCCAGTCCATCGGCGACCCGGGCCACACCGTCACCAACGACGAGGGGTCGCCCGGCTGGCTGACCCTGCAGACCGGCACCTGGCACTCGGTCAACACCTTCTTCATGGAGCTCGAACGGCGCGTCGGGCTCTGCAACGTCGTCAAGACGGCCAAGTCGCTGGGCATCCACCGCGCCGACGGCAATCCGCTCCAGGAGTTCGAGACGTTCACGCTCGGCATCAACGAGATGGACCCGGTGACCGTCGCCAACGCCTACGCCGCGATCGGCGCACGCGGCAAGTACTGCGCGCCGATGGCGATCACGCAGATCACCGACAGCACCGGCAAGACCACCGGCTACAGGCCCAAGTGCCGCCAGGCCGTCGACCCCGAGGTGGCGGACGCGGCGGCGCATGTGCTGTCGGGCGTCCTGACCAAGGGCACGATGGCGGCGGTCGGCGGCATCGGGCGTGACGCGGCGGGCAAGACCGGGACCAACGACAACTCCTCCTCCGCCTGGTTCGCCGGGTTCACCCCCGACCTCGCCGGCGCGGTCAGTGTCGGCGACCCCCGCGGCGCCCAGAAGTACAAGCTGAACGGCGTCACGATCGGCGGCCGCTACTACGGCTCGGTGTTCGGCGCCAGCGTTCCCGGGCCGATCTGGAAGGACACCATGATGGGCGCGCTGCGCAACGTGCCGCCGACCGACTTCACGCCGGTCGACAGCGCGCGGTTCGGCGGCTGCGGCGACAGTTGCCGGAGCCTCGTGTCCGTGACGCCTCCGACCGGGGACGACGGCGGTCCGATGCCGGGGGACAACACGCCGGTGACGATCCTGCCCAACTAGCCCTCGAGTGCGTCGGCCGTGTCGAGGACGCGGAACACCCTGGTCAGGTTCGTCCAGCGGAGGATCCGCAGCACCTGGCCGGCCGGCGCGATGAGGGCGAGGTCGCCGTTCCTGCCGCGCAGATTGTGCACCAGGCGCACGAGCAGCCCCACGCCCGTGGTGTCGATGAACCGCACCTCGCTGAGGTCGATCGCCAGCCACGGGCCGTGGGCCTCGATCTGGCTGAGCAGCGGCTCGCGCAGATGCCGCACCGCGTGGAGATCCAGCTCTCCGCGCAGCCCCAGCACCCACCAGCGGGTGGGGGAAGGGGGTTGTGCCGTCCACGTCTCCACGGTGGTTCCCTTCGCTCTCCTTGGCGCCGGGGACCACCGGGGGAGCGGGACGAGGTCCGGGGCGACCGACGAAGCGCTTCGACCGACACGCCGATGAACGTACGAGCTGAGCCGTACTCAGAGTAACAATCCCCCTCCGGTGCGTCGATCGAGTGGGGTAAAGCTTCTCTGGCTAATAAAAAGACGGGTGGCTATTGTCCCGATCCATGGGGGTTAAGCGTCGGCTGCTGATCGGAGCGATCGTCGCGCTGGCCGGGGTGGGATCGGCGCCGCTCGACGAGGAGCTGTCCCGGGCCGCCGCCGTCGCGTACGCCGCCCAGGGCTCCCTTCCGTACTCCTGGGGCGGGGGGCACGCGGCGCGGCCGGGGCCGTCGAAGGGGACTTGCCGGGGGTACAGCGGCTCGGTCACGCCCTGCCCGGCGAACCGGACGCGTGGCTTCGACTGCTCCGGGTTCACTCGCTGGGTGTACGACCTGGCGTTCGGCGGCGACGTGCTCGGTCCCGGCAACACCGACGACCACCTCGGCAGGCTGCGCCGGGTCGGCGTGCCGCAACCCGGCGACCTGGTCTTCTACGGCAGGCCCGGCAGAACCCACCACGTCGGGGTGTACGTCGGCGGAGGAAAGATGATCGACGCGTTCGCCACCGGGACACGGATCCGCATGGACGACGTGAGTGTTCTGCATGACCTGCTCGGTTACTACCACTACCGGGCCTGATCCTTATGCTTGCCCCCGTCATGGTGAAAGTGCGGGTTCTCGGACGAATCGCGGCGGAGGTCGGCGGGCGCCCCGCGGACCTCGGGACCTCGCTCCAGCGCGCCGTTCTGGCCCGGCTGGTCTGCGCACAGGGACACGTGGTGTCGACCGACCGGTTCGTCGACGACCTGTGGAGGGGCCAGCCTCCGCCGCGCGCGCTGGGCGCGCTCCAGGTCTACGTCTCCAACCTGCGGCGGGCACTGGAGCCGGGCCGCGCCCCCCGCGCCGCCGCCCGCGTGCTGGTCAGCGCTCCCCCTGGCTATCGGCTGGCGCTGGAGCCCGGCGACGTGGACGCCTGGCGCCTCCCCCGGCTGGTCGAGTCGGCCGCCGGCCTGCTCACCGAGGGGCGGCACGCGCAGGCGCTCGAGGTCGTGGACGAGGCGCTGGCGCTGTGGACCGGCCCCGCGTACGCGGAGTTCGGCGAGGAGGAGTGGGCCCTCCCCGAAGCGGTCCACCTGGACGAGCTCCGGGCGGTCGCGGTGGAGCATCGCGCGGAGGCCGGGCTCGCACTCGGCCGCCACGCCGAGGTCGTCCCCGAGCTGGAGCGTCACCTCACCGCCCATCCTCTGCGCGAGAACGCCGTACGGCTGCTCGCGCTCGCCTACTACCGGTCGGGGCGGCAGGGGGAGGCGCTGGCGGTCCTGCGCAGGACGCGCGGCCTGCTCGCCGAGCAGCTCGGCGTCGATCCCGGGCCCGCCCTGCGCGCGCTGGAGGCGGACATCCTCGCGCAGGCCGAGTCGCTCGACGCGACCCCCGTGGTCCGGGCGGCTACTGAGCGCGTGGTCCCCGCCCCGCCGGCCACACTGTCGCCCGTCCAGGAGCCCGTGCGCATGGTCGGCCGTACGGCCGAGCTGTCCCGGCTGGCCGCCGCGGCGCAGCGGGCCCGGGACGGTTTCCGCATCGCCTGGCTCGGCGGTGAGGCGGGCTCGGGCAAGAGCACCCTGGCCGACGCGCTCGTGCGACGCCTGGCGGCCGACGGCTGGCAGACCGTGGTCGGGCGCTGCCCCGAGACGACCGGCGGCGTGCCGCCCGCGTGGGCGTGGAGCGAGGTGCTGCGAGAGCTGTCGTCGACCTGCCCGCCCGAACCCGGGACCGCGGCCCGGCTGGCGCCCCTGCTGACCGACGACGCCGCGCCCGTGGGCCAGTTCTGGCTGGCGCGGGCGGCCGGCGACTACCTGGAGGGCGTGCCGGGACCGCTGCTGATCGTGCTGGAGGACGTGCACCGGGCCGACGAGGAGACCCTCCAGCTCCTGCGCCACCTGGCCGGCCGCCTGGCGCGGACGCCGGTCCTCGTCCTGCTGACGCACCGGCCGGCCGAGGCCGCCGACGACCTCACGGCCACCGCGGCGGCGCTCGCCGTGCAGGCGGTGGAGAACTTCACCCTGGGCGGCCTCGGCGAACGCGAGGTGGCTCGGCTGCTCGCCGAACGTTCCGGAGCGGAGGTCGACGAGGCCACGGTGCGCACGGTCACCGAGCGCAGCGGCGGCAACCCGCTGTTCGTGACCGAGACGGCCCGGCTGCTCGCGGTGGACGGCCCGTCGGCGGCCCACGCGCTGCCGCCCGGCGTGCGCGACCTCATCCGCAGGCGTCTCGCCCGGCTGCCCGCGCCGGCCCGGACGACGCTGCGCAACGCCGCGGTCGTCGGCCGGGAGGCCGACGCCGACGTGCTGATCGCCATGCCGGGGGCCGACGAGGAGACCGTGCTCGACGGCCTGGAGGCGGGTGTGCTGTCCGGCCTGCTGGAGGAGCCGCGCCCCGGCCGCGTCCGGTTCGCCCACGTGCTCGTCCGCGAGACGCTGTATGAGGACATCCCGCGGCTGCGCCGTACGCGGATGCACGGCAAGGTGCTGGCGGCGCTGGAGGTGATCCGCCCGGGTGACGTGGGGGCGCTCGGGCACCACGCGCTCGCCGCCGCGACCACCGCGACCGCCCTCACGGCGGCCGAGTACGCGGCGCGGGCCGCCGGGCAGGCGACCGCGTTGTACGCGCACAAGGAGGCGGCGGCGCTGCTGGAGGGCGCGCTGGGCGCGCTCGACCTGGTGAGCGGAGAGGCCGGCGCCGCGCCCCGGGACGTCCGGCTCGACCTCCTGTGCCGCCTGGTGTCCGCGCAGTCGCACGCGGGCGACGTGATCACGGCGGTGCGCAACCGGACGAAGGCGCTCGCGGTGGCCCGCCAGACGGGCGATCGCGGCGCGGTGGCGCGGGCGGTGTCCTCGCTCGACGCCCCGGTCATCTGGACCATCCAGCCCGACCGCGCGTTCGACGCCGACCTCATCGGGGCGATCGAGGAGTCGCTGCCCGCGGAGGCGGGGGAGCTGCGCTGCCGGATGCTCGTCGCCCTCTGCCACGCGCTCGAAGGACACGACGCGGAGCGCATCGAGGCGGCGAGTGCGGAGGCGCTGGCGATCGCGGACGCCCTCGGCGACCTCCACCTGCGGTGCATGGCGCTCAACGCCCGCTACTGGGTCTGCCTGACGCCGGACAGGCGGGACGACCTGGAGACGCTCGGGCATGATCTGCTGGCCGCCTCGGCCGCCGCCGGGCTCCTCGGCTACCAGACGCTCGGCCACTTCTCGCTGCTCATGGTCGCGCTCAGCCGCAACGACTGGGCCACGGCCCGCCGGCACGCCGACAAGGCCATGGAGCTGTCGACGAGCGGCCAGCTCGGCCTGGCCCTCGGCATCCTCGCCTTCCTCGACGCCGTGCACCTGCTGGTCAGGGGCGAGTTCGAGCGGGCCGAGAGCGTCTACACGCAGCTCGGAGAGCGGCTGGCCAGCACCGGCGACGCCAACGGCGCGATGGTGGGGACGGTGGGCCGTTTCGTGGTCAAGCTGGCCGCGGGGCGGGTCCACGAGTCGGTGGAGGAGCTCGCCGCCCTGTGGGATCGCCTGCCGCAGGACGTCGCAGAGCTGTACACGCGGGCGCTGGCCGGGGCCGGCCGCCTGGAGGAGGCCCGCGTGGCGTGGGCCTCCGCGCGCGTCCCCCGCCGCGACTACTACTGGCTCGTGTTCATGTCCCTGCGCGCGGACAACGCGATCGCGTTCGGTCACCGGGCGGCGGCCGAGGAGTGCTACCGCCTGCTGCTGTCGTCCGACGGCGAGCTGGCCGGCCTGCACTCGGGCTCGGTCACGCTCGGGCCGGTCGCGCACACGCTCGGCGACCTGGCGGCGTTCCTGGGCCGGCCCGGCGACGCCGAGGCCCACTACCTGCGGGCCGCCGAGGTCGCCCGGCAGGTCGGCTCCCCCCACTGGGAGGAGGCCGCCCGCCGCGAAGCCGACAACGCAGCGCTCACGCGGCGCCGAAGATGAGCCGCTCGCGGCGGAGGTGGGCGCGGCGCATCAGCGCCAGCATGACGACCAAGACGGGCCCGGCCAGCTTGCGCAGCTGCGCAAGCTCCTCCGGCCGCGCGTGCTGCTCGATCCTGGGCAGCTCGAAGCGCACGTCGCCGCCCTTGCGGACGTGCTGCTCCATCTCCTCCCAGTCCTTGCCGGAGACGTGCCGCATGATGATCGGGAAGATCGTGCGCTCCTCCTCCTCGATGTGCTCGTCGAGCAGGTCGGCCAGCCGGCGCAGCGGCTTGGCCAGCTCGGCCGGGTCGCCCGCGACCGCCCGGATCTCATCGAGCAGCGGGTCGAGCTCGGAGTGGTCCTCGCTCAGCTCGCTCAGGTCGAGCTCGGCGCCCGCCGAGCGGACGAGCAGCGGCCACAGGTGGTCGTCCTCCGCCTTGTGGTGGTGGTGGATGCCGCGGCACAGCTTGGTCGCGTACTCGCGGATGGCGGCGGCGCGCTCCGGGCCGCACGGCTGCCGGCCCGCGGCGATCTCGGCGGTGACGTCGGCGAGGCGCCGGGAGTCGGTGCGCATCGCCCGGTGCGCGATGCGGAAGCCCAGCAGGTTGGGGGTGTCGGACATCGGAGGACCCTTCGTGAACGTGGGAACGGCGGTGCGTCACGCTCACTGTGCGGCCCGGCACTTGGGGTCGATTAAGACCCTACTTAAGGCGATTCCCCTGGGACGGGAGATAGACATGGGGAAAAGGCGTTAGCTTGTTCCCCTATGGACAGTCGATGGGTGGGACCGGACGGATACGAGATCGTCCCCGCGTACCGCCACGACCGCCAGGTGCTGCGGGTGCGGCGCAACGGTCGGGTGGTCGCCGACTGTCTCTCGGTCGAGGAGGTCGCCCGTTATGTCGATCTCGCCGACCTCTGCGAGGTGATCCCGCTGCCCGTCAGGGCCGGCGACGCCCGTACGGCCGTCAATTAGCCTGGTCGTCCGCCTGGTCACAGGCGTAACAGCGGCGGGCCCTGGGCACTCAGAGTGCCGAGGGGGAATCGATGCGCCTGCCTGTCACCGTCACCGTGTTCTGCGTCACCGTGCTCTGCGCCGCCGTCGGCGGTTGCGGGCCGGCGCCCACCGGCCCCGCGGCCGAGACGCCGGTGTACGTGCTCAACCTCCAGAACTCCGAGCGGGGCAGGGCCGAGCAGCGTCCGGCGAACCTCGTGCTCTCGGAGTTCAGCACGATGAGCGGGGTCACCTGGCGGACCTGGGGGCCGACCCGGGCGACCGGCGCGGGCAGGCTCAGCGGCACCTGGTGCCTGCCCGAGTGCGCCGACGCGCCGTACGCCGCCACGGTGACGCTGAGCAGCGTGATCCCGGTCAAGGGCAAGGGGTACTTCAGCCGGTACGCGATCACGGCCGACATGCCTGTCCTGCACCGCCCTGAGGCCGATCTGTCCGGGGTGCTGCCGACCCCCTGAGCCGTGCTCCGAACCGCGCGCCGGAGGGCTATTCGAATTCGCGCGCGCCGCCGTGGCCGTGTATGGTTACACCTGTCCGCAGCGCGAGAGCGGCTGGCGGACCCGCCCCTATAGCTCAGTCGGCAGAGCGTCTCCATGGTAAGGAGAAGGTCAACGGTTCGATTCCGTTTGGGGGCTCTAGCCGGAAAGTCCTATCCAGGCAGCGTTTCTGACTGAGCGCTGCGGGGTGGGGCTTTCGGCTTGGTGGGGATGTCTCATTCTCGCCGGAAGACCGATCTCGATCACGGCTGATCCCGATGCGTGAATAGCCGTACAGGTCGGGTATCCTTGCGTGGCCGGATGCGTCCGGCCCAGGCGGAGTAGCTCAGTCAGGCAGAGCAAGCGGCTCATAATCGCTGTGTCGCCGGTTCAAGTCCGGCCTCCGCTACTACCCTGCCGGGTCACCTGAACAAGGGGACCCCGGCGTGGGTTGTCCAGTAGTCCCGAACGCAGAAAGGCACTCCCACGTGGCTGCCGCAGACGTTAGGCCGAAGATCACGCTGGCCTGCCAGGAGTGCAAGCACCGCAACTACATCACGCGGAAGAACCGGCGCAACGACCCGGATCGGCTTGAGCTGAAGAAGTACTGCCCCAACTGCAAGACGCACCGGGCGCACCGCGAGACCCGCTAGATCACGGCGCGGACCGCACGCACTTCCGACACCGGCGTTCCCCGCGGGGGCGCCGGTTTGTCGTGTCCGGCCGGTGGCCCGACGATTCGGGCCGGTGTTCGCCGGCACGGGTCTGTTACGGTACGGCCTATCCCGCTCATTACGAAGGAGCCCGGCCCGATGCCTTTGAACCGCGATTTCGTCGGGCGGACGTATGAGTCGCCCGCGCCCTACGAGGTCAGCCGCGTGAAGATCGGCGAGTTCGCCACCGCGATCGGCGACGCCAACCCGATCTACCACGACAGGCGGGCCGCCGTGGCGGCCGGGCATCCGGACGTCGTCGCGCCGCCCACGTTCCCCATCGTGTTCAGCCTCTTCGGGACCGGCGACGCGCTCGCCGACCCGGACCTCGGGCTCAACTTCGCGATGGTCGTGCACGGCGAGCAGAGGTTCGAGTACGAGCGGCCCATCCACGCGGGCGACGAGCTGGTGTGGACCTCGACCGTCGAGGAGATCCGCAGCGTGGGCCGCAACGAGTTCCTGACCCTGCGCAGCGACGTCTCGACCACCTCGGGTGAGCCGGTCTGCCGCACGTACAACATCATCGTGGAGCGCGGAGGGGCGGCCTGATCATGGCGGCGACGGTCAAGTACGACGAGGTGGAGACCGGCCAGAAGATCCCGGCCGTCGAATACCGGGTGCGCCGGGTGGACCTGGTGAGGTACGCCGGGGCCTCGGGCGACTTCAACCCGATCCACTGGAACGAGCGGCACGCGAAGGCGGTCGGCCTGCCCGACGTCATCGCGCATGGCATGTACACGATGGCGCAGGGCAGCCGGTTCGTGACCGACTGGGCGGGCGACCCGGGCGCGGTCGTGGAGTACGGCGTCCGGTTCTCCTCCATGGTCGTGGTGCCGGACGACGACAACGGCGCGACGATCACGATCAGCGGGGTCGTCGAGGACAAGCGTGAGGACAAGCGCGTCGTCGTGACGCTGACCGCGAGGTCCGGCGACTCCCGCGTTCTGTCCAAGGCCCGCGCCGTGGTCCAGCTCTCCTGACTGGCCTCTCCTGGCTGGGCCCGATTGGCCGCGGCGGTGCTGGGTAGCGGTCGGATCGTGAGCGAGCGAGACAGCGAAGCGAAGAACGAGCCGGTCACGACGCAGCGGGAGAGCGGCGACGTCGCCGGTGTCGCCGCGCAGACCCAGGACCCGGGCAAGGCCGGCGACGCCCAGGGCGGCGCGATGCCGCGTCCGCGGGCGCGGAACGCCAGGGAGGCCTCCGCAGCCGCGGGCCCGGAAGAGATCACCGAGGTCAAGCGGGACGTCGCTCCCGGCGGGACGATCGAGACCGCGCTGACCCCCTCGGGCGAGCCGTCGGTGGTCGCCTCCCAGCTCCTGTGGGACGGCAGCTCGGCCACGTCGAGGGTCGACGAGTCGATCGCCCGGGCGGAGCGCGAGGACCGCGGATAGCTATCCTGTTCGTCGGGATGTTCCGGGTGCGAGGAGACCGATGGCTGACCGGTTGGCAGGGGTGCCGCTCGCCCCGTACACCACGCTGCGGACAGGCGGACCGGCCCGGGCGTTCACGCAGGCGCGGACGCAGGGCGAGCTAATCGCGATCGTGGCCGAGGCCGACCGTGAGCGCGAGCCCGTGCTGGTGCTCGGCGGCGGCAGCAACCTCGTGGTGTCCGACGACGGGTTCGACGGGCTCGTGGTGCGCGTCGCCACCCGGGGCGTGGAGGCGACATCCGAGGACGGGCGCCTGCGGGTCACCGTGCAGGCGGGGGAGGACTGGGACGCCCTGGTCGCCCGCTGCGTGGCCGAGGGCTGGTCGGGGGTCGAGTGCCTGTCGGGCATACCCGGGCTGGTGGGCTCCACCCCGATCCAGAACGTCGGCGCGTACGGGCAGGACGTCTCGCAGACCGTCGCCGCCGTCCGCGTGTACGACCGCAGGACCGGCGAGGTGGGGGACCTCGCGGCGGCCGAGTGCGGCTTCGCCTACCGGCACAGCGCGTTCAAGCACGACCCCGGCCGGCACATGGTGCTGGCCGTCACCTACGCCCTGGAGCGCTCGCCGCTGTCGGGGCCCGTGGCCTACAAGGAGCTGGCCGCGCGGCTCGGCGTGGAGATCGGCGCGCGGGTGCCGCTGGCCGACGCGCGGGAGGCGGTGCTGGAGCTGCGGCGGGGCAAGGGCATGGTGCTCGACCCCGACGACCCGGACGCGCGCAGCGCCGGGTCGTTCTTCACCAACCCCGTGCTCGGCCCGGAGGAGGCGGCGGCCCTGGCCCTGCGGGCCCCCGGCCATCCGCGCTGGGACATGCCCGACGGCACGGTCAAGATCCCGGCGGCGTGGCTGATCGAGAACGCCGGGTTCCCCAAGGGCTACGAGAGGGGCCGGGCCCGCATCTCGACCAAGCACACGCTGGCCCTCACCAACCCCACCGGCGAGGCGGGCGCGGCCGAGCTTCTGGCGCTGGCCCGCGAGGTGCGCGACGGCGTGCACGAGAAGTTCGGGGTGTGGCTCGTCAACGAGCCCGTGCTGGTGGGACTGAGTCTTTAGCTGTCTTCAGCTCGGTTAAACTTGGGCCGAAACCGAAGGGGAGTAGTCCGAAATCCACTGATCGACACACTGGCGGTTCGTCCGCCCGGTCGTGGAGCCCTCGTGGCGGACGAGACCTTCGGCCCGACAGCCATGATCACATGCTGCCGGGCCGAAGTCGTGCCCGAACTCCCCGGGTGTCGTACGGCGGCCCGGTCGCATCTCCCCTGTAGGAAGGCGACCCCGTGCAAGCCCTCTGGATCTCCCTCGTCGTCATCTTCGTCGCCGAGTTGGGCGACAAGAGCCAGCTCATGGCTCTGACCTTCGCGACCCGTTTCAAGACCGGGCCGGTGCTGGCCGGCATCACCGTCGCGACCGCGCTCGTCCACCTCGTCAGCGTCGGCCTCGGCAGGCTCGTCGGCGACGCCCTCCCCACCACCGCCATCTCGATCGTCGCGGGCCTCGCGTTCCTCGCCTTCGCGGCGTGGACGCTGCGCGGCGACGAGCTCACCGAGGAGGAGAAGGGCAAGGCGGCCCGGACCACCCGCAACGCGTTCATCGCCGTCGCCGTGGCGTTCTTCCTCAGCGAGCTGGGCGACAAGACCATGCTCGCCACCATCACGCTGGCCACCCAGCACGGCTGGTTCGGCACGTGGGTCGGCTCGACCGTAGGCATGGTCGCCGCCGACGCGCTGGCCATTGTGGTCGGCCGGTTCCTCGGCACGCGCCTGCCCGACAAGTGGATCAAGTATGGCGCGGCCGCCGCGTTCGCCGTCTTCGGCGTGCTGCTGCTGGTCGAGCCCCTGTTCGCCTGACTCTCGTCCGCGTTGTCGTCTCGGCTGGATCAGTCGAGGAGGGACAGGCGGTGGGCCGCGGCGGCCGCCTCGCCCCGGGTCGACACGCCCAGCTTGGGCAGGATGTTCGACACGTGCACGCTGACGGTCTTGGCCGAGATGAACAGCTCGGCCGCGATGTCCCGGTTGCTGCGTCCGGCCGCCACCAGGCGCAGCACCTCCAGCTCGCGGGGGGTCAGGTCGGCCTGCCGTGCGGGCGCGGACGGCGTGGCCTCGGACAGAGGAGCGCCGAGGCGGCGGGCCAGCGTCTCGATCTGGGCGACCAGGGGGGTGGCGTGCAGCGCGACCGCGAGCGGGCAGGCCTCGCGCAGGCGTGCCGAGGCCCCCTCGCGGTCGCCGCTCGCGGCGGCCGCCATGGCGCCGTGCAGCAGTGCCTTGGCCCGTACGTGCGGACGGCCCAGCCGCTGCCACGCCTCGGCCGCCGCGTCGAACTCGCCCCGGTAGACCAGCCCGAACGCCTCGTTCACCGGCCCGTCGCCCAGGTTGACGGCCAGCCGGTCGCCCAGCTCCCGCATGTGGGCCACCCGGTCGGGGGCGATCGGAGCCGCCGCGTCGCAGACGTACCTGACCGAGGCGAGCAGCCGCCCGGCGAGCATGGCCTTGCGGGCCAGCGGCGGGTCGTCCAGCGCCGCCTCCAGCACGTCGAGGGCCGTCAGCGGCTCGCCGCGCAGCAGGTGCCACGCGAGGCGCAGGCGGGCGTTGTTCGTCCACTCCTGCGTCTGCTCGTCCCGGTGCGGGGAGAAGGCGCCGACCTCGGTGAGGATGTCCTGCGCCAGGTCCTCCTCGCCACGCGCGATCGCGATGTCCGCGCGGACCCGCAACATGTGCCACCGGTTGCGCAGGGTCGGTCCCATCGCCAGGGACCGTTCGATGATCTCGACGGCCTCGTCCCACCGGCCGAGCGACTCCAGCGCCTCCGCCCGGTTGTTGGCGATGAAGGTGCCCTGGTGGCGGAACCTGCCGTACCGCCGGGCGAGCTTCTCCCCCTCCAGCGCGAGCGCCACGGCCTCCTCCGAGCGGCCGAGGTTGTCGAGAGCGTCGACGTTGTTCGCCAGGGCGCGCAGGATGATGCGGGGCGAGTTCAGGCGGGTGCCCATCGCCAGCGCCTGATCGTTGAGCGCGAACGTGGTCTCCAGGTCGCCGTTGATGGAGCGCCCGAGCGCGAGGTTGATCAGGAGGTCGGCCTCCTGCACCTCGTCGCCCATCTCGCGGGCGATGCGCAGCGCCTCCTCGGTGAGCGCGGTCCCCTCGGCGACCCCGTCGGCGCACATCAGCCCCTGGCCGAGCCGGGTCAGCACGAGCGCGCGGACGTCGCCCGGCTGCGGGACCAGCCGCTCGGCGTGCCACAGATACTCCAGACTTCCCGGCTTGCCCTTGTGCGCCTTGACGTTGGACATGCGGACCAGCAGCTCGGCCACCCGCTCGGGGGAGGTCCGCTCGTCCAGCTCGGCCAGCGCGCCGCGCACGTACTTCTGGCTCTGCTCCATCTCGCCGCTGAGGAAGGCCGCCTCCGAGGCGCGCTCCAGCACCGTACAGTGGTCGTGGCCGATGCGCTCGGCGGCGTCGGGGACCTTGTCCCACAGCGTCAGCACGCGTTCGAGCAGCTGGATCTGCTCGGTGTAGGCGAACGACTTGGCCGCCTTACCGGCCGCCTCCCAGGCCGAGATCAGCGCCCACAGGTCGTCGCGGGCGGAATACCAGTGGTGGGCGATCTCGATGGCCGCCCGGCCAGGCGGCACCAGGGCGCGGTCGCGGTCGATCTCCTCGGCGTACCGCGCGTGCATCCGCGCGTGCTCGCCGGGCAGCAGCTCGTCGTGGACCGCCTCGCGGATCAGCGCGTGCCGGAACGCGTACGCCCCGCCTTCGGCCACCTGCAGCACGTTGGCCGCGATGGCCGGCCGCAGCGCGTTCTCCAGGTCCACGTCGGACACGCCGCTGACCGCCGCGAGCAGGTCGTGCCCAACGCGTACGCCGCCGGCGGCGGCGATCCGGAGCACCCGCTGGGTCTCCTCGGGCAGCCGCTCCACCGAGCCGATGATCAGGTCGTGCAGCGAGTCGGGGAACGAGCAGTCGTCGCCGCAGTCGAGCAGCGCCTCCACGAACAGCGGGATGCCGCCGCTGCGGTCGAAGACCCGGTCCACGTTGGCGAACTCGGGGGTCACCCCGAGGATCCCGGCCATCTGCGCGGCGACCTCGCCCTGGGTGAAGCGGGGCAGGTCCACCCGCACCACGCCGTCGACCCGCCCCAGCTCGGCCAGCACCGGCCGCAGGGGATGGGTGCGGTGCAACTCGTCCGAGCGGTACGTCATGACCATCAGGACGGGAGCCGACCTGAGGTTGCGGCTGAGGAAGGCGATGAGGTCCCGGCTGGAGCGGTCGGCCCAGTGGATGTCCTCGATGACGAGCACCACCGGCCGCCGCTCGGCGAGGCGTTCGAGCAGGGCGAGGATCAGCTCGAACAGCCGGGCGCGGGCCGACTCGGTCTCCCCGTCGCCACTCGGCTCGCCGAACTCGGGGAGCAGCCTGGCCAGGTCGCGGGCGGCGCCGTCGGGCAGCAGAGCGGCGATCTCGGGCGCGCCGCACTCCCGGACGAGCTGCCGCAGCACGGCGGTGAACGGCGCGTAGGCCAGGCCCTCGGCGGACAGCTCCACGCAGCCCCCGACGAGCACGTGGGCGCCGTCCTGTGAGGCCTGCTCGGCGAACCGGCCGGCAAGACGGGTCTTGCCCACCCCCGCCTCGCCGCCGACGAGCACCGCCGCGGTGGCCTGCTTGCGGGCCTGGTCGTAGGCCTCGCCCAGGGTTTCCAGCTCCGTGCCCCGCCCGACGAAAACGGGGCTTACCGCCCGGCGTGTCATGTCGCCAAGCATGTCATGACCCTTTGTATTGCTTCGCCTGGTTTTTCGGTCAGACCTGTGTGGCCCGTGGGACTCACGGCGGCTGAAGGGCCCGGCCGGGAGGGAGGCTCCGGCCGGGCCTTCGTGCGCGTTTCATGAGGTGCGGAGCTTGCCGAAGGCCGCACGCAGCCGGCGCTGGCCGGAGCGCTGCTGTGCCTTCATCCCCGCCTGCGCCTGGCGGGCGAGACGGTGGTCGGCGGCCTCCTCCTGAAGCTCGGCCGCCCGGCTGATCATTACCTGGTAGTGCAGTTCCGGACCCATCAGAGCGTCTCCTTGGTTCGGGTCTCTTTCCGTACTCCTCAAGGTTCGGTCTAAGGCGTGGTGCGGCACATCGGGCGGATGCCCTATCTCTGACAGGCCCGGCGGCCTAGGACTTCTAAGGCGGGTAGGGCGATGCCTTAGGAACGCCGGGATCCCCGGGTTTGGAATCATTCCTCGTGGTCGGGGATGCTGGTGTCGTGCCAACTATGACTACTCCGCTCGCGGAGGTCGCCTCCTCACCCTCGACGTTGCGGGCGTTCCTGCACGGCCTTCCCGGGGTCGACAGGGTCGGGGCGGACGCCCGGGCCGCGATGCTGGGCACGCGATCCATCAAGACGACCGCCAAGAAACAGGCCATCGACCTGGCCATCGGCATGGTCGACCTCACCACCCTGGAAGGCGCGGACACCCCCGGCAAGATCAGGGCGATGTGCGCCAAGGCGGTGCGGCCCGACCCCGCCGACGCGTCGGTGCCGCCGGTCGCCGCCGTCTGCGTCTATCCCGACCTGGTGGCGACCGCCGTCGAAGCGCTGGCCGGGTCCGGCGTGAAGGTGGCGTCCGTCGCCACGTCGTTCCCCAGCGGCCGGTCCTCCCTTGAGGTGAAGGTCGCCGAGACGTCCCTGGCCGTGGCCGCCGGAGCATCCGAGATCGACATGGTCATCGACCGCGGCGCGTTCCTCGCCGGCGACTACCTCAAGGTGTACGAGGAGATCGTCGCCACCAAGCACGCCTGTGCCGACGCACATCTGAAGGTGATCCTGGAGACCGGCGAGCTCGCGACGTACGACAACGTGCGGCGGGCCTCCTGGCTCGCGATGATCGCCGGGGCGGACTTCATCAAGACCTCGACCGGCAAGGTGTCGCCGGCCGCGACGCTCCCGGTGACGCTCGTCATGCTGGAGGCCGTGCGCGACTTCATGGCCGCGACCGGTCGCAAGGTGGGCGTGAAGCCCGCGGGCGGCATCCGCACCACCAAGGACGCCATCAAGTATCTGGTGCTGGTCAACGAGACCGCCGGGCCGGACTGGCTGCACGCCGACTGGTTCCGCCTGGGCGCCTCCTCGCTGCTGAACGACCTGCTCATGCAGCGGCAGAAGATGGCAACCGGCCGGTACGCCGGTCCCGACTACTTCACGCTGGACTGAGGGCTGAGGCATGTTCGAATACGCACCCGCGCCCGAGTCGCGGGACATCGTCGACATCCGGCCGTCGTACGGCCTGTTCATCAACGGCGAGTGGGTCGAGCCGCAGAGCGAGGCACGCCACAAGACCGTCAACCCGGCCACCGAGGAGGTGCTCGCGGAGGTCGCGTGGGCGGGGGAGGCCGACGTCGACCGCGCGGTCCAGGCCGCGGCCAAGGCGTTCCCCGTGTGGTCGGCCATGCCGGGCGCGGAGCGGGCCAAATACCTGTTCCGGATCGCCCGGCTCATCCAGGAACGGGCGCGTGAGCTGGCCGTCCTGGAGACGCTCGACAACGGCAAGCCGATCAGGGAGTCCCGCGACGTGGACCTCCCGCTGGTCGCCGCCCACTTCTTCTACTACGCCGGCTGGGCCGACAAGCTGGCCTATGCGGGGTTCGGCCCTGATCCCCGTCCGCTGGGCGTGGCCGGGCAGGTCATCCCGTGGAACTTCCCGCTGCTCATGCTGGCCTGGAAGATCGCGCCCGCGCTGGCCTGCGGCAACACGGTCGTGCTCAAGCCGGCCGAGACCACGCCGCTGACCGCGCTGGCGTTCGCCGACATCTGCCGCCAGGCCGACCTGCCGCCGGGGGTCGTCAACATCGTCACCGGCGCGGGCGAGACGGGCGCCGCGCTCGTGAATCACCCCGGTGTGGACAAGGTCGCCTTCACCGGCTCGACCGAGGTCGGCCGCCTCATCGCCAGGAGCCTCGCGGGGACCCGCAAGAAGCTCACGCTGGAGCTCGGCGGCAAGGCCGCCAACATCGTGTTCGAGGACGCGCCGCTGGACCAGGCCGTCGAGGGCGTCGTCAACGGCATCTTCTTCAACCAGGGCCACGTCTGCTGCGCCGGATCGCGGCTGCTGGTGCAGGAGTCGATCGCCGCCGACCTGCTGGAGGCGCTCAAGCGGCGCCTCGGCACGATGCGGCTCGGCGACCCGCTGGACAAGAACACCGACATCGGCGCGATCAACTCGGCCGAGCAGCTCGCCAAGATCCGCGAGCTGTCGGAGGCCGGGGAGGCCGAGGGCGCCGAGCGGTGGTCGCCCGCCTGCCCGATCCCCGACCGCGGCTACTGGTTCCCGCCCACCCTCTTCACGGGCGTGGCCCAGTCGCACCGGATCGCCCGGGAGGAGATCTTCGGGCCGGTGCTGTCGGTGCTGACCTTCCGCACCCCCGCCGAGGCGGTGGAGAAGGCCAACAACACGCCGTACGGGCTGTCGGCGGGCGTGTGGACCGAGAAGGGCTCGCTCATGCTGTGGACGGCGTCCCGGCTGCGGGCCGGCGTCGTCTGGTCCAACACGTTCAACCGGTTCGACCCGACGTCGCCGTTCGGCGGCTACAAGGAGTCGGGCTACGGTCGCGAGGGCGGGCGGCACGGTCTGGAGGGCTATCTTGCGCTGTGATCATTCCTCCGGCCGCCCGGCCGGCAGGTGCGACGACGGGCAGCGCCGCCGCCTGGTCCGCCGGGCCCGCGCGGGGGCCGGCGAGGGCTTCTCCCGGGGCCGCCGCTCCCGTCGCTTCGCCGTACGGCACGGGTGGTTCGCGCACCGCGGCGGCGTGTGCCGGTGCGGCCAGACCTATCAGCCGGCCCGTCCACTGGAGATTGGAAGTTTCGATGAGTGAGCGGCTGGCCGTGAACAAGACGTACAAGCTGTTCATCGGGGGCGCGTTCCCGCGTTCGGAGAGCGGAAGGTCGTATGTGGTGACCTCCTCCAAGGGCGACTTCCTCGCCAACGCGGCCAGGGCCTCGCGCAAGGACGCCAGGGACGCGGTCGCGGCCGCGCGGAAGGCGTTCCCCGGCTGGTCGGGCGCCACGGCGTACAACAGGGGCCAGATCCTGTACCGGATCGCCGAGATGCTGGAGGGCCGCCGCGCGCAGTTCGTCGCGGAGATCACCGCCATGGGCGGCGTGGGGGTCAAGCAGGCCGGCGAGATGGTGGACGCGGCGGTCGACCGGCTGGTCTGGTACGCGGGCTGGTCCGACAAGATCGGGGCGGTCCTCGGGTCGGCCAACCCGGTCGCCGGGCCGTACTTCAACCTGTCGAGTCCGGAGCCGAGCGGCGTGGTGGCCGTGGTCGCCCCGCAGGGACCGCTGCTGGGACTGGTCAGCGTGATCGCGCCGGTGATCGCGACGGGCAACACCTGTGTGGTGGTGGCCTGCGAGCGGGCGCCGCTGCCCGCGATCACGCTGGCCGAGGTGCTGGCGACCTCCGACCTTCCGGGCGGGGTGGTGAACATCCTCACCGGCTCGGCCGCCGAGATCGCCCCCTGGCTGGCGGGCCACATGGACGTCAACGGCATCGACCTGACGGGCGCCGACCCCGAGCTGGCGGTCACGTGTGAGGAACTGGCCGCGGAGAACCTCAAGCGGGTGCTCCGGCCGCCGGCCGCTCCCGTGAACTGGCTCGCCGACCCCGGCATCGAGCGGATGACGGCGTTCCTGGAGACCAAGACCGTCTGGCATCCGATCGGGGTTTAGGTCGTGGCTGCCTGACCCTTCGTCAGGGCCAGGAGGAGCTCGCCGTTCGAGCCGGTGTTCTTCATCGAGGCGAGGAAGCGTTCGAACCCCTCCTGGTCCTGCAACGCCCGGCGCAGCCGCCAGATCAGCGGCTGCTCCGCGGGGTGGAGCAGCAGTTCCTCGCGGCGCGTGCCGGAGGCGACGACGTCGACGGCGGGGAAGACGCGGCGGTCGGCCAGGCTCCGGCTCAGCTTCAGCTCCATGTTGCCGGTGCTCTTGAACTCCTCGAAGAGGTTGTCGTCCATCTTCGAGCCGGTCTCGACCAGCGCGGTGGCGATGATCGTGAGCGAGCCGCCGCCCTCGATGTTGCGGGCGGCGCCGAGCACCCTCTTGGGCCGGTGCAGGGCCCCGGCGTCCATTCCGCCCGTGAGCACCCGTCCGCCGCTCGGCGCGGCCATGTTGTACGCCCGCCCGAGGCGGGTGATCGAGTCGATGAGAACGACCACGTCACGGCCCGTCTCCACCAGCCGCTTGGCCCGCTCGACGGCGAGCTCGGCCGCGGTGATGTGGTCCTGCGGCACGCGGTCGAAGGTCGAGGCGACCACCTCGGCCCGGACCGACTCGCGCATGTCGGTGACCTCCTCGGGCCGCTCGTCCACCAGGACGACGATGAGGTGGCATTCGGGGTGGTTGGTCGTGATCGCGTTCGCGATGGCCTTGAGGAACATCGTCTTGCCGGCCTTCGGCGGGGCGACGATCAGGCCGCGCTGGCCCTTGCCGATCGGCGCGAACAGGTCGATGACCCGCGTGGCCAGCACGGTGCGCGTCGTCTCCAGGCGCAGCCGCTCGTCGGGGTGGATCGGCACGAGGTCGGTGAAGTGCGGCCGCGCGGTGTCCACGGGCGCGCCGTTCACGATCGTGACGGCGGTGAGCATGCCGTTCTGCGCGATGCCGCGGATGTGGTCGCCGCGGCGCAGGTCGAGCGCGTCCGCGAGCGCGGCCGGGACGGTCACGTCCTTCGGGCCGGGCAGGTAGCCGTTCGTACGGATTACCGTGTTCCTGCCCGACTGGTCGAGCAAACCGGTGACCTCGGTGGTTCGGGTGTTCGCCGCCCGCGCCGGCCTGGTGCGGGAGACGTTGCGCGGTTTGGGAACGCTGAGAGTGCTGGCGGTCATGTGACTCCTAGGGCTTGAAGATGTCTGGGGAGGGCAGGCGGGACCACGGCGAAGGCCCGGGCGGAGCGGGCTTCACGGGACCGGAGTTCCTCCCGGCGCGGCGTCTCGTACAGATGGACGGACGGCTGACCAGGCATGCTGTGCACGTATGGGCTCGACAGCGTTCACTGGCGGTTGCCAGACCGCGGAGCCAGAACCATACGGCTTGTCGCCGACTATAACAGGCTCACTCCACTCGGCAATTCCCCGGAGAGCTATCGAGCCTGGAGGGCGTCGAGCGCCACGGCCATGGCGATGACCAGGCGGCGGTCGAGGCGCGGGTCGCGGATCTCGATGGCGTACCGGTCGCGCAGGCCCCACCTGCGGTCCACCGAGAACGCGATCGAGGCGCCGATGCTGAAGTCGAAGTGGTACGGCAGCCACTCCAGGGAGTCGGAGAACCGGCGCAGCAGGGCGACCGCCAGGCGCCGCTCCTGCCCGGTCATCGTCGGCAGTCCCGGCTGCTGGAGGTGCCAGGTCGAGCGGAGCAGCGAGCGGCCGAAATCCTTGCGGAACGTCCCGATGGGGTTCCCCGCGTCGTCCACCACGTCGTACTCGCCGGCGAGGTCGAGGACCTTGCGCGCCTTGAACGCGGCCAGCGTCGCCTGCCGGGACTCGTCGGTGTAGAGCGTCACCTGCTCCTTGAGCGTCATCCGCTTCTGTTCGGCGAAGGCCACGCCCTCGCCCTCGGAGCCGTCGGGGAGAGCCGCATGGACGACGTACCGGTTCACCATCATGGTGATCTTCTGACGCAGGTACAGGCGGGTCTGTGCCTGCAGGGTCGCTATATCCATGGGAGTCTCCAAGAACGGTCCTTTGCCTCCCTATATGCCCTCTTCTCGAAGAAGATCACCAGCCGGTTACCCCTCAATCGACCCGTTGGTGACCATAACCACACCTTTCGGGCTTGATGGAACCAGGGAAGATGCCTATAAGGTAAGCCTTACCTAATCTTTACTGTCTCGGCAGGGAGCCCTGTATGTTTCTCCGGCACCGCGGTATCGGTCTCGGTATCGGCGCCGTCGCGGTCGCACTCTCGCTGGCCGCCTGCGGCGCCTCCTCCGGCGCGTCCTCCGGCGCCGGCACCGGTGCGGGCGCCGGCGCGCCCGCCGCCGAGGCCGCCAAGGCCGTCGCCAAGGGCGGCGCGGACTTCGGCACCGCCGCGGAGAAGACCGCCGCGATGGGCACCACCGCCAAGCCGGGCCAGTGGCCGCGCACCATCACCCACGCCATGGGCACGACCGAGATCAAGGCCCCGCCCACGCGGGTCGTCGTCCTGGACGTCGGAGAGCTCGACAACGTCGTGTCCATGGGCGTCAAGCCGGTCGGCTTCGCGCCCAGCGAGGGCTCGCCCGAGCTGCCGTCCTACCTGAAGAAGGACGCCGGCACCCCGAAGAACGTCGGCACCATCAACAGCCTCAACCTGGAGGCGATCGCCGGCCTGCACCCGGATCTGATCCTCGGCAGCCAGCTGCGCGCCGCCGAGCAGTACGACGAGCTGTCGAAGATCGCCCCGACCGTGTTCTCCATCCGTCCCGGTTTCACGTGGAAGGAGAACTACCTCCTGAACGCGGCCGCCCTCGACAAGACCGAGGAGGCCAAGGCGAAACTCGCCGAGTACGACCGCAAGGTGAAGGACCTCGGCAGCAGGCTGGGCGACGACAAGCCCGTCGTCTCGATGGTGCGTTTCCTGCCGAACGGCGTGATCCGGCTCTACGCCAACGCCTCCTTCATCGGCACCATCCTCCAGGACGCCGGCATCCCGCGCCCCGCCAACCAGAACATCCCGGACCTCGCCGCCGAGGTGAGCGCGGAGAACATCGACCAGGCGGACGCGGACGTCATCTTCACCGGTGTCTACGGCGATCCGAAGGCGACCCAGAAGTCGGCGGTCCAGGGCAATCCGCTGTGGAAGAACCTCAAGGCGGTCAAGGCCGGGCACGCCTACGAGGTTCCGGACGAGACCTGGTATCTCGGCCTCGGTGTCACCGCCGCGATGGAGGTCGTCGGGGACCTGGAGAGGTACCTCGCCGGATAGGCGCACGTGGTCCCTCACCGCCTCCGAGAAAGCGAACGAATGCCCCGCGCCACCCGACGCCGCATCGGCCCGACCGCCGGCAGCGCGCTCCTGCTGGTCCTCGCCGGACTGCTGCTCCTTGCCGTACTGCTCAGCCTCGCGGCGGGCAGCCGCCAGATCGCGCCGAGCGTGGTGGTGGACGCCCTGCTGCACGGCGGCGGCAGCGACGACGCCCAGGTCATATGGTCGTTGCGGGTGCCTCGCACCCTCATCGGGGTGATGGCCGGCGTCGCCCTCGCCGTGGCCGGCACGGTCATGCAGGGCATCACCCGCAACCCCATCGCGGAACCCGGCATCCTGGGCGTCAGCCAGGGCGCCTCGGTGGGCGTGGTGTGCGCGATCGCGTTCCTCGGAGTGCACTCGCTGAACGGGTATGTGTGGTTCGCCTTCGCGGGCGCGGGGATCGCGGCGGTCGCGGTCTACGTCATCGCCAGCGGCGGTCGCGGCGGCGCCTCACCGGTCAAGCTCGCCCTGGCCGGCACCGCGATGAACGCCCTGCTCGCCTCCGTGGTCTCCGGCATCGCGACGACCGACGCCCGGGCCCTGGACGAGTTCCGGTTCTGGCATGTCGGCTCGCTCAGCGGCCGGAGCGCCGAGATCGCCGGTCAGACCTGGCCGTTCCTCCTCGCGGGGCTGCTGCTGGTCGCCGCGATGGCCCGAGGGCTCGACGCGCTCGCGCTCGGGGAGGACGTGGCCAAGGGGCTCGGCCACAACGTCCCCCTGCTGCGGATCCTCGGAGGTCTCGGCGCCACCGTCCTGACCGGCGTCGCGGTCGCCGCCGCCGGTCCGATCGCCTTCACCGGCCTGGCCGTCCCGCACATCGCGCGAGCGCTCGTGGGCGCGGACCACCGCTGGGTCCTTCCCGCGGCGGCCCTGCTCGGCCCCGTGATGCTCCTGGTCGCGGACGTCCTCGGCCGCGTCGTCTTCCCGCCCTCGGAGGTGCCGGTGGCCGTCATGACCGCACTGCTCGGCGTGCCTTTCCTGATCGCCCTGGTGCGGCGGAAAGCGGTGGTGGCGGCATGACACGTCCTGTGGGCTTCTCCGTCCTGCGCGTGGGACGGGGCAGCTTCCTGCTGCACCGCAGGGCGACCCTCGTCGCCGTTCTGCTCGGCGCGGTACTCGCGGTGACCGCCGTCGTCTATCTGTGCGTCGGTGAGTCCTTCGTCGGTCCCACGGAGGTCGTCCGGGTGCTCTACTCGGCTGTCGGAGGGGGGCAGCCGAGCCCCGATGAGTTCGTGGTCGGCACCCTGCGGATGCCCCGCCTCGCGGTCGGCCTGCTCGCCGGCGCCGCCTTCGGCATCGCCGGATCCTTCATCCAGACCGTGGCCCGCAACCCGCTCGCCAGTCCGGACGTGATCGGTGTGACGCAGGGCGCGGGGGCGGCGACCGTCGCCGCGATGACCTTCGGCCTCGCCGCGCCCGGCACCCTGCCGTACGTCTCGATCCTCGGCGGCCTGGCCGCCGCCGCGCTGGTCTACGTCTTCGCCTGGCGCAGGGGCCTGCACGCCGCCCGCTTCGTGCTCATCGGCATCGGCATCTCGGTGGCCCTCGGCTCCCTGACGCAGCTGTTCCTCACCAAGGGCGACTTCCTGGTGGCCCAGCAGGCCAAGGTCTGGCTCACCGGATCGCTCAACGGCCGCGGCTACGACCACGCCGCACCGCTCGCCTTGATCCTGCTCGTGCTGACGCCGGCGCTGCTGTGGGCGGCCCGGGCCCAGCGCACGGTGTTGTTCGACGACGACACGGCGACCGCTCAAGGCGTACGGCTCGGCCGGGTCCGCCTGTGCCTGACCGTCCTCGGCGTCGTCCTGGCATCGGTCGCGACGGCCGCGGCAGGCCCGGTCGACTTCGTCGCGCTGCTCGCCCCGCAGATCGCCCGCCGCCTCACCCGCACCGCACACATCCCCCTGGTCGGCTCCGCGCTGACCGGCGCCCTGATCGTGACCGTCGCGGATCTGCTGGCCCGCAAGCTGTTCTCCCCGATCGAGCTGCCGGTCGGCGTGTTCACCGCGGTGGTGGGCGCCCCGTATCTGATGTGGCTGATCGTCCGCACCCGCAGCCGTTCTGGAGGCACCTCGTGACCGGCAACCGTGTGACCGGCAACCGCGTGACCGGCAACCGCCTGAGGGCCGAAGGGCTCGTGCTCACCTACGAGGACCGTACGGTCGTGGACGGCCTCGACCTGGAGATCCCGGACGGACAGGTCACCGTCATCATCGGACCCAACGCGTGCGGCAAGTCCACCCTCCTGCGCGCGTTGGGGCGGCTGCTCAAGCCGCGGCGCGGCTCGGTGCTGCTGGACGGCGCCGAGCTGGCGCGCATCCCCACCAGGCGGGTCGCCCAGGAGATCGGGCTGCTGCCGCAGACCCCGGTGCCGCCGGAGGGGATCACGGTCTCCGAACTGGTGACCCGCGGGCGGCAGCCACACCACAAGTGGTGGCAGCAGTGGACGGAGGCGGACGAGAAGGCCGTCGGCGAGGCGATGGACCGCACCGCGACCGGTGACCTCGCGGAGCGGCTGGTCGACGAGCTGTCCGGCGGTCAGCGGCAGCGGGCCTGGATCGCGATGGCCCTCGCCCAGGACACCGGCCTCCTGCTGCTCGACGAGCCGACGACATACCTTGACATCGCGCACCAGGTCGAGGTGCTCGACCTGGTGCGGCAGCTCAACCGCGAGCGCGGCCGGACCGTCGTCGTCGTCCTGCACGACCTCAACCAGGCCGCCCGCTACGCCGACCACCTCATCGCCATGAAGGCGGGACGCATCGTCGCCCAGGGCGCGCCGAGCGACGTCATCACCGCCGATCTGGTCCACGAGGTCTTCGGGCTCACGTCGGTCGTCGTGCCGGACCCGGTCACGGGCGGACCGCTGGTCGTCCCGGCCGCGCCCTGGCAGTGCGGGTAGCCGCCGATTCGTCTCAGGGTCCGGGATAGGGGTTTTCTCAGGGTTCCTCGTGGAACGTGAAGCTCACGGCCGTCCGTTGAACCGGATGACGAAAGGAGCCGATCGATGTACCGATCGAGGCAGCACAAGATCATCGCTGGCGTGTGCGGGGGGATCGCGGACCGGTACGGCATGTCGCCGACGGTCGTGCGCGTGCTGTTCCTGCTGTCCTGCATTCTGCCCGGTCCGCAGTTCGTGGCCTACCTCATCATGTGGGTGCTGTTCCCCAAGGCCCCGGCTGCCGCCGCCCCGGGCTACGACTACTCGTACGGGCGGAGGTAGGCGGCAACCCATCGCGCGGGCCCGTTTATGCTCACATCAGGAGAGGTGAGCGATGATGCGGCAACGGCCCCTGACGCTGGTCCAGGACGACCTGGTCGACTACGAGAAGGCCATGGAGCGCATGGCCGCGCTGGTCGAGGAACGACAGGACGACGCGCGGCCCGACACGTTGTGGCTGCTCAGCCACCCGCCGGTCTTCACGGTCGGCAAGCGGACGCTGGAGACCCACCTGCCCGACCCGTCGGCCGGCATCCCCGTGGTGCCGACCGGCCGCGGCGGCCAGCTCACCTATCACGGGCCCGGGCAGCTCGTCGGCTATCTCATCGTGAAGCTGCGGGCCGGCGAGGGCGTGGTCGACTACATCCGCGAGGTCGAGCTGCGCCTGGTCGAGGCGCTGGGCAAGCTCGGCGTCCCGGCCGAGCGCCGCGACACCCCGCCCGGGTCGGAGCTGCTCACCGGCGTGTGGACCCGCGACACCGGGCGGAAGATCGTCTCGATCGGCATGCGGTCGAGCCGGTCGGTCACCAGCCACGGCTTCGCGCTCAACGTGGACGGCGACCTCACACCGTGGGACCTCGCGATCCCCTGCGGCATGCCCGACGTGGAGATGACCTCGATCGCCCACGAGCTCGGGCGGGCCACCATGGAGGAGACCCGCCCAGTCGTCGCGGAGGCGTTCGAGGCCTCCTGAGGGGTTACGCGACCGGTTCGCGGTCGCCCGCGTCGTCGACCGTACGGCGAGGGCCGGCGAACCAGTGCCTGGCCGACAGGTGCCACCACAGGGCGATGCCGACGAGCACGGCGCCCACGGCGATGGGGGCGTAGTTCACCGAGGTCCAGGCGAAGTCCTTGTTGCCCGGCACGCCCGCGGGGGCGATGGGCAGGATGAAGTAGATCGAGATGATCGCGATCTCGATCACGGCGATCCAGGACAGCGCCTTGTACTTGCGTCCGAGGGTCCACGGCCCGGGCTGGAAGGAGTCCCCGGCGCGCAGGCGCAGCCAGATCGGGATGAGGAACGCCAGGTAGAGCCCGATCACCGCGATGGACACCACCGCGAGGAACGCCACGGGGGTCGTCGTGCCCTCGGGCGCGTAGAGCGCGGGCAGCGTGATCAGCAGTGCGACCCCGCAACCGCCGATGATCGCGTTGACCGGCGTGCGGTTGCGGTCGACCTTCGACCACAGCCGCCAGCCCGGCACCGCGCCGTCACGGGAGAACGCGTATGTCATCCGCGACATCGAGGTCACGCAGCTCATGCCGCAGAAGAACTGCCCGACCGTGGAGATGCCGAAGATGACGGTGGCGAGGGTGGACGACAGCGACGAGGTGAAAATGGCCCCGACGAAGCCGCCCTCGGCGTTGACGGCGTCCACGTTCGTGGCCGCGAACAGGAACGACAGCAGCAGGACCCAGCCGCCGATCGCAGAGTAGAAGATCGACTGCCACAGGCCCTTGGCCGCGGAGCGGGCCGCGCCGTGGGTCTCCTCCGACACATGGGCGCAGGCGTCGAAGCCGGTGATCGTGTACTGCGTGAGCAGGAAGCCCAGCGGCAGCACGTACAGCCAGAACGCCGGGCCCGACTCGCCCTCGCCGAAACCGGAGTGGTTGAACGTCTCGAACAGGAAACCCACGCTCTGGTGCTTCGACGGGCCGAAGATCAGGATCAGCACGACGGCCGCCGCGCCGAACACGTGCCACCACACCGAGACGTTCTGCAGCAGTGAGATCAGGCGGTGGCTGAAGATGTTGATCAACGCGTGCAGCACCAGGACGATCGCGAACAGCAAGAAGGTCTGGTGCAGCGCGTTGCCGTTCGCCCAGGAGTCGCTGAACCGGCCGATCGTGATGTTCAGGAACGTCGCGCAGCCGTAGTCGACCGACGCGGTCACCGCGATCAGGCCGATCAGGTTGAGCCAGCCGGTGAACCAGCCGTGGACCGGCCGGCCCAGCTTCGCGGCCCACCAGTAGATGCCGCCCGCCGTGGGGTAGGCGGAGACCAGTTCCGCCATGCAGAACCCGATGATCAGGATGAACGCCGAGATCAGCGGCCAGCCGAGGGAGATCGCGAGGGGCCCTCCGTTGTTCCACGCCTGGCTGAAGGTGGTGAAACACCCGGCCAGGATCGAGATGATGGAGAAGGAGATCGCGAAGTTGGAGAACCCGCTCCACGTGCGGGCCAGTTCCTGCTTGTAGCCGAGTTCCGCTAGTCGTTTGGCGTCGTCGTCGAGGGCTTGCGCCACTGAGGCCTCCTCTAACTGGTGCGGAGTTTCCGGACGCCGTCGAGCAGGCGTCCGAAGCTGGGATCCCCGAGATCGCGTACGGCCTGGGCGAACTTGTCGGCGGCCTCGGCGGAGTAGTCGAATCCGGGCAGGGTCACTTCGCGGACCAGACCCTCGTGGATGACGAACCAGAGCGCCCAGGTGAGGTTGGACATGATCAGGTTCAGCCGCACCCGGGGGACGTGCTCGTCGTCGCCGAAGTAGGCCCGCGTGAGCCGTACGACCTGGTCGGGGTCGAAGTCGGACTCGGCGGCCAGGTCCCCCAGCTCGAAGCAGGGGTCGTTGTTGCCGGAGAGCTGGTAGTCGACGATCCGGACGCCGTCGCCGGTGGTGATGAGGTTCTCGGCCAGCAGGTCGTTGTGGCAGGGGACCGTGGGAAGCGGGCGCCGCGCCAGCGCCGCCTCGACGTCGGCCACGACCGGCAGCACGTCCTCGTACCCGGAGGGGAGGGTCAGGTCGTGGGCGCGGCAGCGCGCCACGTACTCCCGGAGCTTGCCGAATATCGAGAAGTCGTTGCCGAAGCGAGGACCGGCGTGCAGGCGGCGGCAGGCGTCCGCCACCTCCTCGATCCGCGCGGCCACCGCCCCGGTGTCGAGGGTGACCCCCTCGACGTACTCCAGGAGGAGGGCACCTGGCAGCACGTGGACGACGCGGGGGCCGATCCCGGACGCCGCCGCCGCGACCGTGTTGGCGATCTCCTGGTCGAGCGGGATGCCGAGTCCGGTCTCGGCGATGCGCGGGTCGAGCACCCGCAGGAGCCAGCGGTCGCCGTCCTCACTGTCGAGCCTGGCGATGTGGTGGCTGAGCCCGCCCTTGATCGTCGTGACGGTCAACGGCCGCCCGGCCCAGGCCGTGACGAGATCCATTGCGTCTGCGACGGGATCTGGCATGCCCGGCTCCTTTTGGTCTACCTTCAGACCATTGATCCGATTGTCTGGGCCGGGTGTTACAGGACGGTACCGATGTCGCAACTTCCCGCAGACGCCCGCGCCGTCGTCATCGGCGGCGGAGTGGCCGGATGCAGCGTCGCCTATCACCTCGCCCGGCTCGGCTGGACCGACGTGATCCTGGTCGAGCGGCACGACCTCACCGAGGGCACGACCTGGCACTCCGCCGGCTTCGTCGGCCAGCTCAGGTCCACCGTCACGCAGACCCGAATGATCATGTACTCGGCCGGTCTCTACCCCGAGTTGCGCGAGCTGACCGGGCTCGATCCGGGCTGGCACGGCGTGGGCGGGCTGCGCCTGGCCACCACCCCCGAGCGCATGGAGGAACTGCTGCGCCAGGCCGGGGCCGCCGAGACGTACGGGCTCGATCTGGAGGTGCTCGACCCCCGGGGCACGCACGACCGGCTGCCGCTGCTGGAGGTGGGCGACGTCCGCGGGTCGCTGTGGCTGCCCGGGGACGGGTGGCTCGACCCGGCCCGGCTCGGTCACGCCCTGGCCGAGGGCGCCCGCGCGCTCGGCGTACGGATCTTCACCGGTGTGGAGGTCACCGGTATCGACGTCCACGACGGCCGCGTGACCGCCGTACGGCTGCGCGGCGAGGACGGCGAGCACAGCGAGGACGGCGAGCACGTCGTGCGCACGGAGACCGTCGTGATTGCGGCGGGGGCGGCGGCCGGAGCGGTCGGCCGGATGGCCGGGGCCGACATCCCGATCGTGCCGATCAAGCACCAGTACGTGGTGACTCCGGCGTCCGGCGTCCCGGCGGAGACCCCGACCGTCCGGGATCCGGACAACATCGTGTACTTCCGCGAGGAGGACGGCGGCATCCTCGTGGGCGGCTACATCAGGAGCCCTCAGGTCTGGGACACCGACCGGCCGTTGTCCGAGCCCCGGACCCTCTTCACGCCCGACATGCCGAAGTTCCGCGAATCGTGGGACTCGGCGGTCCGGCGGGTGCCGTCACTGAAGCCGGTCGGGGCCGGCGACGACCCGGCGGCGTTCCGCAAGGTCGTGCACGGACCGGAGGCGTTCACGCCCGACGGGGAGTTCCTGCTGGGGGAGACCGCGGTCGCCGGGCTCTGGGTGGCGGCCGGCTTCTGCGTGCACGGCCTGGCCGCCGCCGGCGGCGTGGGCAAGGTCATGGCCGAGTGGATCGTCGAGGGCGCTCCGGAGTATGACGTCTTCGGCATGGACGTGCGCCGTTTCGGCTCTTACGCCCGGTCGGCCCACTGGGCCCGCGCCAGAGCTCTGGACTCCTACAGCACGTACTACGACATCGTCTATCCCGGCGAGGAGCGCACCGCCGCCCGGCCGCTGCGCCGTTCGCCCGCCTGGGTGCGGCATGAGGCGCTGGGCGCTACCTTCGGTGAGAAGGCCGGTTGGGAGCGGGTCAGCTGGTACCCGCCCACGCCGGACGCCGGGACTGCGCATAGTGCACAGAGTGCACAGGCTGCACAGGCTGTGCGGACTGCGCGGCCGAGGGGCTGGGCGGGCCGCGTGTGGTCTCCGGCGATCCGGGAGGAGTGCCTGGCGACGCGGGACGCCGCCGGGCTGTTCGACCAGACATCCTTCGCCAAGCTGGAAATATCGGGATCTGTCGCTGACCTGGAGCGGCTCGCCGGCAACGCTCTGGACCGGCCGGTCGGCGCAGGGCTCTCGACGCGGGCCCCCGCGCGGGTCTACCCGGTGGTCTACACGCAACTGCTCAACGAGCGCGGTGGCATCGAGGCGGACGTGACCGTGACCCGGCTGGCGGAGGACCGGTTCCGCCTCGTCACCGGCACCGCCTTCGGGGTCCACGACGCCGCACTGCTGCGCCGTCACGGGCTTGCGGTCGCCGACGTCACCTCCGCGTACGCGTGCTACTGCCTGTGGGGGCCTCGCGCGTACGAAATTCTGGCGTCGCTGACGGATGACGATCTGACCTTTGGTTACCTGCGGGCCGCCGAGATCAGCGTGGGGCACGTCCCGGTGCTCGCCCAGCGGGTCACGTTCGTGGGCGAGTTCGGCTGGGAGCTCTACTGCCCGTCCGAGTACGGGCTGACGTTGTGGGACTCCCTCATGGAGGCGGGCCTGCCGCACGGCATGCGGCCGGCGGGATACCGCGCGCTCGACTCGCTGCGACTGGAGAAGGGCTACCGCGTCTGGGGCCTCGACGTCACGCCCGAGACCACCCCGCTGGAGGCCGGTCTCGGCTTCGCCGTACGGCCGGAGCGCCGGGCCGCCCTGCCGAGTCCTCGTATGGCGCTGCGCTGCCTGGTGCTCGACGACGAGCGTGACGTCTGCCAGGGCGGCGAGCCCGTCCGCCTGGACGGCCGTCCGGTCTCCCGCGTAACCAGCGGCGGGTTCGGCCACCGGGTCGGCCGCTCGATCGCGTACGCCTATCTGCCGGTGGAGGTAGAGCCCGGCGAACGGGTCGAGATAGGCGTCAACGGCCGCCGCGTGGGCGCCACGATCACCCGCGAGCCGCTCTACGACCCCGAGGGCGCCCGCGTCAGGGCCGAGCCCTGGGCGGCAGCCGATAGGTGAAGGTCCAGCGGTCGGTGCCGGTCTTGTGGCGGGTGTAGCGGTCGGGGTGTTGGTAGCGGTCGCGGTTGTGGAACTGGCAGGCCGGGCCGAGCAGCTTGAGGTCGGTGAGGCCGCCGGTGCTCCAGTTGTCGGCGTGGTCGATCTGGCACATGGTGGCGGGCAGGGGGCAGCCGTCGATCCAGCAGGTGGCGTAGCGGGCGTAGACGGCTCGTCGTTGGGCGGGGGTGGCCAGGCGGACCTTGCGGCCCATGTCCAGCACCTGCCCCTCGGCATCCATCACCAACCGCACCAGAGCGGAGGTGCGGGCCAGGCGATGCACGCTGGCGAGGGGCAGCATCTGCCCGGTCGCCAGCAACAACCCCGGCGCGGTCCCCAGCAAAGCTCCCGGCACCGCCCCCAGCGCCGCCCTCGGCCCCGGCTCGCCCGGCGCTGTTCCCGGCAGCGTCCCTGACGCTGTTCCCGATGGCCTCCCCGGCGGCCTCCCCGGCGCTGCTCCCAGTGGCTTGCCCGGTGGTGTCCCCGGCGCAGGCTCGCTCGACGGTGTCCCGGGCTCTGGTTCCGATGGCCTCCCCGGCTCCGGTCTCGGCGCTCCCGGTGCCGCGCCTCGCGCCGTCCCTGCTCCCGACTGCTCATGGTGTACGTCGCCGTGGCCTTCGGGCGTGCCCTGCGCATGCCGGTAGTCCCCCGCAGGCTGATGCCCAGCGTGGGCGTGATGCGCGGCGGCGTCCTCAGGGGGAGGATCCGGCCATTGCGCCGCGCGGGAGTGCGCCGCGCGGGGACGCGCCACATGTGGTGGCGCTGCGTGTGGAGGCGCTGCGTGTGGAGGTGCTGCGTCTGGAGGCGCGCTACCGCCATAGGCAGGCCATGCTGCTGCGCGCTGGGGGTCTACTTCAGCTTGGGCCGCAGCACGGTCGCGGTCTGCGCCCCTGGGCGGTGCGGTGTCGTCGCCCTCGGCAGACGCAAGGTCAAGGTCGGTGCTCCCGGCAGCGGCGTCTGCGGCTGCCCCGGCATCGGCATCGGCTGCCGGACCGGCTGCCGCCTCGGCTTCGGCGGTGTCGGGGTGACGTGGCCGGTAGGGGCCCTCACCCTGAGCAGGTGCGGCAGCGTCGGTTATGCCCGCGTCGGCGGGGTCGGCGTCGCTGAGGTTGTCGGCCTCATCGTCGCCAAGGTTCTCCGGGGCGTCGTCGGTGGGGATGGCGTCGTCGATGTCGTCGTCTTCCACACGACAGGGCCCGGCAACGCTACCCGGGTCGCCAAGGGCGCCAGTGTCCTCGCTGTCCCAGCCGTCCCCGGCACTGTCCGCACCCTGCGCGTCCTCGGCGTTTTCGGTGTCCCGGCCGTCTCCGGCACCCTGGACGTCCTCGGTGTCCTCGGCACTCTGGGCGTCCTGGGTGGCTTCGGTGGTTTCGGGGTGGTTGTTGCCGGGGGCGGGGTGGTCGGGGTGGTCGGGTTCGGGGTCGGTGGGGAGGGATTCGGCGTTGACCAGGACCAGGAGCTCGGCGACGATCTTCTGCTCCATCAACGCGATGAACGCATCCACCTGGCGGACCCGCAGCGGCCGATCGTCGCCCTCCGCGCGTGGCTTGGCATAAGCATCTAACAGCGCCCGCAACCGGGCCGCCGCCTCACGCGGCAGATAGAACTCCCCCTCCAAGCCCCCACCCGCGGTGGGGCGGACTCGCAGAAACCGCCGCCCGTAGTCGGCCCGCTCGTCCCGCTCCTCACCATCAGGGTCCAACACCGCCCGCAGATACCGCCCCGCCTTGGCCACCTCCGCCGGCCCGGCCTTGCCCGCCAACTCCAGCAGGATCGGCTCGGCCAGCCCCGCGTGCTCGTCACTCAACCGCGCGGTGGCGGTACAGATCGCCTCCACCACCCCCGCCGACAACACCCCGGCGGCGAACTTCTCCCGCACCTGGGGCAGGCGGGCCAACTCCACCGCCAGGGTCAGCAGACGGCCCGCTCCCGCCACGCTCATCCCGGCGGCGGTGCGCAACCAACTACGGGTGGAGGCATGCCCATGCTGTTTGGCCTGCCCTGCCCGATGCACCTGCCCCACCCGATCGGCAAGAGCGCACGTGATCCGATCCCGCGCGAACAGCAAATCCTCGGCCTCGGCCACGCAGATGTCCGCATCGTCCGGCAACGCGGCCAGCGCCAACGCCTGCGCCGACTCACGAAGAGAACCCACCAAAACCCACGACGACCGGCCCCGAGCAGCACCAGGAGCAGCATCGCGGGCACCGGCACCGGCACCGGCACCGGCACCGGCACCAGCGCTGTCGGCGCTCGCGGCACTGGGCGCGTCGCCGCTGGTGGGTTCACCGTCTGTGAGCCCGCTGCTGGGCCCGGCGTCGGTGCCGCTGTCAGCCCCAGTGCGGCTCGCGTGCCGCGCCGGCTGGGGATCCGCGATCGGAAAGTGCTCACGAGCGGCCGAACCATCCGCGGACCACAACCGAGAACCGGAGGTCAACCGGTCCCACCAGCCAGCAGAACCACCAGAACCATCAAGGCTGCTGCCAGAGCTGTCAGAGTTATTCAAACGACGAAGGTGATCGGGATCGAAGTCGGACGGACCCACCACACCTCCTCGCTAGTTTCGAAAACTTGTTTTAATTCTTTCGTGCCCGCTTGGCTGGTGCAAGCTCACGCGAGAATCTCCTGGAGTCACAGATGGCGGACCGCGCAAGCAGGAGGGCGGCCACTCCAGCACGGTCGGCTCGGGCCGCTGGCGGCGCCATCACGCTGTTTTGGTCTCGTAGACCTCATGCGGGGCAAGCAGGGGATTTGGGGCGTACGACGAGGTCGAACACGTCGGAGAGGCCGTGTGGCGCACAGGCGCGCCACACGCGCCAAAGCCGCCACAGGCGCCAAAGGCGCCACACCAGCCACACGGGGCCACACACGCGAACACACGCCGACCGGCTCCGGGCGCGCTCCCACGCGGCTCAGATGGTTGCGGCGAAGTGGTCGATGGTCGACTACATGGATGCGTGCGGAGCGCAGGGGGTGCCGGACTTCTACTCGCACCAGAGGGGGACGCGAGCAGCGGCAGGCGGTCGGCCACCGCCCCATGTCCTGCCACGGGTCACGGGGGCAGCTCGCCGCGGGTGGGCAGGCCCTGCCAGGAGCTGTGGCCGGCGACCGCGAAGGCGGCCACCGAGATGCCGCGCTTGAGGCGGTCCGCCGGGTGCAGCCCTTCCAGGAGCGCGCTGAGGTAGCCCGCGACGAACGCGCCGCCGACCTCGGAGGGGTCGACAGCGGTCACGGGGGCGGCCTGGGTGTCGTAGCGCAGGCCCTCGACGGTGGCGCTGGCGCCCTTGGCGCCCCGGGTCACGACCAGCTCGGGCCTCGACGCGAGCACGGGCTCCACGAGCGTGAGCTCGTCCTGGGTCGCGAAGAGCACGTCGGCGCAGGCGGCGAGCTCGGTGAGTCCCTGCCGCGCCTCCTCCGCGCTTTCCCAGAGGTTCGCGCGGTGGTTGACGTCCACGGAGACGAGCACCCCGGCGTCCCTGGCGAGCTTGACGGCATGGTGGACGGCGCTCCACGCGAGGCCGCTCAGCCCGAGGGTGACGCCGCTGACGTGCAGGATCCGCGCCGACTGCACCGCCTCACCGGGCACGTCGCCGGTCGACAGGTGCGACCCGGCCGAGCCCTCCCGGTAGTGGACGGCGTGCGACGATCGGCCGATGCGCCGCTGGCGGAGGATCAGCCCGGTCGCCGCCGTCTCGTCCACGCGTACGTGGGAGACGTCCACGCCTTCGCCGCGCAGCACGGTCAGCGTGCGCATGCCCAGTTCGTCGGCGCTGACCCGGCCCAGCCAGCTCACTGTGTGGCCGAGCCGGGCCAGGCCGACCGCCGTCGTCAGCTCGGGCCCCTCCACGTCGAGGCGGATGGTCATGTCATGCCGGAGCCGGTCGCCGGAGACGACGCCCAATGCCTCTCCGAGCGTGAAAACCTCGGTCATGCCGTAAGTCCGCGGGATCGCACCCCGAAAGCATGGCAGAGCCTGATCCGCCCGGGAAAGCCCCTTGCTCAGGCGCCGAACGCGTCCACGGCGGCCTGGCAGAAGGCCTTCAGGTCATCCGGCTTCCGGCTGGTCACCAGAGTGTTCGGACCCGCCGCGCAGACCGTGACCTCCTGGTCCACCCAGGTTGCCCCCGCGTTGCGCAGGTCGGTCTGGAGGCTGGGCCAGGAGGTCAGCGTGCGCCCGCGCACCACGTCGGCCTCCACCAGCGTCCACGGCGCGTGGCAGATCGCCGCGACCGGCTTGCCCGCGTCGAAGAACTCCCTGACGAACCGTACGGCCTCCGGCCGCATCCGCAGGAAGTCGGGGTTGGCCACCCCTCCGGGGAGGACCAGCCCGTCGAACTCGGCGGCGGAGACCTCTCCGGCCACGGCGTCCACGGGGAAGGTGCCGGCCTTGTCGAGGTGGTTGAACGCCTGGATCTCCCCGGGCTCCACCGAGACCAGCCTCGGCGTGCCGCCCGCCTGCTGGACGGCCTTCCACGGCTCGGTGAGCTCGACCTGCTCGACCCCTTCGGGGGCGACGAGGAATGCGATCGTCTTGCCCTGGATCATCGTGCTCCCCTTTCGTGCGTTTTTGCGTGTTCTTGACATCGCGTGCCCCGCTGACCGCGATCTATGCCGTCCGCTGGGTAGGAGAGGGACATGCCCGTGCTGGTGGGGACCTCTGGCTGGCAGTACGCCGACTGGCGTGACCTCGTCTACGCCGGCGTACCCCAGCGGCTGTGGCTGGAGCGCTATGGCGAGATCTTCGGCACGGTGGAGAACAACAACGCCTTCTATCGGCTGCCGAAGCGGGAGACCTTCGAGTCGTGGCGGGAGCGCACGCCGCCGGACTTCGTCATGGCGGTCAAGGCCAGCCGCTTCCTGACGCACATCAAGCGGCTGAAGGACCCGGAGGAGCCGGTCGAGCGGCTGATGGGCGTGGCCGAGGGCCTCGGCCCGAAGCTGGGCCCCGTCCTGCTGCAACTGCCGCCGACCCTGCAGGTGGACGCCGGGCGGCTGCGGGCCTGCCTGGCCCGGTTTCCGCGGGCCGTACGGGTCGCCGTCGAGCCGCGGCACGCCTCGTGGTGGACCGACGAGATCCGCGCCCTGCTGACCGAGTTCGGGGCCGCGTTGTGCTGGGCGGACCGGCTCGGCCGGCCGGCCGGGCCCCTGTGGCGTACGGCCGGCTGGGTCTACCTGCGTTTCCACGAGGGAGGGGCAGAACCCTGGCCCGCCTACGGCCGGCGCGCGCTGCGTAGTTGGGTGGACCGCCTGGGGGACGTGCCGGACGCCTACGTCTACTTCAACAACGACCCCGGGGGCGCCGCCGTACGCAACGCGATCACTTTCGCGGAGCTGGCGTGCGCGCAGGGGCGGGACGTCGGCAGGGCGAGGCTTCCCGAGCGGACCCCCGCGCCCGTCCGGTCATGACCGGACGGGCGGGTGTCACCCCCGGCATGACGGATCAGGCGCGGCGCTCGTCGGACGCGTGACGCCCGCCCGCCACCAGCTGGTCGGGGGACGACTGCTGGGCGGGTACGGAAAGGCGGTTGTGCGGCGCGGTGGGACGCTCGGCCCGCTGCGCGCGCTCGGCCCGGTCGTCGACGCCGTCGCGGTCCCGGTCGACCTTCGGATACTGCTTGGTGACGGGCTCGTCGGCGACGGGCTCGGCGGCCGGAGTGGTCGTCGAGGTCGTCTCCAGCTGGCGCTCCAGGTCGCGCTTCTCGGCCTCCAGACGGGACACGCGGTCCCGCTCCGCCAGGCGCGTCTCACGCGTCCGGCGACGCCTGACGGCGGCACGGCGCATGCCGCCGGTGATGAGCAGCAGGCCGACGACGAACACGGCGGCGGTCACGACGCCGGCGATGAACAGCTCGAACGGGCTGAGATTGAACGTGCGGTCCAGGACCGTCATCGGCAAGGTGTTCGCGGTGTCGTTGACCGACACCTCGATGACGGCCGCCGCCGCGATAAGGATCAGAAGCAGGCCCAGTAAGACCATCTGCCCTCACTCCCAAATAGCCGGTTGCTGTGCGGTTGCGATTCGTGGACGCTTGTCCGACTGCCCGCACAGACGCGTTTCATGTGCGCCGCGTCACACCGGGACCAAGGCAAAGCCTGCGCGTTAACACCATGTTCACAAACGGGCAAAAGCTACGAAATCCCAGAACGGCAATCTCGAGCGTGGCGGACGAACGCCAGGCCGCCTCGCTCGAAGGGATCGACGTGACCTACAAGGCCGAGTACATCTGGATCGACGGCACGGAGCCGACCGCGAAGCTCCGCTCCAAGACCAAGGTTCTTGCCGACGGCGCCGAGCCGCCGCTGTGGGGCTTCGACGGGTCCAGCACCAACCAGGCCACCGGTCACTCCTCCGACCTGGTGCTCAAGCCGGTGTTCACCTGCCCCGACCCGATCCGCGGCGGCGACGACGTGCTGGTCATGTGCGAGGTCCTGCACACCGACATGACGCCCCACGCCACCAACACCCGCTCCCTGCTCGCGGAGGTGGCCGAGCGGTTCGCCGACCAGGAGTCGTGGTTCGGCATCGAGCAGGAGTACACCTTCTTCAAGGACAGCCGCCCGCTCGGCTTCCCGCTGGGCGGTTTCCCCGCTCCGCAGGGCGGCTACTACTGCGGTGTCGGCGCCGACGAGGTCTTCGGCCGTGACATCGTCGAGCTGCACCTCGACCGCTGCCTGGCCGCCGGCCTCAAGATCTCCGGCATCAACGCCGAGGTCATGCCCGGTCAGTGGGAGTTCCAGGTTGGTCCCGCCGGTCCGCTGGAGGTCTCCGACCACATGTGGGTCGCCCGCTGGCTGCTCTACCGCACCGCCGAGGAGTTCGACGTGGCCGCCACGCTCGACCCCAAGCCGGTGAAGGGCGACTGGAACGGCGCCGGCGCGCACACCAACTTCTCCACCAAGGCCATGCGCGAGGGCTACGACCCGATCATCACCGCCTGCGAGGCCCTGGGCGGCAACGCCATGGAGCACGTCAAGAACTACGGCCACGGCATCGAGGACCGCCTCACCGGTCACCACGAGACCGCCCGGTGGGACAAGTTCAGCTACGGCGTCTCCGACCGCGGCGCCTCCGTCCGCATCCCGTGGCAGGTCGAGGTGGACAAGAAGGGCTACATCGAGGACCGGCGCCCCAACGCCAACGTCGACCCCTACGTCGTCACCCGCCTGATCGTCGACACCTGCTGCGCCGCTCTGGCGAAGGCCGGCCAGGTCTGATCGGCCCCACGAGGAACTGACACAGTTCCGCCATCACAGTTCCGCCATCTCCGTACGGCTCCCGCGTCCCGGCGCGGGAGCCGTACGCGTATGTCGGGACACATGCGGTGGTCGGGCGGCGGCGAAGTGCCCCAAGTTGACAATGATTTTCATTTGCGAGACATTTGAAAGGGATGTTTCCCGTGATGCATCTCTTTGATGCACTGCTTTGATAAGCCGACTTGAGGATTCGTCGTGCTCTCGCCGCTCGCCCGTGTGTTCTCGTCCGCCGCTCTGCTCGTGCTGTTCGCCGCCGGGTGCGGTGGCGGGGACACGCCCCCTTCCCCTTCCGATCCGGCCCAGCCGCTGAAGGTGGTGGCGACCACCACGCAGGTGGCCGACTTCGCCCGCAACGTCGGCGGCGACCGGGTCCGCGTCCACCAGTTGCTCAGGCCGAACGTCGATCCCCACGACTACGAGCCGTCCCCGGCGGACATGAAGGCCATCGCCGAGGCCGACGTGCTCGTCAAGAACGGGGTGGGCCTGGAGAAATGGCTGGACGAGACGATCTCGGCCGCCGGTTTCGACGGGCCGGTGGTCGACGCCTCCCAGGGCGTGCCGATCCGCGACGGCGATCCGCACATCTGGCACAACCCGCTGAACGTCAAGACGATGGCCGCCACGATCGAGAGGGCCTTCGCCGCCGCCGATCCGCGCGACACCGCGGCCTACCAGGCCAACCGGGCGGCGTACGACGCGAAGCTGGACGCGCTCGACGGCGAGATCTCGAAGAAGATCGAGTCGGTCCCCGCCGACCGGCGCACGCTCGTGACCAACCACGACGCCTTCGGCTACTACCTCGACCGTTACAAGCTGACGTTCGTCGGCTCGATCATCCCGAGCTTCGACACCTCGGCCGAGCTGTCCGCCAAGCAGGTGGCCGACCTCGTCGCCGAGATCAAGGCGACCGGGGTGGTCGCCATCTTCTCGGAGGCGTCGCTGCCGCCCAAGACGGCCGAGGCGGTCGGCCGCGAGGCGGGGGTGACGGTCGTGGCCGGGCAGGACGCGCTGTACGGCGACTCGCTGGGCCCGGAAGGGTCGGCCGGTGCGACCTACCTGCAGATGGAGGAGCACAATACCGACACCATCGTCAACGCGTTGAGGGGGACCGCCGCATGAGTGAGCACGCGCCGACCCTGGTGCTCGACCGGGCGAGCGTGGCCTACGGCGACGTCCCCGTTCTGGAAGAACTGCACGGTGTCGTCCACGAGGGCGAGGCCGTGGCGCTGATCGGCCCGAACGGCGCCGGCAAGTCCACGTTCATCAAGGCGCTGCTCGGCCTGGTGCCGGTCGTGCGCGGACGGATCGAGGTGCTGGGCCGGCCCCCGGCGCAGGCCCGCCGCGACGTCGCCTACGTGCCGCAGGCCGACACGCTCGACCCGGACTTCCCGGTGTCGGTCGAGCAGGTGGTGATGATGGGCCGCTACCGGCGGATCGGCTGGCTGCGCCGCCCCTCCGCCGCCGACCGGGCCGAGGTGGCCGACGCCCTGGAGCAGGTCGGGCTGGCCGGACGGGCCCGTGACCGGTTCGGCACGCTGTCGGGCGGGCAGCGCCAGCGGGTGCTGCTGGCCAGGGCCATCGCCGCCAAGCCGCGGATGCTGCTGCTCGACGAGCCGTTCAACGGCGTGGACGCGGTCAGCCAGCACGCGTTGCTGGAGGCGATCGGTGCACTGAAGGCGCAGGGCGCCTCCGTCGTCGTCAGCACCCACGACCTCGCCATCGCCCACCTCGCCTGTGACGAGGTGTGCCTGCTCAACCGGCACCAGTTCGGCTTCGGCCCGACCGGCGACGTGCTGACGCCCGAGCGGCTGCGCGCGACGTACGGCGGGCACGCGCTCGAACTGCGCGGCGACCGTGTGATCGTGACCCAGACATGATCCTCTTCGAACCCTTCCATCTGCCGTTCATGGCCCGCGCGCTGGTCGAACTGCTCGTCCTCGGCGCGCTCGCGGGCACGGTCGGCGTGCTGGTGCTGCTGCGCCGGCTGGCCTTCGTCAGCGACACCCTGACGCACACCGTCTTTCCCGGCGTGGTCATCGGCCACCTCATGGCCGGAAACGGCGGCATCTTCTGGGGTGCGCTGGCCGCCGGGGTCGTCACGGCCGTCCTGCTCACGCTGCTCACCCAGCGCCGCCGGGTGAACGAGGACGCCGCGCTCGCCATGCTGCTGACCACGCTGTTCGCGGTCGGCGTGGTGCTGGTGTCGCGGCAGACCGGCTTCACCTCCGACCTCACCGCGTTCCTGTTCGGCCGGGTGCTGACGGTCACCGAGGCGCAACTCGCGCAGACCGCCGTCGTGACGGTCGTGGTCGTGGCGTTGCTGGCGGTGCTGCGGCGTCCGCTGCTGCTGCGCGCCTTCGACCCCGAGGGCGCCCAGGCGGCCGGTGTGCGCGTGGGCCTGCTCGACCTCGTGCTGAACGTCGCGGTCGCGCTGGTCGTCGTGGCCGCCGTCAAGGCGGTCGGCACGGTCCTCGTGATCGCACTGCTCATCGTGCCGGCCGCGGCGGCGCGCAGGCTGTCGGACCGGCTCGCGGTCATCGTGCCGCTCGCCTGCGTCGTCGGCGCGGCCGCCGGGTGGCTCGGGCTCGTCGTGAGCTACGAGGCGTCGGTCGGGCACGGCGTCAGGCTCGCCTCCGGCGCGACCGTGGTGCTCGTCCTGGTGACGATGTACGTCCTGGCCCACGTCGCCGGATTCGTCCGCAGGAAGGCGGGCCTGAGCCGGGCCCGCCGCCGCTCGGTCCTGGAGGCGGCGTGAACTGGCTCGACTCCACCGTCCACCGGGCCCTTGTCGAGGCCGTCCTGGTCGGCGTACTGGGAGGGGTGGTCGGCGTCTTCGTGATCGCGCGGCGGCTGCCGTTCTTCACGATGGCCCTCACGCACGCGACGTTCCCCGGCATCGTCGTCGCCGCCATGCTCGGGGTGAACCTCTACCTCGGCGGCGGGCTGTTCGGGCTGCTGGTGGTCGCCGCCGTCCTGGCGTTCGGCCGGGGACGGGGGCAGGACTTCACCACCGCCACGGGCATCGCGCTGTCGGGCGGCTTCGCGCTCGGCGTGGTGCTGGTGTCGGCCCAGGACGGCTTCACCAGGGACCTGGCGGCCTACACGGTGGGCGACGTCCTCGCCGTCGGCACGGGCGACCTGGTGGCGACCGCCGCCGTCGCCGTGGGCGTGCTGCTCCTGCTCGCCCTGCTGGGCAAGGAACTGCTGCTCGCGGCGTTCGATCCGGTGGGGGCGGCGGCGCTCGGGCTGCCCACCGTGCTGCTGGACTTCGCGCTGCTCGCGGTGGTCGAGGTGACCGTCGTCGCCACCGTTCCGGCGCTGGGGACGATCCTCGCCGTGGCGCTGATCGTGGGTCCGGCCGCGACCGCCCGCCTGCTCACCGACCGGCTCGCGCCGCTGTTCCCGCTCGCCGCCGCGATCGGGGTCGCGTGCGCGCTCGCGGGCGTGTGGGTCTCCACGCAGTGGGACGTCGCAACCGGGGCCTCCATCGCCCTGTTCGTGGGCCTGGTGTTCGGGGCGGCCTTCCTCGGCACCGCCGTACGCGGCCGGGTCAGACGGGCCGCGGCCGTCAGGGCTTGATCGTCAGCGCTTGATCATCAGGGCGTGAGCAGCACCTTGATCGCGCCGTCCTCCTTCTTCTGGAAGATCTCGTAGCCGTGCGGGGCCTGGTCGAGCGGCAGGCGGTGGGTCGCCAGGTCCTCGACCCCCAGGGGATCGCCGTCGCCGGTCAGCAGCGGCATGAGATCGTCCACCCACCGCTTGACGTGGGCCTGGCCCATCCTGAGCGTGATGCCCTTGTCGAACATCTGCAGCATGGGCATGGGGTCGGTCATCCCGCCGTACACACCGCTGACCGAGATCGTGCCGCCGCGGCGTACGGTCTCGATGGCGTCCTGCAGCGCGGCGAGCCGGTCGAGCCCGGCGCGGGTCATCATGGCGGCGGCGGCCCTGTCGGGCAGCATCCCGGTGACGGTCTGGGCGAGCTTGCCCACCGTGTAGCCGTGCGCCTCCATGCCGACGGCGTCGATGACCGAGTCGGTGCCCCTGCCCGCGGTCATCGACCGGATCGCCTCGGGCACGTCGTCGGTCTCGTTCCCGTCGATCACCTCGATGCCGTGCCGCCGGGCCATCTCCAGGCGTTCGGGGACGATGTCCACGCCGATCACCCGATAGCCGCGGTGGCGCGCGATGCGGGCGGACATCTGCCCGATCGGGCCGAGGCCGAAGACCGTGACGCTGCCGCCGTCCGGCACCTCGGCCCACTCGACGGCCTGCCAGGAGGTGGGCAGCACGTCGGAGAGGTAGACGAACCTCTCGTCCGGCGGCCCGTCCGGCACCTTGATCGGCCCGAAGTGCGCCTGCGGCACGCGCAGGTACTGCGCCTGTCCGCCGGGCACCTCGCCGTACAGCTTGGTGTAGCCGAAGAGCGCGGCGCCCGTGTCGTACTCGCGGACCTGGGTGGTCTCGCACTGGGCGTACAGCGCGCGGTCGCACATGTAGCAGTGGCCGCACGAGATGTTGAACGGGATCACGACGCGGTCGCCGGGGGAGATGTGGGTGACCTCCGCGCCGACCTCCTCGACGACGCCCATCGGCTCGTGGCCCAGGATGTCGCCCTCGCCGATGAACGGGCCGAGCACCTCGTAGAGGTGCAGATCGGAGCCGCAGATCGCGGTCGTGGTGACCCGGATGATCGCGTCGGTGGGTTCCTTGACGGCCGGGTCGGGGACCTCCTCCACCCGTACGTCGCGCTTGCCGTGCCAGGTAACTGCTTTCATGGTTTCCCCGTATGCCCTGCGTCGGGCGGGGGAAACGGCACCCTGGCCGTCAGAGGTGCAGCACGCCGCCCTGGTCGTCCACCTGGTCGGCGTTGTCGTCGTCGAACCACACGCCGCCCGTCGCGAGGTAGCGGAACCGGTGTGCGCCGGGTGGGAGGATCACCGACACGGTGCGGGTGCCGTTCCTGCGCCGCAGCAGTTCGTGGCGGCCGGGCAGCCAGTCGTTGAAGTCGCCGACCACGCTGACCGCCCCCGAGGGCTCGTCAACGGGCAGGGCAAAGGTGACTCGGGTTTTCCGCCCGAACAGCCTGGTGCGCTTGAGCATGCCGCATAGTTTGGCGTAACACACCTAAAGGAAGAAACAAGTACACACAGGACGTAACACAATATTCACGGCCTTTTCAGGGCGCGTGCCCGACCCCGCAGAGAAACCACGTGGGCAGGTGGCGGCGGGCCTGCCGGGCGAGCGGGTTCTCGTCGTCGGGCCGCCAGTCGTCGAGCGGGACGAGCCCCGGTTCGATGAGCTGGAAGCCGTCGAACAGCTCGTGGATCTGCTCGCGGCTCCGCAGGGTGATGCCGCTGCTGGCCTGCCGGTAGACGGCCGCCCCGTCGCGGGCGTCGCCGGCCCGTTCCTCGTCGGTGACGTGTGTCAGCACGAGGTGGCTTCCCGGGGCGACGGACTCCCTGAGGCGGGCCACGAGCTCGGCCGGCTTGTCGTCGTCGGAGAGGAAGTGCACCACGGCCACGAGCAGGATCGCGACCGGCTCCGCGAGGTCGATCAGCGACCGAAGCTCAGGATCGGCCAGGATCTCCTCGGGGCGCCGCAGGTCCCCCTGCACGGTGACGGTGGCGGCGGCGGTGCCCGACAGCAGCGCGCGGGCGTGCGCGAGCACGACCGGGTCGTTGTCCACGTACGCCACCCGGACGCCGGGGTCCATCTCGTGCGCCACCTCGTGGACGCTGCCCTCGGTCGGCAGCCCGGTGCCGATGTCCACGAACTGCCGGATCCCGGCCTCGGTCACCAGGTGGCGTACGGCCCGGCGCAGGAAGGCGCGGTTGCGACGGGCGAGCGCGGGGGCCTCGGGCGCGACCTGCATGACCCGCTCGGCGGCTTCTCGGTCGGCCGCGAAATTGTCCTTTCCGCCGAGAAAATAGTTGTACATGCGCGCGGGATTGGGGATGCCCGCATCGATTCCGGGTGGCGGCTCGTCATCGGCCACGCAATATCTCCTCACTCACGGTAGTAAAGAGGACGTGGTGCGAGCATAAGGGCCACAAGGGAAAAACCCAACGAACAACGCCACAACTCTGTGACCCCATTCCACCCGCCTCCACAGCACCGCCACCACTGCGCCGCCACCACTGCGGCCGGGGGACCTAGGACCATCGTCCGATGTGGGGGCGTGGTTCGGGGATTTATAACGGGACACATGTACGCCATTCGACTCCACGCCTTTGGTCCCGCCGAGAATCTCGTCTACGAGGAGGTCGAGGATCCCGAGCCGGGGCCAGGCCAGGTCCGCGTGGCCGTACGGGCGGCGGGGGTGCACCTCGTCGACACCACGTTGCGGGCCGGGAAGTACGCCGGCGGCCCGATCCCCGTCCCCGACCTGCCCACGATCCCCGGCCGGGAGGTCGCCGGGGTCGTCGACGCCGTCGGTCCCGGGGTCGATCCCGGCCTGGTCGGCAGGCGCGTGGTGACCCATCTCGGGATGGTTCCCGGCGGATACGCCGAGCTGGCCGTACGGGACGCCTCGGCGATCCACGAGATCCCGGACGGCCTCGGGTACGGCGAGGCGGTGGCGATGATCGGCACCGGCCGGACGACCATGGGCATCCTCGACGTCGCGGAGATCCGGGCGGACGACGTCGTCCTGGTGACGGCGGCGGCCGGAGGCATCGGCAACCTGCTCGTGCAGGCGGCGGTGCGGGCCGGCGCCACGGTCGTGGGGCTGGCCGGCGGCGCGGCCAAGGTGAGCAGGGTGCTGGAGCTGGGCGCGCACCACGCCGTGGACTACGCCGTGCCCGGCTGGCCCGGCGAGGTGAGGGCGATCCTCGGTGACCGGGAGGTCACGCTGGCGCTCGACGGCGTCGGCGGGGACCTCGGGCGGGCGACCCTGGAGTTGCTCGGCGTCGGCGGCAGGATCGTGCTGTTCGGCTGGGCGGACGCCGAGGGCGGCCCGACCGCGCTGACCACGCAGGACCTGTACGCGCGCGGCATCACGGCGGCGGTGGCGGTCGGCCCGCGGGTGCTGAAGCGGCCGGGCGGCCTGCGGGGCCTGGAGGAGCGTGCGCTGGCGGCGGCGGGGTCGGGTGCGGGGTCGGGCGCGCTCGTCCCGCTGGTGCAGAGCTTCCCGCTCAAGGACGCCGCCGCCGCGCACGCCGCGCTGGAGACCCGCGCGACCACCGGCAAGGTCGTGCTCGTCCCCTAGGCGACGCACCCTAGGTCACGAGCACGGGGTGGGGGAGCACCGAGGTGTGGCAGTAGCCGAGGTCGTTCCAGGGAGTGGTGTCGGGCTGGGAGCGGCCGTGCTCGTCGGTGGCCCGCACCCGCACGACGTGGGCGCCGGGGGTGGGATCCCAGGGGAACCGCCAGCGGGTCCAGGCGCCCGCGAGGTCCGGCCCGTCGAGGGCGGCCGGTTGCCAGGGACCGTCGTCGATCCGGTAGTCGACGGCGGCGATGCGGTCCTCCCCGGCGTACGCCCGGACACGGATCGTCTGCGGGCCGGAGTGCAGCCGCGCGGGCCAGGGCAGCTCGACCAGGCTCGCGACCGGCGTGGAGGTGATCGGCACGGCCGGCTGCCCGGAGGCGACGATCACGTAGTCCTCGGTGTTCCACGGCACGCTCAGCGGCCGGTCCGACACCTCGATCCGGCCCACCCACTTGATGCTCGCCGCGCCGAGCCAGCCGGAGACCACCACGCGGGCGGGGAAGCCATGGTCGGGCGGCAGGATCTCGCCGTTCATGGCGAGCGCGAGCAGGGTGTCGGGGGCCAGGGCCTTGGCGAGGGGCATCGGGCGGCGCCCGCGCGGCTCGTCGAGCCCTTCGGGCATGACCTCGACGGCGGCGTCCGTCAGGCCCGCGGGTTCGAGCAGGTCGCGCAGCGGGATCCCGGTCCACTCGGCGGTCCCGATCGCGCCGCGGCCCCATTGCACCCCGTCGAAGCGGCGGCCGTGCTCGGCGCCGAAGAGGGCGCGCCTGTTGCCCGCGCACTCCAGAGTGCGGACGACGGACACGAGCGGGAACCGGCGCCACAGGTCGTCATAGGTGTAGCGGACGGTGTGGCGCACACCGCCGCCCTCGACGCGCAGCGTCCAGGTGCTCGCGTCGAGACGGGGGGTCGGGGCGTGGTTGCGGACGAAAAAGCGGTCAAGGGGGGTGAGCAGTCCCGGCAGGCGGTCGGGCCGGGTGCCGTAGTCGAGGCCGGTGCCCGCGTCCTCCATGAGGGCGGCGATGACCGGCTTCACCACCGCCGTGCGGGTGCCACGTGTCGTACGCATCGGCCCTTTCCTTCCGGTCCCTTCCGTCCCTTCTGGTCCCTTCCGGGCCGACGCGGTGACGGCCGTCAGCCCAGGTCGTGGCTCGCCTTCCGGGCCTGACGCTGAGCCCAGGACGCGAGGCGCGACCAGCGCCGGGCCGCGACCAGGCGGCTGGCGACGCGTGCGTTGTCGGCCTCGCGGTGCAACTCGGTGACGCGCTCGGTGATGCGCTCGGTGGCCATGGAGTAGTCGTAGAACATCATTACCGTCCAGCTCGCCGTTGTAACTGTCTTAAATTTCTTTGGCAGTTACAAAGCTAGGGCAAAGGGGCGTAACTGGTCAAGTTGATTTGGGCAGTGACAAGAGCTGGGCTCGCTGGGCGTCGTACCCGATGCAGTGGGTAGGGGTGGCCGTATGGCAGAGATCGGTTTCACCCTGATGTGCGAGCAGACGCCCGCGAAGGAGCTGGTGGAGGACGCGGTCACCGCCGAGCGCGTGGGCTTCGACTACGCGGTCATCTCCGACCACTACTTCCCGTGGCTGGAGGAGATGGGCCACTCTCCGTACGCCTGGTCGGTGCTGGGCGCGGCGGCGCAGGCCACCGAGCGGCTGCCGCTGATGACGTACGTGACGTGCCCGATCATGCGCTATCACCCGGCCGTGGTGGCGCAGAAGGCGGCCACGATGGGAGTGCTCAGCGACGGCCGGTTCACCCTCGGCGTGGGCGCGGGCGAGAACCTGAACGAGCACGTGGTGGGGCACGGCTGGCCGCCGGTCAACACCCGCCACGACATGTTCCGCGAGGCCATCGAGGTCATCAAGGAGCTCTTCCAGGGCGGTTACCGCAACTACCGCGGTGAGTACTTCGACATCGACTCGGCCCGGCTGTTCGACCTGCCGGAGCGGCCGGTGCCCATCGCGGTCGCCGCGTCCGGCGAGCAGTCGGCGGACATCGCGGCCGAGCTCGGCGACGGCCTCGTGTCGACCGACCCGGACGGGTCGCTGGTGGAGAAGTTCGCCGCGTCCGGCGGCGAGGGCAAGCCCGTCTACGGCCAGCTGGCCGTCTGCTACGACCCCGACAAGGACGCCGCGGTCGAGCGGGCGCACCGCCTGTGGCGCTGGTCGGTGGCAGGCTGGAAGGTCATGTCGGAGCTGCCCGCGCCGGTCAACTTCGCCGCCGCGACCGAGACCGTACGGCCCGAGGATGTGGCGGAGAAGGTGCCCTGCGGCGCGGACGTCGGCGCCGTGGTGGAGGCCGTGCGGCAGTACACCGATGCCGGTTTCACCCACCTCGCGCTCGTGCAGGTCGGACGGGAGCGGCAGCGGGAGTTCTTCGAGTGGTCGGAGAAGGAGCTCCTCCCCGCGCTGCGCGATCTATAGGCGGAGATGATCCGTCACCTCCCGGCGGTCTGCGCCTCCCGCCTCCAGGGAAGCGCGGGCAGCCCGCACCGCACCCGCAGGACCATCCAGAAGGCCGGGGCGAGCAGCAGCACGGCGACCAGCACCCAGACGGTCTGGGTGTTGCCGACGCCGAACATCTTCAGCGCGGAGGCGAGCAGCACGAACGCCAGGACGCGGCGGATCAGCCCGCCGGGGGCGCGCGAGGAGATCCGCGAGCCGAGGTAGACGCCGGGGATGGAGCCCACCAGCAGCGCGACCGTGACCGACAGCGTGAACTCGCCGAACAGCAGGTGCCCGAACGCGGCCGACATGACGAGCGGCACGGCCTGCACCAGGTCGGTGCCGACGAGCTGGTTGGCCTTCAGCGCGGGATAGAGCGCCAGCAGGGCCACGATGATCAGAGAGCCGGAGCCGACCGAGGTGACGCCGACCACCAGTCCGCCGACGGCACCCACCAGTGCGGTCGGCAGCGGCCGTACGGCGACGGAGGGCATCTCGGTCGCGGCCGGTTCGCCGGGGGAGGCGGTGCGGCGGCCGGTCTCGGGGGTGCGGCCCTCGGCGCGGTCGCGCATCGCGAGGTAGCCGCGCACGGCCAGGCCGCCGGCCGCGATGAGCAGGGCGATGCCGAGGCCCTTCTGGATCACCTCCTGCACGGCCTCGCCGCTGCCCAGGGCGCGGGCGATGAGCACTCCGCAGAACGCCGCGGGGACCGAGCCCGCGCACAACCAGGCGACGAGCCGCAGGTTGACCGTCCCGCGGCGCAGATGTACGAAGCTGCCCACCGGTTTCATGACGGCGGCGGCGACGAGGTCGCTGGAGACGGCGGCGAGGGGTGGCACGCCGAAGAACGTCACGAGCATGGGCGTCATCAGGGCGCCGCCGCCCATCCCGGTGAGGCCGACGACGACGGCGACCAGGAACGAGCCGATCGCCATGGTGTAGTCGAAATGCACTCACTAACCCTACCTAACCCATCGGAATTATGGATACCCCCCTGCCGTGGTGAACCCGAAGATCATCAACCTGGCGATTTTCGGGGCGAAGTAGTCTGGAGTGACGAAGCAGGAATCGGGGGACGCGGCCATGGCGGGAACGCACGGGTGAGAGGCGCCGCGGGTTCGGCCGGCCCGGTCCCCGACCTCATGGCGGCGCTGCTCGAAGGCAGCGGCGAGGGCATCGTGCTGCGCGACGCCGACGGCGTCGTGACGCTGGCCAACGCGGCGGCGGCCCGCATGGTGCCGCGGGTCGAGCCGGGCCTTCCCGCGCCCGCGCCGCTCGACTCCGTCCCGCCGGCCCCCGAAGGCAAGGTCGTGCTGCACGGCGGCCGGGCGATCCGGATCCGCGCACAGGCGGTCAGCGGCGGCATGCTCGCGTGGTACCTCACCGACCTGAGCGCGGCACGGCGCACCGAGTTCCTGCTGGAGGCCGGCCGCCGCCTGTCCGCCTCGCTCAATCCGCACCGGTGCGCCCGGGCCGCGGCGGAGCTGGGCGCCGACTTCCTGGCCGACATGGCGATCGTGCTGCTGCCGCCCACCTACCGCCGCCGGATCGAGTGGGTGCGCGCCGTCTCCGGCCGGTACGGCCCCGAGGAGGGCGTCCTGCCGGCCGCCGAGGCGGCGGAGGTGCCCGGCCTGAGCGACGCGCTCGCGGGCCTGCGGCACGGGGTCGCGGGGCAACAGGACCCGGGCGGCGCACCGGGCTGGCTGCTGCCGGAGGGGTTCGGTCCGGCCGGCCAGCTGCTGGTGCTCCCGATGCCCGGCAACGGCGTGCCCGCCGGGGCGATCGTGCTCGCCCGCCGCGCCGGACGGCCGCCGTTCGACGACGACGACCAGGTGATGGCGCGCGACCTCGCGGCCCGGGCCGGCGCCGCGGTCTCGGCGGCGTCCCTGTTCCGGGAGCAGAGCACGATCAACGACATCCTGACCGGTGACCTGCTGCCGCCCGAGTTGCCCGAGATCGAGGGCATGCGGCTGGCCGGCCGGCTGCGGGCCTCGCAGCAGGCGGGCGCCATCGGCGGCGACTTCTACGACGTCTACCTCCCCGACGCGGCACCCGACGGCGGGATCGTGGAGCGGCCGCCGCTGGTCATCCTGGGCGACGTCTGCGGCAAGGGCGCCGGCGCGGCGGTCCTGGCCGGTCAGGTCCGGCACAGCCTGCGTACGCTGCTGCTGCTGGAGTGCCGTCTCGACCGGCTGCTGGAACTGCTCAACCGGTCGCTGATCGCTTCTCCGTCGCCCAATTCCTACGTCACGATGATTCTTGCCGCGCTGCGGACCGGGCCCGACGATCATGTGCTGGTCGACCTGGTCGTGGCTGGGCATCCGCCGCCGCTGGTCCTGCGCACGGACGGCACGGTGGAGGAGGTCGCCGCACGGGGTTCCCTCCTCGGCGCGTTGAAGGAGATCAGTCTGTGGCCCGCCACACTCGATCTGGCGCCCGGCGAGGTGTGCCTGCTGTACAGCGACGGCATCACCGAGGCGTTCGGCGGCCCGAGCGGGCGGGAGATGTACGGGGAGGCGCGGCTGAAGGAGGCGCTGGCGACCTGCGCGGGAATGCCGGTCGAGGCCCTGGTGGAGCGGCTGGAGCAGCTCAGCACCGAGTGGCTGGGCGGCGGCCCGGGCGGTGGTGCGGACGACCGCGCCCTGCTCGCCGTACGCGCGGGGGCGGGACGGACGGAGACGTCATGGTGATCAGCATGGTGACCGGCACGGTGACAACGTGGTGAGGCAGGATCTGGAGGCCGCCACCGGGCGTTACCTGGACCTGATCGGCCGGGCCGACGAGGAGGGCGCGGCCGACCTGGTCCTGGGGCTGATCGGCGAGGGCGTCCCCGCGGAGGACGTGCTGCTGCGGGTCATCGCCCCGTGCCAGCGCCGGGTGGGCGAGCTGTGGGCGTCGAACGAGTGGCCGGTGGCGCGCGAGCACGGGGCGACCGCCGTCAGCGAGCGGGTCGTGGCCGCCGTCAGCGGACGCGTCCGGCCCACGGCGACCCGCGGCCGGGTGGCCGTCGCCTGCGCCGACGGCGAATATCACGTTCTTCCCACCCTGATCATGGCGGAGGTGCTGCGGCTGCGGGGATGGCAGGTCGACTTCCTGGGGGCCAGCGTGCCCGGCCCGCACCTGATCACGCACCTGCACCAGACCGGGCCCGATGTGGTCGCGCTCGGCTGCATGCTGCCGACCCGGCTGCCCCGCGCGCACGCCACGATCGCGGCCTGCCAGGCCGTGGGCATCCCCGTGCTGGCCGGTGGGGCCGGGTTCGGCGCCGACGGCCGCTTCGCGCGCCTGCTCGGCGCGGACGCGTGGGCGCCCACCGCCGACGCGGCGGCCGACCGCCTCGCCGCCGGGCTGCCGTCCTTCCCCGCCGCGCCGGACGACTCAGGCGGCTCAGGCGACACCGCGGTTCATCTCGGCGGCGAGGAGTACGCGTACCTGACCCGGCACCGTGCCGACCTGCTGGCCCGCGTCATGGACACGTTGACAGGGCGACCGGAGCACACCGCCGAGGATCTCGGTAACATGGCCGACTTCCTGATCGCCGCGACGTACGTCCACGACGCCGCGCTGTTCACCGATTTCGTCGTCTGGACCTGCCGGATGCTGGAGGCCAGGCAGGTGCCTGCGGAGTCCGTCGTGCTCGGGCTGGGTGCTTTCCATGACGTGCTGACGGACTGCCCCGACGCCCGGGCGCTGCTGAACGAGGGCGTCGCCGCGGCACAGGCGTGCTGTGGCCGATCGGCCCGGCCCGCGGACCAACGAACAGAGACGAGCGTCTGATGCAGGACATGCCCCCGTTGCAGGTCGAGTCGCTCATTCCCGAGCCGGGCGCGGCACGCCTGGTGATGACCGGTGAGCTCGACTACACCACCGCTCGGGACGCGTCCGCCGAGGTGGCCAGGACGCTCGCGGCGGGCGTCGACGTGCTCGAATTCGATTTGGCGGGGCTGAAGTTCATCGACTCATCGGGCATGGCCGTCGTGATGAACGCCTACACCGACGCGGAGGAGCGCGGGACGGCCTTCCGGATCGTCGCCCTCACCCCCTACCTGCGTCATCTGATCGAGGTCGTCGCCCTCGACGACGTGCTCGACCTGCCCGGCTGAGTCATCGGGCGGGAGCGGTGCCGGGATCGAGCTGGATGGATTCGAGGACGAGGCTGTCCCCGCCCTCCGCGTCGACGTCGATCCCCCCGCACAGCCCGCAGATCGTGAGCGGGTTCGCGCACAGCGCCGAATGCCCGCACTCCCGGCAGACGAGCCGGGTGGGCTCGATGACCAGGTCGAGCGTCGCCCCTTCGGCGACCGTCCCGGCGGCGGCCAGGCAGAAGGCCTGGTCCAAGGCCGCGGGGGCGATGCGCAGCAGGGCGCCCGCCCGCACCCGGGCCCGGCGCACCCGTCTGCCGTCCGCCCGGCGCTCGACGGTTTCCAGCACCGCCTCGGCGATCCCGAACTCGTGCATCGGGGTCACCTCCTTCTTATGCGGGTTCCACCTCGTCCGGCGCGAAGTAGAGGAACCGTCCCTGCTCACGCTGGAGATCGGAGCCGGAATCGTCCTCCGGCGTCACGGCCAGGTGGCGCACCCCGTCCACGTCGAGGAACACCGCCTCGACTCGGGCGGTCCGCCCGGCCAGGAACATGTCGTCCGCGTCCGTACGGCGGTGGCCGGGCCGTAGCCGCACCCGGCTCCCCCTGGCGATCCGCACCCCGGCCACGATCACGGCGTCGTCCTCCGGAGTCGTCCTGGTGGGGACCTCCAGGCGATGGATGGCGCCGTGGAGACGTTCGAGCAGCTCCGGCGGCAGATCGGCGGCCCGTTCGAGGATCTCGGCGGCGCGCGGGTCGGTGACCCGGGCTTCCCGCTGCTCCTCCTCGGTCAGGGTCAGCGTGCGCAGCGTGAGCAACTCGTCGATCTCGGTCGAGTCGAACAGGTCTCCCGGGCTCTCCGGGTCGATGGACGGGTGGTCGTACAGGATGATCGGGGAGGACAGCACGACGTCGCGGCGCCCGCGCTCGCCCACCAGGACCGGCCAGGTGTTCTTGTTGCGGCACTGCCGCGCCGCCGCCTCGGCCCACAGCGGCGGGTCGAGCAGCGAGACGAAGGCCCCTCCGCTCACCCCGATCAGCAGGTGGGCGGCGACCAGCGAGCGGCGCACGGCCTCCTCGCGCGGCACGTCCGCCCGCTCCCAGTGCGCCGTGTTGTCCACCTCGATGCGCAGGCGGACCAGCCCGTACGGCCCGGGCAGCCGTTCGGCGGAGACCCGCATCTCCGCGTCGAGTCGCTGGTGCTCGCAGACGACCCGGCCGGTCCGCTCGGCGCCGGGTCCGGGGATGTTCTCGATGACGCGGTCGCCGGGCACCCGGACCTCGATCGTGCGCGGCCCACTCGTCACGTGTGCCAGGCTCAGCCCGGCGCGGGCCTCCCGCTCGGTGGCCTCGTCGAAGCTGAGGTAGTCGCGTCCGCCGACGGTCAGCTTCGGCACGGGCCAGTAGCCGTCGTCCTCCTCCCGCTCGACCGTCCTGCTCCTGACGTGCAGGAACCGCAGGCGCAAATCAAGCTGGGCCTCGCCGGGGGCCTCCAGCAGGCACTCCGTCACGCTGCCGGACGGCTCACCGGGGTAGTTCGGCGGCACGAGCACACCGAACTGCCAGCGCATGCGGTTCCTGGCGGCCGAGGCGCGGTAGGGGCGGAGCAAATAGCTCTCGTACAGCACGGCGTCCGCGACGCGGCGGGCCGCCTCCATCGGCGCGGTCACCGGCCCGGCTCCCGCGGCCCGTACGGCCTGCGGCGCGGCTCGGAATCACCGTCCAAGTTCAGCCCCTTTCAACGGACCGTGCCTGCTTGGGGAAAGCCCCTGGTTAATGACCGTACGCCGAGGCGTGACGGGGAGAATCAATAGATGTCGGTGATTTCGCAAAGACCGCGACAGACTGTGACAGACCACGACATGCCGATGGCCCCGGTCCGCGCCGGGGCCATCGGCAGAGCCAGGACCTAGGAGCCAGGACCTACCCGACGCTTCTGCGGCGGTACAGCGCCACCGCGGCCACGACACCGGCGGCGGCGAGGACCACCTGGATGACCAGTTCGATCCAGTCGATCCCGGGAGTCGTGGCGACTCCCAGGCCACGGGCGATCGCCGAGCCGATGAGGGCGGCGATGATACCGATGACCACGGTCAGCCAGATAGGGATGGCCTGACGCCCCGGCACGACCAGCCGGCCGAGAGCGCCGATGATGAGTCCGATGATTATGGCGGAGATGATGCCGCTGACGGCCATGCTGCCACCCTCCTTGTGTTCGGCTGCCTGCCTTCTGCCCAGGCAAAACCGGACAAAACACGACAAAAAGGGAGGATTAGGGTTGCGTGATGCGGTTCTCCCAGGCCCAGGCCGCGATCTCGACCCGGTTGCGCAGGCCGAGCTTGGCCTGGATGCCGGCCACATGGCTCTTGACCGTGCTCAGCGAGATGAACAGCTCGGCCGCGATCTCCTGGTTCGTACGGCCCCGGGCGACGGCCCGGACGACCTCCACCTCCCGGTTGGAGAGGGGATGGTCCGCCCCGCCGGCGGCCGTCAGCTGAGCCGTCTGCTGAGCCGGCAGCTGAGCCGTCAGATGGCGCAGCAGCCGCAGGGTGACCGACGGGGAGACCAGGGCGTCACCCTGGTGGGCGGCCCGTACGGCCTCCACGAGCAGGGCGGGGCCGCAGTCCTTGAGCACGAAGCCGGTCGCGCCCGCCCGCAACGCGCCGTAGACGTACTCGTCCAGGTCGAACGTGGTGACCACGACCACCCGCAGCGGGTCGGGGACGCCCGGCCCGGCCAGGGCACGGGTGACCTCGATGCCGTCGAGCCGGGGCATGCGCACGTCCACCAGGCTCACGTCGGGCCGCAGCCGCCGGGCCGCCTCCACGGCCTCGGCGCCGTCGGCCGCCTCGGCGACCACCTCGATGTCGGGCTGGTCCTCCAGGATCAGCCGCAGGCCGCCGCGGACCATCGCCTGGTCGTCGGCCACCAACACCCTGATCGTCATCGGCGTGCCCGCTCCGGCAGCGCCTGCGACCGGGGCACGGGCAGGGTGGCGAGCACCGACCAGCCGGATCCGGGGCGCGCCCCGGCGCGCAGCGTGCCGCCGAGTGCCTCGACCCGCTCGCGCATCCCGATCAGGCCGTACCCGCCGCGCTGGTGGTGCCGCGAGGGGCTTCGGGGAGAGTCGTCGGCGACCTCGACGGTGAGCGTCTCACGGTCCCGCTCCACGCTGACCGTGACCGAGCGGGCGTGTGGGGCATGGCGGGAGACGTTGGTCAGCGACTCCTGCACGATCCGGTAGACCGTGCCGGCCACCTCGGGCGGCCACGTCGCCGTCTCCTCCTCGCCCGGCAGTCGCAGGCGCACCGCACGGCCGCCCGCCTCGAAGCGCCCGACCAGCTCGTCCAGCCCGCCGGGCGCGGGGGCGGCGGGCTCGTCCGGGTCGCGCAGCAGGCCGACGACGCGGCGCATCGCGGCCAGTGCGCCGGACCCGGCGGCCTCGATCTCGGCCAGGGCGTCGCCCGCCTTCTCCGGGCTCTTCCGTGCGATCAGGCGGGCGGCCTGGGCCTGCACCACGATGCCGGTGACGTGGTGGGCGACGACGTCGTGCAACTCGCGGGCGAGCCGCAGCCGTTCCGCGCGGCGCACCTCGTCGGCGACGGTCCGCCTTCGGGCGTCGAGCAGCCGCGGGCACACCCCGGCCACGACGGCGACGGCCCAGGCCAGGACGTTCATCGCGGTGACCAAGGGCATCGCGGCGGCGAGCGTGTGCGCCGTCAGCAGGCTGCCGACGGCCACGGCCAGCCCGCCGGCCGCCACGCCGCAGGCCGTGAGGGCCGGCAGCGCCCTGACCGCCGCGCCGACCAGCACCGCCAGGCCCAGGGCCATTCCGGGTCCGGGCTCGCTGGGCAGATCGGCGAACCTGGCGGCCAGGACGGAGGTCGCCGCGACCGCCAGACCGGCCGCGGCCGCCCGCGCCGGGTCGAACCGGCGCGCCAGGGCGATCACGCACACCACCGCGCCCGCGGCGAAGTCGAACCTCCAGTAGCCGCCGCCCCAGCTGCCGGCGATCCGGGAAGCCCAGAAGACCAGCACCACGGCGAAAACGGCGCCGAGCCCGACGTCGGCCGCCCATCCCCTTACCCGCACAGCAGCGAGGCTACGAGATCGGTCGCCCGGACAGAACCGGCCAAAAGTACTGTTATCGCTGGGCCGGTTATTGCTGTGGCGGTTACCGGTGCGGCGGTGCGGTGCTCTCCCGTACGACGAGGGTGGTCGCGAGCTCGACCCGGTGCTGTTCGAGCGGCTCGCCCTCCGCGAGGGCCGCGACCATCCGCGCGGCGGCGGCCCCCATCTGCACGAGCGGCTGCCGTACGGTCGTCATGGGCGGCCCGGCCCACTGGGTGAACGACAGGTCGTCGAACCCGACGACGCTCAGGTCCTCGGGGATGCGCAGCCCGGCCCGCCTCGCGGCCTCGTACACACCGAGCGCCTGCAGGTCGTTGGCGGCGAAGACGGCGGTCGGGGGATCGGGCAGGCGCAGCAGTTCGGTGCCGTCACGCAGGCCGCCCTCCATGTACAGGGTGCTGACGCGCACGAGATCGGGGTCCACGGGCACGTCCGCCGCGTCCATCGCGGCGCGGTAGCCGTCGAGTCGGGCCCGGCAGCACGGCCACTGCGTCGGCCCGCTCAGCATCGCGATGCGGCGGTGGCCGAGGTCGAGCAGGTGGCGGGTCGCGGCCATCCCGCCGCTCCAGTTGGTGGCGCCGACCGACGGGGTCTCATGCAGCGGTTCGCCGGTCGGGTCGAGCACGACCAGGGGAATCGAGCGGGTGGCGAGCTGCGACTGCTGCTGCACGGTGAGCTCGGAGAAGACCGCGACGACGCCGGTGGGGCGGCGGGCGAGCACCTGCTCGGTCCACGCCCTGCCCGGGGTGAGCCGGCCCTGCATCTCGGTCAGCACCACGGCCAGCTCATGCTCCCTGGCGACCTGCTCGACCCCCTGGATGATCTCCAGTGCCCACAGGCTCTCCAGAGCGTGGAAGACGAGCTCGATGATCGCGGCGGGCTCGCTGTCGCGGCGCCGGTATCCGTGCTCCCGCAGCACCGCCTCCACCCGCTGCCGCGTGGTCAGGGCGACTCCCGCATGCCCGTTGAGCACCCGCGACACGGTCGGCGCGGACACCCCCGCCAGGTGGGCGATCTCGGCCACGGTCAGCCTCTGACGCGGAAGATCCCCATCGAGGGCCCGGTCGGTCGAGGTCACGGCGAACAGTCTATGGGCCTTCGCCCTCTTTCGGCTGGATCAGGCCGCCCGTCGGCGCCCGGGCCCTTCGGCCCTACCGCGGACGGCGGTGGGGGGAGACGGTGAAAACAGAGGTGGAAGGCGGGTGACCGCCGTGTTCGTCGATCGTCGTGACGCGGGCCTGCGCCTGGGCGAGCGGTTGCGCGGACTCCGGGGAACGGAGGACGTGGTCGTCCTCGGGCTGCCCCGAGGGGGCGTGCCGGTGGCGTTCCAGGTGGCCAGGGCCCTCGGCGCCCCCCTGGACGTGATCGTCGTACGCAAGCTCGGCGTGCCGTACCAGCCGGAGCTGGGCTTCGGCGCCATCGGCGAGGGCGGGGTGCGGGTGGTGAACCCCGACGTCGTACGGCTCGCCAACATCACCCGCGGCGAGATGGCCGAGGTGGAGCGCCGCGAGCGGGCCGAGCTGGAGCGCAGGGCCCGCCGCTTCCGGGCCGGTCGCGAGCCGGTGGACCTGGCCGGCCGGACGGTGATCGTGGTGGACGACGGGATCGCGACGGGCGGGACGGCCCGGGCCGCCTGCCAGGTGGCGCGCGCGCACGGGGCCTCCAGGGTGGTGCTCGCGGTACCGGTCGGCGCTCCCGAGACGATCGCGAGCCTGCGCAGGGACGCCGACGAGGTCGTCTGCCTCGACACGCCCGACCACTTCTACGCGATCGGCTCGTGGTACGACGACTTCACCCAGGCGAGTGACGAGGACGTGGTCGAGTGTCTGCGGCTCGCCGGTGGTCAGGGGCTCTCGGGCGACCGCTCCCAGTAGTGCTCGATCCGGGCGTCGGGCCCGGGGTAGAAGCACGGCGTCTCCCGCTCCTCGTCGAGCCATCGCACGAGGTAGGGGGGCGAGCCGTCGGTGTGGTAGAGCGCGACCACGATCCCGATGCGGCCCGCCCTGCCCCGGTGGATGCTCTCGACGATCAGGTGATCGCCGACCGACGCCTTCATGGTTACGGCCTGAGCAATCCGGAGGGCTTCGCCCGTTCGCCGGCCTCGATGATGCAACGCGTGACCATGGGACCACCTCCATCTCCATGTTTATTCGAACTTAGGCGGATAAATAGGGCATTAGGTCACAAGTGGGGCGGGCTTCCGTGCGAGGGGGAGAGCCGACCGTGAAGATCAAAGATGTCATGTCCACGCCGGTGGTCGTGGTCCCGCCGATCACGCCGGTGCGGGACGTCGCGCGGCACATGGACTACTCGGGCGTCGGCTGCGTCGTGGTGTCGGAGGGGCGAGGCGTCGCCGGCATCGTGACCGACCGCGACCTCGCCGTACGCGTGCTCGCCCAGGACAGGACCGGCGACACACCGGTCGGCCAGGTGATGTCGGAGCACCCGGTGGTGGTCCAGGCGGAGGACGAGGTCGAGGTGGCCTTCGACACGTTCCGCCGCCACTCCTTCCGCAGGCTCCCGGTGGACGCCGAGGGAGGCGTGGTCGGCATGCTGACGATCGACGACCTGCTCCTCCAGATGCACCAGCTCACCGCCGACCTGCTCACGCCGGTGGTCAAGGAGATCAGCGAGCCGCAGCATCAGAGCGACTAGATGTTCACGCCCCTGCGGCGTACGGCGGAGCGCACGCCGCCCGGCCGTGACCGTCACATCGACCTGCTGCGCGCCGTCGCCATCGCGCTGGTGGTCCTCGGGCACTGGCTGGCCGTCGTGGTGACGTACGGCGAGCGGGTCGGCGGCGACACGATCCTCGCGTTCGTCTCCTGGGCCAGGCCGCTCACCTGGCTGTTCCAGGTCATGCCGGTCTTCTTCCTGGTGGGCGGCTTCGCGGGAGCCGCGTCGCTCGGCTCCTACCGGCGGCGGGGCGGCGACGCGATCGGCTGGTTCCTGTGCCGCACCGACCGCCTGATCCGCCCGACGACGGCGTTCCTGCTCGCGCTGGGCGGCGCGGCCCTGCTCACGCTCCTCCTGGGGGTCGACCCCGCCGTCGTGGGCATGGGAGTCTGGCTCGCCTGCCTGCCGTTGTGGTTCCTCATCGCGTACGTCACGGTCGTCCTGCTCACCCCGATCCTGCTCGCGCTGCACCGCAGGGCGGGCCTCGCGGTGCCCGCCGCGCTGGCCGTGGCGGTGGCGTTCGGCGACGCGGCGCGGCTGCTCGGCGGCCCGGCCGTGCTCGGCACGGCCAACTACCTGCTGGCCTGGGCGGCGGTCTACCAGCTCGGCATCGCCTGGCGGGAGGGAGCCCTGCCCGCCAGTCCTCGCGTGGCCGTGCCCATGATCGCGGGCGGCCTGGCGGCCCTCGTGCTGCTCACCGTTCCGGGGCCCTACCCGGTGAGCATGGTGACCGATCCCGGCGGCCGCCTGCAGAACACCTCGCCGCCGACGCTCGCGCTGCTCGCCCTGGCGGTCACGCAGACGGGGATTGCCCTGCTCCTGCACGAGCGCGGCGGGCGCATGCTGCGCCGTACGCGCCCGTGGACCGCCGTCGTCGCCGCCAACTCCGTGATCATGACGGTGTTCCTCTGGCACATGACCGCGGTCGTGATCGCCGTGCCCGCCCTCTACATGACCGGCCTGCTGCCGCAGCCGTCTCCCGGGTCGGCCGCCTGGCTGCTCCTGCGCGTGCCGTGGCTCGCCTTCCTGACGGCGACCCTCGCGGTCCTCGTCGTCCTGTTCGCCTTCGTGGAGCGGCGCGGAGGCCCCTGCCCCGCGCCGGAGGCCGGGAGGTCGGGGGCGGGAACGGGGGCCAGGACGGTGGCCGTGACCCTGGCGGGGACCGGCCTGGTCGTCGCGGGCCTGCTCGGTGCGGCGCTCACCGGCGCGCAGGGCCTGCCCGCGCCGATGCTCCCTGTCCACTTCGCCGTCTACTTCGCCGTCTATTTCGCCGGCGCGGCGCTGCTGCGGGCCGCCCGATCGGCGCACCGGCCGTGAGAGCGCCGGCGCAGGACCGGAAGGGGATCCTTCTGGAGGTCGCGGCTCTCACCAATTGGGAACAAAAGGGCGACTCGTCCGGATAGGTCCGTGTCAAGTGACCTTGATGGGGCAGCAGTGGGGGCGTGTCCGACAGCGGTCTATCCCCAGGCAGCGGCATCTCCAGCGTGTTCCCCTCGCTCCCCGGCCAGGGGGAGGCGACCCCGGCCCCCGGCCCATCTTCGGATGGCGTGAGCCGACCGGGCGTCGATCCCATGGATCGTGGCGCCGACGGTGTGCCGGCCTCCGACCGGCCGTTCGGCCTGCCGGGACGTCCGCTGCGCAGCAACCCGTTCATGTTCGGCCTGACCGGCGCCCTGGGCGTGCTCACCGCATGGCTCCTCGTGCAGGCGATCGCCGGTGCCGGCTCGGCGATCGTGCTGATCGTGGTCTCGCTGTTCCTGGCCATCGGCCTGAACCCCGCGGTCGAGGCGCTGCAGCGGCGCAACCTGTCCCGCCGTCTCGCGATCACGATCGTGTTCGGGTCGGTCATCGCGTGCTTCGTGGTCTTCGGGCTCGCGGTCGTGCCGCCGCTGACCGAGCAGACCACCGGGTTCGCCCGGGAACTGCCCGACTACGTGCAGCAGCTCCAGAACCACCCGATGATCCGCTCGGTGGACGAGCGCTACCAGATCCTCGACAAGATCCAGCAATACGTCGCGGGCGGTGGGCTGGCCACGCAGATGTTCGGCGGGCTCCTCGGTGTGGCGAGCGTAGTGATCAGCGCGCTGTTCAGCGGCTTCACGGTGCTCGTGCTCACGCTCTACTTCCTCGGGTCGCTCAACTCCATGAAGGAGACGGCCTACCGGTTCGTGCCCCGCTCCCGCCGTACGCGGGTCCGCCTGCTCGGTGACGAGATCATCAACCAGATCGGCGGCTACGTCGCGGGCAACCTGATCATCTCGTTGATCGCCGGCGTGGTGACCTTCCTGTTCCTGGCCATGCTGAAGGTGCCGTACGCGCTCGCGCTGGCCATCTTCGTCGCGGTCACCGACCTGATTCCCCTGGTCGGCGCGGTCATCGGCGCTGTCGTGGCCTCGGGGGTGGGCTTCCTCTCCTCGGTTCAGGTCGGCATCGCCTGCGTGGTCTTCTTCGTGGTCTACCAGCAGGTCGAGAACTACTTGATCTCCCCGAAGGTGTTCAAGTCGTCGGTCGACGTGCCGCCCGTGGCGACCATCGTGGGAGCCCTGCTCGGCGGGGCGCTGCTCGGCATCGTGGGCGCCCTGCTCGGCATTCCGCTGGCGGCGGCCCTGCTCCTCCTGGCCCGCGAGGTGGTGCTGCCCCGCCAGGAGCGGCTATAGCCGTTTCAGGAAGAGGGGTGCCGTCACGCACCCGCTGACAGAGGATCGCGTCATGCGACTTGCGTACCGAATCGCAGGGTTATGGGGGCGCATGGCGTTGCTCGTCGTGCTGCTGTGGGGCGCTCTGGTGACCGTGCTCAGCATGACCCCGCGCGAGCGCACCCTCGCCGACTTCCACACCGCGCTCCGGACCGGGCAGGTCACGTACGTCATCTACCACGGCACCCCGGTGGATCTGCGGTGGTCGACGGGCCCTCTGTTCTGGTATCACGCCGATCGCTCTGCGAACGGCGCCTACACCCCCGGCGCACTCCTACGCGACCTGAACACCGCCGTTCCCCGCCCGGAGGCCACGCTCGCCCATCCGCGCCAAGGGCTCTTCCCGGACTGGCCGTTCCGCGTGCCGTTCCGCCTGCCGTTCCATGGCGCGACCTGGCTCGTCGGCGGGGCCTGGATCGTCGCGCTCCTCATCATGATCGGTACGGACGGGCCCAGGCTGGGAAACAGATGGGCCTGGTTCTGGCTGTTCACCGTGGGCGAGGTGGGCGCGATGCTGTTCCTTCTCCTCGAACCCCGGCCGCTGTGGCGCGGACTGGAGCCACAGAATCCGGTGCGCAATCGGATGGGCGGAGGTGGCGGCTGCGTGCTGGCTCTCTGTCTCAGCCTGGTGATCCCCGTTCTCGTCGCGGTCGGGCTCTCCCGGGTGTTGCACACTCTGCTCGATCTCCTGTCCGCGGCTCCGTAAGCCTGTAGCTCCAACAAATCGCCTCGCAAGGTTGCTCTGAGTGATGTTGGTGGGAGAAAATTGAAACAGAATTTCGAATCTCGTTGGAAGGTACGATGGATATGTTCGATATCAATCCTGAGCACTCCCATCGTTCGAATGGCTCTGCTGGCTGGTGGGACCGGTTGACCTCCGGTTCTCGGTTGTGGTCCGCGGATGGTTCGGCCGCTCGTGAGCACTTTCCGATCGCCGATCCCCAGCCGGCGCGGCACGCGAGCCGCACCAAGGCCGACAGCAGCACCAGCAGCACCAACAGCGGGCTCAGGGACGGTGAGGGCGTCGACGACGACGCGGCCGGTGCCGCGAGCGCCGACAGTGCCGGTGCCGGTGCCGGCGCTGGGAGCACCGGTGGTGCCGGTGGTTGTGGTGCCGGTGCCCGCGATGCTGCTACTGGTGCTGCTCGGGGCCGGTCGTCGTGGGTACTCGTGAGTTCGTTGCGTGAGTCGGCGCAGGCGTTGGCGTTGGCGGCGTTGCCGGGCGATGCGGACATCTGCGTGGCCGAGGCCGAGGATTTGCTGTTCGCGCGGGATCGGATCACGTGCGCGTTGGCGGATCGGGTGGGGCAGGTGCATCGGGCGGGGCAGGCCAAACAGCATGGGCATGCCTCCACCCGCAGTTGGTTGCGCACCGCCGCCGGGATGAGCGTGGCGGGAGCGGGCCGTCTGCTGACCTTGGCGGTGGAGTTGGCGCGCCTGCCGAGGGTGCGGGAGAAGTTCGCCGCCGGGGTGTTGTCGGCGGGGGTGGTGGAGGCGATCTGCACGGCCACCGCGCGGTTGAGTGATGAGCATGCGGGGCTGGCTGAGCCGATTTTGCTGGAGTTGGCGGGTAAGGCGGGGCCGGCGGAGGTGGCCAAGGCGGGGCGGTATCTGCGGGCGGTGCTGGACCCTGATGGTGAGGAGCGGGACGAGCGGGCCGACTACGGGCGGCGGTTTCTGCGGGTCCGCCCCACTGCGGGTGGCGGGTTGGAGGGGGAGTTCTATCTGCCGCGTGAGGCGGCGGCGCGGTTGCGGGCGCTGTTGGATGCTTATGCCAAGCCGCGTGCGGAGGGCGATGATCGGCCGCTGCGGGTCCGCCAGGCGGATGCGTTCATCGCGTTGATGGAGCAGAAGATCGTGGCTGAGCTTCTGGTCCTGGTCAACGCCGAATCCCTGCCCACCGACCCCGAACCCGACCACCCCGCCCCCGACCCCGACCACCCCGAAACCACCGAAGCCGCCCAGAGTGCCGGGGACGGCCGGGACGCCCAGGACGCCGAGAACGGGCAGCGTGCCGAGGACGCCGAGGACGCCGAGCACGCCCAGAGTGCGGACAGCGCCGAGGACGCCCAGGACGCCGAGCACGCCCAGGGTGCGGACAGTACCGGGGACGGCTGGGACAGCGAGGACACCGACGCCTTTGGCGACCCGGGTAGCGTTGCCGGGCCCTGCCCCGTGGGCGACGACGACATCGAAGACGCCATCCCCACCGACGACGCCCCCGGCAACCTCAGCGACGCCGGCCCCGCCGACACGGGCATAACAGACGCTGCCGCGCCTGCTCGGGGTGAGGCCCCCTACCGGCCACATGACCCCGGCACCGCCGAGACCGAGGCCGAGACAGCGGCCGGTCCGGCGGCCGATGCCGGGGCAGCAGCCGATGCCGATGCCGGGGCAGCCGCGGACGCCGCTGCCGGGAGCACCGACCTTGACCCTGCCTCTGCCGAGGGCGACGACACCGCACCGCCCAGGGGCGCAGACCGAGACCACGCGGCGGCCCACGCTGAAACAAACCCCGAGCCCGCAGCAGCACGGCCTGCCTATGGCGGTAGCGCGCCTCCAGACGCAGCACCTCCAGACGTAGCACCTCCAGACGTAGCACCTCCACACGTAGCGCCACCACATGTGGCGCGTCCCCGCGCGGCGCATTCTCGCGCGGCGGAATGGCCGGATCCTCCCCCTGAGGACGCCGCTGCGCATCACACTCACGCTGGGCATCAGCCTGCGGGGGACTGCCGCCATGGGCAGGGCACGCCCGAAGGCCGCAACGACATACATCATGAGCAGTCGGCAGCAGAGACGGCGCGAAGCGCGGTACCGGGAGCGCCGAGACCGGAGCCGGGGACACCGCCGGGCGAGCCGGGGTCGAGGACTCCGCCGGGGGCACCGCCGGGGAGGCCATCGGAACCAGAGCCCGGGACACCGTCGAGCGAGCCTGGGCCGGGGACACCACCGGGCAAGCCACTGGGAGCGGCGCCGGGGAGGCCGCCGGGGAGGCCCTCGGGAACAGCGCCGGGCGAGCCGGGGCTGGGGGCGGTGCCGGGAGCTTTGCTGGGCACCGCGCCGGGGTTGTTGCTGGCGACCGGGCAGATGCTGCCCCTCGCCAGCGTGCATCGCCTGGCCCGCACAAGCGCTCTGGTGCGGTTGGTGATGGATGCCGAGGGGCAGGTGCTGGACATGGGCCGCAAGGTCCGCCTGGCCACCCCCGCCCAGCGACGGGCCGTCTACGCCCGCTACGCCACCTGCTGGATCGACGGCTGCCCGCTGCCCGCCACCATGTGCCAGATCGACCACGCCGACAACTGGAGCACCGGCGGCCTGACCGACCTGAAACTCCTCGGCCCGGCCTGCCAGTTCCACAACCGTGACCGCTACCAGCACCCCGACCGCTACACCCGCCACAAGACCGGCACCGACCGCTGGGCCTTCACCTACCAGCCGACCCACATCAACCGGCTACGGATTTAGCGGGCCGCTGGCGACACGGACACGCGCTGACCGCGGTGCCCACGGCGCCCTGGGCGCCCGGGGCGCTCAGCGCAAAGAAGGCATCAGCAACCGCACAGCACATCACACCCCGGGAGAAGGGAGGCGAAGTGAGGGGTATGAGCCGGATGCGTCGCTTGTGTGCCAATGCAAAGGCAGGTGTGGATCGGATGGGCGACATCAGGGCAGAAAGAACCCGCGTCGTGTCCATGTCCGCTCGGCGCATGGCCGTCGCCGCGCTCCTCATCGTGATGCCGAACGTCGCCGTGGTGCCGCAGGCGCTGGCCGCGCCGGTCCCGGCCGCCGGTCACGGCCCGCATGGCCACGGCGGCAAGAGTGGACAGGGTGGTCATGGCGGCCAGGGCAAGAAGGGCCAGGGCAAGAAAGGCAAAGGGAAGAAGGGCAAGGGCCACGGTCACGGCGGCGCCCGTCTCGCCGGTTTCGGTGGCGGGTTGGGTGACGGCGGCGGCGGTGGTACGCAGCGCACGGCCGGTGTGAACACCGCCAACGCGCCGACGATCAGCAGCCCGCCCTACCAGCTCAATACGGGCAAGCGCAACGTGAACGCCCCCGCGGGCAACAGCGCCGTCGACTTCGCCGGCGTCCAGCAGGTGTCGAGCGTCAGCGTCTTCACCGACTCCCTGAGCGGCAACTGCAGAGGCGGGATCAAGAACTGCTCGATCAACCAGACCCTGGAGTCCAACGAGAGCAGGGGCGAAGGCATCGGGCACTGACAGGAGACGGGCGTCTCCCGCACGGAAGACGCCCGCCTTTCCCATGTTGGCCCGAGGATCAGAGCTCGCCGCTCTCGATCGCGTCCTTGAGGGCCTCCTGCAACTGCTGGTGCGAGGCGGTGCCGTTCGCGGCGACAAAGTCGATCAGCGAAGAGTCCGCTTCGAAGGTGAGGTTCTCCGTGACCCGGGTCTTCCCGCCGGGCAGCGGCGAGAAGTCGATCTTCTGGTGCGTTACCACGTTGGGCTGCGACCAACTGTCGGTCTCGTAGTAGAACCCGTCCGGGTGGAGGCGCTGCTGGGCGTGGGTCTTGCTGACCACGATCGTGCCCTCGTACGGGATCTCCTCGATCGCCGTGAGGTTGCGGTAGGTCGCGGGGGCCTCGCGCCACTCCTTGTGCGTGACGACCCGCTTCAGGAACGGGTTCTTACCGAGGTGGTTGTTGAAGTCCGAGTACTTGTAGAAGGTCAGCGGCATCGGCGAGTCGATGTCGACCGAGATGCTGTTCGTGACCCGGCTCCGGCCCGAGTCGGGCGCGGGCGGGGTGGTGTCGGTGAAGTGGTAGGTGTCCCAGGCGGTCTGCCACTCGGCGGCGATATCGGCGTCGCTCTCGGTCGTGCCGGGGGTGGTGTCGGCATTCGCGGGAGCGGACAGGGCGGCCAGGACGAAGGCGGCGGCGAACACGGGGGCCGCAGTCGCTCGCAGGGTCTTTCTCACATGTACCTCGAAAGGAGGAGAAATAGTACGAGTGATCTTCTACCGCAACCGCAACCTGTTACAGAAGAGGCCATGCCGAAAATGACGATGCAAAGGTGACGGTGCAGAAGGTGACGGTGCAGCGGGGCCGCCGACGTCGGGAAGATCTCGATCTCGTCCCGTTCGAGTATGCGAGCGTGATCGGGGCTTGGTGCCGGCCGTCGCGACGAGCATCGTTGGACTCATGAGCACAACGAATATGCGCGTCAAGGGCTTCGATCATCTGGTGCTGACCGTGGAGGACGTCGAGCGGTCGCTGACGTTCTACTGCGACGTCCTCGGCCTTGAGCCGGTGCGGGTCGACGAGTGGCGGGCGGGAAAGGCGCCGTTCCCCTCGGTGCGGGTGTCTCCGGACACGATCATCGATCTGCTGCGCGGCGACCGCGGCGAGCCGAACGTCGACCACTTCTGCCTGGTCGTCGAGCCGCTGGACTGGCAGGAGGTCGTCGACTCCGGCGCTCTCACCGTCATCGACGGACCCGGCCCCCGGTTCGGGGCGCGCGGCGTCGCCACTTCGGTTTACCTGAAGGACCCAGACGGCAACGTCATCGAACTGCGCTGGTATCCCCAGGACAAGGGGGAATGAGGGTTCGGTCGTATCGGCGCGGCGCCGGGGCCCGAGCCGTCCGAACGCGGTAGATCCACGTGAGGGTGGTCGGAAGAAGGGCTGGTGCCGATGGCCGGGATGGACAAGCGGGCCGATCTGGTGCTGGAGGGCGGCGGCGTCAAGGGCGTGGGCCTGGTCGGCGCGCTGCACGAACTGCACACCGCCGGATACCGGTTCGGACGGGCCGCCGGCACTCGTGTCGCCGGGACCTCCGCGGGGGCGGTGGTGGGAGCGCTGGCCGCGGCCGGAATGCCGCCGGAGCGCATGCGCGAGCTCCTGTTCGACGTCGACTACCGCAGGTTCAGGGACGCGTCCGCCGCGGAGCGCGTCCCGCTGGTCGGCAGGGGGTTCTCGCTGCTGTCCCTGCTGTTCGAACGGGGCGTGTTCGAGGGCGACCACCTGCGGGAGTGGCTGGGCAACGAGCTGGCCGGCCTGGGTGTCGAGACGTTCGACGACCTGGCCCTCGACGACCCGGCGCCCTGGATGGGCGAGGACCAGCGCTACAGCCTGGTGGTGACGGCCACGGACGTCACCCTGGGCCGGCTGGTGCGCCTGCCGTGGGACTACCGGAGCGTCTACGGCGTGGCGGAGCCGGGCAGGCAGCGGGTGGCCGACGCGGTCCGCGCCTCGATGTCGATCCCCTTCTTCTTCGAGCCCGTCACGATCGCCAATCCCGGCACCGGGCTGGTGTCGACGCTGGTGGACGGCGGCGTGCTGTCCAACTTCCCCATCGACACGCTCGACCGGCCCGACGGGCGGCAGCCGCGCTGGCCCACGTTCGGGGTCAAACTGCTCCCCGCGTTCGGGGAGGACACGCTCAGGCTGCCGCTCGTCGGGGCTCCCCACCTGCCCGCCCTGCGGCTGCTGACGTCCCTGGTCGGGACCGCGATCGTCGGCCACGACCAGACGTACCTCGACCAGCCCTGGGTCAGGGCACGCACCATTCAGGTCGACACCGAGGGCGTGGGGATGGTCGACTTCGACCTCGACGAGGGGCAGAGGCACCACCTCTACCGCAACGGCCGGACGGCCGCGGCGGCCTTCCTGGCCACCTGGGACTGGGACGACTACCGCGCCCGCTACCGTCCCCCCGCGAGAACCAGTGGCCGGAAAACCAGTGGCAGGGCCGAAACGGCCGGGAGTCTACTTGGCCCATGATCGTGATCTCAGCCGCCTCCGGCGCGCTCGGCCGCCTCGTCATCGACCGCTTACGCACCCGTACGGAGGTGGTGGCCGCGGTGCGCGACCTCGGCCGCGCGCCGGAGGGTGTGCCGGCCCGCCGCGGTGACTACGACGACCCGGCGAGCCTGCGCGAGGCGTTCGACGGGGCCGCCCGTCTCCTCCTGATCTCCTCTCCTGAGCTCGACACCCCCCGCAGGATCGAGCAGCACCTGAACGCGGTGACCGCGGCCAAGGAGGCCGGCGTCGGCGCGGTCGTCTTCACCAGCTTCCTGGGGGCCGGCGCCGGCGCGACCGGCATGACGGAGGCCTATCACGCCACCGAGCAGGCCATACTCCGCAGCGGCCTGCCGTACACGTTCCTGCGCCACCCCTTCTACAGCGACGCGTTCGTCCCGCGGGTCGTCGAGGGTGAGATCACCAGCAGCACCGGTGGACGCGGCCTGAACACGGCGTTCCGGTCGGATCTCGCCGAGGCGGCGGCCAACGTGCTGATCGGTAAGGGGCATCTGGGCCGGGCGTACGACTTCACCGGGCCGCTGTGGAGCTATCCCGAGGTGGCCGAGGCGCTCGGCGTGCCCTACCGCGAGGTGCCCGACGCCGGGCCGGGCCCGATGAGCTGGATCAACGCGCAGATCCGCGCGGGGAAGCTGGAGCAGCGGACCGACGACCTCGAACGGGTGCTCGGCCGGCCCGCCGAGACGGTCGCCTCACGCGTCCTGGAGGTAGCCGACAAATAGAGGTGTCTTGACAATTAAATTCGTCGGTAGCTACCGTGGGAACCACGACGGAGCCGGTGGACCCAGACCGGTGGACACAGACGGGTACATACGGAGGAGAGCGCGATGCGCATCGTGGTCATCGAATTCATGAGCGTGGACGGCGTCGTGCAGGCACCGGGTGGTCCCGAGGAGGACACCGACGGCGGCTTCGCCCACGGCGGCTGGACGCATCCGTTCTTCGACCCGGAGATCGTCGGCGGCGCCTTCTACGACACGGTGAGCAAGGCGGAGGGACTGCTCTACGGCCGCCGCACCTGGCAGAACATGGCCGCCGCATGGCCCGAGCGGGCCGGCGACCCGTTCGCCGACCGGATGAACGCGATGCCGAAATACGTGGTGTCCGAGACGCTGAGCGACGACGAGCTGACCTGGAACACCACGCGAATCCCCGGCGACGCGGCCGTCGCCCGCCTCCGCGAGCTGCGGGACGCGGGCGACGGCGACCTGGTCGTCATGGGGAGCCCGAGCCTCGTGCGCACCCTCCTGCACGAGGGCCTGGTCGACGAGCTCCGGCTGATCGTCATGCCGGTGATCCTCGGCGGCGGAAAGACGATCTTCCCGAGCGACGGCCTGCGGCACAGGCTCGAACTCGTCTCCGCGACCACCGGCGGCACCGGCGTGCAGGTGTGCACCTACCGCCGGGCCGTCGAGTAGCGAGTCTTCCTGGTCCTTTCGTCTCAGGGGGTGGTGAGGTCGAAGCGGTTGACGGTGACCGCGCCGCCCAGGGACTGGGTGGCGTAGTTGAAGATGGCGAAGCGGTAGCCCATGAAGAACTGCCAGGCGTTGCCCATGGTGAAGGCCGGTCCGAAGGAGGTGAAGTTCACTCCGTCGGTGCTGTAGGAGAAGCGGGCCTGGCGGCCGCTGCCGGGGCGGATGTCGGCGTTGACCCGTAGCCAGATCCGCCCGCCGGAGACGGCGGTGGAGGCCACCTCGGTGCCTGTGCTGGTGGTCTGCCAGCTGCCGTTCATGGTCAGGTTGTTGGTCGCGACCAGGCGGGTCTGGCCGTTGTCAC